>NZ_JBVKBG010000006.1:0-644467 GCF_055657265.1 Streptomyces sp. NPDC107575 | reverse complement strand
CTTGTCTTCCCGGCTGTTGGGCCGTTCCGACGTCCCAAACATTAGCGGATTCCCGGCTCCCGAGCGAATCGGGGGTTCGGAATTGAATTCGGGCATGCCGAATAGAATCCCGGTTGGGAGATCGTGCTGAGGTTGGGTGCCGCTTGAGCGGCGGATGTGTCGCCGCAGAACCGTTACGGCCCCGTGGCAACCCGAGGTACCTTACGGACCGGGGAAGGCCGTGTCAACCCTCCCCTGTGGCCGACTTCAGTCGAGGTCGTTGAGGCGGCCGCCGGCGTCCGGCTGGGCGTCCTCCACGCGACGTAGAAGACGGGTGAGGACCTCGCCGAGGGCGCTGCGCTCCTTCGCGTTGAGGTCCTGGAGCAGGTCCTCCTCGAAGACCGTGGCGAGGCGCATCGCCTCCAGCCACTTCTCGCGGCCCTCCGCGGTCAGCTCGACGATGACGCGGACGCGGTTGTTCTCGTCGCGGTCCCGGGTGACCAGGCCCTCCTGGACCATGCGGTCGATGCGGTGGGTCATCGCGGCGGGCGTCAGGCCGAGGCGCTTGGCGAGGTCGCCGGGGCCCAGGCGGTACGGGTCGCCCGAGAGGACGAGGGCCTTGAGGACCTCCCAGTCGGTGTTGCTGATCCCGATCTCCGCGGTCTGGCGTCCGTACGCCACGTTCATGCGGCGGTTGAGTCTGCCGAGCGCCGAGACGATCTGCTCGACCTGGGGGTCGAGGGCGTGGAACTCGCGCTGGTACGCGGCGATCTGCTCTTCGAGCGTCGGTTCGGCAGCCGGCGCGCCTGGGGTGTCCGCCATGGCGCGAAGTATGGCACGGGAGTGATTGGCGTTGAAGTCCTTGCGTGTGTACTCTTTAGCTTCGAACTTTAGCTTCTAAGTCTTCAGTACTAAGAGCCGGACCAGTGGCCGGGCCAGTGAAAGGGCAGGTGAACGTGACCAGGGCGATGGGCGCCGCGATGCGCCGGATTCAGGTGGGCAGCGCGCTGAGCGCGTTCGGGATCGGCTTCACGGTTCCGTTCCTCTACGTGTACGTGGCGGAGGTCCGAGGTCTTGGGGCCGGCGCGGCGGGCATCGTGCTGGCCGCGTTCGCCATGGCCGCCCTGGTCGTCCTGCCCTTCACCGGTCGTGCCATCGACCGGCGCGGCCCGCTGCCCGTGCTCGTCGTGGCCTCGGTCGTGGCGTCCGTGGGAGCGGTCGGCCTCGGGCTCGCCACCAATGAACCGGCGGCCATCGTGGGCGCCGCGGTGCTGGGCGCGGGGACGGCGGTGCTGCAGCCGGCGCTCGCGACCATGATCGTGTGGTGCTCCGCGCCGGAGACGCGCACGCGGTCGTTCGCGACGCAGTTCTTCCTGCAGAACCTGGGTCTCGGCATCGGCGGGCTCATCGGCGGTCAGATCGTCGACGAGACCAGGCCGGACAGCTTCCTGCTGCTCTTCTCCATCGAGGCCGTGATGTTCCTGGTGCTCGCCGGGATCGTGCTGACCGTGCGGATGCCGCACGCGCCCACGCTCGGCGAGGCCGTGCCGAAGGGCGAGGGCAAGGGCGGCATGCGCGCGCTGCTCGGGCACCGGGCGATGGTGCAGCTGTGCGTGCTCGGGTTCGTCCTGTTCTTCGCCTGCTACGGGCAGTTCGAGTCGGGGCTGAGCGCCTACGGCGTCGAGGCCGCCGGGATCTCCGCGTCCACGCTCGGCATCGCGCTCGCCGCCAACACGGCGATGATCGTGGTCGCCCAGTTCGCCGTGCTCAAGCTCGTCGAGCGCCGGAAGCGTTCGCGGGTGATCGCCGCGGTGGGGCTCATCTGGACCGTGGCCTGGCTCTTCGCCGGGTACGCGGGGGTCGGGCACGGGAGCCAGGCGATGGCCACCGCCGCGTTCATCTCCACGTACGCACTGTTCGGTCTTGGTGAGGCGATGCTGTCGCCGACCGTGGCGCCGCTCGTCGCCGATCTCGCTCCGGCCGGCATGGTCGGCACGTACAACTCGGCCTTCGCGCTGGTGAAGCAGCTCGCGCTGGCGGTCGGGCCTGCCGTGGGCGGGCCGATGGGCGCCGCGCTGCACGGTCCGTACATCGTGACGTTCGTGCTGTTCTCGCTGGCGATCACCGTGCTTGCGCTGCGGCTCGGCAAGCGGCTCACGCCGGTGCAGGACCAGCCGTCGCTGGCCGGCACGCGCGTGGTCATGCGCAGTACGCCGGAGCCGGCCGCCGCGGAGGCGTAGCTCCTCAGCCCGCGCCTTCCGGCAGCACGAACTCGCACCAGACCGCCTTGCCGCCGCCCGGCGTGCGCCGCGAGCCCCAGTTCGAGGCGATCGTGGCGACGATCGCGATGCCGCGGCCCGCCTCGTCCGCCGGTTCCGCGCGGCGGCGGCGCGGCAGGTGGTCGTCCCCGTCGGTCACCTCGATGATCAGGCGGCGGTCCGTGCGGCGCAGTCTCAGCCGCATGGGCGGGGTGCCGTGCTGGAGGGAGTTGGCGACGAGTTCGCTGGCCGCGAGGACGCCCAGGTCGTGGAGTTCGTCGGCGAAGCGCCAGCTGGTGAGGACGCCGGACGCGAAGGCACGCGCGCGTGGTGCCGCCTCCACGCCGCCGAGCAGTTCGAGCGCCGCGTTGCGGAAGCGCTCGCCGTCGGTTCCCTTGCGGGCCGGGTGCTGGAGGACCAGGACCGCGACGTCGTCGTCGTGCTCGGCCGTGACACCGGCCGCCCGGATCAGGCGGTCGCAGACCACCTGGGGCGTGCCGGTCGCGCCCGCCAGGGCGTTCTCGAGCGCGGCCACTCCTTCGTCGATGTCCTCGTCGCGCCGCTCCACCAGGCCGTCGGTGTACATGACCGCCGTGGATCCGACGCCGAGCGGCACCGAGCCCGAGGCGTGCAGCCAGCCGCCGGTGCCGAGCGGCGGGCCCGTGGGTTCGTCGGCGCGGTGGATCGTGCCGTTCTCGTCGCGTACGAGGATCGGCAGGTGGCCGGCGGACGCGTAGACGAGGCGGCCCTCGTTCGGATCGTGGACGGCGTAGACGCAGGTGGCGATCTGGTGCGGGTCGATCTCCGTAGCCAGACCGTCGAGCAGTTGCAGGACCTCGTGCGGGGGCAGGTCCAGGCGCGCGTAGGCGCGGACCGCCGTGCGGAGCTGGCCCATGACCGCCGCCGCGCGGACGCCGCGGCCCATGACGTCGCCGATCACCAGGGCCGTGCGGCCGCCGCCGAGGGTGATCACGTCGTACCAGTCGCCGCCGACCGCGGCCTCGGTGCCGCCGGGCAGGTAGGTGGCGGCGATCCGCAGGTCGTCGGGTTCCTCCAACTCCTGGGGCAGCAGCGAGCGTTGGAGGGTGACCGCCGTCTCGCGCTGTTCGCGTTCGCTGGTGCGCAGGCGCTCGGCTGCCTCCGCGTGGTCGGTGACGTCGGCGGCGAAGATCAGCACGCCGGGGCCTTCCGCCGTCTGCAGCGGGGTGCAGGTGACGGTGTACGAGCGGCCGCCCGAGGTCTTGCGTGACTTGACCGTGCGGGGCTTGCCGCTGCGCAGCACCTGGTCGAGGAACGGGAGCAGGCTGAGCTCGTCGAGCTCGGGCAGTGCCTCGTGGGCGGGCTCGCCGGCGGTGCGCTCGCCGAAGGCCGCGACGTAGGCGTCGTTGACGTACGCGATGCGGTGCTCGGGGCCGTGCACCAGGGCGACGAGGGCGGGGATGCGGTCCAGGACCTCGCGTACGGGCAGCTCGTCGACGCCGCCCTCCTCGCCGGGTGCCTGCGCGGACAGGTGCTCGGCGCGGGCCGCGGGGACCGCGCCGTCGGCCCGCTGGGGTCCGCCGTGGTCGGCCCGCGCCGCTGCGCGGCGCTGCGTTCCGGGGAGCCGGGCGCTCCAGCGCGTGAAGTTCACAGGGGAAAAGCCTCGTGGGTTCGAGGGTGGGCGAGGGGCCCGCCCGGGGTCGTGGACCAGTCTGGCCGACCGTACTGACAAACGTCAGACGCCGGTCCGCGGGCGGGAGTTCCGCGCTCCGGTCACCGGTGCTCCGTCAGGGGCGTCAACAGCGCGGTCAGGGCGACCCCTTCGGGTTTTCCGGAGGCCCTTGCGGGGTGTCGCGGGAGGGTCCGCCAGATGGGTCCGTAGGAGGGACCGCTCCGGCCGCGAGTTCGAACTCGGCGCGGGGCTGTTCCAGCGAGCCCAGCGAGACGATCTCCCGCTTGAACAGACCGGAGAGCGTCCATTCGGTCAGGACGCGGGCCTTGCGGTTCACGGTGGGCACCCTGCTGAGGTGGTAGACGCGGTGCATGAACCAGGCAGGGTAGCCCTTCAGTTTGCGGCCGTAGACGTGCGCGACGCCCTTGTGGAGGCCGAGCGATGCCACCGAACCGGCGTAGGAGTGCGCGTAGTCGGTGAGCGGTTCGCCGCGTACGGAGGCCGCGATGTTGTCGCCGAGCGTGCGGGCCTGGCGCACCGCGTGCTGGGCGTTGGGCGCGCACTCCTTGCCGGGTGCCGTGACGTCCGGGACCGCCGCGGCGTCGCCGGCTCCCCACGCGTGCGGGGCGCCGTCGACGGCGAGCGCGGCGGTGCACTTGAGGCGCCCGCGTTCGTTCAGCGGCAGGTCGGTGGCGGCGAGCAGCGGACTCGGCTTGACGCCTGCGGTCCACACGACGGTGCGCGTGGGGAAGCGGGAGCCGTCGCTGAGCACCGCTACGCGGTGCTCGCAGGATTCGAGCCGGGTCTCCAGGCGTACGTCGATGTTGCGCCCGCGCAGTTCGCGGATCGTGTACTGGCCCATCTCCGGGCCCACTTCGGGCAGGACCCGGTCCGACGCCTCCACGAGGATCCACTTCAGGTCCTCGGCCTTGACGTTGTGGTAGTACTTCGCCGCGTACCGGGCCATGTCCTCCAGCTCGCCGAGCGCCTCCACGCCCGCGTACCCGCCTCCTACGAAGACGAAGGTCAGCGCCGCGTCGCGGATCGCCGGGTCGCGCGTGGAGGAGGCAATGTCGAGCTGTTCGATGACGTGGTTGCGCAGGCCGATGGCCTCCTCGACGGTCTTGAACCCGATGCCGAAGTCGGCGAGCCCGGGGACCGGGAGCGTGCGGGAGACCGAGCCCGGCGCGAGGACCAGCTCGTCGTAGGTGAGGGCGGCCGCGCCCGTGCCCTCCTCGTCGCTGGCGAGCGTGGTGTACGTGGCCGTGCGCTTGGCGTGGTCGATGGACTGCGCCTCGCCGACGATCACCTGGCACAGGTCGAGCGCGCGGCGCAGCGGGACGACGACGTGGCGCGGCGAGATCGATCCTGCGGCGGCCTCCGGCAGGAAAGGCTGATAGGTCATGTACGGGTCGGGGGTGATCACGACGATCTCCACGGCACCGCTCTTGAGCTCCGGTTTGAGCTTCTTCTGGAGCCGCAGGGCCGTGTACATCCCGACGTATCCGCCGCCGACTACAAGAATGCGCGCAGGTTCCCTCACCCTCCCATGACGCATCGGGCCCATGCGTTTGTCCACAGTCCCGACCATTTGTATGACGACCAGAAGTACCCCTTCTGGACCGGCGGTCGAGCCGCACGCGCGGGAGGTGCCCAGGTCAGCGTCGGCAGCGGGGCCGTCGGCCGGGGCGCGGGGCGGCGGGGCCGTCATGGCGAAATCCCGCACATACTCCTTTCGAGGGGCGCCCGGTGCGGAACCTGCCTCTTCTGAATCGCCTCCGGCTCAACTATGTTCGTCTCCTGTCGGGGTGTCTGGGGGGATACGCGGGCGATCGGGAAGCGCTCCCGGAAATCGCTGTCTGTTCCTCCGGCTCCGACAGACAATGGCGGGGAGTGTCTCCGGGGGGAGACGTCATTACCGGGGGAACACATATGCACATTCAGGACTCTCATTGGACCTCAGCCTCTGCCGTCGCGCCCTCGGGCGCGCACACGGGGGCCAACGGGCGGGGAGCGGGCGACAGTTCGCGCTCCACGCCGCTGCGTGTGGACGCACAGCGCAATCTCGAGCATGTGCTGCGCGCGGCCAGGGAGGTCTTCGGCGAGCTGGGGTACGGGGCGCCCATGGAGGACGTGGCGCGTCGCGCCCGCGTCGGGGTGGGCACGGTGTACCGGCGCTTTCCCAGCAAGGACGTACTGGTGCGGCGGATCGCCGAGGAGGAGACCGCGCGGCTGACCGACCAGGCACGCACGGCGCTCGGCCAGGAGGACGAGCCGTGGTCGGCGCTCTCGCGCTTCCTGCGGACCTCGGTCGCCTCGGGCGCGGGGCGACTGCTGCCTCCGCAGGTGCTGCGGGTCGGGGTCGCCGACTCCGAGGAGGGCGTGCGCGGCGAGCCGCGCGTGCCCGAGCAGCGTGCCGCGACACCGGAGCTGCGGCTCGTCGAGCAACAGCCGGCGGTCGGCGGCGAGGGCCTGCCCGCGGACGACGCGGGCGCCGCGACGCTCCTCGATGTCGTGGGCCGGCTCGTGGACCGCGCCCGGGAGGCCGGTGAGCTGCGCGCCGACGTGACCGTGTCGGACGTGCTGCTGGTCATCGCGACGGCGGCCCCGTCGCTCCCGGACGCCGTGCAGCAGGAGGCGGCCTCCGCCCGACTGCTCGACATCCTGCTCGAGGGGCTGCGCTCGCGGCCGGCGTGAGCGCTCGGATCCTCACCGAACCGAGGAGGTGACCGCGAGTCGACGACACCGTCACTCGCGGTCAACTCTCGTTGACAACACGGCGGTTGAGGCTTCCCCGAACGGGTGATCCTTAGGGATCGCGCACGCGAAATCTCCACGGATGAGTGGTTGCCGTGCAGCAACCACTTCGGGGGCCCGTGTGTGTGGCACTCTTTCCCGGTGATCGGGTCAGAGTGGGCGGTCGGGGGCATTCCGCAATGAGCGTTGACGGGCGGGACGAGCAGCGGCCCGAGGGCGGCGGGACAAGTGCCGAGAGCCCGCCCCCGCGGCAGGTGCCGAGCCAGGGCGGTCCGGGGCGCACGCCGGCCGAGCAGCCGGACATGCAGGCGTCCGTGCCGCCTCAGCGCGAGAGCGGCTCGGGCGGTGTCGACGGCGAAGCGCCTGCGCCGTCCTCCGATGCCGACCTGATCGGCCGCATGCGCGCCGGCGACGACGGCGCCTACGAAGAGCTGTACCGCCGCCACTCCGCGGCCGTGCGCCGCTACGCGCGCACCTGCTGCCGCGACGGGCACACCGCCGACGACCTCACGGCCGAGGTCTTCGCCCGCACCCTCCAGGCGGTGCGCAGCGGCAGCGGACCCGAGCACGCGGTGCGCGCCTATCTGCTGACCACCGTGCGCCGCGTCGCCGCGGGCTGGACGAAGTCGGCGAAGCGCGAGCACCTCGTCGACGACTTCGCCGTGTTCGCCACGCAGGACGCGCGCTCGCTGGAGGCCAGCGACGACGACACGCTCGACCTGGGCGCCGACGTCCGCGCGATGCACGAGGCCGAGCAGTCGATGGCCATGCAGGCCTTCCGCTCGCTGCCGGAGCGCTGGCAGGCCGTGCTGTGGCACACGGAGGTCGAGGAGGAGTCGCCCAGCGAGGTGGCCACACTCTTCGGGCTGGACGCCAACGGCACGCGCGTGCTCGCCAAGCGCGCCCGCGAAGGCCTGAAGGAGGCCTACCTCCAGGCCCATGTCTCGACCACGCTCACCCAGTCCGAGGAGTGCGCCCGCTACGCGGACCGGCTCGGCGCCTACGCGCGCGGCAGCCTGCGCACCCGGGCGGAGCGCGGCCTGCGCAAGCACATGGACGAGTGCGCCAAGTGCCGGCTCGCGGCCGGCCAGATCAAGGAAGTCGCCAGCGGCATCCCCGGTGTCGTGCCGATCGCGGTCATCGGGTGGTTCGGAGCCGCCGGGTACGCGAAGGCCGCGGCGTTCATCGGCGGTGGCGCCGCGAGTGCGGCGGGCGCGGCCGGGGCCGGTGCGGCCGCGGCGACGGGCGGCGGCTCCACGAGCGGCGGCGCCGCCGGCGGAGCGGCCTCCGAGGGGCTCGGGGCGCCCGCGAAGGCGGGCATCGCGGCCGGTGTGGTGGCCGCGGGCACCGCCGTCGCGCTGGCGATGGCGCTCACGGGCGGCGATCCGAAGCCGAAGCCGGAGGCGCGCGAGAAGGCGCCGCCGCCCGCCTCGCAGCCGATCGAGCCGAAGAAGCCGAAGCCCGAGCCGAAGCCTCCGCAGCCGGAGCCGAAGCCGCCGGCCCCCAAGCCGACCCCGCCCAAGCCGACCCCGAAGCCCACGCCTCCCCCGAAGCCGACGCCCAAGCCGACGCCTCCGAAGCCGAAGCCGCCGGCTCCCAAGCCGACGCCGCCCAAGCCGACCCCGAAGCCCACGCCCCCGCCGGCCCCGAAGGTCTTCCCGGTGAACGAGCTGCGGTACGACACCACCGGGGACGGCTCGCAGCCGGAGATCCGCCTCGGCGAGAGCAGCTGGGTGTGGCAGCGCTACGGCATGTCGATCGCCGACAAGCAGTACGCGAAGGGCGTCTCGGTGCACTCCGAGTCGTCCGTCACCATCGACCTCAACCGCAGCTGCACGACGTACGACGCGTATGCCGGTGTCGACGACATGACGCTCGGGCTCGGCGCCGTCCGGTTCTCCGTCTACGTCGACGGGGCGCGGGCCTGGAGTTCGTCCGTGGTCAAGGGCCGACAGGCGGCGGTGCCGGTGCATGTGAACGTGTCGGGGGCGAAGTCGATCCGGCTGGTCACCGAGCCGAAGAGCCCGGCCGACTCGGTGGCGGTTGCTGACTGGGCGGAGTCCCGCTTCACCTGCACGTGACGGGAGGCGGGGGGCGCGGCTAACGCCCTTCTGACGGATCCAGGTCCGCGAGCAGCCCTTCGTTCGTGAGCGCGGCGCCCGCCGCGCGCTCGGCCTCGTACCGCGCGTCGCCCAGCTCGGCCCGCGCGCGGGACTCCGCCTCCTCGTACTCCTCGCGCTCCGGCATCGACCTCGGCAGACCGGCGCGCATCACGTCGGCGGCCGCGAACAGGCGCACGGCGCGCGCCATGTCGCCCTCGCGCGCGTGCAGTCCGGCGCCGACGTCGACGAGACCCGCCGTCACCGACTCCGCCGTCTGCCCCAGGACCTCGTCGCGCAGCAGGCCGACCACCTTCACGAGGCCGGCCCCGGGGCCCGACTCGGCCGCCGTGACGCGCGCGTCGACCACTCCGAGGGCCGCGACGAACTGCGGTGGCGGAGTGCCGCCCTCGGCCACCGCGCGCGAGGCGTCGCAGTGCTCGCGCGCACGGGCCACGTCGCCTTCCGACAGGGCGAGGTAGGCCCGCAGCAGCCGGGCGAAGGCCGCACTGTCGACCACCCCGTACCGCTCCGCCTCCGCGGTCGCCATGTCGAGCGTCTTCTTCGCGGTGTCCCGGTCGCCCGCACGGAAGGCGATCTCCGCGAGGCGCGCCATGAGGAACGGCGACTCGGCGTACGCCCCCACTTCGTAGGCGAGCAGCAGCGCCTCCTCGTACTCGCCCTTGGCCTCCTCGAACCGGCCGCGCCCCATGGCCGCCTCGCCCGCCGCGCTGCACACCTGGGCCCGCATCCAGCGGTCGCCCACCCTGCGGCTCAGGTCCCGCAGCTCGGCGAGGTCGTCGTCGACGCCGCTCATGTTGCCCGGCATGTCGACCGCCATGTGCGCACGGAACATCAGGGTGACGCCGAGCTCCCAATCGCCGCCGAAACGGCGGCAGTTGGCGACGGCGGCGTCCAGGTCGGCCCGCACGTCGCGGCCGTCGAGCAGGAACAGCGTGAACGGCCAGATGATGCCGGGGAAGCGGGCTCCCTGCGGATTGGGCGGCGCGAAGACGGACTGCACGCGCAGCGCGTACGCGCGCTGTTCCTCGTCCGCCACCGTGCTGTGCGGGTAAACCTCGGAGAGCAGGAACAGGGAGAGCAGCCGCAGATTCATCTGCGGCCAGTACATCGGGTCCTCGGTGTCCTCGGGGAGCACACCGTCCGGCAGCATGCCCATGATGCGCTCGACCCAGTTCGACCCCTCGTGCCGGTAGTTGCGCAGCCACCAGAACCAGCCCATGTGCAGCGCCAGGGCGATCGCCGACTCCAGGTCGGCGGGGCCCTGCCTTGAGGTGACGCGGGTCAGCGCCGCGCGGATGTTGTCCAGCTC
Source organism: Streptomyces sp. NPDC107575 (assembly GCF_055657265.1). Taxonomy (NCBI): domain Bacteria; kingdom Bacillati; phylum Actinomycetota; class Actinomycetes; order Kitasatosporales; family Streptomycetaceae; genus Streptomyces; species Streptomyces sp. NPDC107575. The sequence goes on along the minus strand of NZ_JBVKBG010000006.1, from coordinate 634,390 downwards.
GGCCTCCAGGCGCTGGATCCACGGGAGTTGCTCGGCGGAGCGCAGCTCGGGGTCGGCGGCCTCGACCAGCGCGCGCAGGTGGGCGGTGTGCCGCCGCTCGGCCTCGGCCAGGAGCTCGGGGGCCTGCGCGGCGCGCTCCGTGGCGTACTCGTGGATGGTCTCCAGCATGCGGTAGCGCATGCCCGCGGCGCGCTGCTCCTGGTGGGGCGCTGCGACGAGCAGGGACTTGTCCAGGAGGGAGCCGATGACGTCGGCGACCTCGCCGCTAGAGCACACGGCCTCCGCCGCCTCCAGGTCCCAGCCGCCGGCGAAGACGGAGAGCTCGCACAGGGTGTTGCGCTCCCGCTCGTCGAGCAGGTCCCAGGACCAGTCGACGACCGCGCGGAGGGTCTGCTGGCGCGGAAGCACCGTGCGGCTGCCGCCGGTCAGCAGGCGGAAGCGGTCGTCGAGCCGGTCCGCGATCTGGCGGGGCGTGAGCAGCCTGAGGCGGGCCGCCGCCAGCTCGATGGCGAGCGGCAGCCCGTCGAGCCGGCGGCAGATCTCGGCGACGGCCGCCCGGTCCTGGCTGGGGTCGAAGCCGGGGCGGACCGCCGCGGCCCGCTCGGCGAACAGGCGGTGGGCGGGGTCCGGTGGCAGCGGCTCGACGGGGCGCACGGACTCCCCCGGTACGCCGAGGGGTTCGCGGCTGGTGGCGAGGATCGTGAGGCCGGGGCAGCGCGTGAGGAGGGTCTCGGCGAGCTGGGCCGCCGCTCCGATGACGTGCTCGCAGTTGTCAAGGATCAGGAGCAGGCTGCGGTGTGCGCAGTGCTCTACCAGGAGGCTGGTCGGATCGGTCTGCGGGCCCGACAACTCGTTCGTCATCAGGACCGTCTCGCGCAGGTCCAGTGCGCTGACCACCGCGCCGGGCACCGCCTCCGGATCGTCGAGCGGCGCCAGCTCGACCAGCCACGCGTGCGGGAGGGGCGCTGCGGCCTCCTCCGCGAGGCGGGTCTTGCCGGAGCCGCCCGGGCCCGTGAGCGTCACCAGGCGTGCTCCTCGCAACTGGGAACGGATGGCGGCCAGTTCGGGTTCCCGCCCGACGAACGAGTTCAGGCGTGGGCGAAGATTCCCGGTTCGGGCCGGTGGGGCGGGCATTTCAAGCCCCGCCGGCGATTGAGGCGCGGGGTCCGGGGCAGAGCCCCGAGACGTCACCCCGGGGTGGGCGCTCGGGACGGAGGCGTTGAGCAACTCCACGTGCAGAGCGGAGAGTTCCGGCCCCGGATCCGCCCCCAGCCCATCCGCCAGCACACGCCGCACCTCCTCATAAGCGGCCAGCGCATCCGCTCCCCGGCCCGAATCACGCAGCGCACGGATCAAAAGGGCATGCAGCGGCTCGTCGTACGGGTACGCGGTCGTGAGCTCGCGCAGCTCGGGTACGAGGTCGGCGGCGCGCCCCAGGCGCAGGTCCGCCTCCACGCGCGCGCGGACGGCGTCCTGGCGGCGGGCCTCGTGGCGGGTGCCGGCCGTGTGGTCGGGGAGGTCGACGAGGGCCGGGCCGCGCCACAGGGCGAGCGCGTCCCGCAGGGTGCGGGCGGCGGTCTCGGGGGCGTCGGCGGCGAGGGCCGCCGCGCCCTCACGGGCCAGGCGTTCGAAGACGTACAGGTCGATGTCCGGGCGGGCGGCGGCGAGACGGTAGCCGCCGGCCTCGGAGGCGACCGCCGCCTTGCCGAGGGTGCGGCGGAGCCGGCCGACCAGGGCCTGCAGGGCCGCCGGGGCGTCGGCGGGCGGGTCGTCGGCCCAGACGTCGTCGATGAGCGCGTCGGTGGGGGCGGTGTGCGGGGCGTGCAGGGCCAGGGACGTGAGCAGGGCCCGCAGCCGGGGGCCGCCCACGGGCACGGGGGTGCCCTCGTCGTCGTATGCCTGTGTGGTGCCCAGGATCTTGTACTGCACTGAGGCATTGTCGCCGCTGCGCACCGTGCGGGCCCGGCATTTTGCCCGGAGCTGCCGCTACCGCGGTCCCGCTCCCAGGGCGCGCTCCGGGACGACGCTCCCCGTCGGCACCGCACGCGCGCGTGCCGGGGTGCCGGTCCAGCAGGTGCCGCGGCGGGCGAGGAGGCGGCGCAGCCACAGTTCGAGGGCGACCAGATCAGCGAGGCCGTCGAGCGGCAGCGGCTCGCCGTCGGCCGCGGAACGCAGGGCCTTGCGGACCACGCGGGCCTCGATCAGGCCCGTCTGCGCGAGCAGCGGCGTGTCGAAGAGCCCGATGAGCTGGTCCGCGGCGAGACGGAGTCCGGCGCGGGTCGCGGCGGACGACGAGGCGTGGGAGGGCGCGCCCCAGCCGGGCGGCAGTTCGCTGACGCCCGCGCCTTCGAGGACCCGGCGCAGGATCTCGGCGCGGGCGCCGGGCTGGACGCGCAGCGCCTCGGGCAGGGCGCGGCAGGCGCGGACGACCTGGTTGTCGAGGAAGGGCGCGTGCAGGCGCTGGAAGCGGACCTCGGCGGCCTGTTCGAGGATGCGCAGGTCCGCCGCGTGCCGGGTGAGGCTCGCGCGGGCGCGGAACTCGCCGGGACGCTGCCCTGGGCCCGGCCCCGGGCGGGTCTTGCCGTCGTGGAGGCGAACCGATACTTCAGCGAGTGCCTCTCCGGTCAGCCAGCGTGCGGCGGGCCCCGGTCTGGCCCACGCGAGGGCGGCGAGCGAGGCTCCGACGGCACCGCCCGGCTCCTCGAAGTTCTGCTGCAGGAGCCGGCTGGAGAGCCCTTCGAGGCCCGCCTTGTAGGGCGTACGGGCGAGCTTTCTGGCCGCTCCGTAGACGCGCGCCGGCACCGTGAGGGAACCGTCGGCCTTCGTGAGCGCCGCGACGGGGCGCAGCATGTGGCGGCGCTGCCGGTCCATCAACAGGTCGGCGAGGCGCGCCGGGTGGGCGTCCAGGACCTGGCGGGCCCCGTAGCCGGTGAAGTGGTCGGCGCTGCCGGAGACGAGGCGGGCGCGGTGGCGGGCGGCCGTGATGAGCGACGGGCTCGGCTCGTCGGTCAGTGGCCCGTCCAACTCGGCGTACGGGAGCGCCTCTTCGCCTGCCGCCACCACTACGTGGTGGAGGCGTGGGTTCGCGGCGAGCGCCCCGGCTCTCTCCAGCTCCGCCTCGTGCTGGTCCGCGCGCGCCGAGCGGTCGTTGAAGGTGACCGCCAGAAGGCGCTCGCCCGCGCCCGTGCCGTGCCCGAGGACCGTACCGGGCATGCCGGGCAGGCCCGCCGCGAGGAGGGCGAGGGTGCCGGACGCCGGCCCCCCGGAGACGTCGGCGCCGATGCCGGGCACGGGCATGCCGCGTGCGGCCCGCCGCTCGGCGGGGCCCATGCCGGGCACGGGCCCGGGGTCCAGGTCGGTGCCGGGCACGTGCCGGGGCGCCGCGAGCCGCGTCCGCACCGCCTCGACGAGGGCGTCGCGCACGTCGTCCACGGCGCTCTCCGGGTCGACGGCGCCCACGCCCACGGCGAGCGAGGCCACCGGTTCGTAGCCGGCGATCTCGCGGGACCCGGTGCGCAGGATCAGCGCGTGGCCCGGCGGGATGCGGTGGACCCCCTGGTACGGCGTCGAGTCGTGCAGCGCCTCCGGGACGTCGGGCGCGGCGAGGAGCGCCGCCAAGTGCCCCACGTCCAGGTTGGCTTCGATGAGGTCGGCGAGCGGGAGCGCCGCCGTCGCGTACGCGGTGCCGCCCGCCCAGGGGGTGTGGAACACGGGGCGCGCGCCCGCGAGGTCGCCCACCACCGTGACGCGGCGGCCCACTTGGACGACGGCGGTGTAGCTGCCGGGCCAGGCCGTGAGGTGGCGCAGGGCGCCGCCGCGCGCGGCGAACAGGCCCACCCGCAGCTGCTCGTCGGAGGCTCCGCAGACGCCGAGGACCGCGATCCGCGTCTGGTCGTCGGCCTTCACGATGCGCACTTCGTCGGCGCGCCAGTCGCCGACCGCCCACAGCGGATCCGGGTCGCCCCACAGGAGTTGGGAGCCGACCGGATGTACCGTTTCGCCCTCGGATCCCATGGCACCCGCGGAACCGAGCGCAACGGGCCCGGAGGCGGCACTGCTCCACCCCACCAACCAGCGCATCGCCGCCTCCACAGGCTGTGGACAACACAAGGGGTCCCCATGCTGCCACGAAGGCGGCCCCAAAGAGGGGACACGGCGAAGGGAAGGAGCGGCCGGGAGGTGGCGTACGCTCCCCCTAATGCGCCCCATTTGAGCCGTGGTTGAACCGTGGTACGACCCGGGCGAGTCCGGATGACAGGGGCGAGATTCGGCCAAATCGGCCGTGGTTGGCCGGAGCTGAACACCCCGCTTCGGCCACAGCGTGTGGGCATACAGTCCGGGAGGCGCACATCACCTCCCGGACCGGTCCGCCGCCCGCGGGGATGTAGGCGGCGGTGTCCCCCAGCCCACTGGATCCAGTACAGCGGGCCGACCCACGCAGGTCCCATGCAACCGCCGGCCCACCGTCCCGGTAAGAGCGCACGCACGGGCGCACGGCACCACGCCCGGAGCACACGGTCACACGGCGTGGCCTGCGCCGTACTTCAGTACGGACAACAATCCCGCCATCCGGAATGACGACCCTTAACGCTTGGGATGCGGCGAACTACGCTGTGTGTACGAATGCCGCGCGGTTATGCCAGGCCGAAAAAGTCGGCGTGGTGCCCGGCGCGGCAGCCGTCTGTGTCGAGGGGTGGCTCATGTCCAGGGAGCAACGCGGGCCGAACGAAAAGCTCGGCGCCGTTCTCGCCCTCGCGGGAATCAGCAACGCAGGACTCGCCCGCCGCGTCAACGACCTGGGGTCGCAAAGGGGCTTGACGCTGCGCTACGACAAGACGTCGGTGGCGCGCTGGGTGTCGAAGGGCATGGTGCCGCAGGGCGCCGCCCCGCACCTCATCGCCGCCGCGATCGGCCAGAAGCTCGGCCGGCCCGTGCCGCTGCACGAGATCGGCCTGGCCGACGCGGACCCCGCGCCCGAGGTGGGCCTCGCCTTCCCGCGCGACGTACGGCAGGCGGTGAGGTCCGCGACGGAGCTGTACCGGCTCGACCTCGCCGGGCGGCGGGCGGGCGGCGGCGGGATCTGGCAGTCGCTGGCCGGTTCCTTCGCGGTGAGCGCGTACGCGACGCCCGCGTCCCGGTGGCTGATAACCCCGGCCGACTCCTCGGTGGCCCGGGAGGCGCACCACGTGGAGGACGGCGCACCGCAGAAGGTCGGCCACAGCGACGTGCAGAAGCTGCGGGAGGCCGCGGAGGACGCGCGGCGCTGGGACTCCAAGTACGGGGGCGGGGACTGGCGTTCGTCGATGGTGCCCGAGTGCCTTCGGGTGGAGGCGGCGCCGCTGCTGCTCGGCTCGTACTCGGACGAGGTGGGTCGCTCACTGTTCGGGGCGGCTGCCGAACTGACGCGCCTGGCAGGGTGGATGGCGTTCGACACCGGGCAACAGGAGGCGGCGCAGCGCTACTACATCCAGGCGCTCCGGCTCGCGCGCGCGGCGGCGGACGTGCCGCTGGGCGGTTACGTACTGGCCTCCATGTCGCTGCAGGCCACCTACCGCGGGTTCGGTGACGAGGGCGTCGACCTCGCGCAGGCCGCCATCGAGCGCAACCGGGGGCTCGCGACGGCCAGGACCATGAGCTTCTTCCGGCTCATCGAGGCACGCGCGCACGCGCGCACCGGTGACGGGCACGCGGCCGGGGGCGCGCTGCGGGCCGCCGAGGGCTGGCTGGAACGGGCGCGCGACGGCGACACCGACCCCTCGTGGCTGGGCTTCTACTCCTACGACCGGTTCGCGGCGGACGCGGCCGAGTGCTACCGGGATCTGAAGGCGCCCCGCCAGGTGCGGCGCTTCACGGAGCAGGCGCTGTCGAAGCCCACCGAGGAGTTCGTGCGCTCGCACGGGCTGCGGCTCGTGGTGTCGGCGGTCGCCGAGCTGGAGTCGGGGAACCTGGACGCGGCGTGCGAGCAGGGAACCCGGGCACTCGAAGTGGCCGGGCGGATCTCGTCCGCGCGGACCACGGAGTACGTGAAGGACCTGCTGCACCGGCTCGAGCCGTACGGGGACGAGCCGCGGGTGGTGGAGCTGCGGGAGCGGGCCCGGCCGTTGCTGATGGCACCCGCGTAGGCCGGGCGGTCCGCGTGGGCCCGAGGCTGCCCGCATGAATTGTCAGTGGGGTCGGGCAAGATGCTGGGTGTGTCGGGAGTGGAGGTGAGGCCCGTGGGGGCGGCTGGGTATGACGGGGACGTGCTGGTGGTCGGCGGGGGGATCGTCGGACTCTCCACCGCGTACGCCGTGTCGCGGGCGGCGCCGGGGACCCGGGTGGTCGTCCTGGAGAAGGAAGAAGCGCCGGCCCTGCACCAGACGGGGCGGAACAGCGGGGTCATCCACAGCGGGATCTACTACAGGCCCGGCTCGCTCAAGGCGCGGTTCGCGGTGCGTGGCGCCGCCGAGATGGTCAAGTTCTGCGCGGAGTACGGGATCGCGCACGAGGTCACGGGAAAGCTGATCGTCGCCACCGAGCGGGACGAGCTGCCCCGTCTGCACGCCCTCGTCCAGCGCGGCAGGGAGAACGGGATACCGGTGCGCGAGCTCGGCGCCGCGCAGATCCAGGAGTACGAGCCGGAGGTGCGCGGCCTCGCCGCTATCCACGTGGGGACGACGGGGATCGTCGACTACCGCGCGGTCGCCGAGCGGTTCGCCGAGGCGTCCGGGGCCGAGATCCGCTACGGGGCGGACGTCGTGCAGGTCGACCGGCGCGCGGACCGGGGCGTCGCGGTGCGGACGCGGGCGGGGGACGTGGTGCGCGGGCGCGTGCTCGTCAACTGCGCGGGGCTGCGCTGCGACGAGGTGGCGCGGCTGACCGGGGACGACCCGGAGATGCGCATCGTGCCGTTCCGCGGCGAGTACTTCGAGCTCGGGCGCCCTGACCTGGTGCGCGGGCTCGTCTACCCCGTGCCGGATCCGGCGTTCCCGTTCCTCGGGGTGCATCTGACGCGGGGGATCGACGGCGGCGTCCACGTGGGGCCCAACGCGGTGCCGGCCCTCGCCCGCGAGGGGTACGACTGGGGGACCGTACGGCCGCGCGAGGTGGGCGGCACGCTGGCGTGGCCGGGGGCGTGGCGGATGGCGCGCAGCCACTGGCGGTACGGGGCGGGGGAGGTTCACCGGTCCCTCTCGAAGTCGGCGTTCACCAGGGCCGTGCGCAGGCTCGTGCCGGCGGTCACCGCGCAGGACATGGTGCCGGTGGCGGCGGGGGTGCGGGCGCAGGCGGTGCTGCGGGACGGGACGCTGGTGGACGACTTCCTGATACGGGAGGGGGCGCGGGCGGTGCATGTTTTGAACGCGCCGTCTCCCGCGGCGACGGCGTCGTTGCCGATCGGGCGGGAGATTGCGCGGCGGGTGCTTGCGCTGTTGTGAGGCCCGCGCCGGGGTTGCGGTCTCGGGGCTCTGCCCCGGACCCCGCGCCTCAATCGCCGGCGGGGCTTAATTTGCCGGCACCCGCCGCCGGCGCTTGGAATGGCGGCACCCGCGTGAAGCGAGCCGCTCGCGGGCGCCCGTAAAATTGGCTGCACTGTGTCTGAGTCGTCTGAAACCCCCGCGTCCACCGCCCGCCCCAACGAGCCGCGGTTCCCCGACGGGCCCCGGCCCGACCCCGCGCAGTCGCACTACGAGCACCGCATCCGCAGCTTCCAGCCGCGCCGCGGCCGGGTCACCGACGCGCAGGCCGACGCCCTGCAGCGGCTGTGGCCCAAGTGGGGCCTGGACATCGACGGTCAGCGCAGGCTCGACCTCGCGGAGCTGTTCCCCGGCGTCGAGCGCGTCGTCCTGGAGATCGGCTTCGGCATGGGCGAGGCCACGGCGCAGATGGCACAGGACGATCCGACGACCGGCATCCTCGCGGTCGACGTGCACACGCCAGGCCAGGGCAATCTGCTGAACCTGGCGGAGCGCGCCGGCACCGACAACGTACGGGTGGCGAACGGCGACGCGATCGTGCTGCTGCGCGACATGCTCCCGGACGACAGCCTCGACGGGCTGCGCGTCTACTTCCCCGACCCCTGGCCCAAGAAGCGCCACAACAAGCGGCGGCTGATCCAGGCCGAATTCCTGTCCCTTGTGGCAGGTCCGCTCAAGCCGGGCGCGCTCGTGCACTGCGCGACCGACTGGGAGGACTACGCGGAGCAGATGCTCGAGGTCCTCACCGCCCACCCCGACTACGAGAACACCATCGAGGACGGCGGCTACGCACCCCGCCCCGCGTTCCGCCCGCTGACCCGATTCGAGGGCAAGGGCCTGGACAAGAGCCACGTGGTGCACGACCTGCTGTTCCGGCGGACCTGAAGACAGGCTTGATGTTCCGCTGCCCCGTCGCGGCGGCGCGCATCCCTCGTTAGGGTCAATTGGTGGCCTCGTATCCCGTCCATCCGCACCAGCAGGGCGACGTCCTCGGCGCACACCCGAGCGGCGTGGTCCCGCACGGTGCGGTTCCGCATCCCCGCTGGTGGGAGCGGAAGGGTGTGCGGGCCACCGCGCTGGCGACGCTGCTCGCGATATCGGGCGTCGTGATCCTCGCGCTCGTCCGCGAGCAGACCGGCACGGAGGGGTTCCTGGTCGGGCTCGGGCTCGCCGTACTGCCCGTCCCCCTCCTCATATCCGCGTTCCGCTGGCTGGACCGCGTACAGCCGGGCCCCTGGCGGAACCTGATCTTCTCCTTCGCGTGGGGCGCGTGCGCGGCGGCGCTGATAGCGATCGTCGCCAACAGCTTCGCGACCCGCTGGATAGAGACCGCGACCGCCGACCCCTCAAGCGCCGACACCCTCGGCGCCACCGTCATAGCCCCGATCGTCGAGGAGTCCGCGAAGGCGGCGGCCGTGCTGCTCGTCTTCCTGTTCCGCAGACGCGACTTCACCGGAATCGTCGACGGCGTCGTCATCGCCGGGGTCACCGCCACCGGCTTCGCGTTCACCGAGAACATCCTCTACCTCGGCAACGCCTTCGGCACCGACCAGCTCTCCGGCACAGCGCCGGGACTGACCTCGGTCACCGCCGCCACCTTCTTCGTGCGCGTCGTGATGTCCCCGTTCGCGCACCCGCTGTTCACGGTCCTCACCGGCATCGGCTTCGGCATCGCCGCCGCCATGGCGCCCGGCCGCGGCCGGCTGCGCCGGATGCTGCTGCCGCTCGCGGGGCTGCTCGGCGCGATGGGCATGCACGCGTTCTGGAACGGCTCGTCGTCGTTCGGCGAGTACGGCTTCTTCGCGGTGTACGCCGCGTTCATGGTGCCGGTGTTCGGCGTGCTCACCTGGCTCTCGGTGTACGTGCGCCAGCGCGAGCTGCGCACCGTCCGCCAGGAGCTGCCCGCCTACGTCGCCGCGGGCTGGCTCGCCCCGCCGGAGCCGTTCGCACTCGGCTCGCTGAAGGCGCGGCGCCTGGCCCGCGACTTCGCCACGCACTACGGCGGCCGGGCGGCCGCGACGGCGGTCGTCGAGTACGAGGACTTCGCGACGTCCCTCGCGCTGCTGCGCCACCGCGGCCGCAAGGGCAGAGCGGGCGCGGACTTCGTGTCCCGGGAGCGGGAGCTGCTCGAGGCGCTGTGGGCGCGGCGCGGCTACGCACGCCCGGCGCTCGCGTACGGCTCCCAGATCGCGGCGCCGATGTGGCTGCCCCCGGTGTACGCGGGCCCCTTGGCGCAGGGCCCCACGTACCCCGCGTACACCTACAACCCCTACCGGTACTGAAGACGGCCCTGCCGAGGGCTCACGCGGAAGCCGCCGTCAGCCGGTCGAGCTCCGCCTGCGTCAGCCGCACGTCCGCCACCGCGAGCAGCGCCGGGAGCTGTTCGACGATCCGGGCGGACGCGATGGGCGCCGTCACCGTGGGCTGCGCGGCGAGCCAGGCGAGGGCGACCGTGGCGATCTGCGCGTCGTGGGCCTGGGCGATCTCGTCGAGGGCGGTCAGGACCCGCTGCCCGCGCTCGGTCTCCAGGTGCTTGCCCGCACCGGCGGCCCGCGCGCTGTCGACGGCGACGCCCGGCCGGTACTTGCCGGTCAGGAAGCCGGAGGCGAGCGCGTAGTAGGGCACGGATCCGAGGCCCTCACGGGCGGCGACGTCCTGGAGCGCGCCCTCGTACGTGTCGCGGGAGACGAGGTTGTAGTGCGGCTGGAGCGCGACGTAGCGGGCGAGGCCCTCGCGCTCGGAGAGGTCGAGGGCCTCCTGGAGGCGCTCGGCGGAGATGTTGGAGGCGGCGATGTGCCGTACCTTGCCGGCCTTCACCAGTTCGTCGAGGGCGCCGATGAACTCCTCGACCGGCACCTCGGGGTTGTCGTAGTGCGTGTAGTACAGGTCGATGTGGTCGGTGCCCAGACGCTTCAGGGAGGCGTCGGCCGCGGCCTTGATGTTGGCGGCGGACAGGCCCTGGTACTCGGGGTGCTGACTGCCCTTGGTGGCGATGACGACGTCGTCGCGGCGGCCACGGGAGGCCAGCCACTTGCCGATGACGGTCTCCGACTCACCGCCCCGGTTGCCGTCCACCCAGGCCGAGTACACATCGGCGGTGTCGATGAAGTTGCCGCCCGCGGCGACGTACGCGTCGAGCACCTCGAAGGACGTGGCCTCGTCGGCGGTCCAGCCGAAGACGTTGCCGCCCAGGGAGAGCGGGAAGACCTCGAGGTCGGAGGTGCCGAGCTTGCGCAGCGAGGGAGAGGAGGAAGTCATGCTCCGCCTCAACACCCGTACGGAATACGGTATTCCGTGCTCCCGCCGGAAAGTGCCCCAAGAATGGGCAAACCGGCAGCCCTGACGTCGGGGGGTCAGCGCCAGGACCGCCGGGGTTCACGGGTTCAGGGGGTGAGGCCCTTGTCGCGCAGCCACGACGCGGGGTCGACGCCGGTGGACTGGCCGTCGGGGTGGACCTCCAGGTGGAGGTGCGGCCCGGTGACATTGCCCGTGGCGCCCACGCGGCCTATGACGTCGCCGGTGGAGACCTTCTGGCCCGCGCTGACGTTGAGCGAGGACTGGTGGCAGAACCACAGCTCGGTGCCGTCGTCGAGGGTGAGCACCGTGCGGTAGCCGTACGCGCCCGCCCAGCCGGCCTCCGTGACCGTGCCGGAGTGGATGGCGCGGATCGGGGTACCGGTGGAGGCGGCGAAGTCGAGGCCCGTGTGGTAGCCGGAGGACCACATGGAGCCGGGCTGGCCGAAGGTGCCGGAGAGCGTGTACGAGGCGACCGGGAGCTTGAAGCTGGCGGCCAGCTTGCGCAGCCGCTCCTCCTCCGCCTTGCGGCGGGCCTCCGCCTCGGCCTTCTTCTTCGCGGCGAGCTCCTTGGCCTTGGCCGCGTCCTGCTTGGCAGCGGCCTCCTCGGCCGCCTTCTTGGCGGCGGCCTCCTCGGCGGCCTGCTTCGCGGTGGCGTCGGCCGCGTCCTGCTGCGTCTCGGCCTGCTGCATGATGCGGGCCCGCAGCGCCTCGCCGGCGCCGGTCTGTCCGTCGGCGGCCTCGGCCTGGGTGATTCCGGCGCCGCTCAGCGGGGAGGCGGTGGCGTCGGAGTCGGAACCGGAGTCCGAACCGTCGGACATCAGCGAGCCCACGCCCGGCAGCGACTTGGCCTCGGGCAGCGAGTCCTTGACCGCGGAGAGGTCGGGCATGGAGATGTGGACCGGCGGCTTGCCGCCCTGTGCGGTGGCGATGCCGCCCGCGCCGACGGCGGCGACCACGCCGACGCCGAGAACGGTGGAGCTGCGGGCGAATCCACCGCGGCGGCGGGCCACGCGATGCCTGCCGCGGACGGGCGCGATGGAATCCTCGGTGGGATTCCACTCCTCCCAGGTCTCCTGCTCGACGCCGGAGTCGTCTTCGGGGCCGTAGAAGAAGTCGGGGGCAGGCCGGTTGGACGCCACGGGGGCGCTCTCCTTTCCTTCCTTCTCGCCTACCGGGTTAGCTGACGGGTTCGGAGCAGGAAGGTCTCCTACGGACACCAAAGGTGTCCGATTCACCCCAAGTTGGTGGTTCCCCGGCTCCCTTGCGGGATTAGGCGCGTGCGCACGGAGCCGTCTCTTGTGACGGCTGGGACGACCGCGCTGCGTTATCGAACGTTAATAGACAGCAGACAGTAATTCCAAGCGCTTCCCACTGATCGTTCACGACTCTGGCCAGGACTTTTCGGGACACCAGTGGGCGGAATGGGGCGAGTTGACGTCACACCGTCCCCACATTCAACGAACTCAACCTTCTGACGGTACGTCAATTGTTATGCGGAGCGACGCCGTTCGACTACGGTCGGCTACCTCGGGTAACAAACGATCAAGGAACTCAGGTGCGCCGCACGGCGAGCAGCGCCATGTCGTCCGTCGTCCCGTTGCCGGTGTGCGCGCGCACCTCCGCGGCGAGGGCCGCGAGGAGTTCCTCGGGCCCGGGGAAGACGCGGCCCGACAGCCGGGCCGCCGGATCGTAGAAGCGGCCGCTCGCGTCGCGCGCCTCGGAGAGCCCGTCGGTGTAGAGCAGCAGCGTGGCCGCGGACGGGAACGCCGCCTCGACGGCCCGGTCGGGCCAGCTGCCGAGTTCGCTCATGCCGAGCGGCAGCGCCGCCTGGGACGGGTCGAGTGCGCGTACGGTGCCGTCGCCGAGCAACAGCAGCGGGGCGGGGTGGCCGCGGTTGAGGACCCGGACGAGGTCGACGCCGTGCGGGATCTCGGCGAGCACCGCGGTGGTGAAGCCCTCGAAGTCGTCGATGCCGCTGCGCCGGGTGCCCTCGCGGGCCAGGGCCCGCTCCAGGCGCTGGGCGACCGCCTCCAGGGAGCCCTCCTGCTCCGCGGCCTCCCGGAACGCCCCGATGACGACGGCGACCGCGGCGACCGCGCCGAGCCCCTTGCCGCGCACGTCACCGACGATGATCCGGATGCCGTGCGGGGTGTCCTGGACCGCGTACAGGTCGCCGCCGATGAACGCGTCGGCCTGCGCCGCCTCGTAGCGCGCCGCGATGGCGAGGCCGCCGAGCCGCCGGGCCGGTTCGGGCAGCACCGCCAGCTGCGCGGCCTGGGCGATCTCGCGGGCGGAGGCCAGCTGCTCGTAGCTGCGGTAGACGATCCTGTTGAGCACACAGGCCAGCAGGCAGACGGTGGCCACGGTGACGATCTCCGTGACGAACACGGAGTCGAGGTGCTCCGTGAAGCGCAGGTGCACCGCGACGATCGCGCCGATCGACACCACGCCCACCAGGACCGTCGCGCCGAGCGAGAAGAACGGGGCGGCCACCAGGGGCGCCGCGCTGAACAGGGGGGCGCCGGGGAAGCCGCTGGGGGTGACGTACTCGTAGACCGCGCCGCCGATGACGAGCAGCAGGGGCAGCAGCCGCAGGAAGACCCGGGTGGTCGCGGCATCGGAGCCGTGCCTCCTCCGTCTCCCGCCGGTGCCTCCTGTTCGCTGCCCCACCACTCGTCTCCTGCCGCTCCCTGCCAGCTTCCGGCGTCTCACCAAGAGTTCCTGCACGGGGACGCGGAGGCGAGCAGGGGTGGGCCGTACGGGTGGGGAACGTGACGGGCGCAACACGGGCGAGCGTGCGCAAACACAAATGAACAGAGGCCGGAATCTCGATGAGATTCCGGCCTCTGTTCTTCAGTAGCGGGGACAGGATTTGAACCTGCGACCTCTGGGTTATGAGCCCAGCGAGCTACCGAGCTGCTCCACCCCGCGCCGTTGTGTTCACAACTCTACGCCATCAGGGGGAGTGAACGCGAATCGCTTCGCGTGACCGCTCACGCGGCGGCGTGCGTGAGCGTCTCCCACGCCACGAACAGGTCGTCCGTCCCCTCGGGGCGCTGCTTCCTGGTGAGCTTCTCGGTCTGCGGGAGATCCATCTTCAGCCGCCCCTGAAGGTGCTGGAGGCCGACCTCCGTGTCGGGCCCCATGTCCCGCTGCACCTTCCCGCCGCACAGCCAGGACGGGGCCTTGGTGCCCAGCTGGTACTTGGAGTGCAGTTCGAGCGCGGCGGCGAGCCGGTCCTTCACCTCTCCGTACAGGTCGACGCCCTGGTGCCAGGCGGTCTCGGCCATGTGGGAGGTGGCGGCGAGGGAGTAGCTGGCGTGCTTGAAGTTGCGGCAGGTCTCCTGGGCGAGCCCGTCCTTGAAGGTCTTCTGCCCGAACCAGTACGTCTGCAGTTCCTTCGGGGTGTCGATGCCGCTGCCCTTCGGCTTCACCGGCAGCTTCCCGTCGGAGGACAGGTAGAAGTACGCGGGGACGCGGGCCCTGAAGTGCCCGACGGCCTGGTCGAAGGCGCGCTGGTCGTTCAGGTAGACGCCCATGCTCATGGTTGCGTCGGCCATCACCAGGTCCCAGTTGCCGTTGAAGTCGGCGGAGCCGCCGCGCACTTCGGGCAGGTAGGCCTCGCGGAGCATCCGCTGGAACTTCAGCTCCTGCCCGTCCGGCCAGTCCTTGTACGTGTACTGCATCAGCTCGCCGGCCTTCGCCCAGGACGCGCCGGCCCAGGCGGCCTGCAGCCCGGCGTTGTCCTCGGTGTGCCCGGTGACCTTGTCCGACCAGGCGTTCATGATCTCGACGGCCTTGGCGGCGTGCGCCTTGTCGCGGGTGATGTTCCAGAGCAGGGCCTGCGTATAGGCGGCGATGGCGTCCTCGCGCTCCTCGACGCAGCCCTGTCCCGCCTCGGCGTCGAAGGGGCACTCGACGGTCGCGTACGGCTTGGCCTCGTAGTCGAGGTCGGCGTACTTGCTGGTGCTCATCTCCTTGTACGCGGAGATCCACGGCTCCTGTTTGCGGGCCACGTGGTCGCGGACCGCGGCCAGTTGGTCCTTGCCGACCAGGACGCCGGGGTGCGCGAAGGGGCCGCCGGAGGGCCGGTGCTCGGGGTGCGCCCCCACGTCGGAGTCGGTCCGTGTGGACGCGCCGCACGCCGTCGCGGCCACCACCAACAGGGGGACGAGTCCCCCCAGAAGAACGCGTCGCGTCCGTGCGCCCGCTGCCATGCAACACCTCCGGTCGGATCATTGGCAGCCTGACGCGTGCGGGCGGTCGGCGCAGGATCTGTTGCGCCGGTCGTGTGCGGGCGGCCGGTGGCCTCTCCCGCCGCCCTTCTTGTCGCTTCTTGCCGTGCTTCCCACCGCCTTCGGACTCTTCTCGACTCTTTCGGACGCTTTCGGACTACGGGCACCAGTTCCGCGCCCCGCGGACTACGGTGCTGCTCTTCTCTTACGACCCGCTCCCACCGGGAAGAGGCGATCGAAGTGAAGGCCGAGCGGCGCCCCGGTGATCTGCCCGTCGAGGTGACGAGCTTCGTCGGCCGCACCGAGGAGATCGCGACGGCCACCCAACTCCTGGGCCGGGTACGCCTGGTGACCTTTCTCGGGCCCGGCGGCGTCGGCAAGACCAGGACCGCGCTGCGCGTCGCCGCCCGCCTCGCGAAGGAACTGCCCGACGGGGTCTGCCTGGTGGCGCTGTCGTCGCTGACCGACCCCGATCTGCTCGCGCACTCCGTGTCCGCGGCGCTCGGCCTTCCGGAGCAGCCGAACCGCTCGCAGCTCGACGTCCTCGTGGACCATCTGGAGGACCGCGAACTGCTGCTGGTGCTCGACACCTGCGAGCACATCGTGGACGCCTGCGGAATGCTCGCCGACATCCTGCTGCGCAGCGCACCGGCCGTGCGGATCCTGGCGACCAGCCGCGAACCCCTCGACGTACCCGGCGAGCACGCCTTCCCGGTCATGCCGCTCGCCGTGCCCGCCGCAGCGGACGGCCCGCGGACCGACACCGACGCCATGCGGCTGTTCGCCGACCGCGCCGCCGCCGTGGTGCCCGGGTTCGCGCTGAACGACGACAACCGGCAGGCCGTCGCCGCCCTGTGCCGGCGGCTCGACGGCATCCCGCTGGCCATCGAGCTCGCGGCGGTGCGGCTGCGCGCCCTGTCCCTCGCGCAGATCGTGGACCGGCTCACCAGCAGGTTCCGGGTGCTGACCGGCGGCAGCAAGGTGGCCCTGCCGCGGCACAAGACGCTGCGCACGGCCATCGACTGGAGTCACGACCTGTGCTCGCCGCAGGAACGGCTGCTGTGGGCCCGCCTCTCGATGTTCGCCGGCGACTTCGACCTGCCGTCCGTGGAGGACATCTGCTCCGACGACCTGCTGCCCGCCGACGAGATCGTCGAGCAACTGATCGGGCTCGTCGACAAGTCGGTGGTGCTGCGCGCCGACGACACGGACGGGGTCCGCTACCGGCTGCTCGACACCCTGCGCGAGTACGGCGCGGAGCGCCTCGCCGAGCGCGCGGACGGGCACGCCGTGCGGGTCCGCCACCGCGACCACTACCTGGAACTGGCCCGGTGGTTCGAGGCCGAGTGGGCGGGCGACGAGCAGATGCCGCGCTTCCACCGGCTGCTGCGCGAGCGCGCCAATCTGCGGGTGGCGCTCGAGTTCTCGTACTCCTCACCGCAGGAGGCGCACACCGGGCTGACCCTTGCCACCACCCTGTGGGCGTTCTGGTTCTGCGCGGCACGCCTCTCGGAGGGGCGGTACTGGCTGCACAAGGGCCTCGACCTCGTGCCCGAACCGGTCGCCGAGCGCTCGATGGCCCTGCGCTACGCGGGCTGGTACGCGGCGGTGCAGGGCGACCACTCCCCCCAGCTGCCGCTGATGCTGGGCGAGGCCTGCGACATCGCCGTACGGCTCGGGGACGAGCGGCTGCACGCGCACGCGCAGGCCGTCCTCGGCTGCGTCCACCTGGCGATGGGACGCCCCGAGGCGGCGGTCGAGCTGTACGAGGCCGCCCACGTCACGCTGCGCGCGCTCGACGACCGGGTCGGCATCCTCATGTACGCGTACCACCTGGGCTTCCTGCACATGATGCTGGGCGATCTGGAGGCCGCCTGCGCCCACTACGACACGACGCTGTCCATGGCGGGCGCCGAGGAGCGCTGGAACCGGGGCTGGGCCGCCTGCCACAAGGCGGTCGCCCTGTGGCTGATGGGCGAGCGCGAGGAGTGCGCCCGGCTCGCCCGCGTGGCGGCCCGCTGCAAGTACGACCTGGAGGACCACCTCTGCATCGCGCACTCCCTGGAACCGCTGGCCTGGATCGCCGCGGAGGACCCCGAGCAGTGCGCGCGGGCGGCCTGGCTGCTGGGCGCCATCGCCGGCCTCTACCGCAGGTGCGGGGCCGCCCCGATGTTCGGCGTCGCCATGCTGCAGGAGTTCCAGTACGCGGCCGAGTCACAGGCCCGTCGGGTCCTCGGCGACAGCGCGTACGACTCGGCGTTCCGGGCCGGCGCCATCGCCCCGGTCGACCAGGTGATCGCCCGCGCCACCGGCGACGAGCCGCCCGCGCCCGCGGTCGAGCCCGACGAACAGGTCACCCCGCTGGGCGTGCTCACCCGCCGGGAGCGCGAGGTCGCAGCGCTGGTCGCCGAGGGCCTGTCGAACCGTCAGATCGCGCAGCGCCTCGTCATCTCCAAGCGCACCGCCGACGCGCACGTCGAGCACATCCTGACCAAGCTCGGCTTCTCCTCCCGGGCCCAGATCGCCAGCCTGGTCGGCGAGTCGAGCGGCAGCGCTCCCCAGCCGGACCTCGGCTGACGCCGCGGGGGCCGGTCACCCGGCCGGGCCGCCCGACGCCTCGCGGACCTCGCCCCGCCGGTTCATCAGCAGCACCGTCAGATGGGAGACCACGGCGGTGGCCACGATCAGCGGCATCTGGTCGAAGGCGTCCGCGCCCAGGAGCAGCACCGTCAGCGCCGCGCCGCACAGCGGCAGTCCCAGCACGGCCGTCGCCGACGCGCAGATGCCGAGGGCGAGGGCGGGCGCCGCGCCCAGGCCGGGAAGTCCCGTGCAGGCGACGGACACGGCCGCGCCGAGCAGCAGCGCCGGGAAGATGGGGCCGCCGCGCAGGCTGCCGAGACTGAGGCCCCACGCGAGGCCCTTGCACACGACCAGCGCGAGCAGCGCCGCGACGGACCAGGCGCTCGGCTGCGCGGCAAGTTCGGCGAGGGTCTCCTGCCCGGAGAGCGCCGCCTCCCCCGGCGAGCGCCCGGTGATCAGCGCGTACGCGGCGAGGCAGCCGCCGACGGCCAGCGCACACAGAACGGTGCGGGTCGCCGTGTTCTGCTGCCCCGTCCAGCCCGCTGTCCGGCGGCCCATGCGGCGTACGAGAGTGAGGGCGCAGGCGATGAGCGCCGCGAGCGGCAGGCCCCACAGGAAGTCGCCCACGTCCGGGTTGGCCATGGGCGGCACCGTGGGCAGTGCGAGGCCGCCCGTTTCCAGCCCCGTCCACGTACCGAAGCCGGTGAACACCAGCGCCCCCGCCGCGCTCGCCGTCAGACACGGCAGCAGCAGCGCGGCCAGCCGCGCGCCGCCGAGGCCCGCCGCCTCGACCACGAGGAGGGCGGACACCAGCGGCCCGCCCAGGATCGTGGAGATCGCGGCGGTGGACCCGGCCGTCGCCACGACCCCCGCCGTACGCGGATCGTCCCCGCCCCTGATCCTGCGCACGGCCAGCAGGGCGAGCGCGCTGCCGACCGCCATGAGCGGCGCCTCGGGCCCCAGCACCACGCCCAGCGGCAGCGTGACCAGTGCGGCCAGGGCCACCCCCGGCAGTTCGCGGGGCCCGATGGGCGCGCCACCGAGCCCGTTGACCGGCAGGTGCCCGCCGTGCCCCGGCATCCGCGTGACGATGGGCGCGAGCACGAGCCCGGCGACGCCGAGCGCCGGCAGCGGCCACCACCAGGGCGCCTCCGCGTACCCGACGGCCTTCGGCAGCGACGTCCAGACCTCGTGCTGCAGCCAGTGCTGCAGACTCACGAAGAAGAAGCACGCCAGGGCGATGGGAACGCCGAGCAGCAGGGACAGCAGCAGAACGCGCAGGTAGTGACGACTGAGCACCACGCGGTAGGTCGCCGCTTCGATGTCGACCGGTTCGGCGTCCTGCGGACCGGCGCCCTTGGGTTCGGCTTCCGCGGGTGGCGTCACTCCGTAGTCCATACGCACATCGGCATGACGCCCATCCAAGGGCACAGCGGCCGCTCACGCCCGCCCGGCGTGCCCGAACGGGGCACGCCGGGCGTGGTGCGTCACTGGCGGTGCAGCGCCATCCGGAGTTCGGCGTCCGGGTCCTCGGACGGGCCGTGGCCCCGGCGGAGTTCGACCGTGCGGACGCGGCCCGCCAGTTCCTTCGGCCCCCGGTAGCCGGGCCAGACCGTGAGGACGTCACGACCGGTGCGCAGGCCGTCGGCCTGCAGCCCGTACACCAGCGCGTTGGTGCGCGGCACGTCCGCCTCGGCCACGGCCGCGCCGTCCACCGAGAGGCGGGCGCGGCCCGCGTGTTCGCCGGTCCTCTCGAAGTCGAGCAGCACCTCGTGCTCGCCCGGCCTCAGATCCGCGGCGGATTCGAGGACGGTGAATTCCTTGCCCAGCAGGTTCGACACGTAGAAGACGCGGCTGTCCTGGACGCACAGGAGGTAGCCGCCCTCCGGTCCGCCGTCGGCGACCAGGACGCCGCCAGTAGCGGGGTCCTCGATGTGCGCGCGGACGCGGATCGAGTGCGAGGTGTTGCGCACGATCGGAGTGGAGCGCATGTCGAGGTGGACGTGGTCGTCGTAGCGGTAGACGTCGCGCGCTTCGAGGACGTCCGGCTCGTCCATCGAGCGCTCGGCCAGCCGGTCGTCCAGCGGCAGCACCTGGTGGCGCCCGGCCTCCTCCCACCACAGGTCGACGAGTTCCTTGAGCTTGTCGGGCCGGTCCTGCGCGAGATCGTTCACCTCGGAGACGTCGGTGTCCGCGTGGTACAGCTCCCACACGTCCGCGTCGAAGTCGCCGTCGTTCAGCGGGTGGTCGATCCGGCCGAGGCGGGTGTTGATCGCCTTCGACCAGTGCAGGGTGACGGCCTTCCAGCCGTCCTTCCACATCGCCCGGTGCCCGAACATCTCGAAGTACTGGGAGGTCCGGCTCGTCGGGGCGGCGGCGTCGCCGAACGAGTAGCGCATCGACAGGCCGTCGACCGGGAGCTGTTCGTGGCCGTCGACGACCTCGGGCATCGGGGTGCCGGCGGCGTCGAGGACGGTCGCCGCGATGTCGGTGGCGCTGTGGAACTGGGACCTGATGCCGCCGTGGTCCGTGATCGCGTCCGGCCAGTGCACGACGAACGGCACACGGGTGCCGCCTTCGTGGCAGAAGGACTTGTAGAGGCGGTTGGGGGTGTTGCCCGCCATCGCCCAGCCCGTCGCGTAGTGCGGCTGGGTGGTGGGGCCGCCCCACTCGTCGAGCAGCTCGGTCATCTCCTCGACGGTGTCGCGCACTCCGTTGAAGTACCGGGTCTCGGACGAGATGCCGTCGGGGCCGCCCTCCGCGCTCGCGCCGTTGTCGGAGACGACCATGAAGAGCGTGTTGTCGAGCTGGCCCTGCTCCCGCAGGCTCTCGACGAGGCGGCCGATCTGGTGGTCGGTGTGGGCGACGAAGGCCGCGTACACCTCCATCTGGCGTGCGTACAGGCGGCGTTCGGTGTCGGAGAGACTGTCCCAGGGCCGGATGCCCGGATTGCGGTCCGGAAGGACGGTCTCCTCGGGTACGAGGCCGAGTTCCTTCTGGCGGGCCAGGGTCTCGTCGCGGATCACGTCCCAGCCGTCGTCGAACCGGCCCTCGTACTTCTCGATCCAGTCGGCCGGCGCGTGATGCGGTGCGTGTGCGGCGCCGAAGGCCAGGTGGAGGAAGACCGGCTTGCTGGGGGTCACCAGCTTGCGTTCCCGGATCCAGTCGACGCACTTGTCGACCAGGTCCTCGCTGAGGTGGTACTCGCCCTCCTCCGCTTCGCTCCGACGGGGCACCCGGTGGTTGTCCTCGTACAGGTTCGGGTTCCAGTGGTCGTCGTCGGCGCCGATGAACCCGTAGAACCGGTCGAAGCCCTGCCCCAGCGGCCAGCGCAGATACGGGCCGGCCGGAGTGGACTCCGTCGGCGGCGTGAGGTGCCACTTGCCGGCGGCGAGGGTGCTGTAACCCCCCTGCTGCATCACGCGGGAGATCATCGCCGCGCTCTTCGGGATACGGGCGTTGTAGCCGGGGTAGCCGGTGGCCCTCTCCATGATCATGCCGATGCCGACCGAGTGGTGATTGCGCCCGGTCATCAACGAGGCCCGCGTCGGTGAACACATCGCCGCGGCATGGAAGTTGCTGTACCGCAGCCCATGGGCGGCCAGGCCGTCGATCGCGGGTGTCTCGATGCGGCCGCCGAGTCCGCCGAAGCAGCCGAGCTGCGCGAAGCCGACGTCGTCGAGGACGACCATCACCACGTTCGGGGCGTCCGGGCCGGGTGTCGGCTGTACCGGCCATGCCTCCTGGGAAGCGGCCACGTTCGCGCCGACCGTCCCCGGGAAGGGCGTGCCCTCGGGGTAGGTCCGCTTCGGTGCCGCACTGCTGCGCGGTTCGGTCTGCATGTCACTTCCTCTGGTGGTGTGTGCGGGGGCGGGGCGGGCGTCAGCGCAGGCTCAGGCGGCGCGCCTCGCGGTCGGGGTCCACCCACAGCGCGACGGCGAGACCGCCGAGGATCATGCCGAGCGCGGGTACGAGGAATCCGATGCGGTAGCCGACGCCGGGCTCGTCGAAGGCGCCGACGAGCGCGCCCATCAGGGCCGGGGCGGCGATGCCCGCGGACGTCATGACGGCGGTGCCGATGCCGAGCGCCGCGCCGCGCTGCCTGACCGGCGAGATGTCGACGACCACCAGCGTGCTGAAGATGAACATGATGCTGGGAGCGCTGAACGCGACCGTGAACAGGGCCATTTGGACCAGGTTCGAGAACTCCGCGAAGAGCGCCGCCGCGAGCGCGCCGCCGGATACGAGCAGGATCACCGCGCTCGTACCGGCCCGCGCGGCCCGCCGGCTCGCGCCCCGCCGCATCCACACAGCGGCAAGGACCGGCACGGCGAGCTCCAGGACCACGGCCACCGCGCGCGGCACCGCGAGGAAGGAACCCGCCTGCTGTTCGCTGAACCCCTCGACGTCCTCCAGGTACGCAGGGAGCCACGTCAGCATCAGCGCGATGGTGAAGTACGCGGCGAAGCCTCCCGCGGACATGGCCACGAACGACCGGGACAGCAGCAGTTTCCGGTAGGAGACGCGCGGCTCCTCGTCCGTGCTGGTGGATACGTCCTGGTCCCGGCCCGCCCCGAACGTCGTCAGCGGCCCTTCCTTGCCGACGAAGAACCAGACGACGGCCCAGACGGCCCCGGCGACGGCCAGCGTGATGAACGGGGCCCGCCAGCCGTGGTGCACGGTCAGCCACGTCAGCACCGGCGCGATCACCACGCCGAGCGCGGCGCCGATGTTCACCACGGCGGTCGGCAGGGAGCGCTTGCTGTCCGGGAACCACTTCTGCACGGAGTGCTGCGCGATGCCGATCGTCGGCCCCTCGGCGGCCCCCAGCAGGATGCGGCTGCCGAGCAGCGCGGGCAGCGTCGCGACGAGCACGATCGGCATCATCGCGACGGACCAGACCACCGCCATGCCGAGGAGCACCCACTTCGTGCTCATCCGGTTGGCGAGGAAGCCGACGGCGACGCTGGAGACGCCGAACAGGAAGAAGAAGGAACTGGCGACGAGGCCGTACTGCGCCTTGCTGAGGTCGAGTTCGTGCATCAGCGGCTTCGCCGCGATGCCGAGGACGACCTTGTCGCCGAAGTTGACGACCATGAGCACGGTCAGCAGTGCGGTGATCAACCAGGCCTGTCCGCGCCGTGGTTGGGCCTGAGCGGGGCGGCGGTCGGCGTCGGGCGGGCCGTCCACAGCAACCGGTTCCGTGTGCGGGTGAGGTGACATCTCGGGGCCGTCCTCTGAGACGAAGCGGTGGGTCCAAGAACTGCGGGGCCGTCAACCGGGTGGGGGGCCGTGATCGGCCGAAGCCGCCCCGCGCCCTCCGTGGGGGCGCGGGGCAGCGGCTGTGGTGCGGGCGGTCACATCGTCGTGAGCGCCCGGCCGAGGATCTTGCCCTGGGCCAGGTCGGTGACCGCCTTGGTGATGTCGTCCAGCGGGTAGCGGTCGGTCACGAAGGCGTTGAGGTCGAACTTGCCCGTGTGGTGCCAGTCGAGGAACGTCGCGATGTCGTCCTGGACGCAGCCGCCCGCCGTGGTGCCGATCAGCGACTTCTGGCCGGTCAGCATGTTGCCGTTGATCTGCTGGGCGATGTTCAGCTCGAGGGGCTTCTTGGGCAGGCCCACGATGACGGCCGTGCCGCCCATGTTCACGCCGAGGCGGCCGGGGCGGGCCGCGTTGATGGCGTTGGTGACGGTGTCCGGCAGGGCGACGCAGTCGACGGCCACGTCCACGCCGCCGCCGGTGATCTCGACGATCCTCTCGACGGGGCTGCCCTCGCTGCCGTCGATGGTGTGCGTGGCACCGAACTTCTTGGCGAACTCCAGCTTGTCCGCGCCGAGGTCGACCGCGATGACGTTCTTGGCGCCGCGGATGGAGGCGGCCGCGACGGCGGAGAGGCCGACCCCGCCGACGCCGAACACGGCGACGCTGCCGCCGGCCTGCACCGGGGCCACATTGCTGACGGCACCCGCGCCGGTCAGCACGGCGCAGCCGACGACCGAGACGACGTCCTGGTGGCTCCGGTCGTCGAGCGGGACGACGTACAGCTCGTCCGCGAGGCAGTGCTCGGCCCAGGTGTAGACGTTGGGCGAGTACGCGGTGCCCAGGCCCGGGATGTCGAGGGAGGCGCGGGTCGGGGTGCGGTCGGATGCGCGCGGCAGCCAGGTCACCATGACCTTCGCGCCCTCCGCGACGTGCGTGACCTCGCTGCCGGTGGCGACGACCGTGCCGTAGCCCTCGTGCCCGAAGAGCATCGGGTCGGGGTGCGGGGCGTGCATCCAGAACAGCTGGCTCTGGCAGACGCCGCTGGCGTGCATCTCGACGAGGACGTCGTGCGGGCCGGGGTCGGGCAGCGTGACCTCACGCAGCTCGATCGGGGTGCCGGGCTTGTCCTGGACGACGATGCGGGTGGGAGTGGGCATGGTGGTGCTCCTGATTCAAGGGGTACGAGGGAGGTGTCAGACGCCGGGCCACGGGCTGGGCAGCGGGCCCTCGGCGACGCGGAGCGTGACGCGCTTGGTGCGGGTGCAGCCCGCGACGGCGTCCTCGCCGTAGGCGTTGCCGAGGCCGCTGTCCTTGAAGCCGCCGAACGGCAGGGCGGAGTCCATGACGAGCGGGGTGTTGCCGTGCACGACGCCCGCGTCGATCGCCTCGGTCATACGGATCATGCGGCCCATGTCGCGGGTCCACACGTAGCTGCTCAGGCCCAGCTCACCGGCGTTGGCCAGTTCGACGGCCTCGGCCTCGGTGGTGAAGGTCTGCACGGTGAGGACCGGGCCGAAGACCTCTTCCCGCGCGATCCTCATGTCGGGGCGCACGCCCTCCAGCAGGGTCGGCCGCACGTAGAAGCCGATGCCCTCGGGGTCGACCGCGCCGCCGCCCGTGAGCGCGACGGCGCCGTCGGCCTGCGCCTCCTCCAGCATGGCGAGGACCTTCTCGTACTGGCCGCGCGAGACCAGCGGGCCGACCATGGTGCCCTTGGCGTTGGGGTCGCCGACGGTGACCTTCTCCATCCGGGTCCGTACCTCTTCGACGAACTTCTCGGCGATGTCGGCGTGCACGACGAGGCGGCTCGAAGCGGCGCAGATCTGCCCGGCGTTGACGAGGATGCCGAGGACGGCGGCGCGGGCGGCCGAGTCCAGGTCGGCGTCGTCGAAGACGACGATGGGCGACTTGCCGCCCATCTCCAGGGTGAGCTTCTTGAACGTGTCGGCGGCGGCGTGCGCGATGGCGCGGCCGGTCGGCACCGAGCCGGTGAAGGAGACGCCCGCGACCTTGGGGTTCCCGCACAGCGCGGCGCCGGTGGCACCGTCACCGGTGACGACCTTCAGGACGCCCGCCGGGATCCCGGCCTCCTCGGCCAGCTCGGCGAGCCGCACCGCGGACAGCGGCGACAGCTCGGACGGCTTCACGATGACGGAGTTCCCGCAGGCCAGGGCCGGGGTGACGCGGGCCATGAAGGCGTGCGACGGGGCGTTCCACGGCAGCACCACCACGTACACGCCGAGCGGCTCCACCACGCTGTACGAGAGACGGCCGGGGACGTCGGCGAGCTGCTGGCCGAAGAGCTTGTCGGCGCGACCTGCCCAGTAACGGGCGTGCCGGGCACCGCGGTTGGCCTCCATCATCGCGTCCGGGAGGTTCTTGCCGGTGCACTGCACGTCCAGCCGGGCGAGCTCCTGGTAGGCGGCCTCGACCAGCTCGCCCCACTTCCACAGCAGGACGCTGCGGGCCTCACCCGGCAGCGCGGCCCACTCCCGCTGGGCGACGGCGGACGCCTCGACGGCCTGGTCGCACTCCTGCGGGTTGTGGTTGTGGACCTCGGTGACGACCTTCTCGGTGGCCGGGTCGACGATCTCGATCACGGACGACTGCTGGCTGTTGGGCATGGAGCAAGAACCTTTCGTACTGTCACCGGCCCACGGGCCGGAAGTGTGAGGGGGTTGCAGGTCAGGCGGGCAGCGGCTGGGTGTCCGCCGGAGCGGGCGTCCTCGGGGCGTCGCGCTCCGGGTTGACGGTCAGGACGGCGACGAGGCCGCACACGACGGTCAGGACGCCGCCGACCACGAACGCACGCGCGTAGCCGGCGCTGTCGTCGGCCGCCGAGTCGATGAGCACGCCGGTGACCGCGGGCGCGATCAGCCCGGGCAGCGTCTGGATCGCGACCAGCAGGCCGAGCGAGGCGCCGCGCCGGTCCACGGGCGTGACCTCCGACGTCGTCTCGTACGACAGCCCGAAGGCACCCACCCCGAACCCGAACGCGACGGCGACCAGGGCGAGTTGACCCGCCTTCCCGTCGACGTACGGCAGCAGCGCGAGCGCCACCCCGGCCGCGAGGACGAGCGCCCCCTGCGTGATGCCGCGCGACGTGCGTGACGAGACACCGCGCCGGAACAGCCGGGCCGTCCACGGGCTGACCGTGAGCGGCACGATGACGGTGAACGCGGCGTACAGGGCGACGGCCTGGGCGGCCTGCGCCGACGTGTAGCCGTACTGGTCCTTCAAGTAGGACGGCAGGAACGCGGAGCCCAGCGCGACGGTCCAGTACGCCCCGAACCCGCCGATCGCGCCGCCCCACCAGGTGCGGCTGCCGAGGAACTCCCGGTACCCGCCCGGCTTCCGGTCCGTACGCCCGGCGGCCGGCACACCGAACGGCCCCTCGCGCCCGATCACGCACCAGAGCACCGCCCACAGCCCGCCGACCCCGGCGAGCGCCCAGAACGCGGCCCGCCAGCCGTGGTTGTCGATGAGGTGCGTGAGCACGGGGGCGGCGACGAAGACGCCCATGCCGGACCCGATCACGTACAGCGCGCTGGGCAGGGCGCGCCGCTTCGGCGGGAACCACTTGTACAGCGCGTGCACGGCGACACCCGCGGTCGGCCCCTCGCCCGCGCCGAGCACGATCCGCGAGGCGAACAGCGTGCCGACCGACGCCGCGAGCAGCAGCGGCAGCTGGGCCACCGACCACACGACGGCGAGCCCGAGCAGCACCCAGCGCGTCGGCACCCGGTTGGCGATGAACCCGACGACGACGGCCGAGACGCTGAACAGCACGAAGAAGCTGCTGGCCACCAGGCCGTACAGGCTCTGGCTGAGCCCCAGTTCGTCGCGGAGGGGGTCGGCGGCGAGCCCGAGGACGGTCTTGTCCCCGAAGTTGATCATCGCCAGGGCGAAGATCATGAACGCCATCAGCCACGCCCGTCGCGGCTGCGGAACCCCTGGTTGTCCAGTCATCGTCGTCACGCCTGTCTACGTCGTCGGAGATCGGGTTACGTGAAGGAAGGGAGCGGCGCCGGTGTCAGACGACGCCGTCGGCGTGCAGCGCGGCCAGCGCCTCGGCGTCCAGACCGAGGACCTGCGCGAGCACCTCGTCGGTGTGCTCGCCGAGGGCCGCCCCGAGGCTGCGGATGCTGCCGGGCGTGGCGCTGAGGTGCGGCAGCGGCGCCGCCATCAGCAGGTCGCCGTGGTGCTCGTCGTGGACCTCGGCGATGGTGCCGCGCTCGCGGTAGTGCCGGTCGGCGGCGATGTCGGCGACGTTCATGAGCGGCGCGGACGGAATGCCGGCGTCGTTGAGCAGCGTCACCACGGCGTCGGCCTCCAGGGTGGCGACCCAGGCGGCGACGATCCCGTACAGCTCGTCCTGGTGCGCCAGCCGTTCGTTCCGCTCGGCGAACCGCTCGTCCTCGACCAGCTCGGGCCGCCCCATCGCGTGCGCGAGACGCCGGAAGAGCGGATCGGTGCCGGCGTGCACGGAGACCCGGCGCCCGTCGGCGGTGTCGAAGTCGCTGGCGGGCGCGATGTGGGGATTGCGATTCCCGAGCCGCTCGCGCACAGCGCCGGTCCCGCTGTAGGCGACGAGCGCGTTCTCGCAGGCCCGGAACCCGGCCTCGTACAGCGCGAGGTCGATGATCTGCCCCTCGCCGCCGCGCAGATCACGGTGGTACAGGGCGGTCATCGTCGCGAACGCGGCCATGTAGGCGGCCATGTAGTCGATGACCGAGTAGCCGGAGCGTACGGGCGGCCGGTCCGGGTCGCCGCTGACGTACGTGAGCCCGGAGTACGCGCTGGCGATCCGGTCGAAGGCCCCGCGGTCGCGGAACGGTCCGGTGAGCCCGTACCCGGTCAGGAAGACCAGCACGGCCCGCGGGTTGAGCGCCCGCAGCGCGTCGGGCCCGAGCCCCCACTTCTCCAGCGTCGGCGGCCGGTAGTTGGTGACCACGACATCGAAGTGCGGCACCAGCTCACGCAGCAGTTCCTGACCGCGCTCGGTGCGCAGGTCGATGGTGACCGACTTCTTGTTGCGCCCCTCCTGCACCCACTGCAGGGACCGCTTGCCCGGCGCGTCCTGCCCCGCCCCGCCCCGCGTGAAGTCACCGCGGCCGGGCTCCTCGACCTTGACCACCTCGGCGCCGAAGTCACCCAGGAAGGTCGCGGTCACCGGGGCGGCCAGTACGGTCGAGACGTCGAGTACGCGTATGCCAGCCAAGGGTGGCTGTGTGTCGGTCCTGCCGGTCATGCGTCCACCTAACCAACGGTTCGTTAATAACGGAACGTTAAGATGGGACGGTACGTCGCGACCGCACACCCGACAATGGGTTACCGACCAGTAATTTCTGGGAGTGTCATGCCGGACCAGTCAGCCGAAGCCCCCGCAAAGCGCCGCCGCCGCAGCCGACAGGAGACCGAGGCCGACCTGCTCGACGCCGCACTGCGGCTCCTGGAGCGCGACGGCGCCCTCGCGGGCATCACACTGCGCGAGGTCGCCAAGGAGGCCGGGGTCAACCACGGCCAGATCTACCAGTACTTCGGCGACCGCCAGACGCTGCTGCGGGCCGCCATCGGCCGCATCCTCGACACCACGTCACTGAAGGCACAGAGCCACTGGGACAAGCCGTTCACCGAACGCCGCCGCGCGATGCTCCGCTACGCCCTGGAGCGCACCGAACTCCTGCGCCTGGAAGCCCTCTTGGCCCTCGACGGCGACCCCGAACTGACCCTCTTCCCCGAACTGGCCCGCACCAAGGAGGCCCTCGACCGCGACCGCCGCGAGGGCGACATCCCCGAGGACGCCGACGGCCTGGTCATGCACGCGATGACGGCGGCGACCTACATGGGCTACTGCATCTTCCGCGAGACCCTCGCCCGCGACCTCGGCCTGGAGCCGGAGGCCCTGGACGAGCGGGCGGCGGCGGTGTACGACCGGATGCTCCAAGGCCTCGTCACGGACCGCTGAACACAGCGCCCCACCCGGCTGTGCCGGGTGGGGCGCTGGACCGTAGACCCTGTGGGACTCGAACCCACAACCAATGGATTAAAAGTCCACTGCTCTGCCAATTGAGCTAAGGGTCCACACGCCGACCTGAGCCGACGCACCCCCGAGCATAGCCCGCCACGACCGGGAGGCCGATCGGGTATCGGTATCCCGGGTCCCGCGCGCCGGGCGGAGCGTCAGCGCAGGAACCAGTGCCGGGCCGACACCGCCCACCACGTGCCCGCGAAACCGAGGACCACGAGAACGGCGATCGGGGCGTAGTTGAAGGTCTCCCAGGTGACCGGGGAGACCTGCGGCAGCATGAAGAGGACCGTGATCACGACGACCCAGGCCACCGCGACCACGCCGATCACCGTCGACCAGCGCCCCAGGTGCCACGGCCCCCGCTCGAAATCGTCCCCCTTGCGCAGCCGCAGGAACGTCGGGATGACGTACGCGATGTAGAGGCCGATGACGGCGATCGAGGTCACGGCCGCGTACGCCGTGACGTTGATCAGGTACGGCAGGCCGAGGACCAGGGCGCCCGCCGCCGCCAGCCAGACCGCCGCGACGGGGGTGCGGGTGCGCGGGCTCACCGTGTGCCACACCCGGGAGAACGGAAGGGCGCCGTCGCGCGAGAAGGCGTAGATCATGCGGGAGTTGGCCGTCACGGACGCCATCCCGCAGAACAGCTGGGCGCCGATCACGACCAGGAGCAGCAGCTTCCCGGCCGTCGCGCCGAGGGCGTCCAGGAGGATCTGCGCGGGCGGCGCGCCCGTGGGCGAGTTCAGCGCTCCCTCGTACGACTGGATCGCGAAGGTGAAGCCGAGCAGGAGCACGAAACCGGCGATCCACGAGGTCCAGATCGAGCGGACGATGCCCTTCGGGCCCGCCGTGGACGCGTCGTGCGTCTCCTCCGTCATGTGCGCCGACGCGTCGTACCCGGTGAAGGTGTACTGCGCCATGAGCAGGCCGATCAGCACCACGTACGCGCTGCTCCCCCAGCCCGTGTTGTTCACGAACTCACCGAAGACGAAGGACGCCGACTGGTGGCTGTCCGGCGCGAAGGCGAGCGCCCCGACGATCACCGCGACGCCCAGCACGTGCCACCACACGCTGACGCTGTTGAGGAAGGCGACGATGCGTACGCCGAAGGTGTTGAGGAGCCCGTGCAGCAGCAGGATCCCGGCGAAGAGGAGGATCGTTCGGCCCGGCGTCACCTCGAAGTCGAACTGGAGGTTCAGGTAGGCGCCGAGGAAGGACGCCGCGCCGAAGTCGATGCCGGCGGTCACGGCCACCTGACCCAGGACGTTGAACCAGCCCGTGAACCACGCCCACGCCGCCGCGCTGCGCTCCGGCGCGAGCCGGTACGCCCAGAAGTACAGCCCCGCCGACGTCGGATACGCCGAGCAGATCTCGGCCATCGCCAGGCCCACGAAGAGCGTCATCAGGCCGACGCCGACCCAGCCCCAGGTGATCAGGACCGGGCCGCCCGTGTTCATGCCGAACAGGTACAGGGTCAGGCAGCCGGAGAGAACGGAAATGATCGTGAAGGAGACGGCGTAGTTCGAGAACGCCGACATGCGGCGGGCGAGGACCTGCGTGTAGCCGAGCTGGGCGAGGCGCTCCTCGTCGGAGCCCGCGGCCACGGCCGACTGCTGCGCGTCAGTGGCTCTGCTGGCATCACTTGTCATGCCCCCAGCGATTCCCTCGCCGGGGGCGCGGCATGCGGCCGATCAAGGCCCAACTCCGGTACGACCGCCGTCAGAAGACGCCCTTGTAGGTGCTCCAGCCGGTGGCGATCTTCGTCCGGGACGTGAACGACCCGTTCCCCTTGCCGTCGTTGCGGTACAGGTTCCCGGACGTGTCCCGCACGACGAGGTCGGCCTTGCCGTCACCGGTGATGTCACCCACGCCGACGAGCGTGTTGTACGAGGCGCCCCAGTCGGTGAAGACGGTGACCCGGTCCTTGAGGGTGCCGTCGCCCGCCCCGTCGTAGCGGAACAGCGTCCCGTCGTTGCGGCGGGCCAGCACGTCGCCGATGCCGTCCCCGTTCAGGTCGCCGGTGCCGACGATGTGGGTGTACGTCGTCCAGGCCGAGCGGATCTTCTTCGCGGCGGCCAGCGTGCCGTCGCTCTTGGCGGCGAGGACGTAGATGTCGCCCGTGGATGCCTTGCGGGCGAGCAGGTCGGCGCGGCCGTCGCCGGTCAGGTCGCCGGGGGAGGTCAGCACGTTGTACGCGGTGAAGCCGGTGCCGAGCTTGGTGTACTTGGTGCTCGTGGTGAGCGGCTGGCCGCAGTCGGGCCGGTAGCCGCGCAGTTCGCCGCTGCTGAGGCGGACCAGTACGTCGTTGCAGCGGTCGCCGTCGAGGTCGCCGAAGGGCACGGCGACGGCGGAGGTGGCCCAGCCGGAGGCCGAGGTCTTCCCGCTCAACGCGCCCTTTCCGTCGCCCTGTTGGAAGGTGAAGGCGCCGCTGGAGTTCATGGTGAGCAGGTCGCCGACGCCGTCCGGCACGGCATCGGGTCCCGCGTGGTCGCGGCGGACGGCCCCGGCCCCGCGCAGCGCCACCGAGCCCTTCGTCTGGAGGGCCGCGGTCCCGTCGGTGGGCCGCACGTTCAGCGTCCAGTCGTACGTCCCGTTGGGCAGGAAGGTGTCGCCGATGGCCTTCTCGTCGTCCGCGTGCCAGCCCACGGTGAGCCTTCCGCGTGCGGAGCCGCCCGTCTCGGTGTCCACGGTCTGCCCGGTGGCCCGGGAGCGGACGGTCAGCGTCCAGTCCGTCGCGGGCTTCGACAGCAGGACGGAGGTGAGGGTGCCAGGGGTCGTGTCGAACGTGGTGGCCCGCACCGTCGCGGCGTTGTCGGCGGGTGCCATCAGGGACAGCGGCTGCGTCGGCTGCCCGGAGGCGACGAGGTGCACCCGTTCCTGCGCGTCGACCCAGGCGATGGTGGAGCCGGAGCGGTCGACGGTCCAGCGGACGCGGCGCTGCGTGACCCCGGTGTCGGGCAGCTCGCCGAGGGTCCGGGTCGATGCCGTCGCGCCGGTCACCGTGGTCTGGCGCAGCAGGCCGTCCCGCTTGTCGTGCGTGACCACGTAGCCGTCGCCGAGGAGGGCCTCGCCCGCGGGTACGGCCGCCGTCGTCCCCGCCGTACGGTCGTACACCCCGGCGGGCCCGTCGGGGCCGCAGCTCCAGTACAGCAGCCGGCCCACCGCCTGGAGTTCGGCCGGGGCGCAGTCGGCTCCGGTGTCGACGGTGGCCACGGTCTTCTTGGTGTCCAGGTCGTAGCCGGTCACCGAGCCCGGGGTGGCGCCGGGCGTCCACAGCACGCTGCCCCAGAGGGCCGCGGCGGTGGTGTCGCGGGTCAGCGTGGGGGCCGCGTAGTTGTTGATCCGCTGGACGTACTGCTTGGCCGGCGTCGTGTAGAGGATGTACTCGCCGGACACGTCGGTGATGCTGCCGCCGGCGGGCACGGAGTAGTCGAACAGGTCGTACGTGCCCGGCCCGTTGACCCGGATCAGGTCGTTGGTCTGTGTGTGCTCCTGCCACACCATCCGGCCGTCGGTCGTGCCGTGGATCGCCGAGCAGGCGGCGTCCTGTGCCGGGCAGTCGCTGCCGATCAGCACGTTCGATCCGGGCGTGAACGACGTCCGGCTCCCGAACTGCGGGGTGTCGGTGGTCGGCAGGGCGCTCACGCTGCGGACGTAGTCGTCGCGCCGTCCGCTCGACGCGTCCGTGACGAGCAGCTTCCCCTGGGTGAGGGCGACCCCGCGGACCGGCGCCGCGGGTCGAGGAAGCGGCTTGACGGTCTTCGCGGCGGGCCTGCCGTCGCTGCCGGCCGCGATGCGCTGGACCGCCTGTTCGGCGTCGGGCTTGGCGATGACGACGGCGGTGCCGCCGGGGGCCGCCGAGATCCCGGGCCGGTTCATCTTGGTGACGAGGGTGATCGGGTCGCCGCCGTCGATCGGCGTCGCCCGTACCTTTCCGGCTTCGGTGCCGGTGCGCGGGCGGTAGACGAGCCAGTCGCCGACGACCGCGAGGTCGTCCGAGGGCGGTACCGCCCCGTTGTCGAGGAGGACGGGGCGCGGCGCGGCGGACAGCCCGTCGCGGTCGAGGACCAGTACGTCCTTGGTGCCGCGGCCGTACACGGCGACGTGCTCCGGGGAGAGCGTCGCGAGCGTGTATCCGTCCGGCAGAGCGGCCGACCACGCCTTCACCTCGCCGGTGCGCGCGTCGGCGTCGATGAGCCGCGCGGCGCCGTCGACCTTGCCGAGGAAGAACACGGAGGTGTCGTCCCCGCCGAGCGGTGTGCCGACGGTGCTGCCGTCGGGCAGTCCGCCCACGGTCACGTCCCGGGTCGTCCCGTCCGTGCCGGGCGACAGCAGGTGCAGGGTGTTGACGCTGGTGCCGTCCGCCGCGGTGGTCTTCGTGTACGTGACCACGGTGGCGCCGTACACGACCAGGCGTGTCTGCCCGTCCGGCACCCGGACGGTGCGGGTGGTGCGGTCGGCCGCGTTCCACAGCTCGACCGTGCCGGAGTCGGGGACGTGCGCGAGGAGGTCGCTGCCGGTGGGCATCGAGGTGATCGACGTGTAGGCCTCCGGCACCGGGAACGTCTTCCCGTCCGCGTACCGGGTCCACACCAGCTTGCTGCCGCTGGGGTCCGCGGCGCTCTCCATCCGGTGGAAGACGCCTTCGGCGCCCGCCCCGTCCGCGCCCTTGAGCTGTTCCGGCGCGTAGAGCGAGGCGGCCAGATCGGCGGTGCGCCCGGTCGCCGGGACCACGGCCTCCGCGAGGCCCGGCTCGTCCGCGGCGGCGGGCGTCGAGCTCAGCGGCAGGGTCCCGGCCGCGACGGCCGCGGCCACGGCGATGGCCGCGGCGATTCTGCGCGCTCCACCACGGCGTACGAAAGCATGACGAACCACGGATGCCCCTCCCCGATGTGCGAAGCGGCAACTGCTGTCGCGTACGACCTCTCCACCCCTGGTTGTCGTCACGCTCGCCCCGCGAGTTGCCCGATCTTATCCCCCGCCTCACCGGGAAGCAGCCGAAAAACGGCCAACAAAAAGGCCGCGGCCCCACCCCCGTGAGGGGGTGGGGCCGCGGCCCTGGCGCTTCAGGGACGGTCAGCCGTTGCGCTTCCAGCGCGGCTTGTCGTCGCGGCGGCCGAAGGAGGAGCCGGAGCCGGCGCCGCGGTGGTCGTCACGACGGCCGTAGGGGCGGTGGCCGCCGGAGGAGGGGCGGTCGCCCTGGCGGTCGCGGTTGAACGGGCGGTCGCTGCCCCGGTGGCCCGAGGGACGGTCGTCGCGGCGGAAGCCGCCACGGTCGTTGTCACGGCGCTCGAAGGAACGGCCGCCGCGGTCGTCGCGGTTGAAGCCGCCGCGGTCGTTGTCCCGGCGGAAGCCGCCGCGGTCGTTGTCACGACGCTCGAAGGAACGGCCACCACGGTCGTTGTCCCGGCGGAAGCCGCCCTTGTCACCGTCACGGCGGTCGTCACGGCGGAAGCCGCCACGGTCGCCACCGCGGTCGTCACGGCGCTCGAAGGAGCGGCCGCCGCGGTCGTTGTCACGACGCTCGAAGGAACGGCCACCACGGTCGTTGTCCCGGCGGAAACCGCCCTTGTCACCGTCACGGCGGTCGTCACGGCGGAAGCCGCCCTTGTCGCCGCCACGGTCGTCACGACGGAAGCCACCACGGTCGCCGCCACGGTTGTCGCGGCGCTCGAAGTTGCCCCGCTCGTCGCGGCGCGGACGGGACTCGTAGGAGGCACGCTCGGCGCGCTCCTGGCGCTCCGCCTCCTCGGCGGCAGCGGCGGCCTGGGCGGCCTGCTCGGCGGCGGCCTCCTGCGCGGCGGCGACGGCGGCGGCGACACCCTCCTCGTCCTCGCCGCGGTCACGGGCGGCGCGGGCGGTGAGACGGTCGGCCTGCTCGCGCAGCTCGGCGGCGCGCCGGGTGGCGCGCTCCAGCTGCTTGGTCAGGTCGGTGACCTCGCGCTCGGCCTGCTGCGCGGCGTTGCCCGCGGACTCGGCCTCGACCTCGGTCATGGAGCGGGCGCCGGTGATCTCGGCGACCTCCGGGTCGAAGGCGGCGCCGCCCTGGATGATGTGACGCCCGGCGTCGACGCCCGCGTCCTCCATGAGGCGGAAGATCTGGCGGCGCTGGTGCGGCAGCGACAGGGAGACGACCGTGCCGGTGCGGCCGGCACGGGCGGTGCGGCCCGCGCGGTGCAGGTAGTCCTTGTGGTCGCCGGCCGGGTCCACGTTCAGGACCAGGTCGATGTCGTCGACGTGGATGCCGCGGGCGGCGACGTCGGTGGCGACGAGGGAGTTGACGTAGCCCTTCTTGAAGTCCTCGAGGACGCGGGTACGGGCGCCCTGGGTCATGCCGCCGTGCAGCGCGTCGGCCTGCACGCCGGCGTCGCGGAGCTGCTCGGCGATGCGGTCGGCGCCCAGCTGGGTGCGGACGAAGATGATGGTGCGGCCCTTGCGGGCGGCGATGGCCGCGGTGACCGGCGCCTTGTCCTTGGGCTTCACGACGAGGATGTGGTGCGACATCGTCGTGACGTTGCCCTGGGCGCTGTCGACCTCGTGCGAGACCGGGTCGTTCAGGTAGCGGGTGACGAGCGTCTTGATCTCGTTCTCCATGGTGGCGGAGAAGAGCATGCGCTGGCCGCCGGCCGGAACCTGGTCCAGGATCTCGGTGACCTCGGGCAGGAAGCCCAGGTCGGACATCTGGTCGGCCTCGTCGAGGACGGCGACCTCGATGTTGCTCAGGTCGCAGGCGCCGCGGTTGATGAGGTCGCGCAGGCGGCCCGGGGTGGCGACGAGGATGTCGACGCCGCGCTCCAGGGCGTAGATCTGGTTGCCCATCGACGTACCGCCGCAGACGACCTTCATCTTGAGGCCGACCTGGTCGCCGTAGGGCTGCAGCGCGTCCGCGACCTGCATCGCGAGTTCGCGGGTCGGGGTGAGGATGACGGCGCGCGGCTTGTGCTTCTCGCTGCGGGCGCCGGCCAGGCGGGCCATCGTCGGCAGGCCGAACGAGAGGGTCTTGCCGGAGCCGGTGCGGCCGCGGCCGAGGATGTCCTTGCCGGCCAGGGCGTCCGGGATGGTCGCGGCCTGGATCGGGAACGGGGTGGTCACACCGTTCTGCGCGAGCTTGCGCACGACCGGCTCGGGGAGACCGAGATCGGCGAACGTGATGGTGGGCTCGTCGTTCTCGATGATGTCGACCGTGTCCGTGTCGATGTCGTTCTCGACGGCCTGGTCGGCGATGTTCTCAGTGGAAATGGACATGCGAAATGCGAAACCTTCCGGAGTCTCGGCACGCGCCCGCAACTCCGTGTATTCGCAATTCAGCAAATCGACCGCCTCAATGCGGTCCAGCCACGGCAAGGGAGAGTACGCGCCACGCGGCGCTCTCTTGACGGCGCCGGGCAAATGGGATCAAACGATCTACCACCATACGCACCCCCCACCCCCCGAGGCAAACCCGATCCTTGAGACCCCGATCACACGACGACCAGGCGCTAGGCCGGGTCCCCCGCCTGCGGCCGCGGTTCACTGGCCCGCTCCGACGCGGTCTCCTCGTGCGCCGAGGACGAGGGCTCGGCGGTCGGCGGCGACGTGGAGGGGGCGGGGGACGACTTCGTGGGCGAGGGCGTGGTCGTCGCGCTGGGTGAGCTCGGCCGCTGCGAGGGGCGCTGCGGGACGCTGCGGGACGGCGAGGCGGGCTTCGAGGCCGGGGTGGAGGCCCGCGTCGGCGTGGGGGAAGCGGACGAGGGCGTGGCCTCGGTCCCGGGCGAGTCGGGCCGCCGCGAGGGCATCTCCGAGGCGTCGCCGACGCGCGCGCCCACGTCCGCCCCGCCGTCCGGGACCGCGTTGCCGCCGTCGGGCGCGGCGCCGGAGCCCCGCTGCGGCGGGGAGTGGGTGGCCGCGCCTGTGCCGTCGGCGCCCACGCTCATGCAGCCGGCGGCCGCGGCGACGGCCACCGTGGTGGCGGCCAGCCGGCCCAGGCGGAGCGCACTGAGCGACAGGGCGCGTTGCGATACGGACAACTGGCGCACGGGCGAGCACCTCCGGTGCACGAGACGGGGTCACCATGGGGGGGTACCGTCCCCAACTCCTGTCGCCCGTACGAGGACACGCGCCGCGCGAGCACCGCACAAAGCCCCCACAATCAGCGCGGGGGCCTCACCCGTGTCCCGCCCGTGCCGTCAGCCGTATCCCAGCGCGTGCAGCCGCGCGTCGTCGATCCCGAAGTGGTGGGCGATCTCGTGCACCACGGTCACCTCGGTCTCCGCGACGACGTCCTCCCTGGACTCGCACATCCGCAGCGTCGGCCCCCGGTAGATGGTGATCCGGTCCGGCAGCACGCCCGCGTACCACTCGCCCCGCTCGGTCAGCGGCGTCCCTTCGTAGAGCCCGAGCAGGTCGGGGTCCTCGGCGGGCGGTTCGTCCTCCACGAACACCGCCACGTTGTCCATGAGTCGGGTCAGCTCGGGCGGGATCCGGTCGAGCGCCTCGCCGACCAGTTCCTCGAACGTCTCGCGCGTCATCTCCAGCACACGGCCATTGTCCGGTACAACCCGCATATCCACCCGTGCACTTGGGCATACGGGAGCAATGGCCCGCTCGCCAGCCGCCGCCATACGTGGAGTCCGCCGTCGCATCCGGGGCTTTCGCACCGCCCCCGCCGCCCTCCTGCGCCATTACCGTGACCGGCACCCGCACCCGGTCCTCGAACTGGTCCACCCGCCGCACCCGTACGTACGCGCCCTCGGCCTGGTCGCCGTCGTGCTGCTCGGCGCCTGGCTCGGCCTGCTGATCGTCGGCAGCGTGCGGACTCCGGTGGGGCCCATGGACACGAAGATGACGCTCCGTCCGTCGTTCTCGGGCGGTACGAAGATCAACGTGTCGCCGCTCGGTGCCCTGGAGCTGCACTCGCACACGGCGCCGATCCGCCTCGACGTCGACGTGGACCGCCTCGACCCGGCCCGCGCCCAGGCCCTCGTCGACCACCCCGAGCGGTTCTCCGGCCTTCAGGACGAGGTCGCGCGGGACGTCGAGCACGGGACGGTCGACCTGGCGCTGCGCTCCTGCGTGGCGGTGGTCGCGGGCGCCACGACGCTCGGCCTCGTGGTCTACCGCCGCCCGCGCCGCGCGCTCGCCGCCGGCGGCCTGGCGCTCACCCTCCTCGCGGCCTCCGGCGGCACGGCGTACGCGACGTGGAACCCGGAGTCCGTCCTGGAGCCGAAGTTCTCGGGCCTGCTCTCCTCGGCGCCCTCCGTGGTCGGCAGCGCCCGCTCGATCGTGACCGAGTTCGACGCCTACCAAAAGGAGTTGGCGCTCCTGGTCACGAACGTCACCAAGCTCTACGACGCGACGTCCACGCTCCCCGCGTACCAGCCGGACCCCTCGACGATCCGGGTCCTGCACGTGTCGGACATCCATCTGAACCCGGCGTCGTGGAAGATCATCGCCTCGCTCGTGGAGCAGTACCGGATCTCCGTGATCGTCGACACCGGCGACACGATGGACCACGGCTCGCAGGCGGAGAACGCGTTCCTCGACCCGATCAAGGACCTGAAGGCGCCCTACGTCTGGATCCGCGGCAACCACGACTCGAAGAACGCGACGCAGAAGTACCTCTCCGACCGCAAGCGCTTCAAGAACGTCCGTGTCCTCGACAACGGCAAGGCGGTCACGGTCGCGGGCCTGCGCTTCGCCGGGACGGGCGACCCGCAGTACACCCCGGACCGCGCGGCGAAGGCGCAGGGCGACCCTGCCGAGCGGCTCGCGGGCGTCCGCCTCGCGTCGGCGCTGCGCGACCAGCGGGCGGCGGGCACCCCGGTCGACATCGCGCTCGCCCATGAGCCGGCGGCGGCCCGGGAGGTGGACGGCGAGGTGCCGCTGGTCCTGGCGGGCCACATCCACCACCAGGAGATGGAGATGCTCCCGCTCGGCACCCGGCTGCGCGTCGAGGGCTCGACCGGCGGCAGCGGCCTGCGCGCGGTCGACAACGAGAACGGCCACCCCGATCCGGTGGAGGCGTCCGTCCTCTATCTGGACCGC
Source organism: Streptomyces sp. NPDC107575 (assembly GCF_055657265.1). Taxonomy (NCBI): domain Bacteria; kingdom Bacillati; phylum Actinomycetota; class Actinomycetes; order Kitasatosporales; family Streptomycetaceae; genus Streptomyces; species Streptomyces sp. NPDC107575. The sequence goes on along the minus strand of NZ_JBVKBG010000006.1, from coordinate 595,508 downwards.
TCCACCAAGCGCCTGCAGGCCTGGGACGAGATCCGCCTGGGCGGCCTCGGCCTGACGAAGGCGGAGGTCAGCCGCCATCTGCCACAGGAGAACCAGCCCGGTGCGACCCCCTCGCCGAGCCCTGGGGAGAGCTCCCCGTAAACCGTTTTGGCGATAGCTCCCTGCATCCCATATGCTTCTCACGTCCCCGACGCGCTGCAAAGCGCGCAGGCGGGCCGATAGCCCTCATCGTCTAGCGGCCTAGGACGCCGCCCTTTCAAGGCGGTAGCACGGGTTCGAATCCCGTTGGGGGCACGCACAACCGTGTGAGACACTTGCTCTCGCTTGTCTCGCACAACAGCAAGGTCCTGTGGAGCAGTTTGGAGTGCTCGCCACCCTGTCAAGGTGGAGGCCGCGGGTTCAAATCCCGTCAGGACCGCTGAAGTTCCTCGTGAACTTCGTGGCTGGGTAGCTCAGTTGGTACGAGCGATCGCCTGAAAAGCGATAGGTCGCCGGTTCGATCCCGGCCCCAGCCACAGGAATTAGGCCCCGTCCTCGGACGGGGCCTATTGCGTTCCCCGGCGAGTGTTCTCCCTGGTCAGACCGGTGCCGCGTGCAGCGGGCCCGTGCCCCGGCCGCCCGGGTGGCGATGGCGCCAGAACCAGAAGAGGGCGCAGGAGACCAGGGACCAGCCGGCCAGGACCAGGAACGGGAAGGCGTGCTGGTTGCCCTGGAAGTAGACCGCCGTGTGCTGGGCGTTGTACGAGGCGCCCGGGGGCAGCCACTGGCCGAGGCGGCCGATGAACGTGGGGAGCAGCGGGGGCGCGACCGCGCCGCCGGACGCCGGGTTGCCGAGCAGGACGAGCAGGCCCCAGGTCGGGATCATCGCCCAGCGGTGGAAGAACGTGTTGAACATCGTGAAGACCATGCCGCAGGTGAACATCGTCAGCGCGAGGATCAGCCAGGACTCGACGAAGGGCAGGTCCACCGCGCCGAGCCCCCAGTCCGCGACGGCCGCCACGGCGAAGCCGCCGAGCAGCGCGTACGCGACGGTGAAGGCGATCCGCTCGGCCGGGTTGAGGCCGCGCGCATGCACGCTGAGCTGGATCGCGCCGACGAAGCCGATGATCACGGCGGCGAGCGTGATGTAGAAGATCGTGAGGCCGCGCGGGTCGCCGCCCTGCAGCGGGTTCACGTCCTTCACGGTCACGGGGATGCCGGTCGCCTTGCTGACCGGGGGCGCCGCCTCGGTGAAGACCTGGGCGACGGTGACACCGGAGGCCCCGGAGACGTCGAGGCGGACGCGGGCCCCGTTGTCCCGCACGTCGAACACGGCGTAGATCTTCTGGGCGTCGAGCGCGTCGCGGGCCGCCTGCGGCGAGTCGTACAGCTTGAGGTCGAGCTGGGCGTCGAGGGCCTTCTCCATCGCGCCGACGAAGGCGCTGCGCCGCGCGGCGTCGTGCTCGCCGGTGACGCCGGTCGGGATGTGGTGCGGCGTCGGGTTCGCCATGGAGTACGTGTACGAGCCGGCGAAGAGGGCGGCCGCCGCGGCCAGGATGAGGACGAGCACGGTCGCCGGGAAGAAGGGCGACTGCTTGAAGCCCGCCCAGCGCTCGGGCCCGCTCAGCGGGCGCCCGTGCGCGCCGTGCGGCGGGTGCTTGGGCCCCTTCTCCGGTTCGGGCTCGTCGGGCGCCGGTCCGGGCTCGTCGGGCGGCGGTTCCGACCCATCGGGCAAGTGCGACATATCCGCACGTTAAGCCACGCGCCGGTGCTCTACATCCGGACGCCGGCCCCGGCCGTCCCGGGGCACCGCCCGCAAAACCGGTCGCCACACATTTCCCCGAGGTGAGATCCTTGAGGACGTATGTCTACGCAGCCTGCCCCCGCCGCCGATCAGTTCGCCGCCGTAGCGCGGCGGATCTCCGAGCTGTCCCTGCGCGATGCGCACCGCCTCGGGCGCAGGCTCGAAGGCGCCCGCAAGATCCGTAAGCCGGAGGCGCGCGCCGCCGTCGTCGCTGAGATCGGCGCGGAGGCCGAGAAGTCCGCCGTGCGCACGGACACCCGCCGTGCGCGCCGCGAGTCCCTCGAGGTCACGTATCCCGAGCAGCTCCCGGTCAGCCAGAAGAAGGACGAGATCGCGGACGCGATCCGCGACCACCAGGTCGTGATCGTCGCCGGTGAGACCGGATCGGGAAAGACCACGCAGATCCCGAAGATCTGCCTGGAGCTCGGCCGTGGCGTGCGCGGCATGATCGGGCACACCCAGCCCCGCCGGATCGCCGCCCGCACGGTCGCCGAGCGCGTCGCCGAGGAGCTGCACACGCCGCTGGGCGAGGCGGTCGGCTGGAAGGTCCGGTTCACCGACCAGGTCAACCAGGACAGCACCTTCGTCAAGCTGATGACGGACGGCATCCTGCTGGCGGAGATCCAGACGGACCGCGAGCTGCGCGCGTACGACACGATCATCATCGACGAGGCCCACGAGCGGTCCCTGAACATCGACTTCCTGCTCGGCTACCTGGCGCAGCTGCTGCCGAAGCGCCCGGACCTCAAGGTCGTCATCACGTCCGCGACCATCGACCCCGAGCGCTTCTCGCGGCACTTCGGGGACGCCCCGATCGTCGAGGTCAGCGGCCGTACGTACCCGGTGGAGGTGCGGTACCGCCCGCTCCTCGAAGAGGACTCGGACGACTCCGACCGCGACCAGATCACCGCGATCACGGACGCGTGCGAGGAGCTGATGCGCGAGGGCGACGGCGACATCCTCGTCTTCCTCTCCGGCGAGCGCGAGATCCGCGACACCGCGGACGCGCTGGAGAAGAAGAAGTACAAGTTCACCGAGGTCCTGCCGCTGTACGCGCGGCTCTCGCACGCCGAGCAGCACCGCGTCTTCCAGCGCCACACGGGCAGACGGATCGTCCTCGCGACGAACGTCGCGGAGACGTCCCTGACGGTCCCCGGCATCAAATACGTGATCGACCCCGGCACGGCCCGCATCTCGCGCTATTCGCACCGTACGAAGGTGCAGCGGCTGCCCATCGAGCCGGTCAGCCAGGCCAGCGCCAACCAGCGCAAGGGCCGCTGCGGCCGTACGTCCGACGGCATCTGCATCCGGCTCTACTCCGAGGACGACTTCCTCGCCCGCCCGGAGTTCACGGACGCGGAGATCCTCCGGACGAACCTGGCCTCCGTCATCCTCCAGATGACCTCGGCGGGCCTCGGCGACATCGAGAAGTTCCCCTTCATCGACCCGCCGGACCACCGCAACATCCGCGACGGCGTCCAACTCCTCCAGGAACTGGGCGCGTTGGACCCCGCCCAGAAGGACGTCCGCAAGCGGCTCACGGAGCAGGGCCGCAAGCTCGCCCAGCTCCCCGTCGACCCGCGCCTGGCCCGGATGGTCCTGGAGGCCGACAAGAACGGCTGCGTGCGCGAGGTCATGGTGATCGCCGCGGCGCTGTCCATCCAGGACCCGCGCGAGCGCCCCTCGGACAAGCAGGCGCAGGCCGACCAGCAGCACGCCCGCTTCAAGGACGAGACCAGCGACTTCCTCGCCTTCCTGAACCTGTGGCGCTATGTGCGCGAGCAGCAGAAGGAGCTGGGCTCCTCCGCGTTCCGCCGCATGTGCAAGCGCGAGTACCTGAACTTCCTGCGCATCCGCGAGTGGCAGGACATCTACACGCAGCTGCGGACGGTCGCGAAGCAGATGGGCATCCATCTCGGCGACGCCGATACTCCCGCCGCCGGCGACTCCGTCCACATCTCCCTCCTTTCCGGTTTGCTTTCGCACATCGGCATGAAGGATGCGAAGGAGTCCAAGGAGTCGCAGGCCAAGGACCCCAAGCAGGCCGGCCGCGACCGCGGGCGCAATGAGTACATCGGCGCTCGCAACGCCAAGTTCGCGATCTTCCCGGGCTCGGCCCTCTTCAAGAAGCCCCCGCGGTTCGTGATGTCGGCGGAGCTCGTGGAGACCAGCCGCCTGTGGGCGCGCGTCAACGCGAAGATCGAGCCCGAGTGGGTCGAGCCGCTCGCCGAGCACCTGCTCAAGCGCACGTACAGCGAGCCGCACTGGGAGAAGGACCAGGCGGCCGTGATGGCGTACGAGAAGGTCACGCTGTACGGCGTCCCGCTCGTCGCCCAGCGCAAGGTGAACTACGGGCGGATCGACGCCGAGATCAGCCGCGAGCTGTTCATCCGCAACGCCCTGGTCGAGGGCGACTGGCGCACGCACCACAAGTTCTTCGCCGACAACCGCAAACTCCTCACCGAGGTCGAGGAGTTGGAGCACCGGGCCCGGCGCCGCGACATCGTGGTCGACGACGACACGCTCTTCGACTTCTACGACCAGCGGGTCCCCGAACACGTCGTGTCCGGCACCCACTTCGACTCCTGGTGGAAGCAGAAGAAGCGCGAGGAGCCCGAACTCCTCGACTTCGAGCGCTCGATGCTGATCCGCGAGTCCGCGGAAGCGGTCACGAAGGACGACTACCCGGACAGCTGGCGCCAGGGCGGCCTCAAGTTCCGGGTGACGTACCAGTTCGAGCCGGGCGCGGACGCGGACGGCGTGACCGTCCACATTCCGCTCCAGGTGCTCAACCAGGTCACCGACGAGGGCTTCGACTGGCAGATCCCCGGCCTGCGCGAGGACGTGGTGATCGAGCTGATCCGCTCCCTCCCCAAGCCGATCCGGCGCAACTACGTGCCGGCGCCGAACTACGCGAAGGCGTTCCTCGACCGTGCGGTGCCGTTGCAGGAGGCACTGCCGGTCACGCTCGCGCGCGAGTTGCAGCAGATGGTCGGCGTCCCGGTCTCGCCGGACGACTTCGACCTGAGCCGCGTCCCCGACCATCTGAAGGTCACCTTCCGGATCGTCGACGAGCGGCGCCGCAAGCTCGCCGAGGACAAGGACCTGGAGGCGCTCAAGCTCCGGCTGAAGCCGAAGGCCCGGCAGGCGATCTCGCAGGCGGCCAAGGCCACCGCGGAGCGCTCCGGCGGGCCCTCGGTGGAGCAGAAGGGCCTCACCGACTGGAGCGTCGGGGCGCTGTCGAAGGTCTTCGAGACCCGCCGGGCCGGCCAGCCGGTGAAGGCCTACCCGGCCCTGGTCGACGACGGCGACACCGTCTCCGTACGCCTCTTCGACAGCGAGGCCGAGCAGGCGCAGGCCATGTGGAAGGGCACGCGCCGGCTCATCCTGCGCAACATCCCGGTGAACCCCGGCAAGTTCGCCTCGGACAAGCTGAGCAACGCGCAGAAGCTCGCCCTGTCCGCGAACCCGCACGGCTCGGTCCAGGCGCTCTTCGACGACTGCGCGATGGCGGCGGCGGACAGGCTCATAGGCGACTTCGGCGGGCCCGCCTGGGACGAGGAGTCGTACCGGAAGCTCTACGACAAGGTGCGCGCGGAGATCGTCGACACCACGGTGCGGGCGGTGGGCCAGGTCCAGCAGGTGCTGGCGGCCTGGCAGGCCTGCGAGCGCCGCCTGAAGTCCACGAAGAGCGCGGTGCTGCTGCCCAACCTCCAGGACGTGCGCACCCAGTTGAACGAGCTGGTGAAGCCGGGCTTCGTCACGGCCACCGGGCTGCGGAGGCTGCCCGACCTGATGCGCTATCTCGTCGCGGCCGACCGCCGGCTCCAGCAGATGCCGACCAACGTCCAGCGGGACACCACGCGCATGGAGAAGGTCCACGAGATGCGGGACGAGTACCTGTGGCTGCTCGAGCAGATGCCGCAGGGACGGCCCGTGCCGCAGGAGGTGCTCGACATCCGCTGGATGATCGAGGAGCTGCGGGTCAGCTATTTCGCCCACGCGCTGGGCACGGCGTACCCGGTCTCGGACAAGCGGATCGTGAAGGCGATCGACGCGCAGGTTCCGTGACCGGCCGACCGCACAGGGTGAGTTCGACCGCACGGCCTGCGCTGCTGTAGAGTCCTGTCTCGCAGCGCAACGCAGCAACAAGCGCCGCGAAACCTGGTCCTGTGGAGCAGTTTGGAGTGCTCGCCACCCTGTCAAGGTGGAGGCCGCGGGTTCAAATCCCGTCAGGACCGCAGTAGATGAGACCCGCACCGTACGGTGCGGGTCTCTTTCGTTTCGGCCCCCGCGTTCGAAAGATCGGGGCTCCGCCCCGGACCCCGCGCCTCAATCGCCGGCGGGGCCGGATGGGGCTCCCGTCGCCCCCGTAAAGGCCCCTGGGGCGCCCTGAGAGCGCCCGTGAGGCCAGTGAGGACGAAAGACCCTCGAAGGGGTGACCAAAGCCGACCCTGCGCGGCCTCAACTGGTGGCAGCCTGGGGAGAGTCGACGACATGGCAGGTGCGCACACCGGGCGCCGGATCCCAATAGCGCAAGGGCGTCACCTGCAACAAGCGACGGGGCGTGTGACGGGTGTCACCGAAGTTGTTTTGGAAACACCGTTTCTTACCCCCTCCCTACAACGGCTCAATTTAATATGTGCAATTGCACCACCCCCGACAGGTGGCCACAGGGGCGCACACGAACCCCCACCGCAGGCCGGCCCGCGCGCACAAAAAAGATCGCGCTGGACCCGGCGGAGTCCAGCGCGATCGAGTGACGCTTCCATGAGGCTGTGGAGATGACGCCTCGGCGGTCTTCATAAGAAGGAGTCCTGTTGGGGCAGGACCCGCGTCGAGTGGAGCTATGGGTGGGCGCGGAACAGGTTGGGGGACCTGAAACGCCCGTTTTGCTGCGTTGTGCGGTGCCTCAGGCCTCGCTGCGCTGCTGCGGGATGCCCGCAAGCAGAGCGCGGACCTCGGCCTCGCGGTAACGGCGGTGTCCGCCGAGCGTACGAATCGACGTGAGCTTGCCAGCCTTCGCCCAGCGCGTGACCGTCTTGGGGTCGACGCGGAACATCGTGGCGACCTCAGCCGGGGTCAGCAGCGGCTCGGCATCAGGGGTGCGAGCGGTCATGAGCGGCCTCCTCGGAGAACCGAACCTTCTCGGTTCATTCCTCTAAATTCTGCACCTTGACCCGCGTTGCCCGAAATGGCGGACGCGAGTCGAGTCGGTTATAGGACGAACGGCTTGTCCTCGGCACTACAACTACACCATCCGTCCAGCCACGTCGGCCAAACCGATGGAATTGCCCTCCCAGGTGTTCATCAGCGACGGATGCCGATGGACCGTGCCATAGCGGACAGTCACGCCACAGTGACGATCAGTCACAGAGCGATCAGGAGCCATCAGACCCCCCAGCGGCAGTGCAATGCTGAGTAATCCGTCCATGGTTGGACTTAGTTGGACGGAAGGAGCCCTCCCCGGACTCCTTGTCCTATTTTGGCACGAGGAGGGGTGATGGGCGCAAGGTCCCCGTAAGTGCCGTCCGTCACGCTTGAGGCAAACGCCCGGATCGGGACGTAGGTCCCGAAGGCCGGTGTGAGCGGCCTCACTTGGGGATTCAGTTCGCGAACTGCCGGTCGCGCGCCGACCGCCAGCGTTCCACAAGCCTCGCGTACGCCTCGCCCGCACCGTCCTCGTCACCGACGCGCAGCGCCGCGATGCCCTCGGCGACATCCGCCGCCGAGTGGTCGTCCTCGAGGAAGTCCTGCGGCAGGGCGTGCACGAGCCCGCCGTAGTCGAGCTCGACGTACGAACGGGGGTGGAACTCCTCCAGCCAGCGCCCCACATCTACCAGGCCGTCGATCAGGGGGCCTTCCTCGATCGAGTCCCTCAGCGCCTTCAGGGCCCGCGCCACCCGGCGCCTGGCCTGCACCATCGGCGTGCGGTAGCGCAGCCGCGGGACGCCGACGCCCTCCGGCCCGCCCTCGTCGCTCTTCTGCTCGTACTCCCGCTCGTCGTCCGACACGAGCACGAACCAGTTGATCGGCACCTGCCACGTGGACGTCCGGATCCAGGGCCTGGCGTCCGGATTGCGCTCCAGCCAGCGGTCGTAATCGGCGGCCGTCTGCCGGCGCACCACCGGCGGGATCGCCGCGTCCAGGACCGGCGCCGGCAGCTCGCCCGGCAGCTCGTCCAGGGCCTGCCAGCCGCGCAGCCGGGTGCGCCACGGGCACACGCACACCACCCCGTCGATCACGATCACGAACGCGTCGTCGCTCTCGTGCACCGGCACGGGCACCGGCGGCGTGGGCAGAAGATCGGCCAAAGAACGGCGCAATTCATCCTGGTAGGAGGGGAGGCTCTCGCGTTTCGCGTAGCGCTCCCAGTGGCCGCGCTCCGGCTGCGGGAAGGCTGCGAGGGGTTCGTACACGCGCAGATACGCCGCGTACGGGACAGTCACCGAGGACACCTTGGGCACGGCTGCTCCCTCCCCCGCCCACCGGCTGGAAAACACTGCAAATCGTCCCACGTGGCGACGCGGCGGGATTCGGGCCTGCTTGCGGCCCGTGCGGGCGCGTGAGGGTGATCCTGGGCACTGCGCCCGTGGCGGGCCCCCGCACGCTCTAATCTCTTGCCCACAAGCACCGACGGAAGGCCCGCCACCCGCACGGGATTCCGCCCAACCGCCGCTATGTACTTGGGAGTCACCACAGTGACCGATGTGACCGGCGACGCTGTCACCACCTCTGACACCTCCGGCGCCCCTGGCGTCCTGCACACGCTCTTCCACTCGGAACAGGGCGGCCACGAGCAGGTCGTCCTCTGCCAGGACCGGGCCAGCGGCCTCAAGGCCGTCATCGCCCTCCACAGCACCGCCCTGGGCCCGGCCCTCGGCGGCACGCGCTTCTATCCGTACGCCTCCGAGGAGGCGGCCGTGGCCGACGCGCTGAACCTCGCGCGCGGCATGTCCTACAAGAACGCCATGGCCGGGCTCGACCACGGCGGCGGCAAGGCCGTGATCATCGGCGACCCGGACACCATCAAGAGCGAACAGCTGCTGCTGGCGTACGGCCGCTTCGTGGCCTCGCTGGGCGGCCGCTACGTGACGGCGTGCGACGTCGGCACGTACGTCGCCGACATGGACGTGGTGGCGCGCGAGTGCCGCTGGACCACCGGGCGCTCCCCCGAGAACGGCGGGGCGGGCGACTCCTCCGTGCTCACCGCCTTCGGCGTCTTCCAGGGCATGCGGGCCAGCGCCCAGCACCTGTGGGGCGATCCCACGCTGCGCGGCCGCAGGGTCGGCGTCGCCGGGGTGGGCAAGGTGGGCCACCACCTCGTCGAGCACCTCCTGGCGGACGGCGCCGAGGTCGTGGTGACCGACGTCCGCGCGGAGTCGGTGCGGCAGATCACCGAGCGGCACCCCGAGGTCGCGGTCGCCGCCGACACCGAGGCCCTGATCCGCGCGGAGGGGCTCGACATCTACGCGCCCTGTGCCCTGGGCGGCGCGCTGAACGACGACTCCGTACCGGTGCTGACCGCGAAGGTGGTGTGCGGCGCGGCCAACAACCAGCTCGCGCACCCGGGCGTCGAGAAGGACCTCGCGGACCGCGGGGTCCTCTACGCGCCGGACTACGTGGTGAACGCGGGCGGCGTCATCCAGGTCGCCGACGAGCTGCACGGCTTCGACTTCGACCGGTGCAGGGGCAAGGCCTCGAAGATCTTCGACACAACGCTTTCTATCTTTGCTCGTGCGAAGTCCGATGGAATTCCGCCGGCCGCGGCGGCCGACCGGATCGCCGAACAGCGGATGGCGGAGGCCCGCGGAAGGGGCTGACGAGCGCCCTTGGGTAACGAGCATCACGCCCCTCGGCGGGTCGCTCCTCGGGAAGAGGTTAAAATCGCAGCTGACCAGCGAGGAAAGGGCTCCTGGCTGGTCCTGCGCACACGCGCGTCCTGCGGGCGACGTACCGTATGGGCGTGGGCTCAGGTACCGTGGAAGCCCTACGGACCGGTCTCCCTGCGGGGAGTCCGTTCCAGATCATGAACGCGTGTCAAGACTCTGGGGCCATGAAGCCCCATCACCGAGGGGGTCGAGCCATGGGGCGCGGCCGGGCCAAGGCCAAGCAGACGAAGGTCGCCCGCCAGCTGAAGTACAACAGCGGCGGGACTGACCTGTCGCGTCTGGCCAACGAGCTAGGCGCATCCACGTCGGATCCGGTATCGAATCAGCCGCCGAACGGCGAGCCTTTCGAGGATGACGACGAGGAAGACGACCCGTACGCCCGCTACGCGGATATGTACGACGAGGACGAGGACGAGGACGGCGAGTCCGGTCCTTCGTCACAGCGCCGCGGCGCTTGACCTCGTAACACGTCAGCGGCGTCGCAGTCGCTGCACTTCACCCGGTCCGGGGTGGTCACCACGCCGGACCGGGTTTTGTGCTGTCCGCACAAGGAGCGCCGGGCGCCCCCGCAGGGACTACGCGGCGTAGTCCCCGGTGAGCTCGGCGCCCGTGGTGTGCTCGCCGCGCTCGACGATCTCAGCGGCGACCCAGGAGTCGACGCCGCGGTCGGCCAGCGTCGCCAGGGCGACCTCCACCGACTCCTGCGGCACGATCGCCATCATGCCGACGCCCATGTTCAGCGTCTTCTCCAGCTCCAGGCGCTCGACCTGACCCTTCTCACCGACCAGGTCGAAGATCGGGTCCGGGGTCCACGTGGAGCGGTCGACCGTGGCGTGCAGGCCGTCCGGGATCACGCGGGCCAGGTTCGCCGCGAGGCCGCCGCCCGTGATGTGGCTGAAGGCGTGGACCTCGGTGGTGCTGATGAGCGAGAGGCAGTCCAGGGAGTAGATCTTCGTCGGCTCCAGGAGCTCCTCGCCGAGCGTGCGGCCGAGTTCCTCGACGTGAGCGCCCAGGTCCATCCCCGCGCGCTCCAGGAGGACGTGGCGGACCAGCGAGTACCCGTTCGAGTGAAGACCGGAGGACGCCATGGCGATCACCGCGTCACCCTTACGGATGCGATCCGGGCCCAGCAGGTTGTCGTGCTCCACGACACCCGTGCCGGCGCCCGCGACGTCGAAGTCGTCCGGGCCGAGCAGGCCCGGGTGCTCCGCCGTCTCGCCGCCGACGAGCGCGCAGCCCGCGAGGACACAGCCCTCGGCGATGCCCTTCACGATGCCGGCGACCCGCTCCGGGTGGACCTTGCCCACGCAGATGTAGTCGGTCATGAAGAGCGGTTCGGCGCCGCACACCACGATGTCGTCCATGACCATCGCGACGAGGTCGTGGCCGATCGTGTCGTAGCGGCCGAGCTGCCGGGCGATGTCGACCTTCGTGCCGACGCCGTCGGTGGCCGAGGCGAGCAGCGGGCGCTCGTACTTCTTGAGGGCGGAGGCGTCGAAGAGGCCGGCGAAGCCGCCGAGGCCGCCGAGGACCTCGGGGCGCTGCGTCTTCTTCACCCACTCCTTCATCAGCTCTACGGCGCGGTCGCCGGCTTCGATGTCGACGCCCGCGGACGCGTAGCTGGCACCAGTGGTCTCAGACATTGCCTGGGATCTTTCGGTTGATGAATCGGGGTCTACGGGCGACGGATCGCGTCGGACGCAGCCGTGGACGCAGGACCTGCGGCCAGTTCCGTCTCCAGGAGCTGCTTGCCGAGGAGCTCCGGGTCGGGGAGGTCCATCGGGTACTCGCCGTCGAAGCAGGCCCGGCAGAGGTTCGGCTTGGCGATGGTGGTCGCCTCGATCATGCCGTCGATGGAGATGTACGAGAGCGAGTCGACCCCGAGCGAGGTGCCGATCTCCTCGACCGTCATGCCGTTGGCGATCAGCTCCGCGCGGGTCGCGAAGTCGATGCCGAAGAAGCAGGGCCACTTGATGGGCGGCGAGGAGATCCGCACGTGGATCTCGGCCGCGCCGGCCTCGCGGAGCATGCGGACCAGGGCGCGCTGGGTGTTGCCGCGCACGATCGAGTCGTCGACGACGACCAGGCGCTTGCCCTTGATGACTTCCTTGAGCGGGTTCAGCTTCAGACGGATGCCGAGCTGGCGGATCGTCTGGGAGGGCTGGATGAAGGTGCGGCCGACGTAGGCGTTCTTCACCAGGCCGTTGCCGAACGGGATGCCGGAGGCCTCGGCGTAGCCGACCGCGGCCGGAGTTCCGGATTCCGGGGTGGCTATGACGAGGTCGGCGTCGACCGGGGCTTCCTTGGCGAGCTTGCGGCCCATCTCCACGCGGGAGAGGTACACGTTCCGGCCCGCGATGTCCGTGTCCGGGCGGGCCAGGTACACGTACTCGAAGACACAGCCCTTCGGCTTTGCTTCGGCGAAGCGGGAGGTTCGCAGGCCGTTCTCGTCGATGGCGACGAACTCGCCCGGCTCGATCTCGCGGACGAAGCTGGCGCCGCAGATGTCGAGCGCGGCGGTCTCCGACGCGACGACCCAGCCGCGCTCCAGGCGGCCGAGGACCAGCGGGCGGATGCCCTGCGGGTCACGACCGGCGTACAGGGTGTTCTCGTCCATGAAGACGAGCGAGAAGGCGCCCTTGACCTGAGGCAGCACCTTGGCGGCCGCCTCTTCCACGGTCAGCGGCTTGCCGTCCTCGTCGACCTGCCCCGCGAGCAGGGCCGTCACCAGGTCGGTGTCGTTGGTGGCCGCGACCTGCGTCGCGCGCCCGTTCTCCTTGGGGAGCTCGGCGACCAGCTCGGCGAGGTGCGCCGTGTTGACCAGGTTGCCGTTGTGCCCGAGGGCGATCGAACCGTGCGCGGTGGCACGGAACGTCGGCTGGGCGTTCTCCCATACGGAGGCCCCGGTGGTCGAGTAGCGGGCGTGACCGACCGCGATATGACCTTGCAGGGAGCCTAGGGATGTTTCGTCGAAGACCTGGGAGACGAGTCCCATGTCCTTGAAGACGAGGATCTGGGAGCCATTGCTGACCGCGATTCCCGCGGATTCCTGACCCCGGTGTTGGAGGGCGTAGAGCCCGAAGTAAGTGAGCTTTGCGACCTCTTCACCCGGAGCCCAGACACCGAAGACGCCACAAGCGTCCTGGGGGCCTTTCTCGCCGGGGAGCAGGTCGTGATTGAGTCGACCGTCACCACGTGGCACGTCTTCGAGTGTAGTCGTGATCCCTCAGTGGTCCGAATTGGGGACCGGGGCTACGCGGGTTGACCGGGGCGGATGTGACCCAATTCATCGGCCGGGGGTGCTGTCGGCGGCGGTGAGCCCGATGCCGGAGCCATCCGGCTTGGTCAGCGTGAGGCCGTTGCCCCGGATCTCGTAGGCCGCCTTGTTCTTCAGGACGTCGAGCATCGCCTGCTCGACCTCTCCGGCCGCCCCGATGCAGCCCATACGCGTGCTGGTCAGCGGCCCGAAGGTGATGTGTCCGTCCTTCACGGTGGCCTTCGCGCGGCCCTGATTGCAGCCGAGGCGGGCGCTGACGTGGCCGTCCTTGTCGAAGACCAGGCGGGCCCTGTCCTGGGCGGCCTTCGGCAGGGACCGGGTGGCGTCGTCGGTGCTCAGGCTGGTGACGTTCCACTTGGTCCCGGCGAGCGCGGCGTCACGCTGTTTGGCGAGGGTGACGGTGTCGCCGTTCGCCCGTGTGAGGGTCAGCCGGTCCTTGCCGCCCCCGGCCGCCTTCACCGTGTTCTTGTCCGCCAGGGCACGGGACAGCGTCTCCTCGAAGGCGCGTACGCCCTTGTCCTCGCAGAGCATCATGGTCCGCTTCGACTTGCCCAGGTCGACGCTGTCGCCGGTGACCTCGGCCGCCGCGTCGAAGTGGTTGCAGCCGTAGTTGCCGCGCACCCGCTCGTCCGAGACGAACTCGAGGTACGCGCTGCCCGGGGCCTTCGTCGCCTTCCCGTCCACCGTCACGCTCTGGACGGTCCAGTGGACGCCGGTGATCGGGGCTCCGCCGACGGTCGTCGAGCCGGCCTTCTCGTCGCCGCAGCCGGTCACGGTGGCCAGCGCGGCGAGCGGCAGGACGGCGGTGCTGATCAGGGCACGGGTACGGGTTGTACGTAGCGTGAGCATGGCAATGGGACGTGGCGGTCCGCGTTCCGGTTCCGGCCCGCCGCGCGTTCCGTGCGCATCACGCCATGATCGGCAGCAGCTCCGCCAGATCGGCCCGCTCGCCGCTCGCGCTCACCAGCGCGCCGTCCACCGCCGCCGACCAGCTCGTACGGCCCGTGGCGAGGCGGATCCAGGTGAGCGGGTCGGTCTCCACGACGTTCGGCGGGGTGCCGCGGGTGTGCCGGGGGCCCTCGACGCACTGGACGACGGCGTACGGCGGGATCCGAACCTCGGTCGACGCACCCGGGGCCTTCGTGGCGAGGGCATCGGCGAGGATCCGGGTGCAGGCGGCCAGCGCCTGGCGGTCGTACGGGATGTCGAGGCCCGGCACCGCGTCGTTCAGGTCGTCGGTGTGGACGATCAGCTCGACGGTGCGGGTGACCAGGTAGTCGGCGAGGGTCATGTGGCCGGTGCGGTTGGCCACGAGGGCGTCCCCGTCGTGCTCGGCGAGGGAGCGTTCGAGGCCCTGCGCGGCCTCGGCGTAGAGCGTCGCGAGGTCGTTGTCGGCCGCGAGCCCGCGCACGTACACGTCGATGTCCTCGGCGTGCGGGGCCGAGGTCATCGGCCAGTCCTGCGGCCTCAGTTCGGCCTTGCCCGAGCCGGCGACGGCGAGCCCGCGGGAGACGGCGCTCGACGCCATCGTGATGTGCGCGGCGAGCTCCCGCACGGTCCAGTCCCCGAGCCGCGTCGGCCCGGCGAGCTGCTCGGGCGTGAGGGCCTCGACGCCCTTGCGCACGGCGTCGAACTGGGTCAGGACGGCGGTACGGGTCTTGTCGAGGTTGTACGCGCGGGGCTTCCTCTTGGCCGGTGGCATGGGGTGAGCCTATGACCGGCGGAAGCCCCCGCCCAACAAGGCGGGGGCTTCTCGCTGTTCGTCCCGTCCGTCAGCCGAAGATCCCGGCGAACGTGCCCTCGTGCGCGGCACGCAGCTCGTCGAGGGAGAGCGCGAACTCGCCCTGGACGTCGACCGAGTCGCCGTCGACGACACCGATGCGGGTGACGGGCAGACCGCGCGCCCCGCACATGTCGTTGAAGCGGAGCTCCTCGCTGCGCGGGATCGACACGACCGCGCGGCCCGCCGACTCCGAGAAGAGGAACGTGAACGCGTCCAGGCCCTCGGGGACGATCAGGCGTGCGCCCTTGTCGCCGAGCAGCGCCGACTCGACCACGGCCTGGATCAGGCCGCCGTCGGACAGGTCGTGCGCGGCGTCGATCATGCCGTCGCGGGAGGCCGAGATGAGGATCTCGCCGAGGAGACGCTCGCGCTCCAGGTCGACCTTGGGCGGCAGACCGCCGAGGTGGTCGTGGACGACCTGGGACCAGGCCGAGCCGCCGAACTCCTCCTTGGTGTCGCCCAGCAGGTAGAGGAGCTGGCCCTCTTCCTGGAAGCCGACGGGGGTGCGGCGGGTGACGTCGTCGATCACGCCGAGCACGGCCACGACCGGCGTCGGGTGGATCGCGGCCTCGCCCGTCTGGTTGTAGAGCGAGACGTTGCCGCCGGTCACCGGGGTGCCGAGCTGCTGGCAGCCGTCCGCGAGACCACGGATGGCCTCGGCGAACTGCCACATGACGGCCGGGTCCTCGGGCGAACCGAAGTTCAGGCAGTCGGAGACGGCGAGCGGCTTGGCACCGGTGGTGGCGACGTTGCGGTACGCCTCCGCCAGCGCGAGCTGTGCGCCCGTGTACGGGTCGAGCTTCGCGAAGCGGCCGTTGCCGTCCGTCGCGATGGCGACGCCGAGGCCGGTCTCCTCGTCGATGCGGATCATGCCCGAGTCCTCGGGCTGCGCGAGGACGGTGTTGCCCTGCACGAAGTGGTCGTACTGCTGGGTGACCCACTTCTTCGACGCCTGGTTCGGCGAGGAGACGAGCCCCAGGACCTGGTCCTTCAGCTCCGCGCCGTTCGCCGGGCGCGGCAGCTTGCCCGCGTCGTCGGCCTGCAGCGCGTCCTGCCACTCGGGGCGGGCGAGCGGGCGCTCGTAGACCGGGCCGTCGTGCGCGACGGTGCGCGGGTCGACGTCGACGATCTTCTCGCCGTGCCAGAAGATCTCCAGGCGGTCGCCGTCGGTCACCTCACCGATGACGGTGGCGATGACGTCCCACTTCTCGCAGATCTCCAGGAAGCGGTCGACCTTCTCGGGCTCGACCACGGCGCACATGCGCTCCTGCGACTCGCTCATGAGGATCTCCTCAGGAGAGAGCGTGGAGTCGCGCAGCGGTACGTCGTCCAGCTCGACGCGCATGCCGCCCGAGCCGTTGGACGCCAGCTCGGAGGTGGCGCAGGAGATGCCGGCCGCGCCGAGGTCCTGGATGCCGACGACGAGCTTCTCGGCGAAGGCCTCCAGGGTGCACTCGATGAGGAGCTTCTCCTGGAACGGGTCGCCGACCTGCACGGCGGGACGCTTCGACGGCTTCGCGTCGTCGAAGGTCTCGGAGGCCAGGATGGAGGCGCCGCCGATGCCGTCGCCGCCCGTGCGGGCGCCGTACATGATGACCTTGTTGCCCGCACCGGACGCCTTCGCGAGGTGGATGTCCTCGTGCCGCATGACGCCGATGGCACCGGCGTTGACCAGCGGGTTTCCCTGGTAGCAGGCGTCGAAGACGAGCTCGCCGCCGATGTTCGGCAGGCCCAGGCAGTTGCCGTAGCCGCCGATGCCGGCGACGACGCCGGGCAGCACGCGCTTGGTGTCGGGGTGGTCGGCCGCGCCCATGCGCAGCGGGTCGACGACCGCGACCGGGCGGGCGCCCATCGCGATGATGTCGCGGACGATGCCGCCGACACCGGTGGCCGCGCCCTGGTAGGGCTCGACGTACGACGGGTGGTTGTGCGACTCGACCTTGAAGGTCACGGCGTAGCCGTTGCCCACGTCGACGACGCCGGCGTTCTCGCCGATGCCGACGAGCAGCGCGTCGGACTCCGGGGCCTTCTCGCCGAACTGGCGCAGGTGGACCTTGGAGGACTTGTACGAGCAGTGCTCGGACCACATGACCGAGTACATGGCGAGCTCGGCGCCGGTGGGCCGGCGGCCGAGGATCTCCACGACCCGCTCGTACTCGTCCTTCTTCAGGCCGAGTTCGGCCCAGGGCAGCTCGACGTCGGGAGTCTTCGCGGCGTTGTCAGTGGTGTCGAGGCTCATGAGGCGGCGACCAGCTTCTTGAGGATCGAGGTGAAGAACGGGAGGCCGTCGGTGCGGCCGGACCCGATGAGGGGCTCGACGGCGTGCTCCGGGTGGGGCATCAGACCGACGACGTTGCCCGCCTCGTTCGTGATGCCCGCGATGTCACGGAGCGAGCCGTTGGGGTTGAAGTCCACGTACCGGAAGGCGACGCGACCCTCCGCCTCCAACATGTCGAGCGTGCGCTCGTCGGCCACGTAGCGGCCGTCCATGTTCTTCAGCGGGATGTGGATCTCCTGGCCCGCCTCGTAGTCGGAGGTCCAGGCGGTGTCCGCGTTCTCCACCCGCAGCTTCTGGTCGCGGCAGATGAAGTGCAAGTGATCGTTGCCGAGCATGGCGCCGGGGAGCAGGTGGGCCTCGGTGAGGACCTGGAACCCGTTGCAGATCCCGAGGACCGGGAGGCCCGCCTTCGCCTGCTCGATCAGCGTCTCCATGACGGGCGAGAAACGCGAAATGGCGCCCGCGCGCAGGTAATCGCCGTAGGAGAAACCGCCGGGCAGGACGACCGCGTCGACCTGCTTCAGGTCCTTGTCCTTGTGCCAGAGCGCGACCGGCTCGGCACCGGCAAGCCGGATCGCGCGCTGGGTGTCGCGATCATCGAGGGAACCGGGAAAGGTGACGACGCCAATACGAGCGGTCACTTTTCGGCCCCCACCGCAGGCTCTTCCACCTTGACGGTGAAGTTTTCGATCACGGTGTTGGCGAGGAAGGTTTCCGCCAGCTCATGGATACGGGCAAGAGCGGCGTCATCCACCGGCCCGTCCACTTCGAGCTCGAAACGCTTTCCCTGACGTACGTCGGAGATGCCGTCGAAACCGAGGCGCGGCAGCGCACGCTGCACCGCCTGGCCCTGGGGGTCGAGGATCTCCGGCTTGAGCATGACGTCGACTACGACGCGTGCCACTGGCACTCCCGGTGTGTGGGTTGAGCTGGTCCGTTCAGCGTACCTGCCCAAATTTTCTACTCGCGTAGACAGTAGGAAGCTACGAGATGCGGATCACGTTATGGCAACGACATGAGATCCCCACGGAAAATTAAGGGAAAGACTCCGGATAACCACCCCGCGGGACACACCGAGACTTTTAACTGGTCTTCCCACTGCAATGCCCGACAGGGTAAAAAGGAATTGGTAACAGCAAACCTGTCTGCATCACCGCACGTCAAAGCGGGGTGCTGGACGAAGGGACCGATATTCGTGGCGCAGCGTGTCGTGGTCACCCTCTTTGACGACATCGACGGCGGGGAAGCGGCGGAAACGGTCGCATTCGGTCTCGACGGTTCGTCGTACGAGATCGACCTCAATAAGGCGAACGCCCATCAACTGCGCGAAGCGCTGGCCCCCTACCTGGAGGCGGGCCGCAAGCGGTCCAGCAGGACCGGCAAGGCGTACAAGCGCACCGAGGTCGGCCCCGACCCGGCCGCCGTGCGCGCCTGGGCCCGCTCGAACGACTTCGAGGTCCCGCCGCGCGGCCGCATCCCGAAGCGCGTCTACGAGGCATTCGCCGCGGCCAACTGAGCCCGCGCGCCCGCCGCTCGGAGCCTCTCGGCGACCGGACTTGCGCTGCACCCCCGAGGGTCGGCTAAAGTCTGGAGCACGCCGAGGGGCGAGGCCGCAGGGCCGGACCTCACGGAGTACATGCGGGTGTAGTTCAGTAGTAGAACATCCCCCTTCCAGGGGGAAGGCGCAGTGTGCAATTCCTGTCACCCGCTCTGCATCGTGTACCGAGCACTTCGGTGAGTACGGTAGGCTGATGCAAGCAGTGCGAACGTAGCTCAGTTGGTAGAGCGCAACCTTGCCAAGGTTGAGGTCGCGAGTTCGAACCTCGTCGTTCGCTCAGAGATCGAAGGCCCCGGTCCTCCTGGACCGGGGCCTTCGGCGTTCCCGGCCCCCTCTGACATTTGTCATGCGAGCCGATGACAGCGCGCACTGACGAACTCCCGCCCCGGGCGGAACGCTGGACCCATGACCAGCAACGAGCGCGTGATCGACGTCACCGATCTGCGCCGCGTGTACGGGGACAACACCAAGGGTTCCTTCGAGGCGGTGCGCGGAGTCGACTTCTCCGTGGGCCGCGGCGAGCTCTTCGCCCTCCTCGGCACGAACGGCGCCGGAAAGACCTCCACGGTCGAGCTCATCGAAGGGCTCGCGGCCCCGGCCGGCGGCCGGGTGCGGGTGCTCGGGCACGACCCGTACACCGAGCGGGACCTGGTGCGGCCGCGGATCGGGGTGATGCTGCAGGACGGCGGCTTCCCCAGCGAGCTGACCGTGACCGAGACCGTACGGATGTGGGCCGGGTGCACGAGCGGGGCCCGGCCCGTCGGCGAGGCCCTGGACGCGGTGGGGCTCGGCAAGCGCGGGAAGGTGCGCGTCAAGCAGTTGTCCGGCGGTGAGAAGCGGCGCCTCGACCTGGCGCTCGCGCTGCTCGGGCGGCCCGAGGTGCTCTTCCTCGACGAACCGACCACCGGCCTCGACGCCGAAGGGCGCCGCGACACCTGGGAGTTGGTGCGCCGGCTGCGCGAAGAGGGCACCACCGTGCTGCTGACCACGCACTACCTCGAAGAGGCGGAGGAGCTCGCCGACCGGCTCGCGATCCTGCACGAGGGGCGGATCGCCGCCGAGGGCCGCGTCGACGAGGTCGTCGCCTCGCAGCCCTCGCACATCTCCTTCGAGCTGCCCGACGGGTACTTCGTGGGCGACCTGCCGCCCCTCGGCTCGCTCGGCGTCGACGCGCACGACATCGAGGGCCGGCTGATCCGGCTGCGCACCGAGGACCTGCAGCGGGCCGCCACCGGGGTGCTCGTGTGGGCCAGGGACGCGGGCGTCGAACTGCGGCGGCTCGATGTCCGCGGCGCCTCGCTGGAGGAGGCGTTCCTGCGGATCGCGCAGGACGCCAAGGGCTCCGCGGGGGAGCCGGACCGGGAGAAGGAGATGGCGGTATGAGTGCCGTGACGATGGCCACGACGACCTCCGCGGGGCGGCTCAAGGCGCTCGCGCGGGCCGAGTTCACGCTCATCGGGCGGAGCAAGGGCGTGCTGTTCACGGCGGTCTTCGTGCCGCTCGTGCTGCCCTTCAGCGTCTCCCAGTCGGTGGACAAGGGAGACCTCAAGGGCGCGGGCCTCAACCTCGGCACCGTCATGATCTCCTCGGCGATCGCGTTCTCGCTGCTGTTCGCCGTGTACAGCTCGCTGGTGAGCGTGTACGCGTCGCGGCGCGAGGAGCTCGTCCTCAAGCGGCTGCGCACCGGGGAGCTGCGTGACCTGGAGATCCTCAGCGGGGCCGCGGTGCCGTCCGTCGTGATCGGGCTCGTCCAGTGCACCGCGGTGGCCGTCGTGTGCACGTTCGCGCTGGACGCGGGAGCGCCAGAGGCTCCTCAACTGGTCGTGCTCGGCGTGCTGTTGGGCATTCCGCTGTGTGTCGCGCTGGCCGCGCTCACCACGGTCTTCAGCCGCAGCGTGGAGAGCGCCCAGGTCGCCGCGATGCCGATGCTGCTCGTGTCGATGATCGGCTCCGGCGGTGTGGTGCCGCTGGAGATCTTCCCGGACAAGCTGGCGACCGTGTGTGAGCTGCTGCCGCTGACCTCGGCGCTCACCCTTGTACGGGGCGGCTGGAGCGGGAGCCTGTCCGGCGGGGAGTCCCTGAAGGCGATCGTCATCGCGGTGGCCTGGATTCTGGTCGCGGTGTTTGCTGTGCAGAAGCGGTTCCGGTGGGAGCCGCGGCGCTGAGAGGGGTTGACGTGCGGGTTCGCTGGCGGGACCGGAGCAAGGTCGAGCGGGTCGAGTGGCAGACCCGGGTCACGCTGCGCGCGGTCAACTGGCTGTTCTTCGCGGCCTGGTCGGTCTCCGGCCTCGCGGGCAGCGTGCTGCACGGCACCGTCCCGTACGCCCTCGCCGGCGCCCTGCTCGCCGTGAACCTGGTGCAGTGCGTGGTCGGCGACCGGCACGCGCTGGCCGCCCTCGACCAGTATCTGGGCCGGGGCCGTGTGCCCCGGGCCCTGACGGGGGTCGCCGCCGGGCTGGCCGTCGTAGCGTTCGGGCTCATCATCGCGCTGACCGTCACCGACAGCGTGCGGGACGGCCTGATCTTCATGCCGCTGGTGTTCGCCCCCATGCCGTTCACCTGCGCCTACGCGCTGACGGTGCCGGTGCGGTCCTTCGCGCGGCGGGCCGCCGTCGCCGTCGTGGTCTGTGTCGCCGCCGCCGCGGTCGTCGGCACGTCGCCCGGGGGCCTCGTGGCCGTGGCCCTGCTGATGGCCCTGACAGCCGTCCTCGCCCTGCTGACCTTCCGGTGCTCCGCCTGGTCCCTCTCCGTCATGTGGGACTCCGAGCGTTCCCGCGAGGTCGAGGCGCGGCTCGCCGTCGCCGAGGAGCGGCTGCGGTTCGGGCGTGACCTGCACGATGTGATGGGGCGCAATCTGTCCGTCGTCGCGCTCAAGAGCGAGCTCGCGGTGCAGCTCGCGCGGCGCGGGCGGACCGAGGACGCCGTGGCGCAGATGACCGAGGTGCAGCGCATCGCGCAGGAGTCGCAGAAGGAGGTCCGCGAGGTCGTACGGGGGTATCGCGAGGTCGACCTCGGCGTCGAACTGGCCGGTGCGCAGGGTGTGTTGAGCGCCGCAGGGATCGCGTGCACGGTCACCGGGTCCGCGGCCGGACTGCCGGGCGACGTGCAGTCCGCGCTCGGCTGGGTGGTGCGGGAGGCTACGACGAACGTGCTGCGGCACGGCGACGCGAAGGCCTGCCGGGTGGAGCTCGTGACCCGGGCGGAGGAGGTCGTGCTGACGGTGGAGAACGACGGGGCGGGGGTCGGCGCCGGGGGCGGACAGGGGTCCGGGCTCGCGGGGCTGCGGGAGCGGTTGGCCGCTGTGGACGGGGAGTTGGAGGCGGGAGAAGTGCGGTCCGGAGTGTTTCGGGTGGTGGCGAAGGTGCCGGTGGCGGCGGCGGGGCCGGCCGGGGTGCGGGAGCCGTCCGCGGAGGGTGTCCGATGACCGTGCACGTGCTGCTGGCCGACGACGAGCACCTCATCCGGGGCGCGCTCGCCGCGCTGCTCGCGCTGGAGGACGATCTCGTCGTCGTCGCGGAGGCGGCCACCGGGCCCGAGGCGCTCGCCATGGCGCGGGCGCACAAGCCGGACGTCGCCGTGCTCGATCTGCAGATGCCGGGCGCCGACGGTGTGAGTGTGGCCACATCGATCCGGGACGAACTGCCCGGCTGCCGGACCATGATCGTGACCAGTCACGGGCGTCCGGGACACCTGAAGCGGGCCCTCGCCGCGGGCGTGCGGGGCTTTGTGCCGAAGACGGTGAGCGCCCAGCGGCTCGCGGAGATCATCCGCACCGTGCACGCCGGAAACCGGTATGTGGACCCGGAGTTGGCGGCCGACGCGATCTCCGCCGGGGACTCGCCGCTGACCGCGCGCGAGGCCGAAGTCCTCGAACTCGCGGCCGACGGCGCACCCGTCTCGGAGATCGCGGAGCGGGCCGCGCTGTCCCAGGGGACGGTCCGGAACTATCTGTCGTCGGCGGTCTCGAAGCTCGGCGTCGAGAACCGGCACGCGGCCGTGCGTCTCGCACGCGAGCGAGGTTGGGTATAGTTGGCGTCGCGCCACGGCGCAGCGGCACCGCGCAAGCGGCGCTTGCGAACGTAGCTCAGTTGGTAGAGCGCAACCTTGCCAAGGTTGAGGTCGCGAGTTCGAACCTCGTCGTTCGCTCCATGAAGAAAGGCCCCCGGTCCTCGGACCGGGGGCCTTTCTCGTTTTCTCGTCCTGCTACGCGTCCCAGGGCGTGCCCGTCAGCAGCTCGTACGCCTCGATGTACTTGGCGCGGGTCGCGGTGACGACCTCGTCCGGGAGCGCGGGCGGCGGCTGCTCGCTCTTGCGGTCCCAGCCGGAGGCCGGCGAGGTCAGCCAGTCCCGCACGAACTGCTTGTCGTAGCTCGGCTGGGCGCGGCCCAGCTGCCACTGGTCGGCCGGCCAGAAGCGCGAGGAGTCCGGCGTCAGCACCTCGTCGGCGAGGATCAGCGAGCCGTCCTTGTCGTAGCCGAACTCGAACTTCGTGTCCGCCAGGATGATGCCGCGCTCGCGCGCGATGTCCCGGGCCCGGCTGTAGACGGAGAGGGTGGCCTGGCGCAGCGCGGCGGCGGTCTCCGCGCCGACCTGGCGGGCCACCTCCTCGTAGCTGACGTTCTCGTCGTGCTCGCCGACCTCGGCCTTCGTGGCGGGCGTGAAGATCGGGGCGGGCAGCTCGGAGCCGTCCTCCAGGCCCTCGGGGAGGGCGAGGCCGCAGACCGTGCGCGACTCGTTGTACTCGACCAGGCCGGAGCCGGTGAGGTAGCCGCGGGCCACGGCCTCGACCGGGACCATGTCGAGGCTCTTGCAGACGAGGGTGCGGCCCGCCCAGTCGGCGGGGGCGCCCTCGGGCAGCTCCTGCGAGATCACGTGGTTCGGGATCAGGTCCTGGAGCTGCTCGAACCACCACAGGGACAGCTGCGTGAGGACCTTGCCCTTGTCCGGGATCGGCGTGGGCAGCACCCAGTCGTAGGCGGAGATGCGGTCGGTGGCGACCATGACGAGGTCGCCCGCCTCGTTCCGGTACAGGTCCCGCACCTTGCCGGTGTGGAGATGCACCAGGCCCGGCACCTGAACAGGCTCGGGCTTTTCGACGAATCCGGACACGGTTCCTCCCCGTGGTTCTGTACGAGTACCTCTGATTCTCCCGTACACGGGGGCGGGTTTTGGCCACGGGTCCGGTGCGGCGGTGTGTGCTCGGTCTCGTCGTCAGTCGCGTTTGCAGATGCGGTCGAGGAGGTTCGCCGTCGCCCGCTGGATCCGGGGGTCGACGTGGCCGGGGCGGTCAAGGGCCGGGGACCAGGCGAACGTCCCGGACGCGAAGACCAGCGCCCCGGACGGCGACCGGTACAACGATGTCTCCTGGTGCCTGCGGGCCTTGTCGCTGTCGCGGTACGGGGAGTGGGCGAGCAGGATCCGGTCCTGGTGCTCGGGCAGGGAGGTGCGCGGGAAGTACCGGTCGGCCTCGCCCGCGACCAGTCCCTCTATCTCGTCCCCCTCGTGCGCGCCCGTGGCCTCCCACAGCCAGTGGTCCGCGTTCCGCACGATCAGGGGGTGGGGGTCGGGGACCCGGCCCGCGTACTGGATGCCCATCAGCTGCTGCTCCGGCTTGTCGATCTCCCGCCACAGCGTGGGCTTTCCGGGTCCTCTGCGCTTGCGGCACGTGAGCAGCCGGTCCGGTACGCCGGACGGGGCCGGGCCCAGCTCCACCTGCCAGTACATGGTGTTGGCGGAGAGGAAGACGAGCGAGGTCCCGTTCTCCCGGGCCAGCTCGGTCGTGCGGCGCATGTTCGCCGACCAGTACTCGTCGTGCCCCGGGAAGACCAGGCCCCGGTAGCGGGTCGGGTCGATGCGGCCCGCGTGCAGGTCACGGGCGTCGGCGTACGCCAGGTCGTAACCGTACCGCTCCGCCCAGCGGATGAAGTCGTACGCGTGCCCCACGTGCAGGGGCAGGCCCGCGCCCGCGTACGGGCGGTCGAAGGAGACCGTGATCGCGGCCTCGCTCTCGCCGAGCAGCCGGCCCTCCTCGTCCCACGCGTGGTACAGGCTCGCGCCCGTCCGCCCGTCCTCCGGGTAGAGGTTGTACGCCTGCCAGGTGATGTCCGGGAGCAGGAGCAGCAGATCGGCGGGCTCGGCGTCGCGGACCGTGAAGGGGATGTGCGAGCGGTACCCGTCGAGCGTCGTGAGGACGGCGACGTACGCGCCGACGTTCCAGTACGACGGGATCTGCAGCCGCCACGACAGCCACCAGTGGTGGCAGGAGACCGTGCGGTCCGCGGTCAGCGGGGGCGGCTGGACGATGCCGGACAGGCGCGGGCTCGTGGTGATCTTGCGGGCGCCGTCGCCCCCGTAGTGGCCGATGCGGTAGACGTCCACGGTGAACTCCTGCGGCGGGTCCACCGTGATGTGGAAGTCGATCGCCTCGCCGGGGGCCGCCGCGCCCGTCGAGGTGAAGCCCTTGATCTGGCGGTGCACGTCGTCGGCGGTGCGGGGGCCGCTGGTGCGCGGGGCGGGGATGTCGTGCGCGCCGGGCCGCGGCACATGGTCGACATACCAGGGAACGACATGTCCGGTGTCGTCGAAATAGTGCTCACTTCCGCGCAGCCAGGGGAGCGGTCCCTGTCCGAACGGGTCCGTGACCGCGTGCGCCAGCGCGCCTGATTCCCAGCGGGGAGTACGCGCGCGGGGCGGGGGGATGTCCTTGCTCGCCAGGTCCTTCGGGTGCCCCTCCCTGTCCGGCCCCATGCCTGCTCCCCTCCCTCGCTCCCCCGAGCCCTCACCCGCGGTCATGTCCGCGACCGGTCCCAGCACATCACATTACGCACGCACTCCGTCACCGTTCGTCGCGAATTGACGAGAGTGGAACAGTTCCCTCCGGATTTCCGGGAGTTGAGGGGGTTGGACGCCTCACACGAGGCGCACCGGCTTCTCCGGGCGCACGCCCCGGCCGGCCAGCCAGTCCTTGAGCGGCTCCACGTCCCCGTCCTCCACCAGGCTCAGCACTCGGGGCGTCAGATCGGCCGTCCGCTCCCCGTC
Organism: Streptomyces sp. NPDC107575; assembly: GCF_055657265.1. Lineage (NCBI taxonomy): Bacteria > Bacillati > Actinomycetota > Actinomycetes > Kitasatosporales > Streptomycetaceae > Streptomyces > Streptomyces sp. NPDC107575. The sequence continues at coordinate 569,899 of NZ_JBVKBG010000006.1, read as the reverse complement.
GACCAGGAGCGAGGGGCCGTCCAGCCAGTCCAGGCCGGGGGCCGCACCCGCCGTGTCCACGGCGGCGCAGCAGACCATCGCGGTGACGTGGTCGGCCAGCAACTCCCGCCCACTGCGCGGCGGTTGCAACGGGAACAGCGGCAGCGCCCCTTCGTCCCACAACGCCCCGTCCGGACTCCCCTGCCCCGCGGGCGGCCCGGCGGCGACAGGCCGAGCGCTCTCCTCCCGGGCCACTTCGGCGGCGAGGGTGGAGGAGAGGGCGTCGAGGGCGGGCTCGTCGTGGTCGGCGCCGACCACGCCCTCATCGAGCTTCTCGGCGCCGGGTGCGGGCATTTCGAGCCCTTCGGCGGTGGGGGCGGAAAGATCAAGCCCCTGCGGCGATTGAGCAGCGGGGTCCGGGGCGGAACCCCGAGGCGTGGGAGCGGTCAGGTGGTCCAGGACACGGGAAAGCGTGGGGCCCTCCGGCCCTCCGGAGGGGTCCCGGACGCCCAAGGCATCCAGCACCCGGTGCAGCCGCGCCGCATCCGCCCGCCACTTCCGGTCCACCACCTCGTCCGGATACTCCTGCCAGTCCACCGGCGCCCAGTCCGGCCCGCGCTCGGCCGGACCACCGTGGAAGAGGCGCGCGGCGAGCAGGGACGCCGCCTCGTCGACGGTCCCGGGCTCCTCCAGCAGATCGCACGCGGGCCGCTCGCCGAGCCGCGAGGCAAAGCTCCCGTCCTGCGCCGCGAGGCGGTCGCGCCGGGACAGCTCGGTCAGGGCCGCGACCACGCCCGCGTCGAGCCGGGCCGGCCAGCGGCCCATCCGCCAGGCCGGCAGCGCGACCCGGGTGAGCAGCCGGTCCCAGCCCGCGTACGCGAGTCCGACCTGCTCCTGGGCGACGATCCGCAGGCCGTAGTCCACCGCCTGAGCGCGCTCGGCCGCGGCCGCGGCGACGCCGCGCTCCATCTCGGCGGCGTGCACCCGGCAGCCGGTCAGCAGCAGCCGGGCGACCCGGCCGACGCCGCCGAGCACCGCACGGGCCAGCGGGCCGCGGCCGTTCGAGGAGGAGACCGCCACCGCCGCGTCCAGGCCGCGGATGAAGCGCCGGGCCGCCGCTATGTCGGGGTGCGCCGAGGGTCCCGTACCGGCGACGACCGGGGCGAGGACGGCGCGCAGCTCGGCCACCCGCATCCACCACAGGAAGGGGGAGCCGATGACGAGGACGGGGGCGGCGGGGGCCTTCGGGTCACCGCCTGCGACGGGCGCGGGCGGGCCGTGGGCCGGGTGCGTACGGTCCTCGAGCCAGCTGTCGCAGTCCGGGGTGAGCGCTATCGCCGAGGGCGCCGGGACGTCGAGCCGGTCCGCCAGGTCGCGCACCAGCCGGTAGAGGTCGGGGGCGGTCTTCTCGGCGATCGGGATCGTCGGGCTGACGGCCGGGCGGGCGCGCGCCACGACGAGGGCGACGGCCGCGGCCGCCAGCAGGACGACGAGGGCGATCGCGCTCACGATGCCGCGCGCGACATCCCAGCCCCCGCCCGTCAGATGGCCGGTGCTGCCACCCGCGAGCAGCACCACGGAGGCGGCCGCGGGAAGCAGCGCCAGGGCCGTCGCCCTGCTGCGGATGCGCAGCACGGCGAGGGCTCGGGAGCGCGCGCTCTGCGCACCCATCTCCACACCCGTACCGGACACGACCGATGTCACCCCCTGCTGCCCTTGCCTGGTGCCCAGCCAGGGGCCGAAACCCGCGGCAGAGCTCTGGTGGCGTTGCTCACTCCCCCACAATGGCACCCGCCACTGACATCGCAATGCCGGTGGTCCGTCTGGTTCTGCGCGGCTCGCACGGGTGCCGTAACTCCGTGCGCCGCACCCTAGTTGGGGGTTCCGGCCTCGTCAGCCGGTTGGGCCAGCGGTCACTCGATGGAATGGCTTTGGGTAGAGGTGGGTGACATCGGGCGCCGGGCAGGCGAGGGTGTGGCCCGCCCGGAACCGGTCTCCGTCAGTGGCCGGAAGCGGCCTTCGCGGCGATGTCCGTGCGGTGCTGCGAGCCGTCGAGGCCGATGCGGTCCACGGCGGCGTACGCGCGCTCGCGGGCCTGCGTCAGATCGCCGCCGACCGCGGTGACGGACAGCACGCGGCCGCCCGCGCTGACGACCGCGCCGCTGTCGCCGTCCCGCTTCGTGCCGGCGTGCAGCACGTACGCGTTCGGGGCGTCCTGCGCGGCCACCTCGTCGAGCCCGGTGATCGGGTCGCCGGTGCGCGGGGTGCCGGGGTAGTTGTGCGAGGCGACGACGACGGTCACGGCCGCGTCCTCGCTCCAGCGCAGCGGCTCCAGGTCGGCGAGCGTGCCGTTGGCCGACGCCAGCAGGACACCGGCGAGCGGGGTCTTGAGGCGGGCCAGGACGACCTGGGTCTCGGGGTCGCCGAAGCGCGCGTTGAACTCGATGACGCGGACGCCGCGGCCGGTGATCGCGAGACCGGCGTAGAGCAGGCCCGAGAACGGGGTGCCGCGGCGCTTCATCTCGTCGACCGTCGGCTGCAGCACCGTGTCGAGGACTTCACCGACCAGCTTCGGGTCGGCCCACGGCAGCGGCGAATAGGCGCCCATGCCGCCGGTGTTGGGGCCCTCGTCGTCGTCGAGCGCGCGCTTGAAGTCCTGGGCGGGCTGCAGCGGGACGACGGTGGTGCCGTCGGTGATCGCGAAGAGCGAGACCTCGGGGCCGTCGAGGAACTCCTCGATGACGACGCGCTCGCAGGCCTTCGCGTGGGCGCGGGCCTCCTCGATGTCCTCGGTCACGACGACGCCCTTGCCCGCGGCGAGGCCGTCGTCCTTCACGACGTACGGGGCGCCGAACGCGTCGAGCGCCTCGTCGATCTCCGCCGCGTTCGTGCAGACGTAGCTGCGGGCGGTGGGGACGCCGGCGCCGGCCATGACGTCCTTGGCGAACGCCTTGGAGCCCTCCAGCTGGGCGGCCTCGCCGGACGGGCCGAAGACGGGGATGCCGGCGGCGCGGACCGCGTCGGCGACACCGGCGACCAGGGGCGCCTCGGGGCCGACCACGACGAGGTCGGCCTCCAGCTCCCGGGCGAGGGCGGTGACCGCCGCGCCGTCGAGGGCGTCGACCGCGTGCAGCTCGGCGACCTCGGCGATGCCTGCGTTGCCTGGAGCACAGTGCAGGGCGGTGACGTCGGGGTCGAGGGACATTGAGCGGCACAGGGCGTGTTCGCGGGCGCCGCTGCCGATGACGAGGACCTTCACGCCGGTCAGCCTATCCGCCCGACCGGGGTGGTCTTGTACGGGCTACCCAAGGCGGGGCGGGCGGAGCTTTGTGCGTTCCTCCAGCCACCGCGCGGGGCGCGCTACTCGTTCGTGAACTCCTCGACCACCGTCGCGCCCAGTTCGCGGACGATCAGGTCGTGGCCCGACAGCGCGTTCTCGTCGAGGTCCGGGTCGTCGTCCTCCGGGATGTCGTCCTCCACCGACACCGAGCGGCGGGGCGGCTCCTGAGGAGGAGCGGGGGCCGGGGTCGGCTCGGCGCTCGGCGGGGCGGGCTGGGGGGCGGACGACTGGGACTGCTGGGCCGGGGGCGCGGGGGCCGGGGCGGGCGCCGGTGCCGGGGCGGGCGCGGGGGCGTACCCGCCTCCGCCGTAACCGCCACCGCCGTAGCCACCGGCGGGCCCGGGCGGCGGGGGTGCGCCGCCGCCACCCGAGGTGTCGACGACGGCGTCGATCTTCCAGTTCGCCCCGAACTGCTCGGACAGGGCCGCCTTCAGTACGTCCTCGCTGCCGCTGCTCGCGAAGTTGTCACGGGCGCCCGCGTTCACGAAGCCGAGCTGGAGCGTGGTGCCGTCGAAGCCCGTCACCTGCGCGTTCTGACTGAGCAGGATCCAGGTGAAGCGGCGCTTGTTCTTGACCGCCTCCAGGATGTTCGGCCAGAGCGTGCGGGGGTCGGGGCCGCCGACCGGGGCCGGAGCGGCGGGCGCGGGGGCCGGGGCCGACTGCTGCGGGGCGGGGCCAGGTGCCGGAGCCGGGGCCGACGCCTGTGGGGCGGCCGGGGCGGGCGGCTGGCCGGAACCCGCGGCCGCGGCCGTGGGCCAGCCGCCGGGCCTGCGGGCGCCGCCACCCCCGCCCGCCTGGGCGGCGGTGGGCCAGGAGCCCGGGGCGGCAGGGGCCGGCTGGGCCTCCGCAGGCGGGGCGGCAGCCGGGGCGGGGCTCGGCGCGGGGGCCGGGGCCACAGGGGCCTGGGCCTGCGGAGCCACCGGCGCCGCGGGAGCCGGAGGAGTCGGAGGAGTCGGAGCCGCACCGGGAGCAGCCCCCGGAGCGCCGCCTCGCACCGCGGCCCGGGCCGCCGCGGGCCCGCCCCCCGGCTCGACGGGCGGCACGGGCGCCGGGGCAGCGCCATGGGCATCGGGCCCGGGAACGTACGCCATGGAGGGCGCGGGGCCCTGCCCGCCCGGCGTGAAGACGCCACCGCGCTCGATGCGGTCGAGGCGGGCCATGACCGAACGCTCGTCGTCGTACGCCGCGGGCAGCAGCACGCGCGCGCAGATCAGCTCGAGCTGGAGCCGCGGGGCGTTGGCGCCGCGCAGCTCGGTCAGGCCCTGATTGACGAGGTCGGCGGCCCGGCTGAGCTCGGCGGCGCCGAACGTGCTCGCCTGCGCCTGCATCCGCTCCACGACATCGGCCGGGGCGTCGATGAGCCCCTTCTCCGCGGCGTCCGGAACGGCGGCCAGGATCACCAGGTCCCGCAGCCGCTCCAGGAGGTCGGCCACGAAGCGCCGCGGGTCGTTGCCCCCCTCGATGACGCGGTCCACGACCTCGAAAGCCGCGGCGCCGTCACCGGTGGCGAACGCCTCGACGACCGAGTCGAGCAGCGAGCCGTCGGTGTAGCCGAGCAGGCCTGTCGCCATGGCATACGTCACACCGTCGTCGCCCGCGCCGGCGAGCAGCTGGTCCATGACGGACATGGAGTCACGCACGGATCCCGCGCCCGCCCGGACGACGAGCGGCAGCACGCCCTCCTCGACGGCCATGTCCTCCTTGCCGCACACCTCGCCCAGGTAGTCGCGCAGCGTCCCCGGCGGCACGAGCCGGAACGGGTAGTGGTGCGTACGCGACCGGATCGTCCCGATGACCTTCTCGGGCTCGGTCGTGGCGAAGATGAACTTGAGGTGCTCCGGCGGCTCCTCGACCACCTTCAGCAGCGCGTTGAAGCCCGCCGACGTGACCATGTGGGCCTCGTCGATGATGTAGATCTTGTAGCGGCTGGAGGCGGGGCCGAAGAAGGCCTTCTCGCGCAGATCACGGGCGTCGTCCACGCCACCGTGCGAAGCGGCGTCGATCTCGATGACGTCGATCGATCCCGGCCCGTTGCGCGCGAGGTCCTGGCAGGACTGGCACTCCCCGCACGGATTCGGGGTGGGACCCTGCTCACAGTTGAGACAGCGGGCCAGGATGCGCGCGCTGGTCGTCTTGCCGCAGCCGCGCGGGCCCGAGAACAGGTACGCGTGATTGACCCGGTTGTTCCGCAGCGCCTGCTGCAGCGGGTCGGTTACATGTTCCTGCCCGATGACCTCGGCGAACGACTCCGGGCGGTAACGGCGGTAGAGCGCGAGAGACGACACGCATACGAGGTTATAGGCGCGCACTGACAACCGGACCCGCCCACGGGTATCGCCGGCCGTCCCGGAAACGTAAACGCCCCCCACGCACCCGCCAGAGCCGACTTACCCTTGCTGCCTTCCGGCCCTGGGGGAGTTCAGTCAGATAGCGCCACGTGAGGGGCTGACGCCAACAGTACCCGATCCCCACCCGTGGAAAGAACCCGGAGGTCCGCCCTCCGATCGGTCGACGACCTTGATCATCAACGTGGTCGCGAGCACCCTTCAGCGTCTTGTATTGTTTGCGGCGGAGGATTCGCCTAGTGGCCTAGGGCGCACGCTTGGAAAGCGTGTTGGGGGCAACCCCTCACGAGTTCGAATCTCGTATCCTCCGCACCCGCCCGTCAGGGCAGGCGAAGGGCCCCACCGTTTCGGCGGTGGGGCCCTTCGTCGTTTCCGTGGCCTCCTGGAACCCTGGGGCTGGGGATAACCCCACCCCCAAGACACCCCGCAGCCCCATGTCGCCGGAGCCGTCGAATCGCGACGCTTGTGGCATGACCTCGACCACGCTGTCCTACGCGAGCACCACTGCGACCACGCCGAAGGCGCCGGCCCGCCCGGGGTTCTGGCGCGCTCCGTTCTCCGGTGTCACCCATCGCGAGATCGGGCACACGATCACGTCGCTGCCCGTCGCGATCGCCGGGTTCGTCTTCGCCGTGACGATGTTCGCTCTGGGAGTGAGCACGCTCGTCATGTGGATCGGGTTGCCGGTCCTCGCGGCGGCGCTGGCCGGCGCGCGCGGTCTCGGCGCGGCCGAGCGGGGTCGGGCGCGGAGCCTGCTCGGGCTGGACGTGGCGGCGCCAGCGGCCCCCGCCCCCGGCCTGCGCGGGCGGCTCGCCGACGCCGCCGGATGGAAGGCGCTGCTCTTCCACACGGTGATGTTCCCGTGGCGGGTGCTGACCTTCGTCCTGTCCTTCACGTTCCTGGTCACCGGATGGGTCGTCGCGCTGTTCCCGACCTACTCCTGGGTCTTCCACCGCTACCTGGACTGGCCCGGCTACCGGATCTACGACTTCACGACCGACGCCGGCGTGCACCACGCGTACTACGTGGAGTCGCCCGCCCAGATCGCCGCGGTCTCGGCCATCGGGTTCGTGCTCGTCTTCCTGACGCCGCAGCTGGTGCGCGCGCTGACGAACCTCGACCGCGTCGCGATCCGCTCACTGCTCGGCGCGCGCCGCTGACCCCCGCGTGAGGACCGGGCGCAGCGCGTCCAGGACCGCTACGTCGTCCACCGTCGACGGCACTGGTTCGTCCAGGCCGTCGGCGATGCCGCGCATCGTCCTGCGCAGGATCTTCCCGGAGCGGGTCTTGGGGAGGGCCGCCACCACGGCGACCTCCTTCAGGGACGCGACGGCGCCGATCCGGTCCCGTACGAGCTGGACGAGTTCGGCCTCGACCACCTCGGGGTCCGACGCGACGCCCGCCTTCAGGACCACGAAGCCGCGCGGCACCTGGCCCTTGAGGGAGTCCGCGACGCCGATCACCGCGCACTCGGCGACATCGGGGTGCGAGGCGAGGACCTCCTCCATGCCGCCCGTGGACAGGCGGTGGCCCGCGACGTTGATGACGTCGTCGGTGCGGCCCATCACGAAGACGTAGCCGTCCTCGTCCACGTGCCCGCCGTCGCCGGTCAGGTAGTAGCCGTCGAAGGCCGAGAGGTACGAGGAGACGAAGCGCTCGTCGTCGTTCCAGAGCGTGGGGAGCGAACCGGGCGGCATCGGGAGGCGGACCACGATGGCGCCGTCCTCGCCGGGCGGCACCGGCTTCCCGTCGCCGTTCACGACGCGCACGTCCCATCCCGGCAGCGGGAACGTCGGGGATCCCGCCTTCACCGGCGCGGCCTCGATGCCCACCGGGTTCGCGACGATCGGCCAGCCCGTCTCGGTCTGCCACCAGTGGTCGATCACCGGGATGCCGAGCAGCTCGCTCGCCCAGTGGTACGTCTCCGGGTCGAGCCGCTCCCCGGCGAGGAACAGGTACTTCAGGCCGCTGAGGTCGTACGCGCGCGTGAACGCGCCCTCCGGGTCGACCTTCTTGATCGCCCGGAACGCCGTCGGCGCCGTGAACAGCGTCTTCACGCCGTGCTCCGCCGCCACCCGCCAGAACTGGCCCGCGTCCGGGGTGCCGACCGGCTTCCCCTCGTAGAGGACGGTCGTGGCGCCGGCGAGCAGCGGGGCGTACACGATGTACGAGTGGCCGACGACCCAGCCCACGTCGGACGCGGTGAACATGGTCTCGCCGGGGCCCACGTCGTACACGGCCTCCATGGACCAGCGCAGCGCCACCGCGTAGCCGCCGCAGTCGCGGACGACTCCCTTGGGCTTTCCGGTCGTTCCGGACGTGTAGAGGATGTACAGCGGGTCCGTCGCCGCCATCGGGACGCAGGGCGCGGGGTGCGCGTCCCGCATCGCCTCGGCCCAGTCCACGTCCCGGCCCGGCGTCAGTTCGGCCGGCCCCTCGGGGCGTTGCAGGACCACGCAGGCGTCCGGCTTGTGCGTCGACAGGTCCACCGCCTGGTCGAGGAGCGGCTTGTACGGGACGACCCGCGCGCCCTCGATGCCACAGGACGCCGACACGACGACCTTGGGTGCCGCGTCGTCGATCCGCACCGCCAGCTCGTTCGCCGCGAAACCGCCGAAGACGACCGAGTGGACGGCGCCGATCCGCGCGCAGGCGAGCATCGCGACGACGGCCTCCGGGACCATCGGCATATAGAGGACGACCCGGTCGCCGCGGGTGACGCCGAGCCCTGTCAGCACACCGGCGAACCGGGCGACCTGGTCGGTCAACTCCTCGTAGGTGTACGTGCGTTGGGTGCCGGTCACCGGCGAGTCGTACACGAGTGCGGGCTGCGCTCCGCGGCCCGCCGCCACATGACGGTCGAGCGCGTTGTGGCAGACGTTCAGCTCGCCGTCGGGGAACCAGCGGTGGAAGGGGGCCCGCGAGGAGTCCAGGGCCCTCGTCGGGGGCGTCTCCCAGTCGATCGCGCCGGCCGCCGTGAGCCAGAAGCCCTCGGGGTCCTCGGTGCTCGCTCGGAAGACTTCCTCGTACGACGGCATGCCCGCACTCCTTTGCGCAGAACCGGAACCGCGGAGCCCCGTCAGCGGAACTCCCGTGGCGACGGAATCACGATCAGGTCAGGCGGTGACCGCCGTCAACAGCACGGCGGCGTCCGTGAGCGCGACGAGGCCGTGCTTCTCCTGGGGGATGGCGTGCAGCTGGCCCTGCGAGAGCGTGACGTCCCCGGAGACCGCGGTGAGGCGGACGCGGCCGCGCAGCACCTGGAGGGTGGCCGCGGGCGGGGCGTTGTGCTCCTCCAGGTTGCTGCCCTCGGTCAGGGCGATCACGCTCTGCCGCAGCAGCGGGTCCTCCTTGATCAGGAGTTCCGCGCTGCGGCCGTGCTCGGCCTTGCGGGCCGCGGTCAGATGGTCGTCGGCGAGGGCCGCGAGATCGTACGGGGCGGGCGTCGTGGAAGTCATGACGTCAGGGTTACCTCGGACGGCGCCCCTATGCGACGCAGTCGCGCCCGATCGTGGCCGCGCCCGCCGGCGACCCCGGCGTGGCGACCCGGGCGGCGCGGCGCGATCATCGACGTATGAGCCGTATGGACGTGACCCTCCACCTCGCCCAGGAGCCCGCCGCCGACGAACTTCTCGGCCGCAGCCCGCTCGCCGCGCTCGTCGGGATGCTGCTCGACCAGCAGGTGCCCATGGAGTGGGCGTTCGCGGGCCCGCGCACGATCGCCGACCGGCTGGGCACCGACGACCTCGACGCGTACGAGATCGCCGCCCGGGACCCCGAGGCCTTCGCCGCGCTGCTCTCCGAGAAGCCGGCCGTGCACCGCTATCCCGGCTCCATGGCCAAGCGGGTGCAGCAGCTGTGCCAGTACCTCGTCGACCACTACGAGGGGGACGCGGCCGCCGTGTGGGAGGGCGTCGACACCGGCAAGGAGGTGCTGAAGCGCCTGAACGACCTGCCCGGCTTCGGGAAGCAGAAGGCCCAGATCTTCCTGGCCCTGCTCGGCAAGCAGTTCGGCGTGCGGCCGACGGGCTGGCGCGAGGCGGCGGGCGCGTACGGCGAGCCGAAGGCGTTCCGCTCGGTGGCCGACATCACGGGGCCCGAGTCCCTCACGAAGGTGCGGGCGCACAAGCAGGAGATGAAGGCGGCCGCCAAGGCGGAGAAGGCGGCGAAGGCTGCCAAGTAGCGGGGCCGGGTGGGCGGCTTCCACGGAGCCGTGGTGGGCGTCGCGGGGCTCTGCCCCGGCCCCGCGCCTCAATCGCCGACGGGGCTTGACTGCCTTCGCCAGCAGGGCTGATTGCCGTCAGCCGCATGCGAGTCCCGGTAGCCCATGAGGGCGGATCTGGGGCTTCGGGGATCACGTCGTCGGCGGTGGTGGGCAGATGACCGGGCATGAGCGTCGCCGAGTCCGCCGCTGCCCCGGGCCACCGTGTCCCGGGGCTTGTGCGCGCGCTCGTGGTGCTGCTCGCCCTGCTGATCGCGCCGCTCGCCGCCGCCCCCGCCGGGACCACCGCGCCGCCGCCCGTCGCCGCCTCCTCCTGCGAGCCGGGCGAAGGGACCAGGGACGCCTCCGAACAGGCCCTCCGGCTGCCTACGGGCCACCCCGTCCGGCTCCTCACCGCACCGCCCCCGTGCGTCCCGCCGCGCCCCCTCTCGGCCGCGCGCCCCGACACCACGACGCACCCCGCGCCGCCGTCCCGGCGCGCCCTGCGCACCGTCGTCCTGCGCTGCTGACGGGTCCGCCCCTCCCGGACCTGTTCGCACACACGTACGACTTCACAGAGGACGGCAGCACACACATGCCCAAGGACCCCTACGCGCTCCTGCGCGCCCTGATGCGCGCGGAGGCCGCACGCGGCGAGCGCGCCGCCACGGAGAAAACGCCCCCGCCCACCTCGCGGGACCGGCGGACGCCGGGCAAGAGGCGCGACCACTGAGGCCCGTTCCCCGCGCCCCGCACGGGACGCGGGGAACCGCGCGTCAACGGAGCGCGCGCGACTACCCCGGAAGAGCCACGGACACGCCTGCTTTCCGTCAACTCACCCGCGGCGCCACTCATTTCAGGCCCCTGTGGGTGACGCGACTGGACCCGGTTGGAACCGGTTCCGCACGGTATTTCCTGGCTGTGTACCGAGTCCCCATGGCTGCGCCCGGAGAGCCTTGCCCGGTAGGCTTTCCGTGTGATCTTCAAGCGCATCGGAAACGGCCGGCCGTACCCCGACCACGGCCGGGAAAGCACCCGGCAGTGGGCGGACGTCGCGCCGCGCCCGGTCCGCCTCGATCAGCTGGTGACGACCAAGGGCCAGCTCGATCTGGAGACCCTGCTCGCCGAGGACTCGACGTTCTACGGCGACCTCTTCGCGCACGTCGTGAAGTGGCAGGGCGATCTCTACCTGGAGGACGGCCTGCACCGCGCCGTGCGCGCCGCGCTCCAGCAGCGCCAGGTGCTGCACGCGCGCGTGCTCGAGCTCGGCTGACCGCCCCTCACGACTGACGCCGCCTCAGGACCGTATTGGCCCTTTTGGGTTGGACTGGGCGACTGACCGTGATCATTTAATAGGCATCGTCGCCGCACAGGATTACGCTGCGCCCATGAGCATGCTCACTCCACCCGGCATGGGCGGCAAGTACCGCATCACAGGGGACAAATACCCCCGCATGCGGCGCGGGCGCCCGCGCAACAGGATCGTGCTCGCGGTCGTCGCGTCCGTCGCCGCGATCGGGCTGATCGGCTGGGGCTCGTTCCAGCTGGTCGACGTCTTCACGGGGGGTGACAAGGCCAGCGCAGCGGGGGCGAAGTCCGGCGCGTGCGAGAAGAAGCCGAGCGCGTCGCCCTCCCCGGGCAAGGCGGCCCAGAAGCTGCCGAAGCCCTCCCAGATCACCGTGAACGTACTGAACGCCACGGCCCGCGGCGGCCTGGCCAAGAAGACCGCGGACGAGCTGAAGAAGCGCGGCTTCAAGATCGGTGACGTCGGGAACGCCACGAAGGCGTACGACAAGAAGGTCAAGGGCCCCGGCATACTGCTCGGCGCCTCGGCGGCCACCGAGGCCGCGCTGCCCGTGCTCGGCACGCAGCTGACCGGCGCCGAGCTGAAGGCGGACAAGCGCGAGAAGCCGGCCGAGGTCGACCTGATCATCGGCTCCGGCTTCAAGAAGCTCACGAAGAAGCCGGCCGCGGACAAGGCGCTGTCGGCGCTGAACCACCCGAAGCCGAAGCCGTCCGCCTCCGGCGCGGGCTGCTGATCGGGGCCCGGTGACCGGGCCCCGTAATACGAAAAGCCGCGGACGACACGTCCGCGGCTTTTCCGTTCAGCTGTCGGTTACTCCGCGACCCCGTACATCCGGTCGCCGGCGTCGCCGAGGCCCGGGACGATGTACCCGTTCTCGTTGAGCCGCTCGTCGACCGAGGCCGTCACGACGGTCACCGGCGTGCCCGCCAGCTCGCGCTCCATGATCTCGACGCCTTCGGGGGCGGCCAGCAGCACGACGGCCGTGACGTCGTCGGCGCCGCGCTTGATCAGCTCCTGGATCGCCGCGACGAGCGTGCCGCCCGTGGCCAGCATCGGGTCCAGGACGTACACCTGGCGCCCGGAGAGGTCGTCCGGCATCCGCGTCGCGTACGTCGCGGGCTGCAGCGTCTCCTCGTTGCGCACCATGCCGAGGAAGCCCACCTCGGCGGTCGGCAGGAGGCGCACCATGCCGTCGAGCATGCCGAGGCCCGCGCGCAGGATCGGCACCACCAGCGGGCGCGGGTGCGACAGCTTGACGCCGGTCGTCCGCGAGACGGGGGTGTCGATGTCGACCTGCTCGGTGCGCACGTCCCGGGTCGCCTCGTAGGCGAGCAGGGTGACCAGCTCGTCGGCCAGGCGCCGGAAGGTCGGGGAGTCGGTGCGCTGGTCGCGCAGCGTGGTGAGCTTGTGCGCCACCAAAGGGTGGTCGACGACGTGGATCCGCATGTCCTCAACAGTAACCGGGCCGCAGGGCCGCGGCTCCCCCGCGCGGTGGCATCAATGGCGGGTGCGGAGGGAAGGTGGAGGGGACTCGCCGACTGGCGCCGACTGGGCGGACTGGGGTGGTGTGGCGATGGCGGACGAGAAGCGCCGGGAGCGGCCCGAGCGGGAGCCGGAGGCTGCCGGAGCGGTGTCCGACGAGGAGAGCGACGCCGAGCGCAGGCGCAGGCGGGCCCTGTTCCTGCGGGAGCTGACCGAGGCGCGGGAGCTGCGCGCCAGGGTCCAGCCGCGCCGCGCCCGGGCCGCGCGGATGCGACAGCAGATGCGGATGCGCACGTTTCGCTGGTGACGGAGGCCGTGGATCCGCCCCGGATCGTCGCCTCGCGGGGCCTCGTGGGAGACGCGCCACGAACACAGCGCGCGGAAGACCTCTCTTGGAGCCGGACTTTCTGCCACGATTCCGAGTGGGCGGGGCTTGAACTGCACTCCCCGCCTCCAAGAACCCCGCCGGGGGGATTCCCGACCGGCACACCTGAGACCAGTGGGAGAGTCACGGTGTACTTCGCCGCACTGCTCGCGCGCACCGAAGACGGGTGGGAAGCGAGCGACACAGAGCTCGACGACGTGGAGACCCTGTCGGACCTGTCCGACCTGGCCCGCGAGGCGGCGGCCGAGGCCGGCGCCGAGGACGAGACGATCCTCGTCTTCATCGAACAAGAGGACGCCTGGTTCGGCGTCGTCCGGATCGACGGCGAGGAGGACCCTCGCATCTACGTCTCCGACGCGGCCGCTGCCGCCCGCAGCAGCTACGGCGAGATCCTGCTCACCGACGAACTGCTCGGCAAGGCTCCGGACGGTTCGGACGCCGTCGACGACCTGGACGCGCTGGATCTGGACGGGACGGAGGACGGCGAACCGGACGGCGAGGAGTCGTCCGACGACGAGGACGCGGGAGCCGAGGTGGTGCCGCCCGGCCCGCTCGGTGACAGCGGGGTCCTCGCCGACCTGGGCGTCGCCGAGAAGGATCTGCTCACCCTCGACGGGGCGGACGCGCTGAGCGAGATCGCCGACGCCCTGGGGGCATCGGAGGTCCTGGAGACGGTGCGCTGACCGCCGCGGGGATAGATTCCTCGCCGTGACACCCTCCGACGCCGCTCCCGTCCCCGATCCCGTACGAGACCCCTGGAAGCCGCCGATGCGGCAGGCCCTGGCCGAGGCCGGGCTCGCCGCGGCGGGCGGTGACGTGCCCGTCGGCGCCGTCGTGCTGGCGCCGGACGGGGCCACCGTGCTCGCGCGGGCGCACAACGAGCGGGAGCTGACGGGGGATCCGACGGCGCACGCGGAAGTGCTGGCGCTGCGGCGGGCGGCACAGCGGCGAGGGGAGTGGCGGCTTTCGGGCTGCACGCTCGTCGTCACCCTGGAGCCGTGCACCATGTGCGCGGGCGCGCTCGTGCAGTCCCGCGTCGACCGGGTCGTGTACGGGGCCCACGACGAGAAGGCGGGCGCGGCCGGTTCGTTGTGGGACGTGATCCGCGACCGGCGGCTCAACCACAGGCCCGAAGTGATCTCCGAAGTGCTCGCCGACGAGTGTGCGACACAGCTCACCCGTTTCTTCAGGGATACGGATTTCGGACCACGGCCCACCATGGGCTAGAGTTCCTCTCGGTAGCGTGTCCGAGCGGCCGAAGGAGCTCGCCTCGAAAGCGAGTGAGGGGAAACTCTCCGAGGGTTCAAATCCCTCCGCTACCGCCGTCCGAAGGGGCGGATCCGAATCGGATCCGCCCCTTCGCTTTGCCCGGCCCGCTCAACCGCCCTGCTGGTACTGGTCGCCTCCGAACCGGACCTCGGACAGCGCCTTCTTCACGGGGACCTTGGCCAGATACCCGGAGCCGAAGCAGATGTTCTGCAGCACGTACCAGAACTTCTCGGCACTGGTCATCTCGCAGAGCCCGTACTCGCTCAGGGCCTTCTTCGAAGGAATCTTCGCGAAGTAGGCGGCTCCGAACGAGATGCACCCGAGGATGTACCAGAAGCTCTCCGCACCCGTGGTGACTCCCCTTCCGAGGGCCTGGGTCTGGTTGGCCATGGGGATGTACCTCCCTGCACTCGTCGTGTGGGCGACCCCATGGTCCCCCCTTGGCACGGTGGGTGAAGGGACGGACACGGAAAAGCCCCGACACCTGTCGATAGGCGTCGGGGCTCTTCACGTGACGGTTGGGTCGGGGGGAGTGGTATCGGGGGGACAAACCACTCCCCCCGATGAGGACGGTCTCCCGTAGTCCGCGCCGCTTCGGGGGAAGTCGCGGCGTGGACCCCGCAGTCGGGGGCCGTCCCTGCCCTTCGGATTCCTGCCAGACCCTCCGGGCTCATCACCAATCCTGCCGCTTTGCGGGGGTGCGTGACGTCGGCAAAGGGCCCGTTACCGCAGGCCGTTGGTCCTTAAAGGTCGCGTCGGTGATCGTCCGCGTTAGACTCGCCGCCGGCCGCCAGGGGTCGAGCGGGGATTCAGACACGGGTACGGGGAGGCAACGTGGTGCAGTCGAAGAAGGTCGCGCTCTTCGTCGGGGTGGTCTTCGTGCTCTACGTGATCATCACTGACCCCTCCAAGGCCGCCGACTACGTCCAGATAGGGTTCGAAGGCGTATCGTCCGCCGCCCAGTCGATAGGCGACTTCATGACCTGGGTCGTCAACGGTGGGAAGTAGCCCCAGGGAGCATCCGTGATCCGCCATCTGGTCCTCTTCAAGCTCAACGACGGCGTGAGCCGTGACGAACCGCGCGTGACCGAGGGCGTCGAGGCCTTCCGCGCGCTGGGCGAGAAGATCCCCGAGCTGACGTTCTGGGAGTGCGACTGGAACATCACCGACCGGCCGATCGCCTACGACTTCGCGATCAACTCGGCCGTCGAGGACACCGACGCCCTGAAGCGGTACATCGAGCACCCCGCGCACCAGGAGGGCGTCGCGCTGTGGCGCGAGTTCGCCACGTGGGTGATCGCGGACTACGAGTTCTGAGCGAACTCTCCGCAGCGTCACACGTTCGAGGAGCCCCTCACCGGAACGGTGAGGGGCTCCTCGGCGTGCTCGACCCCCTCTCGTGCCCCCAACTGGGCCTTCAACACGGAGTTATGCGGTGCTTGCACACAGTGCACATGTCTTGTGATGCTATGACCGCTTTTGACCGATGAGTTGACGGAAACAGAGGTGGAGTTGACCGTGCCGGCCAGTACTGCGCCTCAAGAAGCACCGCCCGCGCCCGCGAAGAGCCGCGGCGCCGACGCCCGCGCCCTGACCCAGGTCCTCTTCGCCCAGATCAAGGACCTCCCGCCGGGCAGCCCCGAGCACTCCCGGGTGCGCGGCGCCCTGATCGAGGCGAACCTGCCGCTGGTCCGCTACGCCGCCGCCCGCTTCCGCAGCCGCAACGAGCCGATGGAGGACGTGGTCCAGGTCGGCACGATCGGACTCATCAACGCCATCGACCGGTTCGACCCGGACCGCGGCGTCCAGTTCCCGACCTTCGCGATGCCCACGGTCGTCGGCGAGATCAAGCGGTACTTCCGCGACAACGTCCGCACCGTGCACGTACCGCGTCGTCTCCACGAGCTGTGGGTGCAGGTCAACAGCGCCACCGAGGACCTCACGACCGCCTTCGGGCGCTCCCCCACGACCGCCGAGATCGCCGAGCGGCTGCGGATCGCCGAGGACGAGGTGCTCGCCTGCATCGAGGCGGGCCGCTCGTACCACGCGACGTCCCTGGAGGCGGCGCAGGAGGGCGACGGGATGCCGGGCCTGCTCGACCGGCTCGGCTACGAGGACCCGGAGCTGGACGGCGTCGAGCACCGCGATCTCGTACGGCATCTGCTCGTACAGCTGCCCGAGCGGGAGCAGCGGATCCTGCTGCTTCGTTACTACAGCAATCTGACGCAGTCCCAGATCAGCGCGGAGCTGGGCGTCTCACAGATGCACGTGTCAAGGCTCCTCGCCCGCAGCTTCGCTCGACTTCGGTCCGCAAACAGGATCGATGCCTAGCTCGAACGGGTAGACAAGGCTCGCGGGGCAATTCCCGCGAGAATCCGCACCACCTCGCGCCACACCCCCTGCTTCCTGCACCGATCCATCCCTTACATGTCGACATGTCACTACAGCGTGTTGCCGACATGTGACATTCTGCTGGAACGGCGTTTGGCGCAGCCCCTCGTCCGGTATTCAGGTGGAGGCTGCGCTCTTACCTGACGGGAGCGTCCGCCGCGACCGTCCGCGACCTCAAGGGGGTGGCATGTCCGCAGACCAGGGCAGCTCGAAGGTGCTCACGCTCACGCCCGGCGCGCCCGCCGCGACCGATGACCTGAGCGAGCAGACGCCTGCCGCGCTGATCGACGCTCCTGTTCCCGTTTCGGTGCCGACCCAGGCCGCCGAGAGCCCCGAGGTGCCCGTGGCGCCCCGGGCGAGCGGGGCCATCGACACCCGCACCCTGTCCCGCTCCCTGTTCCTGCGTCTTGCCACGCTCGACGAGCACAGCCCCGAGCGGGCGTACGTCCGCGACACCCTGATCGAGCTGAACCTGCCGCTGGTGCGGTACGCGGCGGCCCGCTTCCGCAGTCGCAACGAGCCGATGGAGGACATCGTCCAGGTCGGCACGATCGGTCTGATCAAGGCGATCGACCGTTTCGACTGCGAACGCGGCGTGGAGTTCCCGACGTTCGCGATGCCGACGGTGGTCGGCGAGATCAAGCGCTTCTTCCGGGACACCTCGTGGTCGGTGCGGGTGCCGCGCCGCCTCCAGGAGCTGCGCCTCGCCCTCACCAAGGCCAGCGACGAGCTCGCGCAGAAGCTGGACCGCTCGCCGACCGTCCCGGAGCTCGCCGCGGTGCTCGGCGTCTCCGAGGAGGACGTGGTCGACGGCCTCGCGGTGGGCAACGCGTACACCGCGTCCTCCCTGGACTCGCCCGCGCCCGAGGACGACGGCGGCGAGGGCTCCCTCGCGGACCGCCTGGGCTACGAGGACACGGCCCTGGAGGGCGTCGAGTACCGCGAGTCGCTCAAGCCGCTGCTCGCCAAGCTGCCGCCGCGCGAGCGCCAGATCATCATGCTCCGGTTCTTCGCGAACATGACGCAGTCGCAGATCGGCGAGGAGGTCGGCATCTCGCAGATGCACGTGTCCCGGCTGCTCACGCGGACGCTCTCGCAGCTGCGCGAGGGCCTGATCGCCGACTGACGGGCATCGGCTGATCCTTTCAACCGGGTCCGCGGGGTTCCGATTTGACGGAGCGTCAGACACACTGGCGCGATGCTGCGGACTTGGTTGCTCGGTCACAGGAAGCTCGCCGTCGGTGCCGCTTCGGTCGCCGCGGTGTGCGTGAGCGCGGGCGCCGTCGTCGCCCTCGACGGTGGCGACGGGCCCGATGCGTACGTGGCCGTGGGCGCGGCGGGAGCGGCGCCCACGAAGCCGGGCGAGCGGGTCGCGCCCACCGGCAAGGTGGAGCTCGTCCCCCTTGACTCCCCCGGGGCGGACGCCCCCGGCGCCCCGGACTCAGCGGGGAAGGGCTCGGCGGGCAAGGCCGGCGGCAGCGGGAGCGGTGCGGACGCGGGCGGGCTCCCCGCGGCGGACGACCTCCCCGCCGAGGCGCCCGGCGGAAGCGGCACACCGTCCGCCACCGAGAAGCCCTCCGGAAGCTCAGGCGGCTCCGGAAGCTCCGGCGAATCGGGCAGCGCCCGGGACTCCGGGAACACCGACAGCGGCCAGGGTGCCGCCCCCTCCCCGTCCCCCTCGGGACCCGCCGCGCTCAAGGTCGGCGAGCCGGAGTTCAAGAAGGCCGACAAGCGCTGGTGTCAGGACGTGACGCTGACCCTGCACAACTCCGGTGGCAGCGCGGTGCGTTCGGGCACCGCGACCTTCGAGACGCACGTGATGGGCGCGCTGGGCATCGACTGGGCGACGATCGACGTCAAGAAGAAGCTCCCCGTGCCCATCGGGGCCGGGGAGAAGAAGCGGAAGACGTGGACCGTGTGCGTCGACTCCTGGCGCGTCCCGCTCGGGATGCGCCTGGAGACGAAGGACGTCGACGTCGACTGGAAGTGAGTCG
The DNA here is from genome assembly GCF_055657265.1 of Streptomyces sp. NPDC107575. Classification (NCBI taxonomy): domain Bacteria; kingdom Bacillati; phylum Actinomycetota; class Actinomycetes; order Kitasatosporales; family Streptomycetaceae; genus Streptomyces; species Streptomyces sp. NPDC107575. The sequence continues at coordinate 551,207 of NZ_JBVKBG010000006.1, read as the reverse complement.
ACTGGGAGTGAACGGGCCTCAGGAACGGACTACTTGAGGGCCAGCCAGGCCACGCCCGCCACCACGACGACCGCGAGCACGATGCCGATGATCAGGCCGACGCTCGGTCCGGACTTGGCGGCGGCCGCCTGCTGACGCGCCGGAGGCTGTTCGTCGACGAAGGCGCGGAACATCTGGGTGTTGCCCGCGGGGTCGTTGGTGCCCTGGGGGCCGGGGCCTTGGGGGTTGTTAGCCATGGAGCAGGACCCTAGCGAATCGCCGTGAACAGCGCCACAGTCCCAGCGCACGGCGCCTGAGCTGCGACTTTACTGATTTGCACTCGATCTTTGCCGCGATTTTATCCGCGATCACCCTCTTTCGTTTGCCTGTGGCAACCAACTGCTTCTATGGTTGCCCTAAGCAACAAATAAAGATCTTTTGGTCAGGAGGTGCCGTGGCCGCACAACGTCACTACGACGAGCTGGCGCGACAGATGAGCGCCTTCGGAGCCGTCAAGAGGGACATGGCGCGGATCATGCCGCACGACTGCCCGACCGGTTCGGCCGCCGTACTCACCCTGCTCAAGCGCTACGGAGACATGCGGATGAGCCGCATGGCCGAGCTGCTCGCCGTGGATGTGTCCGTGGCCAGCCGGCACGTGGCACACGTGGTGGACCGCGACTGGATCGAGCGTCGTCCCGACCCCGCCGACAAACGTTCGCGCATCCTCAGCCTCACCGAAAAGGGCTTGAAGCAGCTGGAGGTGCTCAACGAACTGAGCACCCAACTGCTCGCCGATCGGCTGAGCGACTGGTCCGACGACGAGGTCGATCAGTTGATCGCCCTCATGACGCGACTGCGCGACAGCTTCGGCGACTGCCGCACGACGGGGTCCCGAACGACGGTTCCGCAGGCCGCCGCTGAGCCGACCACCGAGTCGACCGCTCAGCTCACCACCCGTACACCCGCGTAAGACGTAAGAAAAGGAATCCCATGGCAACAACCACACCGTCCGGTGTGCGGGGCAGCCATCCCAAGCATTCAGGGGCCGCCCCCGAAGCGGGTGCCCCCATGTCGCACCGGCAGGTCATGGAGGCGCTGTCCGGGCTGCTGCTCGGCATGTTCGCCGCCATCGTCTCGTCGACGATCGTCACCAACGCCCTGCCGAAGATCATCGGCGATCTGGGCGGCGGCCAGTCCGCGTACACCTGGGTCGTCACGGCCTCGCTGCTCGCCATGACCGCCACCACGCCCCTGTGGGGCAAGATGGCGGACCTGTTCAGCAAGAAGGCCCTGGTCCAGATAGCCCTGATCGTCTACGTGGTGGGCTCGGTCGTCGCCGGCCTCGCGCAGAACCCGGGCATGCTGATCACCGCCCGTGCCATCCAGGGCATCGGCGCCGGTGGTCTGTCCGCCCTGGCGCAGATCATCATGGCCGCCATGATCTCCCCGCGTGAGCGCGGGCGTTACTCCGGCTACCTCGGCGCCACGTTCGCCGTCGCGACCGTCGGCGGTCCGCTGCTCGGCGGCGTCATCACCGACACCGACTGGCTCGGCTGGCGCTACTGCCTCTTCGTCGGTGTGCCCTTCGCGCTGATCGCCCTGATCGTGCTGCAGAAGACGCTGAAGCTGCCGGTGCTCAAGCGGAAGGTCAAGGTCGACTGGGCCGGCGCCTTCTTCATCACCGCCGCGGTCTGCCTGCTCCTCATCTGGGTCACCTTCGCCGACGACAAGTACGACTGGCTGTCGTGGCAGACGTACACGATGGTCGGCGGCGCGATCGTGCTCGCCCTGATCTTCACGCTCGTCGAGTCCAAGGCCAGCGAGCCGATCATCCCGCTGCGCCTCTTCAAGAACCGCACCATCACGCTGGCCTCGGTCGCCTCGCTGTTCGTCGGTGTCGCGATGTTCGCGGGCACCGTGTACTTCTCGCAGTACTTCCAGCTGGCGCGCGGCAAGACGCCCACGATGTCGGGCGTCATGACGATCCCGATGATCGGTGGACTCTTCATCTCCTCCACCGTCTCCGGCCAGATCATCACCCGGACCGGCAAGTGGAAGGCCTGGCTCGTCGCCGGCGGTCTCTTCCTGACCGCGGGCCTGGGCCTGCTCGGCACCATCGAGTACGACACCCCGTACTGGCGCGTCGCGATCTGGATGGCGCTGCTCGGTCTCGGCGTCGGCATGATGATGCAGAACCTCGTGCTGAGCACGCAGAACCAGGTCGCCCCCCAGGACCTCGGTTCCGCCTCCTCGATGGTGACCTTCTTCCGGTCCCTCGGCGGCACGATCGGCGTCTCGGCGCTCGGCTCCGTGATGACCACCCGCATCAGCCACCACGCCACCGACACCATCGGCCAGCTCAGCCCGCAGGAGCAGCAGGCGGCCGGCAAGGCGATGGGCGGAAGCTCGCTGCCGGACATGTCCGTGCTGCCCGGCCCCATCCGCAACTGGCTGGAGGCCGCGTACGGGGCCGGCATCGCCGACATCTTCCTGTACGCCGCACCGATCGCGTTCCTCGCGTTCCTCTTCACGATCTTCATCAAGGAGGTTCCCCTGCGTACCACCGGAGCCCTCGAGCAGGCCGCCCAGGGCGACTCGGCGCCCGCCGCCGCCCCGGCCGCCCAGGCCGCGGCCGCTTCCCCGGCCCCCACGCCGGAGCAGGTCCCGAGCCTGGTCGGTGCGGGTGCGCCCGCCGCCGACACCCAGACCCAGCGGCTGGCGACCGTCGCCTCCGCCGGTGGCGACGCGCCCGTCGGCGGCGGCACCCCGGTCCGCGGTTTCGTTCGCGGCGCCGAGTCCGCCCCGGTGCCGCGTGCCGCGGTCACCCTGATCTCCCTCGGCGGCCGTCAGCTGGGCCGCGCCGTGGCCCAGGGCGACGGTTCGTACGCGGTCGACGCCCCCGGCGCCGGCTCCTACGTCCTGATCGCCTCGGCCGACGGCTACCAGCCGCAGGCCTCCACCGTCCTGGTGGGCGAGGAAGCGGTCACGTACGACATCCTGCTCAGCGGGACCAGCGGCCTCACCGGTGTGGTGCGGGCCAGCGAGACCAAGGAACCGGTCTCCGGGGCGATGGTCATCGTCACCGACGTGCGCGGCGACGTGCTCGCCACGGGTCAGTCGGGCCCGGCCGGCGAGTTCACCTTCGCCGAGCTGGTTCCCGGCCCGGTCACCATCGCCGTGAACGCGCCGGGGCACCGCCCCACCGCGCTGCCCGTCGAGGTCACCGGCTCCGGTGTCACCCGCGTCGAGATCGACCTGCACTCCGGCTCCCAGGTGCAGGGCACCGTCCGGGCCGCGGGCCGCGCGCTGAACGACGCGCGGGTCACGCTGGTGGACGCCGCGGGCAACGTGGTCGCCACCGCCACCACCGGTGAGGACGGCGCGTACGCCTTCACCGACCTGGACGGCGGCGAGTACACCGTGATCGCGACCGGCTACCCGCCGGTGGCCACCGGCCTCAGCGTGAACGGCAGCGGCGTCGACGGCCACGACATCGAACTCGCCCACCCCGGCGAGTAACAGGCCCCGGGCCACCTGAAGGTGTGGTTCGCGCTTTGAGCGGACGCGGACCACACAGGCCCGGTTGTGAGAATGGGCCCCGGACCCGGCGGCGTCGCCAACGGCAGGGGACGGCCGAGACGCAGTGCCGACCGGGGCCCGTCCACGCAGGGGGAGCAATGACCAGCCGCCCTGCGTACGTATGAACTTGAGCTAGGAGAGCAAAAGCATGGGACTGAGCGCGCGGATCCGCACGCGGGACGGGTGGGCCCTGCCGCACGCCGTCGTCACGGTGACCGACATGACCGGTTCGCAGGTGCTGCGGGCCGAGGCCGATGACGAGGGCGCCGTGCACGACCCGGCCACCCTTGCGCCCGGTCCCTACACGGTGATCGTGACCGCCGTCGGCTACGCCCCCGCCGCCTCCACCGCGATGGTGACGGCGAGCGGCCGGGCCGACGTGGGCAGCATCGTGCTGCACCGGCAGGGCGGGGCCGAGCTGCCGCCGCCCGGGCCCTGGATGGTCGACCCGATGCACTCGACGATCGCGGCGACGGCGCAGCACCTGGGCATCACCTCGGTGCACGGCCGGTTCACCGACTTCTCGGCGCGCATCGACATAGCGCAGGACGTGGAGAAGTCGCGGGTCGAGGCCGTCATCAACGCGGCGTCCATCGACACCGGCAACGGCATGCGCGACGGCCACCTGAAGTCCCCGGACTTCCTGGACGTCGAGACGTACCCGGAGATCACCTACCGGTCGACCTCCATCGACCCCGCGGGCACCGACCGCTGGACCGTCCACGGCGAGCTGAGCCTGCACGGTGTGGCGCGCCAGGTCGACCTGGACCTCAGCTACCTGGGCACCGGCGCCGACCCGTGGGGCGGCACCCGCGCGGCGTTCAAGGCGACGGCCGAGCTGAAGCGCGAGGACTTCGCGATGAACTACAACCAGGTCGTGCAGGCCGGCATCGCGGCGATCGGCGCGACGCTGAAGGTCGAGCTCGACATCCAGGCCGTACAGGGCGACGCGCTGCCGCAGATGTGACGCCTGCGGGTGTCGGTGGCCGGGGTTAGGGTGCGAAGCATGGCTCCGAACATCGCGACCAACACCCGTGTCTCACTCGACGAGTTGCTCGATTTCGTGCGACCCCGGCATCGCGCCCTCCTCATCACCGCCCGCGCCGACGGGTCCCCGCAGGCCTCACCTCTGACCTGCGGGGTCGACGGCGACGGGCGGATTGTTGTTTCCACGTACCCGGAGCGGGCGAAGACGCGGAACGCGAAGCGGGATCCGCGGGTCAGCCTCGTCGTGCTCAGTGATGAGTGGAACGGGCCGTGGGTGCAGGTCGACGGGTCGGCGGAGGTCATCGACTCGCCGGACTCCGTCGAGGCGCTCGTCGAGTACTTCCGGTGCATTTCGGGGGAGCATCCGGACTGGGACGAGTATCGCGAGGCGATGGTGAAGCAGGGCAAGTCGATCATCCGGGTCACTCCGGAGAAGTGGGGGCCGGTCGCCACGGGTGGGTTCCCGGCGCGACTCGCTTGACCCGTACCGGCGTTGCGGTCTCGGGGCTCTGCCCCGGACCCCGCGCCTCAATCGCCGGCGGGGCTTGAATTGGCCACCAGGGATTCGATGCCGGCGATCTGGAGGTCCAGGGCGACCTGGAAGTCCATGTCGCGCATCGCGTTCACGTCGCCGCCCTCCTCCACCGCCTCCATCATCCGCTCGGCGTGCCGGAAGTCGTCCGCCATCTCCTCCGGGACGGAGAACGCGGCCATCGCCTTGTGGAAGTACTCGTCCTGGGTGAGCCCGACCTCGGCGCAGCGCTGCCGGAAGTGGCCCTCGACCGTGCCGTACCCGTAGACGAACTGGAAGACGGAGGCGACGGCCCCGCGCTGCTGGGCCAGCGAGAGGCCGGTGCGGGCGATCACCCGCTGCACCGCGCGCGAGAACAGCAGCGACTTCGGGCCGACGTTGAGGAAGTTGCCGACGAGCGGCGAGATCCACGGATGGCGCACCAGCAACGTGCGGTACGTGGCGGCCAGTTCGCGCAGCTGCGTCTGCCAGTCCGGCAGGTCCTCCGCGTCCGTGTCCGGGATCTCCAGCTCGCCGAAGGCCTGGTCGAGGGCGAGTTCGAGGAGGTCGTCCTTGGTGTCGACGTACCAGTAGACGGACATCGCGGTGACGCCCAGCTCGCCCGCCAGGCGCCGCATCGAGAACTTGGCGAGCCCCTCCGCGTCCAGGAGCCGCACCGTCGCCTCGGTGATCCGCTCCCGGTCGAGGCCGCTGGGCTGCTCGGCCCGCCGGCCGCGCGACGCTCTGGGCCTGGGCTCCGCGGCGCCATCCGTGTCCTCGAGCCAGACGCTCATCCGCGCTGCCTTCGCCATGGCGTTCCTTCCCAGGGTTTCCTCGTACGCGGGCGGGGCGGGCCTGCGCACAGGACCGCTCCCCGCCCGCACCGATGCTAAGCGGAAGTCACCGCCGCGGATTCTGCTCGCTCGGCCCTGCGCAGCAGGAGCGCCGCGAGGAGGCCGCCCGCGAGGACGGCGACCGCGCCGACCAGTTGGCTGGTCTCCAGGCCGGAGGCGAAGGCGTCGCTGATCCGGGCCTTCTCGCCCGCCGAGTCCGCCGCCGCGAGCGCCGCGGGGAAGGACGCCGCCGACACCGCGACGAGCGCGCCGAACCGGGCGTTGAGGACCGCGCCGAGGACCGCGACCCCGAGCCCGTTGCCGAACTCCGCGAGCGTGCCGTTGACCCCGGCGCCCACGCCCGCCTTCTCCGGCGGGATCGCGCTCATGATCGCGTTGGCCATGGCCGGCATGGCGAACGCGATGCCCGCGCCCATGACCACCAGGCCGAGCAGCATGCCGCCGTAGCCGTCCCCGCCGAGCAGGGCGATCGCCGCGAGCCCCGCAGCCATGCACGTCATGCCCGTCGCGATGACGAGCGGCGTGCCCATCTTCGGCAGGAGCCGCGCGCCGACGCCGGTCAGATTGAGCGCGACGACGGTGAGCGCGAGCGGCGCGGTGTGCAGGCCCGCCTCCAACGGCCCGTACCCGAGCACGAACTGGAGGTGCTGGGTGAGCAGGAACAGCGAGCCGCCCATGCCGAACGCGACGAGGATCGCGCCGGTCACCGCGCCCGTGAACTTCTGGTTGCGGAAGAAGTGCATGTCGAGCATCGGATACGGGATCCGCAGCTCCCACGTCACGAACGCGGCCAGGAAGAGGACACCGACCGCGGCCGAGGCCAGCGTGGGTGTGGACGTCCAGCCGTCGTCGGGGCCCGAGATGATCGCGTAGACGACGCCGGTCATGCCGATCGTCGAGAGCAGCGCGCCGAGCAGGTCGGGGCGGTCGCCCTGCGGGTTCTTCGACTCGGGGACCAGGGCGACGACCGCGATCAGGCCGATGACCGCGACCGGGATGTTGATGAGGAAGATCGAGCCCCACCAGAAGTGGTCGAGCATCACGCCGCCGAGCAGCGGGCCGACGGCGAAGCCCAGCGAGTTGACGGTGGCCCACAGGCCGATCGCCTTCACGCGCTCGGCGTCGTCGAAGATCTGCACGACGACCGCGAGCGTCGAGGTCATGAGCAGTGCGCCGCCGATGCCCATGCCGGCCCGCGCGGCGATCAACTGTCCTGTGCTCCCGGCGAGTCCGGCGACGAGCGAGCCCACGCCGAAGATCGCGAGGCCGGCCGCGAGCATCTTCTTGCGGCCGTAGCGGTCGGAGCTGCTGCCCGCAGTGAGCAGCAGGCCCGACTGGACGAGCGAGTAGGCGCTGATCACCCACTGGATGTCGGACGTCGAGGCGCCCAGTTCCCGGGTGAGGGAGGGGATCGCGACGTTCAGCACGGTGTTGTCGAGCAGCACGGTCAGCTGGGCGAGGCAGATGACGCCGAGGATGATCCAGCGCTGGGGGTGGCCGCCGGACGCGGACCGGGGTGCCTCGATGGCCGGGTCGGCCGTGGGCGCCATGGGTACTCCTCTACGGTGTACGGGATGAATGCGTCCCGTACACCGTAGAGGGTTGGCTGTACGCTGTACAACCGCTTTGTTGCCCGGACTACGAGGGGTCCGACAGGTCGTAGAACGTGCTGCTTCCGACGGTCACCTTCGTGAAGTTGGCCTCGACCCACTTGGCGATCTTCGACGCGGATCCGGAGTCGGAGCCGCCCATGCCGCCGCCGCTGGATCCGCTGCCGATGAAGTAGTGGATCTTCCCGTCCTCGACGTACTGCTTGAACTGGGCGAGCGTCGGGGACGGGTCCGTGCCGTTGAAGCCGCCGATCGCCATCACCGGTTCGCCGGTGGCCAGCTGGTAGCTCGCCTGGTTCTGCGAGCCGACCGTGGCGGCGGCCCAGGTGTAGTCGTCGGCGTTCTGCTGGAGGAGCTTCTTGGCCTTGCTGCTGACCTGGGCGCCGTTGAGGAGGCCGCCCATGCCGCCGCCACCGCCTCCGGCTCCGGCCTTGCCGCCGGCCTTGCTTCCGGCCTTCTGGTTCTGGCCGGGCATGCCGCCGCCGGGGAAGCCGCCCTTGGCGTTGCCGCCGCCCGTCGGGGGCTGCGGCATGTTCCCGCCCTGACCGGTCCGGCCGCCCTGGCCGCCCTGGCCGGTCTTGCCCTTCTGGCCCGGCATTCCGCCGCCGCCCGGGAAGCCGCCCTTGCCGCCGCCACCGCCCCCGCCAGGGCCGCCCATCATGCTCGACCCGGAGGGACCCGCCGTCACGATCGACCCGGTGTGCCCGGTGTTCAACGTAGAGATGGTGTACGCGGTGGGCGCCGCCAGCGAGGCCACCAGCCCCAACCCGGCCGCGGCGAGCGCCAGTCGACGGTTGAGCCGGCCCGCGAGCGCGAGGCCGAGCCCCGCCACGAGGCCGCCGATCAGCACGGCCCACCGCAGCCACGGCAGGTAGTCCGAGGTCCGGCCGAGCAGCACGTACGCCCACACCGCCGACGCCACGACCGCCGCGCCCAGCGTCACCGACCAGGCCACCCGCGTCCGCCGCTCCCACAGCGCGACCGCGCCCATGCCGATCACGGCCGCGAGATACGGGGCCAGGGCCACCGTGTAGTACTGGTGGAAGATGCCCGCCATGAAGCTGAAGACCAGGCCGGTCATCAGCAGCGAGCCGCCCCACGCGAGGAACGCGGCGCGCGTCAGGTCGGTCCGCCGGGCCTTCCACGTCAGGATCACGCCCGCGACGAAAAGGATCAGCGCGGCGGGGATCAGCCACGAGACCTGGCTGCCGATCTCGGAGTTGAACATCCGGGTGAGACCGGTCTCGCCCCACTGCCCGGTGCCGCCGCCCATGCCGCCGCCACCGCCGCCGACCGAACCGGTCTCGTCGCCGTTGATGCGGCCGAGGCCGTTGTAGCCGAAAGTCAGTTCAAGGAACGAGTTGTTCTGGGAGCCGCCGATGTACGGCCGCGAGGACGCGGGCCACAGCTCGACGATCGCCACCCACCAGCCGCCGGACACGATCATCGCAAGGGCGGACAGGGCGAGTTGCCCGAACCGCTTGCGCACCCGTACCGGCGCGAACACCGCGTAGAGGACCGCCAGCGGCGGCAGGACCAGGAACGCCTGCAGCGTCTTGGTGAGGAACGCGAGGCCGACGGCGACGCCCGTCCAGATCAGCCACTTGGTGCGGCCGTGCTCCATGGCGCGGAGCACGCAGTAGACCGTGACGGTCATCAGGAGCGCGAGCAGCGCGTCCGGGTTGTTGAAGCGGAACATCAGCGCGGCGACCGGGGTCGTCGCGAGCACCACCATGGCGATCAGGCCCGCCGCGGCGCTGAACCGGCGGCGTACCGCCCCGTACAGCACCCCCGCTGTGGCCACCGCCATCAGGACCTGCGGGGCGAGGATCGCCCACGAGTTGAGGCCGAAGAGGCGCACCGACAGGCCCATCGGCCACAGTGCGGCCGGCGGCTTGTCGACGGTGATCGCGTTCGCCGCGTCGGACGAGCCGAAGAAGAACGCCTTCCAGCTCTCGCTGCCCGCCTGGGCCGCCGCCGAGTAGAAGGAGTTGGCGTAGCCGGACGCGGAGAGGTTCCAGAAGTAGGCGGCCGCGATCACGAGGAGCATGCCGAGGAAGGCCGGGCGGGCCCAGCGCGGATCCGCGGGCCGCTCGGGCGTCGCCACCGAGGCGGTCTCGGTGGCGACGTCGTACGTAGGTCGGACGTCTGTGGTCATCGCTGGGTCCCGGTGTCGGTTTCGTGGCGCTGGTCGGGCCGCTGGTCGGATCGCTGGTCGTTGAACACCCACGCCCTGAAGAGCAGGAAGCGCAGGATCGTCGCGGCGAGGTTGGCCGCGATCAGGACGATCAGCTCGGTGGAGTGCGAGGGGTTGCCGGAGGCCGTGTCGAGGGCGGCGAGCGAGCCGCTGGTCAGGGCCCAGCCGATGCCGAAGACGACGATGCCCTGGGCCTGGTGGCGCACGGCCTTGTCCCGGCCGCGCACCCCGAAGGTGAGGCGCCGGTTGGCCGCCGTGTTGGCGATGGCCGAGACGAACAGGGCGGCCGCGTTGGCGAGCTGCGCCCCCGAGAACGTACGGAAGCCGGAGTACAGCAGCAGGAACAGCAGCGTCGACAGGGCGCCGACGACGCAGAAGCCGAGCAGCTGACGGGCCAGGCCCCTGGGCACGTCGGTGAGTTCACGGTCGCGCGGGTCGTCGCCGAAGGGGCGTACGAGCCGGTCGAGGGGGAGCGAGCCGGTGGCGAGCGCCCTGCCGACGCGCCAGACGCCCTTGAGGTCGTCGGTCGCGGTCTTGACGATGTGCACGGTCGAGTTCGGGTCGTCGACCCAGTCGACGGGCACCTCGTGGATGCGCAGCCCGGCGCGCTCCGCGAGCACCAGCATCTCGGTGTCGAAGAACCATCCGGTGTCCTCGACCAGCGGCAGCAGTACCTGCGCGACATCGCGCCGGATCGCCTTGAACCCGCACTGGGCGTCGGAGAAGCGGGCCTGCAGGGAGCCGCGCAGGATCAGGTTGTAGGTGCGGCTGATGAACTCGCGCTTCGTGCCGCGCACGACCCGGCTCGCGCGGGCGAGCCGGGAGCCGATCGCGAGGTCGGAGTGACCGGAGATCAGGGGCGCGACGAGGGGGAGGAGCGCGTTCAGATCGGTGGACAGATCCACGTCCATGTACGCGAGGACCGGCGCGTCGGACGCCGACCACACGGTGCGCAGGGCGCGCCCGCGGCCCTTCTGTTCGAGGCGGAAGTACGTGGCCTCCGGCAGTTCGGTGGCCAGTTCGTGGGCCACCTTGGGCGTGCTGTCGTTCGAGGCGTTGTCCGCGACGGTGATGCGGAAGGGGTAGGGGAAGGTGCGGACCAGGTGGTGGTGCAGCCTGCGCACGCACTCACCGAGGTCCTTCTCCTCGTTGTAGACGGGGATGACAACGTCCAGGACCGGCACATCGCCGCGGCCGGCAGGGAGGTGCTCCCGCGCCGGCAGCGTCCCGAACCTCGCGGAGACGGTGCTCGCGGAAGGGGTGGGTTCGATGCCCGGAGAAGAGTCGGTTCGCATACCACCGACATTCGCCAACTGCCCTGTTAGGGCTGTGTGGTGAGGCTTTGGGCGGGCTGTGAGAAATTCACGCCTCCTCGCCGGAGATCGAGGCGCAGGGCGACAACACTCAAGCCCCGCCGGAGATCGAGGCGCAGGGCGACAACACTCAAGCACCGCCGGAGATCGAGGCGCAGGGCGACAACACTCAAGCACCGCCGGAGATCGAGGCGCAGGGCGACAACATTCAAGCCCCGCCGGAGATCGAGGCGCGGGGTCCGGGGCGGAGCCCCGCGACGTCGGCACGGCCGACCGTCACGCCCGCATGGGCCGGCAGATGCACCGTAAAAGCCGTACGGCCAACCGCACTCTCGACCGACACAGACCCCTCATGCGCCGCCGCAACAGCCTGCACGATGGCAAGCCCAAGCCCCGTGGACCCCGCCTTCCGGGACCGCGAGGAGTCACCGCGCGCAAACCGTTCGAAGACGTGCGGCAGCAACTCCGCCGGGATGCCCGGCCCGTCGTCCTGGACGTCGAGGCAGACCCAGGGCCCGTGCCGGTGCACGCGAGCGGTGACCGTCGTACCCGGTGGCGTGTGCGTACGCGCGTTCGCGAGCAGGTTGACCAGGACCTGGTGCAGACGCGCGGAGTCGGCGAGCACGGTGGCCGGCTCGTCGGGCAGCTCCAGGCGCCAGTCGTGCCCCTGCCCCGCGGCACGGGCGTCGCTGAGCGCGTCGACGACCAGCGGCGACAGATCCGTCGGCTCGTACGACAGCGGTCTCCCCGCGTCGAGCCGGGCGAGCAGCAGCAGGTCCTCGACGAGCCCGGTCATCCGGTCCGCCTCGGACTCGATGCGGCCGAGCGCGTGCCGGGTGTCGGGCCCCGGCTCCTCGCGGCCGCGCCTGGTCAGCTCGGCGTAGCCGCGGATGGAGGCCAGCGGCGTACGCAGCTCATGGCTGGCGTCGGCGACGAACTGGCGCACCCGCGTCTCGCTCTGCTGGCGCGATTCGAGGGCGCCGTGCACATGGTCGAGCATCCGGTTGAGCGCGGCGCCGACCTGGCCGACCTCGGTCCTGGGGTCGGCCTCGGACTCCGGGACACGTTCGTAGAGGGTCACCTCGCCGCTGTGCAGCGGGAGTTCGGAGACCCGGGTCGCGGTCGCGGCGACGCGGCGGAGGGGCCGCAGATTGACGCCGACCATGATCGCCCCGGCGGCGCCGGCCGCCACGAGGGCCGCGCCGGCGACCAGCAGCTCGGTGACGATGAGCTTGTTGACGGTGGAGTCGACCTGGGCGGTGGGGCGGCCCACGTAGAAGTCGCCGTTGGATCCGGAGACGTACTGGACGCGGTAGCTGCCGAGGCCCGGCAGGTCGACGGTGTGCATGGACTTGTCGTCGCTCTGGGGGACGTCCTCCAGGGCGTCGAGCACGGACTGCGACAGGCCGTCGGTCCGCAGCTGCCTGCCGCCCTCGGGGTTCGTCGCCTCGACGCTGACCTTGCCGTCGGTGGCCTGGCCGCCGTCGACCTCGGCGCCGAGGGTCCCCGCGGGGGAGCCCAGGGTCACGAACGCCAGGTCGCCGAAGTCCTTCTGTCCCATGGGGCCCGCCCCGGGGAAATCGCCCTTCGGCCCGCTCGCCCGCATCGCTATGCCGCTCACCTGCTTGTCGAGCTCGTCGTACAGGTACGAGTGCAGCGAGACGGCGGACACGACACCGATCACGGACGCCACCACGGCCATCAGCGCGACGGCCGTGACGACGAGCCGGGTGCGGAGCGTCTGGGGCCGGCCCCTGCGCTTCACGACGCCGTGGTGGCGGCCATGGCCGGCTTGATCAGGTAACCGGCGCCGCGCCGGGTGTGGATCATCGGCTCGCGCCCGGCGTCGATCTTGCGCCGCAGGTAGGAGATGTAGAGCTCGACGACGTTCGCCTGCCCGCCGAAGTCGTAGCTCCACACGCGGTCCAGGATCTGCGCCTTGCTGAGCACGCGGCGCGGATTGCGCATGAGGAAGCGCAGCAGCTCGAACTCGGTGGCGGTGAGGTGGATGTTGTCCCCGCCCCGCGACACCTCGTGGCTGTCCTCGTCCAGCATCAGATCGCCGACGACGAGCACGGACTCGCTGCGCCGGTCGGCGGCGCCGGTCCTGCGGATCAGCCCACGAAGCCGCGCGACGACCTCCTCGAGGCTGAACGGCTTGGTGACGTAGTCGTCGCCGCCCGCCGTGAGCCCCGCGATCCGGTCCTCGACGGCGTCCTTCGCGGTCAGGAAGAGCACGGGGATCTCGGGCAGCTCGCGGCGCATCCGGCCGAGGACGCTGAGCCCGTCCATGTCCGGCAGCATCATGTCGAGCACGACGGCGTCGGGCCGGAACTCGCGTGCGGTCTGCACGGCTCCGGACCCGTCGCTCGCGGTGCGGATCTGCCAGCCCTCGTAGCGCAGGGCCATGGACAACAGCTCGGTGATGGACTGCTCGTCGTCCACGACAAGCACCCGGACGGGGCTTCCGTCCGGCCTCAGCAGTTCGGTACGCCCCTGGGGCGAGGTCGCGGTCATGGCACAAGCTTGCGATGCGCCTCTGAGAGCACCCTTTCCCGAACCTGTGAAAACTCTGAGAAACGCATAAGGGATCGGGGGCGGCCGAGGAGGGCCCGGGGGTCAGCCGAGCCCGAACAGCCCGGCTGCGTTCTCCCTGCACACGGCCCGTACCCAGTCGTCCCCGAGCCCGAGCCGCTCGATGGCCTCCAGCTGGTGGACGTACGGATACGGGATGTTCGGGAAGTCGCTGCCGAGGAGCACCCGGTCCCCGAGATCGGCGAGCCGCCCCAACTCGTCCCGGGGGAAGGGGGACTGCCGCTCGACGAAGTCGGTGAACGCCATGGTCGTGTCCAGCCGGACCTCCGCGTACCGCTCGGCGAGTTCGAGGAAGTCCGTGTACTCGGGCATCCCCATGTGCGCGACCACCAGCGGCAGCCTCGGATGCCGGGCGAGCAGCCGGGCGATCGGCTCGGGCCCGGTGTGCTTTCCGGGCGCGGGTCCCGAGCCGCAGTGCGTCACGATCGGCGTCCCGGCCTCGGCGAGCAGCCCCCACACGGGGTCGAGCAGCGGGTCGTTCGGGTCGTAGGCCCCCACCTGCACATGCGCCTTGAACACACGCGCCCCCGCATCCAGCGCCTCGCGCACGTACGTCTCGACGCCCGGCTCGGGGAAGAAGGTGGCGGTGTGCAGACAGTCGGGCGTGCGGGCGGCGAAGTCGGCCGCCCACTCGTTCAGCCAGCGCGCCATGCCCGCCTTGTGCGGGTACAGCATCGAGGTGAAGGCCTGGACCTTGAACTCCCGCAGCCTGGCCAGCCGCTCGCTCTCCTCCTCGCGGTACGTGATCGGCCACTCGGTCCCGACGAGCGGCCCGGCGGAGTCGAAGTACGCCCACACCTTGCGGAGCACGCGCTCGGGCATGAAGTGGGTGTGCACGTCGACGAGCCCGGGGAGCCGGTACCGGTCGAGGAAGTCGGCGACCTGTTCGGCCTCCGAGGTCGCCTCGCCCACGTCACTCACATCGCCCACGTCACTCACGTCACTCACGTCACTCACGCTCGAACTCCTGGCTGCGCTCGACCTTCGCGACGTGCACCGTGTACCGCTCGTACCACTCGGCGCGGCCCTGCTTCTGCACGGCGCGGTGCTCGCCGACGGAGCGCCACTGCTCGATGGCGGCGGAATCCCGGAAGTACGAGACGGTGATCCCGAGCCCACCGGGGTTGCGCGCGGACTCGTGCCCCAGGTACCCCGGGATCTCCTTGACGAGCTCGTCCATGCGGTCGGCCGCCTCCCCGTACCCGCGGTCCCCCGGGGTCCGCACGGAGCTGAACACCACGACGTAGTAGGGCGGTTCGAAGGCGGGCAACGGCCGGGGCGCCGCCGCCCCGTCAGCCACATCGGCGTGATCACTCATGTCCGTACGATCTCTCGTTCCCGTGCGCGAGGAAAGGGAATTGCCCGAACGGCAGGGTCTCTCAGAACAGCCCGCCCTGCACCGCCGGCACCTCCCGCACCTCGGGCCCCGCCCCACCGGGCCCCTCCGGCGCGCGCTCCAACGGCCACCCGGCCAGCACCCGTGCGTCCACGACCAGCCGCCGCCCGTCGTCCCCCTCCACCAGATGCAGATCGGGCCCGGCCGCGGCAACGACCTCCCCCGCCACGACGGCCCCTTCGCCGAGCCCGCTCACGACCGCATCGACACGATCGATCCCCGCGAGCCCAAAAACCTCCCCGTGATCCACCACCCGGCACGGCAGCCGCTCCAACGAATCCGGCCAGCCGTCGAGCCCCGCCGCGACACCGTGCGCCCGCACCAGCTCGGCGCCCCGCTCCTCGACCCCCGGCAGCCCGCCCCGCACGGCACGCTTTCGCTCGTACGGAATCCGGTCCGGCACCCCGAGCGCCACCCGCAGCAGCTCCTCGGCCCGCCGCGCCGCCATCAAGGGGCCCCGCCCCAACCACGTAAAGGCGACGGCTCCCTGCTCCAGCAGCCGATCGCTCCCCCTCCGGGTCCCCGTGATCCCCACCTTCACGAGCCCGTCCCCGAACCACGCCAAATACACGTGGTACGGCCTCGGGTCGTCGGCGATGGTGTCCGCGGCCACGGACCGCGCCCGGTCGATCCCGGCACACTCCGCGCACTGCGCCCGCGTCCCCCGCACCGGCACGGCGTCCCGCCCCGGACAGACGGTCCACCGCCCTCCCCGCCACACCCCGAGGCACCGCCGCTCCCCGCCGACCCGGAACGCGACGCTCTCCCCGAACCGCACCCCGCTCTCCCGCTCGCCCCCGCCGTCCCCGACCCACCCGAAGACCGGCCCGCCCCCACGCCACCGCATTCCGGTGCACCACCACGTCATACGAGCCAGGATGACGCACGGCACTGACAACACCCGCAAAACGCAAGAGGCCCCGGATTGCTCCGGGGCCTCTTGTCGGTGTGCACTCGGCAGGATTCGAACCTGCAACCTTCTGATCCGTAGTCAGATGCTCTATCCGTTAAGCTACGAGTGCTTGTCTTTTCTTTTTTTGTTGTCTCCGTTCCCGGCCTTTCGGCCCGTCCCGGCGACAAGAAGAACATTACATGACTGCCGCCGCCATGTGAAATCCGATTGCCCCACCCCCTCTGACCTGCACAAACGCACTCCTGGGTGGCGGGCGGTGACACCCGGGAAGCACCGAAGCCCCGGTCCTGGTGGACCGGGGCTTCGGATCTTGCTGCGGAGGCGGAGGGATTTGAACCCTCGATGGGGGGTAAACCCCAAACCGCATTAGCAGTGCGGCGCCATAGACCGGACTAGGCGACGCCTCCAGCACAGTCCCCTCTCGCGCGGACGCGATTGGGTGCGTGCAGATGATGACACAGCGGAGCGCCGCGTCACCAATCGCCCCCCACGGTACTAGGAGGGCAGGCCACAGGGCAAAGCCTGGGGTGTCGGGCCGCAACGTCGGGGTGGGTACGGGCGTTGAGCACGGCATGTTCATGCGCATCTCTTCCCGAATGCTCGGCTCCGTCGCGACCGTCGTCGGTCCGCTCGCCCTCCTCGCGGCCACCCCTGTCGCCGCGCACGCGGACGCGGGCGCCGGTCTCGGGCCCGGACTCGACCACCTGACCGTCACCGTCACCGACTCGGACAACGGCAGCGACGGGACGTACGAGCTGGACTGCTCGCCCGTCGGCGGGACGCACGCGGATCCCGCGGCGGCCTGCGGGCGGCTCGAGGAGCTGGAGGCAGAGGGCGTCGACCCGTTCGCCCCCGTGTCCGCCGACGCCCGCTGCACCATGCAGTACGGGGGCCCGGCCACCGCCCGCGTCACGGGGAACTGGCACGGGCGCGCCGTCGACTCCTCCTACGCGTTGAGCAACGGCTGCGAGATCTCGCGGTGGCAGCAGTTGGAGCCCGTGCTGCCTGCGACGGGACCGTGACCCTCGGTCCAATGGTCACAGGCTCGTGACTCGGCCCGCTCGGGATCCCCACATCCTCTACGTGGGCTCCGTCGCATCCGGCGCCTCTCGTCCAACCACTGCCCGTAGACTCCCTCCCGTGATACGCCGCGGACCACGAGGCAGGATGGTCCGCGCGGTCGGCAAGTCGCAGTAATCAGGGAGGAACCGTCGTCGTGAGCAGCAGGCCATCCCGAGGCGCTGCTCGCCTCGCAGCCATACTTGACGCGCTTCCGGACGGGCTGTTGCTCGTCAACACCAACGGAACCGTCGTCAACGCCAACTCCATCGCCCTGGAGTCCTTCGAGGCCCCGGGCACGGCACTTGTGGGGCGCGGCCTGCTCGACCTCCTGCCCGAGTTCGACTCGCGGTTGATCCCCGGCTCCATGCGCCGGCCGGACACCGTGACCGACGAACGCGGGCGGACCAAGCCGACGCGGATGACCGCGCGGCGCACCGACGCGAGCGAGTTCCCCGTCGAGGTGACCTCCGCGAACCTCTCCGACGGCGCGCGCGACGCGGTCGATCCGTACAGCACCGGCGGCGGCCAGGCGTACAGCGGCTCCGAGCTGCTCATGCTCGTCGTGCGGGACCTGTCGGGAGCCGTCGACACCGAGGCCGAACTGGCCCGTTCGCAGCGGCAGACCGAGATGATCCTGCGCGCCGCGTCCGAGGGCGTCGTCGGCACCGACACCGACGGGCGCATCGTGCTCGTCAACCCCGCCGCGGCGCAGATCCTCGGCTTCCGGGCGAGCGACCTGGGCGGCCAGGAGCTGCACCCGCTCATCCTGCACTCGCGTCCGGACGGCGAACCGTTCCCGTACGAGGAGTCCCCGCTCGCCGACACGCTCCGCTCCGGGCGCAAGCACCGGGTGCGCGGCCAGGTGCTGTGGGCCAAGGACGGCTCCAAGGTGCCCGTCGACATGACGACGGCCCCGGTGCGCGACGGGGACCAACTGGTCGGCGCCGTCATGACGTTCGCCGACCGCAGCTCCGTCGAGAAGCTGACCGTCGAGCACGCCGAGGAGATCGCCCGGCGCGACGAGGCCGCCGAGAAGGAGCGCGAGGAGCGCGCCGCGGAGCTGCAGCGGGTCACCGAGGAGGGCGCTGCCGAGCTGCAGCGCGTCACGGACGAGAGCGCCGCCGAGCTGGCGCGGGTGCGCGAGGAGCTGGGTTCCGAGCTCACCTCCGTGCGCGAGGAGCTGACCGGTGAACTCGCTGCGGTCCGCGAGCAGCACGCCGAGGAGCTGTCCGCCGAGAAGGAGCGGGGCGCCGCGCTCGCGGAGCGCGAGAAGGACCGTTACGAGGCGCTGGCCGCGCGGCACACGCAGCTGCTCGCCGTGCTCGGGCAGTCGCTGCGCGGGCCGTTGGACGAGCTGCGGCACGAGCTGAGCCAGCTCGCCGCCGACGACGCGGGCCAGCTGTGGCCCGAGGCCAACCAGGTGCTGCACCACCTGGCCGCCGGGTACTCGCGGATGACGACGCTCGTCGACAACGTGCTGGCCTACCAGACCTTGGACGAGGGCGGTTCGCTGCTCTCCCGTACGAACGTCATGTTCGACGCCGTCGTCGCCGCCGGTGTCGACGGGGCGGTCGAGCTGATCGGGCCCGGCCGCGTGCAGTTCGCCGTGCACGCGCCGCCGATCGAGGCGGAGGTGGACGCGGGGCGGCTCGCGACCGCGCTCGCGCACCTGATCGCCGACGTCGCCGGGATCGACGCGACCGGCAATGCCCGGACGCCCGCCACCTCCGGATACGTCGACTCGACCGTCGTCGTGGCCGCCGCGCAGCGGGGCGCCAACGTACGCATCGAGGTGCGCGGCCCCTACTCGGGCGGCGACCCGGTGCACGAGCCGATCGTGCACGGCATCGTGCGCGCGCACGGCGGCGTGCTGCAGACGCACGAGGTGCCGGGGATGAGCGGCAGCGCGTACGTCCTCGAAGTGCCGATCGGGACGGGGGCCGGGGCCGGAGTCGTTCCCGCCGCCGGTGTCGTTCCCGACGCCGCTCCCGGTGCCGGCGGTCTTCCCGAGCAGGAGGCCGGGCCCGCCGGGGCCGGCGACGGCGTGCCCGCCCAGGCCAGTGTCTCCGTCGAGGCCTCCGAGGCAGCGGAGTCGCAGGATGCCTCCGCCGAGGCGAACGCGAACCTTCCCGCACAGGCCACCGGTGGCGGCAGCAGGCGCCGCAGGGCGCGGCGGGCCGCGGGGCCCTCGACGGACGCGTTCCTGGAGAGCAGCGTGTCGGGTGCCGAGCAGTCGGCACCGGCCCCCTCCAGCGGTACGGGCCGCAGGCGCGGACGGCCCGCCCCGGAGGAGGCCGCCGCCCAGGGCGCCGTGGTGACCGCGGCCGAACACGAGACGAGTTCCCCCGCCTTGGGCGACACGGTGCCGCCGCAGGGCGTGCCCGCGCCGACCGGGCGCAGGGCCCGGCGCGCCGGTGGTCAGGAGCAGGCCGCCCTGCCCGCGCTGCCCTCCGGTGCCGCTCCCGACGGTCAGCAGGGCACCGAACCGGCTCAGGGCGAGCTGGAGTTGGCCGGTGCCGGTGCCGCGCAGCCCTCCGGGCGGCGGGGGCGGCGCGCGCTCGGCAGCGCGCAGCCGGCCCAGGACACGCAGAACGCACAGGCCGCACAGGGCGCTCCCGCAGGTGGGCAGCAGGCGAGGGCACCGCAGCAGGCGGGTCCGCGCGAGGTGTTCGCGCTGCCGCCCGCCGAGGCCGACCGCACGCCGCAGGCCCTGCCCGAGACCGAGGCGCAGCCCGAGGCGTCGGCCGATGTGCAGGCCGAAGCGCGGCCCGATGTGCAGCCCGAGGTGCAGCCCGCCCCCGGTGGCGTACCGCAGGACGCGCAGGCGGCCCCGCAGGAGAGCGGCGCGCTGCCGCAGCCCCTCCCGTTGCCGGACGAGGCGCACCAGCACGACACCGCCGAGGCGCACCCGGCAGCGGACCACACGCCGCCGCAGCCGCACCCGGCGCAGCCGACGCCCGCCATGGGCACGCCCACGGCCGGTGGCCCCGGCTCCGCGCTGCCGCCGGAGAACAAGCCGGGCGGCGAACCTGCGGAGAACGGGCCCAAGGAAGCGGCACCGGGCCAGGCCCAGGACCAGCCCAAGGACACGGCCGCGAACCAGGCCGAGCCCCAGCCGGCGCCGCAGCCGACACCCCAGCCGACACCGCAGCCGGGGGCCCAACCGGAGCCCCGGTCGGCCCCCCAGCCCGGCCCGCAGGCGGAGGCCCAGCCCGAGCCTCAGCCGCAGAGCGCCCCGGCCGACGAACCGGAGAGCGCGCCGGCGCCCCCGGCCGAGAGCACCCCGGCTCCCGCCGCCCAGCCGCTGCCCGCCGAGGCCCCGAAGCCGCAGGCTCAGGACCAGGCCCCGTCCGGTGACACGAGTTCGACGCAGGGGCGTGCCTTCAGCGTGCGGACGCTGGGGCAGGGCGTGCCGTTCGGGCGCCAGGTCGCCTCGCAGCAGCGCCGTCCGCAGCCCCCGGCTCCCCAGCCTCTTCCGCCGCAGGCCCCGCCGCGGCCGAGCACCGCGCCGCAACAGGCCCCTGCGCAGGGCCAGACGCAGGGTGGTTCGGGGACGTTCGGCGGCTCCGGCACGCTCGGCGGTTCCGGGCGGCGACGCAAGCTGTCCAACCGCCAGGAGAACCGTCAGGAAAGCCGCCAGGACGCCCGTAAGGAGCAGCCCGACACCGGCAGTACCGCGCAGCCCCCGGCGCAGAACACCCCCGCGCAGGCCGCCCCGGCGCCGGGCACCCCGCCCCAGGGCACCGCTCAGGGCACGCCTCCGCAGGGCACGCAGGCCCGGCCGCACCCGCAGCCGCTCCTCTCGCCGAACGCCTCCGAGGGCGGTGGCCGTGCCTATGCGATCGGCGCCCCCGAGCAGGACGGCGTCGAGGGCCCGGAGCCGCTGGACGGCCCCGGTGGCGCCGTCGAGGTCGCCAACCGGCCGCAGCCGATGCCGATGGACGACGAGTTGCCGCCCGAGCCGCTCGACAATCCGCGCCGACTCCTCGTCTGGCCCGCGCCGGACGTGGCGACGCAGCAGGCGCTGAGCGACCGCGGCTACCGCCCGGTGACCGTGCACTCCCGTGAGGAGGTCGACGCGCAGATCGCGGCGTTCCCCGCCGCGCTGTTCGTGGACCCGCTGACCGGGCCGATCACGCGGACCGCGCTGCAGTCGCTGCGTCAGGCGGCCGTCGCGGCCGAGGTGCCGGTCCTGGTGACCGCGGGCCTCGGTCAGGCCTCGCGCGACGCCGCGTACGGCGCCGACCCCGCCGTACTGCTGAAGGCGCTCGCCCCTCGGGACAGCGAGCAGCACCCGCCGCGGGTGTTGCTGATCGAGGAGCACGAGGAGATCGCGCTCGCCCTGACCGCGACCCTGGAGCGGCGCGGGATGCAGGTCGAGCGGGCCGCGAACGACGCGGACGCGGTGGCCATCGCCTCCGAGCTGCACCCGAACCTCGTCGTGATGGACCTGCTGCAGGTCCGTCGCCGCCAGGCCGGCATCATCGACTGGCTGCGCGCTAACGGGCAGTTGAACCGCACGCCGCTCGTCGTCTACACCGCAGCCGTCGACCACGCCGAACTGCCGCGGCTCGCGGCGGGGGAGTCGGTGCTGTTCCTGGCGGAGCGTTCGACGAGCTCCGAGGTGCAGGGCCGGATCGTGGACGTACTGGCGAAGATCGGCACGAACTGAGCCTCAACACACTGATCCTCAACTGACAAACGGGGGCGGCCCTTTCGGGCCGCCCCCGTTTCACGTGAAACAGGCCGTCACAGCGTGGTGATGTCCAGGTCTCCCTCGGCGTACTGCTTGCGCAGCACCTTCTTGTCGAACTTGCCGACGCTGGTCTTCGGGACCGCGGGGATGATCGTCCAGCGCTCCGGCAACTGCCACTTGGCGACCTTCTCGGCGAGGAACGAGCGCAGTGACTCGAAGTCGGCGGCGGCCCCCTCCTTCAACACGACGGTGGCGAGCGGCCGTTCGCCCCACTTGTCGTCGGGCACGGCGACGACCGCGGCCTCGGCGACGTCCGGGTGGGACATCAGCGCGTTCTCCAGGTCGACGCTGGAGATCCACTCGCCGCCGGACTTGATGACGTCCTTGGCGCGGTCGGTGAGCGTGAGGAAGCCGTCGGGGCTGATGGTGCCGACGTCGCCGGTCTTCAGCCAGCCGTCCTCGCTGAACTTGTCCTCGGGGCGCAGCGGTTCGTTGCCCGCACCCGCGTAGTACGCGCCCGCGATCCAGGGGCCGCGCACCTCCAGCTCGCCCGCGGACTCTCCGTCCCAGGGCAGTTCCTCGCCGCCGGGGCCGGTGAGCCGCCCCTCGACGCCGGCCGGGAAGCGGCCCTGCGTAAGCCGGTACGCGAACTCTTCCTCGCTGCCCGGCTCGGCGCTCGCCGGGGGACGGGCGACGGTGCCGAGCGGTGAGGTCTCCGTCATGCCCCAGGCGTGGCAGACCCGCATGCCCAGGTCGTCGAAGGCCTTCATCAGCGAGGGCGGACAGGCCGCGCCGCCGATGGTGACCTGCGTGAGCGTGGAGACGTCCCGCGGCTTGGCGGTCAGCTCGGCGAGCAGGCCCTGCCAGATGGTGGGGACGGCCGCGGCGTGCGTGGGGCGCTCGGACTCGATCATCTCGGCGAGCGGCGCGGGCTGCAGGAAGCGGTCCGGCATCAGCATGTTCACGCCGGTCATGAACGTGGCGTGCGGCAGACCCCAGGCGTTGACGTGGAACTGGGGGACGACGACGAGCGAGGTGTCGGCGTCCGTGAGGCCCATCGACTGCGTCATGTTGACCTGCATGGAGTGCAGGTAGATGGAGCGGTGCGAGTAGACGACACCCTTGGGGTCGCCCGTGGTGCCCGAGGTGTAGCACATGGCGGCGGCGCGGCGTTCGTCGAGCTCGGGCCAGTCGTACGTGGTCGGCCGGTCCGCGATCAGCTCCTCGTACTCGTGCACCCGCGCGGCGGCGCCGTCGAGCACGGAGCGGTCGCCGGGCCCGGACACCACGATGTGCTCGATCGTCGGAAGCTTCGAGAGCAGCGGGGCGATCATCGGGAGCAGCGAGCCGTTGACGATGACGACCTTGTCGGCGGCGTGGTTCACGATCCACGCCAACTGCTCGGCGGGCAGCCGCAGGTTGAGCGTGTGCAGGACCGCGCCCATGCACGGCACGGCGAAGTAGGCCTCGACGTGCTCCGCGTTGTTCCACATGAGCGTCGCGACCCGGTCGTCCTCGCGCACGCCGAGCTCGTCGCGCAGCGCGTTCGCGAGCTGGTGGGAACGCTCGGCGGATTCGCGGAAGCTGCGGCGGTGCGGCTCGCTCTCGCCGGTCCACGTGGTGATCTGGGACGAACCGTGCACCCGCGAGCCGTGTTGAAGAATGCGGGTCACGGTCAGCGGTACGTCCTGCATCGTGCTCAGCACGGCGTCCTCCCGGTGGGCGCTACGGAGCAGTAGGGTTCCGCTGATTCTCACTGCATACCGGCCGGTATGTCACTACTTCCCGGGATGATCGATCACCGAATCACCCAGGATTCACCGCTGGTCACGCCGTGTGCCGCAGTTCCGGGTCCTCGCGGAGCTTGCCGAGCGCCCGCGACACCGCGCTCTTCACCGTGCCGATGGAGACGCCGAGCACCTGGGCCGTCTGGGCCTCGCTCAGGTCCTCGTAGTAGCGCAGGACGACCATCGCCCGCTGCCGGGCGGGCAGCTTCGTGATGGCGCGCCACATCGCGTCGTGCAGTGCCTGCTGCTCGGCCGGGTCCCCGGTGGGCGTCTCCCGGTGCTCCGGCAGCTCGTCGCAGACGAACTCGTCGACCTTGCGCTTGCGCCACTGCGACGTCCGGGTGTTCAGCAGGGCCCTGCGCACATAGCCGTCGAGCGCCCGGTGGTCCTCGATCCGGTCCCACGCGACGTACGTCTTCGCGAGCGCGGTCTGCAACAGGTCCTCGGCGTCGCACGGGTTCGACGTCAACGACCGGGCGGTGCGCAGCAGCACGGGCTGGCGGGCCCGGACGTACGACGCGAAGGACGGGTACGTCGCGGGCGCCGGGCGCGGCGCGGGCTGGGTGCGCTGCGCGGCCTCGGGTGCGCTGCTGCGGACGAGCGCCAGGGTTGCGGTCATGGCTCCACGCTATGAGCGCCCCCTACTTCCGGGGATCGGCCGGAGGTCCCGAAGCGGCGTCCGCCTCAGGTTGTACGAGGGGTGCTGGCCCCACCTCCTGAAGGTGGAGTCAGGGGTGAGGTCCCCTGGGGGACGGCCCTGACTCTCGCGCGTCCGGGACCGGGCCGGACGCCCGGCGTCAGCCGTCCGCCCCCAGGATCAGGCCCGAGGTGGGGACCCCCGTGCCGGCCGTGACCAGCGTGGTCGCCGCGCCGGGTATCTGGTTCACCGCCGTGCCCCGCACCTGGCGCACGCCTTCCGCTATGCCGTTCATCCCGTGCAGATAGGCCTCGCCCAATTGTCCCCCATGGGTGTTGAGCGGCAGCCTCTCCTCCGCCACGAATCCGGCGGACTCGCCCGGCGCGCAGAACCCGAACTCCTCCAGCTGCATGAGCACGAACGGCGTGAAGTGGTCGTAGAGGATGCCCACGTCGATGTCGTCCGGCCCGAGGCCCGCCGTGCGCCACAGCTGCCGCGCCACGACGCTCATCTCGGGCAGCCCCGTCAGCTCGTCCCGGTAGAAGCTCGTCATCTGCTCCTGCGCCCGGCCCGCTCCTTGGGCCGCGGCCCGGATCACCGCGGGCGGGTTCGGCAGATCGCGGGCCCGCTCCACGCTGGTGACGACGATCGCCTGCCCGCCGTCCGTCTCCTGACAGCAGTCGAGCAGCCGCAGCGGGTCGACGATCCAGCGCGACTCCGCGTGGTCGGCGAGCGTGATCGGCTTCTCGTAGAAGTACGCCGCCGGGTTCGTCGCCGCGTACTTGCGGTCGGTGACCGCGACATGGCCGAAGGCCTCGGGGGTCAGCCCGTACGTGTGCAGATAGCGCTGCGCCGCCATCGCCACCCAGGACGCCGGGGTGAGCAGGCCGAACGGCAGGTTCCAGCCGAGCGCCGCGCCCTCCGCCGACGGCTCCCTGTGCTGCACGCCCGAGCCGAAGCGTCTGCCCGAGCGTTCGTTGAAGGCGCGGTAGCAGACCACGACGTCGGCCACGCCGCTCGCCACCGCGAGAGCCGCCTGCTGGACGGTGCCGCAGGCCGCGCCGCCCCCGTAGTGCACCCGGGAGAAGAAGGAGAGCTCCCCCATGCCCGCGGCCTGCGCCACGGTGATCTCCGGGTTGGTGTCCATGGTGAACGTGACCAGGCCGTCGACATCGGCCGGGGTGAGGCCCGCGTCGTCGAGCGCCGCGTGCACCGCCTCCACGGCGAGCTTCAGCTCGCTGCGTCCGGAGTCCTTGGAGAACTCCGTGGCCCCGATGCCGACGATCGCGGCCTGTCCGCCGAGCCGGTCCTTGCCGCGCACGCTCATGCCGCGCTCCCTTCGGGGACGGTGACCGTGACCGTGCCGGTGACGTGGCTGCCGATGCCGTTCTTCCCGACGACCTTCACCTGTGCCGTGTCCCCGTGCACCTCGGCGATCGTGCCGCTCAACACCATGGTGTCGCCCGGGTAGTTGGGCGCGCCGAGGCGTATCGCGACCTTGCGCAGGACGGCATCCGGTCCGAAGTGGTCGGTGATGTAGCGCCCCACAAGACCGTTCGTCGTCAGGATGTTCATGAAGATGTCGGGGGAGCCCTTCTGGTGCGCCAACTCCGCGTCGTGGTGCACGTCCTGGTAGTCGCGCGACGCGATGGCCCCGGAGACGATCAGCGTCCGGGTGATCGGAATCGTCAAGGGCTCCAGCTCTTCTCCGGCCTTCATACGGCCTCCCCTTCGTCGCCCGCGCCCGCTCCCGACGCGATCAGTTCGCCCAGCTCCTCCAGGAGTTCGGCGCCGCATCCCAGATAGCCGTCCAGCTGCCGGCCCCACAGGAAGTGCCGGTGCACCGGGTGGTCCAGGTCGGCGCCCATGCCGCCGTGCAGATGCTGGCCCGTGTGCACGACCCGCTTGCCCGCCTCCGATGCCCACCAGGCCGCGGTCAGCGCGTGGCTCTCGTGGTCGAGCCCGGCGTCGCGCCGCCAGGCCGCCTCGTAGGCGGTGACCCGGATCGCCTCGATGTCCATGTACGCCTCCGCGGCGCGGAGTTGGACGCCCTGCTTGGCGGCGAGCGGCTTGCCGAACTGCTCCCGCTCGTTCGTGTAGTCCACGGCCCGGGCCAGCGATCCCGCGCAGACCCCGGCCTGCAGCCCGGCGAACGCGGTCCGCGCGGCCGCGAGCACGTCCGCGCAGGCATCAGGACCGCCGATCCGCTCGGCCGCCACGCCGTCGAGCACGAGCCGCCCCGCCGACCAGGGCGCGGTCAGCTCGACCGGCTCGCACCCGGCGTCCTCCGCGCGGATCATCCACAGGCTGTGGACAGTGCTTCCGCTTTCGCCCCGCACCGCCACCAGTACGTGCGTCGCGTCCCGCAGCCACGGCACCCACGGCACGGCCCCGCTCAGCCGTGCCCGACCGTCCGGCAGGGCGTCCACCACGATCCCACCGCGCGCGGGAAACGCCCCCGTCGCCACGGCCGAACCGTCCCGGAGTCCCGGCAGCAGCCGCTCCCGCTGCTCGTCCGTGCCGTGCGCCGCCACCGCCAGGAGGCCGTACACACAGCTCGCGGCGAACGGCACCTGCGCCGTCGTCCTGCCCTGCTCCTCCAGCATCAGGGCGAGCCCGAGCAGCCCGGTCTCCTCCACGGCGCCCGGCAGGCCCGCCGCGCCCAGCTCCTTCCAGAGTTCGCCGTCCGTGCCGCCGCCGAGGCCCGCGAGCCGCTCCGGCGTGGACAGATCGCCGAAGATCCGCTCGGCGAGGTCCCGCGCCGCCTCCTGCTCCGGGGTGGGGGTGAAGTCCATGTCAGTCCCCCTCGACGACGCGGAAGACGGGCAGCTCCAACTCGTCGTCCACAGCGAGGAATTCGAGGCGTACGGGCATCCCGATGCGCACCTTGTCGCTCGGCACCCCCACGACGTTGCTCACCATGCGCACGCCCTCCGCCAGCTCGATGAGCCCCACCGCGTACGGAGGGTCGAAGGCGGGGAAGGGCGGGTGGTGCATGACCACGTAGCTGTAGACGGTGCCCTCGCCGCTCGCCTCGACGGTGTCCCACTCCTGCCCGCCGCAGGTGTTGCACCCCGGCAGCCAGGGGAAGCGCAGCGTCTCGCAGGCGCGGCAGCGCTGGACGAGCAGCCGGTGGTCGGCGACGCCCTCCCAGAACCCCGCGTTGTCCCGGTTGACGACGGGCCGCGGCCGCCGGCTCTTGTCCTTCTTCGCCGCCGCGCCGCTCGAACTCCGCTTGGCCGGTGTGTACTTCAGGATGCGGAACCGGTGCGTCCCCGCGAGCTCCTCGCCCACCCGGACGTTCATCCGCGTCGTGATGAAGTGCCCCGTGCCCAGCTTCGTCGTCTTCAGCGGCGAGATCGACTCGATCACCGAGTCGTAGGTGATCGCGTCACCGGGCCGCAGCGGCCGCAGATACTCCTGCTCGCAGTCGGTGGCGACGACCGAGGTGTACCCCGCGCCGTCGAGCAGCGCGAACAGCTCGTCATGGGCGGGCGAGCGCCCCTCGTAGCTGGTCAGGCCCGCCATCGTCCAGGCCTGCAGCATGGTCGGCGGCGCGATCGCGTCCGGCCCTGCGTAGGCGGGGTTCGTGTCGCCCATGGCCTCGCACCAGTGCCGGATCATCGGCGCGTTCACCGGGTCGAGGCCCGCGGCCTCGGTGGCCGCCACCCGCCCCTCGAAGGTCTTCAGCTTCTCGTACGCCAGGGGCTCGTGCCCCATGAACTCCTGCCCCGCAACTCCCGCGCTCACCGCTTCCCCCTCCGCATCCCGAGCCGCATCGTCGCCACGATCTCGCGCTGCACCTCGCTCACCCCGCCGCCGAACGTGTTGATCTGCGCCGCGCGGTTCATCCGCTCCAACTCGCCCTCGCCCACCCCCGCTTCACCACCGAGCGAACCGGGCGAACCGGCCCGCACCCACCCGGCGTCGCCCGCGATCTGCTGACATATTCGATACGTCTCGACCGCGGATTCCGTTCCCGCGAACTTCACGCCGCTGGCGTCCCCGGGGGCCAGCCGGCCCGCCCCGACATCCCCCACCAAACGCCAGTTGAGCAGGCGCGTTGCCGCCAGCCGGGCATGCGCTTCGGCGAGTTGAGAACGGACCCAGGGCGAGTCAACGCGGCGCTCGCCCGTCACCGGATCGGGGGTACGGGCGGCCTCGGCCACCCGTTCGTAGAAGTCCTCGGCCTGCATCCCGATCGCGGCGAGGGCGACCCGCTCGTGGTTGAGCTGGTTGGTGATCAGCCCCCAGCCCGCGTTCTCCTCGCCGACGAGGTTCGAGCCGGGGACCCGGATCCCGTCGTAGTACGTGGCCGTCGTGGTCAGGCCGCCGACGGTGTCGATCGGGGTCCACGAGAAACCGGGCGCGTCGGTCGGCACGAGGATGATCGAGATGCCCTTGTGCTTGGGCGCCTCCGGGTCGGTCCGGCAGGCGAGCCAGATCCAGTCGGCGTTCTGCGCGTTCGACGTGAACACCTTCTGCCCGTCGATCACCCAGGAAGCACCTTCATCGCTCCCTTCGTCGCGCACCGCGCGCGTGCGCAGGGACGCGAGGTCCGTGCCCGCCGACGGCTCGCTGTAGCCGATCGCGAAGACCAGGTCGCCCGTGAGGATCCGGGGCAGGAAGTAGGCCTTCTGTTCCTCGGTGCCGTACTTCATGAGGGTCGGGCCGACCGTGTTCAGCGTGACCATGGAGACCGGCGCGCCGGCCCGGTACGCCTCGTCGAAGAAGACGAACTGCTCGTCGGCGCCGCGGCCCTGGCCGCCGTACTCCGTGGGCCAGCCGAGCCCGAGGAGGCCCTCGGCCCCGATGGCGCGCAGCAGCCGGCGCTGAGCGGCCGGGTCGTCCGCAGCCGGTGGACCGCTCGGCATCAACGTTCGGAATCTCTCACGCAGTTGAGCGCGCAGCTCGCGCTGGCGCTCGGTGGGGGCGAGGTGCACGGCGGCTGCCCTCCAGGACTGGCCTCGTACCGACAAGGGTTTCTGACTGTCCGTCAGATACCGATGGGTGTCAAGAGATCAGCACGCCACCGCCCCGGCGCGATGCCACCGGGCCCGCACACACGCCTGCGCGGCGGCGCCGAAGCACCGCCGCGCAGACTGTCACGCACCCCACGGAAGACCCCCGCAGCGCAGGAGCCGGTGGCTCACCAGAGCTCGGTGAAGTTCACGTTGACGTTCGACTGGTCGATCGCCGTGAACCCGGAGCCGTTCACCTGAGCCTCGTTGTTCTGGTTCGAGGCGCCGTTGCCGACGGCCTGCTGCTGCGTGGTGGACGAGTTGCCGTAGTTGTCGTCACCGACACCACTGCCGTTGACCGTCGCCACCCCCGCGTTCGATCCGTTGTCCGCGAAGGAGCCGTTGTCGGCCATGGCCACTCCGGAGAAGAGTGCTGCCGCAAGGGGCAGAGCGGCGACGGCGGCGATGGCGCGGGCAGTACGGATGGAAGCCATGTCTGTTCCTCCAGGAGCAAGAAGTACGCTCCGGGCGCCCGGACGAGATCCGGACACCCGTCAAGTACGGGATGTACCAAGGCAGTTGGCCGACCGCCCCGGCGAAGTTCACGACGTCGCGAGATCAGAATTGCCCACCGAATCCCCGGCGAACCACCCCGGAAGCCGCGATTCGCTCGCAAGCGTGAGGACATGTCGATAAACCCTCTTCACCACCAGAAAACCCCAGCTCAGGCCGGAGTGCGCCACCTCGGGACTAGCCGTGACCAAGCAGCCCAAACGACGAAGCGTTTCAGCACATTTTTGGTAAATGCTTCCCTCGGATGACCGGCCCCACTTCCCTTCTTCGAACGTACGTACGAAAATGAAGCCATGGCCACCATGGACCGGCACCCGCCCCACTGCCCACCCCACCCGTCCCTCGCGACCCTGGCCCTCGCGCACGCCCTGTCCGCCGCCGAACGCGGGCTCGCCGTCATCCCCCTGGCCAGGACCAAGCTCCCGGCGCTGCCCTCGCCGCACCGCGGCGACCCGCCGACGGCCCCGCGCTGCCACGGCGAATGCGGCCTCCCGGGACACGGCGTGTACGACGCGTCGACCGATCCGCGCCGCATCCGCGCGCTCTTCGCGGCCGCGCCCAGGGCGACCGGCTACGGCATCGCGTGCGGCCTGGCCCCGCACCACCTCATCGGCGTCGACCTGGACACCAAGTCCGGCACCGACGCCTCCGCTTCCCTGCGTGAGCTGGCCTTACGGCATCTCTTCACGATCCCCGACACGGTGGTCGTGGCCACCCCGAGCGGCGGCCGGCACCTGTGGCTCTCCGGCCCGCCGGACGCCGTGGTGCCCAATTCCGCGGGCCGCCTCGCCCCCGGCATCGACATCCGGGGCGCGGGCGGCTACCTCGTGGGGCCCGGTTCGCGCACCGAGCACGGCGTCTACAGCACGGTCCCCGGCACCGGGCACCTGCCGCCCGCCCCCTGCCCACCGGCGCTCCTGCGGCTGCTCACGCCCCCGCCGCGCGCGCACCACCCCATGACGGGCCGCCCCGGTCAACACGGTCTGGGCCTCGTCCAGTTCGTCCTCAGCGCCCACGAGGGCCAGCGCAACACCCGCCTCTTCTGGGCGGCCTGCCGGGCGTACGAGAACGGCGTCGGCGACACCCTCGCGGACGCCCTGGCCGACGCGGCGGTGCACACGGGCCTGACCGAGCGGGAGGCCCGCTCCACGATCGCCTCGGCGGCCCGCCTCACGGCGGGACCGTAACGCCCCCCGAACACGAGTGAGCCCCCGACCCGGGTCCCGGTTCCGGGGGCTCACTCAACTGTGCGGTGGGTGTGGGATTTGAACCCACGGAGGCTCTCGCCTCGACGGTTTTCAAGACCGCCAAGGGTGCGGGGTATATGTGCTGGTCAAGGGCTACCTTGACACCTTGACGGCAGCTACTGGCCCACGCATGGCCCATACCTGCGCGAATCAATCATGAGAGGTGCGCCCGCCAATCGGGGAGACGACTGTGCTTCGCAGGTGGCGGGTCGGTCTGGAAGGGGGTGCCGCCCTCGGCCCAAACCCCGGCTTTGGTTTGCTGAATCCCTGCCTCCGCAGTGGCGCCTTCTCCGCCCTGCGGGGATAACCTGGACAGGTACCGTGAGTCGCCCGGGCCGGGTGGAACCGGCCATAGCGGCGGCTTCGGCGGGTAGTTCCCGGATCGAGGCGAGAGACAGCATTTCCGTCAGCGGGCATGAATCGGCTCTCTGGAGCCATCACCCCCAATCGCGTGTCTCTCGGTGCGTTCCCTCCGGGCCGGGACCCCGCTTGCTGCGGTGCGTCCGGGAGGCAACGGAAACGGACTGTGAATGTCTGCTACCCGGCACGACGTTCTGGCTGCCCAGGCCGTACTCGACCTGGCCTCCCGTCCGGACGGCTTCGATGTACTGGAACTGCTGCATGATCTGACCGCATACGTGGTCTCCCTGCTGGGCGTGCGCTCGGCCGGTATCACGATCCTCAACGAGTCCGGCGAGGTCGACTACGTGACCGCCTCCGACGAATTATGTCGACGGCTGGAGGAAGACCAGATCGAACTGGACGAGGGCCCCTGCCTGGACAGCGCCCGTACCGGAACCGCGCTGGAGCCGGTCCTGCTGCGCGCAGCCCATCCCAGCCACACCCGCTGGCCCCGTTTCACCGTCCGCGCCCTGCACGCCAACATCACCTGCGTCGCCGCGGTCCCTCTGCGCACCCCCCAGCATCAAGTGGGCGCCCTCAACCTGCTGAGCACGGGACACGTGCCCAGCAGGGAAGACCTGTCCCTCGCGCAGAGCCTGGCCGATGCGGTCGGGATCAGCCTGCATCACCGCCAGGCCCTGCTGGCCAAGGACGAGATCATCAGCCAACTGGAAACGGCCCTGCAGTCCCGAATCGTGATCGAACAGGCCAAGGGCATACTCGCCTCCCACCTGGGCATCGATGTGGACGAGGCCTTCACCCATCTACGCCAGCACGCCCGCTCACGGCAGCAGAAACTCACCGAGCTGGCCATTCAGATCACCCGCGGAGCAATCCCGGCCGAACTCGACTCGGCGACCTGACATGCCCCGCCCTGAGCGGGACGGCGCCGCGGACGGCGTCCCGCAGCCCCAGGATGCCCTGGGCGAATTCCTGGCCAGTGCACGCTTGGCCACCCGCAACGGAGACGGCCCGAACACCGCTATCCCACCCGGCACCGCCCGCCTGTTCGGCCTGGACGCCCTCACCCTGAACATGCTCACCGACGACAACCATCTCGAACTGTTGTGGTGCGACCCGGCCAAGGGCCTGGGCCCGGACCTGGATGCCCTGCAGTACTCGTTGGGCGACGGCCCCACCCGCGAAGCCGCACAGCTCGGCCACACCGTGACCGAACCGGACGTGTCCGCCACCGCCCCTGCCCGCTGGCCCCTGTTCACTCCCGCCGCCGCCAGCACCCCACTGTGCGCCGTCATCGCCGTACCGCTCCACCTGGGCGCCGCCACCATCGCTGTCCTCACCGGCTACCGCACAACCCCCGGGCCCCTGACAGCCGCCCAACTCCGCGGCCTGGACCGTCTCGGACACGCCCTGGTCAACCTGCTGCACACTGCATTGATCACCCCGGCCGATGACAGCACCATGGTCAATCCGCTGCGCCTGTACCGGGCCGAAGTCCACCAGGCCACCGGCTTCCTCGCCCACCAACTCGGCATCTCCATGAGCCAGGCCCTCCTCTACCTGAGGGCCCACGCCGCCGCCCACGACCAGAGCCTGGCCACCCTCGCCCAAGCTGTGCTCGCCCGCAGCCTGCCCCCCGACACTTTCGCCCCACCGCAATAGCGCCCCGGCGCCCACTCGCCATACCGGAACTCGGGGTGGCGAGCGGGCAGGTCATAGGCGCAGCGGGCACGGTCAGGCCTCGGCGTGATTGAACTGTCCACGGGTATAGGCCATCAGAGACATGGCGTAGTACCTTCGCGACGATAGGACGCTGAACAGGTCAGCGGCCGCCGTCAGGGCGGGGCACTGACGGCGGCCGCAAGCGCGGGGACGGCGCGGCCAACTCCCCTTCAAACCGTGCCTTTTCCTCGCGCGATACCGTCCTCGACGGGCCGAGGAGCGCGGGAGCACCTCGGCTGGAAGACCGCGAGGACGGGGGCCGGGTCGCTGTGAGTCGGCGCACGGCGGCCCGGACCACACTGGACCATGGTCTTCGCTGTGTGGCCCTGGGGCCGGGGGCCGATGGAAACCCGCAAACAGCCGCATGCATCGCAGCGGGGTCTCCACTACCACCCACCCTAGCCCCCACCACAGCGACGGCACCCCTGCGCGTAGGCCATATTTCCCTCCGAGGGACTCACTCAGGCGGCAGCCCATGCTCGAGGTACGCCACGCTGCCGGCGCCCCGCGCAGCCGCAGCGGCTCGGATACGGCGTGCGAGGCGAGGAATCGTGAGGCTGTCGACTGCGTCCAGGGGATGGAAGGCGTACGACTTGATCTCGGAGTCCTGCAAGACGATCTCGGCCTGGAGCCGCTCGGGCAGAACGCCGCCGTCGAAGAGGTAGAGCACCTTGTCGCCCTCGGCGGGGCTCGGCGCCCAGTCGACGACCAGAAGGCGTCCGACGGCCGGTTCGATGCCGAGCTCCTCCCGGACCTCGCGGACACACGCCTGGAAGGGCGACTCGCCCGTCTCGACGTAGCCACCGGGGATGTCTCGGTAGTCCTTGTACGTCGGCTCAAGGAGCATGACGCGGCCCTGGGCATCAAAGAAGAGCGCGCCCGAGGCCATGCGCGGGCGCGCCATCTTCGCTTCGTGTTCGTTCTCGGTCTCGCTCATCCGACCGAGCCTAACCAGATCAGATCACTCGAAGCCTCTCGGCCAGGTCAGCCACCGAACGCGTCGGCCGGCCACGGGTCCCGCGTACCCAGCCGAGCACGATCTCACGGCTCATGTAGTGATGGCGGACCTGCTCGGGAGCCATTTCCTCGGCGTCCAGGACCACGTCGAGCGCATCATCCGTGCGGTTCCAGGCCGTGAGCGCTCGTGCCACTTCGAGGTTGTGCCGCACCCGGCGCTCGACGGGGAGCCCGCTCGTGTCGACCTGCGGCCCCAGCTCCGCCGCCACCTGGAAGTCCCCCAGCTCCCCCGCGGTCGCCACCTTGTGGATCGCGACGTTGGTGGGCCCGAAGGCCGTCCACATGT
This sequence comes from Streptomyces sp. NPDC107575, assembly GCF_055657265.1. NCBI lineage: Bacteria > Bacillati > Actinomycetota > Actinomycetes > Kitasatosporales > Streptomycetaceae > Streptomyces > Streptomyces sp. NPDC107575. The sequence continues at coordinate 516,919 of NZ_JBVKBG010000006.1, read as the reverse complement.
GGTTGCCGTCAGCGCCCAGCCGCGTGGCCATCGCGTCGGCCTCACGTAGGAAGGCCTGCGTCGTCGCACGGTCCTCGGCACGAGCCGCTGCCATCGAGCCCGTAAGGAAGAGAGTTCCGTAGACGGACAGGTACGCAGGACTCGCCTCGCCCAGTCCCGGCTCAAGGAAGCCGGCCGCGTCGCTCACGAGCTGCACCGCCGTCTCGTATCGCCCGGTGGACAGGAGGCAGTGCGTGACCGATCGGAAGAGCGACCCGACGACGACGTTGTTTCCGCTCTGCTGGGCGGCAGCGAGTCCGCGATCCGCGGCCATCCAGGCGAGTTCGTTCTCCCCGAGCTTGCCGAGCACCATCGCGGCACCCTGGTAGGTCAGGGCGAGCAGTGCGTTGGCCTCTTCGCTCTCCTCGCCCGGGTACGTACGCGCTGCGAGCAGGGCATCCGAGAGGATCAGGGGGAGTTGGCGCGTCGCGAAGCCGTACTGGGAGGCCTGGTAGGCGTCCCAGACCTCGCCCACGTCGGACCTCAGGGCGGCCAACGACGGGGGTGCTCCATCCGCCGGCACCCCGAGGAGCGGGGTCAACTGGCGGTAGTCCATGAGCGCTTCGCGCAGGGCCGGGACCGTACGGCGTCCGCTGTCCGCCGACCACTCCAGCAGGGTCGGCTCGCCGATGAGGTCGCCGATGGACACGTCCAACGCGTGAGCCAGGGAACGGATCACGGAGAGTCGGTCCAGCTCGATGCGGTTGTTCTCCGCTTTGCCGAGCCAGTCCGCGGTGCGGCCGACGAGTCCGGCCAGCACGTCTTGGGAGATTCCGCGGCGATGGCGGTACCACGCGACCCGCTCGCCGATCGTCAGTTGCTGCGTCATTCCTCGCATGACTTCAGCCTCGTCTCGGTTCGCAGAGAGACCCCGGAAAGATTTTCCGGGGTCTACTCGTGAGCGGCTCATAGCGTCGTGGTTGTCGGGAGCCAGACACCCGCAACGACCACGAAGGAGCACGTCCATGTCTCTGGCGGCAGGTGAGCGGCATCAGTTGATGATGACGCTCGATGCGCCCTCCACGGAAGTAGGCCAAGGCGTTGGGCCAGGCCTACGTGCCCGGCGTCTCTCGAATGGAGTTCACGACGTCTTCAAGCTGCTTGACGCGCTCGACAAGGCCGGCGAGTTCGGTCGACATGCGCGCCACGTCGGCCTGAAGGTCGATGACGCTCTGGGCGGCCTCGCGGGGCCCCGGCTTACCTGCGGCGGGGTCGCGGACGTAAGTGCCGCTCCCCGGAACGCCTTCCGTCAGCCCCTCGGTATTGAGCTGCGAGTAGGCAGTCTGCACCGTCATGACGGCGACGCCGAGCTTCTGCGCGTGCCCCTTGGCTCCAGGGAGCTTGGCCCCAGGGCTGTACGTCCCTGCGGCGATCTCGGCCCGGAAGTGGGCCGCGATCTCCCGCGACGTGGGCTTCCTCTTCGGCTCTGACTCCATCCCGAAAGCGTACTTGACCTAGGTCGCTTGCGGCCCGAGGTGGAGTGCGCTTGACGACCAAAAGCAACCTAGGTAGCTTTCAGTCGTCGGACAAGCAACCTAGGTTGCTTGTCGGGTCGCTTAGGCGCGCGACATGGCCGTGCGCAAGCGCCTCGCCGGGCCCGCTTACACGCGGCCTGAGCGGCAGCACCGCCCTACAGCCAGTAGGGGAGCGGCAGAACAGCCCGTCGGCTGTCAGATCCGGTGCGAACAACTTGGACAGCGGTCCACGAGCGCGGAACCGAACTTCGCAGGCTCGTGAGTGCATTGGCACTGAGACACCGAATCCCGAGCGGGGGCGACTCCCTGCGATGACCGGTCGGTGGATAGGACGGCGGCGGCACGTTTTCCCACTGTCGCCACGGACGGACTAGGCGATCCCTCACGTTGGGCGTGAGAGCCGAAACGGACGATGTCACGGGATACACGGCCGCAGGGTCGAAGACGATCTGCGGCCGGACAACGCACGAGGGCGGGCCCGCCATGGGCCCGCCCTTCGTCATGCGGGCAGGGCACCGGCGTTACCTCGGTGGCCTGCCCGTTTGATGAGGAATCGGAGCGGTCTCCCCGGGTGGCACCCCGAGGAGACCGCGTACAGGCACCTATGTGGGAGGCACCTGTGATCACGAGTCTGACAGATGCGGAGCGGGCCGAGCTGGACCGGAAGGTTCACGAGGCGAACCAGCGCAGCCAGGCCGACGCCCGTGCGCGGGGCGGCCGTTGATGGCCGGCGCCGAGCACGAGCGCACGAAGCCGCCGCTGCCGGTGCGTCCGCCGCGGCCTCATCCGCATGCGGCCGTGACCGGCCGCTGATCCAACAGCCCTGATGGTCGTAGGCCGGGTTCGACTCCCGGCCAGGGCGCTCCGGTCGCCGTCGGCGGCCGCGCCGCCCACGTGGGCGGCCTTCGTCTCGTACGGCGCGAGCCCCCGGAGCGGCAACTCCGGGGGCTCTGTTGGGGCCGTACCTGTTCCTAGGGAGACACGACCCATGAAGCTCATCGTTGCTGTTCAGACGGCCGTTACCGATGATCTGGCCGACGCGGAACCCTCCTGGCAGGACCTGCACGCCATCGAGCTGGAGCGTCCGCTGATCGACGCCGAGGTCGACCTGCTCGACGTACAGATCAGCCTGTTGGACCGACCGGTGTCGGAGCTGGGGCAGCGTCGACTGCGCCGGGCCACGAACAAGGTCCTGGCCGAGCGTCGCAAGGCGTCCAACCGGGGCGTCGCGGTGCGTGCGGGTGACGTCGCGTGATCGGGACCTCTTCTGCGACGGTGTCGCCGCGCAAGCTGACCCGTGGTCAGGCAGGCGTGCTGACAGCGGCATTCGTGCCGATGGCCGCGACCGGCGGATTCGGCGCGATCGGCACGTTCTCCAACATCAGCCACATGTACGGCAAGGGCACCGCGGCCGGTGCGGTCGCGGCCGGTGAGGGTGCCACCGCGGTGCTCGCGCTGGTCCTGCTCGGGCTGACGATGCTGGGCCAGGCGTCCCCATGGCCGGTGCGCGCTGGTCTGTGGGCACTGCCGGCCGCGGCGTCGGCGATGTCGGCGATGGCCGCGCCGGATGCGGCCCGGATGGTCATCTACGCGCTGACGCCGATGGGCATGTCGGTGTCCGCCGAGGGCGCCGCGTTCCTGGCCCGCCGCATCGTCGTCCACCGTGACGGCCGTGACCCGGAAGCCGAACGCAAGTCGGCCGAGCTCGTGCAGGCCCTGGCGTACCACCGCGCGCGGGCCGCGAACCACCCCGACGAGAAGGTGCAGGCGGCTTCGGAGCGGGAGTCATGGAAGCTCGCGGAGAAGGTCGGCGTCGGTGACGTCACGCTCGGCGCGCGGCTGGTGAACGTACAGCGTGAGCGCGTGACCGAGGGTGCGGACGCGGCGCTGGCCGCCATGTTCGGCACGCCCGTCACACCGACCGTCACACCCCTGGAATCTGCCCCCGTGACGGCGGCGGCCCTGCCGCCCTCGGACAGTGCGGACGTCACGGAAGACACGCAGGTCAACGCCCTGCCGCCTGGTGACGACGGGGAGCGTGACGAGGGGCGTGACGCCCCCGTGACGACGGCCGACAAGCCGCCCGCCGAGGACGCCGAAGAGGCGTGGGGCGAGGAGGTTCATCTCCCCGCCGTCACGCTCGCTGACGTGGCGATGGTCGCGGGTGTGACGGTTCCCGAGCCCGGCGCGACGCTCACCGACGAGCAGCTCGTCGTGGTGCTGCGGTTCTTGCGGCACTCGTACAACCCGCCGCTGTCCTACCGGCAGGCCGCTGCCGAGTTCCGCGGCCAGGGCTTCAAGGGCGCCGAGGACCGCGTCCGGGAGGCCTGGACGGCGCTGATGGCGACGGAGAGCACCCCGTGACGCCACACAGTTCTAGATCAACGGGAGTTACTCGATGAACCCCAGCTCGACGCGGACTCCCCGAGAGGTGGAGTACCACTACGTGCTGACCATGAAGCTCGACAACGGCTCGCTCGTCTCGGCCGACGGAACCGTCCTCGTGCCGCCGGACGGAGACCGCGCGGGCATCCTCAACTACGCCCGCCAGGTGATCCGCAAGGACACCGGCATGGACGGCATCGTCACGTTCTTCACCTGCGGCCCCAGCAAGCTCCGGGAGGGATGCGCCCATGGGTGACTCCCCTGTCGGCCTCACCAAGGACCGGGAAGCCGAGCAGGTCAGCACGGCCCCGAAGAAGCAGAAACGGCCGATGCGGTCGCTGTCCGAGGAGGAAAAGTGGGTCGTGGGCGGCCTGGCCGTCATGGTGCCGGCCGCAGGCCTGCGCTACCGCGACGAGATCGAAGCCTGGGTCGCCGACAACAAGGTCTGGCTCATCGGCCTGACCGTGCTCTTCCTCGGCTCCTGCGTCGTCGCCATGGTCCGTGCGGCCCGCCGCAAGCGACCGCGCGACGAGAAGCAGCTCACCGCGCAGCCGACCGCCGTGTTCGGCTCGGAAGGGCTCGCCTCGCCCTCCCCTGCTCCTGTTCCGGCGCTGGGCGAGCCGGTGCCCGCTGATGAGGCGCCCGCGCTCGCCGCGGCGCTGAAGCTGGACTACTCGGGCGGCAAGCCCCGCACGGTCCGTCGTGGACCGGTCGAGCTGGGCGAGGAGTGGGTGATCGAGCTGCCGCCCGCCGGGGTGTACGGCGACGTGGCCACCAAGGCTCCCCGGATCGCTTCGTGGCTCGGCGTCCCGGACGACCAGTTCACGATGCGCCCCGGGGCCAGCTCGCGCGAGGTCGTCCTGCTCGTCCTGGACGAGCCGCTCTACAGCCGCGTTCCGGCGCTGCCGGATCCGGCCGAGGCTCTCGCGCGCGGCATGCTGCCGCTCGGCTACGAGATGAACGGCCAGGTAGTGGAGATCCCCTCGCCGGTCGGGAAGACGCAGATGCTGGTGGCGGGCTCGACGGGCGGCGGCAAGACCGAAGAGCTGAAGTGGCTCGCCTACGTCGCCCTGGTCCTCGGCTGGGATCTGATCATCGTGGACGCCAAGGGCGACGGGGACTTCGCGTACCTCGAAAAGGCCTGCCTGATATACGAGGAGGTTCCGGACCACCGGCGGATGATGGAGATCAACGCCTACGTGGAAAAGGAGCACCTGCGGCGGGCTGCCGCGAACTCGGAGTCCGTTCGCTCGGGCGCCGGGAAGGCGAAGCACCGCCCGCTGCTCTTCATTCTCGACGAGGTCAGCACCTACACGGACGAGGCCGACTCCAAGAAGGAGGGCGCCGAGTTCGAGACGAGCATGAAGACGCTGTCCCGCAAGGTCCGCTCGTCACAGATTCTGATCGTGCTGGCGACACAGAACCCGAAGGCCGAGGTCATCAACACGTCCATTCGCGGAAATCACCGCGTACGGATCGCCTTCGGCTGCGCGGACCGTGACCAGTCCGAAGTGATCCTCGGCGGCGGTACAGCCAAGGCCGGATACGACGCGTCCAAACTCCCTGGAATCGCGGGCGCCGCTGTTCTTCAGGTCATGGACAAGAACAGCGAGTTCCGTGGCTTCATGGTCAGTGACGAGGAGATCAACGCGGCCGTTGATGCGCGAGCCGATGAGCCGCGCGAGGACGAGCCGGAAAACGTCGCTCTCGTCCGCGAGGCCTACGGCGACGACGGCTTCCTTTCCACCACGGAATTCGCGTCCCGGCTGCGCGCCCTGGGCGTGAACATTCCCGAGGGCGACGACGCGGCCACCGGAAAGGCGGTCTCTGCCTGGCTGGCTGAGGCCTTCGGCCGGCCGATCCCGGCGACCCAGGAAGGCCGCGTGCGCGGCCGCCATCTGCGGGACATCGTCGCCCGCTAGCCACCGTGCAACCCACCGTGCGGGCACCGTGCGGCTCCTGTGCAACCACCGTGTGCCGCACGGTGCTTCACGGTGCCCGCACGGTGCTCTGCACGGACCCCTGCACGGTTCATGACCTGCATGAACACAGGAGAAGGGGGAGTGAGAGATGAAAGGGTCCGGGATCGGGATCCTGGTGGCCGGATCGTCCCTGATCGCCATCACCGCGATGAGCCTTCAGGGCAACCCCGCCGTACGCGGCAAGCAGACCGCCGTGGGCGACCGGGTCAAGCCCGGATCGGTGCCCGCCCAGTACGAGCGGATCATCAACGCGTGGGGCAACGAGTGCGACGCCATTTCGCCGCGCATTCTCGCCGCGCAGATCAAACAGGAATCCAACTTCAACCCCAAGGCCACCTCGCCGGTCGGCGCCAAGGGAATCGCCCAGTTCATGCCGGGCACCTGGCAGTCCTCCGGAATCGACGGCAATGAGGACGGAAAGCGCGACATCTGGGATCCCGAGGACGCGATCCCGTCGGCCGCCCGCTACATGTGCTCCGTCTCCGAGAACCTGAAGGGCGTTTCCGGAGACAAGACGCGCCTTGCGCTTGCCGGATACAACGCCGGTACCGGCGCCGTTCAGAAATACCGGGGAATCCCGCCGTACAAGGAGACCGAGAAATACGTCGCGACCATCATGAAGTCGGCCGCGAGCATGGGCCAGCCCGTCGCTAACCAGTCCCGCATCGCCGTCGACGCCGTGAACTACGCCTCCCGCCAGATCGGCAAGGACTACGTCTGGGGCGGAAACGGCGACCAGGACGGCGGCTTCGACTGCTCGGGCCTGACCAAGGCCGCTTTCGCGCAGGCCGGAGTAACGATTCCCCGCGTCGCCAACGACCAGTACTCCTACCTGGAACAGCAGGGCGCCCTCGTCGAGAAGGACGAACTCCAGCTCGGCGACCTCGTGTTCTTCAGCCAGAAGAAGAAGTCCGGCAAGGCCGGGCCTCGCGATATCGACCACGTCGGCATCTACATCGGCCGCGGGCACTTCCTCGACGCCCCGCGCACCGGAGCAAAGATCCGCATCGAGCCGATGTGGTGGGACACGTTCATGGGCGCCGGACGGGTCCACCCCGACAACGCCCAACAGGCCTGAGAGGGGAGGGCAATTGATGTGCTACGTGACCGACGAAGGCGCGGTCAATCTCGTTGAAGCAGCCCGGAATTCCGACACCCTCGCCGCGCTGTCCGCGCTGGTGATCCTGCTCCTGATCGTCGCCGGGCTCTCGTCCTGGTCGGCGCTACGCGCGGCCCGCGAGATGCGCAGGCTCCGCGCCGAATCCCCCGCACACCCGCACTACGAGGCCGGGCCGATGCCCGGCTCGCACGACTCCAGCAACCCGAACCCCAGTTGGGAGAACTGACCATGAGCAAGTACTCCGAGACCTTCCTGTGGGCCGCCGAGGGCTGCATCAAGAAGGCCGACGGCACCCAGGATTGCTCGAAGGGCGCCAAGACCGTCCTGAAGACCATCAAGGACACCGGCCCCGACCTCCAGCCGGTGGCCGGCCTGCTGCCGCTGTACCAGATCGTCGCCGGGGTGCTGCTCGGCGCAGCCCTGCTGGTCATCTTCGGCGGCGCGATCGTCACCGTGACCCGCGGCGGGTTCGCCGCCGGGTTCAAGAAGGACGGCGAGGCCCTGAAGAAGGCCGCGATCACGGTCGGCGGCCTGGTCCTGCTGGCCCTGGCCGTACTGTTCCTCGGCCCGGCCCTGACGACCGCGCTGGGAGGCTGACATGGCTGACCCATGCGCCGAGATCTACGGCCGAGCCAAGCAGTACTGCGAGCGCGGCGAGAGCGGGAAGCCGCCCAGCGACGGTGATTCGTCGCTGGGCGGCATGTTCGACCCGGTCAGCAGCGCCGCCGACTGGCTGTCGGATCAGGCGGCGGCCCTGTACCGGCAGATGGACCGCCTGATGATGTCCGGGGCGTCGCCGCTGGACGGGTTCGACGCCCACGGCGTCGCGGGCGTCTACAACCCGGTGGCGGGCCTGAGCCTGCTCATCGGAACGATCGTCCTGTTGGGCGGGATCATCTTCTGGATGGCCCGCCCTTCGGGGCCCAACTTCCGCAAGGCCGGACAGGCCGGGGGCCGCTACCTGGGGCTGATCCTGCTGGCGACCGCGGCCCCGATCGTCATCGCGTTCGCCGCCTACGGGCTCGGCCAGCTCTCCACCCTCGTCTACGCCGACATCGCCGACCATCCCTTCAGGGGCATGGAGAAGACGCTGATCGGCTCCGACGGCAACCCCTGGGGCCGCATCGCGCAGTCGCTCGTGGTGGTCGGGTCGATCGGCCCGCTGTGGCTGATGTGCCAGCTCACCAAGGTCGGTGTGCTGGCCGCGATGGTGTTCGTGCCGCTGATCGCCGCGTTCGGCGTGAGCCGCGGCTGGTTGCAGTCGACGACCCTGCGGCGCCTGGTGCACCTGGTCTGCGTCGTCTACCTCGCGCGCATCCCGGTCGCCATCGTGCTCATGTTCCGGCCCCTGATGCCCAAGGGCGCCCTGACCGACCTGCTGCTGACCGCATCCACCGGCCTGGTCTGCGTGTATGTGCTGGTGAACCTGCCGTCGGTCGCCCAGAAGGCCACTGCGCGGATCACGCGGATGCCGAAGGTCAAGGCCGACACGGACGGCCGCACCACGGTCACGAAGATGCCCGCCGACCGCGAGCGCACGATCCACGCGAAGAACCTGTCCGCCCTGCACACCCCTGGCAACCGGCCCTGGAGCAAGCCCGATTCAGGCACGCCGGATGCCAAGGCGCAGCGTGCCGCCGAGCCCCGGCCGCGCGTGAACCGGCCGACCACGATGACCGAAGAAAGGAGCCGACGTGTCCGAGTCCCGGACGTACCTGCTGGACCCGCTGTACGAGACCGAGACCCTCAAGCTCCCGCCCACCGCGGCTGACTACATGGTCATGGGCTCGGGCGCCCTGCTCAGCTTCACCGGCATGCTCGCCGCCTCCGGCAGCATCGGCGGCATGCTGGCGAGCCTGGCCCCCGGCGCCATCGCCGGAGCCGGTGCCCTGATCAAGCTCGGCGACGCCACGGCCGTGGAACGCATCGGCCGGCGCCTGGGCCACAAGTCCCGCACCCGCGCCCTCAACCCGCGCGGCGACGAGAAGAACGCCCAAGTGCCGAGCCCGCACCACGCGGCCTTCACCGGCGTGCAGGAACTCCGCTTCCACCAGCGCGAGCGCGCCGCCTTCCCGCAGGCCCACGGCCGCACGCTCGCCGCGTTCACGTGGACCACCGACGGCGCCGCCCTGAAGGACCCGACGCGGATGTACCGGGCCCATGACGAGCTGGCGGCCTTCCTGGAGTGGGTGGCCGCCACCTGCCCCGGCGCGTGCGTACGGATCGTCCACGAGGTCACCCCCTACGGCGCTGACGAGGACGAAGCCCGCACCGCCGAGACGAGCGAGCTGGGCGAGTCCTACCGGCAGCTCGTCGACATGGTCGGCGAGGCCTGCGACTTCCACACCACCGTGATCGTGCTGTCCGTGCCCGCACACGGCGACGAACTGGAAGAAGAGCACGGGTGGCTGGAGGCGGCCCACGAGCACGCGGGCGCCTGCGGGATGGAGACCGGCCCGCTGTGGGGCATGTGGGCCTGGTCCCAGGCCCTGCCGCCCGAGCTGACCGACGGCCCGTTCGAGGTCCACGAGGACCACTTCCGGGCCGCGGGCCTGCTCCACGCCACCGCCGACGTGAGCGACTTCCGCCGCGGGCAGCGCTCGGCATCGTTCTGGCGGCCGATGGTCACCGCCCTGCCCCGCGTGCGCCGCACGACAGTTGTCGAGTACCTGCCGCAGGACCGCCGCCGCGCCGAGAAGCGCCTGGAGACCGGCGAGATGCTCCGCACCGCCACCGCCCGCAGCGCGGACGACGCCCGCCGCGAGAAGACCTCGACGCGGACCGGCCGCAGGGCCGCCGATCTGCACGAGGAGGACCTGGAGAACGGCGCCACCTACGTGCAGGTGGCCGCCCGGATCACCGTCCACGCCGCGGCCGAGAAGGAGCTGAAGGCCTTCCGCTCGCAACTCGAGCAGACAGCGGTGTCGGCCGGCGCCCGGCTCACGTGGATGGACCGCGAACACGAGACAGGGTGGCGCTCTTCGCTGCCCCTGCCCGGAGGGGAGTTCACATGCTGACGACCACTCGGCAGGCCATCGGGCTCTTCCCCGGCTACGCCTGCCAGCCGGTCACCGACGGGGCCCTGATCGGGGCCTCGCTGCTGGACGGCTCACCGTTCCGCTTCACCGCCGTCGACTGCGACCAGGAAGTCCTCCCGAGCACCGGGGCGGCCCTGCTCGGCACCCTCGGCGGCGGCAAGTCCACCAACAGCAAGGTGCTCGCGCTGCGCGACCTGGCCCGCACCGGCCGCCGCTACGCGGTCCTGGACGCCAAGGGCGAAAACGGCGTCGGCGAATGGGACTCCATCGCCTCCGCCCTCGACGTGAAACCGGTCCGGTTCGGCGAGGGCGTATGCATGAACCCGCTCGACGAGCGGATCCCGCCCCTGCACCGCGTGCAGCTGGTCGCCGTGCTCGCCGAACTCGGCGGCCAACAGCCGCTGTCGTCCGGTGCCCGCATGGCACTGGACGCCGCCATGGACAGCCCGCAGGCCACCACACTGTCCGGGCTGATGCACGCGGTCACCTCGCTGTCCCACGACGCGATCCCCGGCCGCTTCACCGACGAACAGCTCCTCGGCTTCGGCCAGGAGGTCGTCAAGGCGCTCTCCGTGTTCGTACAGTCCGCGACCCGCGGCATGCTCGACGGCCCGACCTCGCTGTCCATGGACGAGCGGCTGACCATCTTCGACTTCAGCCGCATCGACCGCACCTCCATCGCGCTGCCCGCGCTGATGGCCGTGGTCGGCGTGTTCCTGGAATCGGTGTGGCTGGCCCAGGGCGGCGCCGCCTACGGAATGCACTCCACGCTGATCGTGGAAGAGGCCTGGCAGCTCCTCAAGCACCCCGCCACCGCCGCGCTGCTGCAGCGGATGATGAAGTACTCCCGCCGCGAGGCCCTGTCGGTGATCTCCATCGCGCACTCCGCGAAGGACGCCAAGTCCGAAGAGGCCAAGGACCTCATGCGGCTGGCCTCCACCCGCGTCTTTCACCAGATGGACCCCGAGGACGCCGAGCTGTGCCGCAGCATGTTCGGCCTGCCCGACTGGGCCGTGCAGGAGATCCCGCTGCTGGGGCGCGGTCAGGCCATCTGGCAGACCGGCCGGCACATCAACCTCGTCCAGACGCTCGTCACGGACTTCGAGCGCAAGCACTGCTACACCTCCAAGCGCCGCGACGCCGCCCAAGGCCTCCCGGCCGCGAACGAGGCCGAGCAGGCCGCCGGTGAATGGGCCTGGCCGATGCCGCCGAACGTCATCGACGCCCGGCACGACGAAGCCCTCCAGGCCGCCCGCGAGGGCCGCCACGCGGAAGCCTCCGCGCTCGCTGCACTCGGCGAGAGCCAGGACATCAAGGCCCATGGCATGGGCTCCGACCAGGTCGCCCAGTGGCGCCACACCTGGACCCAACTCGCCGACCTGTCCAAGCGCCCCGCCTAAACGGCCGGTCGCTGGCACGCACAACCCCACTCCCGCTCCGTAGCGCAGACCACGCCTGCGCTCCTCGCTGAGGAGGTCCCCCTCATGGCAAAAGGTCCCGCCGTCATAGGCGTCCTGACCGAACCGCCCCGGCCGACCTGGTGGAAGGCCAACCGGCACATCGTCCTGCTGATCCTCGGCCTCATCGTCGGCTTCCACCTCGCCAGCCCCGACAGCGACGCCAAACCCCACCACCCCAAACCCACCCCCACCAGCACCGCGCCCGATCACACGCCGACCCCGAGCGCATCGCACTGACAGAGGAGCCCACGTGTCCACCATCGACCCCGTACAGCTCGCGCGGGATGCCGCCGAATCGCTCCGGGCTTTCAACCACCGCACCTTCCCCGGCGGCGACCGCCCGGGCCTGGCCTCGGCCCCGGAGGCGTACCGCGTATTGGGCGCGCTCAGCGCGCTCGCCGAGCGCCTGACGCAGGCCCTCGACCAGATCGACTACGCCCTGAAAGCCCACCACCGGCTCGGCCACATCACCGCTGACCACGGCACGGCCGCCGAGCACATCGCCACGGCTGGCACCGCCCTGCTGGATGCCGAGAACCATGCATGCGCCCTGCTGGCTGCACTCAACCGCGCCTGGTCCGCCACGAACCCCCTCGGCCACACCGGTCCGATCCCGTCCTAGGTGCGCCAAGGGCGGCCCCCACCGTCTCGTCAAAGTCGCGGGGCCGCCCTTGTCCACCTGCCCTCAACAGACCTGTGGAGGTCTCCAGGATGACCCAACCGACCGACCTTCGGCGAGTAGCCACCCGCGCTGATTGCCGGAATGAGCACCTGAGCACCGCCCTGACGCTCGCCGCCCGCGGTGTGCCCGTGATGCCGCTGCGCGTCGGCAAGGCCCCGTTCGGCAACTGCCCGGACTGCGCCAAGAACGCGTGCGGCGGCCGGCCGAACATGAAGCAGGTCGGCCCCTGCACCTGCCCGCGCCCCTGCCACGCTTGGGCCGCCGCAACCACCGACCCGGCGACGCTCACCTCCCGCGCGTGGGCGGACGCCTGGCGGCAGGCCGCAGCCATCGCCTACCACCCCGCCGGCATCCGCCTGACGGTGGTCGACCTCGACAACGCCGCCGCCATCGCCTGGGCCCAGACACATCTGCCGCCCACGCGCACTGTCCCCACCACACGAGGACAACACTGGATCTACGCAGGCACTATGCCGTCGGCCAACGGCGTGCGCCCGGGCGTGGACGTCAAGTCCCGCATGTCGTACGCCCGGTGGCTGGGACCGGGGTCCGGACGCCTTGCGCCCTTGCCCGATGTGGTGCGCACGCTGGCCCCTACCCGCCCCACACCACCTCGGCCTGCGCAGCCCCTCGCCGTGCCCGCGGGTGCAGGTGACGGGCAGTGCCGGCACCGCAGCCCGGCCTTCCTTCAGCGCGGCATCCACATGGCCGAGCAGCGCATCCGCGCGGCGACCAGCGCCGTGCACAGCACCGTCTACTCCACGTTCCTGGCCGTGCTGTCCACCCACGGACGCTGCGGCTGCCTCACCGAAGCCCACGTCGCCACCTTGTTCGCCGCCGCGCAGGACAAGGGCGAAACCGTACGCCACTGCACCGAGGCCTGGGCCAACGCCCGCGCCACGTTGGGACTCTGAGCATGCCCGAGGACGACAAGACCCCGGCCCGCGCAGTCATCACCGACTACGCCAAATCGCACTTCCGCTACTTCCGCACCGCCGACGGCACCGTCTACGCCCAGCAAAAGGGCCACCCCATCGCCCGCCCGATCCGCTCCCAGGGCACCTCGGGCAGCCACCGCCAAGAACTCATGGTCGGCCTGTTCGAGGACGGCCACGGCGCATTCAGCGGCACCGCCTTGAAGGAGGCACTGGACATGATCGAAGCACTGGCCATGCGCGAGGAAGTCGAGCGCGTACACGTCCGCGTCGCCCCCGGATTCGACGGCGCGACCTGGCTCGACCTCGGCCGCAACGACGGCAAGTCCGTACGCATCCACCCCAACGGCTGGGACATCGCCGTACCCGACCCGCACGAGGTCCGCTGGCGCCGCACCCAGCTCACCGGCGAACTCCCCCTCCCGGCCAAGGACACCCAGGGCAAGGGCATCGACAAGCTGCTCAGCCTGTGCAACTTCGCGGACGCCGCCACCGAATCGCTGGTCGTCGCCTGGCTGATCGGCTGCCTCAGCCCGACCTCGCCCGTCCCGGCGCCCTTCCTCACCGGCCCCCAGGGCGCGGGCAAGTCCACGGCCGGCCGCATGCTCACCCGGATCATCGAAGGCATGAGCGGCGACCTGCGCCGCGCCCCGCGGGACGAGGAGAACCTGATCGCGGCCGTGGCCGCCGGGTGGGTCACAGCCCTGGACAACCTCTCCTACCTGACCCCGGACATGTCGGACGCGATGTGCTGCATCGTCACGGGCGCCGAGACCGTCAAGCGCGCCCTCTACACCGACGGCGACGTCTCCATCGCCCGCTACCGCCGCCCCCTGCTCATGACCGGCATCGACGTCGGCGTCATCCGCCCCGACCTCGCCGAGCGCCTCCTGCCCCTGCGCCTGGAACGTCCCAAGGTGCGGCGTACCGAGGCCGAGCTGTGGGCCGAGTACGAGCCGGTCCTGCCCGTGATCCTCGGCTCCCTGCTGGACCTGACCGTGACCGTCCGGGCCACTCAGGCGGAGACCCCGACGGACCTGCGGATGGCGGACTTCGCGCACCTGTGCGCGCAGCTCGACGCGTCGACCCACCTCGGCTCCCTGGCCGCCTACCGGGCCAGCCTCGACGACCTCACCGACGACGTCATCGAGGGCGACCTGCTCGCCCAGACCACCCTCAAGCACGCCGAAACCATGGAACCGGGCGAGGCCGAGCAGCTGTCCTCGACGGAATGGCTCGACAAGCTCACCCGCCTCTATGTGGGCGAGGACTGCCGCCCCCTGCCCAAGGGCTGGCCCACCACCGGCAAGGTCCTCTCCGACCGCCTCAAGCGCATTCAGCCCACCCTCGCCGCCCGCGGCGTCCTCGTCGACTGGGGCCGCACCAGCAAGGCCCGCTACATCGAGATCACCCGCGCCCGCCCCGCCGAGCCAGCACCGCGAACCCCGCTGTTCGACCACTGAGCGGGAGATCAAAAAGGCAAGAAGAGCACCCGGCGGCGCGCGAGCCGAGCGCCCAGCAGGTCAGCCCCGGGTGCTCTTCTTGCTGTTCGGCGGCTTCGCCGCCCTCAAAGATCGCGCCGCGAAGCGGCACCCTCTCTGCTCTTGCGACCGCAGACAAAGGATCACTACTTCCCTCTCTCTTGTCCTAAGGAGAGAGGACCTTCGTCATCCACGACACCGGACCACGAAAACCTGGTCTCACCTGCCCAAACAGATGTGACGCAGTGCCGGAAGCCTGCGTCTTCACGCGTCATCAGCGTCACCGCCAAACCATCGCGCCCTGTGACACACCGATGACGGTCTCCGACACCTGCCGTCATCTAAAACCACAGGTCACACCCCGTTCTGAACGCTGATGACGCCATGACGCAGAAATCCCCGACTCGGACACACGCGAGCTTCGCAGTCCAAGTGCTCATCCCGCCGAACCTCGAAGGAGTCCGCTTTGGCCCGCCCCAGGATGCTCAAACTCCCCGAAGTGCTTGCAGAGATCGAGATGAGCCGCGCCGCCTTCTACCGCATGCGTGCCCGCGGCCAAGCACCCCGCCTCCGCAAACTCCCCAACGGTCAACTCCGCGTCAGCCGCGCTGATCTGGACGCGTGGTGGGAGACGTGCGGGGACCGCGCTGCCTGAAGCAAACCGTTGCATTGGGCCCGCGCTCAGCGCGGGCCCTCATTCCTACCTGGAGAGAGATGCTCACGTACGACGTCGTTATCTGGTCCATCCGGCGCCGTCCAGGACGCCCCAAGCCGTGGGAACTTCGTTGGCGCGTGGGTGCTGAGTCCCAGTCCAAGAGCTACACGACCAAACCCCAGGCTGACGGCCGGCGCTCCGAGTTGATGACCGCGCTGCGCGAGGGTCAGCGGTTCGACGACGAAACCGGGCTCCCTGAGAAGGAACTCGCCGCCCTCTCCATGCCGACTTGGTTCGAGCACGCCAAGGCCTACGCCCTGATGAAGTGGCCAGGGGCCGCCGCGAAGCACCGTGCAAGCATCGCGGAGTCCTTGGCGGTGGTCACGCCTGCGTTCATGACGACCCGACACGGGAGCCCCGACCCTAAAGTCGAGCGAGCGGCGCTCTACCAGTGGGCCTTCCGAGCAGTACGTGACAGCAATGGCAACCACGTACTTCGCTGCGATGCCGAAGAGCCTCCCGCCGACATCAAAGCTGCGCTCGACTGGATCGCTGCCAATTCGCTCAAGGTCGAGGAGGCCGCGCGACCGGAGCACATCCGTGCTGCGTTCACTGCGCTCTCGAAGCGCCTGAACGGGAAGCCCGCCGCAGAGAACACGGCCAACCGCAAGCGCATGGTCCTGAGCAATGCGTTCCGCTACGCCGTGGAAGAGCGCCAGCTACTGACCCGTCACCCGTTCCTCGCGGTCGATTGGGCGGCCCCGGCCACTTCCGACGAGGTGGATTTTCGGTACGTTCCCGGGCCCAAACTCGCTAACGACCTCCTCAACGCTGTGGCCCAACAGGGCCATCGTGGTGAGCACTTGAAGGCGTTCTACGGGGCGATCTACTACATGGCGCCTCGGCCCGGCGAGGCGGCCACACTGCGAGAGCAGGACTTCACCTTGCCGCCTGAGAGCGAGCCGGATGCGTGGGGCGAAGTGCTGGTCTCTGAAAGTCATCCGGAAGTCGGAGCTGCATGGACCGATGCAGGCAAGTCGCACGACGAGCGCGGCCTGAAGCACCGCGCCCGTGGCACCGTGCGCGCTGTCCCGGTCCCGCCTGTGTACGTGCGCATGATCCGGCAGCACATCGCCCAGTTCGGCGTCGCCCCGGATGGTCGGTTGTTCCGGGCGGCCCGCGGCGGACGGATCACCTCGAACGAGTACTGCGACGTCTGGGAAGCAGCACGCGAAGCCGTGCTCAGCCCGGGTGAGTTCGAGACGAAGATGGCCGATGTGCCGTACTGCCTGCGTCACGCCGCAGTGTCCTTCTGGATCAAGAGCGGCATGGACCCGGTGGAAGTCGCGTACCGCGCCGGCCACAGCGTGGCTGTGCTCTTCCGCTTCTACGCCAAGATCCTCAGGGGCGCATCGGCCGCAGCCAACAAGCTCGTCCAGAAGGGACTTGAGGAGGAAGGGCTCGGCTGATCCTGGCCCACAGATGGCCCACACACGCTGGTCAGAGGTGGTACAGACCCGGCACGGGGTGAGACAGGGTGGGCAGAGAGGGCGTGGCCCCGACTCGGGATCACGCCCTCTGACCAGCGAATACGCTGAGCTGCTGCGGTGGGTGTGGGATTTGAACCCACGGAGGCTCGCGCCTCGACGGTTTTCAAGACCGTTCCCTTAGGCCGCTCGGGCAACCCACCCCGCGCCGCAGCGGTCTTGAGAACCGTCGCGGCGCGGGACCAGCCTAGCGGGTCGGGTCGGGGGCTCGGTCAGCTGTCGCCCTTGCGCTCGCCCAGGGTCACGTCGACCGTGTGCTCCTTGCCGTCGCGCGTGTAGGTGAGCTTCACGGAGTCGCCCGGCTTGTGCGTCCAGATCTGGCCGATCAGGGTCGGGCCCGAGTCGATGGGCTGCTCGTCCAGCTTGGTGATGACGTCGCCGGGCTTGAGGCCCGCCTTGTCCGCAGGACCGTTCGGCGTGACGGCCGCGGAGCCGCCCGCGCCCTGCTCGGTGATCTTCGCGCCGCCGGTGCCCTCCTCCAGGGAGACGGAGGCGCCGATCACCGGGTAGACCGGCTGCCCGGTCTTGATGAGCTGCTGGGCGACCATCTTCGCCTGGTTGATCGGGATGGCGAAGCCGAGACCGATCGAGCCGGACTGGCCCGAGCCGCCCATGCCGCCGCCGCTGGAGGCGGACTGGATGGCGGAGTTGATGCCGATCACGTTCCCGTTGCCGTCGAGCAGCGGGCCGCCGGAGTTGCCCGGGTTGATCGAGGCGTCGGTCTGCAGGGCGCTCATGTACGAGGCCTTGCTGGTGCCCGAGCCGTCGCTGGAGGCCACCGGGCGATCCTTCGCGGAGACGATGCCCGTCGTCACCGTGTTCGACAGGCCGAAGGGCGCGCCGATCGCGATGGTCGAGTCGCCAACCGCGACCTGGTCGGAGTTGCCGAGGGTGAGCGGCTTCAGGTCGTCCGGCGCGTTCTTGAGCTTGATGACCGCCACGTCGTAGCCCTGCGCCTTGCCGATCACCTCGGCGTCGTACTTCTTGCCGTTCGAGAACGTCGCGGACAGCTTGCCGCCGTCCGCGGCCTCCGCCACCACGTGGTTGTTGGTGAGGATGTGGCCCTGCTTGTCGTACACGAAGCCGGTGCCGGTGCCGCCCTCGCCGCTGTTGCCCTCGGCCTCGATCGTGACCGTGCTGGGCAGCGCCTTGGCGGCGATGCCCGCGACGGTGCCCTTGTCGCGCTTGAGATCGGCCGGGTTGGAGGCGGAGACGGTGGTCGAACCGGTGCTCGACCCGTCGCCCCGCTCGGCCGCCCAGTAGCCCACGCCGCCGCCGACCGCGCCCGCGACCAGCGCCGCCGCGATGATCCCGGCGACCAGGCCGCCGCGCCGGCCGCCCGGCTTGGGCTCCGGCTGCTGGTACGACGCTCCCCAGCCTCCGCCGCCACCGCCCGACGCGTAGGCCGGCATGGCGGGCGGCGGGGGCGGCCAGTCGCCGCCGTGCGCGGGTCCCGCCGCACCCGGCGCACCGGACGCGGCACCCTTGGAGGATGCCGCCGACGCGGCGGGAGCAGCGGGAGCGTCCACCGGCACGGGAGGTGCGGACGGGGCCGGCGGTACCTCGGTGCCCTCGTTCTCGGTGCTCACAGCTTTCTCTCCTCGATCCACGGCTGTCGTCGCCGATCCGTCCTGTCTGGATGCTCGGGGCCGGCGACCGTCACGCGCGTCGCCGTCCGGGCATGGTCCTGTCACGGTCCACTTGTGCTGTTGTACGCCGTCAGCCTTTCCCACGGGACGTCAGGCCACCGTAAGACGATCCTGTGCGTCCCCCGCCATCCTTTACGTCCGGCAAAACGGACGCATCCGCTGGGCCGAACTTTTCCTGGTCGCGCGCCGCGCGGTGGCACCATGACGCGGTGACCCTCGCACAACAGCAGCGCATTCAGGTCGTGGCCCACCGCGGTGCCTCCCAGGACGCCCCCGAGCACACATTGGCCGCCTACAAGAAGGCCATCGAGGACGGCGCGGACGCCCTCGAATGCGATGTGCGGCTGACGGCGGACGGTCATCTCGTATGCGTGCACGACCGCCGCATCAACCGTACGTCGAACGGCCGTGGAGCCGTCTCCACGCTGGAGCTCTCGGAGCTCGCCGCCCTCGACTTCGGCTCCTGGAAGGGCCACGACGAGGTCCCCGACTGGACGGGCAGCGCGGCCGACACCTCCGACACCTCCGTCCTGACGCTTGAGCGCCTCCTGGAGCTGGTCACCGACGCGGGACGCCGGGTGGAGCTGGCGATCGAGACCAAGCACCCCACACGGTGGGCGGGGCAGGTGGAGGAGCGGCTGCTGCTCCTGCTCAAGCGGTTCGGCCTGGACGCCCCGGCGATCGACGAACCTTCGCGCGTGCGCGTGATGAGCTTTTCCGCGCGCTCCCTGGCACGCGTCCAGGAGGCCTCCCCGACGCTGCCGACGGTCTACCTGATGCAGTTCGTCTCGCCCCGCCACCGCGAAGGGCGCCTCCCCAAGGGCGTGCACATCGCGGCCCCCAGCATCCGGATCGTGCGCAATCACCCCGCGTACGTCGAGAAGCTCGCGCGCGCGGGTCACCAGATCCACGTCTGGACGGTGGACGAGCCCGAGGACGTCGACCTCTGCGCGCGCCTGGAGGTCGACGCGATCATCACCAATCGGCCCGCCGCGGTGCTGCGCCACCTCGGCAGGACCTGAGGCGGAATCCGGCCACCTTTCGCCCACGCCGTCACAGGGTGTGCCCCGGCGCGTTCGGACCGTATTCGATCGTCACGAGTGCGTCACCGGAAGCGGGATGGCCGGTTTCCGGTCCAGTCCATTGGGGCATTCACACCGTGGCGTGGGGCAAAGGAGGTCTCGGGGGTGGCGTTGGTGGTGGCACAGGAGGTGCCCGCGTCGTCGAGCATGGCCGTACCCCATGGCCCTGCGGGCGTGGGCGCGGCAAGACGTCGCATGCGTGAACAACTGCGCATGAGCGGCGTACCGGAAACGGTCATCGACGATGCAGTTCTCATCCTTTCCGAACTGCTCAGCAATGCGTGCCGGCACGGCCGGCCGCTCGGCGACGACCTGGCCGGCGACGGTGACGTACGCGCCGCGTGGCGCGTCGACGACCGCGGCTGCCTGACGGTCGAGGTGACGGACGGCGGCGGGCCCACCCGCCCGATTCCGGCCACACCCTCGATCACGGCGCACGGCGGCCGCGGGCTCAACATCATCACGGCGCTCGCCGACGACTGGGGCGTACGCGACGGCATGCGCGGCGAGGTCACCGTCTGGGTGATCGTCCACAAGGACGTCCACGCGGAGGCCATGGCGCAGCGCCGGGACGACTTCGCCTCGCGGGTGGCCGCGCCACCGGTCGGGGACCTGGCGGACCTGGCCTTCCCGGACGCGTTCGACGAGCTGGGCTGAAAACCGGCCGGGCGCGGCCAGTTGGGCTGAATCCCCCTCTTGTCAGTACGAGCGGCTAGGCTCGCCGCCGTACGTACGAGAGCCGTATCCGGGAGACACCCAAGATGGCCAAGAAGCGCCCGCAGACCAAGGGCAAGCCGCACGTCACCGCAGGCGAGGTCCCCGTCGTCGGTGCCCGCGAACCCTGCCCCTGCGGCAGCGGTCGCCGCTACAAGGCCTGCCACGGCCGGGACGCCGCGCACGCGGTGACCGAGCTGGTGCAGCGCCCCTTCGAGGGCCTGCCCGGCGAGGGCGACTGGGTCGCGCTGCGCGAGCTGGTCCCCGCGGCGACGGTCGAGCTGACCCTGAAGGACGGCCTCCCCGAGGGCGTCCCCTCGGTGACCCTCGCGACCGTGCTGCCCATGGCCTGGCCGGCGCTGCGCCGCGACGACGGCTCGGTCCTGCTCGGCCTGCAGAACGAGACGCCGTCCGGGGACATCAGCCGCGACCTGGCCGACACGCTGCTGCGCGCGCTGGCCGCGGAGCCGGGCAATCCGGTTCAGACCCGCCGCTCGCCGGCCGACGGCCCGCGCCTTCAGGACGTGCTCGCCCCCGAGGGCACTTTCGAGCCCATCGTCCACACGGGCTTCGAATTCTGGGTTCCGGACTCCGAGAACGCGTCGGGCGAGGTCGCCGCCTCCCTGGAGCGGGCCAACGCCGCGGCGATCCCCACGGTGAAGCTGACCGGCGTGGACAGCGCCTACTGGTGCGAGACACCGGAGAAGAACCACCTCCGGTGGGTCATGCCGTACGCGGAGGAGAAGCTGCTCGACGCGCTGGCGCGGCTGCACGCGGCGGGCACGTCGTCGCTCGGCGAGGGCACCCGCCTGGTGGGCTCCTTCAGGGCGCACGGCCTGACCGTTCCGGTCTGGGACCTGCCCAGCTCGGTGCGGGCGGAGGACATCGAGAAGCCGGCCGCCGAGTTCGCCGAGCGACTGGCCGGCGCGCTGGCCACGGACGCACCGCTGACCCCGGACGAGCGTCGCGCGCGCGGTGGGCTCACCAACCGACAGGTGACGCTCAGCTGACGCACAGATTCGGGTGGGCTGACCGACCAGTCAGCCCACCAGGACGGGACATTTGCTCCGAACCGCGAGGTGAGCCGGGTCACAACTCCCGGTAGTTGCAGGTAAATCCATGTCCGAATAGAAGAGATCGAATTTGCTAACCGGCGATCTCTTGTTACCGTTCAAGTAGCCCGGTTGCTGGTGCATCCCCCGTCGCCAGCAACCGGGCGCTTCCATGTGTGCTCGGCGCCCGCCGGATCTCAACCCCCGTGCGACGGCGCCGAGTTGCTCCCGGAGCGCAGCAGCAGCGGGCCTTCCCCGCCCTTCGCGTACTCCGCCACCGCCGTGTACTGGCCGGCTTCTCCCCGCGTACGTTCCCGCGGTGTCTCGCACATCCCCGGTTCGTCCTCCGCACCCACGCCACAGTGCAACTGCACCGTGCGTCCACCGGGTGCCATCAGGGTCAGTACGGCGGTCAGACCCGAGCCCGTCGCGTTGCGGTAATAGGTACGCGCCCAGGTGTCGTGCCCCTGGACGAGCACGCAGGTCTGCGCCTCGATGCCGTCCGGGGCGGACAGTTGGGGACCGCAGTGGGCCTCGGTGGTCAGGCCGAGACCGGTCAGCAGGGAGGGCTTTCCGGCCTCCCGCTCAGCCGGTTTGTCGTCCTTGCTGGCCGTTTCGGCGGCCTGGGACTCGGCGGCCCGGCCCGCAGCGGCCTTGGCCTCGGCAGGCCTGGCCTCCGTGGCCGGCTGCCGCGTGGGCCCGTCGTCCACCGGACCGGCGGAGGCGCCCGCCAGCGGCAGCGCCGCCGTCAGCACCACCACGGCGAGCAGACCGAACAGCCGGAGCCGCGCGTGCGGCCGCTCCCGCTCGGTCTCGTCCGGGAGCTGGGGGGAGCGTGGCGCGGCAGGCATGCGCCGAAGATATCGGCGCGCACCCCGCCCACCGGCCCGCCGCGCGCCGGATTCCGCTACAACTCGGGCGCGCTCACACCCGTACGGGTGAGGGCGTCGACCACCGTGCCGACCACGGCCTCCACATCCGGCGCCCACGGGGCCGCCGAGCCGGGCAGCGGCGCGCGCTCCCAACGCACCTGCCCCGCACCCGAGATCGACGGCGGCAGGGCGAGATACCCGCCATCGCCGTGGAAGCGCAGCGATCCGGGTACAAAGTCCTGCGCGTACAGGAGCTCGCCGAGCTGCTCCATCGAGTACGGCGCCACGAGGATCGCGAGCCGCTCCGGCGTCGCGATCACCGGGCCGAGCCGGACGTCCCTGCGGTCGAGCGCGGCGAGCGCGCGGGCGCCCGCGACGGCCGGGAGGCTCACGGCACAGGGCGCGCGCCCCTCCGAGGCCCCGGACGGGGCGCCGGTGGCGAGCACGATCGGCGCTTCGGGGCGGTTCGTCCACCACCAGCGGACCATGCGCTCGTCGGTCGTCGCGGCGAGCAGCCCCGGGTCGAAGGGGTGCGCGCCGGGCACCGTGCACTCCGGGTCGGGGCAGGCGCAGCGGACGCCGTCACGACGGCCTCCCGCTTCGAGCCCTATTCCCGGCAGAACCGGCCACTGCCACGCTGTCGCGAACGTGAGGGCCGCGCTGATCAGGTCAGACTTCCCGTTGTCACGCCTGGACAGGAGCCTGCGTCGCCTTCCGAGGATCTCGCGCATGAGCGCTCGTTCCTTTCCGTAGACCGAAGAGAACGCTATGGGCCACATCACACCATGTGTCGATCAGTCACTGCGCGTACGTGTTGGAGCGCCACACCCCAGCCGGAACCACCGGCCCGAGGCAGGGTTGTACCCCTATAGTCCGAGCGCCTGCTGTGTGCTTTAAAAGCCTGGCGTGGGGTGGCGGCGCCTGGCGTTTGCCGTCCCGCGTATTTCTCGCCGCCTCCGCCGCGGGAGGATGGGACACGGTCGCCGATGGTTATGACGCCCGGTTCCGTCACCAGGTTCCGGGCGGATCCCAACTGCCCCTGGTCTTCACGGACTACGTACCCATCACGGCCGCCATGACGCTCTGTCGACCACAGCTGAACAATGCCAGTCGACCGCAATGAGCGCTTCCCTCAGGCAGTTTTTGGCCATCTTCGAACGATCAGGATCAGCTCGGGATCGGAGCGGGATCACATATGAGAACAAAGATCGTTTTTCCTCGAATGCCGTTTGACCACGGCAGACACCAGGATTCCCGGCGGGACAATGCTGGACATCCCCCAACGAGTCCGTGTACATGTGGAGGCATTGCTAGCGGCGCAGAATGACATGGGGGTTTGCGATGCTAATGAGCAATACGCACCGGTCGGAAAGCCGGAAGCCATGACAACCCCGCGCCTGCCGAAAGTGGCCGGAATCGATTCCCCTCCTGGACAGGTTCCCTCTCCAGCCCCCAGTGCCGCGCCCGCTCCCCCCGTGTCGCAGGTCACTCCCCCCGCCGTGGCCCCCGGAGCCGTGATCCAGGACCGGCTCGCGGGCTGGGTCTCCGATCTCACGACGCTGCACGAACTCACGGAACGGCTGGCGCGCACGGCCGCACTCGAGGAAGCGCTGCACGAACTGCTGCGCGCCGGAGCCGCTCTGGTGGGCGCCCGGCGCGGACTCGTCGTCCTGGAACCGGGCGACGGGCGGGGCCCCGACACCACCGTCGGCCTCGGCCTGTCCAGGCCCGACCTCGGGCACATCGAGACGGTGCCGCGCGGCTCCACCTCGTACGGCCGGATCCTCGACGGGCTGTCCGCCGAGCCCGAGGCGCACGCCGATCTGCTCGCCGAGGACGGACTCGACCCGCGCCACCGCGAGGTCGCCGCGCGCCTCGGCTACGCCGCGAGCTACACGATGCCGCTCGCCACCGAGGCGGCCGGCCGGCTCGGCGCCGCGGTCTGGCTCTACGACGAACCGGCCGAGCCCGTCGAGCGCCAGCGCCACCTCATCGGCCTGTACGCGCGCTACGCCACCGAACACCTCGCCCGCCTCCTGGAGCTGGAGCGCACGCGCGCGTGGTCACGCACCGTCGCCGACGAGCTGCTGCCACCGCGCCTGCCCCGGGTCGCCGGGGTGCAGCTCGCCGCGCGGCACCGCACAGGGCCGCGCGGCGGCGGTGACTGGTACGACGCGCTGCCTCTGCCCGAGGGGGCGCTCGGGCTCGCGGTCGGCTCGGTCAGCGGCTCCGGCGCGAGCGCGGTCGCCGCGATGGGCCGGCTGCGCGCCTCCCTGCGGGCGTACGCGGTCATGGAAGGGGAGGACCCGGTGGCGGTCCTGTCCGATCTGGAGCTTCTGTTGCGCCTGACCGAGCCGGCGCGCAGCGCGACCGCCCTGTTCGCCTACTGCGAGCCCGCCCAGCGCAAGATCGTCCTCGCCGGGGCCGGGCACAGCCCGCCCCTGGTGATCGGCGAGCGGCGCACCGAGTACGCCGAGACGACGCTCTCCGCGCCGCTCGGGATGCTCGCCTGCTGGGAGGCGCCGAGCGTGGAGATCACCCCCGTGCCGGGCGAGACCGTGCTGCTCTACACGGACGGCCTGCTGCGGCGCACCGGTGACCCCATGGACCGCGCGTTCGCCCGACTGCACGCGGCCGCCTCCGCCGTGCCCAAGGCGATCCGTGACGACCCCGGGGCGATCGCCGACCACGTGCTGCGGGCGGTGCTCCCGGACGGCCTCGACGCGGTCGAGAGCGAGGAGGACGTGGTGCTGCTCGCGGCGCGCTTCGAGTGACCTCCGAGGTGCTCTGTGCAACAGGCCCTCCGGCCCTGGACCCCCTTCCGGACGCTCGTACGATGGAGGGGGCCCACATGCCATATCCAGGCATTTCACCGGGCCCGCCGCGTCGAGGAGGAACTGTGTCGGAGGAGCTCAACCCGGAGATCCCGGAAGCCCCTGAGGGCGACGAGCCCATCAAGCAGCGCAAGAACGGCCTCTACCCGGGCGTGTCCGACGAGCTCGCCGAGAACATGAAGTCCGGCTGGGCCGACACCGAGCTGCACGACCTGCAGCCGTGTCCGCAGGTCGCCGAGACCGCCACCCGCCGTGCCGCCCTGTCCGCCCGCTTCCCGGGCGAGCGCCTCGTGGTGCCCGCGGGCAACCTCAAGACCCGCTCGAACGACACGGAGTACGCCTTCCGCGCCTCGGTCGAGTACGCCTACCTGACCGGCAACCAGACGGAGGACGGCGTCCTCGTCATGGAGCCGAAGTCCGGCGGCCACGACGCCACGCTCTACCTGCTGCCGCGCTCCAACCGGGAGAACGGCGAGTTCTGGCTCGACGGTCAGGGCGAGCTGTGGGTCGGCCGCCGCCACTCCCTGACCGAGGCCGAGAAGCACTACGGCATCCCGGCCTCCGACGTGCGCGAGCTCGCCGACAAGCTGAGCGAGGTCACCGGCCCCACGCGCGTCGTGCGCGGCTACGACGCCGGCGTCGAGGCCGCCCTGACCGACAAGGTCACCGCCGAGCGCGACGAAGAGCTGAAGGTCGCCCTCTCCGAGGCGCGCGTCGTGAAGGACGCGTTCGAGATCGGCGAGCTGCAGAAGGCCGTCGACTCGACCGTGCGCGGCTTCGAGGACGTCGTGAAGGTCCTCGACAAGGCCGAGGCCACCTCCGAGCGCTACATCGAGGGCACGTTCTTCCTTCGCGCGCGCGTGGAGGGCAACGACATCGGCTACGGCTCCATCTGCGCCGCGGGCCCGCACGCCTGCACGCTGCACTGGGTCCGCAACGACGGCGCGGTCCGCTCCGGCGACCTGCTGCTGCTCGACGCCGGTGTGGAGACGCACACGTACTACACCGCCGACGTCACGCGCACGCTGCCGATCAACGGCACGTACAACGAGCTCCAGCGCAAGATCTACGACGCCGTGTACGAGGCCCAGGAGGCCGGTATCGCGGCCGTGAAGCCGGGTGGCAAGTTCCGGGACTTCCACGACGCCGCGCAGCGGGTGCTCGCCGAGAAGCTCGTCGAGTGGGGCTTGGTCGAGGGCCCGGTCGAGCGCGTCCTGGAGCTGGGCCTGCAGCGCCGCTGGACCCTGCACGGCACCGGTCACATGCTCGGCATGGACGTCCACGACTGCGCGGTCGCGCGCACCGAGGCGTACGTGAACGGCACGCTTGAGCCCGGCATGGTGCTCACGGTCGAGCCCGGTCTGTACTTCCAGGCCGACGACCTGACGGTGCCGGAGGAGTACCGCGGCATCGGCGTCCGGATCGAGGACGACATCCTCGTCACCGAGGACGGCAACAAGAACCTGTCGGCCGGGCTGCCCCGCAAGGCCGACGAGGTCGAGGCGTGGATGGCCCGCCTGAAGGGCTGAGCACCTAAAACGCAACAAGTAGGGCCGCACTTCCCAGTGCGGCCCTACTTGTTGTGCGAATTGTTGTGCGGAACCCCGCTCACACCGCCATCAGCGGCGCGTCCTTCCGCCACTTGAGGATCTTGTCGAAGCTGACCACGGCGCCGCCCTTGCCGGGTCTGTTCACGAAGTGCACATGGTCGGCGAGTTCCTGGATCAGGCACAGGCCGCGACCGTGCTCCGCGTAGTCGGGCGCCGGGCGGACCGCCACCGCCGCGCGCCCACCGGTCGCGGTGAAGCCGGGGCCGGTGTCGGCCACTTCGATGCGGCACAGCTCACCGTCCAGGTACGCGGTGACCCGGAACGCGTCCGACGCCTCGCTGGTCGCCGCGCCGCCGTGCTCCACGGCGTTCGCACACGCCTCGCTGAGCGCGACCGACAGGTCGTAGGAGACGTCCGGGTCGACGCCCGCGGTCTCCATGGTGCCCATGAGGAGGCGCCGGGCGAGCGGCACGCTCGCGGCGTCGCGCCGCAGTTGGAGGGACCACCAGATGCTCATGCTCCCGCCTCCCGGCCGCGACTCGACATACCGATACGTATTGCCACCACCGGCCCGGCGCAATCGCTCAGTTGACGTGATGACGCCCATACGGCCGACGCGCATATGGGGGTCGTCGGTGTACGGGAGATTTGCGACCTTGCGGACCTGCCGTATGGAGCGTGTGAAGCCAGTGCGATGATGAGGCCGCCATGTCTGCCCCCCACGAGCGCCAGGCGCGCAGCGCGGCCGATCTCCGGCTGCTCAGGGCCGCGGTGTTCGCCGCGGTCTGCGTCATGCTGTCCGCGGCGGGGCACGTCCTCGGTTCGACGGCCACCGTCCCGCTGTGGACGCTGTCGCTCGGCTTCCTCGCCGTCTTCTGTGTGGCCCTGCCGCTGACGGGACGCGAGCGGTCGCTGCCGGGCATCGCCGCCACGCTGGGGGCGGGGCAGATCGCGCTGCACAGCCTCTTCGGGCTCGGCCAGCAGCACGCCATGAACGAGGCCGTCGCTTCCGGCCGACCCTCGGCGGTCGAGCGGGCCGCGCGGCTCATGTGCGGGGCGGGCGCGTCGACGCTCAGCCCGGCGCAGGCCCAGCGGATCCTCGACAACGCGCGCGTGCCGTCCGGCTCCGGACAGGCGCACCACATGGCGGGCGCGGCCGACTCCACGATGTCGCTGCTGCCGTCCCTCCCGATGCTGCTCGGGCACCTGCTCGCCGCGGCCGGCGCCGGCTGGCTGCTGCGCCACGGCGACCTCGCGCTGAGCCGCATCGTGCGGCTCTCGCGGTTCTCCGCGCAGGGCGTCGCCCTCGCGGCGCCCGTCCGTTCGCTGCGGGCCGCCCTCGGCCTCGTACGCGCGCTCAGGGCCGGGCTCCGGGGTGCGCCCGGGATGCCGCGCGCCGCCCGTGCCGGGTTCGACGAACCACCGGCGCTGCGGACCGCGGCGCTTCAGCACTCCGTGCGGCGGCGCGGGCCACCCGCGGCCGACACGTTCCTTCTCGCTGCCTGAACGGCACGCACACTCCACCGCGTACTGCGGGGGTGAGCCGTGCCGTGCGGCACGCGCGCGTACCCGCTTGTTCGCCGCCCACGTGGTGCGGTGTTTCGCGGTCGCGCCCACTCACCTTTCGCTGGATCCCGCTGAACGTGGAGTTCTCCCTGTCATGAAGAAGATGTCCCGCGCCGCTCTCGTCGGTGCCGCCGCCGTCTCCTCCGTCGTCCTCGTGTCCGCCCCCGCCTTCGCGCACGTGAGCGTGCAGCCGGAGGGCGAGGCCGCCAAGGGCGACTACGCCGTCGTCGACTTCAAGGTGCCCAACGAGCGCGACGACGCCGCGACCACCAAGGTCGAGGTCAACTTCCCGACCGAGCACCCGCTCGCCTCGGTGATGCCCGAGCCCGTTCCGGGCTGGAAGGCCGACGTCACCAAGACGAAGCTCGACAAGCCGATGGAGATGCACGGCGAGAAGATCACCGAGGCCGTCTCCAAGGTCACCTGGACCGCCACCGGTTCCGGCAAGGACAAGGGCGTGCAGCCCGGCTACTTCCAGAAGTTCCCGGTGTCCATCGGACAGCTGCCGACCGACACCGACCAGCTCGTCTTCAAGGCGCTCCAGACGTACGACAACAAGGAGGTCGTGCGCTGGATCGAGCCGCAGCAGAAGGGCCAGGAGGAGCCGGAGTTCCCGGCTCCCGCCCTCGAGCTCTCCGCCGCGGCGGACGACGGGCACGGTGCGTCGGGCGCCTCCGACGACGGCGACAAGAAGGAGGCAGCCGCCGCGACCACGGATTCCGACGGCTCCGGAAGCGACACCACCGCCCGCACCCTCGGCATCGTCGGCATCGTCGTCGGCGCCGCCGGTGTGGCGTTCGGCGTCATGGCGGGCCGTCGGCGTACCAACAGCTGAGCCACCTTCGGTGGGTGTCGGGGTCGCGGTGGGCGACCCCGGCACCCGCCGGCCACCTCACATCTGGGACATTTTTCTATGCGCAACCCCCGCAAGAACACGACGTTCAACAGGAAGAGCCTGCTGGCCGCGGTCGGGCTCGTCACCGTCGCGACGTTCGCCCTGTCCGCCTGCGGCAGCGGCGACGACAGCGGCAAGCCGGTCGCCGAGGTGTCCGCCGACTCGGGCGGCTCGCAGAAGGCCGCGACGGTCCTCGACAAGCCGTTCAAGAAGCCGGACCTGGTCCTCACCGACACCCACGGCAAGAAGTTCGACCTGCGCGAGCAGACCAAGAACAAGCCGACGCTGATCTACTTCGGCTACACGCACTGCCCCGACGTCTGCCCGCTGACGATGAGCAACATCGCCGTCGCCAAGAAGTCGCTGCCCAAGGCCGAGCAGGACAAGCTGCAGGTCGTCTTCGTCACCACCGACCCGGACCGCGACACCCCGTCCGTGCTCGGCAAGTGGCTCAAGGCGCAGGACCCCGACTTCATCGGTCTGACCGGCGACTTCGCCACCATCCAGGGCAGTGCCCGCACGCTCGGCATCTCCATCGAGCCGACGCAGAAGGACAAGAAGGGCAAGCTCGTGTCGATGCACGGCACGCAGGTCATCGCCTTCTCGCCGAAGAACGACGCCGGTTACGTGCTGTACGGCGAGGACGCCACCGTCGACGACTACACCAAGGACCTCCCCAAGATCGTCAAGGGGGAGAAGCCGTGAGGCGTACGCCCATCGCCCTCGGCGCCCTCACGCTCGCGGCGGGGCTCGCCCTGACCGCCTGCGGCTCCGGCTCCGAGGCCGCCGACAAGCCCGACGTGAAGGTCGAGGGCGCGTTCATCCCCGAACCGGCCTCGGGCGACATGGCCGCCGGGTTCTTCACCGTGCACAACAAGGGCGCCGCCGACACTCTCACGTCCGTGAGCAGCGGCATCTCCCAGAAGGTCACCCTGCACACCACCAAGGGCGGCGTGATGAAGGAGCAGAAGTCCTTCGCCGTGCCCGCGAACGGCGAGCTCGACTTCGAACGCGGCGGCAATCACCTCATGTTCGAGAACCTGAAGCGCAAGCCCGCGGAGGGCGACAAGGTGTCGGTGCAGCTGCACTTCGCCAAGTCCGGGACTGTCAAGGTCTCCTTCCCGGTGAAGGTCGCCACCTACAACCCGTCGCACGCTTCGCACTGAAGGGGCTGACTCGTACGTGAAGACCATCGCTCCCCGCACCTGGCAGCTGGTGCTGCTCTTCCTCGCCGTCACCGGCGCGCTCCTGGCCGGCGCCGCGCCCGCGTCCGCGCACGCCGCCCTGACCCGGAGCGATCCCAAGCAGGGAGCGGTGGTCGACTCGGCGCCGAAGAAGGTGTCGCTCACCTTCTCCGAGAGCGTCGCGATCTCCGACGGCGCGGTCCGGGTGCTCGACCCGGCGGGCAAGCGCGTCGACGACGGCAAGATCACCCACCCCGGCGGCACGACCTACGCGGTGGGGCTGCACTCCGGGCTGCCCGACGGCACGTTCACCGTCGCCTACCAGGTCGTCTCCGCCGACAGCCACCCCGTCGCCGGCGCCTACACGTTCTCCATCGGGGCCCCCTCCAAGACGACCGCGGTGGTGGCCGACCAGAACGCGGGCGGGGGTGTCGTCGGCGGGATCTACGACGTCGCGCGCTACGTCTCGTACGCGGGCTTCGCGCTGCTCGTGGGCGGCGCCGCGTTCGTGCTCGGATGCTGGCGGCGCGGTGCGGGCAGCAGGCCCGTGCAGCGCGTCGTGGTCGGCGCCTGGACCGCGCTCACCGCCGCCACCCTGGCCATGCTGCTGATGCGCGGGTCGTACACCGGGTCCGGGACGTTCGGCGACATCTTCGACATGTCGCTGCTCGGGCAGGTCCTGCAGACCAAGACCGGCGCCGCGCTCACGTCCCGGCTGCTGCTGCTCGCGGCCGCCGCCCTGTTCATCGCGGTGCTCTTCGGGGCGTACGCGAAGAAGAGCGAGGAGGCCGAAGAGGGCGGCGAGGACACGGAGGCCAAGGAGCGGAACGACCTCACCTTCGGGCTCTCCGTCGGCGGCGCCGTCGTCGCGGCCGGGCTCGCCGCCACCTGGGCCATGGCCGAGCACGCCTCGACCGGCCTGCAGGCGGGCCTCGCGATGCCCGTCGACGTGCTGCACCTGCTGGCCGTCGCGGCCTGGCTCGGCGGGCTGACCACGCTGCTCGTCGCCCTGTACCGGGTGCCGACCATCGAGGGCTCGGCCGTGCGCCGCTTCTCGCGGGTCGCCTTCTGCAGCGTCCTCGTCCTCGTCGCGACCGGGCTCTACCAGTCGTGGCGCCAGGTCGGCTCCTGGTCGGCGCTGACCGGGACCTCGTACGGGCAGCTGCTGATGGTGAAGGTCGGGCTCGTCGCCGTGCTCGTCGGCGTCGCCTGGATCTCCCGGAAGTGGACGGCGCGGCTGCCCGAGACCGTGGCCGCCACGTCGGTGACCGAGGAGAAGGCGTCCGAGGAGAAGGAGCCGGTCTCCGTGGCCGCCGGGGGCAAGGGCGCGGACCCGAAGCGCGCCGCCCAACTCGCCCGGCAGCGTGCCGCGATGGCGAGCGCGCGCGAGAAGCGGGTGCGCGACGCCGATCCGCACCGCTTCGGGCTGCGCCGCTCGGTGCTCGTGGAGGCGGGCATCGCGGTCGTCCTGCTCGGCGTCACCACCGTGCTGACGTCCACCGAGCCCGGCCGCACCGAGGAGGAGGCCAAGTCCGCCACCTCGGCCGCGCAGGCGCAGACCGGGCCGGTCTCCCTGAAGATTCCGTTCGACACCGGCGGCGCGGACGGCAAGGGCACCGCCCTCCTGGAGATGGACCCCGGCCGCACCGGCAACAACGAGATGCACCTCTACATAGAGCGGCCGAACGGCAAGGCATTCGACGTCCCCGAGGTGAAGATCGCCCTCACCCAGGAGGCGAAGAAGATCGGGCCGCTGCCCGTCGTGCCCGACCACATCGCCACAGGACACTGGACGGCGAGCGGTGTGCAGATCCCCGTGGCGGGCGACTGGAAGGTCGCGCTGACCGTGCGCACCTCGGACATCGACCAGATCACCATCAACAAGAACGCGAAGATCGGCTGACCCGCCCCATGAAAGACACGACTGACACGACGGACGCCACGAGCCGCACCGAGGACTCCCCGCGGTCCGCGGGCATCTCGCGGCGCCGTCTGATCGGGACGGCGGGTGCCACCGGCGTCGCCCTCGGCGCCGTCGGTGCGGGCGCGGGGTACGCCGTGGCGTCCTCGAACTCCCCCGAGCAGCAGGCCACGTTGACCACCATCGGGGCGGACGAGGTGATGTTTCACGGGAAACATCAGCCCGGCATCACCACCGCGATGCAGTCCCGCGGCCATCTCGTCGCGTTCGACCTGGCGGCGGGCGCCGGGCGCAAGGAGGCGGCGGCCCTGCTGCGTCGCTGGTCGGCGACGGCCGAGCGGCTGATGGCGGGCGAGCCCTCGGCCTCCGACGACACGGATGTGGCCCGGGACGCGGGCCCCTCGTCGCTGACGATCACCTTCGGCTTCGGGCACAGCTTCTTCTCCCGTACGGGTCTTGAGAAGCAGCGCCCCGCCGCCCTCGACCCGCTGCCGGACTTCTACTCCGACCACCTCGACAAGGCGCGCAGCAACGGCGACCTGTGGGTGCAGATCGGCGCCAATGACTCCCTCGTCGCCTTCCACGCACTGCGCGCGATCCAGAAGGACACGGGTGGAACGGCCAGGCTGCGCTGGCAGATGAACGGCTTCAACCGCTCGCCGGGCGCCACCGCCCACCCGATGACCGTCCGCAATCTGATGGGCCAGGTCGACGGCACGGGCAACCCCAAGCCCGCCGACAAGGACTTCAACCAGCGGGTCTTCGTGCCGGACTCGGGCTCCGCGCAGTCCCCCGCGTGGATGGGCGGCGGCTCGTACGTCGTCGTCCGCCGGATCCGGATGCTCCTCGACGACTGGGAGAAGCTGTCGACGGCGGCGCAGGAGCACGTCATCGGGCGCAAGAAGTCGAACGGCGCCCCGCTGACCGGCGGCAAGGAGACCACCGAGCCGGACCTGGAGAAGACGGACGCGAGCGGCGACCTCGTCATCCCGCTCAACGCACACGCCCGGATCACCCGGCCCGACCAGAACGGTGGGTCCGCCCTGCTGCGCCGCCCGTTCTCGTACCACGACGGCTACGACGAGGACGGCGCCCCGGACGCGGGCCTGCTCTTCATCTGCTGGCAGGCGGACCCGCTGCGCGGTTTCGTGCCGGTGCAACGCAAGCTCGACCGCGGCGACGCCCTGTCGAAGTTCATCCGGCACGAGGCGAGCGGGCTCTTCGCGGTGCCGGGCGGCGCCGAGAATGGCGGCTATGTGGGGCAGTCGTTGCTGGAGGGGTGAGCGGGCCCGGGCGGGGCCGCCGCCGGGTGGGGTGGCCCGTGACGCATCCGTGAGCCCGGCCCCGTAGGGCGCATTAGGGTGAGGCCATGCCAGCCAGCTACGCGTATCTCGGCCCCGAGGGCACCTTCACCGAAGTCGCCCTGCGCACGCTCCCGGAGACGGCCACCCGGGAACTCGTCCCCGTCGTGTCCGTGCCCGCGGCGCTCGACGCCGTCCGCAGCGGCGAGGCCGAGGCCGCGTTCGTGCCGATCGAGAACTCCGTCGAGGGCGGCATCACCACGACCCTCGACGAGCTGGTGGCGGGCGAGCCGCTGATGATCTACCGCGAGGTGCTGCTCGACATCACCTTCGCCCTGCTGGTGCGTCCCGGCACCCAGATCTCCGACATCAAGACGGTCACCGCGCACCCGGCCGCCCAGCCGCAGGTGCGCAACTGGATGAAGGGCCACCTGGCCGAGGACGTGACCTGGGAGTCCGCGGCCTCGAACGCCGACGGTGCGCGCCTGGTCCAGGAGGGGCGCTACGACGCCGCCTTCGCGGGCGAGTTCGCCGCCGAGAAGTACGGGCTCGTGCCGCTGGTCACCGAGATCCACGACGCGGAGAACGCGCAGACCCGCTTCGTCCTCGTCGGCAAGCCGGCCCGGCCCGCGGCGCCCACCGGAGCGGACAAGACCTCCGTCGTCATCTGGCAGCGCGAGGACCACCCCGGTGGGCTGATGGAGCTGCTCCAGGAGTTCGCCATCCGCGGGGTCAACCTGGTGCTGCTGCAGTCCCGGCCGACCGGCACGGGCATCGGCGACTACTGCTTCGCGATCGACGCGGAGGGGCACATCGCGGACCGCCGGGTGGCGGAGGCGCTGATGGGGCTGAAGCGGGCGTGCCCGCAGGTGCGGTTCCTCGGTTCCTATCCGCGGGCCGGTGTCTCCGTGGAGGAGGTGCGCCCGCCGCGTTCGGGAACCTCGGACGGCGAATTCGTGGCGGCGTCGGACTGGCTGGCGCGCTGCCAGGACGGTCGGTTCTGACGCCTCGGCCGTAGTCGGCCGCACACCCCTGCCGGATCCGAGTTGTCCACCGCCGGATCCGGCTCCTTTTTGCCTGTACACCCGGTCCTACCAGCGGATTTTCTTCATCCACAGAAGTTATCCACAGGGCGCCTTCTCGACCTGGGGACAAGTCGACAGGAAGGTGCCGGTTGGTCGACAAATCGGCCCACAGCCCCCAGATGCGTCCACAGCCCGGCAGGTCACCCTTCGTCCATGCATTTGTCGTGATCAACTCTTTGGAGTGAAGCATTTCCACCCGAAAGTGAGCTTGCGCGCGGTTTGAGAGGGGAATTCTTCGTTACGCATGTGGCTTTCGGAATGATCTCTTCCGGCATCCACAGATCATTCTCACAGCCTGTGGATAACTTTTCCGGCCTGTGCGTCACTGTGGACAGCGGGCCCCAAGTCCCGCTCACGGCAAGGGGATCGGGTCAAGGCGAAGTGCCGCATCTGCCCCTTTCAAGGGAAAGGGGCAGCTTTCCTTGACGCGACCCGGGAGCCCGGTGTGGATCTTTTCCGGCCGCGCTCCACCCTTAATTCACATTCCGGCAAATAGGGCATAAGGGAGTGCAACGGATATCGGGTCGTGGGCCGGAAGCGGGCAACGGTAGCCTTGAGGGGTGATTGACCTTCGCCTGCTCCGTGAGGACCCCGACCGTGTTCGCGCCTCCCAGCGCGCCCGTGGAGAGGACGTCGCGCTCGTCGACTCCGTCCTGTCCGCCGATGAGCGGCGCAGGTCGTCCGGGCTCCGCTTCGACGAACTCCGTTCCGAGCAGAAGTCGCTCGGCAAGCTGATCCCCAAGGCCACGCCCGAGGAGAGGCAGGAGCTTCTCAAGAAGACGGGCGAGCTCTCCGCCGCCGTCAAGGCCGCCGAGGCCGAGCAGCGCGAGGCCGAGGAGGAGACGCAGCGCCTGGCGCTCCAGCTGGGCAACATCGTGCACCCCGACGTCCCGCGCGGCGGCGAGGAGGACTTCGTCGTCCTGGAGACGCACGGCACGATCCGCGACTTCGGCGCCGAGGGCTTCGAGCCCAAGGACCACCTGGAGCTCGGCGAGGCGCTCGGCGCCATCGACGTCGAGCGCGGCGCGAAGGTCTCCGGCTCGCGCTTCTACTACCTCACCGGCGTCGGCGCGCTCCTCGAGCTCGCGCTCGTCAACGCGGCGATCGCGCAGGCCACCGAGGCCGGCTTCACGCCGATGCTGACCCCGGCCCTGGTCCGCCCGCGCGCCATGGAGGGCACGGGCTTCCTCGGCCAGGCCGCGGAGAACGTGTACCACCTGGAGAAGGACGACTACTACCTGGTCGGCACCTCCGAGGTCCCGCTCGCCGCGTACCACATGGACGAGATCGTCGACGCGGACCAGCTGCCGCTGCGCTACGCCGGCTTCTCGCCGTGCTTCCGCCGCGAGGCCGGCACGTACGGCAAGGACACCCGCGGCATCTTCCGCGTGCACCAGTTCGACAAGGTCGAGATGTTCTCGTACATCGACCCGGCGGACGCGGAGAACGAGCACAAGCGCCTCCTGGAGTGGGAGAAGCAGTGGCTGACCGGCCTCGAGCTGCCCTTCCAGGTGATCGACGTCGCCACCGGTGACCTCGGCTCCTCGGCCTCGCGCAAGTTCGACTGCGAGGCCTGGATCCCGACCCAGGGCAAGTACCGCGAGCTGACCTCGGCCTCGAACTGCGACGGGTTCCAGGCGCGCCGCCTGTCCATCCGGATGCGTGACGGCAAGAAGGTGCAGCCGCTCGCGACGCTGAACGGCACGCTGTGCGCCGTCCCGCGCACGATCGTCGCCATCCTGGAGAATCACCAGCAGGCCGACGGCTCGGTGCGGGTTCCGGAGATGCTGCGCCCGTACCTTGGGGGACGCACCACCCTGGACCCCAAGTAATCGCAGACTGAGCGGCCCGACGGGCCCGCGCGGCCTGAACAGCCCGACAGCCTGGAGCCGAACGCCAAGTGAGCCACCCCGCTCCCCTCGCCCCTGCCTTTCCGTACAAGCTCGTGGCGACCGATCTCGACGGAACGTTGCTGCGTTCCGACGACACGGTCTCCGAGCGCACGCGTGACGCGCTCACCGCGGCCACCGCGGTGGGCGCCGCGCACATCATCGTGACCGGCAGGGCCGTGCCCTGGACCCGGCACATCCTCGACGACCTCGGTTACGAGGGCCTCGCGGTGTGCGGTCAGGGCGCTCAGGTGTATCACGCGGGGGAGCACCGGCTGCTCACCTCGGTGACGCTCGACCGGCAGCTGGCGGGGATCGCGCTCGCCAAGATCGAGGCCGAGATCGGTCCGCTGGCGCTCGCCGCGAGCCGTGACGGCATCGAGGGCGAGGTCATCGTCGGCCCCGGGTACCAGGTGCAGGAGGGGCCGCTCCCGGTCGTCCCGTTCACGGAGCTCGCGGAGCTGTGGGCCGAGCCGCTCAACAAGGTGTACGTGCAGCACCCGGGCCTGACCGACGACGAGCTGGCGGAGGTGGCGCGCACCGCCGCCGGCGGCCTTGTGGGCGTCACGATGGCCGGCGAGGGAATCGTCGAGCTGCTCCCGCTCGGCCTGTCCAAGGCCACCGGGCTTTCGCTTGCGGCCCGCCGCCTGGGGGCGAAGGCCGTCGACACGATCGCCTTCGGCGACATGCCCAACGACATTCCGATGTTCGGGTGGGCGGCCCACGGCGTGGCCATGTCGAACGCCCACGACGAGCTGAAGTCGGTGGCCAACGAGGTGACGTCGTCGAACGAGGACGACGGGATCGCGGTGGTGCTGGAGCGCCTGCTCGCGGCTTGATGTGCCCGCATGCGGCGAGGGCCGGTCCCGGTTGAACCGGGGCCGGCCCTCGCTGCGAAGGGTGGGCGGCCCGCGTGCCACGGAAGAAGGACACGCGCTCGAAGCGGCCGCCCCGGGCGGCCTCCCTGACGGGCTCGACGGAGTGCGATGACTACTCCGGAGCCTGCCTCGGGCCGCCCTGCCGGGAGCTCGACGGACTACTGCATGACATCGCCGCGCTCCTCTCCCGGTCCTCGGACGCCTCGGTCGGCGTGCTGACCCAACTACTGTGCCGCGCGGCGGAGTTCGACGCCACCGAATTAATCAGCGGCGACGCCACCTGCGCCGTCGCACCTTGCTGAAGAACCACCCCGCGGGCGGCTCGTCGGAACGCCACGGCTGGGGGTCGGGCGCCCCTCCCTCGCGCCGCCACCGCTCGGCGAGCATCCGGGCCCGCGCGGACGGTTCGGTCGCCTCGGCGGCGCGTATGAAGTCGGTGTCCAGGACCACGTCGTCCCAGGCGTCGTCGTTCTTCGGTTCGCCTGCCATGTCCGGTCCTCCTCACCCTCCCGACCAGTGTGCTGGCGGGAGGGTGAAAGTGGCGTCAAGGACTACTCCTCCCCGGCCAGCTTCAGGGTCCGCAGCTTCTGCCCGGCGTACCAGGTCGCCAGGACCGTCACCACCACCAGGAGCACCGTCGCGAGCGGCAGCCCGACGTCCGAGGTGACGAGGTCGCCGCCGGCCACCTTCTGGGCGACCGCGAGCGACCACTGCTGCACGCTGAGCGTGCGCGCCCCGGAGACCAGGGACCCGAAGAGGGCCTCCCACACCAGGGCGTAGACGAGGCCGAAGACGACCGCGTGCCGGGTGATCGTGCCGAGCAGGAGGAAGATCGCCGCGTAGGCGATCGAGGCCACCAGGGCGGCGATCGTGTAGGCGACGGCGATCTGCTGCCCGTTCCCGTTCAGGATGAAGCCCGCGATGAGCGTCGGGACGGCGGAGAACACCATGGTCACGGCGATCGCCACGATGAGCTTGGTGAAGATGATCGTGGGCCGCTTGAGCGGCTTCGACAGCAGATAGACCACGGAGCCGTCGTCGATCTCCGGGCCGATCGCGCCCGTCCCGGCGATGACGCCGATCAGCGGCACCATCGTGGCGAGCGCGAAGCCGCCGAGCAGGTCGGACGCGGTCTGGTCGTCGGCCCCCGTGAGCCCGCGCACGAGCGCGGAGATCACGACCAGCAGGACGGGCAGCGCGAAGAGGATGAGGGCCCGGCGCCTGCCGAGCAGGGCCCGGTAGGTGAGTCGGGCGACAGTGGGGTCGTACATCAGGGCCTCCTACGCCGCGACCAGGTACGAGAAGACGGACTCGAGGGACTCGTCGGACGGCGAGACCGTGAGCAGCCGGATGCCGTGCGCCTGCGCGACCTTCGGCAGCAGCGTCGTGAACCGGCCGAAGTCGACGGCCTGGACGTGCAGCGCGCCCTCCTTCAGGTCGACCTCGATGCCCGCCGTGGACGGGTCCGCGATCAGTACGGCGGCCAGGGCCCGGTCGTCGCTGGAGCGGATCAGATAGCGGTGCGGGCGGTCGGTCATCAGGCGGCGGATCTTGCGGAAGTCACCGCTGGCCGCGTGCCGGCCGGCGACGATCACCTCGATGTGCGAGGCGAGCTGCTCGACCTCTTCGAGGATGTGCGAGGAGAACAGGACGGTGCGCCCGTCGTCCCCCATGCGCCGCAGCAGGTCCATGAGCTGCATGCGCTGGCGCGGGTCCATGCCGTTGAACGGCTCGTCGAGCAGCAGCACCGACGGCGTGTGGACGAGCGCGGAGGCCATCTTCACGCGCTGGCGCATGCCCTTGGAGTACGTCGAGATCTTGCGGTCCTGCGCGTACTCCATCTCGACCGTGGCCAGCGCCTCCGCCGCGGCCTTCTTGCCGAGGCCGTGCAACTCGGCGTTCGCGACGACGAATTCACGGCCCGTGAGGAAGTCGTACATCCCCTCGCGCTCGGGGACGATGCCGATGTGCCGGTAGATCTGTTCGTTGCGCCAGATCGGCTGTCCGTCGAGGGTCACCGACCCGTTCGAGGGGGCCAGGAAGCCGCCCATCATGTTGATGAGCGTGGACTTCCCCGCGCCGTTCGGACCCAGCAGGCCGGTGACGCCGGGGCCGATGTTCATGGTGACGTCGTTGACGGCCACCACGTTGCCGAACCAGCGTGAGACGTGGTCGATTTCGATGGCGGTCACAGTCCGACCTTCCGGTAGCGGCGCATCAGCAGCCCGTAGGAGCCGGCGATGAGCCCGAGGACGACGAGCAGGTAGACGAGGCCTTCGGCCGCCGAGGGGCCGTGCGCCCCCGGGAAGGACGAGCTCGCCCCGAGGAAGGCGGTCTGCACTCCGTCGATGAGCGTGATCGGCGAGAAGAGACCCAGCCAGGTCACCGCCCCACCGTTGTCCTGCGCGTCGGCGATCGCCTGGACCGTGGACACCGCGCCGTAGGAGATGGTCAGGACGGCGATGACGGCGGCGATGCCGAACCCGCGGCGCGGGGTGACGGCGGAGACGACGAGGCCGATCCCGGCGAAGAGCAGTGACAACAGCGCCACGGATACCAGTCCTTGGGCGAATCCCTTGGTCTGCTCCGTGAAGTCCAGCTTGGCGAGCAGAGAGCCTACGTAGAGCACGATCAGCGGCGCGGCCGTGAGGATGAACAGGGCCGATGCCATGGCGGCGCACTTCGCGACCACGTAGTCGACGCGCTCGATGGGGCGCGAGAAGTAGAGCGGGATCGACTTGAAGCGCAGGTCGAGGGAGACCGCGTTCGGCGCGGCGGATGCCACGTAGAGGCCGATCACCGCCTGGAGGATGACCGCGTAGCGCGTGTAGTCGACGGGGAGGTCCTTCGCCTTCGTGGCGACGGCCACCGCGACCATGATCAGCGCCGGGACGCACATCACGATGAAGAGCAGCATCGGCAGCACCTTGGACTTGGCCGAGCGGCCCAGTCCGTAGGCACCTCGCAGGCTCTGCGAGAAGAGCGAGCGGCGGGCGTACG
Source organism: Streptomyces sp. NPDC107575 (assembly GCF_055657265.1). Lineage (NCBI taxonomy): Bacteria > Bacillati > Actinomycetota > Actinomycetes > Kitasatosporales > Streptomycetaceae > Streptomyces > Streptomyces sp. NPDC107575. Next base: position 476,648 of record NZ_JBVKBG010000006.1, on the reverse strand, counting down.
CGCGGCCCAGGCGCGGGCCGTCGTAGTGGCGGTAGCCGATGTTGTGGATCTGGGTGGACGCGCGGTCCACAGCGCTTGGCTCGGTGGTCATCGCGCCGCGCCTCCCGTCTGCTGCGATGCGGCGGTGGCCGCCCAGGCGGCGGCGCGCTCGGAGTCCTGCTCCGGCTGCTGCTCGGCCTCGGGGCGGAAGACCTCCGCGATCTGGTGCCTGCGCTGTTCCATCCGGACCAGGCCGAGGCCGAGGTCCGCGACGACGTCGCGCACGACGTCGTACGTCTCCTCGCCCTGCGCCGTGATCAGGACGGTGTGCCCGGCGCCGGGCAGTTCGCCGCCGGTGCTGGTCTCGATGCCGCGCCGGGCGAAGGCCTCGCGGAGCGCCTTGGTGCCGTCCGGGTGTTCGTCGCTGTCGGTGACCTCGATCGCGAGTGTCGCCGTGGCCTGCGTGAAGTCCGTGGTGGAGCTGGAGCGGAGCAGCTTGCCGCCGTCGATGATGACGACGTGGTCGCAGGTGCGCTCCAGCTCGCCGAGCAGGTGCGAGGTGACGAGGACGGAGATGCCGAAGTCGGTGTGCACGCGCCGGATCAGGCCCAGCATGTCGTCACGGCCGACCGGGTCCAGGCCGTTCGTCGGCTCGTCCAGGAACACCAGCTGCGGGTCGTGCACGAGCGCCTGGGCCAGCTTCACCCGCTGCTTCATGCCCGTCGAGTAACCACCCATGGGGCGGTAGCGCTCTTCGTAGAGCCCGACGTGCCGCAGGGTGTCCGCGGTGCGCTCGCGGGCCGCCGTCGGCGGCAGGCCCGACATGCGCGCCATGTGGACGACGAACTCGGTGGCCGAGACGTCCGGCGGCAGGCAGTCGTGCTCGGGCATGTACCCGACGCGCTCCCGGATCTCGGCGCCCTTGGTCGCGACGTCGAGCCCGAGCACTTCGGCGCGGCCCTCCGACGCGGGGGACAGACCAAGAAGAATCTTGATCATGGTGGACTTGCCGGCTCCATTGGCCCCGACGAGTCCGGTCACACCGGGCCCGATGTCCATGGTCAGCCGGTCAAGCGCGGTCACCTTGGGGAACCGCTTGCTCAGGCTTTCGGTCGCGATCACAGTCACGGTTCGACCGTAGTGGCGCAGGCCACACCAATTCGTCAGACCGTGGGGTCGACCTTGTATGAGACCTGAGTATTACGGGGCCCTAGGGGTCCTCCCTGAGTAGACCGTGGGAGATCGCAGCAGACCGTGCACACCCCTTGACGTCGCCGCCGAGCATTGTCACATTCATCAATGTCAAGTTACGAACGCGTACGGCGACGTCCCGGTCACTGCATCGGGGCGGCCGCGACCGGGACGGACGGTGGCATGACCTCAGCGGTGGTACGTGAACTCTCGGCGGAGCTGCGGGGGTTCAGAGAAGTACAGAGGCTCGCGTACGACTGCGCGGAATCGGTCGCGGCGCAGCTCAAGCCGGGCGTGACCGAGCGCGAGGCGGCGCGGATGCAGCGGGAGTGGCTGCGCGAGCGCGGCGTGCGGGACTGGTTCCATCTGCCCTTCGCCTGGTTCGGCGACCGCACGGCGTTCGTGAACTTCCGCGTACCGCTGCAGTTCTTCCCGACGAACCGGAAGCTGGAGGCGGGGATGCCCTTCATCCTCGACATGGCGCCGGTCCACCAGGGATACACCGCGGACATCGGCTACTCGGGCTGCCTGGGCCTCAACCCCGTGCACGACAAGCTGCTTTCGGATCTCGAGGCGCACCGCGAGCTGCTCCTGCGCGAGGTGCGCGAGCGGCGCTCCCTGCGGGAGATCTACGAGGACGTGGAGCGGTTGATGGTCCGCCAGGGCTATGCGAACCGGCACCGGGCGTACCCCTTCGGCGTGATCGCGCACAAGGTCGACCGGGTCAAGCAGCGACGGGTCAACCCCACGCTGTTCGGCTTCGGCACCCAGTCCCTGAAGGGCCTGGCGAGCGACGCGCTGCACGGGCACCGGGACGGCTGGTCGCCGCTGTGGTCGCCGTACAAGTTCTCCGACCACCCGCCGCAGCCGGGTCTGTGGGCGGTCGAGCCCCACCTCGGATTCCGGGGCACGGGCGCCAAGTTCGAGGAGCTCCTCGTGGTCACCGACTCCAAGGACCCGCAGGAGAGCGCCTTTTGGCTGGACGACGATCTGCCGCACGTGCGGCGCTGGGCGGAGGGCATCTGATGACGGACCTGATGAGGATCGACGGCGCGCGCGAGCGCCGGGTGCGCACGGGCGGGATCGACCTGTGCGTCGTCGAGCTGGGGGAGCCCGGCGGGGCCGAGCGGCCGACGGTCGTGCTCGTGCACGGCTATCCGGACTCCAAGGAGGTGTGGTCGGAGGTCGCCGCGCGCCTCGCGGACCACTTCCACGTGGTGCTCTACGACGTACGCGGCCACGGCCGGTCGACGGCGCCGCAGCCGCTGCGCGGCGGGTTCACCCTGGAGAAGCTGACCGACGACTTCCTGGCGGTCGTCGACGCGGTGAGCCCGGACCGTCCTGTGCACCTGGTGGGGCACGACTGGGGTTCGGTGCAGTCGTGGGAGTTCGTCACGGTCAAGCGCACGCAGGGCCGCATCGCGTCCTTCACGTCGATGTCGGGTCCGTCCCTCGACCACTTCGGGCACTGGATCAAGCAGCGCATGAAGAAGCCCACGCCGGCCAAGGTGGGCCAGCTGCTCGGCCAGGGCGCCAAGTCCTGGTACGTGTACATGCTGCACACGCCGGTGCTACCCGAGCTCGCCTGGCGCGGCCCGCTCGGCAAGCGCTGGCCGAAGATCCTTGAGCGCGTCGAGCGGGTGTCGGCGGGCGACTACCCGACGAAGTCGCTGCCCTCGGACGCCGCCCGCGGCGCCTGGCTGTACCGGGACAACGTGAGGGCGCGGCTGCGCCGCCCGCGCGAGGACGCGTACGCGCACGCGCCCGTGCAGCTCATCACGCCGCTCGGGGACGCCTTCCTGTCGCCGAAGCTGTACGACCAGCTGGAGCTGTGGGCGCCCCAGTTGACGCGTCGCGTACTGCCCGCCAAGCACTGGGTCCCGCGCACCCGGCCGGATCAGCTCAGCGCCTGGATCACCGAGTTCGTCACCGCGAACGAGGGGCAGGAGGCCGGGGTCCCCGCGCAGCGGCCCGCGCCCGACGGCAAGCACGCGGACCGGTTCGCGGGTCAGCTGGTCCTGGTGACCGGCGCCGGCAGCGGCATCGGGCGGGCCACCGCGTTCGCCTTCGCCGAGGCCGGCGCGCGCGTGGTCGCGGTCGACCGGGACGCCGAGAGCGCCGCGCGGACCGCCGAGCTGGCCCGGCTCATAGGCGCCCCCGAGGCCTGGGGCGAGACCGTGGACGTCACCGACGAGCAGGCCATGGAGAAGCTCGCCGACAAGGTCGCGGCCGAGTACGGCGTGGTCGACGTACTGGTGAACAACGCGGGGATCGGCCTGTCCGGCTCGTTCTTCGACACTACCCCGGAGGACTGGAAGAAGGTCCTCGACGTCAATCTGTGGGGCGTCATCCACGGCTGCCGCCTGTTCGGCAAGCAGATGGCGGAGCGCGGGCAGGGCGGCCACATCGTGAACACCGCGTCCGCGGCGGCGTACCAGCCGTCGAAGGCGCTTCCCGCGTACTCGACCTCCAAGGCCGCCGTCCTCATGCTCAGCGAGTGCCTGCGCGCCGAGCTGGCCGACCAGGGCATCGGGGTCTCCGCGATCTGCCCCGGCCTGGTGAACACGAACATCACGGCGACGGCCCACTTCGCCGGGGTGGACGCCGAGGAGGAGAAGCGCCGCCAGAAGAAGTCCTCGCGTCTGTACGGGCTGCGCAACTACCCGCCGGAGAAGGTCGCGGACGCGATCCTGGGCGCCGTCGTGCACGACAAGGCGGTCGTCCCGGTCACCCCGGAGGCCCGCGGCGCCCACCTCATGTCCCGGTTCACGCCCAAGGCCCTGCGCGCGGTCGCACGGATGGAGCCACCGCTGTGAGTGCGGGCGACGCCGCGGCGCGGCCGACCGCCGAGTACCGGATCGAGGACCTGGCCCACCACAGCGGGGCCACGGTCCGCACGATCCGCGCCTACCAGGACCGTGGGCTGCTGCCGCGGCCCGAGCGCCGCGGGCGGGCCAATGTGTACACGGACACGCATCTGTCCAGGCTGCGCCAGATCGCCGATCTGCTGGACCGCGGCTACACCCTGGCGTCCATCAAGGAACTGCTTGAGGCCTGGGACGCGGGGCGGGGCCTCGGCGGCGTGCTCGGGCTGGTCGCGGAGGTGGACGGCCCGTGGACGGACGAGCGGGCGGGGCGCATCACGCGCGCGGAGCTGGACGAGCGGTTCGGCGGCGACCCCGACGAGGCCGCCGTTCTGGACGCGGTCGAGCTCGGCGTGCTGGAGCGCGTACCCGGGAAGGACGACGAGTTCCTCGTCCCGAGCCCTCAAGAACTGGCCGTCGCGGCGGAGTTGCATGCGGCGGGCGTGCCGCTGTCCGCAATTTCCGAACATCTACGGGAGTTGAGGGGGCACGTCGAACATATAGCGGCGCGTTTCCTGGAGTTCACCACCGAGCACGTCTTCGCGCGCTATCTCGGTCCGCAGCCGCCGACGGACGCGGAAGCGGCCGAAGCGGCCTCGCTCGTTCGTCGGCTCCGGCCGCTCGCACAGCAGTCCGTGGACGCCGAACTGGCCCGTGCGATGCGGCTGTTCGCCACGCGCCACCTCCGCCACCACCTCGCCGAGGGCACCCCCGCCGAAGTGGTGGACGAGCCGCAGTCCGTCGCCATACCGGCGACGACAATACGGGCCGTACGCAGCCTTGTTGGCCCGGAGCACGTCTCGACGTTCATCTCGGCGGCGGCCGAACGTGAGGTACAGACAAGGACATTGGACACACTTGCCTCAAAGGCCAGCAATACGCCCAGTGTTGGCCAAAAAGGCTTTCCGGCTTGAGAGTTGTCCACAGAATCGCCAACTGGCCTGTGGATAACTGGACTTGGCTGTGGATCAAACATGCGGGCCAAAATTTCTGGATTGAATCCGAAGGAAATCGAGGGGGCCCGAGGGGAAATCGACGGGGATCCGAGGGGGGCCGAGGGCGGGATCCGGGAGTGGGGCCGAGAGGGGGCGGGGAGAGGGCCGGGGAGCGAGCCGGAGAGGGATCCGAGGAGGGGGCCGAGAAGGCCGCGGAGGGGATCCGAAGAGGGGCCCGGGGAAGGGGGTCGAAAAGGGATTGATTCGGGAGGGCATCCGAAGAGAGGGCCGGAGAAGGGGCCGAGAAGGACCCGAGGAGGGGCCGAAGAGGGGCCCCGAGAAGGGCCCGAGGAGGAGCCGAAGCGGGCACCCCGAGAAAGCGCCCGAGAAGGGGCCGAAGCGGGCACCCCGAGAAAGCGCCCGAGAAGGGGCCGAAGCGGGCACCCCGAGAAAGCGCCCGAGAAGGGGCCGAAGCGGGCACCCCGAGAAAGCGCCCGAGAAGGGGCCGAAGCGGGCACCCCGAGAGAGCGCCCGAGGGTCGGTTCGCGATGTGTCCGGGGAGCTCGGAGAGAGGCCCGGCGTGATCCCCGCCAGAAGCTGCGGCGGAAGCCCCGGTAAGACCTCCGGCAGTACCCCGGGACCTCCCCGGCAGCACCCCGGCGGCACCCGGTAAGCGCCCCGGGCGAGGTGTCGGTGGAATCCGCATACGCTCGCAGGTATGAACGAGAACGCTCCCGCCACGCCCCCTCGCCCGCTGCGCCTGAGCACCGTGATCCTGCCCCACCGGCGCTGGCACGAGGGCGCCCGCGAGACCTGGCTGCGCGCGGAGGAGCTGGGATTCCACACCGCGTACACGTACGACCACCTGTCCTGGCGCGTGCCGTTCCGGGACGGGCCGTGGTTCGGGGCGGTCCCGACGCTGACGGCCGCGGCCACCGCCACCGAGCGGATCCGCCTGGGCACCCTCGTGACCTCGCCGAACTTCCGGCACCCCGTCACCCTCGCCAAGGAACTGCTCACGCTCGACGACATCTCCGGTGGCCGGATCACGCTCGGAATCGGCGCGGGCGGCACCGGCTTCGACGCGAGCGCCCTCGCGCACAGCGGCCAGGAGCCGTGGACGCCGCGCGAGCGGGCCGACCGTTTCGCGGAGTTCGTCCCCCTGCTCGACCGGCTGCTCACCGAGGACACGGTTTCGTACGACGGGACGTTCTACTCGGCCGGCGGCGACGTCGGCGCGCAGAACATCCCGGGCTGCGTACAGCGCCCCCGGCTGCCGTTCGCGGTGGCCGCGACGGGGCCGCGCGGCCTGAGGCTCGCCGCGCGGCACGGGCAGGCGTGGGTGACCACCGGCGACCCGAAGCTGTACGAGACGGGCACCCCGGAGGAATCGATTCAGGCCATTCGCGGGCAGGTCTCGAAGCTGGCCGCCGCATGCGAGGCCATCGGCCGTGACGCGGACGAACCGGACAAGATCCTGCTCACCGGATTCACCCCGGACCGCACCCGCCCCCTCACCTCCGTCGACGCCTTCGTGGACTTCGCGGGCAGGCACCGGGAGCTGGGCTTCACCGAGCTCGTCCTGCACTGGCCGATCCCCGACACCGCCTTCGCCGCCGACCAGAAGACCTTCGAGTCGATCGCAACGGAGGCCCTGGCCCAACTCGACTGAGTCGACTGAAACGGACTCCGTCACACCGGAATCCGGGCGGGGCGCATGAGCCAGGTGCGTACTCATATGTGCGCCCCGCAGCACGCCCGTGCGCGCATATGCGCGACCATGGGTCGGTGACCTCACCGACTCCCGGGCCCCGGACTCCGGCCCCCTCCGCCCCCACGCCCCGGCTGATCGCCACCGACCTCGACGGAACGTTGCTGCACGACGACAAGACCGTTTCGCCGCGTACGGTCGCCGCGCTCGCCGCCGCGGAGGAGGCCGGCATCGAGGTCTTTTTCGTGACGGGCCGCCCGGCCCGCTGGATGGATGTCGTCAGCGACCATGTGCACGGCCACGGCCTGGCGATCTGCGGGAACGGCGCCGCCGTCGTGGACCTGCACGGCGGCGCGGGAGAGCACCGTTTCGTCAAGATCAGAGAGCTGACGGTCCCGGACGCCCTCGACGTCGTCCGCATCCTGCGTGCGACCGCCCCGGGCACCACGTTCGCCGTCGAGCGCACCGGCGGCCTGCACCACGAGCCGACGTACCCGCCGCTGCACCTGGACCCCGGGGAGACCGTCGCCCCCGCGGAGAAGCTGCTGGCCGCCGACTTCGAGGGCGCGGCCGTCGCGGACCAGCCGGTGCTCAAGCTCCTCGCGTACCACCCGGAGCTCGACCCCGACGCGTTCCTGGCGCTGGCCCGCGCGGGTGTCGGCGACCGTGCGGCCATCACCCGGTCGAGCCCGAGCGCGCTTCTGGAGATCAGCGGCCCCGGCGTCTCCAAGGCGAGCACGCTCGCCATGTGCTGCGCGGAGCGCGGCATCGCGCCCGCCGAGGTGGTCGCCGTCGGGGACATGCCCAACGACATGGAGATGCTCGCCTGGGCGGGCACGTCGTACGCGATGGGGAACGCGCACCCCGAGGTCCTGGCCATGGCGAGCGGCCGCACCGCGACCAACAACGAGGACGGCGTCGCCCGCGTCATCGAGGACATCCTGGCCGCGCACGCCCCCGCCCGGTAGCCGCAGTAGCCGCACGGCGCCTACAGCTTCACGTGGCGCTCGGCGAACCACTTCACGGGGTCCACCCCGGACCCCAGATACGGCGTGAGCCGCACCTCGAAGTGGAGGTGCGGCCCCGTCGAGTTGCCGGTGGTGCCCGACTGGCCGATCCACTGGCCGGCGCGGACCTTCTGCCCCTGGTCGACGGTGACCGCGGCGAGATGCGCGTACTGCGTGTAGTAGCCGCCGGGGTGCCGCACGACGATCTCGATGCCGAAGGCGCCGCCGCAGGACACGCTCACCACGCGGCCCGCGCCCGCCGAGCGCACCGGTGTGCCGATGTCGACCGCGAAGTCCTGTCCGGTGTGCCGGTGCGACCAGCGCTCGCCCGCGCTGTCGAAGCCCGCGGACAGCTCGTACTTCTTCACAGGGGGCAGCCACGCGCGCGTAGTTGAGTTTTTCGGCTCCTTGAGGCGTACGGCGCCCCTGCACCTGCCCGCGGCGACCGACGTGTCCGCCTGCCCCTGGAGCTGCCAGCGCGCCGCTTCGAGCTTGCTTTCGATGCCCTTCTTAAGAAGAACGAGCCGTGCGTTGCGTGCCTTCAATGAGCGCCACGCGTCCGCCGCCCTGCGCTGTCCGTCCGCGAGCCGGTGCTCGGCGCGTCTGCTCTTGTCCACGGCGTTGTTGAGGGCCAGATCGGCCTGCCAGACCGCCCGTTGACCGTGCATCAGCTTTTCTGGGTTCCCGGCGAGCAGCATCTGCGCCGTGATCGGGATGTCGCCGCCGCTGCGGTACTGGGCGCGGGCGATCCGGCCGAGGTCCTCGTGCAGCGCGGAGATCTGCCGCCGCTCGCGCACGAGCAGCCGCTCCATCGAGCGCGCCTTCGCCTGCTCCGCGGAGGCGGCCTTGCGGCCCGCTTCGTAGCGCTGCGTCGCCCTGGACGCCTCCTCGTAGAGGCGCGCGACGTCCGCGCTCGCCTCCGGGCCCTCCGCCCCCTGGGAGACCGTGGGCGGGCCGCCGAGGGCCACGAGGGCGCACAGCAGCACAGGGAGGACGAGCGATGTGGCGGTGCGGCGGGGTCCATGACGCATGCATCGGATCGTCGACCGCCGCACGCCGGGCTTCCTGCGGAGCTGGTACGGGCGAGGGAACGGGTGCCCCGTACGGCTCAGGAACGTACCGCCAAACCGGGGCCGGCGGCACCCGCGGCGCTCAGGCGGGCGGCACCCGCAGTTCTCAGTGGGGCGCCTGCCACACCACCGTCGTCCCGGCCCCGTCGAGCCCCGGCCCGTACCAACTGGCCCCGCCGAGCGATTCGGCCCGCTTCCGGAGGTTCTTCAGGCCGCTGCGTCGCCCGCCCTCCTTGATGCCCACGCCGTCGTCCGCGACCGTCAGGCGGACGCCCTGCTGCCCGTCGGGGAGGATCACTCCGGCGTCGACGACGACGTCGATGCGGTCCGCCTCCGCATGCCGGAACGCGTTCGAGAGGGCCTCGCGCAGCGCCGCGATGAGGTGCTTTCCGGTGAGCTCCCCGACGACCGTGTCGACCGGTCCGAGGAAGCGGTGCGAGGGCTTGAACCCGAGCGGCACGGCAGCCATGTTGATCTCGCGGAGCACCTTGGTGCGCAGCCCCGACGGCGCCTCGGCAGGACCCTGCTGGAGCGCGAAGATCGCGGTGCGGATCTCCTGGATCGTGGTGTCGAGCTCGTCGACCGCCTTGCCGACGCCGGTCTGCACCTCGGGCACCACGGAGCGGCGCTGCGCGGTCTCCAGCATCATCCCCGTGGCGAAGAGGCGCTGGATGACGAGGTCGTGCAGATCGCGCGCGATCCGGTCGCGGTCCTCCAGGACGGCGAGGCGCTCCCGGTCGCGCTGCGCGTCGGCCGAGACCAGGGCCAGCGCGGCCTGGGAGGCGAACTGGGTGGCCAGGGTGCGCTCCGCCTCGCTGAACGGACGCGCCCCACGCGCGCGGGTCATCACCAGCGTCCCCAGGACCCGTCCGCCGCTCTGGAGGGGCAGCATCATGGAAGGCCCGTAGTCCCGCGCGAGTCCGGTCAGCATGCGGGGGTCGGTGGCCGCGTCGTCGACGAACACGGCGTGTCCTTCGAGCAGTTCGGAGATCACCTCGCTCTCCGGCGGCACGATCACGCCGAGCACGCCGGAGGGCTCGTCCGAGTCGACGGCGACGATCTCCATGCCGCCCTCCTCCGCGGGCAGCATCACGATGCCGGCCGCCGAGTCCGAGAGGTGCCGGGACTGTTCGGCGACCACCTGGAGCGCGTCGTCCGCGTCACCGCCCGACAGGAGCGCGGTGGTCACCGCCACGGAGCCGTCGATCCACCGCTCGCGCTGCTTGGCCGCTTCGTAGAGGCGCGCGTTGCCGATGGCGATGCCCGCCTCCGTGGCGAGCACCCGGACCATGTTCAGGTCGTCGTCGTTGAACTCGCCGCCGCCGTGCTTCTCCGTGAGGTAGAGGTTTCCGAAGATCTCGCCCTGTACGCGGATGGGGAGGCCGAGGAACGTGTGCATCGGCGGATGGTTCGCGGGAAAGCCGCAGGAGCGCGGGTCGTCCGCCAGGTTCGCGAGGCGCACGGTCACGGGGTCGTGGATGAGCGCGCCGAGCAGTCCCTTGTGGCCGTCGGGCAGCCGCCCGATGAGCTTCGCGGTCTCCTCGTCGACCCCGGTGTAGACGAAGTCCGAGAGCCCGTCGCCGTCCTCGGCGACGACGCCGATCGCGGCGTATTTGGCGTCGGTCAGCTCGGCGGCCGTCTCGCAGATCCGGTCGAGCGTGGTGTGCAGCTCCAGTCCCGTGCCCACGGAACGCATCGCTTCCAGGAGCTGCGGCAGCCGCGCGGTCAGCTCGGCCGACAGGCCGTGAAGGCTGCGGGTCGCCTGCGTCGCCGCCTCCAGGGAAGCCGCGGCGGGCTCGGCGGGAGACGGGGCGCCGGGGTCCGTGGGTGCTGCCATGCGACGAGCCTAATTAGTACCAATTGCCGAGGAAAGTCGGGATCCGGGTGGGCGGCGGAGCCGAGGCGGGCGGGGCGAGCGGGTCGAAGCGGCTGAGCGGGCGGGTCGAGCAGGCCGAGGCAGCTGAGCGGGCGGGGCGAGCCGGGTCCTCAGTTCTCCGCACCGGCCAGGGCCTCCGCCGCCCCCTCCCGGAGCCACAGCTCCCGAAGCGGCCCGTCGGCCGCGGCCAGCTCGGCGTACGGACCGCGCTGGGCGACCCGCCCGCCGTCGAGCACGAGCACCTCGTCCACGGCCTCCAGACCGGCGAGCCGGTGCGTGATCAGCACCGTCGTCCGCCCCCGCGTGACATCCAGCAGGTCAGCGGTGAGCGCGTCCGCCGTCTCCAGGTCGAGGTGTTCGGCGGGCTCGTCGAGCACGAGGACGGGGAAGTCGGCGAGCAGCGCGCGGGCGAGCGCGAGCCGCTGCCGCTGGCCGCCCGAGAGACGCGCGGCGTGCTCGCCCACCAGGGTGTCGAGCCCGGTCGGCAGCGCCTGCGCCCACTCCCGAAGACGTACGCGCCCGAGCACCGCCCACAGCTCGTCCTCGGTGGCGTCCTTCTTGGCCAGGAGCAGGTTCTCGCGGAGGCTGCTGTCGAAGAGGTGCGCGTCCTGGGCGCACAGTCCGACGAGCCGCCGGACCGCGTCGCCGTCGAGGTCCGCCGCGTTGACGCCGCCGAGCGTGTACGTCCCGGCGTCCGCGTCGAGGAAGCGCAGCAGCACCTGGGCGAGGGTCGTCTTGCCCGACCCCGACGGGCCGACGACGGCGACGCGGCGGCCCCGCTCCAGCGTCAGGTCGAGTCCGGCGAGCGCGTCCCGGTCCTGGCCCTCGTAGCGGGCGGTGAGGCCACGCACGACGACCGGGAAGGGGTCCTGCGGCGCCCGCGCGGGCCGCTCGGGCTCCCGTACCGGTTCCGGCGCGTCCAGGACCTCGTAGACGCGCTCGGCGCTCTTGTGGACGCGCTGGCGGTGCTGCACGGCGAGCGGCAGGCCGAGCACCGCCTCGAACGCGGCGAGCGGCGTCAGGACGACGACCGCGAGCGACACCCCGTGGAGCTGCCCGGTGCGTACGCCCTGGATGCCGACGAGCGCGGCCGCCGCCACGGTCAGGCCGGTGATCAGTGCGGTGAGCCCGTCGCCGAGCGCGGTCGCGGTGGCCGCGCGCGAGGCGATCCGGGTCAGCACGGAGTCGGCTTCGGTGGCCTCCTTCGTACGTCGCGGCAGGGCCCCCGAGACGGTCAGTTCGGCGGTGCCGGTGAGCAGTTCGGCCGCCTTCGTGGCGAGCACCCCGCGCGCGGGGGCAAGGCGTCGCTCGGCGCGCCGGGACACCGCGCCGGACAGCAGCGGCACCCCGATCCCGGCGAGCAGCAGCCCCACGGCGAGCACGGCGCCCGCGGCGGGCAGCAGCCACGCGGTGAACGCCACCGAGCCCGCGCCCACGAGCGCGGCGGCCGACGCGGGCAACAGCCAGCGCAGCCAGTAGTCCTGCAGCGCGTCCACGTCCGCGACGAGCCGGGAGAGCAGGTCGCCGCGCCGCTGCGTGCGCAGTCCGGCGGGCGCGAGCCGCTCCAGGCGCCGGTACACGGCGACCCGGGTGTCGGCCAGCATCCGCAGCACCGCGTCGTGCGACACGAGCCGCTCCAGGTACCGGAAGATGGCCCGTCCGATGCCGAAGGCCCGCGTGGCCGTCACCGCGACCATCAAGTACAGCACCGGTGGCATCTGCGAGGCCCGCGAGATCAGCCACCCGGACGTCGCCATCAGGCCGACCGCGCTGCCGAGCGCGAGGGCGCCGAGCAGCAGGGCGAGGGCGAGCCGCGAGCGGCGCGGCCTGGCGGCGGTCCGCAACCGTGCGAGCACGTGCCGCCGGTCCGCCGGCGCGTCGCCCCGTACGTCCACCGGTGCGCTCTCGACTGCCTCGGTCAGTGCCTGCCCGCTCGTGCTCCCCTGCACCGCGCCGCGCGCCTGCGCCGGTACCGCGGCGCCGGGCGCCTCGATCCGTACGACCCGGTCCGCGACGGCGAGCAGCGCGGGCCGGTGCACGACCAGCAGCACGGTCCGCCCCACGGCGAGCCTGCGCACCGCGTCGACGATGCCGGCCTCGGTCTCCCCGTCGAGCGCGGCCGTGGGTTCGTCGAGCAGCACGACGGGCCGGTCCGCGAGGAACGCCCGCGCCAGCGCGAGCCGCTGCCGCTGCCCGGCCGAGAGCCCGGCGCCGTCCTCCCCGAGCTCGGTCGCCGTGCCCTCGGGCAGCGCCTCGACGAACTCCAGCGCCCCGGCCTCCCGCAGCGCGGCGAGCACCGCGGCGTCGTCGGCCTCCGGTCGCGCGAGCCGGACGTTGTCCGCGATCGACCCGGCGTACAGCTGCGGCCGCTGCGGAACCCACGCCACGCGCGCGTGCCACGCCTCGCGCGACACCTCGGCGAGATCGACGCCGCCGGCCGAGATTCGCCCGCTACAGGGGCGTACAAAACCCAACAGGGCACTGATCAGCGTCGACTTGCCCGCTCCGCTCGGCCCTACGAGGGCCACGGTCTCGCCCGCGGCGACCTGGAAGGAGACGTCGGAGACGGCCTCCGAGGACCGTCCTTCGTAGCGGACCGAAACGCCTTCGAATCCGATTCCGCCGGCCGTGGGGACGCCCCGCGTGCCGTCCTCGGGCAGCGGCGACTCCAGGACCGCGAAGATCTCCTCCGCCGCGGCGAGCCCTTCGGCCGCCGCGTGGTACTGCGCGCCCACCTGCCGCAGCGGCAGATACGCCTCGGGCGCGAGCACCAGGATCACGAGCCCGATGTACAGATCCATCTCGCCGTGCACGAGCCGCATGCCGATGGTCACGGCGACGAGCGCGACCGACAGCGTGGCCAGTAGTTCCAGCGCGAACGAGGAGAGGAAGGCGATCCGCAGGGTGCGCATCGTCGCCCTGCGGTACTCGCCGGTGATCTTGCGGATGGACTCGGCCTGCGCCTTGGCGCGGCCGAACACCTTCAGGGTCGGCAGACCGGCGACCACATCCAGGAAGTGCCCCGAGAGCCGGGACAGCAGCCGCCACTGGCGGTCCATCCGGGACTGGGTCGCCCAGCCGATGAGCATCATGAAAATCGGGATGAGGGGCAGGGTGCCGACGATGATCGCCGCCGACACCCAGTCCTCGGTGACGACGCGGGCGAGCACCGCCACCGGGACGACCACCGCGAGCCCCAACTGCGGCAGATAGCGGGAGAAGTAGTCGTCGAGGGCGTCCACGCCGCGCGTCGCGAGCGCCACCAGGGACCCGGTGCGCTGCCCGCTCAGCCACCCGGGACCGAGCAGCGCGGCCCGCTCCAACAGCCGCCTGCGCAGCTCCGACTTGACCGCCGCGCTCGCCCGGTGCGCGGCCAGCTCGGTCAGCCAGGCCACGAGCCCGCGCCCGGCCGCGACGGCCACCAACAGGAGCAGTGGGGTGCGCAGTCCGGCCACGTCGAGGCCGTGCTGGAACGCGCCCACCACGATCTCGGCGATGAGCATCGCCTGCGCGATGACCAGGCCCGCCCCGGCGGCGCCCAGGGCCACCACCGCGATCAGGAAGAGGCGGGAGGCCCGGCCGTACCGGAACAGGCGCTGGTCGATCGGTTTCACGTGAAACACACCCTCACGTAGTGGCGGGAGCTCAGTGCGCTTCGGCAGGCATGTGGTTCGTGCCGAGCCGCTTGCGGAACACCCAGTAGGTCCAGCCCTGGTAGAGCAGGACCAGCGGCGTCATGATCCCGGCGACCCAGGTCATGACCTTCAGCGTGTACGGACCCGACGACGTGTTGTCGATCGTCAGATTCCACGCCTCGTTGAGCGAGGACGGCATGACGTTCGGCACCAGCGCCAGGAAGATCACCGCCACCACGGCCGCGATCGCGACCCCGTTGAAGGTGAAGGCCCAGCCCTCGCGCCCCTTGGCATTCGTCGCGAGCGTTCCGAGCAGTCCGACGACCGCCACGGCGAACGCCGCCGCGGTCCACGCCGTCCCGCTCTCGACCTGGATCCAGGCAAGGAATCCGCCGCCGAGCAGCACGGTGGCCACACCCGCCTTCGTCGCGAGCGCACGCGCCCGCACCCGGATGTCGCCGACCGTCTTCAGCGCGGTGAAGACGGCCCCGTGCAGTGTGCACACGGCGGTGAAAGCGAGCCCGCCGAGCAGTCCCCACCAGGTCAGCAGGTCGGCGGGCGAACCGGCGAAGTCCTGCTGGGAGTTGATCGGCACACCGTGCACCATGTTGGCGAACATCACGCCCCACAGGAACGGCAGCAGCAGCGAGCTGACGAAGAGCACCAGCTCCCAGTTGCGCTGCCAGCTCTCCTCCGGCCGCTTGTGCCGGTACTCGAAGGACAGCACCCGCACGATCAGCAGCAGCAGCGCGATCACGAGCAGCAGGTAGAAGGCGCTGAAGAACGTCGCGTACCAGATGGGGAACGCGGCGAACATGGCGCCGGCGGCGGTCAGCAGCCAGACCTCGTTGCCGTCCCACACGGGGCCGATGATGTTGATCAGCACGCGCCGCTCGGTCCTGTCGCGCGCGAGCAGCCGCGTCAGGATGCCGACCCCGAAGTCAAAGCCTTCGAGGAAGAAGTAGCCGGTCCACAGAACGGCGATCAGAAGGAACCAGAAGTCGTTGAGGCCCATGGCGCTTTCTCCTCTCAGTACGCGAAGGTCAGTGGCTTGTCGGCATCGTCGTCGTCATCGGAGTCGTCCCCCGAAGGACCACGCAGCTTCGGGTCCTTGGTGGGCGGCTCCTCGTCCGTGTCAGGACCCTTGACGGCGTACTTCTTCATCAGCCGTACGTTGATCCAGAACAGCACCGCGTACAGCAGGGTCAGCGCGGTCAGCGAGATCGCCATCTCGGTCTGGCTGACACCGGGGGAGACCGAGTCGGCGGTCTTGAACAGTCCGAAGACGGCCCAGGGCTGACGGCCCATCTCGGTGAAGATCCAGCCGATGGAGTTGGCGATGAAGGGGAAGATCAGCGAGGCCATGCCGACCCGCCAGCCCCACTTCGTGACGGTCGGGCCGAGTTCCTTCTTGTTGGTGAGCATCAGCTTGGGGATTTCGTCCTCACCCCTTCGATGCTCGGGCAGCAGCCATCGCTTCTTCCGCGTCAGCCAGAACCCGGCGCCCGCGGCGACGGCCGCGGTGAGCCCGATGCCGATCATCAGGCGGAAGCCCCAGAAGGTGACGAAGATATTGGGGATGTAGTCCTCGGGCTGGCCGCCGTACTTCTCGGCCTCGGCCTTGGCCGTCTCCTGGATGCCCGGGACACAGCTGGTGAAGTTGCTGTCGGCCAGGAAGGACAGCAGGCCCGGAAGCTCTATCTCGACGGAGTTGTGGCCCTTGGTCACGTCACCGACCGCGAAGATCGAGAAGGGCGCCGGGCATTCGGTGTCCCACAGGGCCTCGGCCGCCGCCATCTTCATCGGCTGCTGCTTGAACATCACCTTGGCCAGCTGGTCACCGGAGAGGGCGACCAGAACACCCGCGATCATCGTGGTGACCAGGCCGAGCCGCAGCGAGCTGCGCAGCGTGATGGTCCGCTTCCGGTCGACCTGCTCGCCGGCGTCCTTCTGCTTCTTGATCTTCCAGAGCAGGAAGCTGGCGATGCCGATCATGAAGGCTCCGCCGGTGAGGAAGGCGGAGGAGACGGTGTGCGCGAACTGGACCACCGCGGTGTTCTGGAAGAGGACGTGCCCGATGTCGTTGAGCCGGGCCACCCCGGTCTGCTTGTCGATCTCGTAGCCGACCGGGTGCTGCATCCAGGAGTTGGCCGCCAGGATGAAGTAGGCGGAGGCCAGCGTGCCGATCGACACCATCCACATGCAGGCGCAGTGGAGCTTCTTCGGCAGCTTGTCCCAGCCGAAGATCCACAGCCCGATGAAGGTCGACTCGAAGAAGAAGGCGATCAGCGCCTCCATCGCGAGCGGGGCACCGAAGACGTCCCCGACGAACTTCGAGTAGTCCGACCAGTTCATGCCGAACTGGAACTCCTGCACGAGACCGGTCGCGACACCGATCGCGATATTGATCAGGAAGAGCTTCCCCCAGAACTTCGTGGCGTGGAAGTACTTCTCCTTGCCCGTGCGCACCCACGCCGTCTCCAGGCCCGCCGTGAGCGCGGCGAGGGAGATCGTCAGCGGGACGAACAGGAAGTGGTAGACGGTGGTGATGCCGAACTGCCATCGCGCCAGGGTCTCCGGCGCGAGGGCGACCGTTGTCGGGTCCACTGCGTCTTCTCCTTACATCGCCGTGGTCACAGCGGCAGTTTGCCCCTTTAATCCCACAAATCCCGGGAGGAACCGGGACACGCTTGTGAACGCGTTCACATTCACAAGCATTATGTCGTACTGGTGGTCGGCATACGAAGGGGGGGTCCCCCGTTAATCCGGGAGACCCCTGTCACTACGATCCGCGCGCCAACGCGCGGCGCCCTACAGCTCCTTGCGGAACTCCTCGGCCGTCCGCAGGAAGATGTCGTTGGCCTCCGTCTCCGCGATGGTGGTGCGCACACCCTCACCCGCGAACGGCCGTACGACCACGCCCGCCTGCTCACAGGCCGCCGCGAAGTCCAGCGTCTTCTCCCCCAGCCGCAGCCACACGAAGTTGGCCTGCGTCTCGGGCACCGTCCAGCCCTGCGCCCGCAGCCCTTCGACGACCCGCGTGCGCTCGGCCACCAGCGAGCCGACCCGGCCGAGCAGCTCGTCCTCCGCGCGCAGCGAGGCGACCGCCGCGTCCTGGGCGAGCTGGCTCACGCCGAAGGGGACCGCCGTCTTGCGCAGCGCCGCCGCGACCGGCTCGTGCGCGATGGCGAAGCCCACACGCAGGCCCGCGAGCCCGTACGCCTTCGAGAAGGTCCGCAGCACCGCCACGTTCGGCCGGTCCCGGTAGATCTCGACGCCGTCCGGCACCTCGGTGTCGCGGATGAACTCGCGGTACGCCTCGTCGAGGACCACCAGAACGTCGGAGGGCACCCGGTCGAGGAACCGCTCGAGCTCGGCCCGGCGGATGGCGTTGCCCGTGGGGTTGTTGGGGTTGCAGACGAAGATGAGGCGCGTACGGTCCGTGATCGCGTCGATCATGGCGTCGAGGTCGTGGTCCTCGTCCGGCGTGAGCGGCACCTGCACCGACTTCGCGCCGCTGATCTGCGTGATGATCGGGTACGCCTCGAAGGACCGCCAGGCGTAGATGACCTCGTCGCCGGGGCCCGAGGTCGCCTGCAGCAGCTGCTGCGCGACGCCGACCGAGCCGGTTCCCGTGGCCAGATGGCTGACGGGCACACCGAAACGGTCGGACAGCTCGTTCATCAGGCCGGTGCACGCCATGTCCGGGTACCGGTTGAAGGTCCCTGCGGCCGCGATCGCCTGCTCCATCACGCCGGGCAGCGGAGGATACGGGTTCTCGTTGGAGGACAGCTTGTACGCCACCGGCCCCCCGGCAGCGGCCGGCTTTCCTGGCTTGTAGGCAGGGATCCCCGCCAGCTCCGGGCGCAGCTTGGGGTTGATCTCGCTCACCGCAGTCCTCCTTGTGGGCACCGTTCCAATACTGCTCACCTTAAGAGGATTCGCCGCATGCCCCAATGGCCCGGGTCCCGACCCCTCCCAAGGCGTGCGGAGAGGGGGGAGCGCTCCTCGCCCTGGCGCGCGCCGGTGGCTCGCGCCGTGGCGCGCATCACCCGTGAAGGTGAGTTGAGACCTACTCGCAACATCGCCGACTTGGCAGGCCCATGCGCGACGACAAGCGGTGTGCCATAGTCAATCCCTTCAACTCCCTTTTATTTAAAGGTTGATGATGGGTAATCACCTTGCAGAAACGTGCCTGTCAACGCCTGCATATGCTCCCCCACCATGCAGCCGAATGAGCCCTACTATCGGCTCGCCATGACAGCAGCAGGGAAGCACCAGGTGAGCCGGGCAGAGACGACCCGCAGGGGCACCCGGCCGGGCCGGGCAGGCATCAGAGATGTTGCCGCAGCCGCCGGGGTCTCGATCACGACTGTGTCCGATGCGCTCAACGGTAAGGGCCGGCTCCCGGACGCCACCCGACGCCACGTCCGCGAGGTCGCCGACCGGTTGGGCTATCGCCCCTCCGCGGCCGCTCGCACGCTCCGTACCGGGAAATCGGGCCTCATCGGCCTGACCGTGACGACGTACGGGGATGAACCTTTCACCTTCACAGAATTCGCGTACTTCGCGGAGATGGCCCGCGCCGCCACCTCCGCCGCGCTCGCCCGCGGGTACGCCCTCGTCATCCTGCCCGCCACCTCACGCCACGACGTGTGGTCGAACGTCGCGCTCGACGGCACCGTCGTCATCGACCCCTCCGACCATGATCCGGTCGTCACCGAGCTGGTCCGCCAGGGCCTGCCGGTCGTCTCCGACGGACGTCCCGCGGGCACCCTGCCCGTGACCGCCTGGGTCGACAACGACCACGAGGCCGCCGTGCTCGGCATCCTCGACCACCTCGCCGAGTCCGGCGCCCGCCGCATCGGACTGCTCACCGGCACCACCACCGACACATACACACACCTCTCCACCTCGGCGTACCTGCGCTGGTGCGAGCGGATCGGACAGGAACCGGTCTACGAGTCGTACCCCGCGCACGACCCCTGCGCGGGGGCCGTCGCGGCCGACCGGCTGCTCGCCCGGCCCGACCGCCCCGACGCCGTCTACGGCCTATTCGATCCCAACGGCACCGATCTGCTCGCCGCCGCCCGCCGGTACGGGCTGCGCGTCCCGGACGACCTGCTGCTGGTCTGCTGCAGCGAGTCGAATGTCTACGCGAACACGGAACCGCCCATCACCACCCTCTCGCTCAAACCGCGGCGGATCGGGACGTCCGTCGTGCAGCTCCTCATCGACGCCATCGAAGGCGTGGAGTCCGACCAGCCGGTCGAGCAGGTGATGCCGACCGATCTCATCGTGCGGACCTCGTCCCAGCGACGCCCGCACCGCACCACGGTCAGTCCGCCGCGCTCTCCCGGACAGAGCTGAGCGCCCCGGCCGCCCCCTCCATCGACTCCTCCGAAGAGAAAAGTCCACACCAATTCGGGAGAAATGCACGGTGATCAGCCGCCCGTCACCGATTCACCACCCCTGGTGCATCACACAGCGCGAGCCGCATTCCTATGATGGGCGCACGACACCGCGGGCCGCTGCGACCAGGCAGTCCGATACGGTGCACAGGCGGCGCAATGGTGGTGGAGGGGTCGATGACTCAGGGGGCCGGTCCGGGACCCGCAGCGGACACGGATACGCTGCGCGACTTCCGTGTTCCCGCGTACGTCCATGACGTACCGGCGAACGTACAGCCGACGGACCCCGACGTCCCCGCGCCCGGCGCCGAGAATCCCGAGGCATATCCCGAGGGCTACACGCCGACGGAGCGCGATCTGCCGGTCATCAACCGGGGCGACACCGTCCAGGTCGAGACGCCGCAGCCCGCGCCCACGGGGGACGAGGGCCTCGGCCCGCTGTACGTCGTCGGCGATGTGCACGGCTATCTCGACGAGCTGATCGCCGCCCTCCACGAGAAGGGCCTGATCGACGCCGAGGGCAACTGGGCGGCGGGCACCGCGCGCCTGTGGTTCCTCGGCGACTTCACGGACCGCGGGCCCGACGGGATCGGCGTCATCGATCTCGTCATGCGGCTGTCCGCGGAGGCGGCGGCAGCCGGCGGTTACTGCAAGGCGCTCATGGGCAACCACGAGCTGCTGCTGCTCGGCGCGAAGCGGTTCGGCGACACGCCCGTGAACTCGGGGGCCGGCACCGCCACGTTCCAGGCGGCCTGGCTGCTCAACGGCGGGCAGAAGGCCGACATGGACCGCCTCCAGGACGTGCATCTGCAGTGGATGTCCCGGCTCGACGCGATCGAGATCGAGGACGACCACCTGCTCACGCACTCGGACACCACCGCGTACCTCGACTACGGCGACTCCATCGAGGCCGTCAACGACACGGTGCGCGAGACCCTCACGCGCAACGACGCGGACGAGTGCTGGGACCTGTTCCGCAAGTTCACCAAGCGGTTCGCGTTCAAGGACGAGGAATCGGGACCCGGCGCCGCGCGACAGCTCCTGGACGCCTACGGCGGCTCGCGCATCGTGCACGGCCACAGCCCGATCCCGTACCTGCTCGGTGAGGTCGGTGGCGAGGACGGGGACAGCGAGGACGGCAGGCCCCCCGTCGAGGGGCCGCACGTGTACGCGAACGGCCTGGCCATCGCCATGGACGGCGGCGTCACCATGGCCGGAAAGCTGCTCGTCCAGCAACTCCCCATGGATGTCTGAGACTTCGCGGGACACACGCGAAAGCGGAGGATCCGACCGGCCGCCGGGCCAATTTCCGGAAACCCCCTGTCACCGCGTGCCGTGACAGCTCTACCATCGGCTTATCCGTAGCAGGCTCCCCTCCGTTTCTGCCCGACGGCTCGCACCCATGCGGGCCACCAAGCCCTACGGAGCATCGGGGGATGCACATGAACAGCGCTCCGCATTTGCTGAACGAGGACCGTCCCGAGTTCGAGCGGCTCCTCGATGACGCGCTGCGTACCGCACCGAATCGGCCTGAACTCGCCGCCGTGGGCCAGCGGCTCAACCCCGAGCAGCTGCGCACGATGGCGCTCGGCGCCGCCGCACTGATCAATACGGCGGCCGCCGACGAGTACCAGCGCTACGTCAAGGTCCGCGAGGAACTGCGCTCCACACCGCGGCTCCTGCGTCCGCTACGTGAAGGAGGCAACTCCAGCGGGGAGAGCACGGGACCGGGCGTCGCCGCGGTCGCCGTCGTGCTCGCCCCTGTCCTTGCCGGGACCGCGGCCGTGATCTTCCTGATCGTCGGCTACGTCCTGAGCATGCTCAACCCGGTACCGGCCTTCGCCAGGACCCTGCGCACCTTCGGCTGGGTCTTCGGCGCGATCACCGCGGCGAGCATCCTCGTCGCGGCCGTCTGCCTGCTGCTCGCGGCGTTGCGCAATGGCTCGACGTCGCTCCAGGCGAGCACGCACGGCGAGGCAAGCGAGGAAATGAAGCAGGCCAGGGAGGCCTGGCGCGTCGCGCTCCTGGACCGGGGCATCCTGCCGTTCCTGCGGGACGCCCTGGCGGATCCCTCGGCGGGCGGCGGCTCGCACGTCGGGGGCCGCGGCGGCTCCGGCGGGCGCATGCCGCACCTCGGCTACAACAGGCCGGGGTTCAGCAGCCCCGACGGCGGCGGCACGGCCACGGGCCAGCGCGCCGGCTATTCGAGCCCGGACTTCTCCAGCCCGGACTTCGGCGGCCCGGACCACCAGCCGGACTGACCCTCCGGCGCCACCGGGCCGTGCGACGACGAGGCCCCTCGCGCACGAGGGGCCCCACCGTCATGCACGCGTGCCGTCAGTCGGCGATCGGCAGGTACACGCGATTGCCGGCCTGCGCGAACTCCTTGGACTTCTGCTCCATGCCCTGCTCGATCTCCGAGGAGGTGGAGCCGTGTTCGCGCCGGATGTCCTGCGAGATCTTCATCGAGCAGAACTTCGGCCCGCACATCGAGCAGAAGTGCGCCGTCTTCGCGGGCTCCGCCGGCAGCGTCTCGTCGTGGAACTCACGTGCCGTGTCCGGGTCGAGGGCCAGATTGAACTGGTCCTCCCAGCGGAACTCGAAGCGGGCGTCGGAGAGCGCGTCGTCCCAGGCCTGCGCGTCCGGGTGCCCCTTGGCGAGGTCCGCCGCGTGCGCCGCGATCTTGTACGTGATGACACCGGTCTTCACGTCGTCGCGGTTGGGCAGGCCCAGGTGCTCCTTCGGCGTGACGTAGCAGAGCATCGCCGTGCCCCACCAGGCGATCATCGCGGCGCCGATCCCGGACGTGATGTGGTCGTACGCCGGGGCGACGTCGGTGGTCAGCGGGCCGAGCGTGTAGAACGGCGCCTCCTCGCAGATCTCCTGCTGAAGGTCGATGTTCTCCTTGATCTTGTGCATCGGGACATGGCCCGGGCCCTCGATCATCGTCTGCACGTTGTGCCGCTTGGCGATGGAGTTCAGCTCGCCGAGCGTCCTCAGCTCCGCGAACTGCGCCTCGTCGTTGGCGTCCGCGATGGAGCCGGGACGCAGGCCGTCGCCGAGCGAGTACGTGACGTCGTAGGCCGCGAGGATCTCGCAGAGCTCCTCGAAGTTCTCGTAGAGGAAGCTCTCCTTGTGGTGCGCGAGGCACCACGCGGCCATGATCGAGCCGCCGCGCGAGACGATGCCGGTCTTGCGGTCGGCGGTCAGCGGGACGTACGGGAGGCGGACTCCCGCGTGGACCGTCATGTAGTCCACGCCCTGCTCGGCCTGTTCGATGATGGTGTCCCGGTAGATCTCCCAGGACAGTTCCTCGGCCTTGCCGTCGACCTTCTCGAGGGCCTGGTAGAGCGGCACGGTGCCGATCGGCACGGGGGAGTTGCGCAGCAGCCACTCGCGGGTGGTGTGGATGTTGCGGCCGGTGGAGAGGTCCATGACCGTGTCGGCGCCCCACTTGGTCGCCCAGGTCATCTTGTCCACCTCCTCCTCGATGGAGCTCGTCACGGCCGAGTTGCCGATATTGGCGTTGACCTTCACCAGGAAACGCTTGCCGATGATCATCGGCTCGATCTCCGGGTGGTTGACGTTCGCGGGCAGCACGGCCCGGCCCGCCGCGATCTCCTCGCGCACGACCTCCGGCGCGACGTTCTCCCGGATGGCCACGTACTCCATCTCCGGGGTGATCTCCCCGCGGCGTGCGTACGCGAGTTGGGTCACGGCCCGACCCTCGCGGCCGCGGCGCGGCTGACGCGGGCGGCCGGGGAAGACCGCGTCGAGGTTGCGCAGGCCGCCGCGCGGCGACGTGTGCTTGATGCCGTCGTCCTCGGGACGGACGGGGCGGCCCGCGTACTCCTCGGTGTCGCCGCGGGTGATGATCCAGTTCTCCCGCAGCGGCGCGAGGCCGCGGCGGACATCGGTGTCGACGGTCGGGTCGGTGTACGGACCTGAGGTGTCGTACAGCGTCACCGACTGCCCATTGGTGAGGTGCACTTGACGGACCGGCACCTGGAGGTCGGGGCGCGAACCCCTGATGTACCCCTTGTGCCAGCCGATGGACCGGCCGGTCTCCTCGCTCGAGCCCTCGGTCGAGCTGGAGGCAGGCGTGTGTGCGTCCGTTGTGGTCATGAGACCTACTCCCTACGCCGGCATTACCCGGTAACAGGTTCAGCGGTCGACGCAGCGGTATCCGTCCCTGGTCACGCCGTTCCACGCTGTTTCACGTGAAACGCGCTGGGACGAAGGTCAGCGCCCTCTCAGCCCGGTGCTCCGAGCTCCCGCGATGGCAAAAGCGCCTCCACGCTAACGTGATCCACGCCGCGTTGAACAGAGGGCCCCCTCCGTTCTTGCGATGATCTGGCGGTGACCACCAGCCAGCAGCCCCCAGCTCCGCCGTCCCATCCGCCGCACGGGCACTCCCACAGCCACGGCCCAGCGGCTCCTGTCTCGCGGCACCTGCGCAAGGTGATCGCGGCCGTCCTGATCCCGTTCTCGGTCGCGGTCGTCGTGGGCCTCGCGGTGCTCTGGCCGGGCGGCGCGCCACCGCACGAGCGCAGCGGCGTCGGCTTCGACCGGCAGACGCAGCAGGCCACCGTCACCCGGGTCGAGAAGGTCGACTGCTCGTCCGTGCACGCCCAGGGGCAGACCCCCTCCGGGGACCCCACGGCGCAGCAGGGCGCCACAGGCGAGCAGAAGTCCAGTGGCACCTGTGAGAACGCGACGATCCGGATCGACAGCGGCAAGGACAAGGGCCGTACGTTCACCGAGGTCGTCCAGCCGGATTCACCGCGGCAGTTGCACGAGGGCCAGAAGGTGATCGCCGCCTACGCGCCGGACGCTCCGAAGGAGCTGCAGTACTCGGTCACCGATGTGAACCGCAAGGTACCGATGGTGCTGCTGGCCGGGATCTTCGCACTGGCCGTGGTCGTGGTGGGCCGGATGCGCGGCGTCATGGCACTGGTCGCGCTCGCGGTCAGCTTCATGGTGCTGACGTTCTTCATCCTGCCCGCGATTCTCCAGGGGTCGAACCCTCTGGTCGTCGCGGTGGTCGGCGCCAGCGCGATCATGCTGATCGCGCTCTACATGTGTCACGGCCTGACGGCCAGAACCTCCGTCGCCGTGCTCGGCACCCTCGTCTCCCTGCTGCTGATCGGCCTGTTGGGCTCGCTGTTCATCGGCTGGGCGGCTCTGACGGGCAACACCGACGACAACACGGGGCTGATCCACGGCCTGTACCCGGACATCGACATGAGCGGCCTGCTGCTCGCCGGCGTGATCATCGGATCGCTCGGCGTGCTCGACGATGTGACGGTCACCCAGACCTCGGCCGTGTGGGAGCTGCACGAGGCGAACCCGACGCTGGGCCGGCGCGCCCTGTACCGGGCGGCCATCCGCATCGGGCGCGACCACATCGCGTCCGTCGTCAACACGCTCGTCCTGGCCTACGCGGGCGCCGCGCTGCCGCTGCTGCTGCTCTTCTCGATCGCGCAGAGCAGCGTCGCCGACGTGGCCAACAGCGAGCTGGTGGCCGAGGAGATCGTGCGCACGCTGGTCGGCTCGATCGGCCTCGTCGCCTCGGTGCCGGTGACCACCGCACTGGCCGCGCTCGTGGTCTCCGCCGACCGCCCGGAGAAGCGGGGGCCCGCGAAGGCCGCTCCCGCTCCTGGACGCGGTGGCGGAGGCCGGCGGCGTAAACGCTGAAAGGCGCGGAACTGCTCGGGTGCACCGCGCTGCTGAAGCGTTACGTCTGCTCCGGTGTCGTGCAAACCATCTGGTGTCGCCGTCTGCTGTCGTGCGAGCCGATGGGGATTCAGCCCGCGCTCTGCTCCTCGGCGAGGATCCGGTCGAGGGCCTCGTCGAGGTCGGACTCGAAGTCCGCGCCCGTTTCCTCCTGGCCGAGCGGGACCAGCTTGTCCGTCCGGTCGAGGAACGCGACGAGCGGTGCGACCCCGGCCCTGAACAGGGCCTGGTCCGCGCCGACCTGGAGCCTGATGTGCACCTCTCCCGGCATCTCGCCGACCGCGCCGCCCACCCGCTCCACCGGTGTGACCTGTACGTCTCCTTCACCGCTGGCCCCGTTGACCCCGTCGACGAGGAGCTCCCGGCCGAACGCCCAGGTCACGGGCGCGTCTCCCGGGAGATGGAAGGTCAGCCGCACGGCATACGGATCGGTGGACTCGTACCGGAGCTCCACCGGAATGCGGAACGAGAGCTCCTCGGACACGAGGAAGCTCATCATGACCTCTGCTTGAACTGCTTGTACCGACTCGCGCATCGCCTACCCCGTCAACTTGCCGTCGATTGGCCAGGAATTACCTCCCTGACACTGCTGGCATCTTGCTCAACGTACACACAGGATCACAAGGAGTGAGTTTTCAAATGCTGATAGAGAAGGCGAGTGTCCCTACCAGCCTGCCGATCTCGTGCTGCAACCGGCGGGCTGTGGGCAGCAGTTTCTCCGCCTGATGGGAAGGGAGAGAAATGGCCAAAGTTGCCGCGGTCGACCCGATCGTCAGGGGGAACGCGGCACAGGCCGTGCCCAGCGCGTACTCCTGGCGCTCGACGACCGGCTCCATGCGGCCCACCCGGTTCAGCTTCCGCAGCAGCGCGCGGTCGTCCCGCACCGAGTACGGAGTGATGGACTGCGCGGGGTAGCGGTCGAGGTGGTCCTTGCGGGCCCCCTCGTCGAGTTGGGAGAGCAGACACTGGCCGATGGCGTGGGCATGGCCGGTCTCCCGGAAGTCGGCCCACTCCTCGACGGCCGGATTGGCCGGGGTGTCGGCGACGGCGACGAGCTCGATCTCGCCGTCGCGGTAGACCGCGAAATAGACCGGGACGCCGATGGTGTCGCGCCAGTGCCGCAGCGCATCGGTGATCATGCTGCGACGATTCTGCTGCGCTCCGCTGCTGCTCAAACGCTCGGCGGCGTCACCGAAAACGAAGACGCCGTTCTCCCGGCGGAGATATCCCTCATGAGCCAGCGTGCGCAGAAGGTGGTACGCGGTGGGAAGGGCGAGGCCGGCTTCCCGCGCGAGCTGCTTGGCCGGCGCCCCGTCGTCATGGGAGGCGACCGCCTCGAGCAGTCGCATGGCTCGCTGAACCGAGCCGATGAGTGTCTGCGGGGCGGCGGGTGCGGTATCGACCGTGGCCAAGGTTCACTCCCGATGCGCGTGGGGAACCCCCGCGTGTTCGAGGCTCGCAGGGGGCTAAAGCCATCGAATTCCGGACTCTAACCCTTGGCCACCGATTGGTGCCCGCCGCGCAGGGAAACTTCCCCCGGTCGTGCGAAAGGTGGCGCGACGCAACGACCGGGACCCGCACACGAGTGCGCCCGACCTCACCAGTCGCGGCTCCGCGACGACGAGCCGACCATGAACTTCCGCACGACGTAGATGAGTCCACCCACCAGTGCGGCGAACACGAGCACCTTGAACAGCAGACCGATCACGAAGCCGACGACGCTCGCGATCAGACCGCCGAACACGACGATGGCGATGACCGGCACCGCGACCCACTTCACCCACCACGGCATGTCCGCGAATATCTCTCGCACTGCCATCGCTCCTTCGTTGTCTTCCGGGTTTCTGCTTCGATGCTGGCACGTCAAAGGGCTGCGCGGGGCCTTCCGATCCCTTGTCATCCCCTGACCCGACCCTGAGGGAACCCCGAGGCGGGTCCTCAGCCCTCCGGGGGCGAGAAGACGACGAGGACGCGCAGGTCCTCGCTGATGTGGTGGAACTTGTGCGCGACACCGGCCGGCACGTACACCACGCTGCCCCGGCCGACCTGGGTCGTCTCCATGCCGACCGTGATGGAACCGCGGCCGCTCACCACGAGGTAGACCTCGTCCTGGCTGTGCGGCTGCTGCGGATCCTGGGTGCCCGCGTCGAGGGCGTACAGCCCGACCGACATGTTCCGCTCTCGCAGGAACTGCAGATACGCCCCGTCATTGGCGGCTCTTTCCGCCTCGAGCTCATCCAACCGGAACGACTTCATCGCCCTCTCCACCCCTGTCACCAGTCATGTCTGCAACGATCAGACACATGAAGAATTTCCTCGTCAAGACGCTCGCCAACGCGGGGGCCCTGGCCGTCGCGGTCTGGGTGCTCGACAAGATCACTCTCACCGGCGACAGCACCGGCAAGAAGGTCGGCACGCTGATCCTCGTCGCCCTCATCTTCGGCCTCGTCAACGTGATCGTGAAGCCGATCGTGAAACTCCTGACCTTCCCCCTGTTCATTCTCACGCTCGGCCTGATCACCCTGATCGTGAACGCCCTGATGCTGCTGCTGACCTCGTGGCTGGCCGATCAGGTGGACCTGAGCTTCCACGTCGACGGCCTCTGGACCGCGATCCTCGGTGGCCTAATCGTGTCGATCGTCTCCTGGGCGCTGAACGTCGTGCTGCCCGACGGCAAGGACTGAGAGCGGCCGAGGATGACCTACCGCGTCTGTTTCGTCTGCACCGGCAACATCTGCCGCTCGCCCATGGCCGAGCACGTCTTCCGCGCCCGCGTCGAGGAGGCGGGGCTCGACGGCCTCGTGGAGATCGACAGCGCGGGCACGGACGGCTGGCACGAGGGCGACGGCGCCGACCCGCGCACCGTCCACGTCCTCACCGAGAACGGCTACGGCTCCGAGCACACGGCCCGCCGGTTCCACCAGGACTGGTTCGCCCGCCTCGACCTGGTCGTCGCCCTCGACCACGGCCATCTGCGCACCCTGCGCCGCCTGGCGTCGACGCCGCAGGACGCCGAGAAGGTGCGTCTGCTGCGTTCCTACGACCCCGGGGCCGACGCCTCGGACCTGGACGTCCCCGATCCGTACTACGGCGATCTGGGCGGCTTCGAGGAGTGTCTGAAGCTGGTCGAGGCGGCGTCCGAGGGCCTCCTCGCCTCCGTACGCGAAGCAGTGGGGGGTCGGGTCGCATGACAGAGCCTTCGGCACAGGAGCCGGGCGACGGTACGAGGGCGGTCCGGGCGGGTCTGCCCGAACCGGTCAAGAACGAACCGACCCTGCCGGGGCCGGTGTTCGCCGCACACTTCCACCTCCCCGGCGATGTGTCGGGGCCCTATGCGTACGGCCGCGACGAGAACCCGACGTGGACGCATCTCGAGCGCGCCATCAGCGAGTTGGAGGCTCCGGGGCGCTCCGGCGTGGAGACGCTGGCCTTCGCCTCCGGCATGGCCGCGATCTCCGCGGTCCTCTTCTCCCAGCTCCGCGCGGGCGACGCGGTGGTCCTGCCGGCCGATGGCTACCAGGTCTTCCCCCTCGTCCGCGAACAGCTCACCGCGTACGGGATCGAGGTGCGCACCGCGCCGACCGGCGGTGACGCGCAGCTCGACGTGCTCGACGGGGCGCGCCTGCTGTGGCTGGAGACGCCGTCCAACCCCGGCCTCGACGTCTGCGACGTCCGGCGCCTCGCCGATGCCGCCCACACGCGCGGGGCGCTCGTCGCCGTGGACAACACGCTCGCGACGCCGCTCGGGCAGCGCCCGCTGGAGCTCGGCGCCGACTTCGCGGTGGCCAGCGCCACCAAGCAGCTCACGGGCCACGGCGACCTCCTGCTCGGCTACGTCACGTGCGCCGACCCCGAGCCGATCGCGTCGGTGAAGCGCTGGCGCAAGATCGTCGGGGCGATTCCGGGGCCGATGGAGGCCTGGCTCGCGCACCGGTCCCTCGCCACGCTCGAGCTGCGCGCCGAGCGGCAGAGCGCCAACGCGCTGGCCGTGGCGCACGCCCTGCTGGGGCGCGCGGACGTCTCCGGAGTGCGCCATCCCGGGCTGCCCGGTGACCCGTCCCATGCCGTCGCGGCGGGGCAGATGCGGCGGTTCGGCTGCGTGGTGTCCTTCGAACTGCCCTCGCGCGCCCGGGCCGAGCGGTTCCTTGAGGCTCTGACCCTGGTCGACGACGCGACGAGTTTCGGCGGTGTCCGGTCCACCGCCGAGCGGCGCGGACGCTGGGGCGGGGGCGCCGTCGCCGAGGGCTTCATCCGCTTCTCCGCGGGCGCCGAGACCACCGAGGACCTGGTGGCGGACGTGCTGCGAGCGCTGGACGAGGCCCACGCCCGGTGACGTCGTCGGACAGCCCCTAGTACCCCGCTACGCACAACGGACGGTCCGAGCCTCCCCCCTCGTGGCTCGGACCGTCCCGGCTCTCAACGCGCGAAGAACCGCGCGAACAAGGCTAGTTGACTCTGTGTCAGTGTCCAATCACGGTAGCGACAGAGACCTATCGACTTATTTATAGTTGGGCGCGGTCGGGGGGTTGGGGAGGGAGGCGTGCCGCGATGGATCTCGCGTTGCTGCGCACCTTTGTGACGGTGCACCGCGCCGGTTCGTTCACACGTGCCGCCGCTCTGCTCGGCCTGTCGCAACCGGCGGTCACCTCCCAGATACGCACGCTGGAGCGGCAGCTGGGACGTCCGCTCTTCCTGCGCCAGGCGCGCGGTGTGACGGCCACGACGATGGGCGACGAGCTGGCCCACAAGGCGGCCCCGCATCTCGACGCCCTCGTGGAGATCGCCGAGGCCGGGCTCGACGAGGAGTCCGCCGTACGCACCCTGCACCTGGCGGGGCCTCCGGAGTTCACCGCGGAGCGCGCCCTGCCCACGCTGACGGCCCTGACCCGGGACGACGGCCAGAGCGTCGCGTTACGGGCCAGCTTCGGCACGGCCGAGGAAACCCTGGAGGGGCTCGCTGCGGGACATCACGATCTGGCCATCGCGACGGCCCGCCCACGCGGCGCCCTGCTCACGGCGACTCCGCTCTGCGACGAAGAGCATGTCCTGGCCGCCGCGCCGCGCCTGGCCGCCCGGATCGGCCGCGGCATGCTGCACCGCGACGCTGCGCCGTCCCTGGAGAAGTTTCCCGTGGTCGAGGTGCACGAGTCGTTGCCCCTGGTCAGCCGCTACTGGGCCGCGGTCTTCGATTCCCGGCCCGCCGTCTCCGGCACGATCGTCGTGCCTGATCTGCGCGCGGTGCTCGCCTGCGTGATCGCGGGTGCCGGCCTCGCCGTTCTGCCGCGCTATCTGTGCGAGGAGAACCTGGAGCGCGGCGAGATCGTCGCCCTTCTCGACCCACCCGTGCCACCGCTGCGCACGTACTTCCTGGTGGTGCGCACCGGCACACTGGCCATGCCGCACATCGCGCGGGCGCACGAGTGGCTACTGCGCGCTGCCGTCGACTGGTCGTGAGCGGGGCGCCGAGCGATGCGGGATGTTTCACGTGGAACCAGCCGGGCCACATTTCTCCCATGACCGTCCGACCCGTGGTCAAGCGCACCGCACGCGCCGTCCTGCTGGATGGCGACAACCTGATCCTGATCAAGCGGACCAAGCCCGGCGTCGATCCGTACTGGGTGACTCCCGGTGGCGGAGTCGAGCCGGAGGACACGACTGTCGTGGACGCCCTCCATCGCGAGGTGCACGAGGAACTCGGCGCCAAGATCGTCGACGTGGTGCCCTGCTTCGTGGACACCGTCGAGCACATCGGCGAGGACGGCGGCGCGACCGGCGTAAAGGTCCAGCACTTCTTCGTCTGCCGCCTGGAGTCGATGGACACCGACCAGCGGCACGGGCCCGAGGTCGAGGACCCGTGCGGCAGCTACGAGATCGTGCGGGTGCCGTTCACCCGCGTCGGCATCGCCTCGGTCCATCTCGTGCCGCTCTCGCTGCGGCACTACCTGGACGGCAACATCGAGGGCGTACGGGCGATGCACGCGCCCGATCTGGGCTGACGCCGTCCGGCACCGGGCCTTGGCCGCGGGGTTCAGTCCGCCGCCGCGACCAGGTCCTCGACCGAGTCGTGCCGGATGCGGCTGCCGGGGATGCCGATGCGCCGCAAGGTGTCGATGCTGCTGCGGATCATGCCGGGAGGCCCGGAGAGATACGCGTCGTACTCGTTCCAGGGGCCGTACTCCCGCACGGCGTCCGGCAGTTGCAGATGGGCCTGCTGGTCGACGATGGGGCGCACCGAGAGCCACGAGTGGCTCTGCGAGAGGCGCAGCATCGTGTCGATGTCGTACAGGTCGTGGTTGGTGCGGGCGCCGTAGAACACCTCGACCGAGCGCTGGTGCCCGTGCTCGGCCACGTCCTCGACGAGTGCCTTGATGGGCGCGATGCCGGTGCCGCCACCGAGACAGAGCAGCCCGCTGTCGGTGGTGTGGTCGACGGTCATGGAGCCGGCGGGCGGGCCGAGGCGCAGTACGTCGCCGGGGCGGGCCCGGTGCACCAGGGCGTTGGAGACCCAGCCCGCCGGGACGGCCTTCACGTGGAACGAGAGCAGCCCGTCCGAGCGGGGCGCGGACGCGAACGAGTAGTGCCGCCAGATCCGCGGCCACCAGGGCGTCTCCAGCGTCGTGTACTGCCCGGCCAGGAACGGGTACGGCTGATCGGGCCGCACGGTCACCACGGCGACGTCGGGCGTGCGCAGGTCGTGCGAGACGACCTCGGCCATCCACCAGGCCGGCGCCTTCAGCTCGTCCTCGGCCGCCGCGTCGATCATGATCTGGGAGATCGTCGTGTAGGTGCGGACCCAGGCGGCCTCGGTCTCCGCGTCCCACGTGGTCGTCGCGTACTGGGTGAGCGCGGCGATCAGGCACTCGCCGACGGCCGGGTAGTGGTCGGCCTGCGTGCCGTATTTGCGGTGCCCGCGGCCCAGGTTCTTCAGGTACGCCACGAGGACGTCCTTGTTGTCGATGTGCTCGGCGGCGGTCAGCAGCGCCTTGAGGATCCGGTCGCGCTGGGTGTCCATCGCCGCGGGGAAGAGCGGGCGCAGTTCGGGGTGGCGCACGAAGAGCAGTGCGTAGAAGTACGAGGTGACCCGGTCCGCGACGGGGCCGATCTCCTCCATGGTGCGGCGGATGAGGATCGCGTCGGGGGAGGCCTGCGCGGGAGCGGGGCGCGCGGCGGCGGCCAGGGGGCCGGGCGTCTCGGCGGCGCGCGGCGGGGCCGGCCGCTGCGTCTGCTGTGCGGACAGCGCCTGGCGCGGCTCCGGTATTCGGTGCTCCTCCTGCGTCGCGTCCTGGCCGGAGTCGGTGGTCGGCGGTTGCGGGGCCGGGGCCTTGCGCGGCGTGAACCAGCCGCCCCCACCGTCCGAACCGTCAGAACCGGAACCGGCCGACGGCGTAGTGGTCGGAGCGTCCATGCTGTGCCTCGCCTCGAACATATTTCGGTCGGTCAACGTACTCCCGAGCTGTTCCACGCCCGGAATCTGTGGGCTTTCCCCCGCGTGCCTCGACGACAATGCAGTGCACATTGAACACTGCATTCCGGACGGCTACTGACAAGTAAGGCAAGAGTGTGACATTGTCCGCAGTCCCCTCATCGCAGCATGCCACCCGGTGTCATTGCCCAGAACGCAAAGCGGAAAGTGCAGGTCTTCGATCTCTCCGTCCCGTTAGGCTGCGTGGGCCTGCGCGCACCATGGGCTTCCCCTCGGCCTTCTTCGGCCACCCGGCGCGATCCGGACCCGACGATACCGGCCGCCGCGAAGCCGACAACCCCCTACCGGCATAACTGCGGATTAAGCGAAGCTCGACCACTTCGTAAATTCCTCAATTACCGGTCTCGGCGCGCCAATTCACGCGTCGGGCGCCGTCGAGCGCGGTCGAGATCCGCCCGGCGCGATGTTTCACGTGAAACTCCCGGCGTGGCCGAAAGCGCCGGGGCACTCTCCACAAAGCGGTGGACGCCACGGGGTGAAGTCCGACAGCCTGACCTGCGTGTCGACACCTTTGCTCTCCGGCCTGCCCATCCGTCGTCTCACCCCACGCGATCTCCTCGCGTGCGCCGACCTGTCCGAGGACCGGGGCTGGCCCCGTGAGGAACACAAGTGGCGGCTCCTGCTCTCCGCCGGTACCGGCTATGGCATCGACGACCCCAACGGGGGTCTCGTCAGCGCCTGCGTGGTGACCGAGTACGGCCCCCGGGAACGGCCCGAACTCGGCGCGATCGGCATGGTCCTGGTCGCCGAACGGCACGCACGCCAGGGCGTCGGCAGGCGCCTGATGCGCCATGTCGTCGAGCAGGCGGGCACGACCCCGCTCACGCTCCACGCGACGCCGTACGGGCGGCCGCTCTACGAAGAGTTGGGCTTCAAGGTGACGGGGCGGGCCGAGATGGTGCGCGGCCGCTTCACCGCGGGCGGGGCCCTGCCCGATGTCACCACCCGCGCGGCCACGGCAGAGGATCTTCAGGCGATCCTCCGCCTGGACGCGGAGGTCTTCGGCCCGGACCGTACCCATGTCATCACCCGACTCCCGGCGTTCGCGGACCAGTTGAGGGTGGCTGTGGACGGTGGCTCCGGCGGCGGGCTCATCGGCTTCGCGGCCGCCTGGCCCAACGGGGAGACCCAGGTCGTCGGCCCACTCGTCGCTCGTGACACCGCGACGGCGCAGGCCCTCGTCGCCTCGCTCGCCGCGGGCACGGACCGGCCGCTGCGCACCGACATCGACGTGCGCCATGAGGAGCTGCTTGCGTGGCTCAAGGGGCGCGGGCTCGAGTCCGTCGGCCTCAACGCAGTGATGAACTACGGGGCTTCGGACCTACCCGGCGACTGGACCCGCCGTTTCGCACCACTGACCGTGGCCGCGGGCTGAACACACCTCCGCCCCAAGTACCGCTGTGCCGCGGTGGCTTGGGGCGGATGTGGGCGATGTCCCGCTGCTAGGCGAGGGCCTCCACGGCCGCGGTGGCGAAACCGTGGTCCTGCTCGGGGGCGCCGCCACCGACACCGATGGCACCGATGAGTCGGCCGTCGCGGTGGACCGGCACGCCGCCGGCGATGAACAGCAGCGGCCGGTCCAGCGCGGTGGGCAGGGTGTGGAAGGGCCCCTCGGGCTTGACCAGGTCGACAAGGTCGGCGGTGGGGGCGTTCAACTGGAGCGCGGTGTACGCCTTGCGCGTGCTGGTCTCGCCGGAGATGAGGACGGCACGGTCGTCGCGGCGGAAGGCCAGGAGGTGCCCGCCCGCGTCGAGGACGGTGACGCTGACGGTGACTCCGGCCGCCTCGGCCGCGAGGCGAGCGGCGGAGACCAGGGTCTCGGCGTCCTGCGTGCTGAGCGGGGTGACTGCGGTGGTGCTCATGAGGTGATGCTCCTTGCGGGGTGGTGCTGTGGGGCGGGGGCGTCGTCGGCCCCGTCGAGCGGGGATTCGGGTCAGTGGTGGGCCGGCTCGGTGCGCGGCTGCTCGGCGGCGCCCGCGACGATCAGGCTCGGAGCGGACGAGCGGCGCTCGAGGGCCGCGGACAGCAGGGCCAGGACGAGAGCGGCTGCGGCGAGCACGGCACCGACCCAGTTCGGGGAGGTGTAGCCGAGGCCCGCGGCGATCACCATGCCGCCGAGCCAGGCGGAGAGTGCGTTGCCGAGGTTGAAGGCGCCGATGTTGACGGCCGAGGCGAGCGTCGGGGCGCCGGACGCCTGGTCGAGGACGCGCTTCTGCAGCGGCGGCACCGTCGCGAAGCCGAACGCACCGATCAGCACGACGGAGATCGCGGACAGCACCTGGTTGTGCGCGGTGACCGTGAACAGGGCGAGCACGAGGGCGAGCGCCCCCAGCGACACATACAGCATGGGCATCAGGGCACGGTCGGCGAACTTTCCGCCGACGAGGTTGCCGGCCACCATGCCGAGGCCGAAGAGGACCATGAGCCAGGTGACGGAGCCGTCCGCGAAGCCGGCGACGTTCGTCATCATCGGCGCGATGTAGGTGATGGCCGCGAAGACACCGCCGAAGCCGAGCACGGTCATCGCCATGGCGAGCACGACCTGCACGTTCTTGAAGGCGGCCAGCTCGTGGCGGAGCCGTACGCCGTCCGGCTTGGGCAGGTCGGGTACGAGCTTGGCGATACCGACGAGGCCGATGACACCGAGCGCGGCGACGACCGTGAACGTGACGCGCCAGCCGACCGACTGGCCGATGTACGTGCCGAGCGGGACGCCGACGACGTTGGCGACGGTCAGGCCCGTGAACATCATGGCGATCGCTCCGGCCTTCTTCTCCGGTGCCACCAGCTCGGCCGCGACGACCGAGCCGATGCCGAAGAACGCGCCGTGGGCGAGCGAGGCGACAACGCGGCCGATCAGCATGACGGCGAAGACGGGCGCGACGGCGGAGAGCAGGTTGCCGACGATGAAGAAACCGAGGAGCAGCATCAGCATCCGCTTGCGCGGGATGCGCTGGCCGAGGGCGGTCATCAGCGGGGCGCCGAACATGACGCCGAGTGCGTAACCGGTGACCAGGTATCCGGCCGTCGGGATGGAGACGCCGAAATCACCCGCGACCTCTGGGAGCAACCCCATGATCACGAATTCCGTGGTCCCGATCCCGAAGGCCCCGATCGCGAGGGCGAGAAGCGCGAGAGGCATTGAAGGGGTCCCTTCCAGACTGTTGCGGGTGCGCTTTACGAGACCTCACAATAATTGCATACGCTGGTTAATTGCAAACGCGGGCAACCTCCACGCATCGACTACCCTGGAGGGGAGCCGCTCCGAGACGGAGGAACCACGTAGCCATGACCGCCACAGATCCCGCACTGACAGCCCTCTCTCAGGGCTGGTGCGCACTCTCCCTGCTGCACGGGAGGATCGAGTCCCACATCGAGCGCGCGCTGCAGGCCGGACACGGGCTGAGCGTGCGCGAGTACTCGCTTCTCGACGTCCTCAGCCGGCAGCACGACGGGGAGGGCGGGCACCTGCAGATGAAGCAGGTGGCCGACGCCGTCGTCCTGAGCCAGAGCGCGACCACACGCCTGGTCACCCGGCTCGAGGAGCGCGGCCTGCTGCTGCGCTATCTGTGCCCGACCGACCGGCGGGGCATCTACACGAACGTCTCCGACGCCGGGTTCGAACTCCTCGAAGCGGCCCGCCCCACGAACTCCGCGGCGCTGCGCGAAGCCCTCGACAGCGCGGCCGAGAACCCGGACCTCGCTCCCCTGGTCAAGGCGGTCGAGGGGCTCCACGCCGTCGCCTGACCGGGCCGAACACCGTCGGCGGGCCCCGCATAGGCTGCGGCCCATGGGAGATCTTGAGATCAGGCCGGCCGCGGCCGAGGACATTCCGGAGCTGGTCGCCATGCTGGCCGACGATCCGCTGGGCGCCCAGCGGGAGTCACCGGAGGACCTCACGCCGTATCTCGCCGCGCACGCACGACTTACGGCCGACCCGAATCAGCATCTCGTCGTCGCCGTGCGCGGGGGCAGCGTCGTCGGCACGCTGCAACTCAGCATCATCCCCGGGCTCTCCCGGAAGGGCTCCACCCGCTCGATCATCGAGGCCGTCCGCATCCACGCGGACGAGCGCGGCAGCGGCCTCGGTACGCAGCTCATCGAGTGGGCCGTCGAAGAATCCCGGCGCCAGGGCTGCCAGTTGGTACAGCTGACGTCCGACGCCACGCGCACCGACGCCCACCGCTTCTACGAGCGACTCGGCTTCGTGGGCTCACATCTGGGCTTCAAGCTTCAGCTGTGACCGCGAGGCCGGTCGGCTGTTTCACGTGAAACAGCCGACCGGCCTCGCGGCGCATCACCGCGGAATGCCCCGCCAGCCCTCCGGGTCCACCCCGCCGGGAACCGGCCCGTCCGCCGGGTACGGCTCCCGCGTGAAGACGAAGGACCCCAGGTCGAGGTGGCTCACCGTCCCGTCGTCCCGCCGGACGGCCCGGAGCAGCTCTCCGGCGTAGTAGCCGTCGAGCCCGGTCCAGGTGCCGTCGCCGTTCGATCGGAACCGGGAGCGTCGTCCGCCCTCGGCCGCCGGCCCCAGCTCCACTCCGCCGTCGGCCGCCAGGCGCAGCACCACGGCCTGCGTACCCCAGTACCAGGGGCCCACCAGCTCCAGATCGGACGCGTTCACCTCGGCGAGCGGACGCCACGGCTCGGGCAGCCGTGGTTCGTCCTCCGCGACGGTCGCCAGCAGCTCGGCGGCCAGCGTCGCCGCGGGTACCCCCGTCGTGCAGTTGGCGAGAGCGACCGCCACGAGGCCCTCCTCCTCGCACAGCCACAGCCCCGCCACGAACCCCGGCAGCGAGCCGCTGTGTCCGGCCAAGGTGAGGCCGCCGCCCCGCACCACCTGTATGCCAAGACCGTACGAGGCCTCCCAGTCGCCCGGCAGCGTCGGCGCTGCGGGGGTCCGCATCTCCCGGACCGAGTCCGCGCTCAGAACCCGGTCGTCCCCGGTCGCGAGGAAGGACGCGAAGACGGCCAAGTCCCTTGTCGTGGACCACAGTTGACCGGCGGGTGCCATCAGGCCCAGATCCTCACTCGGCTCCGGAAGCAGCACGTCCGCGTACGGGTGCACGGCCCAACCCCCGGCGTGCGGTTGCTGTGGTTGCACGCTGGTGCGGCTCAGCCCCAGCGGTTCGAGGATCTCGTCGCGCAGCGCCTTCTCCCAGGACACTCCGCGCACCGCCTCGACCAGAGCGCCCAGGAGCGTATAGCCGGGGTTGGAGTAGTGGTGGCGACGGCCGACGGGGTGTCGGAAGGGCTGTTCGCCCAGGACGTCCGCGAGGGTCGGGCGCAGGCTCGCCGGGCTCCGCTCCCACCATTCCCCCGGCGTCTCGGCCGCCAACCCGCCGGTGTGGGCGAGCAGTTCGGCGATGGTGACGCTGCCGACGCCGGTGTCGGACAGATGCTTCTCCAGCGGATCCGCCAGATCGAGCAGTCCTTCGTCGCGCAGCCGCAGCACCAGCACGGCCGTGAAGGTCTTGGTGATCGAACCGATCCGGTACTGCACGTGCTCGTCCG
Organism: Streptomyces sp. NPDC107575; assembly: GCF_055657265.1. Classification (NCBI taxonomy): domain Bacteria; kingdom Bacillati; phylum Actinomycetota; class Actinomycetes; order Kitasatosporales; family Streptomycetaceae; genus Streptomyces; species Streptomyces sp. NPDC107575. The sequence continues at coordinate 438,236 of NZ_JBVKBG010000006.1, read as the reverse complement.
GACCGTGCCCGTCCACCGAGGTGCGCGAACCGGTCCACACCAGCTCACCGTCCCGCGCGACGGCGGCGACGAGTGAGGGCGCCCGCCCCTCGCTCTGGGCAACAGCGATGCGGTGCAGGAGCGCGCGGCGCGTGGTGGGCAACAGCTCTTCCGGGGATGTCGTCATGCGCCCAGTCCATCCCGGCCGGCGACCGGCGTCGAGCGGTTTTCACCGGAGGCTGATCTTCGCGCGCCCGCCGCCTCCGATCAGGTCTGGGCCATGTCCACGAAGCGCGAGTAGTGGCCCTGGAAGGCGACGGTGATCGTGGCCGTCGGACCGTTACGGTGCTTGCCGACGATGATGTCCGCCTCACCCGCGCGCGGAGACTCCTTCTCGTACGCGTCCTCGCGGTGCAGAAGGATGACCATGTCGGCGTCCTGCTCGATGGAGCCGGACTCACGCAGGTCGGAGACCTGCGGCTTCTTGTCCGTGCGCTGCTCGGGGCCACGGTTCAGCTGGGAGAGCGCGATCACCGGCAGCTCCAGCTCCTTGGCCAGCAGCTTCAGGTTTCGGGACATGTCCGAGACCTCCTGCTGACGGCTCTCGGAGCGCTTCGACCCACCGGCCTGCATCAGCTGCAGATAGTCGATGATCACGAGCTTGATGTCATTGCGCTGCTTGAGCCGACGGCACTTGGCGCGGATCTCCATCATCGACAGGTTCGGGGAGTCGTCGATGTACAGCGGCGCGGCCGAGACCTCGGGCATCCGGCGCGCGAGCCGCGTCCAGTCCTCGTCCGTCATCGTGCCGGAGCGCATGTGGTGCAGGGCCACCCGCGCCTCGGCCGACAGCAGACGCATCGCGATCTCGTTGCGCCCCATTTCCAGGGAGAAGATGACGCTGGGCAGGTTGTTCTTGATCGATGCGGCGCGCGCGAAGTCCAGCGCCAACGTGGACTTACCCATGGCGGGTCGGGCCGCGATGACGATCATCTGGCCCGGGTGCAGACCGTTGGTGAGCGAGTCGAAGTCGGTGAAGCCGGTCGGCACACCGGTCATCTCGCCGCTGCGCGAACCGATCGCCTCGATCTCGTCGAGCGCGCCCTCCATGATGTCGCCGAGCGGGAGGTAGTCCTCACTGGTGCGCTGCTCGGTGACCGCGTAGACCTCTGCCTGCGCCTTGTTGACGATCTCGTCGACGTCGTCGTCGCCCGCGTATCCCATCTGCGTGATCCGCGTGCCCGCCTCGACGAGACGGCGCAGTACGGCGCGCTCGTGGACGATCTCCGCGTAGTACTCGGCGTTCGCCGCCGTCGGGACCGTCTGCACGAGGGTGTGCAGATACGATGCGCCACCGACCTTGTTGATCTCCCCGCGCTTGGTCAGCTCCGCGGCGATGGTGATCGGGTCGGCGGGCTCGCCCTTGGCGTAGACGTCGAGGATCGCCTGAAAGATCGTTTCGTGGGCCGGCTTGTAGAAGTCGGCGCCCTTGATGACCTCCACGACGTCGGCGATCGCGTCCTTCGACAGGAGCATGCCGCCGAGCACGGACTGCTCGGCATCGAGATCCTGCGGCGGAACGCGCTCGAACGTGGCGGGACCCTCGTCCCAACCGCCGTTCTCGCTTCCGCGCTCGTGCTGGTCGCCCTGGCCGCGGCCACCGCCCCGGAACGGCCGGGAAGCGGGGAGGCGATCGCTGGGACCGTCGTCGGCCCAGGGGTCGTCCAAAGGCTCGGAGATACTCACCGGGCCGCCTCCTCCCGTCCGCCGAGCGGACCTCGCCGTACCCCTCATTCCTACGGCACGACACTGACAAATAAGAGGCCCAACTCCGCTTCCGACGCGTCGGATTTGTGAGGTTTCCGAGGTCGCGAGACATGGTGGGCGCCGCACCACGGTAGGCCCGTGGGCACCGTCAGCCAATCTGGTTATCCACAGGCGGTGTGGATGACGGGTCCCTCGCTGTGGAGAACCTGGCAAAACCTGTGCACGACACGGTGGACAGGGCTGTGAACAAGCCCTCAGGCTATTCCATACACAGTCTCTGACCTGCGGTTTTCCCATCCACCGGCTGTGCAGAAGAAAAACTTCCCCAGTCGGCCCAAGATCTCTGCCGACCCCGCCGCGCGACACGCGGAAGACCTCCAAAAGTAAGGGTCAGTCGCGCATTGCATCTCTTACCTGTGGAAGATTAGATTGGTGCCCATGACACAGGCTCCCGCGACACCCAAGGCCGCCCGACGCCGGCACGACCGAGAGATCGTCGCCCTCGCCGTTCCCGCCTTTGGCGCACTCGTCGCCGAGCCGCTTTTCCTCATGGCCGACAGCGCCATCGTCGGCCATCTCGGCACCTCGCAACTCGCCGGACTTGCCGTCGCGTCGGCCCTGCTGCAGACCGCGGTCAGCATCTTCGTCTTCCTCGCCTACGCGACCACCGCGGCGGTGGCCCGCCGCGTCGGCTCCGGCGATCTGAAGTCCGCCATCCAGCAGGGCATGGACGGCATTTGGCTCGCCCTGTTCCTCGGGGCCGTCGTCGTCGCGGTCACCCTGCCCACGGCCCCCGCACTGGTCGAACTCTTCGGCGCCTCCGACACCGCGACGCCCTACGCGATCACGTACCTGCGCATCTCCTCGCTCGGCATTCCCCCGATGCTCATCGTCCTCGCCGCCACCGGCGTGCTGCGCGGACTGCAGAACACCAAGACCCCGCTCTACGTGGCGGTCGCCGGCTTCATCGCCAATGCCGGGCTGAACGCCGCACTCGTCTACGGCGCCGGCCTCGGCATCGCGGGTTCGGCCTGGGGCACGGTCATCGCCCAGGTCGGCATGGCGGTTGTCTATCTCGTCGTCGTGGTCCGCGGCGCCCGCCGCCATGGCGCTTCCCTGCGTCCGGACGCGGCCGGCATCAGGGCCTGTGCCCAAGCGGGCGCGCCGCTTCTCGTCCGTACGATCTCGCTCCGGGCGATCCTGATGATCGCGACGGCCGTCGCGGCGCGGCTCGGCGATGCCGACGTGGCCGCGCACCAGATCATCCTGTCCCTGTGGAGTCTGACCGCCTTCGCCCTCGACGCCATCGCCATCGCCGGCCAGGCGATCATCGGCCGCTACCTCGGCGCGGACGACGCCCCGGGCGCACGTGCCGTCTGCCGTCGGATGGTGGAGTGGGGGATCGCCGCGGGAGTCGTCCTCGGCGTGCTGATCGTCGCCACCAGACCACTGTTCGTCCCGCTGTTCACGAGCGATCAGCTCGTCCAGGACGCCGCACTGCCCGCCCTCATCGTCGTGGCCTTGTCCCAGCCCGTTTGCGGGATCGTCTATGTCCTGGACGGTGTCCTCATGGGCGCGGGCGACGGGCCGTATCTGGCCTGGGCCATGCTCGTCACGCTCGCCGTCTTCACGCCTGTGGCACTGCTGGTCCCCGTCCTCGGCGGCGGCCTCACCGCTGTCTGGGGCGCGATGGCACTGATGATGACGGTGCGCATGGTCACGCTCTGGATCCGCTACCGCTCGGGACGCTGGGCCGTGACGGGCGCGACGCGCTGACGGGAAGCGCCTCGTTTCACGTGAAACGGCCGCCTTCGCGGATGCGCCGTTTCACGTGAAACGAAGCCGGAAAGCGTGTGGGGCCGCACCCCGAAGGGTGCGGCCCCACATGTGCTTCAGCACTGCTCAGAGCAGAGCTCAGGCAGAGACGACCTCGATGTTGACCTTGGCGGCAACCTCGGGGTGCAGACGCACGGAGGCCTCGTGGCCACCGAGCGACTTGATGGGCGAGCCCAGCTCGACACGACGCTTGTCGACCTTCGGGCCACCGGCAGCCTCGATCGCCGAAGCGATGTCGGCCGGGGTGACGGAACCGAAGAGACGGCCGGCGTCGCCGGAGCGGACGGCCAGACGGACCGCGGTGCCCTCGAGCTTGGCCTTGATCTCGTTGGCCTGCTCGATGGTGGCGATCTCGTGGATCTTGCGGGCGCGGCGGATCTGCGCCACGTCCTGCTCGCCACCCTTGGTCCAGCGGATCGCGAACTTCCGCGGGATCAGGTAGTTACGGGCGTACCCGTCCTTGACGTCGACGACCTCGCCGGCGGTGCCGAGGCCAGAGACCTCGTGGGTCAGGATGATCTTCATGTTTCGGTCACCCTTTCCTTATCGCGCGGTGGACGTGTAGGGCAGCAGCGCCATCTCACGGCTGTTCTTCACGGCCGTGGCGACGTCACGCTGGTGCTGCGTGCAGTTGCCGGTCACGCGGCGGGCACGGATCTTGCCGCGGTCGGAAATGAACTTCCGCAGCATGTTCGTGTCCTTGTAGTCCACGTACGTGACCTTGTCCTTGCAGAAAGCGCAGACCTTCTTCTTAGGCTTGCGCACAGGCGGCTTCGCCATGGTGTTTCTCCTGTGTGATCAAGAAGTGTGGGGTGCGAGCCCAGCCCCGAAAGGGAGTGATCCCTAGAAGGGGGGCTCGTCCGAGTAGCCGCCGCCGGAGCCGCCGGAGCTTCCGCCCCAGCCGCCACCGCCGCCGCCCTGCTGGCCGCCACCGGCCGGCGCGCCGGTCGCCCAGGGGTCGTTGGCCGGGGCTCCGCCCTGGCCACCTCCCTGACCGCCCTGCTGGCCGCCGGGGCCGCCGCCCCAGCCGCCACCGCCGCCGCCCTGCTGGCCGCCGCCGAATCCGCCGCCGCCACCCTGGCCGCCACGACCGGGCGTCTTGGTGACCTTGGCGGTGGCGTAGCGCAGCGAGGGGCCGATCTCGTCGACCTCGAGCTCCACGACCGTCCGCTTCTCGCCCTGCTGGGTCTCGTACGAACGCTGCCGCAGACGTCCCTGAGCGACGACGCGCATACCGCGCGTCAGCGACTCGGCGACGTTCTCCGCGGCCTGACGCCAGATCGACGCGCGGAGGAACAGCGCGTCGCCGTCCTTCCACTCATTGGTCTGACGGTCGAACGTCCGGGGCGTCGACGCGATCGTGAAGTTCGCGACGGCCGCGCCGGACGGGGTGAAGCGCAGCTCGGGGTCGTCGGTCAGGTTTCCGACGACGGTGATAACGGTCTCGCCTGCCATGGGGGAACCTCTCGGCGGGTTTGCTGCTGGCTGCTTGCTGCTACTCGAATCCCGAGTACCGCTGAACTAGGAAGTTCAGTGGGTCTCGGGACGGAGGACCTTGGTCCGGAGGACCGACTCGTTCAGGTTCATCTGGCGGTCGAGCTCCTTGACGACCGCAGGCTCGGCCTGCAGGTCGATGACCGAGTAGATGCCCTCGGGCTTCTTCTTGATCTCGTACGAGAGCCGACGACGGCCCCAGGTGTCGACCTTCTCCACCTTGCCGTTGCCCTCACGGACAACGGACATGAAGTTCTCGATCAGGGGGGCGACAGCGCGCTCCTCCAGATCGGGGTCGAGGATGACCATCACCTCGTAGTGACGCATGTGGAACCCACCTCCTTTGGACTCAGCGGCCACGGTCGTTCCGTGGCAGGAGGGTTGTTATGCGTGAGCAACGGTATCGGCCACCACTGACAATCGGGTCCCGCCGAGCGGATCCGCGCTGGTCAGTGAAGTGAGCCCCTGGTCGGGGGCGTGAACAGACACCGGTGCAGACCGTACAGACTACCCGCACCTCTGCTTCCGGTTGAAATCCGGCAGCCCGGGGACGCAATCTGTACACATCGGGTGTGTACGGCGCTACGATGCGCCGCTTCCGCAGGAGGTGCCCCATGGCACAAGTAATGCGTCCCAACAGCACCGCTTCCTCCTCCCTTTTCGCCACGGACGGCAAGCCCCACCCGCTGCCGGACTCCCTGCTCGGGGTGACCGTGGTGCTCGGTGCGATCGCGATCATCACCTCGCTCTGGCCCGGACTCCATCTCCTCAGCTCCTGGGCCGGGCTCGTCGGCATCCTGACCGGGGCCTACGGCCAGTTCGTCTCCGAGACCACCCGGGAGCGGTTCGGGCTGATCCTGGGCCTGGGAGCGTCGGCCATCGGCTTCTTCATCGGCATGGCCCACGGAGGCCTCTTCGGCGGCGTCATCGGCTGAGGCGGGCCGCCGCGAGGGCCCCCGCGGGGCCACCTTCACCACCGACCTCCCATACGGCCGGTCGGGGCGCTCACAGGGCGCAGTAGGCTTCGGCGCGAGAGCCGGAGCCCCTGTACCCATGGGGACACACCAGCCCGAGGAGCGCCCCGAATGAGCCTGACCCTGAGGACCATCAGCCGAGAGCAGCATCTGGCGTACATCCAGAGCCTGCCGTCGGCCAGCCACATGCAGGTCCCCGCCTGGGCAGACGTGAAGGCGGAGTGGAACTCCGAGCACCTGGGCTGGTTCGACGAGCGCAGCGGCGAGATGGTCGGTGCGGGCCTGGTGCTGTACCGCCAGCTCCCCAAGATCAAGCGCTACCTCGCGTACCTCCCCGAGGGCCCGGTCATCAATTGGTACGCCCCGAACCTCGAGGAGTGGCTGCGCCCGATGCTCGCGCATCTGAAGCAGCAGGGCGCCTTCTCCGTGAAGATGGGCCCGCCGGTCATCATCCGCCGCTGGGACGCGCCCTCCATCAAGAAGGGCATCCAGGACGCGGACGTGAAGCGCCTGCGCGACATCGAGGCGGACCACATCGAGCCGCGCGCCTTCGAGGTCGCCGACAAGCTCCGCCGCATGGGCTGGCAGCAGGGCGAGGACGGCGGCGCGGGCTTCGGCGACGTACAGCCGCGCTACGTCTTCCAGGTGCCGCTCGCGAACCGCTCCCTGGAAGAGGTCCACAAGCAGTTCAACCAGCTGTGGCGGCGCAACATCAAGAAGGCCGAGAAGGCCGGCGTCGAGGTCGTCCAGGGCGGCTACCAGGACCTCGCCGAGTGGCAGCGGCTGTACGAGATCACGGCCGTGCGCGACCACTTCCGGCCGCGCCCGCTGTCGTACTTCCAGCGCATGTGGACGGCCCTCAACACCGAGGACCCCAACCGCATGCGGCTCTACTTCGCGCGGCACAACGGCGTGAACCTCGCGGCGGCCACGATGCTCGTCGTCGGCGGGCACGTCTGGTACTCCTACGGTGCCTCCGACAACATCGGCCGCGAGGTGCGCCCGTCCAACGCCATGCAGTGGCGGATGCTGCGCGACGCCTACGCGCTCGGCGCCACCGTCTACGACCTGCGCGGCATCTCCGACTCGCTGGACGAGACCGATCACCTCTTCGGCCTGATCCAGTTCAAGGTCGGCACCGGCGGCCAAGCCGCCGAGTACCTGGGCGAGTGGGACTTCCCGCTCAACAAGCTGCTGCACAAGGCGCTCGACATCTACATGTCGCGGCGCTGAGCGCCCGGCACAATTCACGTAGCTACGTACTCCCCACGGAAAGGTTCCGGGACCGGCCATGGCGCTCACGCTCTACGTCGACACCGCGCGCTGGCGGGCACACCACAAGCAGGTGCTCGAGCAGTTCCCGGGTCTCGTCCCCGTCTGCAAGGGCAACGGTTATGGCTTCGGCCATGAGCGGCTCGCGGAGGAGGCGACCCGCTTCGGCACCGATGTCCTCGCCGTCGGGACCACGTACGAGGCCGCCCGGATCAAGGACTGGTTCAGCGGTGACCTGCTGGTCCTGACGCCGTTCCGGCGCGGCGAGGAGCCCGTTCCGCTGCCCGACCGCGTCATCCGCTCGGTCTCCTCCGTGGACGGGGTGCACGGCCTCGTCGGCGCCCGCGTCGTCATCGAGGTCATGTCCTCGATGAAGCGGCACGGCGTCACCGAGCAGGACCTGCCGCAGCTCGCGCACGCCATACAGGACGTGCGTCTCGAGGGCTTCGCGATCCACCTGCCGCTCGACCGCACCGACGGCACGGACGCCGTCGAGGAGGTCATCGGCTGGATGGACCGGCTGCGCGCGGCCCGCCTGCCGCTGCACACCATGTTCGTCAGCCACCTGAAGGCCGACGAACTGGCGCGCCTGCAGCAGCAGTTCCCGCAGACCCGCTTCCGCGCGCGCATCGGTACGCGGCTGTGGCTGGGCGACCACGAGGCGACCGAGTACCGCGGCGCCGTCCTGGACGTCACGCGCGTGGCGAAGGGCGACCGGTTCGGCTACCGCCAGCAGAAGGCCCCCTCGGACGGCTGGCTGGTCGTCGTGGCGGGCGGTACGTCGCACGGTGTGGGCCTGGAGGCCCCGAAGGCCGTGCACGGCGTCATGCCGCGCGCCAAGGGCGTCGCACGGGCCGGCCTGGCGACGGTGAACAGGAACCTGGCGCCGTTCGTCTGGGCGGGCAAGCAGCGCTGGTTCGCCGAGCCGCCGCACATGCAGGTGTCGATCCTGTTCGTGCCGTCCGACGCTCCCGAGCCGCAGGTCGGCGAGGAGCTGGTGGCCCATCTCCGGCACACGACCACGCAGTTCGACCGGATCGTGGACCGCTGAGCACAGCGCTCCCTAGGACATACGAAGGGCGGGCCGGGCTCCTCATGGAGCCCGGCCCGCCTTTCGTCGCTTCAACGAGCGCGTTCGCTCAGAGTGAACCCTCCGGCGCCCGGCCCCAGTCGACCGCCGTCGGCCCTTCCGTGGCCTGGGCGGCGTGCCGGTGCCGTCGTGGACGAGCCGCCTGCCCGAGCACGAAGACGTCCTTGGCGCCGTCCAGGACACCGCCCGTGGGATCGTCCTCGCCGGAGCGGCGCACGACGTCCCGCTCGGGCAGCCAGATGTCCCGCACGATGACCGCGCAGAGATAGAGCGTGCCCAGCAGGTGCGCCGCGACCACCAGTTGGTATCCGTCCTCGGGCAGCCCCTGGTGCTTGTCCCCGCTCGTCGTGTACGCGAGGTACAGCCAGATCCCCAGGAAGTACGCGACCTCGCAGGCCTGCCAGATCAGGAAGTCCCGCCACTTGGGGCGCGCGAGCGCCGCGAGCGGGATCAGCCACAGGACGTACTGCGGTGAGTAGACCTTGTTGGTGAGGATGAAGGCCGCGACCACCAGGAACGCGAGCTGTGAGAAGCGCGGCCGACGCGGTGCGGTGAGCGTCAGCGCCGCGACGCCCAGGCAGGCGAGGATCATCAGCGTCGTGGCCAGGGTGTTGACGACATTGGTGTCGAGGGGCGTGTCCCGGTGCTGGGAGATGATCAGCCAGAAGGACCCGAAGTCGACTCCGCGCTCCTGGCTGAACGTGTAGAACTTCGACCAGCCCTCGGGCGCCAGCATCATCACCGGCAGATTCACGGCCAGCCAGGAGACGCCGGCGCCAAGGGTCGCCCTGCCGAACTCCCGCCACCTGCCGGCCCGCCAGCACAGCACGAAGAGCGGCCCGAGCAGCAGCACCGGATACAGCTTGGCGGCCGTCGCGAGCCCGAGCAGCACGCCGAACGCGAACGTCCTGCCCCGCGACCACATCAGCATCGCGGCCGCCGTGAGCGCCACCGCGAAGAGGTCCCAGTTGATGGTGGCGGTCAGCGCGAAGGCGGGGGCGAGAGCGACCAGCAGGGCGTCCCAGGGGCGCCTGCGGTGGGTGCGGGTGACGCACACGGCGATCACTGCCGCGCAGATCATCAGTATCCCGGCGTTGACCATCCAGTACACCTGCTCCTGGTGCTGGATGGAGCCGCTGCCGGGCGTCAGCCATGCGGCGACCTCCATGAACACGCCGGTGAGCACCGGGTATTCGAGGTAGTCCATGTCACCGGAGAGCTTGTCGAAGTACGGCACGAGGCCGTCGGCGAAGCCGCGCCCCTGGTAGAGGTGCGGGATGTCCGAGTAGCAGGCGTGTGTGTACTGGGAGCTGGCGCCGTAGAACCAGGCGCCGTCGTAGCAGGGGAACTTCTGGACCATGCCGAGCGCGAACATGCCGAGCATGACGAGTGCGATGACCCGCGCGGGCGTCCACCGGGAGACCCCGAGCAGGGCCCTTCGTCCGATGGGTCCGCCGATCAACTCGGATCCGGCGGCCGCGACCTCGTCCTCTCTGGTCGGCCGTACCTGCTCAGGCTCCGGCTGCTGCGGATTCGTGCTCGTCGTCTCTGCACTGGGCATGCGGCACATCCTGCCGTACGAGGCTGAGAACGGGGCGAGGGCCGCCACACCCGATGGGTGTGACGGCCCTCGACTGCCGTGGAACACACAGCGTTTCACGTGAAACACGGTGCGTTGTGGCCAGGTCGGCTACTTGTCCGGGCCTCCGAAGAGGCCGCCTCCGTTGCCATTGCCTGGGCCTCCGGAGTCGTCGGTACTCCCGTCGGTCGGTGTCGACGACGCACCGCCGTCGGTCGCGCCTCCGGTGTCCGTGCCCCCGGTGTTCCCACCGTTCTCGTTCTTGCAGGCCCAGTCCCAGTTGCTGCACGTCTCCGTGGGCGACGGGGACGGGGACGAGCTCTCGCTGGTCGACGGGGACGGCGAGGCGGTCTCCGACGGGGTCACCGTGGCCGACGGGGTCGGCGTGGGACTCGGGGTCGCGCCCACGAGCTCTCCGATGGGCTCCGGCGTCGGGAACGGCTCGTTCGGCTGCCCCCTCAGTGCCTGCGCCATGTAGTCGTGCCAGATCTCGGACGGGAACGACGCACCGTGGATCTTCTCCTGACCACCGGTGCCGTACATCTCCAGGAACTTGCGGTTCTGGGACTTCTCGTTGTCGTCCATCCGGTACATCGTGATCGCGGTGGACAGCTGCTTGGTGTAGCCCACGAACCAGGCCGACTTGTTGCCGTCGGTGGTACCGGTCTTGCCGGCCACGTCGCGGCCCGGCAGCCGCGCCGCCGTACCCGTGCCCTTGTCGACGACCGTCTTGAGGACGTCGGTCACGTTGTCGGCGACCTTCGCGTCGAAGGCGCGCTCCGGCTTGGCCTCGTGCCGGTAGACGTTCTCGCCCTCACGGTCGACGGACGTCACCGAGTACGGGTCGTTCTGCTGGCCACTGGTCGCGAACGTGCCGTAGGCGCCCGCCATGCGGATCGCGCTCGGGTCGGACGTACCGAGGGAGAACGAGGGGTAGTTGGAGTCGGCGAAGCTGTCGTCCAGGATTCCGGCCGACTTAGCGGACGCCCGCACCTTGTCCAGGCCCACGTCCATGCCGAGCTGCACATAGGCCGAGTTCACGGACTCGCGCATGGCCTCGCGCAGGTCGATCTGGTAGCTGGGCCTGTTGTACGACTGCTTACCGTCGTTGGTCTGGTTCCACTGCTTGCCCTTCTCGTTCGTCCAGATGTCCCCCTTCCAGTCCTTGATCTTGAGCCCGTTCTTGCCGCTGTACAGGCTCTTGGGGGAGGCGATCGTGCGCTGGGTCTCGTCCTGGACCTCGGGCCCTTCCGGGTCCCTGACGCCGTACTTGAAGGCGGCCGCGAGGACGAAGGGCTTGAAGGTCGAACCGACCTGGGCGCCGGTGACGTCGGCGTTGTTGGTGAAGTGCTTCGTGGCGTCCTCACCGCCGTAGATGGCCTCGATCGCGCCGGTCTTGGGGCTGACGGAGGCACCACCGAACTGGACGTGCCGGTCCACGTACTTCCCGTTGACCTTGCGGTTCTTCTCGAGGTTCTCCTTGCGGACCTTCTTCACGGCGTCCTCGAGCTTCTTCACCTTGTTCTTGTTGAACGTGGTGTGGATCTCGTAGCCGCCCTTCTGCAGGTCGTCCTCGGTGATCCTGCCGTTGCTGTTCTTGACGGCGTTCGACTTGGCGAGGTCGACGAGATAGCCGGTCTGACCGCCGAGCTGTGCGTTGGAGCGCGGGCTCTTCAGCTTGGGGAAGCTCTTGAACTGGGCCCGGCGGCTCTGGCTCAGCCGCCCGTCCTTCGTCTCCTCGTCGAGGATCCACGACCAGCGCTTCGTGGCGCGCTGGCGGTTCTTCTCCGGCGTCGCGTTGACCGGGTCGATACCGGGCGAGCCCGCCGGGTCGTAGTACGTCGAGCCCTTCAGCACGGCCGCGAGGAACGCGGTCTGGCTCTCGTTGAGCTTCGTGGCGTCCTTGCCGAAGTAGGCACGGGCCGCGGCCTGGATGCCATAGGCACCGCGCCCGTAGTACGCCGAGTTCAGATAGCCGGCCATGACGTCGTCCTTGTCGACCGTCCGACCAACCTTTATGGAGACGAACAGCTCCTTGAGCTTTCGGGCCACCGTCTGCGACTGGTCGTCCAGCATCGCGTTCTTCACGTACTGCTGGGTGATGGTCGAGCCGCCCTGGGTCTCGCCGCCCTTGGCCATGTTGAACACGGCACGGGCGATACCCATCGGGTCGACGCCCTTGTCCGTCTCGAATGTCTTGTTCTCCGCCGACATGACGGCGTAGCGCATGGACTTCGGGATGTCCTCGTACTTGATGATCTGCCGGTTGGTCTCGCCACCGGTGGCGACCATCTGCGATCCGTCGGACCAGTAGTAGACGTTGTTCTGCGCCGTCGCCGTCTTGGCCGGGTCGGGCACGCCCACCAGCGCGTACGCGATGCCCGCCGCGACCATCATGCTGCCGAACAGACCGACGCACATGCCGGTCACCAGGCGCCAGGACGGCACCCAGCGGCGCCAGCCGTGCTTGTACGCACGCGGGTAGTCGACGAACCTCTTCTTCTCAGGGCCGCCGTGCCCCGCGCCGTACGCACCGCCGGCGGCACCGCCGCCGCCACCGCGGCGACCGCCACCGCCTCCGGCGCCATCGGCCGACCTGCGCCGACCGCCGCGCTGGGCGGCCCTACGGGCTTCCGCTCGGCCTCCCCAGGGGCGGTCCCCTTCCGGGCTCCCGGACGGGCCCGTCGAACTCGGGGGGTCATAGGAAGCGGAGGGTGAGGCGGAACCTCCACGCGGAGCCGCACGGCGGCCCGATGGTACTCCGGATGCTCCGCGACGGGCCGCGGCGCGCCCACCGCCCTGCGGCTGCGGCGGTTTGCGACGGTGCTCGCTCATCGAACGACTACTCCTCGGGCAGGCGCGAGGTCGCGCGCCTGGAAACGGCGTCGGGTTTCCGGTCCCCCCGGAGTACGGATGCGCCCCTCTCGGCACTCACCCGCACTACACCGGGGACGACGACGCTCACAGGCGTCACTTGGTTCCCGGTGGTCTGCATGGCGGACAGACTACGCACCGTCAAAACCCTCCTAGGGCCGAACTTCACCCCAAATCAGGCAACTCGATTCCTACGAATCGGTGATGTGACGCCGTTCACCGTGATCGCACTTGCCGCAGCCGAAGAGCAGTTCTATCGTCGTGATGTATCGAGTCGATACATCAGCTCGACATAAAGAGTCGATGCAAGGGACCGCGGGAGAGAGGGGGCGGACGATGAGCCGACGCTCAGGCATCCTCGAGTTCGCCGTTCTCGGGCTGCTCCGCGAGTCCCCGATGCACGGCTACGAGCTGCGCAAGCGACTCAACACTTCACTCGGAATCTTCCGAGCCTTCAGCTACGGGACGCTGTACCCCTGCCTCAAGACGCTGGTCGCCAACGGCTGGTTGATCGAGGAAACAGGCTCAGGGCCCGACGACACCCCCGCGGCTCCACTCGCAGGGCGTCGCGCCAAGATCGTCTATCGATTGACGGCGGAAGGTAAGGAGCACTTCGAGGACCTGCTCTCGCAGACCGGCCCCGATGCATACGAGGACGAGCACTTCGCCGCGCGCTTCGCCTTCTTCGGGCAGACGTCGCGGGACGTGCGCATGCGCGTCCTCGAGGGCCGTCGCAGCCGTCTGGAGGAGCGCCTCGAGAAGATGCGCATCTCCTTCGCCCGCACCCGCGAGCGCCTGGACGACTACACGCTCGAGCTGCAGCGGCACGGCATGGAGTCCGTGGAGCGCGAAGTGCGCTGGCTGAACGAGCTCATCGAGAGCGAGCGCGCGGGCCGCGACCAACGAGGCTCCGGCCCGGGGGACGCGGCTCAGCAGGACACATCTGGAGAGACGGGCGGCCTGCCCCGGCACCGGGACAGTACCCGGCCGGATCCGTCCGACGACACCGCCACGTGAAGTCCGGTCAGGACTTCACCGAGTACACACAGGGAGCAACCGGAATGGGTTCGGTTCGCGTAGCCATCGTCGGCGTGGGCAACTGCGCCGCCTCGCTGGTGCAGGGCGTCGAGTTCTACAAGGACGCCGACCCGGAGACCAAGGTCCCGGGCCTGATGCACGTACAGTTCGGCGACTACCACGTCGGTGACGTCGAGTTCGTCGCCGCGTTCGACGTCGACGCGAAGAAGGTCGGCCTGGACCTCGCGGACGCCATCGGCGCCTCCGAGAACAACACCATCAAGATCGCCGATGTGCCGAACAAGGGCGTCGAGGTCCAGCGCGGCCACACGCTCGACGGCCTGGGCCGCTACTACCGCGAGACGATCGAGGAGTCCCCCGAGGCCCCCGTCGACGTCGTCCAGATCCTCAAGGACAAGCAGGTCGACGTCCTCGTCTGCTACCTGCCCGTCGGCTCCGACGACGCGGCGAAGTTCTACGCCCAGTGCGCCATCGACGCCAAGGTCGCGTTCGTCAACGCCCTCCCGGTCTTCATCGCCGGCACCAAGGAGTGGGCGGACAAGTTCACCGAGGCCGGTGTCCCGATCGTCGGCGACGACATCAAGTCGCAGGTCGGCGCGACCATCACGCACCGCGTGATGGCGAAGCTCTTCGAAGACCGCGGTGTCCGCCTCGAGCGCACGATGCAGCTCAACGTCGGCGGCAACATGGACTTCAAGAACATGCTGGAGCGCGACCGCCTCGAGTCGAAGAAGATCTCGAAGACGCAGGCCGTCACCTCGCAGATCCGCGACCGCGAGCTGGGCGAGAACAACGTCCACATCGGTCCCTCCGACTACGTCGCGTGGCTCGACGACCGCAAGTGGGCGTACGTCCGCCTCGAGGGCCGTGCCTTCGGTGAGGTCCCGCTGAACCTGGAGTACAAGCTCGAGGTCTGGGACTCCCCGAACTCCGCGGGTGTCATCATCGACGCCCTGCGCGCCGCGAAGATCGCCAAGGACCGCGGCATCGGCGGCCCGATCCTCTCCGCGTCCTCGTACTTCATGAAGTCCCCGCCGGTGCAGTACTTCGACGACGAGGCCTACGAGAACGTCGAGAAGTTCATCAAGGGCGAGGTCGAGCGCTGACCTTGTCCTGAAGGGCGGCCCGGGTGTTTCACGTGAAACACCCACCCTCTGAAGGCTGTTGAGGCCCCCGGCTCGCACACATTGTGCGAGCCGGGGGCCTGCCTCATATGTGAGGCTGTGCCCCATGGCTGTCGTCCGCGACCTGCGCGTACTCCTGCGCCTGCAAGATTTCCGGCGTCTGCTGACGTTGCGGTTGCTCTCCCAGGGAGCGGACGGCGTGTACCAGGTGGCCCTCGCCACCTACGTGGTGTTCTCGCCGGAGAAGCAGACAACGCCCGCCGCTATCGCATCGGCCATGGCCGTACTGCTCCTCCCGTACTCCCTTGTGGGCCCGTTCGCAGGCGTCCTCCTCGACCGCTGGCGGCGCCGGCAGGTCTTCCTCTACGGGAACCTGCTGCGGGTGCTGCTCGCCTCCGTGACGGCCGCCCTCATGCTGAGCCGCGCCCCGGACTGGCTCTTCTACGCGTCCGCGCTGTGCGTCACCGCGGTCAACCGCTTTGTGCTGGCCGGGCTCTCGGCCGCACTGCCCCGCGTCGTGGACTCCGAGCGCCTCGTCATGGCCAACTCCCTCTCACCGACCGCGGGGACCCTCGCGGCGACCCTGGGTGGAGGGCTCGCCTTTGGCGTACGGCTGATCGCCGACGACTCGGACGCCGCGGTCGTGCTCATCGGGGCCTTGCTGTACCTGTGCGCCGCGCTCGCTTCCCTCCGCATGGACGCCCAGCTCCTCGGCCCCGACCCGGAGTTGATCCAGCCGCGCCTGGGGGCCGCGGTGACCGGCACCGCCCGGGACCTCGCCGCCGGCGTCCGGCACCTTGCCTCCCGCCCGCCCGCCGCACGCGCGCTCGCCGCGATGACAGTGATGCGGTTCTGCTACGGCGGCCTGCTCGTCATGGTGCTCATGCTCTGCCGATACGCCTGGTCGTCCACCGAGTCCGAGGGCCTGGCCCTGCTCGGCCTCGCCATGGGCGTCTCGGGGGCCGGCTTCTTCGTCGCGGCGGCCATCACCCCGGCAGCCGTGGGACGGTTCGGAGCGGCCGGGTGGATCGTCCTCTGCGCCGGTGCCGCATCCGTACTGGAACTCGCCCTGGGGCTCACCTTCGACCCCGCGCCGATCGTGGTGGCCGCGTTCGTCCTCGGCCTGACCACACAGGGCGCGAAGATCGCCACCGACACGGTCGTGCAGTCCTCCATCGAGGACGGCTTCCGCGGCCGAACCTTCTCCGTCTACGACGTGCTGGTCAACGTCTCCTTCGTCGGCGCGGCCGGAGTCGCGGCGCTGATGCTTCCGCCGGACGGCCGCTCGGTGCCCCTCGTGGTCCTGGTGTCGGCGCTCTACGGAGCGACCGCTCTGACGTTGAGCAGGCGACGGCGTTTCACGTGAAACAGCACACCGCAGATACGCGTCGGGCTCTGTTTCACGTGAAACAGAGCCCGACGCGTATCCGTACATCTCAGTCCTGAGAGCGGTCTGCCCACCACTCCTTGAGCGCCGACACTGCCGCGTCGTACTCCAACGGCCCGTTCTCAAGGCGCAGCTCCAGCAGGAACTTGTACGCCTGCCCGATCACCGGCCCCGGGCTGACGCCGAGGATCTCCATGATCTGGTTGCCGTCGAGATCCGGCCGAATCGAGTCCAGCTCCTCCTGCTCCTGAAGCCGCTCGATGCGCTCCTCCAGGCCGTCGTACGCGCGCGACAGCGCATTCGCCTTTCGCTTGTTGCGCGTCGTGCAGTCGGAACGGGTCAGCTTGTGCAGCCGGCCGAGGAGCGGTCCCGCGTCCCGTACATAACGACGTACGGCGGAATCCGTCCACTCTCCGGTGCCGTAGCCGTGGAAGCGCAGGTGCAGCTCTACGAGGCGCGAGACGTCCTTCACCAGGTCATTGGAGTACTTGAGCGCGGTCATGCGCTTCTTCGTCATCTTGGCGCCGACCACCTCGTGGTGGTGGAAGGAGACGCGGCCGTCCTTCTCGAAGCGGCGCGTGCGCGGCTTCCCGATGTCGTGGAGCAGCGCGGCGAGGCGCAGCGTCAGATCCGGGCCTTCAGTCTCCAACGCCATGGCCTGCTCGAGCACGATCAGCGTGTGGTCGTAGACGTCCTTGTGCCTGTGGTGCTCGTCACGTTCGAGGCGCAGAGCCGGCAGCTCGGGCAGTACGGAATCGGCCAGACCGGTCTCGACGAGCAGCGTCAGGCCCTTGCGCGGGTGCGCGGAGAGGATCAGCTTGTTGAGCTCGTCACGTACTCGCTCCGCGGAGACGATCTCGATGCGGCTCGCCATGGCCTTCATGGCGGCGACGACCTCAGGAGCGACCTCGAAGTCGAGCTGAGCGGCGAAGCGGGCGGCCCGCATCATCCGCAGCGGGTCGTCGGAGAAGGAGTCCTCCGGGGTACCGGGTGTGCGCAGCATCCGCTCGGACAGGTCGCTGATGCCGCCGTACGGATCGATGAACTCCTTCTCGGGGAGCGCCACGGCCATCGCGTTGACGGTGAAGTCCCGGCGGACCAGGTCCTCCTCGATGGAGTCGCCGTACGACACCTCGGGCTTGCGCGACGTGCGGTCGTACGCCTCCGAGCGGTACGTCGTGATCTCGACCTGGAAGCGATGATCAGCGTCTCCGACGCGGGCGTCCTTCTGGCAGCCAACGGTGCCGAACGCGATCCCGACCTCCCACACCGCATCGGCCCACGGGCGGACGATCTTCAGCACGTCCTCGGGACGGGCGTCAGTGGTGAAGTCCAGGTCGTTGCCGAGCCGGCCGAGCAGTGCGTCCCGCACCGACCCGCCGATCAGGGCGAGGGAGAACCCGGCCTCCTGGAACCGGCGGGCGAGATCGTCTGCGACAGGCGATACCCGCAGCAGCTCGCTGACCGCGCGGTGCTGTACCTGGCTCAGGGCGCTGGGGTTGTCTTCATTGGCGTTCGGCACAACAGGACAGGGTACGTGGCCCGGGCGGCCCGGGCCGAACCGTTTGCCGGGCCCGCGACAGGAGCACACCGGCGGCCCCCTACTCTTGCCCCCACGATCAAGCCGGGCAGACCGTGGCACTCAGCCACAGCGCTCCTCGTTACCATGCGTGGACACATCTGCGACCACCGACGACGACGAGGGACGGACGACCACGTGGCCGAGGCGGCAGACTTCCCAACGGTGAGTCCCTCACCTGCACGGCGACTGCTGCGGCGCACCGGAGCCCTGCTCGCGGCCGCGCCGCTCCTGGCATCGCTGCCGCTGCTGCCTGCCGCGACCCCGGCCGGTGCCGCCACTCCTGCCACCGCCGCATCGAGCGCGACGGGGACCAGCACGGTCGACGTGGCCGTGAACTCCCTCTCGCCCAGCGCCCCGACGGACGGCGACACCGTGACGGTCAGAGGCACGGTGACGAACAAGGGCAAGAAGACGGTCACCGGCGCCCACGTGGGCCTGCGGGTCGGCACGTCCTACAGCGGCCGCACGGCCGTCGACGAAGCCGCCAAGAACGGCACGGGCGGCGCCGCCGACGGCAGGGAGATCTCCAGCAAGTACGGCAAGAAGTTCGCCAAGCTGACGCCCGGCGTCGCGCAGGACTTCACGCTGTCGGTCCCGGTCAAGGCGCTGCACCTCGGCGCCGACGGCGTCTATCAGCTGAGCGTCGCCCTGATGGGACAGACGGCCGCACAGCCGTACCAGCAGACGCTCGGCATCCAGCGGACCTTCCTGCCCTGGCAGCCGAGCGGTGCCGACACGACCACGAAGACGACGGCCCTGTGGCCGCTGATCTCCGACTCCCATCTGACGGCCGAGACGGGCGCGAACGAACAGCAGACGCCGGTCTTCGACGACAACGACCTGGCGAAGCAGATCGGTCCGGGCGGCCGCCTCCAGCAGATGCTGGCCCTCGGCAGCGAACTCGACGTGACCTGGGTGATCGACCCGGACCTGCTGGCGTCGGTCGACGCAATGACGGAGCCGTACAAGGTCAAGGGGCCCGACGGAAAGCTCAGGGCGGGCAGGAACCAGGCGGACGCCAAGCAGTGGCTGAGCGACCTGGAGACCGCGGTGCAGGGCCAGAAGGTCGTCACGCTTCCGTTCGCCGACCCGGACCTGGCGTCGCTCGCGCACACGGGCACGAAGGTCACCGGCTCCCTCGGCCACCTCAAGGACGCCACGGACGCCGCCACGCTGACGGTGCAGACGATCCTGCACACCAAGCCGGACACGTCGTACGCGTGGCCCGCCGAAGGCGCCGTCGACCGGGACATCGTCAAGGTCGCCACGTCCGCGGGCGCCGACAAGATCATCGCGCGCAGCGACCACTTCCCGGAGACCGCGGGGCTGACGTACACGCCGTCCGCGGCCCGTCCGATCGGCGGCGGCGCCTCGGCCGTGGTCGCCGACGGCCGCCTGTCGACCGCTTTCCAGGGCGACATGACGGGCGCCGAGAGCTCCACGCTCGCCGTGCAGAAGTTCCTCGCGCAGTCCCTGATGCTGAACAAGCAGACGGACAAGCAGCGCAGCGTCGTCGTGGCTCCGCAGCGCATGCCCACCGCGAGCCAGGCCCAGACCATGGCCAAGGCGCTGCACGCGCTGCAGGACGGCACGTGGTCGCAGCCCCGTCCCCTGGCGGCCGCGGCGAAGGCGAAGCCCGACCCCGCCGCCACCACGCGTGTCCCGCGCGCGTACCCCTCGTCGCTGCGCAAGCAGGAGCTGCCGCAGTCGGCGTTCGAGCAGATCCAGGCGACCCAGCGCGACCTCGAGAACTTCAAGGTCGTCCTCACCGACGAGTCCCGCGTGGTGACGCCGTTCGGCCGCGCGATGGACCGGGAGATGTCCACGTCGTGGCGTGCGGAGTCGGGCACGTCGGTGAAGTTCCGCGACGGCGTCTCCTCTTATCTGTCGGGCCTCACCGAACAGGTGGCGCTGATCGACAAGTCCGAGGTCAAGCTCTCCGGGCGCAGCGCGACGATCCCGGTGTCGGTGCAGAACAACCTGTGGCAGGACGTCGACCATCTGACGCTGCGCCTCACCTCGGGCAACGGCACGCGCCTCAAGATCGGCGGCGACAACTTCCAGGACCAGGAAGTGAAGATCGCCAGCGGGCACAGCCAGTCCGTGAAGTTCACGACCACGGCCAAGGCGACGGGCCCGATCTGGGTGCACGCCCAGCTCTACACGCAGGACGGCGAGCCCTACGGCGAGCCGCTCGCCTTCAAGGTCGACGTCACCGAGGTCACCCCGACCGTGATGCTCGTCATCGCCGGCGGTGTCCTGCTGCTCGTCCTGGCCGGGTACCGGATGTACCAGCAGCGCAAGCGCGCCGTCGCCGCGCAGCCCGACGAGGACGCCCCCGAGGGCGACTCCGCGGCCGCGGACGGCGAAGAGGGCGACGAGCCGGACGGCGACTCGACCGCCCCCGCACGGGCAGACGTTCCGCAGCAGCCGAGTGACCCGACGGCTGACACCGCTCCGGAAAGCGCGGACCCGTCGGGCACGGGTGAGAGAGTGGACCGTTGAGCGATGTCGGGGCCGCTGGGCCGGGGACGATGAGGTGGGGTAACCATGAACGCGCCGTACGACGGTGAGCGTGGCCACGGCTCGGGCGGCTCTGCCTCGGGCGATGGTCGGCCGTACGCCGGTTCACCGCAGCCCGAGGGGCAGGTGCCGCCGCCGCAGCCTGCCCCCGACGCGTATCCGCAGGACGCGTACCTTCAGGACGCGTACGAGCAGGATCCGTACCGGGCGCACGACCTGACCGCCCAGGACCCGGTGACCGAGGCGCTGTACGACCGCGCCGCGCACCCTCCGCCGCCCCCGGGCTCGCAGCAGGCACAGCAGCCCTTGTACGCGCCGCCGCCCGCTCAGCAGTACCAGCCCGACCCCCGCGTGTGGGCCCAGACGCCCGCGCCGGAGCCCGCGGGCCCCACGCAGCATCTGCCGTACGGCGACGACGCCCGTACGACGCAGTTCGTGGGCGTCGACGACCTGGTGACGCACTCCGCGGAGGAGAGCCACGAACCGGACGCCTTCGCGCACCTGTACCGCGACCAGCAGCCCGGCCACAGCGGCGGCCGTCCGCCGGCCGAGCCCGTCGACAACCCGACGACGCAGCTCGGTCCTCCGCAGCCCCCGCCGCCCCCGGCGGCCACCCCCGCTTCGGCGCCCGCGCCGAAGAAGAGCGGGCGCGCCTCCAGCCTCATGAAGTCGAGCGCGGTGATGGCGGCGGGCACGCTGGTCTCCCGCCTCACCGGCTTCGTCCGCACCATGGTGATCACCGCGGCGCTGGGCGCCGGACTGCTCGGTGACACCTGGTCCGTGGCGTACACGCTGCCGACGATGATCTACATCCTCACCGTCGGCGGCGGCCTGAACTCGGTGTTCGTGCCGCAGTTGGTGCGCGCGATGAAGGAGGACGAGGACGGCGGCGAGGCCTTCGCCAACCGTCTGCTCACGCTGGTGATGGTGGCGCTCGCCGCCATCACGGCGGTCGTCGTCTTCGCGGCGCCGCTGCTGATCCACCTGATGTCGAACACGGTCGCCGGCAACGAGGACGCCAACAGCGTCGGCGTCGCCTTCGCCCGCTACTGCCTGCCCACGATCTTCTTCATGGGCATCCACGTGGTGATGGGCCAGATCCTGAACGCGCGCGGGAAGTTCGGCGCGATGATGTGGACCCCGGTCCTGAACAACATCGTCATGATCTTCACGTTCGGCACGTTCATCTGGGTCTACGGGACCGCGGCCGAATCGCAGATGGGCGTCACGACCATCCCGGACGAGGGCATCCGCCTCCTCGGCATCGGCACCCTGCTCGGCCTCGTCGTGCAGTCGCTCGCGATGATCCCGTACCTGCGCGAGACCGGCTTCCGGTTCCGCCTGCGCTTCGACTGGAAGGGCCACGGCCTGGGCAAGGCCGTGAAGCTCGCCAAGTGGACCGTCCTGTTCGTCCTCGCCAACCAGGCGGGCGTGCTCGTGGTCACCCAGCTCGCCACCGCGGCGGGCGAGGCGTCCCCGGTCGACGGCACCGGCATCATGGGCTACTCGAACGCCCAGCTGATCTGGGGCATGCCGCAGGCGATCATCACCGTCTCCGTCATGGCCGCGCTGCTGCCGCGCATCTCGCGCTCCGCCCACGACGGCGACCCGGGCGCGGTGCGCGACGACATCTCCTCGGGCCTGCGCACCTCGGCCGTGGCGATCGTCCCGATCTCGTTCATGTTCGTGGCGCTCGGCGTACCGATGTGCACCCTGCTCTTCGGCTCCAGCGGTACCGAGGCCGCCCAGTCCATGGGCTACATCCTGATGGCGTTCGGCATCGGCCTCATTCCGTACTCCGTGCAGTACGTCGTGCTGCGTGGCTTCTACGCGTACGAGGACACCCGCACGCCCTTCTACAACACGGTCATCGTCGCCGCGGTCAACGCCGCCGCCTCGGGCATCTGCTACCTGATCCTGCCCGCTCAGTGGGCCGTGGTCGGCATGGCACTGTCCTACGGCATCGCGTACGCGATCGGCGTCGGTGTGGCCTGGAGGCGGCTGCGCAACCGGCTCGGCGGCGACCTGGACGGCGCGCACGTCGTCCGCACCTACGCCCGGCTCTGCCTCGCGTCGCTGCCGGCGACGGTGATCGGCGGCGGAATCGGGTACGCGGTCACGCAAGCACTGGGCCACGGCGTGCTCGGCTCGATCGCGGCGCTGGTCGTGGGCAGTGCGGTGCTGCTCGGAGTCTTCTACGTGGCAGCACGCAAGATGAGGATCGAAGAACTGAATTCGCTGGTCGGTATGGTGCGAGGCCGTCTCGGCCGCTGAGTCGGCCGGAAGCGCGTGCAACCATCGGTGGCCATCGCGTGTCGTGCATAGCGCCGGACTGTGGGCACAATTGGCTTTGGCGTCGGAGTGAGCGCAACGGATGGGGAGGCAGGAACGACGGTGGCGGAACGGAGCACGGCTGCCGTCGACGTGGCCGACAACAGCGGTGATGAACCGCTGACCGCCAAGGCGGACAAGGCGGAGCAGGCCACGGCCGACGGGGTGGCCGATACCGGGGAGCAGGACGCGCCGGAGCGCGAGGAGGCCGTGGACACCGCGGAGACGGGGACTCATCTGAGCCCCGGCGCCGCGTCGCCGCCCGAGTTGCACAGCGGCCACAAGCTCGCCAGACGCTACCGGCTCGAGGAGTGCGTCACCCGTCTGGACGGTTTCAGCAGCTGGCGTGCGATGGACGAGAAGCTCCGTCGCGCCGTCGGCGTGCACATCCTGCCCGCCGATCACCCTCGGGGCCGTTCGGTGCTCGCCGCCGCCCGCTCGTCCGCCCTTCTGGGCGACCCCCGTTTCGTACAGGTCCTGGACGCGGTCGAGGAGAACGATCTCGTCTACGTCGTCCACGAGTGGCTGCCCGACGCGACCGAGCTGACCGCCCTGCTCGCCCTCGCCCCCCTCGAGGCGCACGACGCGTACCAGATGGTCAGCCAGGTCTCCCACGCCATGGCCGCCGCCCACCGTGAGGGCCTCGCCCACCTGCGCCTCACACCGAGCGCCGTTCTGCGCACCTCCACCGGTCAGTGGCGCATCCGCGGCCTCGCCGTGAACGCGGCGCTGCGCGGCATCACCTGCGACACCCCGCAGCGCGCCGACACCGAGGCGATCGGTGCGCTCCTGTACGCCTCGCTCACCCAGCGCTGGCCGTACGAGGACGACGCCTACGGCCTGTCCGGGCTGCCCAAGGGCGTCGGCCTCATCGCTCCCGACCAGGTGCGCGCCGGCGTCCACCGCGGTCTGGCGGAGCTCTCCATGCGCGCGCTGGCCAATGACGGGGCGACCGCGTCCCGCCAGGAGCCGCCGTGCACCACGCCGGAGGACCTGGTGAAGGCCATCGGCGAGATGCCCAGGATCCGGCCGCCGGAGCCCGCCTTCACGGCGCCTCCGGAGTACCAGCGGACCACGTATCAGCAGGGGAGCTACGGCCGCTCCGCCCCGCTCGCCACCCAGCCCGTCCCCACGCCGCCGCCCCCGCTGCACAGCCGTACCGGCAAGGCCCTCAAGTGGGCCGTCTCCGCGCTGCTCATCGCGGCGCTCGGCCTGGGCAGCTGGCAGCTCGCCGACGCCCTCATGGACCGCGGCAACCCGGGCAACTCCGGGCCCACGGACACGTCGGACGACAGCGACAAGGGCAGCAAGCAGGACGCGAAGCCGCTCTCCATCGACAGTGCCAAGGAGTTCGTCGCCGAAGGCGGCGCCCAGGCCCCGGGTGACGTCGACAAGACGTACGACGACAGCAAGTCGACGTACTGGCGGACCAAGTCCTTCGTCGACGGTCCGAAGATGGTCATCAAGCCCGGTGTCGGCATCGTCTACGACCTCGGCTCCGCCAAGGACGTCTCGGCCGCCTCGATAGGGCTCCGGTACGGCGGCGACCACACCACGGTCTCCCTGTACGCCTCTCCGTCCATCGACCCGGGCTCGGTGTCCGGACTGAAGCAGATCGGGTCCACGACGGATTCGAGGACCACCTCCGCCAAGATCACGGCCGATGACCCGGTCAAGACGCGCTATCTGCTCGTATGGCTGACCGCCCTGCCCCACGCAGGCCAGGATGGCTACAGCAGCGCGGGCTTCAAGCAGGGCATCACCGACGTGGAGTTCACCGGCTGACGGGTTCGGCTCACCACGGGGAGGGGGTTCGACAGTGGACGACGCCTACGGCGAAGCAAACGATCAGGACCTCCTCGCCCGTCACGTCGCGGGCGACAAGGACGCCTTCGGTGAACTCGTCCGACGTCACCGCGACCGGCTCTGGGCCGTGGCCCTGCGGACCCTGGGGGACCGGGAGGAGGCCGCCGACGCCGTGCAGGACGCACTGGTCTCGGCCTATCGCGCCGCCCACACCTTCCGCGGCCAGTCCGCCGTGACGACCTGGCTGCACCGCATCACCGTCAACGCGTGCCTGGACCGGGCCCGCAAGATGGCCTCGCGGAAGACGGCGCCCGTGGACGACGCCGACCGCCTGGACCAGCTCCTGGAGCCGCACGAGTCCGCGGAGGCCCCCGTCGAGCGCGGCGACCTGCACCGTCAGCTCCTGGAGGCGCTCTCGGTCCTGCCCAGCGAGCAGCGGGCGGCCCTCGTCCTCGTCGATATGCAGGGGTACCCGGTCGCCGAGGCCGCGCAGATCCTCGACGTGCCGACCGGCACGGTCAAGAGCCGCTGTGCGCGCGGCCGAGCCAAGCTGCTTCCGCTGCTGACGCATCTGCGCAACGAGGGCGGGAGCAAGGAAGCCGGCGAGAACCCGCCCCTGGGAAGGAACCGGGCGCAGGGGACATCCGTCCCACCCGCAGCGGGACCTCGTGACGAGACAGGACCCGGCGATTCGGCTGCGGTGAAGGGCGGAGGTGGGCGAGCGTGACATCCACGACCGACACGGCAGAGCACCCGGAGGTCACCGAGATCTCCGACCTCGCCGAGGGGCTGTTGCCTCCCACCCGTACGACCGATGTCCAGCAGCACCTCGACGGCTGCCCGCTCTGCGCCGATGTCCTCGCGTCCTTGGAAGAGATCCGGGGCACGCTGGGTTCCGTGTCGGCCCCGCCACGCATGCCGGAAGAGATCGCCAGCCGGATCGATGCCGCTCTCGCCTTCGAGAGCGGCCGTGAAACGGGTCCCGTTTCACGTGAAACATCGACCGCAGCCGAGCGCCCGGCAGACCGCCCAGCGGACCGCCCTGCCGGGCACCCGCACGGGGCCACCGGCCCGGGGCGCAAGGCCCGTGGCAGTCGGAGGCGCACGGGTGTCGTTCTCGGGGCCGTTCTGACGGTCACCGCGATCGGCGTGGGGGCCCTGCTCATCCAGAACGACGAGGACGGTTCGCCCGTCGCACGGAAGAGTTCCAGCGCCTCGACCTTCGCCAAGGACACCTTGGAGACGAAGGTCACGACACTGCTCGGCTCCTCGACCTTCGGCACGGAGGGAAACGGACCCAGCACGCAGGGGACGAAGGCTCCGATGCAGAAGGGCGCCGTCTCGGTGCCCCCGTGCATCCAGCTCGGAACCCACCGGAACGAGGACCCCCTCGCCGCGGAAACCGGCACGTACGACGGGAAGAAGGCCTACCTCGTCGTGCTGCCCCACAAGACCGATCCGGCCCACCAGGTCACGGCCTTCGTCGTCGATTCCTCCTGTGTCGGCTCGTCCTCCTCCTCAGCCGGCACGCTGCTGTACAAGCACGATTACGACCACGGCTCCGGGACGCCCAAGACCACTCACTAGGTGTGGCCGGGCACGTCGGGAATGCATGCCCCGTAGGATCCGTTGGGTGGGGTGAGAGTCCTCCGAATGGCCTCCCCTGGCAGTACGCAGCAGTCCCGCAGAGACGAGGAATCAAGCCGTGAGCGACGTCCGTAACGTGATCATCATCGGCTCCGGGCCCGCCGGCTACACGGCGGCGCTCTACACCGCGCGCGCGTCGCTGAAGCCGCTCGTGTTCGAGGGTGCCGTCACCGCTGGTGGCGCGCTGATGAACACGACCGACGTGGAGAACTTCCCCGGTTTCCAGGACGGCATCATGGGCCCCGAGCTCATGGACAACATGCGCGGCCAGGCCGAGCGCTTCGGCGCCGAGCTCGTCCCCGACGATGTCGTGGCCGTCGACCTGAGCGGCGAGATCAAGACCGTGACGGACACGGCGGGCACCGTCCACCGCGCGAAGGCCGTCATCGTCACCACCGGCTCCCAGCACCGCAAGCTCGGCCTCCCGAACGAGGACGCGCTCTCCGGCCGCGGCGTCTCCTGGTGCGCGACCTGTGACGGGTTCTTCTTCAAGGACCAGGACATCGCCGTCATCGGCGGCGGCGACACCGCGATGGAGGAGGCCACCTTCCTTTCGCGCTTCGCCAAGTCCGTGACGATCGTGCACCGCCGCGACACCCTGCGCGCCTCGAAGGCGATGCAGGAGCGTGCCTTCGCCGACCCGAAGATCAAGTTCATCTGGGACAGCGAGGTCGCCGAGATCAAGGGCGACCCGAAGCTCGAGGGCCTGACGCTGCGCAACCTGAAGACGGGCGAGACCTCCGACCTCCCGGTCACCGGCCTGTTCATCGCGATCGGCCACGACCCGCGCACGGAGCTCTTCAAGGGCCAGCTCGAGCTGGACGACGAGGGCTACCTGAAGGTCGAGGCCCCCTCGACGCGCACGAACCTCACCGGTGTCTTCGGCGCCGGCGACGTCGTGGACCACACCTACCGGCAGGCGATCACGGCGGCCGGCACCGGCTGCTCCGCCGCTCTGGACGCCGAGCGCTTCCTGGCCTCGCTCGCCGACGGAGAGGCCGCCGAGCCCGAGAAGACCCAGACCGCCAGCGTCTGACCTGAACTACCACTCACGTAATACCCCCAAGAAATGAGGAGCCTGCTGTGGCCGGCAACCTGAAGAACGTCACGGACGCCACCTTCGACGAGGACGTCCTGAAGAGCGACAAGCCCGTCCTGGTCGACTTCTGGGCCGCCTGGTGCGGTCCGTGCCGCCAGATCGCGCCGTCGCTCGAGGCCATCGCCGCCGAGCACGGTGACAAGATCGAGGTCGTCAAGCTCAACATCGACGAGAACCCGGGCACGGCCGCCAAGTACGGCGTCATGTCGATCCCGACCCTGAACGTGTACCAGGGCGGCGAGGTCGCCAAGACCATCGTCGGTGCCAAGCCCAAGGCCGCCATCGTGCGCGACCTCGAGGACTTCATCGCCGAATAATCACGCGACGCCGTTCATCGACGGCGGTCGTTGTTTCACGTGAAACACGAACGGGCCGACCCTTCCGGGGGTCGGCCCGTTTCCGTTGTGCGGGTCCGCCGGTCTGTCACAGGGGCCGAAGGGCCGGTTCCTTCTGTACGGCGCCCAGAAGCCTGTCCAGGGCCATCTCGACGTCTTCCTTCCAGGACAGCGTCGTCCGCAGTTCCAGCCGCAGCCGCGGATACGAGGGATGCGGCCGCACGGTCTTGAACCCGACCGCCAGCAGATGGTCCGCGGGAAGCAGGCAGGCAGGCCCCTTCCACTGAGCGTCCCCAAAGGCCTCGATCGCCTTGAAGCCCCGGCGCAGCAGATCCTTCGCGACGGTCTGCACGATGACCCGGCCCAGGCCCTGTCCCTGATAGTCGGGAGAGATCCAGGCCGTCATGAGCTGAACGGCGTCGGGGGAGACCGGACTCGTCGGGAAAGCCGTGGACCGTGGGACGTACGCGGGAGGCGCGTAGAGCACGAACCCGACCGGAACGTCATCCACATAGACGACGCGTCCGCAGGAGCCCCACTCCAGAAGGACGGCGGAGATCCACGCTTCCTTCTCCAGGTCGGGCGTGCCCGCCTTTACCGCGGCCTGGCCGCTGACCGGGTCCAGCTCCCAGAAGACACATGAACGGCAGCGCTTGGGGAGGTCCGGGAGATTGTCCAGCGTGAGCGGTACGAGCCGACGCCCCATGAAGGCAGTTCCTCGCTTCCTTCGCCCGCCGCTGCGCGGGCGGCCGTCAGAGCGCTCCGTTCCCTGAGCAGGCTGCCGACGAACCCGCCGACCGCTCCCAGGCCGAGACCAGCGGTCATCAGTCCGGTGCGACTCACCGATCGCATGCCCCGCCTCCTGTATGAGGTGCCATCGGGTGGATGCGCTCTTCCCGTCGCATCGTAACCACGATGGGATTCGCTCGATACCGTAGACAAGCAAAGAGCGGGCCGTGTTCCGGTACACACCGGAACACGGCCCGCTCTCCGTTCGTCAGGGCGGCGATCAGTCCTGTTCGTCGCCGTCCGTCTCCTCCGGGAGACCGTTCTGGAGCACGGGCCCCTCGCCGGGAGCAAGCGAGCCGAGGATGCGCGACAGGTCGTCCATCGAGGCGAACTCGACGACGATCTTGCCCTTCTTCTGCCCCAGGTCGACCTTCACCCGGGTCTCGAAGCGGTCCGAGAGCCGCGTGGCCAACTCGCTCAGCGCCGGGGAGACCCGGGCGCCGGCCCGCGGTCCCTTGGCCCGTGCGTTGCTCTTGGGCCCCGACCCCATGAGGGTCACGATCTCCTCGACGGCCCGCACCGAGAGGCCTTCGGCGACGATGCGATGGGCCAGCCGGTCCTGCTCCTCGGAGTCCTCGACGGAGAGCAGCGCACGCGCATGCCCTGCCGACAGCACGCCTGCGGCCACCCGGCGCTGGACGGCCGGCGAGAGCTTCAGCAGACGCAGCGTGTTGGACACCTGCGGGCGGGACCGGCCGATCCGGTCGGCGAGCTGATCGTGCGTGCAGTTGAAGTCCTTGAGCAACTGGTCGTAGGCGGCAGCCTCTTCCAGCGGGTTCAGCTGCGCACGGTGCAGGTTCTCCAGGAGCGCGTCGAGAAGGAGCTTCTCGTCGTCCGTGGCGCGCACGATGGCCGGGATGCGCTCGAGTCCCGCCTCCCGGCAGGCCCTCCAGCGCCGCTCGCCCATGATGAGCTCGTAGGTGCCAGCCCCCACCTGTCGTACGACGACGGGCTGCAGCAGGCCGACTTCCTTGATGGACGTGACGAGCTCGGCGAGCGCGTCCTCGTCGAACACCTCACGCGGCTGGCGCGGGTTGGGCGTGATGGCGTCGATCGGCAGCTCGGCGAAGTGCGCTCCCGCGGGGCGCTCGAAGGCCTCGGCCGTCGTGGCCGCCGACTCCTCGGTTTCCCGTGAAACGGGCGGCTGCGACAGCCCGGCCACCTTGGCGGCCGCCACTCCACGTTCGGTCGTCAGCACCGGCACCGAGGCGGGGGACGTCGAAGCCCCTCCCGCCTGCGTGGCCGGGCCCGTCTTCTCTGGTGTGGGGGCAGCCGGGATCAGCGCGCCGAGTCCTCGGCCAAGTCCCCTCCGTCGATCGCTCACTGAATCCCCTCCGACGTACTCTGCTGGTCAAGTTGAGCGCCCGTGTGGGCATTCGGGGCCTCGTAGTGGATCCCGACTCCGCGCAGCGCCATCTCTCGTGCCGCTTCGAGATAGGAGAGTGCCCCGCTCGACCCTGGATCGTAGGTCAACACGGTCTGCCCGTAACTCGGGGCCTCCGAAATACGCACCGAGCGCGGAATGCTCGTCCGAAGGACCTCGCCGGCGAAGTGGTTACGGACCTCGTCCGCGACCTGGGACGCCAGCCGGGTCCGTCCGTCGTACATCGTGAGCAGGATCGTGGACACGTGCAGGGCGGGGTTGAGGTGCCCGCGCACGAGATCCACATTCCGCAGAAGCTGGCCGAGGCCCTCGAGCGCGTAGTACTCGCACTGGATCGGGATCAGCACTTCCGCGCCGGCGACCATGGCGTTGATCGTCAGAAGGCCGAGCGACGGCGGGCAGTCGATGAGGATGTAGTCCAGCGGCTGCTCGTACGCCTGGATGGCGCGCTGCAGTCGGCTCTCCCGCGCGACCAGAGAGACCAGCTCGATCTCCGCACCGGCGAGATCGATGGTGGCCGGGGCGCAGAAGAGGCCTTCCACGTCCGGGACGGGCTGGACGACTTCGGAGAGCGGCTTACTGTCGACCAACACGTCGTAGACGGAGGGCACTTCGGAGTGGTGGTCGATACCCAGAGCCGTTGAGGCATTGCCCTGCGGGTCCAGGTCCACGACCAGGACGCGTGCGCCGTGCAGCGCAAGTGAGGCGGCGAGGTTGACCGTTGTCGTGGTCTTCCCGACCCCGCCCTTCTGGTTGGCCACCACCATGACGCGGGTCTGCTCAGGTCGTGGCAGGCCCTCGCCCGCGCGACCGAGAGCTTCTACTGCCAGTTGGGCAGCACGACCGATGGGTGTGTCGTCCATCGGGGGCGGCGTTTCACGTGAAACATCCTCCCCCACCGACTCGGTACGGGGACCGGGGACCGGATCGGTCATCGGTCCCGCGATGTTGGCGTCGGACCGCAAGGATTCACTCTCCTCGACTTCAGGCTCGCAATGAACAGAGCCTCCCATGCCTTCGGGGTCGAGAACCAGCGAGGCCCGTGCTTCTGTGGACGAATCCCCCTCTGTGGACAACTCCGTGTCCGTATCGAGGGATCCGAGGGGTTTCCGGTCGCGGGGAGCGGCCGCCGCGCGGCCACGACTGATGATGCCCTGCAGCAGTGAGCGACGTTTCACGTGAAACACGATGCACCGCAGCCCGATGCGCTCCCGTGCGACACCCCGAGATGGGTACGTTAGACAGCTTTTGTGGAGTACTGCCGGGCGTCAGCGCCTGCGCCGGGCCCGCCCTGTGCGGGCCGCCTTGGCGCGCTTCGCCGCGAAACGCACGCCGCCGGGGCTCTCCCCGACCTCCACGCGCACGACGGTCGACAGCGGATCCACCACGCCCTCACCGACGTGCAGCACCGATGTCTCCACCGCGCCGAGCTTGCTCAGGGCAGTGGCCGCGCTCTTGAGCTCTTCCTCCGCCGTGTCGCCCTTGAGCGCCAGCATCTCCCCGTACGGCCGGAGCAACGGGACGCCCCACGCGGCCAGCCGGTCCAACGGCGCCACAGCGCGAGCGGTGACGACATGGACGGGCGTCAGCTTGCCGAGGACCTCCTCGGCCCGCCCCCGCACCACGGTCACATGGTCGAGCCCGAGCAGTTCCACGACCTCTGTCAGGAAGGTCGTACGACGCAGCAACGGCTCCAGCAGAGTGATCTTGAGGTCAGGACGCACCAGGGCGAGCGGAATGCCCGGCAGGCCCGCGCCCGAACCGACGTCACACACGGTGACGCCTTCGGGGACCACCTCGGAGAGCACGGCGCAGTTCAGGATGTGCCGCTCCCACAGCCGCGGCACCTCGCGAGGGCCGATGAGGCCGCGCTGCACTCCCGCGTCAGCGAGAAGCTCCGCGTACCGGACCGCGTCCGGGAAGCGCTCCCCGAATACCGCCCGGGCCTGCTCCGGGGCCGGGGGGAGTTCTGCTGCCTCCGTCACGGGAACCGTCCTTCCGTACCGCTCTACCGCAGTAAGTGGCTGACTAACAGGCTGACAAAGATCGGCCCCGCCTGCGAAACAGACGGGGCCGGAAGGCGACGTGTGCTGCCGCTCAGGCAGGAAGCACGACGACGAAGCGCTGCGGCTCCTCGCCCTCGGACTCACTGCGCAGGCCGGCCGCCTTGATGGCGTCGTGCACGACCTTGCGCTCGAAGGGCGTCATCGGGTTCATCTTGACCGGCTCACCGGTGTTCTTCACCTCGGCCGCGGCCTTGGCGCCCTGCTCGCTGAGCTCGGCACGCTTCTTCGCGCGGTAGCCGGCGATGTCCAGCATGAGGCGGCTGCGGTCCCCGGTCTCCCGGTGCACCGCGAGACGGGTCAGCTCCTGGAGCGCCTCGAGGACCTCCCCGTCGCGGCCGACCAGCTTCTGAAGATCGCGGCTGCTCACATCGCTGACGATGGACACGGCGGCACGGTCGGCCTCCACGTCCATGTCGATGTCGCCGTCGAGGTCGGCGATGTCCAGCAGACCCTCGAGGTAGTCCGCGGCGATCTCACCCTCCTGCTCGAGGCGGGTCAGGGTGTCGCCACCCTCGGCAGCGGCGGTGGTGCCTTCCGTCACGGGATGGGCTCCTTCTTGCGTCAAGGCTTGCGCCAACGTCTTACGTCGAGGTCTTACTTCTTGGACGGGGACTTCGGCCGCTGCGGGCCGCCCTTGCGCTGCCCGGACTTGGCCTTGCTGCGCTGCTGCGAGCCGCCGGCAGGCTTGGCGCCACCGGACTGCTTGGCCTTGGACTGCGGCTTCGCGTCCTGCGGTTCGTCCTGCTTCTCCAGCGAGGTCTTCTCCGAGGAGGAGTCGTCCTTCGCCGCGCCCTGGGCCGTCGAGCCACCGGACTGGCGCTGCGACTTGGACTGGCGCTTGGGCTGCTGGCGCTTCGGGGCGCCCTTCGGCATGCCGTCCTCGTCCAGCTCCTCCGCGGCGGAGCCCTTGGCCACGGTGCCGTCGGCCTGAGCCGCGAGACCGGCCTTGCTCAGCCCGTTGATGAACTTGCGCTCGTACTCGTTGCGGTCACGGCCCTTGGCGACGATCGCCTTGACGATGTTCCGCTCGCGCTTGTTCCTCGTGGCGCTGTGCTCGACGACGTGCTTCTGCAGACCCTCGAGCATCTTGGACTGGGCCTTGGAGCCCGGAGTGGGGTTCCGGCTGATCACGTACATCTGCTGGCCCATGGTCCACACGTTGGTGGTCAGCCAGTAGACGAGAACACCGACGGGGAAGTTGATGCCCATGAAGAGGAAGATCAGCGGGAAGACGTACATCAGCATCTTCTGCTGCTGCATGAACGGCGTCTTCACCGTCAGGTCGACGTTCTTCGTCATCAGCTGGCGCTGCGTGTAGAACTGCGACGCCGACATCATGATGATCATGACCGCGGTGACCACGCGGACGTCGGTCAGCGAGGCGCCCATGGCCTGGACCTCGGCAGCGCTGTCCGTGAACTTCGCGGCCAGCGGGGCACCGAAGATGTGCGCCTTCTGGGCACTGTCCAGGAGCGACTGGTTGATCACGCCGATGGTCTTGCCCTCGGCGATGGCCGCGAGCACGTGGTACAGGGCGAAGAAGAACGGCGACTGCACGAGAATCGGAAGGCACGAGGAGAGCGGGTTGGTACCCGTCTCCTTGTACAGCTTCATCATCTCTTCGGACTGACGCTGCTTGTCGTTCTTGTAGCGCTCCTGGATCGCCTTCATCTGAGGCTGGAGCAGCTGCATGTTCCGGGTCGACTTGATCTGCTTCACGAAGAGCGGGATCAGGCAGATCCGGATCAGGACCACCAGGGACACGATCGACAGGCCCCAGGCCCAGCCGGTATCAGGGCCGAAGATCGCCCCGTAGACCGTGTGGAACTGGACGATGACCCACGACACCGGGGTCGTGAGGAACGCGAAAACGCCTGATACAGCGTTGACGATATCGGAAATCATGTCCCTGATCAGGCTCCTTGGGCGTTGGGCGAAGTCGCTCCGGACTTATTGTCCTGTGCAGAGGGGCTGTCGCCCTCAACGGCGGGGGCCGTTTTTTTGTCCCCGCGCCATGCCTCGCGCAGCATCTCGTGCCAGCGCGGACGCTTGCGTGGCGGAACATAGTCGACCCCGCCCAGCGACCACGGATTGCACCGAAGGATCCGCCAGGCGGTGAGTGCTGTTCCCTTGACTGCCCCGTGCCGGTCGATGGCGGTGAAGCCATAGTGGGAGCACGACGGGTAGTACTTGCACACCGGGCCCAGCAGTGGACTGATGGTCCACTGGTAGATCTTGATCAAGGCCAGCAGTGGGTACTTCATCGCGCGCCCCCTCCCAGCAGCCGCTGAAGGGCGGCATCCAGGTCTCGGGCCAGCTGTGCGTGGGTCGCGTCACCCGCTCCGGGCAACGCGCGTACGACTACCAGGCTACCTGGGGGCAACAGAGCCACCCGGTCCCGCATGAGGTGGCGAAGCCTGCGCTTCACCGCGTTCCGTACGACGGCGCCACCCACGGCCTTGCTCACGACGAAACCCGCACGCGGCGGGGAGAGAGTCTCCCTGGGCGCGTGCGGGTCCGTTGAACCGCTACGTAGGTGAACGACGAGAAGCGGGCGTCCGGCCCGACGTCCCCGGCGTACCGCGGTCGCGAAGTCTTCGCGCCGCCTCAGCCGATACTCGGTAGGCAGCACGTCATGACCTGATTACGAGATCAGGCGGACAGGCTGGCGCGACCCTTGCCACGACGGCTGGCGAGAATCGCACGACCGGCGCGGGTCCGCATGCGAAGGCGGAAGCCGTGGGTCTTGGCGCGACGACGGTTGTTCGGCTGGAAGGTGCGCTTGCTCACTCGGGGGCTCCTGAAAAACGTGTGGTGGCGGGACATCGCCTGGCTGTCACCGTGCGCCCACGAGTAGCTCGCGAATACGCCCGAGTGCACCGCTACACGGCCCGCAAGAACTGTGGATCGTGACCTTGCCCATCGGAGGCAGGCGGCAGCAGCCATCGACAACTCGACCTGGTTACGGTACGCGCGGCTACGCCATCCGGTCAAACCGACGTCATGCGGGGGACACTGTCCACAGGCTGGGGACAACAACTTGAACCGCAGCGGTCGCGCTGACTACCGTGACTGAACTCCGATTCGTTCCCTTCTCACCGCCCCACCCGATTTTCTTCCCGATCCGTCCCAGGAATCACACGTTCGTGGGACCAGCGAGAGAGCGTGCCCTGTGGCTGACGTACCTGCCGATCTTGCCGCAGTGTGGCCACGAGTTCTGGAGCAACTCCTCGGGGAAGGCCGCGGGCAGGGCGTCGAGACGAAGGACGAGCACTGGATCCGGCGCTGTCAGCCGTTGGCACTGGTCGCCGACACCGCGCTGCTCGCCGTGCCGAACGAATTCGCCAAGGGCGTACTCGAGGGCCGGTTGGCCCCGGTCGTCAGCGAGACCCTCAGCCGCGAGTGCGGCCGCCCCATCCGGATCGCGATCACCGTCGACGACTCCGTGGGCGAGCCGCCCGCCCCTGCACCCACCCCCGCGCCTGCGCCCACGCCCCCGCCCGCGTACGAGGGCTACGAGCGCCGCGGCGCCGACGAGCACGGCCAGGGCCCGCGGGCCGAGCAGCCCCCGGCGCCCCGCCCCGACCCGCTCCCGACCGCCCGCCCCGCCTACCCGGACTACCAGCGCCCCGAGCCGGGCGCCTGGCCGCGTCCGCAGCAGGACGAGTACAACTGGCAGCAGCCCCGGCTCGGCTTCCCGGAGCGGGACCCGTACGCGTCGCCCGCACAGCAGCCGCAGCACGACTACCGGCAGCAGGAACGGTCGCCCTACGAGCAGCAGCCGTACGAACAGGAGCGCGGTCGCTACGACCAGCAACAGGAGCGCCCCCCGTACGAGCAGAAGGGGGACGGGCGCCCCTCCTATGAGGACCGCCCCTCTTATGAGGACCGTTCCTCCTACGAGGACCGCTCCTCTTACGAAGACCGACCCTATGAAGACCGCTCCTACGAGGACCGTTCTTCTTATGAAGAGCGGTCGTCCTATGAGGAGCGCGGTTCCTACGAGCCTTCGCGCGACCGGCCGCAGCGCCGTGAGCCCGGCAAGCCCGCGATGGGCGGCCGTCCGCCCCAGGACGGCGGGCACGGTCCTGGTGGGCCCGGCAATCGTGGTGTGCCCAGTGGCGCGCCCGGCCCCCTGGCCGCGCAGCCCGCGCCGGCGACCGGCCCCGGTGAGCCGACGGCGCGCCTGAACCCCAAGTACCTCTTCGACACATTCGTGATCGGCGCGTCGAACCGCTTCGCGCACGCGGCCGCGGTCGCCGTCGCCGAAGCACCCGCCAAGGCGTACAACCCCCTGTTCATCTATGGGGAGTCGGGCCTCGGCAAGACCCACCTGCTGCACGCGATCGGGCACTACGCGCGCAGCCTGTACCCGGGCACGCGCGTGCGGTACGTGAGCTCCGAGGAGTTCACCAACGAGTTCATCAACTCGATCCGTGACGGCAAGGGCGACTCGTTCCGCAAGCGGTACCGCGAGATGGACATCCTGCTCGTCGACGACATCCAGTTCCTCGCGGACAAGGAGTCGACGCAGGAGGAGTTCTTCCACACCTTCAACACGCTCCACAACGCGAACAAGCAGATCGTGCTGTCCAGTGACCGGCCGCCCAAGCAGCTGGTGACGCTGGAGGACCGGCTGCGCAACCGGTTCGAGTGGGGCCTGATCACGGACGTCCAGCCTCCGGAGCTGGAGACCCGTATCGCCATCCTTCGTAAGAAGGCGGTGCAGGAGCAGCTCAACGCGCCTCCGGAGGTGCTCGAGTTCATCGCGTCCCGCATCTCACGCAACATCCGTGAGCTGGAAGGGGCGTTGATCCGCGTCACGGCGTTCGCGTCGCTCAACCGACAGCCCGTGGACCTGGGGCTCACGGAGATCGTCCTCAAGGATCTGATCCCCGGTGGCGAGGACGCGGCTCCCGAGATCACGGCCTCGGCCATCATGGCGGCGACCGCGGACTACTTCGGCCTCACGGTCGAGGACCTCTGCGGATCCTCGCGCAGCCGGGTGCTCGTGACGGCCCGCCAGATCGCGATGTACCTGTGCCGTGAGCTCACGGACCTGTCCCTGCCGAAGATCGGCGCGCAGTTCGGCGGCCGCGACCACACGACCGTGATGCACGCGGACCGCAAGATCCGCGCGCTGATGGCCGAGCGGCGCTCCATCTACAACCAGGTCACCGAGCTCACCAACCGCATCAAGAACGGCTGACAGCAGCCCGGTTACGACCCGCAGGGCGCTTCGGGAACGACTCCCGGAGCGCCCTTTTCGCGTCTGTGGGCACGCCCGACGCCGTCCCGGTCGCCGGCCCGAGTACACCGCACGCTCAACCGGTGTTCGATTCCCCGCCGCGTTACGGGTGTTCTCCACAGATCTGCCGGGTTTTTGCGATCCACACCCTGGGGACCGGAAAGTTGTCCAGACTGCATCCACAGCGCACTGGGGCGACAGGACATCACGGCAGGTCAGGCGGCTGTGGATTCGTGGACAAGTGGTCTCCACAGCCTGTGGAGAGATTTTTTCTCCACAGGCTGTGCATGACGTTGTCCACCGGCAACCCACAGGCTCGCGTCTGTTGTGCACAGCGATCAAGAGCTTCTCCACACGGCTGTCCACTGTTCGGCAACGCAACGCGCCACCTCACCTCCGCGAGTGAAAGGCGTCACACCAAGGTGGTTGGTTGGGCTGGGGAGAACCTGGGTAAAGCTGGGGACAGCGCTGGGGAGAAGTCGCCCAAGCCTGTGCATCGGGTGTGCAGAACTTTCGGCCGTCCACAGAGAACGCCGGTTGTCCACCGTCTCGGCCCACAGCCGCAGTGGACAAAAAACCGCCTCTGACCTGCGATTTTGAGGTTATCCACGCTTTCCACAGCCCCTACTACTACGTCCAACTAGTAAGAGCTGGGAATTCGTTTCGAAGACTGGGCTGTGCACAACTCGCTCGTGACGGCTCGGCCTCGGTTCGGCGCGACTTGACCGAGGCAGGCAACGACTGTCAGTGCGGTGCGTCAGACTGTTCCCCGGTGTCCTCCCCATCTGTGGACCGAGTGACACCACGTCTGCCGATGCAGACGGCAGACCGAAGACCAAGCAGGGCGAGAGCAGCCAGCAACAGCAGGAGGCGGCTTAAGTGAAGATCCGGGTGGAACGCGACGTACTCGCGGAGGCGGTGGCCTGGGCGGCGCGCAGCCTTCCGGCACGACCGCCTGCGCCCGTCCTCGCGGGCCTTCTGCTGAAGGCCGAGGAGGGCGCACTCAGCCTGTCGAGCTTCGACTACGAGGTCTCGGCACGCGTCTCTGTGGACGCGGAGGTCGACGAGGAGGGCACGGTGCTCGTCTCCGGCCGCCTGCTCGCCGACATCTGCCGCGCCCTGCCCAACCGTCCGGTGGAGATCTCCACAGACGGTGTACGGGCGACCGTCGTCTGCGGCTCCTCGCGATTCACACTCCACACGCTTCCTGTGGAGGAGTACCCGGCGCTGCCGCAGATGCCGACCGCCACGGGCACCGTCCCGGGCGAGGTCTTCGCGGCCGCCGCGTCCCAGGTGGCCATCGCGGCCGGCCGTGACGACACGCTGCCCGTCCTCACCGGTGTGCGCATCGAGATCGAGGGCGACACGGTGACGCTGGCGTCCACCGACCGCTACCGCTTCGCCGTCCGCGAGTTCCTGTGGAAGCCGGAGGACCCGGAGGCCTCCGCGGTCGCCCTGGTGCCCGCCAAGACGCTCCTGGACACCGCCAAGGCGCTCACGAGCGGTGACACGGTCACGCTGGCGCTCGCCGGCTCCGGCGCGGGCGAGGGCCTCATCGGCTTCGAGGGCGCGGGCCGCCGCACCACGACCCGGCTCCTCGAGGGCGACCTGCCGAAGTACCGCACGCTGTTCCCGACGGAGTTCAACTCCGTGGCCGTCATCGAGACCGCCCCCTTCGTGGAGGCCGTCAAGCGTGTGGCCCTCGTCGCCGAGCGCAACACCCCGGTGCGGCTCAGCTTCGAGCAGGGCGTGCTCATCCTGGAGGCCGGCTCCAGCGACGACGCACAGGCTGTGGAAAAGGTTGACGCCAACCTGGAGGGCGACGACATCTCGATCGCCTTCAACCCGACCTTCCTGCTCGACGGTCTGAGCGCGATCGACTCCCCGGTCGCCCAGCTGTCGTTCACGACGTCCACCAAGCCCGCGCTGCTCTCCGGCAAGCCGGCCGTGGACGCCGAGGCGGACGACGCGTACAAGTACCTGATCATGCCGGTGCGGCTCTCCGGCTGAGGTTCTTGAGGTGCAGGCCGCCGGGTTCGCCCGAGCGGCTATGCCCACAGGTGTGCGGGAGCGTCCGGGTTTAGGCTCGGACGCAGGTACGAGTCGCCACGCGTGGTCTCGATACCGCCCTCGCACCACCTCACGCTCGTCGCAACGTAAGGAACCACTGATGGAGCTCGGTCTCGTCGGCCTCGGCAAGATGGGCGGCAACATGCGCGAGCGCATCCGCCGCGCCGGCCACACCGTCTTCGGCTACGACCGCAATCCGGACCTCGCGGACGTCCACAGCCTCAAGGAGCTTGTGGGCAAGCTCAAGGGCCCGCGCGTGGTGTGGGTGATGGTCCCGGCGGGCGCCGCGACCCAGTCAACGATCGACGAGCTCGGCGAGCTGCTCTCCGAGGGCGACATCGTGGTCGACGGCGGCAATTCGCGCTGGACGGACGACGAGAAGCACGCGGAGGAGCTGGCTGCCAAGGGCATCGGCTTCGTCGACGCGGGCGTCTCCGGTGGCGTGTGGGGCCTGGAGAACGGCTACGCGCTGATGGTCGGCGGCTCCGAGGAGAACGTCGCGAAGGTCAAGCCGGTCTTCGACGCCCTCAAGCCGGAGGGCGACTTCGGCTACGTGCACGCGGGCAAGGTCGGCGCCGGGCACTTCTCCAAGATGGTCCACAACGGCATCGAGTACGCCATGATGCAGGCCTACGCCGAGGGCTGGGAGCTCCTGGAGAAGGTCGACTCCGTCGACAACGTCCGCGAGGTCTTCCGCTCCTGGCAGGAGGGCACGGTCATCCGCTCCTGGCTGCTCGACCTCGCCGTCAACGCGCTCGACGAGGACCAGCACCTGGACAAGCTCCGCGGCTTCGCGGCGGAC
This sequence comes from Streptomyces sp. NPDC107575, assembly GCF_055657265.1. Taxonomy (NCBI): domain Bacteria; kingdom Bacillati; phylum Actinomycetota; class Actinomycetes; order Kitasatosporales; family Streptomycetaceae; genus Streptomyces; species Streptomyces sp. NPDC107575. The sequence goes on along the minus strand of NZ_JBVKBG010000006.1, from coordinate 398,140 downwards.
TCGGGCGAGGGCCGGTGGACCGTGGAAGCGGCCATCGACAACGCCGTCCCGCTGCCGGCGATCACCGCGTCGCTGTTCGCGCGCTTCTCCTCCCGGCAGGAGGACTCGCCGCAGATGAAGATGATCGCGGCGCTGCGCAACCAGTTCGGCGGCCACGCCGTCGAGAAGAATTAATCCACACCTGTAGAAAACCGCTGTTCAGAACTCTGGGGGAGGTCGGCCCACGACCATGCACGTCACGCATCTGTCGCTGGCCGACTTCCGCTCGTACGCCCGGGCCGAGGTCGCACTCGACCCGGGCGTCACCGCGTTCGTGGGCCCGAACGGGCAGGGCAAGACGAACATCGTCGAGGCCGTCGGCTACCTCGCCACGCTCGGCAGCCACCGCGTCTCCTCCGACGCCCCTCTGGTGCGCATGGGCGCCGAGCGCGCCGTGATCCGGGCGCAGGTACGGCAGGGCGAGCGCCAGCAGCTCGTCGAGCTCGAACTGAATCCGGGCAAGGCCAACCGCGCCAGGATCAACAGGTCCTCGCAGGTCAAGCCGCGTGACGTGCTGGGGATCGTCCGGACGGTGCTGTTCGCGCCGGAGGACCTGGCCCTGGTGAAGGGCGACCCCGGTGAGCGCCGGCGCTTCCTCGACGAGCTGATCACCGCGCGCTCGCCCCGGATGGCGGGCGTGCGCTCCGATTACGACCGTGTCCTGAAGCAGCGCAACACGCTCCTGAAGACCGCGGCGCTCGCGCGGCGGCACGGTGGGCGCTCCATGGACCTGTCCACGCTCGACGTGTGGGACCAGCACATCGCGCGCGCGGGCGCGGAGCTGCTCGCGCAGCGGCTCGACCTGATCGCGACGCTGCAGCCGCTGGCCGACAAGGCGTACGAGCAGCTGGCGCCGGGCGGCGGGCCGATCGCCCTGGAGTACAAGCCCTCGTCCCCCGAAATCGTCGGGCACGCGCGCGAGGAGCTCTACGAGCAGCTGCTCGCCGCCCTCGAAGGGGCGCGCAAGCAGGAGATCGAGCGGGGCGTCACGCTGGTCGGCCCGCACCGCGACGAACTGGTCCTCAAGCTCGGCCAGCTGCCCGCCAAGGGCTACGCGAGCCACGGCGAGTCCTGGTCGTACGCGCTGGCGCTGCGCCTGGCCTCGTACGACCTGCTGCGGGCCGAGGGGAACGAGCCGGTGCTCGTCCTCGACGACGTCTTCGCCGAGCTGGACGCGCGCCGCAGGGAGCGCCTGGCGGAGCTCGTGGCGCCCGGTGAGCAGGTTCTGGTCACGGCCGCCGTCGACGATGACGTACCGGGGATACTCGCGGGCACCCGCTACGCGGTGTCGGACGGAACGGTGGAGCGGCTGTGAGCGCCGGAGAATCCCCCGAAGGTGCGAAGGGCCCGCGGGAACCAAAAGCCGATCCCGAGCCTTCTGGTGTCGACCTGGCGCGCGTCGCCCTCCGTGCGGCGAAAGAGGCGGCACGCGCGCGTGGTGACTCCGCCCAGCAGAAGAAGCAGGCGCGGCGCGGCGGCGGACTGCGGTCCGGGGCGCGCTCCGACGGGCGGGACCCGATGGGCCTCGGCCCCGCCATCAACCGGCTGATCACCGAGCGCGGCTGGGAGACTCCGGCCGCGGTCGGCGGCGTCATGGGGCGCTGGCCGCAGATCGTCGGCGAGGACCTCGCCAAGCACTGTGTTCCGCAGACGTACGACGAGGACGAGCGGGTCCTGGTGGTGCAGTGCGATTCGACGGCCTGGGCGACCCAGGTGCGAATGCTGGCTCCGCAGCTGGTCAGGCGCCTGAACGAGGATCTCGGACACGGCGCCGTGCGCCGCATCGACATCAAGAATCCCGGTGGTGGCCCGCGCCGCTACGGCCCCTTGCGAGCCCCCGGAAGCACGGGTCCCGGCGACACCTACGGGTGACCGATCGGCCGCCGTAGCTGGTGGTTCACACCTCGAAGCGCTGAGTGCCGCTGTGAGCCTCTCGGAGCCCCGCACCGCATAGGGGGAGTCGGACGATCCCGGTTGAGGGCGGCACATGAGGACTCAGGCACCGCCAAACCCCCATCTATGTCCGAGCTACCGGTACACTGGGAGACAATCCCGCCCCACTTGTGGGACGCACCGAGCAACGCTGATCAGGGCTTACCGAACAAACACGCCGCAGCCGCTCCGGCCACCAACCGGGAGCTTGGCTTGTGCTGTGCCAGAAAGGGCGCTTCGTGGCCGATTCCGGCAACCCCAACGAGAACATCCCGTCCACCGACGCCGAAGAGCACGTCGGGGCCACAGAGGCCTCGTACGACGCCAGTGCGATCACCGTCCTCGAAGGGCTGGACGCGGTCCGCAAGCGACCCGGCATGTACATCGGCTCGACCGGTGAGCGTGGCCTTCACCACATGGTGCAGGAGGTCGTGGACAACTCCGTCGACGAGGCCCTGGCCGGTCACGCGGACACGATCGACGTCACGATCCTGCCCGACGGCGGCGTCCGCGTCGTCGACAACGGCCGTGGCATCCCCGTGGGCATCATCCCCTCCGAGGGGAAGCCCGCCGTCGAGGTCGTGCTGACCGTCCTGCACGCGGGCGGCAAGTTCGGAGGCGGCGGCTACGCCGTCTCCGGTGGTCTGCACGGCGTGGGCGTCTCCGTCGTCAACGCGCTGTCCACGAAGGTCTCCGTCGAGATCAAGACCGACGGCCACCGCTGGACGCAGGAGTACAAGGCCGGCGTCCCGACCGCGCCGCTGGCGCAGCACGAGGCGACCGACGAGACCGGCACCTCGGTCACGTTCTGGGCCGACGGCGACATCTTCGAGACCACCGAGTACTCCTTCGAGACGCTGTCGCGGCGCTTCCAGGAGATGGCCTTCCTCAACAAGGGCCTGAAGATCAACCTCACGGACGAGCGCGACATCGCGAAGGCCACGGCCGGCGCGGACACGAACGAGGCGGGCGACGACACCGCCTTCGAGCCGCGTTCGGTCTCGTACCACTACGAAGGCGGCATCGTCGACTTCGTGAAGTACCTGAACTCCCGCAAGGGAGAGGTCGTTCACCCCTCCGTGATCGACATCGAGGCCGAGGACAAGGAGAAGCTCCTTTCCATCGAGGTCGCGATGCAGTGGAACACCAGCTACAGCGAGGGCGTCTACTCCTTCGCCAACGTGATCCACACACACGAGGGCGGTACCCACGAGGAGGGCTTCCGCGCCGCGATGACCGGTCTCATCAACCGGTACGCGCGCGACAAGAAGCTGCTGCGCGAGAAGGACGACAACCTCACGGGTGACGACATCCGCGAGGGTCTGACCGCGATCATCTCGATCAAGCTGAGCGAGCCGCAGTTCGAGGGCCAGACCAAGACCAAGCTGGGCAACACCGAGGCGAAGACCTTCGTCCAGAAGGTCGTCTACGAGCACCTCCAGGACTGGCTCGACCGCAACCCCGTCGAGGCCACGGACATCATCCGCAAGGCCATCCAGGCGGCCACCGCGCGCGTGGCGGCCCGTAAGGCCCGCGACCTGACCCGTCGCAAGGGCCTCCTGGAGACCGCGTCCCTGCCGGGCAAGCTCTCCGACTGCCAGTCGAACGACCCCACCAAGTGCGAGATCTTCATCGTCGAGGGTGACTCCGCCGGTGGCTCGGCCAAGTCCGGCCGTGACCCGATGTACCAGGCCATCCTGCCGATCCGAGGCAAGATCCTGAACGTCGAGAAGGCGCGCATCGACAAGATCCTGCACAACCAGGAGATCCAGGCGCTGATCTCGGCCTTCGGCACCGGAGTCCACGAGGACTTCGACATCGAGAAGCTCCGCTATCACAAGATCATCCTGATGGCGGACGCCGACGTCGACGGCCAGCACATCAACACCCTGCTGCTGACCTTCCTGTTCCGCTTCATGCGTCCGCTGGTCGAGGCCGGTCACGTCTTCCTGTCGCGCCCGCCGCTCTACAAGATCAAGTGGGGCCGTGACGACTTCGAGTACGCGTACTCGGACCGCGAGCGCGACGCCCTGATCGAGATGGGCAGGCAGGCCGGCAAGCGCATCAAGGACGACTCGGTCCAGCGCTTCAAGGGCCTCGGTGAGATGAACGCCGAGGAGCTGCGCGTCACGACCATGGACCAGGAGCACCGCGTGCTCGGCCAGGTCACCCTCGACGACGCCGCCCAGGCCGACGACCTGTTCTCGGTCCTCATGGGCGAGGACGTCGAGGCCCGGCGCTCGTTCATCCAGCGCAACGCCAAGGACGTCCGCTTCCTCGACATCTGAGTCGGTCTCAGCTGACCGCACAGAAAGGATCTTGACCAGCAATGGCCGACGAGAACACCCCCACGCCGCCCGAAGAGAACGAGGACGGCAGCGCCATCGCGATGCGGATCGAGCCCGTCGGGCTCGAGACGGAGATGCAGCGCTCCTACCTGGACTACGCGATGTCCGTCATCGTGTCCCGCGCGCTGCCCGACGTACGCGACGGCCTCAAGCCCGTCCACCGCCGCGTCCTGTACGCCATGTACGACGGCGGCTACCGGCCCGAGAAGGGCTTCTACAAGTGCGCCCGCGTCGTCGGCGACGTCATGGGCAACTACCACCCGCACGGCGACTCCTCGATCTACGACGCCCTGGTGCGACTCGCCCAGCCGTGGTCGATGCGCATGCCGCTGGTGGACTCCAACGGAAACTTCGGCTCCCCGGGCAACGACCCCGCGGCCGCCATGCGCTACACCGAGTGCAAGATGGCGCCGCTGTCCATGGAGATGGTCCGTGACATCGACGAGGAGACCGTCGACTTCACGGACAACTACGACGGCCGCTCCCAGGAGCCGACCGTCCTGCCGGCCCGCTTCCCGAACCTGCTGATCAACGGCTCGGCCGGCATCGCGGTCGGCATGGCGACCAACATCCCGCCGCACAACCTGCGCGAGGTCGCCGCCGGTGCCCAGTGGTGCCTGGAGAACCCGGAGGCCTCGCACGAGGAGCTCCTGGACGCCCTCATCGAGCGCATCAAGGGCCCGGACTTCCCGACCGGCGCCCTCGTGGTGGGCCGCAAGGGCATCGAGGAGGCGTACCGCACCGGTCGCGGCTCCATCACGATGCGCGCGGTCGTCGCGGTCGAGGAGATCCAGAACCGCCAGTGCCTGGTCGTCACCGAACTGCCCTACCAGGTCAACCCGGACAACCTCGCCCAGAAGATCGCCGACCTCGTGAAGGACGGCAAGGTCGGCGGCATCGCAGACGTCCGCGACGAGACGTCGTCCCGTACAGGCCAGCGCCTGGTCATCGTCCTGAAGCGGGACGCGGTCGCCAAGGTCGTCCTGAACAACCTGTACAAGCACACCGACCTGCAGACGAACTTCGGCGCCAACATGCTGGCGCTGGTCGACGGCGTGCCGCGCACGCTGTCCCTCGACGCGTTCATCCGGCACTGGGTGGCGCACCAGATCGAGGTCATCGTCCGCCGGACGAAGTTCCGTCTCCGCAAGGCCGAGGAGCGCGCCCACATCCTGCGCGGCCTCCTGAAGGCCCTGGACGCCATCGACGAGGTCATCGCGCTCATCCGGCGCAGTGAGACCGTCGACGTCGCGCGCGGGGGCCTCATGGAGCTCCTGGCGATCGACGAGATCCAGGCGAACGCCATCCTCGAGATGCAGCTGCGCCGACTGGCCGCCCTGGAGCGCCAGAAGATCGTCCAGGAGCACGACGAGCTCCAGCAGAAGATCAACGAGTACAACGCGATCCTGGCCTCGCCGCAGCGCCAGCGCGAGATCGTCAGCTCGGAGCTGCAGCAGATCGTCGACAAGTTCGGCGACGACCGCCGCACCAAGCTGGTGCCCTTCGAGGGCGACATGTCCATCGAGGACCTGATCGCCGAAGAGGACATCGTCGTCACCATCACGCGCGGTGGCTACGTCAAGCGCACCAAGACCGACGACTACCGCTCCCAGAAGCGCGGCGGCAAGGGCGTGCGCGGCACGAAGCTCAAGGAAGACGACATCGTCGACCACTTCTTCGTGTCGACGACGCACCACTGGCTGCTCTTCTTCACCAACAAGGGACGCGTCTACCGCGCGAAGGCGTACGAACTCCCGGACGCCGGGCGGGACGCGCGCGGTCAGCACGTCGCGAACCTGCTCGCCTTCCAGCCGGACGAGTCGATCGCCGAGATCCTCGCGATCCGCGACTACGAAGCGGTGCCCTACCTGGTGCTCGCCACCAAGGCGGGTCTCGTCAAGAAGACGCCTCTGAAGGACTACGACTCGCCGCGCTCCGGTGGCGTCATCGCCATCAACCTCCGCGAGGCCGCGGACGGTTCGGACGACGAGCTGATCGGCGCCGAGCTGGTCTCCGCCGAGGACGATCTGCTGCTCATCAGTAAGAAGGCGCAGTCCATCCGGTTCACCGCCACGGACGACGCACTGCGTCCCATGGGGCGTGCCACGTCCGGCGTCAAGGGCATGAGCTTCCGCGAGGGAGACGAACTGCTCTCGATGAATGTCGTGCGTGCCGGTACGTTCGTCTTCACCGCCACCGACGGTGGGTACGCGAAGCGGACCAACGTCGACGAGTACCGCGTCCAGGGTCGCGGTGGCCTCGGTATCAAGGCCGCCAGGATCGTGGAGGACCGCGGCGAGCTCGTCGGCGCCCTGGTGACCGAGGAGACCGACGAGATCCTCGCCATCACGCTGTCCGGCGGTGTGATTCGTACGCGAGTCAACGAGGTCAGGGAGACGGGCCGTGACACCATGGGCGTCCAACTGATCAACCTGGGCAAGCGCGATGCCGTCGTCGGCATCGCACGTAACGCCGAGGCCGGCCGTGAGGCGGAGGAAGTCGACGGCGACGTCCCGCAGGACGCGGACGGCGCCGAGACCGACGATTCCACCGCGGGTGAGACGGCCGTCGGAACGGACGAGGGCGGACAGTCCTCGGCCGAGTAGCGCGAGGAGTGAGTCATCGTGAGCGGAGCCACGGGCGCAGGCTCTACCGGGACATCCACCGGTACGGAAACCGAGAGCGGCCGTGGCTCCGCTCACGACGTCGATGACGTCAAAGGCTCAACCGACTCGACCGACTCGAACGAGTCTCATGGATCCCAGGGGGGAACTGTGACGGACACCCGAGGTCCGCAGACCCAGCAGTACGCGACCGGTGGCAGCGGTGCCCTGCCGGGCGAGCGGCCGCAGCAGCCGGCCCAGCCGTACCACCCGCCGCAGGCGTACCAGAACTCACCGGACGGGGCCCGCAGGCCGCGCACCGGGGCGCGCACCACCCCGCGTACGCGCAAGGCCCGTCTGCGCGTTGCCAAGGCGGACCCGTGGTCGGTGATGAAGGTCAGCTTCCTGCTGTCCATCGCGCTCGGCATCTGCACGATCATCGCGGCCGCCGTGCTGTGGATGGTCATGGACGCCATGGGGGTCTTCTCCACGGTCGGCGGCACGATCTCCGAGGCCACGGGCTCGAACGAGTCCAACGGCTTCGACCTGCAGTCGTTCCTGTCGCTGCCGCGCGTCCTGATGTTCACGACGGTCATCGCCGTCATCGACGTCGTGCTGGCGACGGCCCTGGCGACGCTCGGCGCGTTCATCTACAACCTCTCCGCGGGCTTCGTCGGCGGCGTCGAGCTCACGCTCGCCGAGGACGAGTGACCGTTCCCCCGGCTTTCTGAGGCCTGAAAGACCCGCTGGTGGGCGGGCCAGGACTATCGATTTTGGGACTGGCCCCCCAGTGCGCTAATCTTCAGGAGTCAGCGCGCGGGACACACACCGCAGAGCGCGGCGGGGCTATAGCTCAGTTGGTTAGAGCGCATCCCTGATAAGGATGAGGCCACAGGTTCAAATCCTGTTAGCCCCACATCACGAGGACCCTCAAGCGGAAACGCTTGGGGGTCTTCTGCTGTACGCGGGCGGGGCGTGGGCGGACATGCCGATGGGCCCGCGCAGCCGTAGGGGATGGCTGGGGCCTCGTTCGACAGTCCTGCTGTTCTGTTGTGTCTGGTGCGCGGTTCTGCCGTCTCCGGGCGTGGTTGTCCGCCCGGCTGTGCCGTCTTTGCTGCGGGATCTTCTGTACTGCGGGTTCTTCTGTACCGCTGTGCTGTCTGTACTGCTGTTCCGTCTGTACTGCTGTTCCGTCTGTGCCGCTGGTTCTTCTGCGTCCACGTCTTCTACGTCGCGGCTACGTCTGCTGCGTGGTGCGGGCTACAGCTGCGTGGTGAGGGTCTCGGCCGCGAGGTGGCTGTCGGCGTTGCGCTGCTCGGTGTCGGCCGGCGGGCGGTGGCGGACGCTCGGGGAGGAACCGTGGGCCTCGGCGCGGATGCGCTGCTTCATCGTCGGTGGCAGCGACCGCTTGAGCGACCAGTACGGGCGGGCCGCCGCGGGTGCGGGGGCGCTGACCGTCGCGCTCTCGCTCTGGGTCTTCTCCGTCTGCTGAGCCGGAGTGGCCGCGGTGGCCGGGGAGGTGAGTCCGAGCGCCGAGAACAGCGCGATGAATGCGGAGATGATGACGGTCCACACCGTCATGACCTTCTGCTTGGTCATGGCCCCTCATTTCAGGTTGGGCGATTTGCGTACTTTCCTCATGATGTGGATGGGGGCTCGCGAGTGGTGGACCGACGCTCGCGGGGCGTCGATATTCAGATGAACACCACTCGGATGGGCGCAAGGGGCCGTTTCTGCCGCAGTTTCTACTGCTGTCCTCAGGGGCCGAGTTGAGGTGGATCCAGGTCACCGATCGGTATCGATCGGTGTGTATAGTCGGGCGCCAGAAGTCCCCTACGTCAAGGAAAGACGAGGTCGCGCGGTGAAGAAGCTTCTCCTGGTCGCACTGGCCGCCATCGGCGGGCTCCTCGTGTACCGCCAGATCCAGGCGGATCGCGCCGAGCAGGATCTGTGGACGGAGGCGACTGACTCCGTGCCCACGGGTTCGTGAGTACTGACAACAGTCACTTCACAGGGCCCCGGTCGCAGCAGCGGCCGGGGCCCTGTGCTGTCCGGGGTGCCTTTACCCGTGCGATTGCGTGGCGGGAATCCGTCGCACGCCGGACACCGCGCGGAGTGGAACGGCAGGATGGCCGTCCATGGGGAGACTCCTGAGGCGGCTGAGGAAGGGGCGGCGCGGCCGGGGCCCGGCGCGGGGCGCTGCCGGGGCGGGCCTGTGCGCGGCCCTGGTGCTGGCGCTGCCGGGGGCGGCGTGGGCGGCGGGCAACGGAAATCCGTACGAATTCGCCGAGGGTGCCCAGAGCGTCCACGGGGCGCGCAGTGGTGCGACGGCGGCGCAGCTCAAGACCGGCGCGACCTACCGGAGTTCACTCGCGGCCGGGGACGGCGCCACCGCCTACTACCGCGTCGAGCTGGACGGGGCCGCCACCGCGTACGCCTCGGTCGTGGCCGTGCCGCCGCTGGGTTCGGGGGTGAAGGCGGCGGCCGCGGACGGCATCGCGGTGTCGCTGCGGGACAGCCAGGGGAATCAGTGCGATGCCGAACGCGCGACGTTCCGCTCGGCTTCCTCTCCGCGGCCGATCGCGGCGACGGTCGAGCGTCCCGTACGTCCCGGAGGACTGCGGTGCCAGTCGGCCGGGACGTACTACGTAGTCGTGGAGCGGACGGCGGCGGCCGGGTCGAGCGAACGGGACTGGGGGCTCGAACTGCGGGTGGCCACCGAGCCGGGCCTTGTGTCCGCCGCCCCGGGAGCGGGGGCGCGGTCCTGGCCTTCGGAGCCGGCGGAGCTGCCGTCGGGGGCGGGCGCGCGGCGCAGCGGGGGCACCGGGTTCAACGACGCGAGGGCGCTGACGTCCGGCGCCTGGAAGGACCGGATCGGGCCGGGGCAGAGCCACTTCTACCGGGTGCCGGTGGACTGGGGGCAACAGCTCGCCTTCGGCGTCGAGTTGGACGGTTCGACGGGCGTCGGAGGCCGGGGGACGGTCCCAGGGGCGCTCGACATGGAGCTGTACAACCCCGCGCGGGCGCCGGTGGCGACGAAGGGCGCGGAGTACTCGGGTGGCACGGTCTCGGCCGCCCTCGACCCGCTGCCGCCCGTCGCGTACGGGAACCGGCTGCTGTCGCGCGGCGACGAGGCGGCGACGGGGCTCGCCGGCTGGTACTGGCTCAAGGTCACGCTCAGCCCGGCGATGGCGGAGAAGGCCGGGTCCGGGGGCCTGGGGATGACGCTGCGGGTGGCCGTCGACGGGGAGGCGAAGCAGGCGCCCGACTATGTGCGGGATCCGGGGGAGTTCCAGGTGACGTCCGAGGACCTGGCGGCCGCCGAGCGGGGGGAAGGCGGGGCGGAATGGGACTTCGGGGCCGGTGAAGGGGGTGGCTCCAAGGCTGCTCCGGGGACGGGGTCAGGGCCGGATTCCGGGGCCGGAGCGGGTTCTGGAGCTGGTGCCGCGGCTGGGCGTGAGGAGGCTTCCGGAGGTGCGGCGGCTTCGTCCGCGGCGCCGCTGGGGGACGGCCTGATGACGGTGGTGGGTGTGGCCGGCATCGGGACCGGGAGCGCGTTGGTGCTGTGGCTGGGGGCGTGGCGGGTGCTCGCCGTGCGGAAGGTGCGGCGGGCACAGGGGTAGAGCGGGGGCTCGGCGGCGGTGGCCAGAGGCGAGCCACGGGCTGGCCAGGGCCGGATCAGGGGCGGGTCAACGCCCAGATGCCCACCGCGAAGCAGGCCAGAGCCAGGAGCAGCACCGGGATCGTCACCCTCGCGGGTGGTCCTGGCCGGGGCCGGGGAACTTCTGCGTCGTCGGATGCGTACAGAGAGTGACGGACCTGGGGAGGGTCGAGGGGCGAGGGGGCGGACGGGTGCGGGGCGAGAAGCGGTGGTTCGGGGGCCGGTTCCGGAGTGTGTTCCGGTGCGGGGGCAGGTACGGGTGCGGGGTCGGGCGTTGGCGTCGGTTCCGGGGGGAGAGGGGGCGGCGTGGGGCCGATCGGCGGCGGGGTGAGGCCGGTCGGGGGCGCCGGGGGCATCTCGGGCACTGGAGGCACCTGGGGCGCTGGGGGCGCGGGTGGAGCCGGAGGTGCCGAGGGCGCGGGGGACACGGTCCCTTCGGGGAACGCCAAGGAACCAAAGGAATCGGGGGACGCCGCTCCCTCGGGGAACGCCGATGGCTCGGGGAACGCCGAGGGCTCGGGCGGTTCCGAAGGGCGTGGCGGCAGCGGGGTGTTGGTGGGTGGTGGCGGAACCTGCGGGAGCTGCGGCGCCGCTGTGTGCGCCCCGAGCCCATGGCCCGCCGGGACCGATCCCTGATGGTCCGCCGAGACCGCACCTTGACCGCTCTGGCCCGCGCCGTGGGCCGGGGAGGCGGCGCCTCGCCCCGCCGTCGACTGCTCGTGCACCGGCGTCCCCGCACCGTTCACCGGCCGGGCCCGGCGCCCTCGTACCGCGGGGCCGCCGGGGCCGAAGCCCGGGGGGAGCGGGCCGAGTTGGTCGAAGACCTCGATCAGCTCGTCGTCGGGACCCGGATCCGGGAGGAGTTCGGCCGCGGCGAGGAGGGCCTTGCGGGCACCGGTCGCGGTGCGGAACCGCGTATCGGGGTCCGGCTGCAGCAGCCCGGCGAGGACGCCCCACAGCGGCCCCGGCACGCCCTGCGGCGCCCTCGGGGTGCCGTGTTCCTCGAAGTGTTCGATCAGGGCCTTGGAGTCGGGCATGGCGCCCTCCAGGAGATGGAGCGCGACGAGCCCCGTGGCGAACAGGTCCGCGGGGAAGTCGGGTTCCGCGCCCATCTCCTGCTCCGGCGCGAAGTACCCCGGAGTGCCCACCACGTAGTCCGCCTCCGTCAGGCGCGGCTCGCCCTTGCGCATCGCGATGCCGAAGTCGGACACGCGCAGATGCGGCAGCCCGGTCCCGGTGGCCTCGAGCAGGAGGTTGGCGGGCTTGATGTCGCGGTGCACCACGCCCTCGGCATGCACGGCGGTGAGCCCGGAGAGGAGCTGATCGAGGAGGACGCAGACGAACTGGGGCGGCAGCGGCCCGTAGTCCGCGACGAGATGGACGAGCGAGCCGCCGGCGACCAGGTCCATGGTGAACAGGACCTTGTCGTCGTCCGCGGCCCAGCTGGCCGGGGCCAGGACGTGCGGGTGGTCGATGCGCAGCGCCTGCTCCCGCACGAAGCGCAGCAGGGTGTGGGCGTCGGACTGCTGCAGAACCTTCGCCGCCACATAGCGGCGGCGCCGGTGGTCCCAGGCGCGCCAGACCGCGCCCACTCCCCCGCGGCCGATCGGATCGGCCAGTTCGTACCGGCCGGCGAAGACCTCACCCATGGTCGCGCGTCGCTCCCCTCCCGGCGCCGGACACGGTGCCGCGCCAGACCGGGGTCAGCTCTGGTGCGACTGGTAGTGGGCGACCGCGTCGGAGGTGCGCCCCGCGCCGTACACCCGGAGGAACTCTGCCAGCTCGGGGTGGCTGGGGGCGAGCGAGTCCGCCGCCTCGATGATGTCGCTCGCGGCCGAGACGGAACGCAGCAGCGACTGGATCTCACGCACGACGCGCTTCACCGTCGGCGCGCCCGAACTGTTCGACGCCTGCCCGGTGTTGCTGAGCACCGACCCGCCCTGCGACTTCTTGATCTCGTCCATCCGCTCGGTGGCCTCGGCCGCGCTGACGCTGCCGTCGGCGACCTGACCCGCGAGCGACTGGAGCAGCTGCACGCGCTGCACCACGGCAGGGTTGCCGATCTTCGCGCGCTGACCGCTCATGAGCTGCGACAGCATGGGGGCGGAAAGCCCGAGCACTCCCGCGAGGCGGGCCTGGTTGAGCCCGAGGTCCTCGATCAGCCGACGGAAGAGCGCCCCCAGCGGCTCCCCGTACCAGTTCCGCTGGAGCTCCCTGGCTCTTGCGGTGGCTTCCTGCTGTGCGGCGTCCATTGCGTCTCCCCATCGCTTCCCCAAGTACGGTCCTTCGCTGCCGCGAAGCACGTGGGGCATCTTACGGAGAGTGGTCGCCCGCCGGGACCCCCAATCTTTTTGCAGGATTCAGGGGGTGACCCGGTACTCTGGTCTGCGGTGCCGAACCGGAACGTGAAACTTCCGGTGGGACGCATCGTTTTCGGGGCCTTAGCTCAGTTGGTAGAGCGCTGTCTTTGCATGGCAGATGTCAGGGGTTCGACTCCCCTAGGCTCCACAGCAGAAAGCCCCTCCGCCCAGGTTCTCCCTGGTCGGAGGGGCTTTCGCCGTATGCGGGACCTCAGCGCTCGTCCTCCACGGACGTGTCCGCCTCGGCCTGCTTCGCCTGCACCTCGGGGTCGAGGATGTCCCGGCCGCTGCCGTCGACGGAGGTCAGCGGCGCGCTGTCGGGAACCTCGGTGGCGGCCGGCGGCTCCACCAGCCAGTCCGGGTTGGCCTGCTTGTCCCACCACTTCCACGCGGCGAACGCGCCGCCCGCGAGGATGCCGAGGACGACGAGACGCTTGGCGACACGGCCGGAGCGGGCCCGACGCTCGTGCTTGCGCACCAGCTTGCGGATCTCCTTCGGCGAGACGTCGCCGCGCAGCCCGGAATAGGCGGCGCTGCCGCGGGCAGCGGCCTCCTTGCGTACCGGCTCGGACGCGGCGACCGCCTGCTCGATACGCGGCTTCGAATACGCCGCTGCCTGGCGCGCGGCCTCGCGGGTGCGGGCCGCCGCGTCGTGCGCGGCCTGGTCGAGCTTCGGCGGGACATGCGTCCGGGCCTGTTCGAGGCGCGGAGCGAGATGCGCGTCGTACTGGGCACGCGCCTGGTGCGCGGCCTGCGAAACCTTGGGCCCGAGCGCGACGCGCGCCTCTTGCGCGTACGTCGTGGCACGGTCCCTCGCCGACTCGGCGTAGGGCGCCACCACTTCCGCGGCGTGCAGGACGCTGTCCTTCGCCGAGCCGGTCGCGGCACGCACGCTGTCGATGCGGGTCACGGGATCCTCCTCCTCGGTGGCGTACAGGTTTTTCACCTTTCCACCCTTTCGCGGATCATGCCTGCCGGGAGCGTCAATGCGGTGGTAAGGCTTGGTACGGCTTGATAAAGGGACTTGGCGACGACAATGCCACGGATCGTGGCGGGGCGCGCCTCTTCGACTGCGAGTAGACCGGATTTCGGCTGCTGAAACCCCCGCACAACCCTGACAAGTCCGTCCGGGGCCACCGAGAGTGCGCCGTGCGAGGATCGGGGAGCACAAATGTCAACGGAAGGCAGATCGTGGCCGAGCAGCTGTACGCCACTCTCAAGACCAACCAGGGCGACATCGAGGTCCGGCTGCTGCCGAACCACACCCCCAAGACGGTCAAGAACTTCGTGGAGCTCGCCAAGGGCGAGCGTGAATGGACCAACCCGGAGACCGGGGAGAAGTCCACGGCGCCCCTCTACGACGGCACGATCTTCCACCGCGTCATCGGCGGCTTCATGATCCAGGGCGGCGACCCGCTGGGCAACGGCACGGGCGGCCCCGGCTACCAGTTCGAGGACGAGTTCCACCCCGACCTGGCCTTCACCAAGCCGTACCTGCTGGCGATGGCCAACGCGGGCCCCGGCACGAACGGTTCGCAGTTCTTCATCACCGTCTCGCCCACCGCCTGGCTGACCCGCAAGCACACCATCTTCGGTGAGGTCGTCGACGAGGCAAGCCAGAAGATCGTCGACGCCATCGCCGGTACGCAGACCAACCCGCGCACCGACCGCCCGGTCAACGACGTGGTCATTGAGACCGTCTCCGTAGAGACCCGGTAGTCCCGCAGGGAACCTTTTCGCCCCGCTCGTCCGTCGCCTGTTCATAGGCACGGGGAGCGGGGCGGTGCGTTGCGCGGCCGCGCGACGACGACGTACGCACACCCGACCGCTCGACCAGAGACCCGAGGGGACGACCGCCATGGATCAGGCGCCCGGCAGCCCGCAGGAACCGAAGGACACACAGGGCCTGCCCGGCTGCTACCGGCACCCGGACCGCCCGACCGGCATCAGCTGCACCCGCTGCGAGCGGCCCATCTGCCCCGAATGCATGGTCAGCGCGTCCGTCGGATTCCAGTGCCCGGAGTGCGTGCGCAGCGGCTCGGGCACCGGGCACGCGCCGAGCGCGAACCGACCGAGGACCATGGCCGGCGGCGCGATCACCTCGGACCCACGCCTGGTCACCAAGGTGCTGCTCGGGATCTGTGTGGCCGTGTTCGTGGTGCAGATGACGGTCGGCGACCGGTTCACCGAGCGCTTCGAGATGCTCGGCCTCGCCTGGGTGCCCGACCTCGGCGGCCTCGAAGGCGTCGCGGAGGGCCAGTGGTACCGGCTGCTCACCGCGATGTTCCTGCACGGCTCCTATGTCCACATCGCCTTCAACATGCTCAGCCTGTGGTGGATCGGCGGCCCGCTGGAAGCGGCACTCGGCCGTGCCCGCTACATCGCGCTGTACCTGGTCTCGGGCCTGGCCGGCAGCGCGCTGACCTATCTGCTCGAGGCGCAGTACCAGCCCTCGCTGGGCGCCTCCGGAGCGATCTTCGGTCTGTTCGGTGCGACGGCGGTCCTGATGCGGCGGCTCAACTACGACCTGCGGCCGGTCATCGCGCTGCTCGTGATCAACCTGATCTTCACGTTCAGCCCGGGCTTCAACATCGCCTGGCAGGCGCACATCGGCGGTCTCGTCGCCGGTCTGATCGTCGGCTACGCGATGGTCCACGCCCCGCGAGAGCGCCGCTCGCTCGTGCAGTACGGGACCTGTGCGCTGGTTCTGCTCGCCGTGTTGATCACCGTCGTCGTCAGGACCGCGCAGCTCACCTGAGCCCGGTTGTCCACGGATGATGACCGAGGTTGTCCACAGCGTGTGGCGGATCTTGTGCATCCTGTGGGGAACAGCTGTGCCCCTTGTCATCAACCTGGGTTTGACCAGCAGGGACAAGGGGCGAACAGGTGGTCGAGCGAGGTTGGACCGGTCACACCGGCGTCAACGCTCGGTGGGTTATCCACAGATCATGCGACCTTTTCCACGGCTGTGGAAAATCAATCGAAGTCTGTGGATAACTCAGTGGATAGCTCAGGGCAGAGCTAGTTCCACGGCTGCGCCGCAGCTGCTTCCGCGGCTACTTCCACTGAGTGGAGACGCCGAAGCCGCCGGCGATGAAGCCGAAGCCCACGACGATGTTCCAGTTCCCGAGCGCCTTGATCGGCAGCGTGCCGTCGGCCACGTAGAAGACGACGATCCAGACGAGCCCGATGAGGAACAGCGCCAGCATCACCGGCGCCACCCAGCCGCGGTTGGTCAGCTTGATATTGGCTGCCTGCTTCGACGCCGTCGGCGGCGTGTAGTCGGCCTTCTTGCGGATACGTGACTTCGGCACGAGGGTCTCTCCTGTCGATGCGCTGCGTGGCCGCGCAGAGTACGTGGGCTGGCTCCGGAGCAGCGTACAAGGGGAAGTTGTGGGGATTCCCCGTGCTCCTCCGGGCGTCCGTTAGCGTAGTGCTTCCGTGGCGTCGAAGGAGATAAGGGTACGTTGAGCAATTCCGTCGACTCTGCCAAGAGTTCCGCTCGTGGGCGCCTGCGGCCCGTGCGGTTGCTCACCGTCGGCGTTTTCGCGCTCGCCGGCCTCATCTTTTTCACCAGTTTCAATACGGCCAAGGGCACCAATATCCGGACGGACGGGTCCCTGCTGAAGCTCTCCGACCTCATTCAGGAGCGCAGCCGCAAGAACAAGGACCTGGAAGCGGTCAACGGCGGGGTCCGCGGCGACGTCGAGCGTCTCGCCGAGCGCGACAACGGCTCCACGAAGGCCGACGACGAGAAGCTGTCCGGCCTGGAGAAGGCGTCCGGGACGAAGAAGCTGAAGGGTGAGGCGATCTCCGTCACACTCGACGACGCCCCGCCGAACGCCGCCCCCAAGCTCCCCGGCTACCCCGACCCGCAGCCCAACGACCTGGTCATCCACCAGCAGGACCTGCAGGCCGTGGTGAACGCCCTGTGGCACGGCGGCGCCAAGGGCATCAAGGTCATGGACCAGCGCCTGATCTCCACGTCGGCCGTCCGTTGCGTCGGCAACACCCTGATCCTCCAGGGCCGGGTCTACTCGCCCCCGTACAAGATCACCGCGGTCGGGGACCCGGAGAAGCTGAAGCAGGCGGTGGCGGCCTCGCCGGAGATCCAGAACTACATGCTGTACGTCAACGCGTACGGGCTCGGCTGGAAAGTCGAGGACGACGGGCCGATGACTCTTCCCGGTTACTCGGGCACAGTGGATCTCCACTACGCGAAGCCCGTGAACTAGCCATGGAGTAGCCGCCGTACTGGGGGGCCTGTGTCGGTACGTGTCGCCATCAGGACATTCAGCGAAGTCTGCATCACCGTCGGCGCCTTGATCGTGCTGTTCGTCGCCTACGTGTTGTTCTGGACGGGTGTGAAGGCCGACAGTGCGATGGGCGGTCAGATCGACGACCTCCAGGAGCAGTGGGCGAAGCGGCCGGTGGCCAGTGCGGCGCCCGAGGGCGGAACCAGTGCGGCGCCGCCGAAGCAGGGTCCGTACAAGGACGGCAAGCCCTTCGGCGTGATGTACATCCCGCGGCTTGGTTTCACGTGGAACAAGCCGGTTCTCCAGAACACGAAGGTCGACACCCTCAAGAAGGGTCTCGGGCACTACGCGGGCACGGCTCAGCTCGGGGAGAAGGGGAACTTCGCGGTTGCCGGGCATCGGCGCACGTACGGCGACCCGTTCAAGGACTTCCCCAAGCTCAGGCCCGGTGACCCGGTGGTGCTCACCGACGGGACGACCTGGTTCACGTACGTCATCGACACCAAGCCGTACAAGACGTTGCCCAGCGACGTCGGAGTGATCGATGCGGTGCCGCGCAAGTCCGGTTATGAGGAGCCCGGGCGCTATCTGACGCTGACGACCTGTGAGCCGGAGTGGGGCCACAGTCACCGGCTGATCGTCTGGGCGCATCTCGATGCCACTCAGCCTGTGGAGGCAGGCAAACCGAAAGCGCTGCGCCGTTAGTCTGGTGCCGTAATCGCAGAACGGTGGAAGGGGAGCCCGGCATGTACGGCTGGATCTGGCGGCATCTGCCGGGGAACACCTGGGTGAGGGCGGGGATCTCGGTCCTGCTGGTCCTGGCGGTCGTGTACGTCCTCTTCCAGTACATCTTCCCCTGGGCCGAGCCGCTGCTGCCCTTCAACGATGTGACGGTGAACGGCCAGTGAGCACCAGCAAGACCCGCATTCTCGTCGTCGACAACTACGACAGCTTCGTCTTCAACCTCGTCCAGTACCTGTACCAGCTGGGTGCCGAGTGCGAGGTCGTGCGCAACGACGAGGTGACGACCTCGCACGCGCAGGACGGCTTCGACGGCGTGCTGCTCAGTCCGGGCCCGGGCGCCCCCGAACAGGCCGGTGTCTGCATCGAGATGGTGCGGCACTGTGCGGCGACCGGCGTGCCCGTCTTCGGCGTCTGCCTCGGCATGCAGTCGATGCAGGTGGCGTACGGCGGCGTCGTGGACCGGGCCCCCGAGCTGCTGCACGGCAAGACCTCGCTGGTGCGGCACGAGGGCAAGGGGGTCTTCGCGGGCCTTCCCGACCCGTTCACGGCCACCCGCTACCACTCGCTGGCCGCGGAGCCCGGCACCGTCCCGGAGGAGCTGGAGGTCACGGCGCGCACCGAGGACGGCATCGTCATGGGCCTGCGCCACCGTGAACTGCCGGTCGAGGGCGTGCAGTTCCACCCCGAGTCGGTGCTCACCGAGCACGGGCATCTGATGCTCGCCAACTGGCTCGTCGAGTGCGGGGACACGGGCGCCGTGGCCAGATCGGCCGGGCTCGCGCCGGTCGTGGGCAGGGCCTCGGCGTGACCGCGTTGCGCCCCGAGCAGGACGGCGAGGCCGGCGGGTTCGAGGATGCCGTGCGCCGCCTCGACGACCCGCTGAACGACCCGTTGCCGGGGCAGCACCCGTCGCCGTGGTTCCGGCCGTCGGGAGCGCAGGAGCAGGAGCAGGAGTCGCAGCCGGAGCCTCAGCGGGAGCAGCCGCGGGCCGAGGAGCCGAAGCGCCGCATCGAGCCGGAGCCCGAGTGGTACGACCCGCAGGGCTACGCCCAGGACTGGTACGGCGGCGCTCAGCGGCAGACCCCGGAACCGGCGCCGGTGGCGCCCGTAGCCCCCGTGGCCGCGGGGCACACCCCTGAGCCCGCCCACGTCCCCGTACAGGAAGAGCCGGAGCCCGAGCCGGTGCGGGACGACGAGACCGTCGCCCTGCGCACCGCGGACACCCGGCGAATAGTCGAGACGCCGCCGGTGACCGGTGGCCGGGCCGCCCGCAGGAAGGCCGCCAAGCGGGGCGGCGGACGGCACTCGGCCGCGACCGCCACCGAGCAGGAGCCGGAGACGGGAGCGGACGGCAAACCGCTGACCCGGGTCGAGGCGCGGGCCGCGGCGCGTGCCGCCAAGCCGGGCGCCGGGGTGATCGCGAGCCGGGCGGTCGGCGAAGTCTTCATCAGCATCGGGGTGTTGATGCTGCTGTTCGTCACCTACCAGCTGTGGTGGTCGAACATAAGGGCCCACGACATCGCCGGCAGTGCCCGGCACAGCCTCGAGGACGACTGGGCCAACGGAAAGCGCAAGCCCGGCGCGTTCGAGCCGGGGCAGGGCTTCGCGATTCTCTACATCCCGAAGCTGGACGTCGTGGTGCCGATCGCCGAGGGCATCAGCAAGCCGAAGGTCCTCGACAAGGGCATGGTCGGGCACTACGACAAGGACAGCATTCCGACCGCGATGCCGGACGCGAAGCAGGGGAACTTCGCGGTGGCCGGGCACCGCAATACGCACGGCGAGCCGTTCCGGTTCATCAACCGTCTCGAACCGGGTGACCCGATCGTGGTCGAGACGCAGGACAAGTACTACGTGTACAAGATGGCGAGCATCCTCCCGCAGACGATGCCGTCGAACACGGCCGTGCTGAACCCGATCCCGGCGGACTCCGGGTTCACCAAGCCGGGCCGGTACATCACTCTGACGACGTGCACTCCGGAATTCACCAGTACGTATCGAATGATCGTCTGGGGCAAGATGGTCGAGGAGCGTCCGCGGAGCAAGGGCAAGCCGGACGCGCTCGTCGAATAACCGGGGACCACCGGGCACCAGGCATCGGGCAGTACGGCGCACAGAGACGGGGCATGACGCAGTGGCAGCGACGACCGACCATGGGGAAGAAGCCGCACCGAAGGACCCCGCGCCCGCGCCCTCACCCCGGCGCGGCAAGATCGCGACCGCCGTCAGTGTCTTCGGTGAACTGCTCATCACCGCGGGTGTGATCCTGGGTCTTTTCGTCGCCTATTCACTGTGGTGGACGAACGTCGTCGCGGATCGTGCGGCGGGCAAGCAGGGCGACAAGATCCGCGACCAGTGGAAGGGCAACAGTGGCCCCGGCGCGCTGGACACCAAGAACGGCATCGGCTTCCTGCACGTGCCCGCGATGAGCGGCGGCGAGGTGCTGGTGGAGAAGGGCACCGACACCAAGATCCTCAACGACGGTGTCGCCGGCTACTACACGGACCCCGTGAAGGCGGCGCTGCCGACGAACGGGAAGAACGGCAACTTCTCGCTGGCCGCGCACCGGGACGGGCACGGCGCCAAGTTCCACAACATCGACAAGATCGAGAAGGGCGACCCGATCGTCTTCGAGACGAAGGACGACTGGTACGTCTACAAGGTCTACGACATCCTTCCGGAGACCTCGAAGTACAACGTGGACGTCCTCGACAAGGTGCCCGAGGAGTCGGGGAAGAAGAAGCCCGGCAAGTACATCACCCTGACGACCTGCACGCCGGTCTACACGTCCACGTACCGCTACGTGGTGTGGGGCGAGCTGGAGCGGGTCGACAAGGTGGACGCGGACCGGACGCCGCCGAAGGAACTGCGGGAGTGACAGGGCGCCACTCCCGTTAAGGGCTGGGCCGGCGAGATCACTTCAGGATGGTGAGTGGAGCTCCTGTGCTCCATTCCTCCAGCAGGCCGCGGGGTACGACCGTGACGCCGGTCTCTGCGGCGATGTCGACTGCCTCTGTGGTGAAGCGGCAGGTGGCCACGAAGAGCGAGATGTCGGAGACGCGAAGGACCTTGGCGCCGCCGAGGAACTTCTGCATGTCTGCGCTGGTGATCGAGAGGTAGGGGGCGAACCTCTTGCACTGGACGGCGACACGGCGGCCGTCAGAAGTGACGGCGGTGACGTCGACGCCGCGGTCTCCGCGGCCGCCTCGGACGACGACATCGGTGCAGCCGTCGCGGCGGAGCAGGGTGGCGACGTGGTCCTCGAACTCCGAGCCGTTCATTGCGTCCATGGCCGCCATGGTGACGGTGCGGGTGCTGCTCGCCGCGGATGCCTCCAGCCGCTGGAGGCGGGCCTGGTGGCGGCGGATCCGGCGCTCCACGTGCTGGATGCCCGCGCGGAGGTCGATCAGTTCCCGGCGGTGTTCGCCGGAGGTTTCGATCAGGGCGTTGAACATGGGGACGACGGTCTTGCTGAGGGTGTCGGCGATGCGCTGGTCGATGCGTGCGTCGAGCGCGTCGATGCCTGCCGCGTCCGGGGTGCTGACTGGGTGGGTGCGTGCCAGGTATTCCATGTCGAGGAGGTAGGTGCGGACTTGGCGGGCGACGTCGCTGTCGCGCAGGAGCATGGCGACGTTGAGGACGGCTCGGCGGGAGTAGAGGGCCAAGCCGGATCGGGGTTGTGGATAAGTGCCGGGATAGGAACTCAAATTGAGTTGCTTAAATTCGCGCAGGTCAGCGCCTCGCAGTACGCGTAGGCCGTTGGACGTGAGTTCCTGTCGGTGGCGGCTGAGCAGGTTGTTGATGACGGTCTCCGCCACCTCGAAGTATGCCGCGACCATCGCCGTCGTCACATGCAAGCCGTCCGGCAGCAGCGACAGGGCCTTGACCTTGTCGAGTACATCCGTGCGGTCGAGGACGCTGTGACGCAGGGACTTGGATTCCAGCAGGGCCGATTCGTTGATCACCTCAAGTGTCCTTTCGTTCCGGGGAGTTCGGACACTCCGCCGCACCTCGATCAACGAATCGGGACATATGAAGATACGGTCGATATTCGCAACCGTGTGTGGTTGTTCCTCCGGATTGCCGCACATGCCGAACGGCCGGAGCCCCGGCCCCCTCGCGTGGAGGGGGCCGGGGCTCCGGCCGTAAGCGGTGGCGGGGCGTCAGCCGCCGAGGTTGCCGCCGAAGATGCCGCCGTTGTCGTTACCGCCGTTGCCGTTTCCGCCGCCGCCGACCGTGGTCAGGGTGACCGTGGTGTTGGCGGGGTCGGACGCGGTGTTGGCCGCCGGGTCCTGGGTGATGACCCGGGCCTCGTCGCTCTGGTCGGCGCCGTCGGCGAACTGGACGTTCTTGAAGCCGGCGTCGTTCAGGATCTTCTTGGCGTCCTTGACCGTCTGGCCGACCACGTTCGGGACCGGGGTCTGCGCGCCCTCCTTGGCGACCTTCAGCGTGACGGTGGAGCCGGGCTCCGCCTGGCTGTCGGCCGGGAGGCTCTGGGCGAAGACCTTGCCGGGCTCGGCCGCGGTGCTCTCCTCCTCGGTGCAGGTCGCCTTGAGGTTGCTGTCCTTGAGCTGCTGGGTGGCCTCGTCGCAGGAGAGGTTGCCGCCGGCCACGTTCGGGACGGTGACGAGCGCCTTCTTCTTCGCGACGGTCAGGGTGATCTCGGTGCCCTTCTCGACCTTGCCGCTCGAGGGGTCCTGCTTGGTCACCGTGCCGGGCGTCCGCTCGGACTCCTCGGTCGTCCGGGTGATGTTCTCGAAGCCCTTGTCCTTCAGCTCGGAGCGGGCCTCGTCGTAGGAGAGGCCCGTGACGTCCGGGATGGAGACCTTGGGCGCGCCCGTCGAGACGGACACCGTGACCGTGTCGTTCTTCTCGACCGTGGTGCCGGACTCCGGGGTCTGCGAGCAGATCTGCCCCTTGGGGTAGTCCTCGCAGGGGCCCGACTTGCTGGAGTCCAGCTTGAGGTCGCGGTTCTCGGCCATCTTCTCGGCCTCGCCGACCGTCTTGCCGACGAAGTTCGGGGCCTTGAACGACTCGTTGCCGACGCTCCCGCTGCCGAAGATCTCCCGGCCGATCAGGATGGCGCCGACGAGCACCAGGATGCCCGCGAGGACGAGGAGGATCGTCGACGTGCGGTTCTTGCCCTGGCGGCGCCGGTCGGCCCGCTCGTCGTAGCCGAAGCCGCCGTCGTCCGGGTTGGTCGGAGGCAGCATCGACGTCTGGCCCGCGCCGTTCTGCGGGCGCAGCATCGCGGTCTGCTGGTCGTCGGGGTGGCCGCCGCCGTAGCCGACCGCGCCCATGGCGGCGGTCGCGGCGACCGGCTGGCCGTCGAGGCAGGCCTCGATGTCGGCGCGCATCTCGTCGGCCGACTGGTAGCGGTAGTCGGGGTCCTTGGTCAGCGCCTTGAGGACGATGGCGTCCATCTCGGGCGTGATCTCGGAGTCGAAGACCGACGGGGCCTGGGCCTCCTCGCGGACGTGCTGGTACGCGACCGCGACCGGGGAGTCGCCGACGAACGGCGGCCGCACGGTGAGGAGCTCGTACAGCAGGCAGCCCGTCGAGTACAGGTCGGAGCGCGCGTCGACCTGCTCGCCCTTGGCCTGCTCAGGCGAGAGGTACTGCGCGGTGCCGATGACGGCGGCGGTCTGCGTCATCGTCATGCCGGCGTCGCCCATCGCGCGGGCGATGCCGAAGTCCATGACCTTCACCTGGCCGGTGCGGGTCAGCATGACGTTGGCCGGCTTGATGTCGCGGTGCACGATGCCCGCGCGGTGCGAGTACTCGAGGGCCTGGAGGATGCCGACGGTCATCTCCATGGCGCGCTCCGGCAGCAGCTTGCGGCCGGAGTGCAGCAGCTCTCTGAGCGTGGATCCGTCGACGTACTCCATCACGATGTACGGGATGGAGACCTGGTCGACGTAGTCCTCGCCCGTGTCGTACACCGCCACGATCGCGGGATGGTTGAGCGAGGCGGCCGACTGGGCCTCCCGGCGGAACCGGGCCTGGAACGACGGATCGCGCGCGAGGTCCACCCGCAGCGTCTTCACCGCCACGGTGCGACCGAGCCGGGTGTCATGGGCGAGATAGACCTCCGCCATGCCACCACGGCCGAGCACCTGGCCCAGCTCGTACCGGCCGCCGAGGCGACGCGGCTCTTCCATTACCTACCAGCCCTCTCCGTCGGTCCCGACCGTCCCGTTCGGGTCGGGCGGTGTGCTGTCCGGGCCATACGGTACCCGGCCTGCCCAGCGTGACCTGGTCGCCACCGTGACCCGTGACAGGACCGGTATCGCCACGTGCATCTATGTGAACAACGAGTGACCGGGCTCACAAGGCGCGGTGAAACCGGGTTCCCTCGACTCACTTCTTGCTGTCCACGACCGCCTTCATCACGTCTCGCGCGATCGGGGCGGCGAGGCCGCCACCGGAGATGTCGTCGCGGTTGGCGCTGCCGTCCTCGACCACCACGGCCACGGCCACCGGCGAACCGGAGGTGGTCTTGGCGTAGGAGACGAACCAGGCGTAAGGCTTCTCACTGTTGTCGACGCCGTGCTGGGCGGTACCGGTCTTGCCGCCGACGGTGACGCCGGGGATCTTGGCGTTGGAGCCGGTGCCGCCCGGGTCGTTGACGACCGTCTCCATCATCGACTGGAGCTGCTGCGCGTTCTCCTCGGAGAGCGGCCGGCTCATCTCCTTGGGGTCCGTCTTCTCGATGGTGTCGAGGTTCGGTGCCTTCAGCTCGTCCACCATGTACGGCTCCATGAGCTTGCCGTCGTTGGCGATCGCGGAGGCGACCATGGCCATCTGGAGCGGGGTCGTGGCGGTGTTGAACTGGCCGATCGAGGAGAGCGCGGTCTCCGACTTGTTCATGTCGTCGGAGAACACCGACTTGTTCGAGCGGACCGGGGTGTACTGCTCCTTGTTGAAGCCGAACTTCTCGGCCTCCTCGAGCATCGATTCGTTGCCGAGGTCCGAGCCGATCTTGCCGAAGACGGTGTTGCAGGAGACCTTCAGCGCGTTGCGCAGCGTCGCGTTCTCACACGGGATGTTGCCCTCGTTCTTCAACGGGGTCGTGGTGCCCGGCATGATCCACGGCAGCGGGGTGTCGGTCTTCTGGTCCGGCTGGTACTTGCCGCTCTCCAGCGCGGCCGCGGCCGTCACCAGCTTGAACGTCGAACCCGGCGGGTACGTCTCGCGCAGCGCGCGGTTCAGGAGCGGCTTGTCCTTGTCCTTGTCGAGCCGCTGGAACGTCTTGCCGTCGTCGGTGGAGTTCCCGGCGAAGGACGACGGGTCGTACGACGGCGTGGAGGCGAGCGCGAGGATCTTGCCGGTGGACGGCTCGATGGCGGCGACGGCGCCCTTGCCGCGGTTCTTCAGGCCGTCGTAGGCGGCCTTCTGCGCGTCGGCGTTGAGGGTGGTGACGACGTTGCCGCCCTCCTTCTGCTTGCCCGTGATCATGTCGAGGGTGTTGCGGAAGAAGAGGCGGTCGTCGTTGCCGCTGAGGATGCCGTCCTCGAGGTTCTCGATCTGGCTGGCGCCGACGACCTGCGAGGCGTAACCGGTGACGGGCGACCACATGGGCCCGTCCTTCCAGGTGCGCTTGTACTTGAGGTCGGTGCCGGTCGTCGCCTTGGAACCGGTGATCGACTTGCCGTCGACGATGATGTCGCCGCGCGGCGTCGAGTACCGCTCGATGGCGACGCGCCGGTTCTCCTTGTCGGAGGCGAGCGAGTCGGCCTTCACGTACTGGAGCCAGTTGTCCCGGATCAGGAGGCCGAGGACCAGGAGTCCGCAGAAGATCGCGATGCGGCGCAGGGGCTTGTTCACGGTCGGACCACCTGGGTCATCTCGGCGTCGGGACTGGGCGTGGGGCTCGGGGCGGGCCGCCGCGCGGTGTCGCTGATCCGGATCAGGATGCCGATGAGCGCCCAGTTGGCGATGACGGAGGAACCGCCGTACGCGAGGAAGGGCATCGTCATACCGGTCAGCGGGATGAGGCCCATGACACCGCCCGCGACGACGAAGACCTGCAGTGCGAAGGCGCCGGACAGGCCGACGGCGAGCAGCTTGCCGAAGGGGTCGCGGGCCGCGAGCGCGGTGCGCACGCCGCGCTCCACGATGAGTGCGTAGAGCAGCAGGATCGCCATCAGGCCGGCGAGGCCCAGTTCCTCGCCGAAGGTGGCGAGGACGAAGTCGGAGTTCGCGGCGAAGCGGATCAGCTCGGAGTGGCCCTGGCCCCAGCCGGTGCCGAGGGTGCCGCCGGAGCCGAAGGCCCACAGCGCCTGCATCGCCTGCTCGGAGTGGCCGGGCACGCCCTGCCGGCTGAGCATGTACTCCTTCATCGGGTCGAGCCAGGCGTCGACGCGCTGCTGGATGTGCGGCTCGAACGTGGCCACGCCGACGGCGCCGACCGCGGACATCATCAGACCGAAGACGATCCAGCTGGTCCGCTCGGTGGCGACGTACAGCATGATGACGAACATTCCGAAGAACAGCAGCGACGTACCGAGGTCGGTCTCGAAGATCAGGATGAGGATCGAGATCGCCCAGACGACGAGGATCGGTCCGAGGTCGCGGCCGCGCGGCAGGTACAGGCCCATGAAGCGGCGCGAGGCCAGCGCGAGGGCGTCCCGCTTCACCATCAGATAGCCGGCGAAGAAGATCGCGAGAACGATCTTCGCGAACTCGCCGGGCTGGATGGAGAAGCCGCCGACGTGGATCCAGATCTTGGCGCCGTAGATGTTCTGGCCGAGGCCCGGAACCAGCGGGAGCAGCAGCAGGACGACGGCGCCGAGCATGGAGATGTAGGTGTAGCGCTGCAGGGCGCGGTGGTCCTTGAGGAAGATCAGGACCACGATGAACAGCGCGATGCCCATGGCGGTGTACATCAGCTGCTTGGGTGCGGCGCTGCCTGCCTGGTCGATCGACTGCAGCAGCTTCGACTGGTCGAGCCGCCAGATGACCACCAGGCCGAGCCCGTTGAGCAGCGTGGCCAGGGGCAGCATCAGGGGGTCCGAGTACGCCGCGAACTTCCGTACGACGATGTGGGCGACGCCCGCGAGCAGGCCGAGGCCGAGCCCGTAGCCGAGCAGGCCGGCGGGGACCTCGCCGTCGAGGGCGAGGCCGACATTGGCGTACGCGAACACCGGGATGATCACGGCGAACACAAGGAGTGCCAGCTCGGTGTTGCGCCGGCTGGGTGCTCCGATCGCTCCAATGGTCGACGTATGGGTCGTGGAGTTACTACTCATGGCGTGCTGAGGCCCCCAACGGCTTCTACTGCTGTGCGCACGCCTTGGCCAGCTGCTGCTCTTCCTCGGAAAGAGTGGGGCCAGGGGTGGGCGTGGGAGAGGTCTTGGACTTGCCGGACGAGGACGGGTTCGGCGTGGGTGTGGCGGGTTCCGAGCGGTACGAGGCCTTGGACGCCGTACCTCCTGTGGT
Source organism: Streptomyces sp. NPDC107575 (assembly GCF_055657265.1). NCBI lineage: Bacteria > Bacillati > Actinomycetota > Actinomycetes > Kitasatosporales > Streptomycetaceae > Streptomyces > Streptomyces sp. NPDC107575. Next base: position 370,756 of record NZ_JBVKBG010000006.1, on the reverse strand, counting down.
GGTTCCGCCCGCTTCGCCCTCGCCGGTCTTCGCGTTCTTCTCGTTCTCGGCCTTGTCCCGTGCGGCCTGCTTCTCGCATGCGGTGGCCTGCGCGGACAGTTCCTGGATCTTGTCCTGTGCGGCGGCCAGGTCGCCTTCCGCGATGGTCGCGTCGACCTGCTTGCGCTGGTACGGCGGCAGGTACTTGAGCTGGATCTCCGGGTGGTCCTTGTCCACCTTGGACAGGCTCACCCAGGCGAGATCCTGGCTGATGCCGCGGTACAGCGCCACGTGCTCCTCGTTGGTGCCGACGTAGTACTGCGTCTGCGTCCAGCGGTAGCCGCCGTAGAGCCCGCCGCCGATGACGGCCAGCGCGAGCACCGTGTACAGGGATCTCTTGAGCCACTTGCGGCGCGGCCGCGGCTTGACGAAGTCCTCGTCCGAGTAGGAGAAGCCCTCCACGGCGCCGCTGTCGGGCGGGCCGAACTCGCCGCCACCGCCGGCGGATCCGCCGGGGGCCTGGCGGCCGAGTCCGGCGGCGCGGCCCGCGGGCGTCTCCATCGCGCTGCCCTCGTGCAGCGCCTGCTGGTTCTCGGCGACCGCGCCGACGATCACGGGCGCGTCCGAGAGGTGACCGGCGAGGGTGTCCCCGCTGTCGATGTCGAGGACGTCCGCGACGATCACGGTGATGTTGTCGGGGCCGCCGCCGCGCAGTGCCAGCTGGATCAGGTCCTGGACCGTCTCCTGCGGGCCCTGGTAGCTGGCGAGCGTCTCCTCCATCGTCTGGTGGGAGACGACGCCGGACAGGCCGTCGGAGCAGATCAGATACCGGTCGCCGGCCCGGACCTCACGGATGGAGAGGTCGGGCTCGACGTGGTCGCCGCTGCCGAGCGCGCGCATGAGGAGCGAGCGCTGCGGGTGCGTGGTGGCTTCCTCTTCGGTGATGCGGCCCTCGTCGACGAGGCGCTGCACCCACGTGTGGTCCTGGGTGATCTGCGTGAGCACGCCGTCGCGCAGCAGGTACGCGCGCGAGTCGCCGACGTGGACGAGGCCGAGTCGCTGGCCCGTCCACAGCAGTGCGGTCAGGGTGGTCCCCATGCCCTCGAGCTGGGGGTCCTCCTCGACCATCATCCGGAGCTGGTCGTTGGCCCGCTGCACGGCGGTGCCGAGCGAGGTCAGGATGTCCGAACCGGGCACGTCGTCGTCGAGCGCGACGATGGTGGAGATCACCTCGGACGAGGCGACCTCACCGGCGGCCTGGCCGCCCATGCCGTCGGCGATCGCGAGCAGCCGGGGGCCGGCGTAGCCGGAGTCCTCGTTGCCCTCGCGGATCATGCCTTTGTGTGATCCGGCGGCGAAGCGCAGTGACAGACTCATGCGCACCTGCCCAGCTGGCTCAGACTCCGGGTACAGCCGGTCGTGTCGAACCACACTGCCCACCCTCCGGTCGGGAGCGCGCCGGGGGCCGGGGCAGCAAGGGCCCGGGCATCCGCGTCGGCCCGCTCGCTCCGCTCGCGCTCATTCATGACGTAGCACTACTTCCGCAGCTCGATGACGGTCTTGCCGATGCGGATCGGCGCGCCCAGCGGGATCGGCTGGGGCGTCGTGAGGCGGGTCCGGTCGAGATACGTGCCGTTGGTGGACCCGAGGTCCTCGACGATCCACTGACCGTCCCGGTCCGGGTAGATCCTGGCATGACGGCTCGACGCGTAGTCGTCGTCGAGCACGATCGTGCTGTCGTGCGCACGGCCGAGCGTGATCGTCTGCCCCTGCAGCGCCACCGTCGTACCGGTGAGCGTGCCTTCGGAGACGACCAGCTTGGTGGGGGCGCCGCGGCGCTGGCGGCCACCGCCCCCCTGCTGCTGTTGCCGCTGCTGCGGAGGCGCGGCGGCCTGTCGTGCGGCCTGCTGCGAGCGCCCGCTCTCACGGCGCGAGCCGCGTGCGGTGACGCGCGTACCGAACAGGTCGCTGCGGATGACCTGGACGGCCACGATCACGAACAGCCACAGAACGGCCAGGAAACCCAGCCGCATGACCGTCAGGGTCAGCTCTGACATTGCCCCCGCTTCACCCTTCGGCTTGCCGGTAAACGATGGTGGTTTGGCCCACGACGATCCGCGAGCCGTCGCGGAGCGTAGCGCGGGTGGTGTGCTGCCCGTCCACCACGATGCCGTTGGTGGATCCGAGATCCTGGATCGTCGAGGGCGTTCCGGTCCGGATCTCGCAGTGCCGGCGCGATACGCCGGGGTCGTCGATCCGCACGTCGGCCTCGGTGGACCGGCCGAGCACGAGGGTGGCGCGGGAGATCTGGTGGCGTGTGCCATTGATCTCGATCCAGTGGCGCACACGGGCACCGGGCAGCGGGCCCGCGTCGGGCTGCTGTCCCTGCGCCGCGGGCGCCGACTGCGGGGCCTGTGCCGGACGGCCCGGAGGGGCCGAGGGCATCGGCGGGGCCGCGGTGGGCTGCGGGTATCCGTAGCCACCGGGCGCCTGGTTCGGCCGGGCGGCCGGGGCGGGGCGCTGCTGTTGCTGGGGCCTGTCCTGGCTGGTGGAGGACGCGAGGGTGCGGCTGCGTACCCGGTACAGACCCGTGTCCAGGTCGTCCGCCTTCTCCAGGTGCACCTTGATGGGGCCCATGAAGCTGTAGCGCTGCTGCTTCGCGTAGTCGCGCACCATGCCGGACAGCTCGTCACCGAGCTGGCCCGAGTAGGGGCTCAGCCGCTCGTAGTCGGGCGCGCTGAGCTCCACGATGAAGTCGTTGGGGACGACGGTCCGGTCGCGGTTCCAGATCGTGGCGTTGTTGTCGCACTCGCGCTGCAGCGCGCCTGCGATCTCGACGGGCTGCACCTCGGACTTGAAGACCTTGGCGAAGGTGCCGTTGACCAGCCCCTCCAGGCGCTGTTCAAACTTCTTCAGGACTCCCATGGGGCACCTCCTCCTTCTTTGCCGTCCTGCCTACTTGGTACTGCTTACTGATCGTATCCACGCGTCGGGAAATCGGCTGGTTCCCCCTGTCCGCCTGCTCGATGAGTGTCGACGCTCACAGCCCCTCTACCGGGCCCCTTGTCTGGGGATCGTAGAGGTGGCCTCCAGACAGTGTCCCGTACGCGGCTGTGGACCGTGGGCGATCCGGACCCCGGGTGCCCTCCGGGTGCCCGCCCGGGGCCCACCAGAACGGATGTGAATCCACCCTCCGCAGCGTGCTAATGTTTTGTTCGTCGGAAGGCGCCGGGCCCACAAGGGCAAGGGGGCCGGAAGACACACCCAATGCGCGGGTGGCGGAATAGGCAGACGCGCTGGATTCAGGTTCCAGTGCCCGAAAGGGCGTGGGGGTTCAACTCCCCCCTCGCGCACAGCGAAAAGCCCCGCAGGTCTTCGGATCTGCGGGGCTTTTGCGTTGCCCGCCGTGGGCGGGTGCGCATGCTCACAGGGCCCCGCGACCGGTCGGTCGCGGGGCCCTGTGGGTTATGTCACGTCAGGCGTCACCACGCGCGCGTGGTGACGTCCGCACGACTACGCGCGCGTGCTCAGGCGGCGAAGCGGGAGGCGAGGGCCTTGCCCTTCTCCTGGGCGTCCGCGAGGGCCTTGTCGCGGGAGGCCTCGAAGAGCGGGACGAGCTCGGCCATCGCCGGGTTCTGCGGGGCCATGGTCAGCTCCGGGACGATGAAGTCCAGGTCGAGGCCGAGGCCGTCGCGCAGGGTCGCGCCCAGGAAGTTCTGCACGTACTCGAAGCCCTCGCGCGGGGTGCCCGGCGCGTAGGAGCCGCCGCGGCTGGCGACGACGGTGACCGGGGTGCCCTTGGCGGACTGGGTCTCGGGGCCCGAGGTGCGGCCCATCAGGATCACGTTGTCCAGCCACGCCTTCAGCGTGGAGGGGATCGAGAAGTTGTACATCGGGGCGCCGATCAGGATGGCGTCCGCCTGCTCCAGCTCCTCGATGAGCTTGATGCGCTCGGCGAAGACGGCGGCCTGCTCCGGCGTGTGGGCGTCGGCGGGGACGAAGCCGGCCAGGTGGGCGTCGGCGGTGATGTGCGGCACCGGGGAGGCGGCCAGGTCGCGGTAGACGACGGTGCCCTCCGGGTGCTGCTCCTGCCAGGCCTTGCGGAAGGCGTCCGTGACGGCGCGGGACGCGGAGGCCTGGCCGTCGAAGACGGAGGAGTCGATGTGGAGCAGGGTGGCCATGGTTCTCTCCCGTGAGGGTTGAGGGCGCCCCGCGAGGATTGAGGGCGCGGTAATTGAGTATGTAACTAGTAATAGCACAGGGGCTTACTTTTTTTCATCCCCATACGAGAACGCAGTACCCTGGAGGCATGGTGGGCAGCGGGGAAGACATGAGCGAGGCGTGCGCGGGAGGCGCCGTGACCCACGAACCCCAGAGGTGTTCGACGGTCGACATCGGCATGACGCGCGTCTTCGGACTGCTGGGCAAGCGCTGGACGGGGCTGATCGTGTCCGTCCTGATGGGCGGCCCGAGACACTTCGCGGACCTGCGCAGGGCCATCCCCGGCATCAGCGAACGCATGCTCTCCGACCGGCTGACCGAGCTCGGCGCGGCCGGGCTCGTCGTGCGGCAGGTCGACGAGGGGCCGCCGCTGCGCGTCTCGTACCGGCTCTCGGCGGCGGGCGCCGCGCTGCAGCCCGCGCTGCGGGAGCTGGGGGACTGGGCCGGGAAGTACCTGGGGGCCGAGGGCGGGACGTGCCCGGAGGAGTTCCGTAAATAGGGGCGTCGTGGCCGGCTGCGGTGGGCCTGGTGTCCAGCTGCGGTGGGCCCGTGGAGTGAGCGAGTTGTGCACGTGCTGAGGGTTTTCCACAGGCCCTGACGGGTTTTCCGGACCGGCGGTACGGTCGTGACCGATTACACGCGACGTGCGGGGGCGGCCCCGTGCGCGACGTTCGTACGGGACGGGGGAGGCGGTCGGTCATGGGCGGATCGGATCACGTGGCGGTGCCGCGGCAGGGCGGGGCGGCGGAGGCCGGGAAGGCCGGGGCGCGGCGGTTGCCGCGGGTGCCGGGATTCGCGGCGGTCGCCGGGGAATCGGGCGGCTCGCCCAAGGCGGAGGGCAAGGCGCTGCGCGGGAAGGTGCCGCGCAGCGCGCACCGGGACTTCGCGGCTGACCCGGGCCGGCCGGACGGGCCGACCGCCGTCGAGGAGTCCAGCCGAGGCCGGATCCCGGAGCTCACGCCGATACGGGTGGGCCGCATGGCCGCCACCCCCTTCGCGTTCCTGCGCGGCTCCGCGGGGCTCATGGCGTACGACCTCGCGCGCACGCCCGTGACCGGTATCGGCGCCCAGATCTGCGGTGACGCGCACGCGGCCAACTTCGGCCTGTACGCGGACGCGCGCGGCGGCCTCGTCATCGACCTGAACGACTTCGACGAGACGGTGCACGGCCCCTGGGAGTGGGACCTGAAGCGGCTCGCCACCTCGCTCGTGCTCGCGGGCCGGGAGGCGGGCGCCGACGAGGACACCTGCGAGGAAGCGGCGCACGACGCCGTCGGCGCCTACCGGCGCACCATGCGGCTCCTCGCGAAGCTCCTCACCCTGGAGGCGTGGAACGCGATCGCGGACGAGGAGCTCGTCTCCCACGCCAACGCCCGCGATCTGCTCGGCACCCTGGAGCGGGTCTCCGAGAAGGCCAGCAGGAACACCAGCGGACGGTTCGCTGCCAAGTCCACGGTCGCCGTCGAGGGCGGCGGGCGGCGCTTCGTGGACGCGCCACCGGTGCTGCGCTCGGTGCCCGACGGGGAGGCCGCGGCGGTCGCGGGCGCGCTGGGCCCGTATCTGGACACCCTGTCCGCGGACCGGCTGCCGCTGCTCGGGCGGTACGCGATCCACGACGTGGCCTTCCGCGTCGTCGGCACGGGCAGCGTCGGCACCCGCTCCTATGTGGTGCTGCTCCTCGACCACCGGGGCGAGCCGCTCGTGCTGCAGGTGAAGGAGGCGCGGGCCTCGGCGCTGCTGCCGCATCTGGCGGCGGCCGGGTTCGCGGCGGAGCCCGTCGAGCACGAGGGCCGGCGGGTGGTGCTCGGGCAGAAGCGGATGCAGGTCGTCAGCGACATCCTGCTCGGCTGGACCACGGTCGACGAACGGCCGTTCCAGGTGCGGCAGTTCAGGAACCGCAAGGGCAGCGTCGACCCGGCCGCCCTCGCCGCCGACCAGATCGACGACTATGCGCGGATGACCGGCGCCCTGCTCGCGCGCGCCCACGCGCACAGCGCGGACCCGCGGCTCGTGGCCGGTTACTGCGGCAAGAACGAGGAGCTGGACGAGGCGGTGGCCGCGTTCGCCGTCGCCTACGCGGACCGGACGGAGGCGGACCACGGGGAGCTGGTGCGGGCCGTGCGCGAGGGGCGGGTGGCGGCCGAGGCGGGCGTCTGAGGAGGGGGTCGCAGCGGCCGTTCCGGCGCGGTCAACACCGTGCCCTACGCTGGTCGTGTGACGACCCCGGAGACCGACGATGTGGCAGGGCAGCCGGAGGAGCAACCTCGGGAGCGCCTCAAGGACCGCCTGAAGGAGCGCCTCAACGAGCGGGCCGAACAGCGCGGCGCGGAGCAGGCCGCGGAGCGGCCCGAGGAGCGCCTCGAGCGGGCCGTGCGCGCTGCCGAGCAGGCGTTGATCGAGTTCGAGATCGCCGTGGAGACCTTCCGGGTCGAGGTGGAGAACTTCTCGCGGCTGCACCACCAGAAGCTCGGGCCGATGTACACGCGGCTCGACGAGCTGGAGGCGTTGATCGCGGAGGCGCTGGCGGCCCGCAGCGGTGACCCCGAGGACCGCCGCAAGGCCGACGAGGCGCGGGCGCGGGTGCTGCCCATGCCCGGCGTCGAGGAGCTGTTCCACGGGTGGATGGACGGGGACGGTCTTTTCCCCGAGGCCAGCGCGATGCTGACCGATCAGCCGGTGCGGCCGCCGCAGCGGGTGCGGCCCAGCGAGGAGGCCCGCAAGCTCTACCGCGAGCTGGCCCGCAAGGCGCACCCGGACCTGGCGCAGGACGACCGGGAGCGGGAGCGGCGCGACGAGTTCATCTCCCGGGTGAACGCGGCGTACGGCCGGGGTGACGCGGCGTTGCTGCGCGAGCTGGCCGAGGAGTGGGACAAGGGTCCGGCGCCGGCCGAGCAGCAGCCGACCGAGAGCGAGGAGCTGTACGCCCGCCTCGAGTGGCTGGCGCAGCGCAAGGAGCTGCTCACGGCGGTGGCGCAGGAGCTGGAGGAGAGCGCGATCGGCTCGATGCTGCGGATGGCTCCCGACGACCCGGACACCCTGCTCGACGAGATCGCCGAGAAGCTGCTCGCGCAGGTCGCCGAGCAGGAGGCCGAGCTGGAGCGGCTGACCGCTTCCTGACCGCTTCCTGAGGCCGCTGGTGCCGGGGCCCGGGGACCGAGGGGGTAGCGTCGGGGGCATGGTTTTCGGTTCTGGTGTGCCCACGGTCGCTGTCGACGAGCTCAAGGAAGAGGACTTCCTCCTCGACGTCCGTGAGGACGACGAGTGGCAGGCGGGTCACGCGGCGGGTGCGCTGCACATCCCGATGAGCGAATTCGTCGCCCGCTACGGCGAGTTGACCGAGGCGGCGCCGCAGGACGGCCGGGTCAACGTGATCTGCCGCTCCGGCGGGCGCTCCGCCCAGGTGACGATGTATCTGGCGCAGCAGGGCGTCGACGCGGCGAACGTCGACGGCGGCATGCAGGCCTGGGAAGCGGCCGGCCGCCCCGTCGTGGACGACAACGGGCAGCCGGGCGCCGTGGCCTGAGAACTGGTCTTCGGGGCTCACATCCCGGACCCGGAGAGTCGATCTCCGGGGCTCACTCCCCGGACCCGGAGAGCCGGTCTCCGGGGGATCAACCCAAGGGGTGTGCCGCCAGGAGGTCGCCGAGGGCTTCCTCGTGGGCGGCGGCCGGGCCGAGCGAGAGCTCCAGGTGCTTGGCCCACGCGTGATAGCGGTGCAGCGGGTAGTCCGTGTCCGCGCCGAAGCCGCCGTGCAGGTGCTGGGCCGTCTGCACGACGCGTCGTACGCCGTCGGCCGCCCAGGTCTTGGCGACCGCCACGTCCCCCGCGACGGGCAGCGGGCCGCTCGCTCCGCTGCTGATGCGCCAGGCCGCCTGCCACAGGGTGGCCTCCATGGCGCGCAGGTCGATATAGCGGTCGGCGGCCTGCACGGCCACGGCCTGGAACGTGGCGATGGGGTACCCGAACTGCTCCCGCTTGCCCGCGTAGTCACTCGTCATCTTGAGGACGCCCTCGCCGAGGCCGAGCGCGAGCGCGCAGGTGCCGGTGGCGAGCAGATCGTGCAGGCGGGACCAGGCCGTGGCGTCCTCGATGAGGTGCCGCGCCTCGACGCGCACGCCGTCCAGACGGAGCTCGGCCTGGCGCTCGCCGGTCGTCGATATCTGCTCGGCGAACGTGAGCCCCGGTACCGGTACGTCGCAGGACGGTCCGGGGAGCACCGCGAGCACCGCTTCGCCCTCGCCGGTGTGGGCCGGGACGAGGACCCGGTCGGCGCCGAAGGCCCAGGGCACGGCCGTCTGCACGCCGTCGAGCACCCAGGTGCCAGCGCCCGCGTCGGCCTCCTTGCGTGCGGTGACGGCCAGTTCGGCCGGGTCGTGTCCGGTGCGGCCCGCGGAGGCGACGGTCAGCACGAGCTCTCCGTGCGCGGCGCCGGGGAGGATCTCCTGCCGCAACTCGGCTCCGCCGCAGGCCTGTACGACCGTCGACGCCGCGCTGTGTTCGAGCAGCGGGATCCGGGCGAGGACCTTCGCCGATTCGCGCAGCACCAGGCAGAGCGCGATGGCGTCGAGCCCCGCTCCGCCGTGTTCCGGACCGATCAGCAGGCTGAGCAGGTCGGCGTCGGCGGCCTTCGCCCACAGCGCCCGGTCGAGGTCCTCGGCGACCGCGCCCGAGGTGAGCGAGGGGCTGGGCACACCGTCCGGCGCGACCGGACCGAACACCGCTCGGGCCGCCTCTACGGCCGCCTGCTGCTCCTCGGAGAAGGTGAAGTCCACTGGCCTTTCCTCCCGTTGCTGCCGTTCCTGCCGTACCGCGCCGCGATCTGACGGGTCGTCAAGATAGAACAGGTTCTACGAGAAGGGAACAGCGGGCCCCCGGCATTCGGCGGGCTCAGCGGCCTTGGCCGCGTCGGCGGGCTCAGCGGTCGAAGTCCAGTTCCACCTTCTCCGTGGTCGGATGCGACTGGCAGGCCAGCACATAGCCCGCCTCCGTCTCCTCGGCCTCCAGCGCGAAGTTCCGGTCCATGCGGATCGAACCCGAGACCAGGAACGCGCGGCAGGTCCCGCAGACGCCGCCCTTGCAGGCGTACGGCGCGTCCGGACGGTTGCGCAGCACCGTCTCCAGGAGCGACTCGCCGTCCTGCACGGGCCAGCTGCCGGAGCGGCCGTCGAGCTGAGCGGTCACCGTGCTGTGCGCGGGCGTGGGCGTCGGCGCGGCCTTCCGGTCCCGGGTCGAGGGGCCGTCGTCGACGTGGAATATCTCCTCGTGGACGCGCTCGCGCCGCACCCCGAGGGCGCGCAGTGCCCGCTCGGCGCCCTGCACGAGCCCGTACGGTCCGCACAGGTACCAGCCCGCAACCCGCTCCACCGGAAGCAGCGCGGGAAGCAGCGCCGCGAGCCGCTCCTGGTCGAGCCGACCGGACGCCAGGCCCGCCTGCTGATCCTCCCGGGAGAGCACGGTGACCAGCTGGAACCGGTCCGGGTACCGGTCCTTCAGGTCGGCCACCTCCTCCAGGAACATCGTCGACGCCGTGGTCCTGTCGCTGCGTATCAGGCAGAACCGCGCCTGCGGCGCCCGCTCCAGGAGGGTGCCGGCGATGGACAGGACCGGCGTGATGCCGCTGCCGCCGACCACCGCGGCGTAGTGCGCGGAGGCGGTGTCGGGCGTGGGGTCGAGGGTGAAGCGGCCGGCCGGGGTCATCACCTCCAGCTCGTCCCCGACGGCGATCTCCTTGTGCGCGTACGTGGAGAACGCGCCGTCGTCGACCAGGCGCACACCGACCCGGAGGCTGCTCGGTGCCTCCTGGGCGGGGGCGGTCGAGCAGATCGAGTACGTGCGCCGGATCTCCGCTCCGTCCACGGTGCGGCGCAGCGCGAGGTGCTGTCCGGGTGTGAAGCGGTAGGCCTCGCGCAGCTCCGGCGGCACGGCGAGGGTCAGCGCCACGGAGTCGTCGGTGAGCCGGTCGACCGCCGCGACGCGGAGCCGGTGGAAGCGGGCCCGTCCCCCTTCGTTCGCCATCACAGCTCCTTGAAGTGGTCGAAGGGTTCGCGGCAGGACAGGCAGCGGCGCAGCGCCTTGCAGGCGGTGGAGGAGAACCGGCTCAGCAGCTCCGTCTCCGTCGACCCGCAGTGCGGGCAGGCGATCGGCTCGGCGTCGGGTGGCAATGTGGCTGCGGTGTGCCGCGTCGGGCCGAGGGACACGGCGACCGGGCCCGCGGGTTCGCGCGTCGTCCGCGGCGGCGCTATGCCGAACTCCCGCAGCTTGCGGCGGCCTTCGGGCGTGATGTCGTCCGTCGACCAGGCCGGGGTGAGGACCGGGCGGACGGTGACCTCGGCGATGCCGTGCTCGTGCAGCACCCGCTCGATGTCGGCCGACATGGTCTCGATCGCTGGGCACCCCGTGTACGTCGGGCTCAGTTCGACCTCCACGCGGCCGGGCCCGCGGGTGTGCACGGCGCGCAGCACGCCCAGCTCCTCCAGGTTCAGAACGGGCAGCTCGGGGTCGGGCACGGACCCGGCGAGGCTGCGCAGCTCGGCCTCGAGCGGGGTCTCCCGCTCGGCCCGGTCCTGCCGGTCGTCCTGCCGGTCCTGGTGGGCGCGCGCCGTGGTCACCATGACGCCCCCGGGTGGCTGCGGTGCAGATGCTGCATCTCGGCGAGCATCCGGCCGAAGGACTCGGTGTGCACGCCCTGCCGGCCGGCTCCGGCGCTCCAGGCGCCGAGCTGCGGGCCCTCGGGCACGGTCAGCGTCGCCGCCGACAGCGTGTCCTCGATGCTCGCGGTCCAGGCCGCCCGCAGCTTCTCCGCGTCGACGTCCAGGCCGGTGACCGGCTGGAACAGCTCGCCGGTGTACCGCCACAGCGCGTCGACCGCGCGCTGCATCCGCGCGTGGCTCTCCTCCGTGCCGTCGCCGAGGCGCAGCGTCCACTGCCGGGCGTGGTCCTGGTGGTAGGCGACTTCCTTGACCGCCTTGGCGGCCAGGGGAGCGAACTCGGAGCCCGCCCCGGCCAGTTCGGCGTAGAGGAGCTGCTGGTAGGTCGAGAAGTAGAGCTGCCGGGCGATGGTGTGGGCGAAGTCCCCGTTGGGCTGCTCGACCAACTGGACGTTGCGGAAGGCGCGCTCCTCGCGCAGGTACGCCAGCTCGTCCTCGTCGCCCACGAGGCTCAGCAGCACGCGGGCCTGGCCGAGCAGGTCGAGCGCGATGTTCGCGAGGGCGACCTCCTCTTCGAGGACCGGTGCGTGGCCCGCCCACTCCCCCAGGCGGTGCGAGAGCACCAGGGCGTCGTCGCCGAGGGCCAGGGCGGCGGCCGCGGTGTCCGTTGTCCCGCGAGCGGGAGCTTGCGTCGTGTCGGGCTGCGTCACAGGTGCTTCACCCCTTCCGGGATCTCGTAGAACGTCGGGTGCCGGTAGGGCTTGTCGGCGGCGGGCTCGAAGAACGGGTCCTTCTCGTCCGGCGAGGAGGCGGTGATCGCGGCGGACGGCACGACCCACAGGGAGACGCCCTCGCCGCGGCGGGTGTAGAGGTCCCGCGCGTTGCGCAGGGCCAGCTCCGCGTCCGGGGCGTGCAGGCTGCCCGCGTGTGTGTGGGAGAGGCCGCGGCGGGAGCGCACGAAGACCTCCCACAGGGGCCAGTCCGCGGTGCCGGAGGCGCCGGTGGCGCTGCTCGGGGTGTCGCTCATGCCGCCCTGCCTTCTCGCGTCGTGGTGGAGTGCTTGGCCGCGTGGGCCGCGGCGGCCTCGCGCACCCACGCGCCCTCTTCGTGGGCCCGCCTGCGCTGGGTGATGCGCTGTTCGTTGCACGGGCCGTTGCCCTTGAGGACCGCCTTGAACTCCGACCAGTCGATCGGTCCGAAGTCGTGCTGTCCGCGCTCCTCGTTCCACTTCAGCTCCGCGTCGGGGAGCGTGAGCCCGAGGGATTCGGCCTGGGGGACGCAGATGTCCACGAAGCGCTGGCGCAGCTCGTCGTTCGAGTGGCGCTTGATCTTCCACTCCATCGACTGGGCCGAGTGCGCCGACTCGTCGTCGGGCGGGCCGAACATCATCAGGGAGGGCCACCACCAGCGGTCCACGGCGTCCTGGGCCATCGCGTGCTGGGCCTCGGTGCCACGGCTGAGCGCGAGCAGCAGCTCGTATCCCTGGCGCTGGTGGAAGGACTCCTCCTTGCAGACCCGCACCATCGCCCGCGCGTACGGACCGTACGAGCAGCGGCAGAGCGGCACCTGGTTGGTGATCGCCGCGCCGTCCACGAGCCAGCCGATCGCTCCCACGTCGGCCCAGGTCAGCGTCGGGTAGTTGAAGATCGAGGAGTACTTCTGGCGGCCGCTGTGCAGCTTGTCGAGCAGCTCGTCGCGGCCGGTGCCGAGGGTTTCCGCCGCGCTGTAGAGGTAGAGGCCGTGCCCCGCCTCGTCCTGGACCTTCGCCATCAGGATCGCCTTGCGGCGCAGCGAAGGGGCGCGCGTGATCCAGTTCGCCTCCGGCTGCATGCCGATGATCTCGGAGTGGGCGTGCTGGGCGATCTGGCGCACGAGCGTCGCGCGGTAGGCGTCGGGCATCCAGTCGCGCGGCTCGATGCGCTCGTCCGCCGCCACCGCCGCGTCGAACACGGCTTGGAACGCGGCGTCGCCCGGCTCGGCGGTGCCGTCCGCCCGTGCTTCGGCTGCGCGGTGGTGCGGGGTTGCTGTCGCCATGCCCGGTCCCCCTCGACCTTGGGTGCCCGACCTCGGGCGGGGGCTTCGCGCTCCCGACCGATCGTTCGGTTCGTCGGATTCAATGGTGGGTCTCGGCGCCGTAAGGTGTCAACCCTGTGCGGTCGGCCTGTGGATAACCTCGGACGTCTGTGCCGTGCGGGCGCTCCCCAGTACGGTTCCGGTGCGTCGTCTCGCGCGGCGACGGCTCGGAACCGGTTCGTCGCGGGGGCGCCGAGCGGCGGACGGACCAGGCGCCGGCAGGACCGGATCGGGATCGGGGAGTACCGATGGAGACAGAAGCAGGCGCCGCGGACGAGGGCGCCCGGCTCACGACGGAGCCGACGGCTCCGCCGCGACCCCGTCTGTCAGAGCCGTCGGAGGCCGGGGCCGAGTCGCGGGAAGCGGGAGTGACGGCGCCGCCCGGGCGGCGCGGGCTCGCGGCGCTCTCCCCCGGCCATCAGCTGACCGCCGTCCTCGCCCTCATCGGCGTCGCGCTCGTCACCGGCGTGCACATCCTCATGGTGTTCCTGCACGTCGCGCCGTCGAACACGCTCAGCAAGCAGCACGGCGGCCTGGTCAGCGCCTGGGTCTACCCGGAGTTCGAGCAGAACTGGAAGCTGTTCGCGCCCAACCCGCTGCAGCAGAACATCGCGGTGGAGGCCCGCGCCGAGGTGCGGACGCCCGACGGCGAGCTGCGCGCGACCCGCTGGTACGGACTGTCCGCGCAGGACGGCGCCGCCATCGACGGGAACCTGCTGCCCAGCCACACACAGCAGAACGAGCTGCGCCGCGCCTGGGACATCTACACGGGCACGCACGACGCGCAGAACCGGCCCAACGGACTGCGCGGCACCCTGTCCGAGCAGTACCTGCGCCGCATCCTCGTGCTGCGCCTCGACCGGCTCGGTGCGGCAGGCAAGGGCGAGACCGTCGAGCGCGTCCAGATCCGCTCGAAGACGACCAGTGTCGCGCCCCCGAAGTGGAGTGACGAGAAGGTGAACCAGAAGCCGGTGTACCGGCAGGTGCCGTGGTGGACGGTCACCTCCAGCGACGCGCCGCTCGACAGCGGCACGCGCGTGCGGGTGCAGTCTTCGACGGACTCCTCGACGGACCCGTCGTCGGACTCTTCGACGGGCGGTGACCGATGAGCGGCGCACCTTCCGTGGGGCGGATCGACCGCATGCAGCAGAGGCTGGGCGACGGTCTCCAGTGGATCACCGCGTCCGCGCTCGCCCCGTATCAGAGCGCCGTGATCCGCATCGGGTTCTCCGCGACCTGGCTGCTCTTCCTGCTGCGCGAGTTCCCGCACCGCCAGGAGATGTACGGCCCCGACGGGCCGTGGAGCTGGGGCATGGCGCAGCAGCTCACCGCGGACAACCACGCGTTCAGCGCGCTCATGTGGTCCGACGGCCAGGGCTGGTTCGAGCTGGTCTACATAGGGGCGATCGTGTCGTCCGCGCTGCTGATGCTGGGCTGGCGCACCCGCACCATGTCGGTCGTCTTCATGATCGGTGTGCTGTCCCTGCAGAACCGCAGCGTGTTCATCGGTGACGGCGGCGACAACGTCATCCACCTCATGTCGATCTACCTCGTCTTCACGCGGTGCGGTCAGGTCTGGTCGCTGGACGCCCGCAGGGCGCGCCGAGGGGCCGACGATCGGTTCGGCATCGTGCTGTGGTGGGTCATGGGGCTCGTCCTCGCCGCGATGACGTTCACCGGGAAGGTCGGCGGCGGGTGGCTGCTGTTCTTCTGGGGCATGTGGGCGGCCCAGGCGCTGTGGTGGTTCGTGAACCGCCGCGACCCGCAGGGCGATTCGCGTCTCCTGTGCGACGTCGTCGCCAACCTGATGCACAACGCCGGACTGCTCGTGGTGATGGTCGAGGCGTGCCTGATCTACGCGACGGCGGGCTGGTACAAGATCCAGGGGAGTCGCTGGCAGGACGGCACCGCGGTCTACTACCCGCTCCACCTGGACTACTTCTCGCCCTGGCCCGCCCTGGGCGATCTGCTGACCACCTTCGGCCCGATGGTGCTGCTCGTGACGTACGGGACCGTGGCCGTGCAGGTCGCCTTCCCGTTCACCGTCTTCAACCGGCGCCTCAAGAACGTCCTGCTGGTGTTCATGATGCTGGAGCACGCGGTCATCGCCGTCGTGCTGGGGCTGCCCTTCTTCTCGCTCGCGATGATCGCCGCGGACGCGGTGTTCCTGCCGACGTCCTTCTTGGTGCGCGTCGGCGGTTGGGTGGCACGCGCGCGTAGTCGCGTTTTCTCCGCTACGAAGGCGCCGGCCGCGACCGGCCCGCTGGTGGAGCGCGACGGCGAGAAGGTGGCGGCGGAGCAGCCGGCCGTGCGCACGTAGGCTTCCTGCCGTGAACGGGACGAGTACGGCGGACGGCGCGGGCGGCATGCGGGACGAGCGGCCCGAGGGCCCACAGGGCGCGGGGACCGCCGAGGACTCGCTGCGCGTCTGGCGGCGGCTCGCGGACTCCGCGGTGCTGCTCGACGGGTTCCACGCCCTCAAGCACGCCGTACGCTTCGGCGCCGACGTCCCTGTCGCGCTCGCCGTCGACCGGACGGCCGCGCTCGCCCTGGCGGAGGAGCTCGCCCCCGATGTCGTAGGCGACCTGGCACGGCTCCTCGTGGAGGTTCCGGGCGAGGTGCTGCGCGGGCTCGTGCCGCGGCTGCACCCCACCGGGGTCGCCGCGCTCGCCGGGCGTCCCGCGCGGGCCGACCAGCTGGCCGCCCTCGGGCGCCGGGCGCGCACCACACCGGTCGTCGTGCTCGACAACCCGCGCAACCTCGGCAACGCGGGCGCCGTGATCCGCCTGGCCGCCGGCTACGGCGCCACCGGGGTCGTCACCACCGGCGACCTCGACCCCTGGCACCCCACCGTCGTACGAGGCGGGGCAGGGCTGCACTTCGCGACCGCCGTCGAGCGGCTCGCGGTCGAGGAGCTGCCTAGCGGGCCGCTGTACGCGCTCGACCCCGAAGGCGCGGACATCCGCGGGCTGAAGCTGCCCGACGACGCCCTGCTGGCCTTCGGGTCCGAGCGCAGCGGCCTCTCCGCCGAACTGCGCGCGCGTGCCGACCAGTTGGTGTCGCTGCCGATGCGGCCCCAGGTCTCCAGCTACAACCTGGCCACCAGCGTCGGCATGACGCTCTTCCACTGGAGCGCGCACAGCACGAACGCGCCTTAGCGCCTCAGGCGGCCTCCCGGCGCACCTCCACCACCCGGAAGCGGTTCGCCACGAAGGCGCCGTCGCACAGCGCCGCGTTCGCCGCGGGGTTGCCGCCCGAGCCGTGGAAGTCGGAGAACGCCGCCGTCTGGTTCACGTACACCCCGCCCGTCAGGTTGAGCGAGAGCTGCGCGCACTCCTCCAGGCAGACGTCCTCGACGGCCTGCGCCACCTCTTCGGAGGTGGTGTACGCGCCGACCGTCATGGCGCCCTTCTCGCGCACCGTGCGCCGCAGGAGGTCCACCGCGTCACCGGTCGAGTCGACGGAGACCGCGAAGGAGACCGGGCCGAAGCACTCGCTCATGTAGGCGGCCTCCGCGTCGGCCCCCTCCCAGAATTTCCGCGCGCCGTCCAGCTTCACGATCACCGGCGTACGGACGACGGCGTCCGGGAAGTCCGGGTTGCTGATCTCCCTGGAGGGCAGGGCGACTTCACCGATGCCGGGGGCCGCGTCGAGGCGGGCCTTCACGTCCGGGTTGACCAGCGCGCCCAGCAGCCCGTTCGCCCGGGCGTCGTCGCCGAGCAGGCCGCCGACCGACTTCGCGAGGTCGGCCACCACCTCGTCGTACGCCTTCGGGCCCTCGTCCGTGCCGATGCCCTCGCGCGGCACCAGGAGGTTCTGCGGCGTGGTGCACATCTGACCGCTGTACAGGGACAGCGAGAACGCCAGGTTCGCCAGCATGCCCTTGTAGTTGTCCGTCGAGTCGATGACGACGGTGTTGACGCCGGCCTTCTCCGTGTAGACCTGCGCCTGCCGCGCGTTCGTCTCCAGCCAGTCGCCGAAGGCCGTGGACCCCGTGTAGTCGATGATCCTGACCTCGGGGCGTACGGCCAGGGTCTTGGCGATGCCCTCCCCGGGCCGCTCGGCCGCCAGCGCCACCAGGTTCGGGTCGAAGCCCGCCTCGGCGAGGACCTCGCGGGCCACCTGCACGGTGAGCGCGAGGGGCAGCACCGCGCGCGGGTGCGGCTTCACCAGGACCGGGTTGCCGGTGGCCAGGGAGGCGAACAGGCCCGGATACCCGTTCCACGTCGGGAACGTGTTGCAGCCGATCAGCAGCGAGACGCCGCGCGCCACCGGCGTGAACTCCTTGTTCAGGACCAGGGGATCGCGC
Organism: Streptomyces sp. NPDC107575; assembly: GCF_055657265.1. NCBI lineage: Bacteria > Bacillati > Actinomycetota > Actinomycetes > Kitasatosporales > Streptomycetaceae > Streptomyces > Streptomyces sp. NPDC107575. Next base: position 353,527 of record NZ_JBVKBG010000006.1, on the reverse strand, counting down.
TTGCCCTGGGGCTTGGACCACTCCGCCGCGTCCGGGGTCCGCACCTGCTCCACGTACGCGTACGCCACCGCCTCCAGGCCGCGGTCCTGCGCGTGCGGGCCGCCCGCCTGGAACGCCATCATGAAGGCCTGGCCGCTGGTGTGCATGACCGCGTGCGCGAACTCGTGCGTCCGCGCGCTGATCCGGGCCAGGATCTCCAGGCACGTCACCGCGCGTGCCTCGGCGCCCGCCTCGCGCCACGCGCGCATGCCCGCGCGCATGGCCGGAAGCAGCACGTCGATGTCGGCGTGCGGGTACGTGACACCCAACTCGATGCCGTACGGCGAGACTTCACCGCCCACGAAATCGTCCGTCCCGGGCTGGCCGAGGTCGAGGCGGGTGCCGAGCAGCGCGTCGAAGGCGGCCTTGCCCTCGGGCATGCTCAGGCTCCCGCTCTCCCCGTACGCCTTGGGGTGCTCCGGGTGCGGGGACCAGTACGCGCGCGTACGGATCGATTCCAGCGCCTGGTCGAGCGTCGGCCGGTGCTTGGCGATCAGGTCGTGCGCGGTGAGTTCGGCGGCGGCCATGGGGGACCAACTCCTCCTGGGCTGCGGCTCCTCGTCGAGCCGGCGAGCTGGGCGGGTCTGGACGGATCTGTGCAGGCTGGGCTGGGCAGGAACGAACCAACAGAGTTAGAGTAACCGAACGATCGGTCGGGACAAGGGGGTGCGGAAAAGCTGTGGAAAAGCCGCAGAAAAAGCCGGTGGGAATCAGCCGCCCGAGCCCCCGGGCCCCCGGGCCGGAGCAGGTGCGGGAGGATCACGTGCATGACAGCACATGACCGCCTCGTCGGCGTGGTGGGCACCGGCACCATGGGGCAGGGCATCGCCCAGGTCGCCCTCGTCGCCGGGCATCCCGTCCGGCTGTACGACGCCGTACCGGGACGGGCGAGGAGCGCCGCCGAGGCGATCGCCGCGCGCCTGGACCGGCTCGTCGAGAAGGGCCGCATGGACGCCGGGGAGCGGGCGGCCGCGGTCGACCGGCTCGAACCCGCGCAGACCGTCGGCGAGTTGGCGCCCGCGACGCTCGTCGTCGAGGCCGTCGTGGAGCGGCTCGACGTCAAGCAGGAGCTGTTCCGCGAGCTGGAGGACGTCGTCGCGGAGGACTGTCTGCTCGCGACCAACACCTCCTCCCTGTCCGTGACGGCGATCGGCGGGGCGCTGCGCAGGCCCGGCCGCTTCGTGGGGCTGCACTTCTTCAACCCGGCGCCCCTGATGCCGCTGGTGGAGGTCGTCTCCGGCGCCGCCACCGACGTCACCGCGGCCACGCGCGCGTACGAGACCGCCCGCGCTTGGGGCAAGACCCCGGTCGCCTGCGCGGACACCCCGGGTTTCCTGGTCAACCGGATCGCGCGGCCCTTCTACGCCGAGGCGTTCGCGGTCTACGAGGAGCAGGGCGCCGACCCCGCGACCATTGACGCCGTGCTGCGCGAGAGCGGCGGCTTCAGGATGGGGCCCTTCGAGCTCACCGACCTGATCGGGCAGGACGTCAACGAGGCCGTGACGCGCTCCGTGTGGGAGGGCTTCTTCCAGGACGCGAAGTTCCGGCCCTCACTGGCCCAGCGCCGCCTGGTGGAGGCCGGCCGCCTGGGCCGCAAGTCGGGCCGCGGCTGGTACGCGTACGGGGAGGACGCCGAGCGTCCCGAACCGAACACCGCGGGTCCTGCCGGGCCGCCCGCGCGCGTGACCGTCGAGGGCGATCTGGAGTCCGCGGGCGAGCTGATCCCGATGATGCGCGAGGCGGGCATCGAGGTCGTCCGGGAGGACGAGGACAAGGGCACGCGCATCGTGCTGCCCAGTGGCGGCCAGCTCGTCCAGGCGGACGGACAGACGTCCGTCGAGTTCCGCGACGTCGTCTACTTCGACCTCGCCTTCGACTACCGCAAGGCCACCCGGATCGCCCTGGCCACCTGCCAGGAAGGCAATCCGCGCACCCTGGGAGAGGCCGTCGGTCTGTTCCAGGCGCTCGGCAAGGAGGTCAGCGTCATCGGCGACGTGCCCGGCATGATTGTGGCCCGCACCGTGGCGCGGATCGTCGACCTGGCGCACGACGCCCTCGCGCGCGGGGTGGCCACCGAGGGCGACATCGACACCGCGATGCGCCTGGGCGTCAACTACCCGATGGGGCCCCTGGAGTGGGATCGCAGGCTCGGCCGGGGCTGGGCCTGCGGGCTGCTCGAGGAACTGCACGAACGCGACCCCTCGGGGCGGCACGCGCCGAGCCTGGCCCTCTTCCGGCACTCGTACACCCCCAAGAAGTGGGAGGGCTCCGCATGACCACCGCACGACGGGACACGGGTGCGCGCCGTGACACCTACACGCCCGACAGCCTGCTCGCGGTCGCGGTCACCGTCTTCAACGAGCGCGGCTACGACGGCACGTCCATGGAGCACCTCTCCAAGGCGGCCGGCATCTCCAAGTCGTCGATCTACCACCATGTGGCGGGCAAGGAGGAGCTGCTGCGCCGGGCCGTGAGCCGCGCGCTCGACGGCCTCTTCGCGATCCTCGACGAGCAGCCCGCGCGCGAAGGACGCGCCATCGCGCGCCTGGAGCACGTCACGCGGCGCATGGTCGAGGTGCTCACCGGCGAACTGCCCTACGTGACGCTCCTGTTGCGGGTGCGCGGCAACACCGACACCGAGCGGTGGGCGATGGAGCGGCGCAGGGAGTTCGACCACCAGGTGGCCCAGCTGCTCAGGGCGGCCGCGGCCGACGGGGACGTGCGCGGCGACATCGAGGTGCGGCTCGCCACCCGGCTCGTCTTCGGGATGATCAACTCGCTGGTGGAGTGGTACCGGCCGGACGGCGGAGGGCTCGGCGACCGGGAAGTGGCCGACGCGGTCGTCGAGTTGGTCTTCCAGGGGCTGCGCAAGGCCGCCTGAACCGCCGCCGCAGAGGCTACGAGTCCGGCTCCAGGTCCTCCTCCTCGAAGACCAGCAGCGTGCGCGTGCTGAGCACCTCGGGGATGGACTGGAGCTTGGTGAGGACCAGTTCGCGCAGGGCCCTGTTGTCCTCCGTGTGCACCAGGATCAGGACGTCGAAATCTCCGCTGACCAGCGCGATGTGCGAGGCCTCCGGGAGTCGGCGCAGCTGCTCGCGCACGGTCCGCCAGGTGTTCTGGACGATCTTGAGCGTGATGTAGGCGGAGGCGCCCTGGCCCGCCCGCTCGTGGTTGACGCGGGCGCCGAAACCGCGGATGACGCGGTCCTCGATGAGGCGGTTGATGCGCGCGTAGGCGTTCGCCCGGGACACGTGGACCTGCTCGGCCACGGAGCGTATCGACGCGCGCCCGTCCTTCAGGAGCAGCTGGAGGATGTCACGGTCGATGTCGTCCAGCGGGCGGGCCGCGGGGTCGGGCACCGGGCCCCCGGAGCCCTCGGCCATTTGTTCAGATGCCATCCGCCCCCGCCTCCTTACCATGGACGTACTGCATTCATCTCAGGCTGTGGAGAACCGATTGTCCACAGCCTGGAGGTGCCTGTAGCCAAAATGTGCCGTCGACCGAACAATCGGTAGGTGAGGCGCATCACATCCGACGCGCCGTCCGAGCCGCTCCCACGAGGAGGTGTCGTCATGACGGTCATGGACCAGCGGGCCGCGCGCGAGGGCAGGCCCGTCCCGCCGCCCGCCTGGCAGCCCCGCACGGATCCCGCGCCGCTGCTGCCCGATGCCGAGCCCCACCGGGTCCTGGGCACCGACGCGGCCGCCCGCGTCGACCCCGAGCTGCTGCGCCGCCTGTACGCGGAGGTGGTGCGCGGCCGCAGGTACAACACGCAGGCGACCGCGCTGACCAAGCAGGGCCGCCTCGCCGTGTATCCCTCGACGACCGGCCAGGAGGCCGCGGAGGTCGCCGCGGCGCTCGTCCTCGAGGAGCGGGACTGGCTGTTTCCCAGCTACCGCGACACCCTCGCCGCCGTCGCCCGCGGCCTCGACCCCGTACAGGCCCTGACCCTGCTGCGCGGCGACTGGCACACCGGGTACGACCCGCGCGAGCACCGCATCGCGCCGTTGTGCACCCCGCTCGCGACACAGCTCCCGCACGCCGTGGGCCTCGCACATGCCGCGCAACTCAAGGGCGACGACGTGGTGGCGCTCGCCATGGTCGGCGACGGCGGCACCAGCGAGGGCGACTTCCACGAGGCGCTGAACTTCGCCGCCGTGTGGCAGGCCCCGGTCGTCTTCCTCGTGCAGAACAACGGGTTCGCGATCTCCGTGCCGCTGGCCAAGCAGACCGCGGCGCCGTCCCTGGCCCACAAGGCCGTCGGGTACGGGATGCCGGGCCGCCTGGTCGACGGGAACGACGCGGCCGCCCTGCACGAGGTGCTCGGTGACGCGGTCTCCCGCGCGCGCGGGGGCGGCGGTCCGACGCTTGTCGAGGCCGTGACCTACCGGATGGACGCGCACACGAACGCCGACGACGCGACCCGGTACCGCAGCGAGGCCGAGGTCGAGATGTGGCGCGCGCACGATCCGGTCCTGCTCCTGGAGCGGGAGCTGACCGGCCGCGGGCTCATCGACGAGGCCGGTATCCAGGCCGTGCGCGACAGCGCGGAGGAACAGGCGGCCGCGCTGCGCGAGCGCATGAACCAGGACCCGGCGCTCGACCCGATGGACCTGTTCGGCGACGTGTACGCCGAGCGGACCCCTCAACTGAGAGAGCAGGCGGCGCTGTTGCGGGCCGAGTTGGACGCAGAGGCGGAAGGGGGCCAGGCATGACCACTGTGGCCCGGCCACCGAAGACCAGGCCCGCCACCATGGCGCAGGCCCTCGGCCGCGCGCTGCGCGACTCCATGGCCGAGGACCCGTCCGTGCACGTCATGGGCGAGGACGTGGGCACCCTGGGCGGTGTCTTCCGGATCACCGACGGGCTCGCGAAGGAGTTCGGCGAGGACCGCTGTACGGACACCCCGCTCGCCGAGGCGGGCATCCTCGGCTCCGCCGTGGGCATGGCGATGTACGGGCTGCGGCCCGTCGTGGAGATGCAGTTCGACGCGTTCGCGTACCCCGCCTTCGAGCAGCTGATCTCGCACGTCGCGCGGATGCGCAACCGCACGCGTGGCGCCATGCCGCTGCCCATCACCGTGCGGGTGCCGTACGGCGGCGGGATCGGCGGCGTCGAGCACCACAGCGACTCGTCCGAGGCGTACTACATGGCGACGCCGGGCCTCACCGTCGTCATGCCGGCCACGGTCGCGGACGCGTACGGGCTGCTCCGGCAGTCCATCGCCTCCGACGACCCGGTCGTCTTCCTGGAGCCCAAGCGCCTTTACTGGACGAAGGATTCGTGGAACCCGGAGGCTCCGGAAGACGTTCTTCCGATAGGCACGGCAGTGGTCCGGCGTCCCGGCACCAGTGCCACGCTGCTCACGTACGGGCCGTCCGTCCCCGTCTGCCTGGAGGCGGCCGAGGCGGCCCGAGGGGAGGGGTGGGATCTTGAAGTGGTCGACCTGCGCTCGCTGGTGCCGTTCGACGACGCGACGGTCACCGAGTCCGTCCGGCGCACGGGACGCGCGGTCGTCGTGCACGAGTCGGGCGGCTTCGGCGGGCCCGGCGGGGAGATCGCCGCGCGCGTGACGGAGCGCTGCTTCCACCATTTGGAGGCTCCGGTGCTGCGGGTGGCCGGTTTCGACATTCCGTATCCGCCGCCCATGCTGGAGCGGCACCATCTGCCCGGAGTGGACCGGGTGCTGGACGCGGTGGCGCGGCTGCAATGGGATCAGTGAGGGACGGTGGGGTAATGGCGCAGGTGCTCGAGTTCAAGCTGCCCGACCTCGGGGAGGGTCTCACCGAGGCGGAGATCGTCCAGTGGCTGGTGGGGGTCGGCGACGTCGTCGCCGTCGACCAGCCGGTCGTCGAGGTCGAGACCGCCAAGGCGATGGTCGAGGTGCCGTGCCCGTACGGGGGTGTGGTCACGGCCCGCTTCGGTGACGAGGGCAGTGAACTGCCGGTCGGGGCGCCGCTCTTGATGGTGGCCGTGGGCGCGCGGTCGCCTTCGGACGTGCCGCTGTCGGACGTCCCCGCGCCGTCGTCGGCGACCGCGGAGCAGGAGCCCGCGAAGACGCGTCAGGAGGCCCGCCAGGCGGCTCCTGAGAAGGCGCAGGCGGCTCCGAAGGCGGAGAAGGCGGAAGGCTCGGGGAACGTGCTGGTGGGCTACGGGACCACCGCCGCGCCGACCCGGCGCAGGCGCGTGCGGCCCGCGCCGCTGGACAGCGTGCCCGCCGCACCGGAGAGCGCCCCGCGCGCCCAGGGCCCCGTCCCCGTGATCTCCCCGCTCGTCCGTAAGCTCGCCCGCGACCGCGGCGTGGACCTCAGAGAGCTGACCGGGTCCGGGCCGGACGGGCTCATCCTCAGGGGAGACGTGGAGAAGGCGGCGAACGCCGCCGCCGAGGCCCCCGCCGCCCCCGCGCCGACCACCGAGACCACCCCTGCCCCCGCCCGGCAGGAGCACCGGACCCCCTTGCGCGGCATTCGCGGCGCCGTGGCCGACAAGCTGTCCCGCAGCCGGCGCGAGATACCCGACGCGACCTGCTGGGTGGACGCCGACGCCACGGAACTCATGCACGCGCGCGTGGCGATGAATTCCGCGACCGGCCCCTCCGCGGGTCCCAAGATCTCCGTGCTCGCGCTCCTCGCCCGCATCTGCACCGCGGCCCTGGCCCGCTACCCGGAGCTGAACGCCACGGTCGACACCGAGCGGCGCGAGATCGTCCGTCTCGACGAGGTGCACCTCGGCTTCGCCGCGCAGACCGAGCGGGGCCTGGTCGTGCCCGTCGTCCGGGACGCCCACACGCGCGGCGCCGAATCGCTGAGCGCCGAGTTCGCCCGGCTCACCGAGGCCGCGCGGACCGGCACGCTGTCCCCCTCGCAGCTCACCGGCGGCACCTTCACGCTCAACAACTACGGGGTGTTCGGCGTCGACGGCTCCACGCCGATCATCAACCACCCCGAGGCGGCCATGCTCGGTGTCGGCCGCATAGCCGCCAAGCCCTGGGTGCACGAGGGGGAGTTGGCCGTCCGTCAGGTCGTCCAGCTCTCGCTCACCTTCGACCACCGGGTGTGCGACGGCGGCACGGCGGGCGGCTTCCTGCGCTACGTCGCGGACTGCGTCGAGAACCCGGCGGTGCTGCTGCGCACGCTGTGACCGGTGCGCCACGCGCGGCGGGTGGCATTGATCGCCCGCCCGCCTGGTGGCATTGATCGCCCGTACGCCCATACTCGGGGGATGAACGCGTACGACGCCATCGTCCTCGCCGGGGGCGGCGCGCGGCGCCTCGGTGGCGCGGACAAGCCCGGAGTGCGGGTCGGCGGCCGCGCGCTGCTCGACCGGGTCCTGCACGCGTGCGCCGGGGCCCGCGCCACCGTGGTGGTCGCCGAGCCGCGCGGCACCGACCGCCCCGTCGTCTGGGCCCGCGAGGAACCGCCCGGCGGTGGCCCGCTCGCCGCGCTGGAGGCGGGAGTTCGGGTCCTGGACACCGCGCGGGGCCCCGCGGCGGAGAGCGTGCTCGTGCTCTCCGCCGATCTGCCGTTCCTGGGGGAGCCGACCGTACGACGGCTCCTCGACGCCCTGGAGGGCGACGCGGCCGACGGCGCCCTGCTCCATGACGGCGCCCTGCTCACCGACGCCGACGGCCGCGACCAGCCGCTCGTCGGCGCCTACCGGTACGCGGCGCTGAGCCGGGTACTCGGCGAACTCAAGGCCGAACACGGTGACCTCGGCGGACTGCCGCTGCGTCTGCTCACCCGTAACCTCGGCCTCACCCGCATCACCGACCCCGTCGCGTCGTTCGACTGCGACACCTGGGACGACATCGCCGCCGCCCGGTCACGCATCAGGGAGCATGGACGAGTGCTTGACGAATGGATCACCGCAGCCAAGAACGAACTGGGCATCGACCTGGACGTCGACACGGGCGTCCTGCTCGACCTCGCCCGTGACGCCGCGCACGGCGTCGCGCGCCCCGCGGCGCCGCTGACGACGTTCCTCGTCGGATACGCGGCGGCGCAGGCGGGAGGCGGCCCCGAAGCCGTGGCGTCCGCCGCCGCGAAGGCGGCCGAGCTCGCGAACCGCTGGGCGCAGGAGGCCGATTCCTCGCAGGGGACCGAGCCGGGCGCCGCCTCGCCGGACGCGGGATGAGCGCCCCCAACGGGCGGTCGGCGCAGGCCGCCCCGGCGGGCGTCGACCCGATGGACGTGGACGTGGACGAGGCGCTCGCCCTGGCGAACGACAACCGTCCCGCCGGCGATCGTCCGGGCGACAACCGCCCCGGCGGCGACCGGGCAGACACCCGGGCCGACACCCGGACCGGCGGCCGACACCCCGACCCGGCCGCCCCGAACGCCTCGGAGGCGCCGCACACCCCCACGGCCCCGGGCATCTCCACTCCGCCGCCCCGCCCCGGCCCCCGCCACTCCGCGACCTCCTGGCCCGCCGCCCGCCGCACCGCCGCGCGGGCCGAGCGCGGCCCCCGCGGAGCGACCGGCGTCCCCCTGGACCAGGCGCTCGGCCTGGTCCTCGCCGCACCGCTGACCGCCCTGACGGACCTGCCCTCCTTCGACACCTCGGCGATGGACGGCTGGGTCGTCGCGGGCCCGGGCCCCTGGACCGTGGGCGGCGAAGGGCTGCTCGCAGGACACGAGCCGCCCGCCCCGCTGGCCGACGGCGAGGCCGTCGCGATCGCGACCGGCGCCCGCGTACCCCCGGACACCACGGCCGTCATCCGCAGCGAGCACGGCCACATCGACACGGGCGGCCAGCTGCACCCGCTGCGCGAGGTCGCCCACGGCCAGGACATCCGCCCGCGCGGCCAGGAGTGCCGCAGCGGCGACCTGCTGTTGCCCGCGGGCGCCCTCGTCACCCCGGCTGTCCTCGGCCTCGCCGCCGCCGCGGGCTACGACACCCTGACCGTCGTCCCGCGGCCGACGGTCGAAGTCCTGATCCTCGGCGACGAGTTGCTCACCGAGGGCCTCCCCCGCGAGGGCCTCATCCGGGACGCGCTCGGCCCGATGCTCCCGCACTGGCTGCGCGCGCTCGGAGTCGAGGTGACCGCCGTACGCAGGCTCGGCGACGACGCCAAGGCGCTGCTCAAGGCGGTGCGCGAGGCCAGTGTCGACCTGGTCGTGACCACCGGCGGCACCGCGTCCGGGCCCGTCGACCACGTGCACCCCACCCTGCGCGCCCTCGACGCCGAACTGCTCGTCGACGGGGTCGCCGTCCGCCCCGGCCACCCGATGCTGCTCGCCCGCCTCAAGGAGGGGCAGCACCTGGTCGGCCTCCCCGGCAACCCCCTCGCGGCCGTCTCCGGCCTGCTCACGCTCGCCGAGCCGCTGCTGCGGGTGCTCTCGGGCCGCGCGCAGGACCAGACGCACACCTCCGCACAGCGCCAAGCGCACGACGGACGCGGGCAGTTGGACGGGGGCCGCGCCGCGGACGCGTACACCGCCCCCCTGCACGCGGCCGCTCCCGGCCACCCCCACGACACCCGCCTGATCCCCATCGTGCTGCGTCAGGACGACGGCAGCGGGCACGAGTGGGCGGTGCCCCTGCACTACAACGGTCCGGCCATGCTGCGCGGCATCGCAGCCGCCGATGGCCTCGCCGTCATCCCGCCCGGCGGCGCCAAGGAAGGCCAGGAGGTGGAGATCCTCGACCTGCCGTGGTCGTGGAACCCCGGCCTGCCCGGTCTCAACCCGGCGGGAAACGAAGGGTGTTTCACGTGAAACTGGCCGGCGATGACGCCATCGCACGCCAAGAGGAAGAGCGGACCGCGACCTACCGGGTGAAACTCCCCCGGCGGGTCGTCGAGCGTCCGATCCTCCAAGTGGCCCGGCGCGTGCTGATAGCGCTCACCGTGCTCGTCGTCACCGCGCTCATCGTGTGGATCGACAGCGACGGCTACAACGACAACTCCGACGGCCGGGTCGACCTGCTCGACTCGTTCTACTACGCGACCGTCACGCTCTCGACCACGGGATACGGCGACATCACGCCGGTCAGTGACGCGGCGCGGCTCACCAATATCTTCGTCATCACGCCGCTGCGTGTGCTCTTCCTGATCATCCTGGTCGGCACCACGCTCGAAGTCCTCACCGAGCGGACGCGGGAGGAATGGCGCCTGAAACGCTGGAGGTCCACCTTGCGTGACCACACTGTCGTCGTCGGCTTCGGAACCAAGGGCCGCAGCGCCGTGGAGACCGTCTGCGCGAGCGGACTGAAGCCCGAGCAGGTCGTCGTGGTCGACCCCAGCCCCAAGGTCGTCGAGAGCGCCAACGCCCATGGCTACGCGGGCGTGACGGGCGATGCCACGCGCAGCTCGGTCCTCCTGCAGGCCGAGGTGCAGCGGGCGCGGAAGATCATCATCGCGACGCAGCGCGACGACACGGCGGTCCTGGTGACGCTCACCGCGCGGCAGCTGAACCGCGGGGCGAAGATCGTCGCCGCGGTCCGCGAGGAGGAGAACGCGCCGCTGCTGCGCCAGTCCGGCGCTGACGCCGTCATCACCAGCGCCAGCGCGGCGGGCCGGCTGCTCGGCCTGTCGGTGCTCAGCCCGCACGCGGGCATGGTCATGGAGGACCTCATCCAGAAGGGCTCGGGCCTCGATCTGGTCGAGCGCCCGGTCACCAAGGCCGAGGTCGGCCTGCAGCCGAAGGAGACGGAGGACCTGGTCGTCAGCGTCGTCCGGGGGCACCGCGTACTCGGCTACGACGACTCGGCCGTCGGCTCGCTCAAGCTGACGGACCGGCTCATCACGATCACCCGTGTCACGCCCAACACCCAGCTGGCTCCGGACATGAAGCCGACGCCCCGCAGCTGAGGGCCTGCCACGCGGTCGCTCCGCCACCTCCCCGCGACTGATCCACGGGAGTAGCCTCGCGGCCATGCATGCGATCACGATCCCGGAACCCGGCGGACCCGAGGCGCTCGTCTGGACGGAGGTCCCCGACCCCGTACCCGGTGAGGGCGAGGTCCTGGTCGAGGTGGTCTCCAGCGCCGTCAACCGCGCCGATCTGCTCCAGCGGCAGGGCTTCTACAACCCGCCGCCCGGCACCTCCCCCTATCCCGGCCTGGAGTGCGCCGGCCGGATCGTCGAACTCGGCTCCGGCGTCTCCGGCTGGTCGGTCGGCGACGAGGTGTGCGGGCTGCTCGTGGGCGGCGGCTACGCCGAGAAGGTCGCCGTCCCCGCGGGGCAGCTCCTCCCGGTGCCGCAGGGCCTCGATCTGGCCACGGCCGCCGCGCTGCCCGAGGTGACCTGCACCGTCTGGTCCAACGTCTTCATGATCGCCCACCTGCGGCCCGGCGAGACCTTCCTCGTGCACGGCGGCTCCAGCGGCATCGGCACCATGGCGATCCAGCTGGCGAAGGCGGTCGGCGCGAAGGTCGCGGTCACGGCCGGCACCAAGGAGAAGCTCGACTTCTGTGCGGAGCTCGGCGCCGACATCCTGATCAACTACCGCGAGCAGGACTTCGTGGAGGAGATCAAGAACGCCACGGACGGGGCGGGCGCCGACGTCATCCTCGACAACATGGGCGCCAAGTACCTGAACCGCAATGTCGACGCCCTCGCCACCAGCGGCCGGCTCGCCATCATCGGCATGCAGGGCGGCGTGAAGGGCGAGCTGAACATCGCCACGCTGCTCGGCAAGCGCGGCGCCATCACCGCGACCACGCTGCGGGCCCGCCCGCTGGCCGAGAAGGCGTCGGTCGTCGCGGCCGTGCGCGAGCACGTGTGGCCGCTGGTCGAGGGCGGCCATGTGCGCCCGATCGTGGACCGCACGCTGCCGATGAGCGACGCCGCGCAGGGCCACCGGGTCCTGGAGGAGTCGGGTCACATCGGCAAGGTCCTGCTCACCAACGCGTAGCCGGTACGCGTCACCGGCGCAGCCGCAGCGCCAGGGACCCGAGGCCGAGCCCGGTGAGCAGCAGCCCCGCTCCCAGGGGCAGCACGTTCACCAGGGGCCCGGCCCCGGGCTCGCCCACGGCCTGCCGTTCGGGGGCGGTCCGCTCGGGGCGCGGCTCGTGGGACACGGCCGGCGGGGGCTCGGTGGGGGCCGGTGGCAGCACGGCCCCGGTGGTGTCCGGCACGGGCAGCTCGCGCCCCGGCGGCGTCTTGCCCACGCCGGCACGGCTGCCCGCGAGGGACCCGTGCGGCGAGGGCTCGGCGGCGTACGACAGGGCGGCCGACGCCGCCGGAACCACCGGCACCGCCAGGAAGAGCGGCACCGAGCAGAGAAGCCCGGCCACCCACCGAAGCCGCCCCATCCCCAGCCCCTTCCGCTCCCGGTTCGTCCAGATGCTTGTGCCAAGCCTCACATAGCGGGATAAAACGGGCACGCCGGATTTCGCCCCCGCCCGGCATGGTGGATCAGCTCCGAACGGGGGCACCACCGAGATGTGACAGCGACGTACGAGAGAATGGCGGCATGGAGATGCCGAGGAACGAACAGTCGCCGGAGAACCCGCAGGTCCTGGTCGTGGGCCAGGACGGCATGGCGCTTGGCGGCGGTGGCGGCGACGAGTCCCGCGAGATCCCGGTGACCGACATGGTGGAACAGCCCGCCAAGGTGATGCGCATCGGCAGCATGATCAAGCAGCTGCTCGAAGAAGTGCGTGCGGCTCCCCTGGACGAAGCGAGCCGGCAGCGCCTCAAGGAGATCCACTCCAGCTCGGTCAAGGAGCTGGAGGACGGTCTCGCCCCCGAACTCGTCGAGGAACTGGAGCGGCTCTCCCTGCCCTTCACGGAGGAGGCGACCCCGAGCGACGCCGAGCTGCGCATCGCGCAGGCCCAGCTGGTGGGCTGGCTCGAGGGCCTCTTCCACGGGATCCAGACGACGCTGTTCGCCCAGCAGATGGCGGCCCGCGCCCAGCTCGAGCAGATGCGCCGGGCCCTGCCGCCCGGCGTCGGCGGCGGCGAGGAAGAGGGCGAGGACCCGCGCGCGGGCGGCCGCTCCGGCGGTCCGTACCTCTAGTCAACAGGCAGCTCAGCAACCACACACGTAGGGGCCCGTCACAGGACGGGCCCCTACGTGTGCGTGAACTTGGACACCGCGCGGCAGGCGCCGATCGCCCCAAGTGATCACGAAATCGCCATCGGGTGCCTACAAATATGCTGCTCACGATTTGCAAGGCCTGCACGGCAACGGGTTGGATGTCCGGTCCATCTCGGAACGGCGACATGGCCGATGCCTGTAGCGTGGCCCGACGGAGTCGGTATTTCGCAACCGCGCGTACTCCGATGTATGGATCCGGCAGCCCAGATGAGCATGGACAGAAACGACGGCGAGGACTGATGGCACAGCAGCAGCGCGCTCAGGGCCCGTCCGACCCCGAGGCGACTGGCGGCGGTATGTCAGATGCGCCGGAGATGTGGGGTAACGGCGGGCTCGTCGGGGATGGGCGGTATCGCCTCACCGGGAGACTCGGCCGGGGTGGCATGGCGGAGGTGTTCGCCGCAGAGGACGTACGCCTCGGGCGCACGGTCGCCGTCAAGCTGCTCCGCTCCGATCTGGCCGAGGACCCGGTGTCCAAGGCCCGCTTCACCCGCGAGGCACAGTCCGTCGCGGGCCTCAACCACCACGCGGTCGTGGCGGTCTACGACTCCGGCGAGGACGTCGTCGCCGGGAGCACCGTCCCGTACATCGTCATGGAGCTGGTCGAGGGCCGCACCATCCGCGACCTCCTGCTCAGCGCGGAGGCCCCGGGTGCCGAGCAGGCCCTGATCATCGTCTCGGGTGTCCTGGAAGCGCTCGCCTACTCGCACCAGCACGGCATCGTGCACCGCGACATCAAGCCCGCGAACGTGATCATCACCAACACCGGCGCGGTCAAGGTGATGGACTTCGGCATCGCGCGCGCCCTGCACGGCGCCCAGTCGACCATGACGCAGACCGGCATGGTCATGGGCACCCCCCAGTACCTCTCGCCCGAGCAGGCCCTCGGCAAGGCCGTCGACCACCGCTCGGACCTGTACGCCGTCGGCTGCCTGCTCTACGAACTCCTCGCGCTGCGCCCGCCGTTCACCGGTGAGACCCCGCTGTCCGTCGTCTACCAGCACGTCCAGGACACCCCCGTGCTGCCCTCCGAGGTCCTGGACGAGGTACCGCCGGAGCTCAACGGCCTTGTCATGCGCTCGCTGGCCAAGGACCCGGACGACCGGTTCCAGACGGCCGAGGAGATGCGCGGGCTCGTCCAGTACGCCCTGCAGATGCTGTACGAGCAGGGTGGCCACACCGGCACCTGGAACACCGGCCCCATCGACGCGCACGAGGGCGGCTCCACGCCCGCGATGGGCGTCGCCGCGACCACGGCGATGCAGCACCCCGGCGACTCGGGCACGGCCCAGCAGCCGATGCTGCGCCCGCCGGGCGGCGACGACGGCGGCTTCGACGGGAACGGCAACGGGGGCGGCGGAGGCGGCCGCGGCAAGCTGTGGATCGTCGCCGTGCTCGCGGTCATCGCGATCGCGGTGGGCGTCGCCTGGGCGCTCAGCAGCGGCGGCGACGGCGACAAGGACCCCGGCAACAAGAAGTCGCCGAGCGCCACCAAGTCCGAGAAGTCCTCGGAGCCGAGCAAGTCGGCCGACGACGACGCGTCGCAGGGCGCGACGGAGGAGCCGGGCACGAGCACGGGTGGCGACACCGGTTACACGCCGACGCAGGAGCCGACGACGACGAATCCGTCGCCGACGCAGTCGGAGGAGCCGACGGACGAGCCGACGGAGCCGACTCCGTCGAAGACCACGCAGCCGACCGACCCGACGGACGAGCCGACGGACGAGCCGACCGGTGAGCCGACCGGTGACCAGAGCGGGGGCGGCGGCACCGGCCAGCCCGCCACCGACGGCGGCGCCAACGGTGAGGTCACCGGCGGCGAGTAACCCGCCCGCCGCACCCCGGGGCTCCGCCCCGGACCCCGCTGCTCAAACGCCGCAGGGGCTTGAATCGCTCGACCCGCCCCGCAGCTCGTGCACCGTCACGAACTGCGGGGCGACGCGCAGGTGGACCGGGTCGAAGGGCTCGCCGTCCGCGGTGTGCGGGGCCGGCCCGAAGAGTTCCAGCTCGGCCGGGGTCGGCTCGATCTGCTCACAGGTGCCGACGCACTGCACCGACCACTGGCCCTCGTCCTCGGGGCGCTCCTGCCCCAGGTTGTCCGCCCCGTAGGCGACGACGCTGCCGATGCACGCCTCGTGGTAGCCGAAACCGCGGTGCATGCGCAGCAGCAGCCGGCCGTCGGCCACGACGTGGCGGGCGGAGGCGAGGAAGGGCAGGGCGCGCATGCTGGTCGCGACGCGGCCGTAGGGCACGCTGGCGAGCAGTTCGAAGGCGCGGTCCTGGTCCTGCGGGTCCTTCTGCGCATCGGAGGGCATGTCCACCACTGTGCGCCGCGGACGCCCCCGGGAAACAGAGGAGCCCGCCCCCAGGGACCCGTGACATAGGTCCTGTGCGGGCGGGCACCCGGGACGCTCCCGGGGGAGCCGTCAGTGCTTCTCGGCCTGCATACGGGCCACGTACGCGGCCGCCTGGGAGCGGCGCTCCATGCCGAGCTTCGAGAGCAGGCTGGAGACGTAGTTCTTGATCGTCTTCTCGGCGAGGTGCAGCCGCTCACCGATGACCCGGTTGGTCAGGCCCTCGCCGATCAGGTCGAGGATCTTGCGCTCCTGGTCGGTGAGGCCGGAGAGCTTGTCGTCGTCCTTGCGGCCGCCGTCGCGCAGCCGCTCAAGGACCCGGGCCGTGGCGACCGGGTCGAGCAGCGACTTGCCGGAGGCGACGTCCCGTACGGCGGTGAGCAGCTCATTGCCGCGGATCGCCTTCAGGACGTAGCCGGAGGCGCCGGCCATGATCGCGTCGAAGAGCGCCTCGTCGTCCGCGAACGACGTCAGCATCAGGCACTTGACCGACTCGTCCATGGAGCGGATCTCCCGGCACACCTCCACCCCGCTGCCGTCCGGCAGGCGCACGTCGAGCACCGCCACGTCCGGCCTGGTCGCGGGGATGCGCACCAGGGCGTCGGCGGCCGTTCCGGCCTCTCCGACCACCTCGATGTCGTCCTCGACCGACAGCAGCTCATGGACGCCGCGGCGGACCACCTCGTGGTCGTCGAGCAGAAATACATGGATTTTTCCGTCTTCGCGCACGGCCTCAGTCTCACACACGAACCTTGGCCGCGCCCTAGATGACCGTGGGGTGACCGGGATAACGTGCCGGTGTTCCGGCCCCCTGCCAGGCTTGGACCCAGGACTCGTCGCACAGCTGTGACCTGCGACGCTTCGTCTTCCCTCGCGATACTAGGAAATCCAACCAACGACTTACTTGGAAATCCAAGCAAAATCGCAGGTCAGATGGGGTTTCGCAGATGTGTGACCCACTGGGTAACGTGCTGGGTGAAGGGTGCTTGCCGGAGCACTTGTCACGCCTGTTGCCGGCACCTCGCACCCACCCCGTGCGTGGACGGATCAGGCGAGCCGAGCCGACTGGCCATCCGGCAATCCCGGGGCCGGACCGACGGAGGAGCACACGTGACCGTAGACAGTGCCGACAGCACTGCCGCAGCGCAGAAGGCACAGCCGCCGCGCAAGCGGGCCGCTGCGAAGAAGTCTGCGAAGAAGTCCCCCGGCAAGACCGCCGCAGCCAAGGCACCCGCGAAGCGGGTGACCAAGAAGGCCGCCGAGGCCGCCGCGCCGCAGAGCGACCTGGTGCAGCTGCTGACCCCCGAGGGCGAGCGGGTCGAGAACCCCGAGTACGACAAGTACGTCGCCGACATCACCGACGACGAGCTGCGCGCCCTGTACCGCGACATGGTCCTCACGCGCCGCTTCGACGCCGAGGCCACCGCCCTGCAGCGCCAGGGCGAGCTGGGCCTGTGGGCGTCGCTGCTCGGCCAGGAGGCGGCCCAGATCGGCTCGGGCCGGGCCACCCGTGAGGACGACTACGTCTTCCCGACCTACCGCGAGCACGGCGTGGCCTGGTGCCGCGGGGTCGACCCGACCAACCTGCTCGGCATGTTCCGCGGCGTGAACCACGGCGGCTGGGACCCGAACAGCAACAACTTCCACCTGTACACGATCGTCATCGGCTCGCAGACCCTGCACGCCACCGGCTACGCGATGGGCGTCGCCAAGGACGGCGTGGACAGCGCGGTGATCGCGTACTTCGGCGACGGCGCCTCCAGCCAGGGCGACGTCCTGGAGGCCTTCAACTTCGGGGCCGTCTACAACGCCCCGGTCGTGTTCTTCTGCCAGAACAACCAGTGGGCGATCTCCGAGCCCACCGAGCGCCAGATGCGCGTGCCGCTCTACCAGCGCGCGCAGGGTTTCGGCTTCCCGGGCGTGCGCGTGGACGGCAACGACGTGCTGGCCTGCCTCGCCGTGACCCGCTGGGCCCTCGACCGGGCCCGGCAGGGCGAGGGACCGGCGCTGATCGAGGCGTTCACGTACCGGATGGGCGCGCACACCACGTCCGACGACCCGTCGAAGTACCGGTCCGACGACGAGCGCGTGGCGTGGGAGGTGAAGGACCCGATCCTGCGCCTGCGCGCGTACCTGGAGTCCCGAACCGACACGGATGAGGGATTCTTCGCGGAACTCGACGCCGAGAGCGAGACGTTGGGCAAGCGAGTACGCGAGGTCGTACGGGCCATGCCGGACCCGGACCTCATGGCGATCTTCGAGAACGTGTACGCGGACGGGCACGCGCTGGTCGACGAGGAGCGCGCACAATTCGCCGCCTACCAGGCGTCGTTCGCTGACGGGGAGGCCTGACGATCATGGCGGTACAGAAGCTTCCGATCGCCAAGGCGATCAACGAGTCGCTGCGCACGGCGCTCGACAACGACCCGAAGGTCCTCGTCATGGGCGAGGACGTCGGCAAGCTCGGCGGCGTCTTCCGCGTCACCGACGGCCTGCAGAAGGACTTCGGCGAGGACCGGGTCATCGACACCCCGCTCGCCGAGTCCGGCATCGTCGGCACCGCGATCGGCCTCGCGCTGCGCGGCTACCGGCCCGTCGTGGAGATCCAGTTCGACGGATTCGTCTTCCCCGCGTACGACCAGATCGTCACGCAGCTCGCGAAGATGCACGCCCGCGCGCTCGGCAAGGTCAAGACGCCCGTCGTCATCCGCATCCCGTACGGCGGCGGCATCGGCGCGGTCGAGCACCACAGCGAGTCGCCCGAGACGCTGTTCGCGCACGTGCCGGGCCTCAAGGTGGTCAGCCCCTCCAACGCGTCGGACGCCTACTGGATGCTCCAGCAGGCCATCCAGAGCGACGACCCGGTGATCTTCTTCGAGCCCAAGCGCCGCTACTGGGACAAGGGCGAGGTCGACACCGAGGCGGTGCCCGGCGATCTGCACAAGGCCGCCGTCGCGCGCGAGGGCAGCGACCTGACGCTCGCCGCGTACGGCCCCATGGTGAAGGTCTGCCTGGAGGCGGCCGCGGCCGCCGAGGAGGAGGGCAAGTCCCTGGAGGTCCTCGACCTGCGCTCCATCTCGCCGATGGACTTCGACGCCGTGCAGAAGTCGGTGGAGAAGACCCGCCGCCTCGTCATCGTGCACGAGGCACCCGTCTTCCTCGGCTCCGGCGCGGAGCTGGCGGCCCGGATCACCGAGCGGTCCTTCTACCACCTGGAGGCGCCCGTGCTGCGGGTCGGCGGGTACCACGCGCCGTATCCGCCGGCGCGCCTGGAGGAGGAGTACCTGCCGGGGCTCGACCGGGTGCTCGATGCCGTCGACCGTTCGCTGGCGTACTGAGAGGGGGCTGAATCATGGCTCGTGAGTTCAAGATGCCCGACGTGGGCGAAGGCCTGACCGAGGCCGAGATCCTCAAGTGGTACGTGCAGCCGGGCGACTCCGTCGAGGACGGCCAGGTCGTCTGCGAGGTCGAGACCGCGAAGGCGGCCGTCGAGCTGCCGATCCCGTACGACGGGGTGGTCAAGGAGCTGCTCTTCCCCGAGGGGACGACGGTCGACGTCGGCCAGGTGATCATTTCGGTGGACGTGGCGGGGGACGAGCCCGCGCCGGCCGCTCCCGCGGCGGAGCCGCCGGCCGCTCCCGCGGCGGAGCCGCAGGCCGAGCCCGAGCCCGAGGCCGAGGCGCCGCAGGGCCGTCAGCCCGTGCTCGTCGGCTACGGGGTCGCCGAGTCCTCCACGAAGCGCCGCGCCCGCAAGGGCGCCGAGTCCGAGGCGGTGACCGCCACCAACGGCACGGCCACGGCCACCCTGACCCGGCCGCTCGCCAAGCCGCCCGTGCGCAAGCTCGCCAAGGACCTCGGCGTGGACCTCGCCGCCGTGATCCCGTCCGGCACCGACGGGATCATCACGCGCGAGGACGTGCACGCGGCCGTCGCGCCCGCGCCCCAGGCACCCGCGCCGGCCGTCGAGGCCACCGAGGTGACGGCCACCGCCACCGCCACCGCCTCGTACGACACCGTCCGCGAGACCCGGATCCCGATCAAGGGCGTCCGGAAGGCGACCGCGCAGGCGATGGTGAACTCGAAGTTCACGGCGCCGCACGTCACGGAGTTCGTGACCATCGACGTGACGCGCACGATGAAGCTGGTCGAGGAGCTCAAGGGCGACAAGGAGATGGCGGGCCTTCGGGTCAACCCGCTGCTGCTCATCTCCAAGGCCCTGCTCGTCGCGATCAAGCGCAACCCCGAGGTCAACGCGGCCTGGGACGAGGCCAACCAGGAGATCGTCCAGAAGCACTACGTGAATCTGGGCATCGCCGCGGCCACCCCGCGCGGCCTGATCGTCCCGAACATCAAGGACGCGCAGGCCAAGACCCTGCCCGAACTGGCGTCCGCGCTGGGCGAGCTGGTCTCCACGGCGCGCGAGGGCAAGACGTCCCCGGGCGCGATGCAGGGCGGGACCGTCACGATCACCAACGTGGGAGTGTTCGGCGTCGACACCGGTACGCCGATCCTGAACCCCGGTGAGTCGGCGATCCTCGCCGTCGGAGCGATCAAGCTTCAGCCGTGGGTCCACAAGGGCAAGGTCAAGCCGCGCCAGGTGACGACCCTGGCGCTCTCCTTCGACCACCGGTTGGTGGACGGGGAGCTGGGCTCCAAGGTGCTCGCCGACGTCGCGGCGATCCTGGAACGCCCGAAGCGGCTCATCACCTGGGCCTGATCGCAAGTCCCTCCGGCGACGGGGTTGCGGCCTGGGGCGCTGCCCCAGACCCCGCTCCTCAATCGCCGGAGGGGCTTCATATACCTGGACCTGCTTGGGCTACCTCTTGAACCCGTAATCCATGAGCTTCTTGGCGTCGGACGTCCGCGCACTGACGGACGTCGACTTCAGCACCGTCCCGATCACGGTCTTCCCGTTCCGCGTCGCCGCGAACACCAGGCAGTAGCCGGCCTGCGGCCCCGACCCGGTCTTGACGCCAATGGTGCCGGAGTACGTACCGAGCAGGTTGTTCGTGTTGGACCACGACATGTACCGGTAGCCGCCGGACTTCGTCGTGACCTTCTGCTTCGTCGACTTCGTCTTCACGACCGAGCGGAACGTCGAGTTCTTCATCGCCGAGGACGCGATCTTCGTCATGTCGCGCGGCGTCGAGTAGTTGGCGCCGTTGCCGATGCCGTCGAACGAGTCGAAGTGGGTGTTCTTCAGGCCCATGTCGGTCGCCGACTTGTTCATCTTGCCGATGAACGACTTCACGCGCGCCGAACGGGTCGAGCCCGAGCCGAACTTGTCCGCGAGCGCGTACGCCGCGTCGCAGCCCGAGGGCAGCATCAGGCCGTACAGCAGCTGGCGGACGGTGACCTTGTCGCCGACGATCAGGCGGGCCGACGACGCGGTGTTCTTGACGATGTAGTCGCTGTACGCCTTCTGGACCGTGACCTTGGAATCCAGGTTCAGGTTCTTCTGGGCCAGCACCACCTTGGCGGTCATGATCTTGGTGGTGGAACCGGTGGACCTGCGGGTGTCCGCGGCCTTCGTGTACAGGCTCGAACCCGTCCCGTTGTTCATGACGTAGCCACCCGCGGCGGCGATGCTCGGCTTGGCCGGTGCGGTGGCGGCCTGGGCGGTGGTGGTCAGCACACCGCTGGTGATCACGGCGCCGGCAAGGACGACGGCAGTGCCCGCTCTGCGAGTTTTCAAGACGAATGCTCCAAATGTCCCTGGAAACGGGCCCCTTGGGGACGGGGCCGCGCTGTGTGAGACACGTGAAGTGCTCGACTGGTTGCGCCCGGGGAGGGGTGAGGGGCATCCCGCATGATGGACGCCGGTCGGCTTGCGTACGTGTTGTATCTATGATGTGCGCATGCCTGCGACCGCCGCCGAGAAGCCCGTGACCGAGAAGCGCCCACCCGCCGCCGAACGCGTATACGACCACGTCAAGCGAGGTGTCCTGGAGCGCCGCTACGAGGGCGGGACGCTGCTCACCGAGGGCGAGCTCGCCGAGGCCGTGGGGGTCTCCCGCACACCTGTGCGCGAGGCGCTGCTCAAGCTGGAGGTCGAGGGGCTGCTCAAGCTCTACCCGAAGAAGGGCGCCCTGGTCCTGCCCGTCTCCGCGCAGGAGATCGCGGACGTCGTGGAGACCCGGCTGCTCGTCGAGGAACACGCGGTGCGCAAGGCCGTCCCCGCCCAGCCGCAGCTCATCGCGCGCCTGGAGGAGCTCCTGGAGGAGCAACGGGCGCAGGCAGCCGCCGGGCAGTTCACCGAGGCCGCCACCACCGACCGCTGCTTCCACGCGGAGATCGTCCGCAGCGGGGGCAACGAGATCCTCTCCCGCATCTACGACCAGCTGCGCGACCGGCAGCTGAGGATGGGCGTCGCCGTGATGCGCTCGCACCCCGACCGCATCGCGAAGACGCTCTCCGAGCACAGCGAGATCCTCGACGCCCTGCGGGCGGGGGACGAGGAGGCCGCCGTCGCCGTCGTGCGCCGGCACGTCAGCTGGGTGCGGAGCCTGGCGCGGGGTGACGAGCGATGAGTTCAGCCGCCTCCCCTTCCTCCCCCTCGATGTCCCTGCCCGGCGATCCGCCCGGCGGGCGGCGGGCCGTCGCCGTCTGGTCGATCGGCGTCGCCGTCTACTTCGTCGCCGTCATCTTCCGTACGTCGCTGGGTGTCGCGGGCCTCGACGCCGTCGAACGCTTCCACATCAACGCCTCGGCCCTGTCGACGTTCTCGATCCTCCAGCTGCTCGTGTACGCGGGCATGCAGATACCCGTCGGCCTGATGGTCGACCGGCTCGGCACCAAGAAGGTCCTGACGCTCGGCGTCGTCCTGTTCACGGTCGGACAGCTCGGCTTCGCGTTCTCCTCCTCGTACTCGATGGCGCTCGTGTCGCGCGCGCTGCTCGGCTGCGGCGACGCCATGACCTTCATCAGCGTGCTGCGGCTCGGCACGCGGTGGTTCCCGGCGCGGCGCGGACCGCTGGTCGCGCAGCTGGCGGGGCTCGTCGGCATGGCGGGCAACCTCGTCTCCACGCTGGTGCTCGCGCGGCTGCTGCACGGCATCGGGTGGACGGCGGCGTTCGCGGGCAGCGCGCTCGCGGGTGTCGTGGTGCTCGTGCTGATGCTGCTGTTCCTCAAGGACCACCCCGAGGGGTTCGAGCCCGCCCCGCCGTCCGGCACGCACAAGGGTGCCGCGTATGTGCGCGGGCAGATCGCGGCGACCTGGCGGGAGCCGGGGACGCGGCTCGGGCTCTGGGTGCACTTCTCGACGCAGTTCCCGGCGATGGTGTTCCTGCTGCTGTGGGGGCTGCCGTTCCTGGTGGAGGCGCAGGGGCTCTCGCGGGGCACGGCCGGTGAGCTGCTGACGCTCGTCGTCCTCTCGAACATGGTCGTCGGGCTGGTGTACGGGCAGATCGTGGCGCGGCACCACGCGGCGCGGCTGCCGCTCGCGCTCGGGACCGTGGCGACGACCGCGGTGATGTGGGCGATGCCGGTGGTGTGGCCGGGGCAGGCGCCGATGTGGCTGCTCGTGCTGATGTGCGTGGTGCTGGGCGCCTGCGGCCCCGCGTCGATGATCGGGTTCGACTTCGCGCGGCCGGCGAATCCGCCGGAGCGGCAGGGGACGGCGTCCGGGATCGTCAACATGGGCGGGTTCATCGCCTCGATGACGACGTTGCTGGCGGTCGGGGTGCTTCTCGATGCCACCGGCGACAACTACCGGGTGGCGTTCTCCGCGGTCTTCGTCCTGGAGGCACTCGGCGTGAGCCAGATCCTCCGGTTGCGCCGCCGCGCGGCCCGCGCCGAGCGTGAGCGCCTGGTGGCTTCCCGGGTGGCATCGGTACACGTCCCGGTGTGATCCGGCGGGGCTGGGGCCGTCGCCATGGGTGCGCGGCACCGGGGGCCGCCTTGCCCACCCTGCCTTCCCCAAGCTCTCCGACAAGCTCCGAGCAGGGGAGACCCCATTAGGCGGCAGATTGCCCAAGGCTCAGCCGACATCCTTGAGCCTCGCTCTCGGCGGGCACTTCGGGATCGGCGGCGGGTGGGCAAAATCAAGCCCCGCCGGCGCTTGAGGCGCGGGGTCCGGGGCGGAGCCCCGAGGCGTAAGGGCGGCGGGCCGGACCGTACGTCAGGGCGTGACCGGCAGCGCCGACAGGATCGCGGACGCGAGATCCGCGTCGCCGTCCGTCTTCACCCGATCCGCCACCGCATCCACCGCCACCCGCCCGCACGACAACCGCACATACGTCTCCCAGTCCAGCGCGATCGTCACCGCAGGACCGAGCGAGGGCGACCCGTCGATCGTGCCCCTGCCGTCCGCGTCCACCCGCACCGTGCGCAGGAACTCCACCGGCCCGTGCACATCGAGCACGACCGCCGAGTCCGCGGGAGCGCCCGCGTCCTTCGTGACGATCTTCGGAAGGATCGACAGGAGCAGGTCCCGGGTGACGTACGCGCCCGGGGAGTCGAGGTTGCCGGGCTTGCCGAGCGCCCAGCGCAGATCCTGCTCGTGCGCCCAGATGTCGAACGCCCGCCTGCGCATGGCGAATTCGAGGGTCTCCTCGATGCCGCGCGGACCGCGCACGATGGTGGAGGGATCGCGGGACTCGTTCCGCAGGTGCCTGTTCCGGCGGATGACCGTGTACTCCAGCTCGGAGACCATTTCGGGTGCCGTGTGGTGCCGGCGGATGTCGACCTGGACCTCTTGGTAGCGCTGCGACTCGGTCTGCACGTGGTAGAGGTCGCGGGGCAGCGTGTGGATGGGTCGCGGGTCGCCGAGCATCTCGCAGTCGACGCCGATCACATGCGACACGAGGTCGCGCACCGACCAGCCCGGGCACGGTGTGGCCCGGTTCCATTCCCCCTCGGCGAGCGGGGTGACCAGCTCGGATATCGCTTCCACGGAGTGGGTCCAGGCGTCGGCGTAGGTCTGAAGGCTGGGGTGGAGACTCACGGAAGGGGACCCCTCGAGCGGTGGTACACGGGCGTTTAGACAGTCGTCGGGCACGGGCGTGGGTGTCTTGAGAGGCTAAGTTACGCTGCCCGTAGGCACCCCGGCAGTGCTTTGGTGTGACGAACGCAGGGCTGTTGTTGACGTAGAGCCGACGGCTCGAATGCCAGGACGGTGGTAGTGTGCGCGCCTCGCTCATCCAGATCGCGGTAAATGACGACAAAGTGGCCGAGTCCGTCAACGCCCGCCGGGAGCGCGTGAGTTCACTGGTACGAGAAGAGGCGGGGCGCGCCGATCTCGTCGTGCTCCCCGAGCTGTGGACGACCGGGGCGTTCGCCTACGAACTGTTCTCCGAGGAGGCCGAGCCCCTGGAGGGCCCGACCTTCGAAGCGATGGCCAAGGCCGCGCGGGACGCGGGCGTCTGGCTGCACGCGGGTTCGATCCCGGAACGGGACCCTGAGGGCCCCCTCTACAACACGTCGCTCGTCTTCTCCCCCGACGGTGAACTCGCCGCCGCCTACCGGAAGATCCACCGGTTCGGCTTCGACAAGGGCGAGGCCGTGCTGATGGGGGCGGGCGATGAGCTGGTGACGGTGCGGCTTCCGGAGACGGTGGCGGGCGTGACCACGTGTTACGACCTGCGGTTCCCGGAGCTGTACCGGGGGTTGGTGGACCGGGGTGCGCAGACGTTGATCGTGTCGGCGGGGTGGCCGGAGCGGCGCCGCTCGCACTGGACGCTGCTCGCGCAGGCGCGGGCCGTGGAGAACCAGTCGTACGTTCTGGCGTGCGGAAGTGCCGGTACGCATGCGGGAGTTCCGCAGGCCGGGCACAGCGTCGTGGTGGACCCGTGGGGTGTGGTGCTCGGGGAGGCGGGGGCCGGGGAAGAGGTGCTGCGGGTGGAGTTCGATCCGGGGGAGGTCGAGGTCACCCGTGAGAAGTTCCCGGCGCTGAAGGACCGCCGACTGGGCCTCGCGGCGCCGACCGGTCGATAGCGGGCTGCACCGGGGGCTCTTGGGCGGTGCCGGGGTCGGCGCCGTCGTCCTGGTTGCGCGGCACCGGGGTGCCGCCTTGCCCACCCTGCCGCCCAAGGCGGCAGATTGCCCAAGGCGGGTGCGGTCGACCGTAACGGGTGGGCAAGATGAAGCCCCGCTCTTGGACGAGAGCCCGCGGGGTTCGGGGCGGAGCCCCGAGGCCGTAACGACGGTGCCGGTACACCAGCGGGGTCAGTCCACCACCCCCCGTTCCTTCTCCGCCAGGTGGATCACGCAGACCGCCACCGAGATCAGGAGCGCCGGATCCGCGTCCTCGCGGACCACGTTGACGCCGTAGGTGTCCCGTACCCGCAGCCACCGCCGCGAGATCTCGGCCAGCAGCTCACCCTCGTACTCGACCGCGAACTCCCGGTCCAGGATCTTGCCGCTGACATCGAGTTCCGTGCTGCCGTCGGCCAGCTGCACACGGTAGTGATTGCGCAGCAGGGACAGCCGCTTGCGCCTGATCCTGGCCAGCTCCTCGTCGCCGCGCTCGATCACCATCGTGTCGCGCAGCGCGAAGACCTTCTTGTGGATGTCGATGAGGACCTGCCCGTCGGGACCCTTGAGCTCGAAGGTGTCCCGCAGCCGCATCGCCTTGCCGTCGACGAGGAACGCCTTGCGGCCCTGCTCGTCCTCGATCCAGTAGTCCTCGCCGATCCCGAGGATCCGCTCTCTCACTTCGTAGCGCATACGTCCATGAGTGCCCGGAAGTCGGGAGGAGGACCCTCGCCGCGGCGACCGTCCGGGGCCGGATGGGGGAACGGCGGCTTCCGGGTGGCCCGAAAAGGCCCACGTAGAAAGCGAATTCAGTGGTACGTGCAACCGTTCGAGGGATTAATGGGTCGTATGAGGTGGACGTGACCTTACGACCAAAGGAACCGTATGTTGCGCGCACGACCCCACAGTGTCCGCAGGAACCGGATCGGCCTGCTGTCCGCGGCCCTCGTCGCGGGCGGCCTGACCGCCGTGTCACTGGCCCCGGCCCAGGCGGCCACGGGGGCGATCTCCACCGGAACCACCACCTCCAAGGCGGCCGCGGGGAAGGCCGACCCTGCCGAGGACTTCAACGGCGACGGCTACGCAGACCTCGTCACCGCCGCGCCCGGCGGCACGATCTCCGGCCAGGCGGGCGCCGGCTACGTCGCGGTGACGTACGGCTCGGCGAACGGGATCGACCCGGCCAACAAGAAGCTGATCTCCCGTTCCACCAGCGGGATCCCGGGCTCCGCCGCGGCCAAGGAGGCGTTCGGCCAGTACCTCACCAAGGGGGACCTGGACGGTGACGGCTACAGCGACCTCGTCATCGGCTCCAAGAGCAAGGACGCCGGCAGCGTCATCGTCTGGGGCTCCGCCTCGGGCCTGACCGGCGGCACGAAGATCGCCACGTACGGACGCTCGCCCCAGATCGGCGACTTCGACGGCGACGGCAAGGCCGACCTGGCCCTCCTCGCCGACATGGGCAGCTACGGCGACGACCCCGAACACCAGGGCGCCGCCCTGTGGAAGGGCCCCGTCTCCAAGGCCGGCGCCCCCGCCCAGAAGCTCGACTTCATGGACAAGTCCGAGTGGTGGGGCTACGGCCAGAACGACGAGACCTGCGTCGACGACGCGTCCGGCTGCGTGGACGGCCCCGACTCGACGACCGGACCCGTGTTCTTCAACGCCGTCGGCGACCTCAACGGCGACGGCCGCGACGACCTGGCCGTCCGCTCGTACAACGGCGACGGCATGTGGAACAACACCGTCCTGTACGGCAGCGGTTCGGGCTTCAAGCGCGGCTGGGCACCGGAGACCCAGGGGGAACTGGCCTCCGGTGACGTGAACGGCGACGGCATCGACGACCTGGTCGTCGGCTCCGACCCCGAGGAGTCCGACATCGGTGAGACGAACCAGAAGGTCACCGTGGCGTTCGGCACCAAGAACGGCCTCGACAACGATGCCACCCAGACCTTCGACCAGTCCCTGCCGGGCTTCTACGGCGCCCAGGAGGACGGCGACAAGCTCGGCTCCTGCGTCTCCGTGGCCGACGTGGACGGCGACGGCATGGCCGAGGTCGCCCTCGGCATCGCCGGCGAGGACTTCAGCGGCCTCAGCGACGCCGGCTCCGTCGCGCTGCTGCACGGCAGCGCGGACGGCGTGACCGGCGAGGGCTCCCAGGTGTTCAACCAGAACACCGCGGGCGTGCCGGGCGTCGCCGAGACGGACGACGCGTTCGGCTCGGGCTGCCGGCTGCTCGACACCAACGGTGACGGCAACCGCGACCTCGCCGTCTCCGCGACCGGCGAGAACGCCTCCTCCGGCGCCGTGTGGTCGTTCCCCGGAACCGCCACCGGCATCACCGCGACCGGCTCGACCGCCGTCAACCCGAAGGACCTCGGCGCCCCTGACGCCAAGGCCCTGTTCGGCAACCCGCTGCGGTAGCCCGACCACCGCACGGACCCGGTAGGGCCGCACCCTCGCAGGGGGTGCGGCCCTATCCCGCTTCAGGCGTCCGCAGCACCCGCGCCACCGGCCGCTCCCGGGCCACGACATGGCCCACCGAGATCCCCACGCACACCACCGTGAACAGCACGATCAGCCACGACAACAGCGTGAACACGAGCCCGAACGGGCCGAACTGCGCGAGCGAACGGTTCAGCACGCGCGGCATGTACAGATGCGAGGCCCACGACAGCGCGACCACACCCACCCCGGTGAGCAGCGCTCCCGGCAGCAGCGGCAGCCACGCCACCCGGCTCCCGAGCAGCAGGTGCTGCGTCCACCACCACAGCAGCACGCTCGACACGTACGACAGCACGATCCCCAGCCACGTCCCCGCACCGAAGCCGTCCCGCAGCACGCCCTGCGCGAGGATCGCCGCCGTCCACACGCCGAGCCACGCGAGCCACCGCCAGGCCACGAGCCGCAAGCCCGCGGGCGGCAGCCCCCATGACCGCTCGCACACCCGCTGCAAGGCCCGGCTGCACGCGGTCGCCGACAGCAGCGTGACGAGGACGCCCACGACGCCCGAGGTGTCGCGCGTACCGGAGTCGTTCGCCCCGTAGACCTGCTTGACCTGGTCGAGCGAGTCCCCGCTGAGCCCCATCGCGGTGCGCGAGGAGTCCAGCAGCTGCTGCCGCACGGCCGACGGCGCGAACGCGGCGACCACGAACAGCATCGGAATCGCCGTCAAAAACGCCTGCGCGGCCAGCCGCGTCGACGAGTCGAGCAACCGCACGGCCCCGAGCTGCCGCACCGTCCGCGTCACGAACGGCACCCGCTCCCGCACCCTCTCGACCTGCCCGTTGGCCCACTGCACGCCACGACCGACACGCCCGCTGCTCTCACTCATAACTGCCCAGCGTCGGCCACGAACCCGTTCGGCGCGCGCCTGCCACACCGGGCCGGGGGCTCTCGCTGCCGGGGCACGCCACGCGTGGCACGCTTGAACCATGAACGACTCCGCGCCCGCCCGCACCGCCCGCCGAGCCCGTGTCCGCGCCCCCGAGCTGGTCGGCAAGGGCGGCTGGCTGAACACGGGAGGCAGCGAGTACTCCCTCGCCGACCTGCGCGGACGCATCGTGATCTTGGATTTCTGGACCTTCTGCTGCATCAACTGCCTGCACGTCCTCGACGAGTTGCGGGAGCTGGAGGAGAAGCACCGGGACACCGTCGTGATCGTCGGGGTGCACTCGCCGAAGTTCGTGCACGAGGCCGAGCACGCGGCGGTCGTCGATGCCGTCGAGCGGTACGGGGTGGAGCACCCGGTGCTCGACGACCCCGAGCTCGCGACGTGGAAGCAGTACGCGGTCCGCGCCTGGCCCACGCTCGTCGTGATCGACCCCGAGGGGTATGTCGTCGCGCAGCACGCCGGTGAGGGGCACGCGCACGCGATCGAGGCGCTGGTCGGGGAGTTGGAGGCGGAGCACGCGGCGAAGGGGACGCTGCGGCGTGGTGAGGGGCCGTACGTGGCGCCCGAGCCGGTCGCGACCGATCTGCGGTTTCCCGGCAAGGCGGTCCTGCTGCCCTCGGGGAACTTCCTGGTCAGTGATACGACGCGGCATCAGTTGGTGGAGCTGGAGGCCGACGGGGAGAGCGTCGTGCGGCGGATCGGCAGCGGGGAGCGCGGCTTCGGGGCCGACTCCTTCAACGAGCCGCAGGGGCTCGCGCTGCTCGACGACGACACCGTCGTGGTCGCGGACACCGTCAATCACGCGCTGCGGGCGCTGGACCTCACCACGGGGACCGTCACCACTCTCGCCGGTACCGGAAAGCAGTGGTGGCAGGGGTCACCGACCAGCGGGCCCGCCCTCGACGTCGATCTGTCCTCCCCCTGGGACGTCGCCGTGTTCGGCGGCAAGGTGTGGATCGCCATGGCGGGTGTGCACCAGTTGTGGACGTACGACCCGCAGGCGCGGACGGTCGCCGTCGCGGCGGGGACGACGAATGAGGGGCTGGTGGACGGGCCGGGTGACGAGGCGTGGTTCGCGCAGCCTTCGGGTCTTGCCGTGTCGGCGGACGGGGTGCGGCTGTGGGTCGCCGATTCCGAGACCAGCGCGCTGCGGTACGTGGACGGGGACGGCGCCGTGCACACCGCCGTCGGCACCGGGCTCTTCGACTTCGGGCACCGCGACGGGGACGCCGGGCAGGCGCTGCTCCAGCATCCGTTGGGCGTCACCGCGCTGCCCGACGGCTCGGTCGCGGTATCGGACACGTACAACCATGCGCTGCGGCGCTACGACCCGGCGACGGGGCAGGTCAGCACGCTGGCCACCGATCTGCGGGAGCCGAGCGACGCGCTCGTCGTGGACGGGGACGTGGTCGTCGTCGAGTCCGCGCGGCACCGGCTGACGCGGCTCCGGCTGCCCGAGGAGGCCGTGCGCGTCGAGTCCGTGGCCCACCGCACGCAGCGCGCGGCGACCGAAGTGGCGGGTGGGCGCCTCCAGTTGGATGTGGTGTTCCAGGCCCCGGCCGGGCAGAAGCTCGACACGCGGTACGGGCCCTCGACCCGGCTGCTCGTTTCGTCGACGCCGCCCGAGCTGCTGGTGGCGGGGGAGGGCGCGGGCACGGATCTGGCCCGCGAGCTGACCCTGAACCCGGACGTCACGGAGGGCGTGCTGCACGTGTCGGCGATGGCCGCCTCGTGCGACGACGACCCCGAGAACGAGTACCCGGCCTGCCATGTGCATCAGCAGGACTGGGGCGTGCCGGTGCGGGTCGCCGAGGGCGGGGCGGAGCGGCTGCCGTTGGTGCTCGCGGGGATGGACGACAGGTCGTAGACGTCAGAAGTGCTTGTCGTGCTCGTCCTCGACGACGGTCGTGCCGCCGGGCGGCACGATGCGCCTGCGCCGTCCGACGCTGCGGAACACGAAGACCCCGATCAGGCCGACGATCATGAAGATCCAGCCGACCAGGTCGAGGTTGACGCTCTCCATGTGCCAGTCGGTCGCGAACGCGAGGATCGCGCCGACGGCGACCAGGATGATGCAACCTCCCAGACTCATGAGGTCCCTCCTCCTGTGGTGTGTGCGGAACTGAGTGAGGGGCCCGGGTACCCCCGAACCCCTCGTCCTCACACAGGAGTTCAGCCTTCCAGGAACGCCGTCAGCGCGTTCGCCAGCAGGTACGGGTCGTCGGCGCCGCACAGTTCGCGCACGCTGTGCATGGAGAGGATCGCGGTGCCGATGTCGACGGTCTTGATGCCGTGCCGGGCCGCGGTGATCGGGCCGATCGTGGTGCCGCACGGCATCGCGTTGTTCGACACGAACGACTGGAAGGGGACGCCCGCCTTCTCGCACGCGGCGGCGAACACCGCGCGGCCCGAACCGTCCGTGGCGTAGCGGTTGTTGACGTTCACCTTGAGGATCGGTCCGCCGTTGGCGCGCGGGTGGTGCGTCGGGTCGTGGCGCTCGCCGTAGTTGGGGTGCACGGCGTGGCCGGTGTCGGAGGAGAGGCAGATCGTGCCGGCGAAGGCGCGCGCCCGGTCCTCGTACGAACCGCCGCGTGCGAACACCGAGCGCTCCAGGACCGTGCCGAGCAGCGGGCCGTCGGCGCCGGTGTCGGACTGCGAGCCGTTCTCCTCGTGGTCGAAGGCGGCGAGCACGGGGATGTACGACAGGTTCTCCTGCTTGCTGACCTCGGCGAGGGCGGCGGTGCAGGCGTGCACGGACAGCAGGTTGTCCATGCGGGGCCCGGCGACGAGTTCCTTGTCGCGGCCCAGGTAGGAGGGGGCCTCGATGGCGTACGTCATGAGGTCCCAGCCGGTGATGTCGCCGCGGCCGAGCCCGTTCTCGTCCTCCAGGAAGGAGAGCAGGTCGCCCTCGTGGACGTCGCCGCCGAGGCCCCAGATGGGCTGCATGTGGCGCTGCTTGTCCAGCTTGAGGCCGTCCGAGCTGACCGATCGGTCCAGGTGGATGGCGAGCTGGGGGACGCGCAGCAGTGCGCGGTCGACGTTCACCAGGCGCTCGGTGCCGTCGCGCAGAGAGAGGCGGCCCGCGAGGCCGAGGTCGCGGTCGAGCCAGGAGTTGAGGAGCGGTCCGCCGTAGATCTCCACGGCGATCTGGCGCCAGCCGTTGCTCGCCATGTCGGGCTGCGGCTTCACGCGCAGGTTCGGGGAGTCGGTGTGCGCGCCGACGATCCGGAACGGCGTGTGGGCGCCGGCGCCCTCCGGCACGTACCAGGCGATGACGGCGCCGCCGCGGGTGACGAACTTTCCGCCGCTCGTCCCGTCCCAGGCGTCGGTCTCCGCGACCTGCTGGAAGCCCGCCTTCTCCAGGCGCGCGGCCACGTTGGCCACGGCGTGGTACGGCGTGGGGCTCGCCGCGAGGAAGGACATCAGGTCGTCGGTGTGCCCACGATCGAAGGGGCGGGAGGCGGTGTTCATGCGGTAAGGGTAGGCCAGGCCTTTCCGGGTGGCGCAGGTGCTTGGGGGCGCGGGGAACTGCGCGCGCAACCGTGAGTAGCCGCGTCGGCGGACGAGCTCCGGCCATGTGGCCAAAGGCAAAGGCCCGTCCGTCCCCACACGGGACGGACGGGCCTCACCACGACAGGGTCAGAAGGACGCCTCGTCGAGATCCATGATGTCGACGCCCGACTCGCTCGTCGTCTGGGCGAGCTTGCGCGCACCCGTCACACCCGGCAGGACGTTCGCGGCGAAGAACTTCGCGGCGGCGATCTTGCCCTGGTAGAACGCGACGTCCTTGCCGGAGGCGCCCGCTGCCAGCTTCTCGGCGGCGACGGCCGCGCCCTTGAGGAGCAGGTAGCCGACGACCACGTCACCGGAGGCCATCAGGAGGCGGGTCGTGTTGAGGCCCACCTTGTAGATGGACTTCACGTCCTGCTCGGTGGCGACCAGGTCGTTGATCATGAGGCCGACGATGGCCTCCAGCTCGCCGGCGGCCTTGCCGAGCGTCTCGCGGGCCGCGGTGAGCTCCTCGCCGCCGGACTCCACGGCGAGGAACTTCTTGATCTCCTCGGAGAGCGCGTTGAGCGCGGCGCCCTGGTTGCGGACGATCTTCCGGAAGAAGAAGTCCTGGCCCTGGATCGCCGTCGTGCCCTCGTAGAGGGTGTCGATCTTCGAGTCCCGGATGTACTGCTCGATCGGGTACTCCTGCAGGAAGCCGGAGCCGCCGAACGTCTGCAGCGACTGGGCGAGCTGCTCGTAGCCCTTCTCGGAGCCGTAGCCCTTGACGATGGGCAGGAGCAGGTCGTTGAGCGCGTGCTCGGCGGCCGCGTCCTCGCCCGCCGCCTCCTTGACCTGGATCGCGTCCTGCACGGAGGCCGTGTAGAGGACGAGCGTGCGCATGCCCTCCGCGTAGGCCTTCTGCGTCATGAGGGAGCGGCGCACGTCCGGGTGGTGCGTGATGGTGACCTTCGGCGCGGTCTTGTCCGTGCTGCGCGCGAGGTCGGAGCCCTGGACGCGCTCCTTGGCGTACTCGAGGGCGTTGAGGTAGCCCGTCGACAGCGTGGAGATCGCCTTCGTGCCGACCATCATGCGGGCGAACTCGATGATGCGGAACATCTGGCGGATGCCGTCGTGCTTGTCGCCGATCAGCCAGCCCTTGGCGGGGTGCTGGTCGCCGAAGGTCATCTCGCACGTGTTGGAGGCCTTGAGGCCCATCTTGTGCTCGACGTTGGTCGCGTACACGCCGTTGCGCTCGCCCAGCTCGCCGGTCTCCCAGTCGAACTCGAACTTCGGGACGAGGAACAGGGAGAGGCCCTTGGTGCCGGGGCCGTGGCCCTCGGGGCGGGCGAGGACGTAGTGGAGGATGTTCTCCGACATGTCGTGCTCACCGGACGTGATGAAGCGCTTCACGCCCTCGATGTGCCAGGAGCCGTCCGCCTGCTCGGTGGCCTTGGTGCGGCCGGCGCCGACGTCCGAACCGGCGTCCGGCTCGGTCAGGACCATCGTCGAGCCCCACTGCTTCTCGACGGCGATCTCGGCGGCCTTCTTCTGCCGCTCGTTGCCCTCCTCGAAGAGGATGCCGGCGAACGCCGGGCCGGAGGAGTACATCCAGATCGCCGGGTTGGCGCCCAGGATCAGCTCCGCGTGGGCCCAGATCAGGGAGCGCGGGGCGGTGGTGCCGCCGATCTCCTCGGGCAGGCCGAGGCGCCAGTACTCGGCGTCCATGAAGGCCTTGTAGGACTTCTTGAAGGAGGCCGGGACCGGAGCCGTGTTGGTCTCCGGGTCGAAGACCGGCGGGTTGCGGTCCGCGTCCGCGAAGGACTCCGCAAGGTCGTTCTCGGAGAGGCGGGCGACCTCTTCGAGGATGCTCTTGGCGGTGTCGACATCCATGTCCCCGAACGGGCCGGTGCCGTACAGCTTGTCGCGGTCGAGTACCTCGAAGAGGTTGAACTCGATGTCGCGGAGATTCGACTTGTAGTGCCCCATGGCGACGGCTCCGTGTCCTCGTACGCATACCAACTAGTAACCAACAGGATGCTACCCGTGGGTAATAAGAATCAACCCCCAGTGGGCCAACTGTGACGAACGCGGCGCCCCTGCCCTTGAGCGGCTCGGTAGCATTCCCTTCATGTACGGCTACGACCAGAGCCCGGGCGCCGGGCAGCAGTACGCGCCGCCGCAGGGCGGGTACGGGCAGCAGGCTCCGCCGCTGTATCCCGAGCCGTCGCCGCCCTCGCTGACGGACGCGGTCCGCGCGTTCACCACGGGCTCGATGTCCGCCGAGGACTTCCAGCAGATCTTCGCCTCGTCGAAGGTCTACTGCCCGCGCGGCGACAACCCGGGCTTCCTCGCGCTGCACAACACCCAGCAGCCGGTGATCCCGATGTTCAGCACCCTCAAGGAGCTGCGCAGATACGCGGGCAAGGAGTCCAAGTACTTCGTCATCACCGGCGCCGAGGTCATCGACCTGCTGCCCACCGGGTACGGCTTCGTGCTCGACATGGAGGGCGAGCACCGGATGGTCTTCGACGCGAAGGCGGTCGAGGAGATGGTCGACTTCGCGATGCGCCGCATGTATGGCTAGGCGCCATTGCTTCGCGGGCGGCTGACCAGCCTGCCTGCCGCCACTGGAGGCCCGGACGCACCCGCGTCCGGGCCTTTCGCATGCCCGGAACCGGGTCTCGGCGCTGCCGGGAATAGTCGGCGACTTGCAGGATGTTCACCGTTCAACTAAATTGATGGCAGACCCCGAGGAGGCCGCCATGCCCGCTGTGACCGTCGAGAACCCGCTGACCCTGCCCCGTGTGGCCGCGCCGGCGGACGCCGTGGCGCGCCCCGTGCTCGCTGTGACGACCGCGCCGAGCGGCTTCGAAGGGGAGGGATTCCCGGTGCGCCGCGCGTTCGCCGGGATCAACTACAAGCACCTCGACCCGTTCATCATGATGGACCAGATGGGTGAGGTGGAGTACGAGGCCGGCGAGCCCAAGGGCACCCCTTGGCACCCGCACCGCGGCTTCGAGACCGTCACGTACATCATCGACGGCACCTTCATCCACCAGGACTCGCACGGCGGTGGCGGCACCATCACCAACGGCGACACCCAGTGGATGACGGCCGGCTCGGGGCTGCTGCACATCGAGACGCCGCCGGAGTCGCTCGTCATGTCCGGCGGTCTGTTCCACGGCCTCCAGCTGTGGGTCAACCTGCCCGCCAAGGACAAGATGAAGAACCCGCGGTACCAGGACATCCGCGGCGGCCAGGTCAAGCTGCTCACGACCGCCGACGGCGGCGCGCTGCTCCGCGTCATCGCCGGTGAGCTGGACGGCAACGAGGGCCCCGGCATCACGCACACCCCGATCACGATGGTGCACGCCACCGTCCGCCCGGGCGCCGAGGCGACGCTGCCCTGGCGCGAGGACTACAACGGGCTGGTGTACGTGCTCGCGGGCAAGGGCTCCGTCGGCGCCGACCGGCGGCCCGTGCACACCGGGCAGACCGCCGTGTTCGGCGCGGGCTCGTCCCTGACCGTGCGCGCCGACGAGTCGCAGGACGCGAACACCCCCGACCTCGAAGTGGTCATCCTGGGCGGGCAGCCGATCCGTGAGCCGATGGCGCACTACGGCCCGTTCGTGATGAACAACAAGGCCGAACTGCAGCAGGCCTTCGACGACTTCCAGGCCGGACGCCTGGGCGTCATCCCCAGCAAGGAGCGGCTGCCGCACACCGGCTGATGCGCCGACAGATGGTGACGCCCCGTCACTCGGCCGGACCCGGCCGGGAGGCGGGGCGTTTCGCACACGTGATCAACTGGCGGGGTGCAGACCGGTAAGCCACTCCTCCCCGACCCCGCCCGCCGCCTCGCCGCCTGGTGCGTCGTCGTCCTGCTCGTCGTGGGCGTCGCCGCCGTCGGGATCGCGCTGGTCATCATCTTCCAGTCGGCCGTCACGCCCGTGCTGCTCGCGCTGCTCGGCACCGCGCTGCTCGGCCCGGTCTTCGAGTGGCTGACGAAGCTGAAGCTGCCGCGCGCGCTGGCCGCCATCCTCACCTGCGTCGCGCTCGTCGCCGTGGTCGGCGGCGCCGGCTACATCGTCGTCACCGCGCTGATCGACACCGGCGAGCAGATCGTCGACTCGCTCCGGCAGGCCGGCGACTGGCTCAGGGACCATGTGGGCATCGTCGGCGCCGACGACCTCGGCAACGTCGCCGACAACGCCAAGGACCAGGTCGGCAAGTGGGGCTCCAACCTGGCGGGCGGGGTGATCGCCGGGCTGTCCGCGCTCGGCTCGCTGCTCGCCACGAGCGTCCTCGCGCTGCTGCTCACCTTCTTCTTCCTGAAGGACTCCAACCGGGCCACGGGGCTCGCGCGCAGCATCGCCCCGCACCACGGCGAGATCCTGGAGGCCATGGGGCGCCGGGCCTTCGAGGCGATCTCCGGATTCATGCGCGGCACGACGTTCATCGCGCTCATCGACGCCATCTGCATCACGATCGGGCTGCTGATCCTTCAGGTGCCGGGCGCGGTCGGGCTCGGCGCGCTGGTCTTCGTCGGCGCGTACATCCCCTACCTGGGCGCGACGCTGTCCGGGGCCGTCGCCGTGCTCGTGGCGCTCGCCGACCGGGGGCTGATCATCGCCCTGTGGACGCTCGGGGTGATCCTCGCCGTGCAGCAGCTGGAGGGGCACATCCTGCAGCCGATGATCCAGTCGCGGACCGTCCAGATGCACCCCGCGATGGTGATGCTGGCGATCACGGCGGGAGCGGCGGTCGCGGGCATTCTCGGGATGCTGCTCGCCGTGCCGCTGGTGGCCGCCGCGTTCGGCGTCCTCGGGGAGCTGAGGAGGCGTTACGCGCCGGAGGACATGGGCGACGACCCGCCTTCTGTTTCACGTGAAACGGGTGACGGGGTGTCCGGGGCGGCCGGGTCCTCCGGGTCCTCCGGGTCCTCCGAGGCTCCCGGGCCCGCCGGGTCCCCCGAAGGTTCGTAGAGCTCGAACCAGATGCTCTTGCCCTCGCCCCGCGGGTCCACGCCCCAGCGGTCGGCGAGCAGCTCCATCAGCACCAGACCGCGCCCCGACGACGCCAGCTCGCCGGGGCGTCGCTTGTGCGGCAGGTCGTCGGAGGCGTCCGCGACCTCCACGCGCAGCCGACGGGGTTCGGCGCCGTGCCGGGTCATCTCGGCGACCAGGAGCGCGTCGCCGTCGGTGTGCACCAGGACGTTGGTGACCATCTCGGAGACGAGCAGCACCGCCGAGTCCATCTGATCCGGGTCGGCCCAGTCGTGCAGCAGCTCCCGCAGCTGCTGGCGGGCGGCCGCGATCCGCTCGGGTTCGGCCTGGGCGATGGTCATCGCGGTGCGCCGGGCGACGGTGGCGGCGGCCGACTGGGTGGTGCGGCGCAGCAGCAACAGCGCGATGTCGTCCTCGCGGCGGTCCGCGAGCGGCCCCGTGGTGTGGTGCGAGGAGGGGCCGTGCACCGCCTGCACCAGGGCGTCGGCCATCTCCTCCAGGCGCTCGCCCGGGCCGGACTCCAGGGCCGCCCGGATCCGCGACCAGCCGGTGTCCAGGTCGTGCCCGCCCGTCTCGATCAGCCCGTCCGTGCAGATGAGCAGCGTCTCGCCGGGTTCGAGGACGAGGCGGGTCGTCGGGTAGTCCGCGTCCGGGTCGACGCCGAGCGGCAGGCCGCCCGCGGTGGGGCGGACGAGGACGGTGCCGTCGGCCATCCGGATCGCGGGGTCCGGATGGCCGGCGCGGGCGATCTCCAGGACGCCGGTGGCCGGGTCGGCCTGGACGTACAGACAGGTCGCGAAGCGCGGGTCGGCCCCCGGCTCGTCGGTGTCGCCGATGCCGTGCAGGAAGCGGGAGGCGCGGGAGAGGACGGCGTCCGGCCTGTGCCCCTCGGAGGCGTACGCGCGCAGGGCCACCCGGAGCTGCCCCATCAGGCCCGCCGCGCGCACGTCGTGGCCCTGTACGTCGCCGATGACCAGGGCGATGCCGCCGCCCGGCAGCGGGATCATGTCGTACCAGTCGCCGCCGACCTGGAGGCCGCCGCCGGTCGGCACGTAGCGGGCGGCGACGGTCATGCCGGGGATCTCGGGGCCGATCGAGGGCAGCATCGTCTTCTGCAGGCCGTCGGTGAGCTCCCGCTCGGACTCGGCGACCCCGGCCCGGGAGAGGGCCTGCGCCAGCATCCGGGCGACCGTGGTGAGGACCGAGCGCTCGTCGGGCGTGAAGGACA
This sequence comes from Streptomyces sp. NPDC107575, assembly GCF_055657265.1. NCBI lineage: Bacteria > Bacillati > Actinomycetota > Actinomycetes > Kitasatosporales > Streptomycetaceae > Streptomyces > Streptomyces sp. NPDC107575. Next base: position 314,999 of record NZ_JBVKBG010000006.1, on the reverse strand, counting down.
CCGGGTAGGTGAAGCCCGCCATCCACGCGCCGATCGTGTGGCCCGCGACGACCAGCGGCAGGAACGCCCACGACTTGCGCTCGAAGCGGGCGGCCAGCGGCCAGGCCGCCGGGTAGCGGGCGCGGTACTCCTCCGGCGAGGACAGATAGACGGCGCGGCCGGTGCGGACGACCTCGGCGCCCGGATAGTCCGTGCGCAGGTCCATGTCGGTGAACGGGGACTCGTCGCCGTCCTCCTGACCGTGGTGTCCGATGACGGTGAGCCGGTCGCCCGCGACACCGAACACCGCGAGGCCGTCCGGCGAGAACCCCGGCATGGAGAGCCCCGCGGCGACCCGCAGCACCTCCTCCGTGGACCCCGCCTCGGCGAGCGCCCGCCCCGCGTCCAGCAGGAAAGCCTCCCGCGAGCGCCGCCAGTCGCCGGTCACCGGGGTGCGCGACGCGGCCTCCGGCGGCGGCTCGGAGACCTCCTGGAGCGTGCCGATCAGCTCGTACGAGTCCTGGGCGTCGCCGTGCGCGATCGGCTTGGAGCGGCTGCGTACGGTGCGCAGCACACGGCCCTCGCCGTCCATGACGCGCAGCCGGGCCTCGGCGAGCGTGCCCTCGGCGACGGCGAGCTGCACGATGCCGTCTATCTCGTTCCAGTCGACCGGATGGAAACGGGCGCGGGCGGCGGCCTCCGTCAGGGTGACCGGCTCGCCCGCGGCGGCGGGCAGCCCGATCAGCCGGGCGGCCTCGGCGTCGAACGTGACGAGCCCCGCCCGGTTGTCCCATCGCCACAGCCCGGTGGCCAGAGCGGCGAGAACGTCCTCCACGGGAGGGAGGGGCTCACCAGTGCGCATTGCCCCACTGTAGAAAGAGGTGATCGCCGGGTGCCACCAGAGGCGCGGCCGGGCGGGGCCGACGGGCCGCCCGGAGCGGCCGCTGTGCCCGGTACGCTTGGGGGGATCCCGGTTGTCTCCCGGGGAACCCCAAGTGCAAAGGCTGGATGAACGACGATGCATCGGTACAGGTCCCACACCTGCGGCGAGCTCCGCGCCACTGACGTCGGGTCCGACGTCCGGCTGAGCGGCTGGCTGCACAATCGCCGAGACCTGGGCGGCATCCTCTTCATCGATCTGCGCGACCACTACGGCATCACGCAGCTCGTCGCCCGTCCGGGCACCAAGGCCGCCGAGGTCCTCGACAAGCTGACCAAGGAGACGGTCGTCCGCGTCGACGGCAAGGTCGTCTCCCGCGGCGCGGACAACGTGAACCCGGAGCTGCCCACCGGCGAGGTCGAGATCGAGGCCTCCGACGTCGAGGTGCTCGGCGGCGCCCAGCAGCTGCCGTTCCAGATCAACCAGGACGACGGGGTGGGCGAGGAGCGCCGCCTGGAGTACCGCTTCCTGGACCTGCGCCGCGAGCGCATGCACCGCAACATCATGCTGCGCAGCGAGGTCATCGCCTCGATCCGCTCGAAGATGGTCAACCTCGGCTTCAACGAGATGGCGACGCCGATCCTCGCCGCGACCTCCCCCGAGGGCGCCCGCGACTTCGTCGTCCCGTCCCGCCTGAACCCGGGCAAGTTCTACGCCCTCCCGCAGGCGCCGCAGCAGTTCAAGCAGCTGCTGATGATCTCGGGCTTCGACCGCTACTTCCAGATCGCGCCGTGCTTCCGCGACGAGGACGCGCGCGCGGACCGCTCGCCGGGCGAGTTCTACCAGCTCGACATCGAGATGAGCTTCGTCGAGCAGGAAGACGTCTTCCGCCCGATCGAGAAGCTCATGACGGAGATCTTCACCGAGTTCGGGAACGGCCGTGAGGTCACCAGCCCGTTCCCGCGGATCCCGTTCCGCGAGTCGATGCTGAAGTACGGCAACGACAAGCCGGACCTGCGCGCCAAGCTCGAACTCGTCGACATCACCGACGTGTTCGCGGACTCCGAGTTCAAGGCGTTCGCCGGCAAGCACGTGCGCGCGCTGCCCGTCCCGGACACCGCCTCGCAGTCCCGCAAGTTCTTCGACGGCCTCGGTGACTACGCGGTCGAGCAGGGCGCGAAGGGCCTCGCCTGGATCCGCGTCGGCGAGGACGGCACGTTCGCGGGCCCGATCGCCAAGTTCCTCACCGAGGAGAACGTCAAGGTCCTCACCGAGCGCCTCGGCCTCAAGGCCGGCCACGCCGTGTTCTTCGGCGCGGGCGAGTTCGACGACGTCTCGAAGATCATGGGCGCGGTCCGCGTCGAGGCCGCCAAGCGGGCGGGCCACTTCGAGGAGGGCGTCTTCCGCTTCTGCTGGATCGTCGACTTCCCGATGTACGAGAAGGACGAGGAGACCGGCAAGATCGACTTCTCCCACAACCCGTTCTCCATGCCGCAGGGCGGTATGCAGGACCTGGAGGAGAAGGACCCGCTCGACATCCTGGCCTGGCAGTACGACATCGTCTGCAACGGCACGGAGCTGTCCTCCGGCGCGATCCGGAACCACGAGCCGGAGATCATGCTCAAGGCCTTCGAGATCGCGGGCTACGACCGCGACACCGTCGAGGCCGAGTTCGCGGGCATGCTCCGCGCGTTCCGCTTCGGCGCCCCGCCGCACGGCGGGATCGCCCCGGGCGTCGACCGCATCGTCATGCTCCTCGCCGACGAGCCGAACATCCGGGAGACCATCTCCTTCCCGCTGAACGGCAACGCGCAGGACCTGATGATGGGCGCGCCCACCGAGCTGGACGAGTCGCGCCTGCGCGAACTCAACATCCAGCTGCGCAAGCCGGTCGAGAAGAAGTAGCGACCGCACCGCGACAACGCCGAAGGGCCCGGAACCGAGGATCGGTTCCGGGCCCTTCGGCCTTGTGCGTTACGCCTCCGGCTCGCCGCCGAAGCGCTCCTTGTAGGAGTCCAGGTCCTCGTCGGTGATCTTGGCGAAGAGGACCGGGGGGACCGTGAAGGGGGTGCCGGCGGGGACCGTCGTCAGGGACGAGGCCTCCTCGGGGGTGACCCAGCGGGCGTCGTCGCCGGGCAGGTCGAACGCGGCGCGCATCGCGGCGGCCGAGGCCGGGATGAAGGGCTCGGAGACCACCGCGTAGAGGCGGATGAGGTTCATCGCCGTGCGTAGCGTGAGGGCCGCGGCGTCCTTGTCGGTCTTGATCTCCAGCCAGGGGGCCTTCTCCTCCAGGTAGGAGTTGCCCGCCGACCACAGGGCGCGCAGCGCCGCCGCGGCCTTGCGGAACTGGAGGGCCTCCATCTGGGTCTCGTACTCGGCGAGGAGCGTGGAGATCTCCTCGCCCAGCTTGGCCTCGGCGTCGCCCGGGGTGCCGCCCTCGGGGACGTCGTCGCCGAAGCGCTTGCGGGAGAAGGACAGGACGCGGTTGACGAAGTTGCCGAGGGTGTCGGCCAGGTCCTTGTTGACCGTCGCCGCGAAGTGCTCCCAGGTGAACGACGAGTCGTCGGACTCGGGGGCGTTGGCGATCAGGAAGTAGCGCCAGTAGTCCGCCGGGAGGATCTCCAGGGCCTGGTCGGTGAAGACGCCGCGCTTCTGCGACGTGGAGAACTTGCCGCCGTAGTACGTCAGCCAGTTGAAGGCCTTGAGGTAGTCGACCTTCTTCCACGGCTCCCGGATGCCCATCTCCGTGGCCGGGAACATGACGCTGTGGAACGGGACGTTGTCCTTCGCCATGAACTCCGTGTACCGGACGTCGGAGGCGCCGGCCGGCTCGTACCACCACGACTTCCAGTCGCGGGTCTCACCGGCGGGGGCCTGGTCGGCCCACTCCTTCGTCGCGCCGATGTACTCGATCGGGGCGTCGAACCATACGTAGAAGACCTTGCCCTCGGCCGCCAGCTCCGGCCACGTGTCCGCCGGGACCGGGACGCCCCAGTCCAGGTCGCGGGTGATCGAGCGGTCGTTGAGCCCCTCGGTCAGCCACTTGCGGGCGATGGAGGAGGCGAGGTGCGGCCACTCGCCGGCGACCTCGTCGATCCACGCCTCGACCTCGACCTGGAGCTTCGACTGGAGCAGGAAGAGGTGCTTGGTCTCGCGGATCTCCAGGTCCGTGGAGCCGGAGATGGCGGAGCGCGGGTCGATCAGGTCCGTCGGGTCCAGGACGCGCGTGCAGTTCTCGCACTGGTCGCCGCGGGCCTTGTCGTAGCCGCAGTGCGGGCAGGTGCCCTCGACGTAGCGGTCCGGCAGGAAGCGCTCGTCGGCCGGGCTGTAGACCTGGCGGATGGCGCGCTCTTCGATGAACCCGTTCTCGTTCAGCTTGCGGGCGAAGTGCTGGGTGATCTCCGCGTTCTGCTCCGAGGAGCTGCGGCCGAAGTGGTCGAAGGCGAGACCGAACCCGTCGTAGACCGCCTTCTGCGCGTCGTGCGCCTGCGCGCAGAACTCGGCGACCGGGAGGCCCTGCTCCTTGGCCGCCAGCTCGGCGGGGGTGCCGTGCTCGTCCGTCGCGCAGATGTAGAGCACGTCGTGGCCGCGCTGGCGCAGGTAACGGGAGTACACGTCGGCCGGGAGCATGGACCCCACCATGTTGCCCAGGTGCTTGATCCCGTTGATGTACGGAAGGGCGCTGGTGATGAGGTGTCGAGCCATCGGGGGCTGCTCCCGGGTTGTGACGTGGGTGGAATCTAGAAATCGTAGCCGACATGGGGCGGCCGCCCGTGCGGTGTTTACTGCGCGGACGGCCATGGGGTATCGGGGCCCTGCTGAGCGGGGTTGCCGGGCGGGGTTACGGGCGCCAGGCCTCCAGGAGGCCCTTGTAGAGCTCCGCGTCCGTGAGTTCCAGCGGCGTCTCGCCCGCGTGGAAGACGGCGGTGTTCTCGGCCTTCAGCTTGCGGAGGTAGTCGAAGTTCTTCGAGTCCGGGTCGCCGAACGTCACGAACTGGAAGAAGAGCGGGTGCTTGGCCGCCTCCGCGAGGGCCTCGTTCGCCGGGCGCTGGGTGTCCGGGGGGCCGTCCGTCTGGAAGACGACCAGGGCCGGGGCGGTGGGGTCGTCCGACTTCTCGTGGTGGGCGACGACCTCTTCGATCGCGCGGTGGTAGCTGGTGCGGCCCATGCGGCCCGCCTCCGCGTGCCAGGCGTCGACCTTGCCCTCGTACGCGTCCAGGGTGAGGTCGCCGGTGGCGTCGATGTCCGTCGAGAAGATCACCGTGTGGACGGTGGGGGTCTTGCGGGCGTCGAGGTGGGCGGCGAGGGCGACGGTCTGCTCCGCGAGGGCGGCGGTCGAGCCGTTCTTGTAGTACGGGCGCATGGAGCCGGAGCGGTCCAGGACGAGGTAGACCGTGGCGCGGGTGCCGGTGAGGCCGTTCTTCTTCAGGGCCGTGCCGGCGGCGGAGTGGGCGGCGGTCAGGCCGGGGGCACGCGTCTTGACCTTGGCGGGGGTGTGGGCGGGCTTTCCGGTCTTCTCGGCCTGCGCCGGGGTCTTTGCCGCGACGGGGTCGACCTTCTCGGTCTTGTCGGCCTGCGCCGGGGTGCCGTCTTCGGGGGCCTGCGACGGGGCGGGCTCCGTTGCCTCGACGGGGTCGGCGCCCTTGTCCTCTTCGGCCTGCACCGGGGGCTGTGCCCACCCGTCCCGCCGTGCGGGACGCTTGCCCACAGCGGCGGCGGCCTGACCTTCGGCGTCGTCCGTGGGCTCGCCCGCGGCGGCGGCCTTGGGCTCGGCCGTCTCTTCGGCGGGCGCCGCGGCCTCGGTCTCCGCCGGTGCCTCCGCCTCGGGCGCGGTGGCAGCGGTCTCCTCAGCCTTCGGCTCGACCGGGGCCGACTTCTCGACCGGAGCCTGCTCCTCGACCGGAGCCTGCTCCTCGGCCGAGGCGGGGTTCTCAGCCGCGGCCTTCGGCTCAGCCGGAGCGGACTTCTCAGCCGGAGCGGACTCAGCCGCAGCCTTCGGCTCAACCGGAGTCAGCTCCTCAACCGAAGCGGACCCCTCAGCCTCAGCCTGCTCCTCGACCGGAGCTGACCCCTCAGAAGCAGCCGCGTCCTCAGCCTGAGCCGAGCCCTCAGCCGGAGCCTGTTCCTCAGCCGGAGCGGACTCTGCAACCGGAGCCGAGCCCTCGGCCGGAGTCGACCCCTCGGTCTGAGCCGAGCCCTCAGCCTGAGCCGACCGCTCAACCAGAGCCTGCTCCTCAGCCGAAGCGGACTCCGCAACCGGAGTCGCCCCCTCGGCCGGAGTCGCCCCCTCGGCCTCAGCCGAGCCCTCGGCCTGAGCCGAGTCCTCAGCAGCAGCCGAGTCCTCAGTCGCAGCCGAGCCCTCAACCGGCGCCGAGCCCTCAGCCGGCGCCGACCCCTCAGTCGCAGGCGGTTCCTCGGGCGCGGTCGGTGTCAACCGGTCCCCGCCCACCGGGGGTGACGGCTTGGGGACCGAGATGTTGTCGAAGGCGGCCGAGACCAGGTCGTCCGCTTCGCCCTTGGAGGGGGCGGGGACCGTGGTGGCGGGTGCCGGGTCCGCGGCGGCGGCGGTCTCGTCCTTTTTGCGCGGCCGCCCGAACGCGTTCCGCAGCCGATCCAGAATGCCCATGTGCGCAACCTCCCGCATGAGTTGTCCCCGACGTCCCTGGAACCCCTGGCCAGGACGGACACGTAAGGTTAGCCGCCGCAGGCCGTGATCTTGGGCAGGGTCGGGCCGTTCGACCGAGCGGACAACTGCCGCCCTTTCTGTGCGGTTTCAGTCGATCACGCCCGACTCCATGAGACGTGTCCGATACGCCGGTGACTGGTGTGCCGACTCCCAATAGGCCTCCCGCAGGGCCGGCAGCACCGCGTCCAGGACGGGTTCGGAGCGGGCCGCGAGGAGGAGCCGTACCGTCACCGGGTCGCCCTCAAGGGGGCGGATCGCCATGTCGGGGCGGGCGAGGGACGTCGGCTGGCAGAGCGTCACCACCTCGCCGGTCGCGACGAGGTTGGACGCGGTCAGGTAATCGCCGTGCAGGACGCGCGGGTTGAGCCCCGCCGAGCGGAACGCGCGGAGCAGGCCGTCCCATTCGCCGTCCACCGTCGGGTCGATCATCCAGCGGTCCTCCGCCAGGTCGGCGAGGCGGACGACCGGTCCGCGGGCCGCCGGATGGTCCGCCGGCAGCGATACGTACTGGGGTTCGCGGGCCAGGAGGACCTTGCAGGTCAGGGTCTCCGGGATGCGCAGGGGGCTGCCCTCCACCTCGTGGACGAACGCCACGTCGAGGTGGCCGTCGGCCACCAGGCGGAGCAGCGCGTGCGCCGAGACGTCCATGCGCAGCGACGGCTCGTGCGGCGAACTCGCGCGCAGCCGGCGCAGCCACCCCGGTATCGCGCGGCTGGCCGTGGAGCCGATGCGCAGCAGGCCGTCGACCGAGTCCCGCGCCATCGCGCGCGTCTCGTCGACCAGCGCGCGCAGGTCGTCCACCAGCGGCCGGGCCCGCGTGAGCAGGGTGCGGCCGAGCGGGGTGGGGCGGCAGCCGGTGCGTTCGCGGACGAACAGGTGGCCGCCGAGGTGGTCCTCGATGCGGCGCAGCTGTGTGCTGAGCGCGGGCTGGGTCATGCCCAGGTGCCGGGCCGCCTTGTGCAGGCTGCCGGTGTCCTCGATCGCGCACAGGACGCGCAGGTGCCGCACCTCCAGCTCCATGGGCGTCGAGCGTAGGCGGGTACCGTGCGCCGCACCAGGGTCAACCGTGTGGTGATAGCGCGGAGTTATCGCGTACTGGCATCTATCCCGTGCGTCTCTCCCGCCCCAGACTCTCACGCATGGACATGACACAACCCCCCACGGTCATCCGTCTGTTCGCCTGCGCCCTCGGCGCCGGCCTCACCGTCACCGCCCTCGCCGCGGGCCCGGCGGCCGCCCACCCGGCGCCCGAGTCCTCGTACGCGCGCTACGCCGGTTCCGCCGAGGAGTCCGCCGCCAACAAGGCGTTCTTCGACGCCGTCCTGAAGTCCGTCGCCGAGAAGCGGGCCGCGAACCCCGGTGCCGAGTCCGTCACCGTCTCGTACGACGCCTCGCAGGCCCCCACCTTCCAGCAGCAGATAGCGAGCAGCGCGTCGATCTGGAACTCGTCGGTGTCGAACGTGAAGCTCCAGGCCTCGTCCGGCGGTGGTGACTTCTCGTACCGCGAGGGGAACGACTCGCGCGGTTCGTACGCGTCGACCGACGGGCACGGCAGCGGCTACATCTTCCTGGACTACGCGCAGAACCAGGAGTACGACTCCACGCGCGTGACCGCGCACGAGACGGGCCATGTCCTCGGGCTCCCCGACCACTACGAGGGGCCGTGCAGCGAGCTGATGTCGGGCGGCGGCCCCGGCCCCTCGTGCACCAACCCGAACCCGGACGCGAACGAGAAGGCCCAGGTGGAATCCCTGTGGGCCAACGGGTTCGCGAAGGCCCTGCACAAGGCGGAGGCCGCGCTGCGGTAGGCGGTCCGACGGGCGGGGCGCGCGGCCCGGCCCCCACCTGCGACCTGACCGCAGCGGGCCGCCGTCTTCCGCAGACACCGGGCCACCGTCCGCCTCCCCATGGACGGTGGCCCGGTGCGGCGCGCGCGGCTCAGCCGTGCAGCGTCAGGTCCACCAGGAGCGCCCGGTGGTCGGTGTCCGCGAGGCGGATGAAGCGGGAGCCGTCCGCCGAGAAGTCGTCGGTCACCAGCACGTGGTCGATCTGCGTGCCCAGCGGGCCCGGCGCCCTCGACGGCCAGCTCGGCGTGCGGGCGTGGCCGGTGAGGCGGGCCGCGTCGCGCAGCCCTCCCGCGTCGAGGATCCGGCGGAACGCCGCGTGGTCCTGCGTCGCGTTGAAGTCCCCCGCCGTGATCCCGGGCCCTTCGCCGGCCCGCGCCGCGTCCGCGAGACGGCCGAGTTCCGCCCTCCACACGCCCACCTGGTCGGGCAACGGCGGCATGGGATGCGCCAGTTGGAGCCGGACCGCGTGACCGCGCACATCCGCGACGGCGGCGGGCATGCCCATCGTCCCGGCCACCGTCGGCGCCGCCTTCAGCGGGAACCTGCTCAGGATCGTCGAGCCCTCGGAGCCGTCCGCCGCGACCGCCTGCCGGTGCGGATAGCGGGTGCGCAGCGACTCGCGGTCGAGCGTGTCCCGGCAGGGCCGCCCGCACTCCTCGACGAACACGAGGTCGGGGCGGTGCCGGGTGACCGTGTCGATCAGGGCGTTCGTTCCGCGGCTGAACTGGACGTTGGACGTGAGCACCCGGACGCCGGACACGGGTGCGCCGTCCGGCTCGCTGTCCTGCCCGTACGGCTCCATGTACCAGGCGAGCGCGCCGAGTACGACGACGCCCCAGACCATTCCCGTACGCCAGCGGGACAGCAGAGCGAGGAGCAGCGCGGCGGCCGTCGGAGCGATCAGCCAGGGCAGGAACGCGAGGAGCTGCGGTACGGGCGTCAGCGCGTCGCGGTCCGCGGCCCGGCAGCCGACCACCGCGCTGACCGCCGCGAGCAGCAGCGCCGCCGCCCACGCCCCGGCCCGGTGCACACGGCGGCGCCCGGCGCCCCGCGGCTCGTACCGCGCGGCGCCGGGCGCCTCGTCCGTGATGTGCTGCTGCCTCTGGTCCAAGGCCCGGCCCCCGTCTCCGTACCGCTCTGTTCGGAGTCCTCCAGGTTAGCCGGGGTACGTGGCCGTCAGGCCGGTTTGGCGGCCCCGGGGTTGGGGGCGCGGCCGTGGTCGGAGGCGAGCGCCCAGATGACGAAGACGCCGATGCCGATGGAGATGACCGACCACACGGGCGCGTACGGCAGGAACAGGAAGTACTCGACGACGTAGAGCGCGCCGAAGCCGATGCCCGCGCCGCGCGCCCAGTCCATGCCCTTGAGCACGCCCCAGCCGGTGACCGCGACGAGCGCGCCGATGACGAGGTGGATCCAGCCCCACGTGGTGAGGTCGAAGGCGTAGACGTAGTCGCCGATCCGGCTGTAGACGTCGTCCTTGGCGATGGCCGCGATTCCGTTGAGGACGCCCAGGCAGCCGCTGACCAGCATCAGGACGCCCGCGAACAGGGTGCCGCCGGCCGCCCAGTCGGTGCGGGGGCCCTGGCCCCGGGTGGGGTCAGGGTCGGGGGTGCGGTGGTCCTTGGACCAGGCGGTCGTCGACCCGTTCTCCGGTGGTGTGTTCGTCATGCGGGCGCCTCCTCGTGTCACCGGAATGCTCGCGCCGCAGCAGCGAGGCGGCATTCCGTGCGCGGCCGAACGGGTGTCTGCCGAGCCACACCACGAGCGCCACCACCGCGCCCACGGCGACGATCACCCACGACGCGGTGCGCAGGGGCGAGGTCAGGGCGTCGTAGACCGCGGCCGTGGCCGCCTTGTTGGCGGCGTCCGAGATGTCTTCGAGCGTCAGCGCGCGGGCGAGCGGCAGCGCGATGAGCAGCGCGGCCGCGCCCAGGGCGGCGCCGAGGGCCGTCCACGCGAGCGCGCGGCGGCGGCGCACGGCGAGCGCGAGGCCGACGGCGGCGCACACCACGGCGGCCAACGGCAGCCACGGTCCGGCGAGTTGGAAGGCGTGGAAGCCCTTGCGCAGCCCGGCCAGGTCGCCGGCGGACAGCAGCGTGACCTCGGTGTGGGCGACCGGGATCCGCTCGGCGAACGGCACGCCGTCCGCCTCCAGCTGCTGCTTGACCTGCCGGGTGACGGGGGCGAGGTCGAGCGTGACGGGACCCGAGGTGCCCTCGTCGAGGGCCTGCTGCACGGCGTCGTGGGCGGCCCGGTTGGCGGTGTTCCAGGCGCCGCGGAAGGCGTCGGTGTCCGTGAACGAGACGACCGCGTCGTGCAGGTAGTCCTCGAGGACCGAGGAGAGCGCGCCCACGTCGAGGTTCTTCATGACCCCGGCGGTCACCGCGTCGGCGACCGCGTTCTGCACGTCCGGATCGCCGGCCAGCGGAGCCATCGCCGACACGTACCGGTCGCTGTCGCCGATCTCGTACTTCGCCCAAGTGGAGAGCGTGCCGAGCGGGACGAGCAGGCAGGCGAGGACGAGCAGGACGACGGAGGCGGTTCTTCGGGTCACCGTCCCAGGCAAGTCCCCGCCCGCGCGGCGCGCGAGCGGGGTGCGTGCAGACGGACTACCCGGCCGGCCCTACTTGCGGTTGTACAGCCGCATCGTGACGGGCCCGAACACGGCGACGAGCAGCGCCGCCCAGCCCAGCGACCACAGCACCTCGGCCGTCGGCCAGTCGCCCTCCATCAGGCCGCGCACGGCGGACGCGACGTGCGTGACGGGGTTGTTGTTGACGAAGGCCTGCAGCCAGCCCGGCATGGTCTCGGGCTTCACGAAGATGTCGCTGAGGAACGTCAGCGGGAAGATCACCATCATGCTGACGCCCATCACCGACTTCTCGGTGCGCAGCAGCAGCCCGAACATCGTCCAGATCCACGAGAACGCGAACGAGAAGACGAGCAGGACCGCGACGGCCGCGAGGACGCCGAGCACCCCGCCGTCCGGCCGGAACCCCATGACCAGGCCGACCGCGAGCATCACGACGGACGCGATCGTGTAGCGCAGGGCGTCGCCGAGGAGGTACCCGACCATGACGGACGGGCGCCAGATCGGCAGCGTACGGAAGCGGTCGAAGACGCCCTTCTCGATATCGGTGTTGACCGAGACGCCCGTGTACATCGTGATCATCACGACCGACATCACGAGGATGCCGGGCAGCAGGTACTGGATGTACTCGCCGGGGGAGCCGGCCAGGGCGCCGCCGAACAGGTACGTGTACATCAGCACCATCATCACCGGGAACGCCGTGACGTCGAAGAGCTGCTCCGGCACGTGCTTGATCTTGAGGATCGCGCGCCAGCCGAAGGTGAGCGAAGCGGACAGGGCGCTGGGCCGGGGCGGCCGCTCCTTGGCGATGAGCAGTTCGGCGAGGGACTCGGCGCTGACGGGGGCGAGTTCCTGCGCGTCGGTACTGGGGGTGGTGGCGGTGGTCATGCCGTCGCCTCCTCGGACGTCTGGTCGCGTACGGGGTTCTGGTCCTGGACGGGCCGGTCGGTGAGGGCCAGGAACACCTCGTCGAGGCTGGGCTGGCCGAGGGCGAAGGTGTCCACGGTGATGCGGGCGGCGGCCAGTTCGGCCAGTGCGCGGGAGGCCTGCTCGGCGGCGTCCCGGCCGCTCGCGGCGCCGCCGACGCGGGCGGTGAGCGCCACCGGGTCGGGCTCCAGGACCACCTGCGCGTCGAGCACGGTGTTCAACAGCCGCTCGGCGTCGGGGCGTTGGTGCGCGTCGCGCAGGCGTACGTGGACGGAGCCCGAGCCGACCGACGACTTCAGCTCGCCCTTGGTGCCCTCGGCGATCACCCGGCCCCTGTCGATGACGGCGATCCGGGACGCCAGCTGGTCGGCCTCGTCGAGGTACTGAGTGGTCAACAGGACGGTCGTACCCTGGGCGACGACCGCGCGGACGATCTCCCACACCTGGTTGCGGCTGCGCGGGTCGAGCCCCGTGGTCGGCTCGTCCAGGAACAGCAGGTCGGGGGTGTTGAGGATGGACGCGGCGATGTCGATACGGCGCCGCATGCCGCCCGAGTAGTTCTTCACCTGGCGGCCGGAGGCCTCCAACAGGCCGAAGGCGTCGAGGAGTTGGTCCGCCCTGGCGGCGGCGGACTTCTTTCCGTGGCCGGTCAGGCGGGCGAGCAGCACGAGGTTCTCGTGGCCCGTCAGGTCCTCGTCGACCGACGCGTACTGGCCGGTGAGGCTGACGCGGGAACGCACCGCGTCGGCCTCGCGCACCACGTCGTGGCCGAAGACGTGGGCCTCGCCCGCGTCGGGCCGCAGCAGCGTGGCGAGCATTTTCACGGCGGTGGTCTTGCCCGCGCCGTTCGGTCCGAGCACGCCGTAGACCGTGCCGGCCGGGACGGTCAGGTCGATGCCGTCGACGGCGCGGTTGTCGCCGAAGGTCTTGACGAGGCCCGCGGTCTCGATGGCCAGGCCGGTGGCGGTGGTGCTCATGTCGGATGCCCCTCTCGGTCACGTCACAGAGGCAGACCGGCCCCGCGCCCGGAATTCATCGGCGCTCCACGGCCCGCCGCGGCTCCGGTGGAGCACTGGGCCGAACGGGTGTTTCCTGGACGTGGGGGCGTGAAGATCTTGGGCTCACTTTGGGAGGCCGATCATGCGCCGAACCACTCCGGCCCTGGCTGCCGCCGGGCTTCTGGCGGGCGGTCTGCTCGCCGTCACCGCCGCGGCACCCGCCAGTGCGAACAGCGGCGACGTCGTCTGGGGGACGGTCGTCTCGCCGTCCGATCTCAATCTGCGCTCGGGTCCGAGCACCTCGTCGTCCGTCGTGTACCGGCTCGCGCCGGGCAGCCAGGACCGCATCGAGTGCGCCACCGATGGCTCGTCCGTGCACGGCACCACGACCTGGTACTGGTTCACGGGCGCCCGCGGCTGGGCCACGGCCGCGTACGTCGACACCGGCGGCCGTGCCGTGCCGAGCTGCACGTCCGGGGCGCCGTCCGACGGGCCGCGGCACGACCACGGTCATGACCACGGCCCGAGCAGCTTCTACTACCGCGAGTACCGGGAGTTCGGCGTCACGTTCTAGGACGCCGACCCGGTACAGGCCGCTAGAACGTACGTTCTATACGGGCGCGTACTCGCTCGCCGAGTAGTAGCGGTAGTACGTGCCCACGAACGTGGACGCCCCGATGACCAGGCCGAGCATGATCGACCAGAGGATCGCGGGGTCCGAGAGGCTGTGCAGGAAACCGATCGCGATGCCGGCGAACGCGCCCCAGGCCGAGGCCCGCGCGAGGAAGTGCCGGCCCGCCTGCTGCTTGGACCAGTGGTGGATGCCGAAGCAGAGCGCCGCCACGATGATGCCCGTGACGAAGCCGAGCGCGATGTTGCCCCCGGTGACCTCGCCGCCGAAGCGGTCGATGCTCGCCGCCCAGAACCCGTACGCGATGCCGGTCACGACGGGAACGACGACGGCCGCGCTCGTCGGAGAGATCGCCGCACCACTGGTGCTGCCGCCGGTACTGCCGCGTCCGGGTGCGGGTGCCGCATGCTGAGCCATGACGGGCTCCTTTCTGCCAGGCCCCCTCGGATGCCCCGAGTTTCGCGTCCTTCGTCTTCCATTGACCTCTCGTGGCCCGCCCTTCGCAACATGCGCGCGGTGCCGCACCGTGTTTCGCTGACCCCATGAACATCCTGCTCCTGGGCGCCACCGGCATGGTCGGCAGCCGTATCGCCGCCGAGGCACTGGGCCGCGGCCACAGCGTGACCGCCGTCAGCCGCTCCGGCGACACGCCCGTCGCCGGAGTCACGCCCGCGGCGGCGGACGTCCACGACGTGCAGCGGCTGACCGAACTCGCGGGCGGGCACGACGCCGTGGCCTCCGCCCTGTCCCCGCCCCGCGACGGCTCGGACCCGGTCAAGCCGTTCCTCGCGCTCAACCAGGCCGTGGTCGCCGGGGTGCGCGGGTCAGGCGTCGCACGCCTCGTGGTGGTCGGCGGGGCGGGCAGCCTGGAGGTCGCGCCCGGCGAGGCGCTCGTGGACCAGCCGGGATTCCCCGACGCGTACCGCGGCGAGGCGCTCGCGCACCGGGACGTGCTCGAGTTTCTGCGCACGGTCGACGACCTGGACTGGACGTACATCTCGCCGGCCGCGGAGATCGGCCCCGGCGAGCGCACCGAGGAGTTCCGGATCGGCGGCGACCGGCTGATGAAGGACGCGGACGGCGAGAGCCGGATCAGCGCCGAGGACTACGCGCTGGCCTTCGTCGACGAGATCGAGCGCGACGCGCACTCCAGGAAGCGCATGTCGGTGGCGTACTGAACCGCCGCCCCCCGAACGGCGGTGCCGGCGGGCTCCTTCTCCTTCGGCCGGTACGCGTACAGCTCGGCGTCCGCCTCGTCCCGGTACGGGGTGCGCTCCGCGGTCCTGCGGATCACGGTGATCGCGGCGTCGTCGCTCGGCGGCCCGTACCGGTGCGCGCGCAGATCCTCCGCGAGGCGGCCGAGGAGCGCCTCGGGCGGCTCCTGCGCGCCGTCCAGTGACACCAGGCGCGGCAGCCGCTCCCGTACGGGGTAGAAGGTGCCGCCCGCGTCGCGGCACTCGGTCACGCCGTCGGTGAAGAGCAGCAGCGTGTCCCCGACCCCGAAGGGCAGCCGGGCCACGCTCGGCGCCGCGGCGCCCAGCGTCCCCATGCCGAGGGGGAGCCCGGCCGGGAGCTCGGGGGTGTGCACGCGGCCGTCCGCGGTGACGACCAGCGGCGGCTCGTGCCCGAAGTTGACGACGTCGACGGTTTCGGGGGCCGTCGGCGGGAAGTGCAGCAGCAGGCCCGTGGAGAACGCGTCCGTGAGGCCCTCGCCGTCGGTGAGCCGGGTCCAGGCGCTGTAGCGCTGCATGGCGATCTCCAGGCGCCGGGCCACCTCCTCGATCCGCTCCTCGTGGTACGCCGCCTCCCGGAACGCGCCGAGCAGCCACGCCGAGGCGGACACCGCGGGCAGGCCCTTTCCGCTGACGTCGCCGAGCACGGCGCGCACCCCGTACGGCGAGGGCTGGAAGTCGTACCAGTCGCCGCCGACCCGGGCCGCGCGGGCGGCGGGCTGGTAGTAGTCGGCGATGCGCAGGTCCTCGAAGCGCTCGGGCAGGCCGCGCATCACCGCGCGCTGGGTGGCCTCGGCGATGTCCGTGAGGGCCTGGACGCGGGCCCGCTGCTCCTCCCTGCGGCGCGCGATCAGCACGCCGAGCAGGCCGCCGGTGCCGATCATCAGCGGCCCGAGCACGGCCCAGCTGCCGCCGGTCGGCAGCGGCGCGACGGCCTGCAGCCCGATGTAGACGCAGATCAGCAGCCCGGTGACGACAGCCGTGACGGTCACGGGCGCGAGCAGCGCCACCATGATCGGTACCAGGCCGAGCAGGGCGCGCGCCCGGAAGTCGGCGGGCGTCGCGACGTCGAGGGTGGTGATGATCAGCGCCATCACCGCGACGAGCAGCACGACGGCACGCCAACCGCCCGTGGGGCGGGAGTCGGAGGGTGCCGCGCCACGGATCGAGGAGTGGAAGCCGCTCGAGCCACGAGATGTCATCACGTCGAGAATGCGTGTCATTCGTCGTGCGGAGTAGGGACGAAGGTCCGTACGCCGGTGAGATCCGGGTCTCAGTGCACGGGGACGGTCACGAAGCGCGACGTCACGTGCAGGTCCGCCGCGATGCGCTCCGCGGTCGCGGTGAGCTCCGCCGCCCACTCGGCGTCGTCCCCGCGCCCCTGGTGCGCGGTGACGTCGAGCGCGGACACCACGCGGCCCGCCCGGTCCCGCACCGGCACGGCGACCGAGCGCAGCCCGGCCTCGGGCCCGTCGGCGACGGCGAGCTCCCCGCCGTCCCGCAGCAGCAGCCCGGCGGCCGTGTCCGCGGCGGGCAGCCGGGAGCCGACGCCGATGTCGACGCTCATGACGCGGCGCGGCGTCACCCGCGCGGTGCACCGCACGGCCGCGCCGTCCGGCACCGACAGGCCGACGGACTCGCCGAGCCGCTTCGACAGGGCCGCGAGGTGCGGTGCGGCGATGCGGGGGAGCGTGGTGCGGGACAGCGGCGCGCAGCCGAGGGCGAGGACGCGGGGCGTGAGGCGGTAGGCGCGGTCCTGGTGGGTGACGTAGCCGAGGTGTTCGTAGGTGATGAGGGCGCGGCGGGCCGTTGCACGGGCCAGGCCTGTGGCCTCGGCGATTTCGGTGAGCGTGAGGGCGGGGTGGGCGGCGTTGAAGGCTGTCAGCACGGTGAGGCCTCTGGCCAGCGACTGGATTGTTGCGGGTGACGTGTCCTCGGTCGCGGGGCTCTGCCCCGGGCCCCGCTGCTCAATCGCCGCAGGGGCTTGAATGTGTGGCTGATTTGCCAGCGCTGCTTCCATCTCGCGTACGGACTCTTTCAACGCTCCCCGAACCGCACCGGGCAGTTCCTTCGCCGTATGCCGGCTCGTGTGGCTGACCACGCTCAGGGCGCACACCACCGAACCGTCCGGGCCCCGCACGGGGACCGCCACCGCGACCAGGCCCGGTTCCACGAGCTGGTCGTCCACGGCCAGGGGAAGGTCGTCCCGGAACACCAGCCCCGGCGCGCACCCCTCCATCGGCAGCGCGTCTCCCACCCGGAAGCTGATGGACAGGGCGCGCCTGCGCAGCACCTGGTGGACGAAGCGGATGTCGGTGCCGTCGGGGACCGCGAGGGAGACGGATTCGTCGAGCTCGTCGGCCAGCGCGTCGGCGAGGGGGCCGAGGAGGCCCGGCACCCGCAGCGCGTCCAGGCAGGCGTTGGCGACGGCCATCAGGGGCGGGGCGAGCGCGGCGTCACGCCCGTCGAGGCGTACGAAGCCCAGGTGGGCGAGGGTCGCGCAGATCCGGTCGACCGTGGAGCGGGCCAGGCCCGTGGCCCGGGCGAGGTCGGCGAGCGCGAGCGTGCCGTCCCCCTGCTCGGCGGCCGTGAGGCACCGCAGCACGTCGAGGCCGCGCATCAGCGGGGCGACGGCCTCGGCGGGCGGCTGCGGGGTCACGGTCGTCGACGGCATGGTCGGCACGGTCGGCACTTCGAGCACGGGGCCACGGTAGGCGACCTCGGCGACCGCATGGACGACACGGGCGACTATCGGCCGAGCAGTTCGATGATCCGGTCGAGGGTGGCCGGGGCCAGATGCCGGCGCAGCGCCTCGACCACATCGTCCGGGGTGCCCCGGCTGTCGATCTTGATTACGCCGTAATCGCGGCCGCGCTTCTCCTTGCGGGCGGCCGGGACGGTCGCGGCGGCGTCCGGCTCGCCGGGGAGCACCTGCTCGTCCTTCGGGAGACGGGCGATCCGGCGGGCGTCCTCGATGGAGACGCGGCCGTCGGCGAGCGCCTCCTGGATGTCCTCGCGCAGCTTCATCAGCGACAGGCGCTGCGAGATGAAGCCCTGCGTCTTGCCGATCCGGGCGGCGACCTGGCGCTGCGAGTAGCCGTAGGAGGTGATCAGGCCCTGGATGGCCTGCGCCTGCTCCAGTTCCGTGAGGTCGTCGCGCTGCACGTTCTCGATCAGCGCGTCCTCGTCGGAGCGCGTCGCATCGTCCCTGACCAGGACCGGAACCTCGTCGAGGCCCGCCATCCTGGCCGCCGCGAGCCGCCGGTGGCCGTGCAGGACGACGTACGGGGCCTCGCCCACGGCCTCCTTGTGGTGCGGGCGCGCGGCGAGGAAGACGGCGGCGGAGACGACGCCGAGGGCCTGGAGGACGCCGCGTTCGCGGACCGTCTCGGCGAGGCCGTCGAGGTCGCGCAGCTCGTGGCGCGGGTTGTCCGGGTTCTCGGTGAGGTCGCCGATCGGGACCGTGAGCGGCTTGGTGTCGGGGCGTCTGCGCTGGGCCGGCGCCGCGGCCGAATCCTTCTCCGCGGCCTCCTTCTCGGCCGACAGCAGCGAGGAGAGATCGGTACGACGGCCCATCAGACGTTCACCTTCTTGCCGGCGGCGGAGCGGCCGGAGGTCTTCTTCGTACGGGTGGACTTCTTGCTGCGCGCCGGCGCCGGGATCGCCGCGAGGCCGACCTCCAGGGCGAGCCGGAAGAAGTCCTCCCGGGCCTGCAGGGCGACCCGGTTGGCGCCGTACTGCGTGACGACGAGGCCGTCCGCGCTGGCCCGCGTGTGCAGCTTGTAGTGGCGTACGACGGTGCGCGCGAGCGGCCAGTCCTGCGCCTCGACGAACTTGCGGGTCTGCGCCAGATCGGCCTTCCCGTCGCGCGGGTCCCAGTTGTTGATGACCACGCGGAAGGGCAGCCCGCGCGGCTTCACGACGCGCTCCACGGTGCGCTGCGTGGGCTGGAAGCCGAGCGGCTCCGGCTCGATGGGGACGATGACGTCGGTGGCGTTGGAGAGCACCGCGCGCAGGGCGTCGGCGGCGGCGCCCTTGCCGAGCGGGTCGTCGCCGTCGTCGTCCGCGAGGTCGAGCCAGCCCGGGGTGTCGACGAAGACGTGCTCGGCGGACGGGATCCGGGAGAGCGCGGCGAGCCCGGAGAGGTCGTCGTGGGCCTGCACGAAGTCGAAGGGGAGGCCGTCGCCGACCCGCTCCGACCACCACACGGCCGAGCCCTGCGGGTCGATGGAGACGGCGACGACGGGCGGGCGTTCGGCGTCGGGGGCGCCCGCGCCGAGCACGTCGGCGGTGACGGCCGCGAGGTTCACGGCGAGCGTGGACTTTCCCACGCCGCCCTTCTGATTGAGGATCACGTGTACGTGTGCCACGAAAACTCCCTAACTCCATGAACCGGAACATCCGGCGCATTTGGGGCGGTTGTCCGTGGTCACTCTGGCAGCGTGGGCGCCGCGGGGCGGGGTGTACACGCCGGGGAGCGCAGGCCGCGCAGCAGCAGGGGCGTCCCGAGCAGCAGCACTCCGGCGAGCGCGAGCGCCCCGCGCGTACCAATCAGTGCCGCGAACGCGCCCCACGTCAGCGTCAGTACGGCCGTCACGGCGCGCTGGGTGACCGTCCACGCGGACAGCACCCGCGCCACCCGGTCGTCGTCCGTCAGGCGCAGCCGCTCGGCCGCCATGACCGGGGCGAAGACGGCGCTGCACGTGATGAGGCCGAACTCCACGAGGACCACGACGAGCATCCCCGTGACACCCGGCCCCACGAACGCGAGGCCGATCGGCCAGCACGCCCGGGCCGTCCCGCTGACGAGGAGCACCCGCCGCTCCCCGTACCGCCTCACCAGCGGCCCGGTGAGCCGGGAGCCGGCGAGGCCGCCCAGGCACGGGACCCCGAACACCAGGCCGTACTGCCAGGGCGTCAGGCCCAGGTCGTCGAGGAGCAGCACCGCCATGAGCGGGGCGCCCACCATGATCAGGGCGTTCACCACGGTGTTGTTGAGGAACAGGGCGCGCAGCCGGGGACGCCCCCACAGGTGCCGCCAGCCCTCGGCGATGTCGGCGGCGCTGAACCGGCCGCCGTTCGCACCGCGCGCCGGGGTCGGCTCGGGGGCGCGGATCGCGCGCACGCCGACCGCCGACAGGACGTAGCTCACCGCGTCCAGGAGGACCGTCGTGAGCGGCCCGAACGCGCCGATGAGCGCGCCGCCGAGCGGCGGTCCGACGGCCGTGGCGGTCCACTGCGTCGACTCGAAGCGGGCGTTGGCCGCCAGCAGGCCCTCGTCCGGCACGAGCGCCTTGAGGTGGGCGCCGCTCGCCGCCCGGAACACGATGTCGGCGGCGGCCACCACCACGGAGACCAGGACGAGTTGGGCGAAGGTGAGCGCGTCGAGGACGTACGCGAGCGGCAGCGTGAGCAGGGCCGCGCAGCGCACCAGGTCCGCGAGGACCATCACCGGCCGCTTGCGCCGGAACTCGATCCACGGCCCGAGCGGCACCGCGAGCAGCGCGCCGACCGCGAGCCCGGCCGCCGCCAGGAACGACACCTTCGCGGCGCTGCTGTGCAGCACCAGGACGGCGATCAGCTGGAACGCGTCGAGCGCCAGCCACGAGCCGGCGGTGCTCACCGCGAAGGCGGCCCACAGCCACCCGAAATCCCGTCCGAGCCGCACGCCGCGTCCTCCCCGTCTCCGCCCACTGACCGGGAGATACAAGCCCCGGACGGCGCGCCGCGGCAAACAACCGGCACCCGCATCCGTACAACCAATGGTTGTATGGGCACCGTGCACCCCGTGGACCTCCAGAACGTACGCACCTTCGTCGCCGTCGCCGACGAGGGCCAGATCCAGATCGCCGCGGCCGAGCTCGGCATCACCCAGCAGGCCGCCTCCAAGCGCGTCGCCGCCCTGGAGCGGGAGCTCGGCGCGCGCCTGTTCACCCGCACCCCGCGCGGCGCCCGGCTCACCCTCGACGGCGAGACCTTCCTGCCGCACGCGCGGGAGCTGCTCGCGACCGCCGAGCGCGCCGCCGACTCCGTGCGCGGCGGCCGGCGCCCGCTGCGCGTCGACGTGCTCGGCGCCAACGTGATCACCAACGGCGTCGTGCAGGACTTCCACCAGGCCCACCCGCACCTCCCGCTCGACGTCGTCGCCCTCGGCCAAGGCGGCCCCGCCGCGCTCGCGTCCGTACGGGAAGGGGGCGTCGACGCCGCGTTCTGGACGCGCGCCGTGCCCCCGGACCGGCTGCCGCGCGAGGTGCGCAGCGCCCGCGTCATCGACGAGCCGGCCATCCTCGTCACCGGCGCGGCGCACCCCCTGGCGGACCGGGCCGAGGTCACCCCGGCCGAGCTGGCCGGGCACCGGATCTGGATGCCCGGCATGGCCAAGGGCAGCGAATGGGCCGCGTACTACGAGGAGTTGGAGCGCGCCTTCGGCCTCACCATCGACGTCGGCGGCACCACCTTCGGCGGCGGCCACCTGCTGCGGACGGTCGCGGCGGCGGACGACGTGGCGACCATCATGGGCACCCGCACCCCGCTCACCAGGCCCGCCGACATCGAGCTCCGCTTCATCCCCGTACGCCGTCCCACTCCGCTCTACCCGCTGTCGCTGCTGTGGCGGGACGACAACCGGCACCCCGGTCTCGCGGCGCTGCGGGCGTATCTGACGGACCGGTACGAGCGGCCGGAGGGAGCCGACTTCTGGACACCGGCCTGGGCGCGCTGACGGCGGCGGCGGTAGCCCACACGGCTGGCCACCACATGCGTGAGGCGGCGGGGGCCCGCAGGCTCGGAGCATGCGCATCCGTACACCGCTCGTCGCCGCCACCGTCGCCAGCCTCCTGCTCCTGACCGCCTGCGGGGACGACAGCAAGCCGGACCCCATGCGGAAGGACCAGTGGGCCCTCGACGCGATGAAACTTCCGGACGCCTGGGACACGTCGAAGGGCGACGACACGGTGATCGCCGTCGTCGACTCCGGCGTCGCCACCGACCATCCCGACCTCAAGGGCAGGCTCGTCGACGGCCACGACTTCGTCGACGGCGACGACGACCCCAAGGATCTCAACGGCCACGGCACGCACGTCTCCGGCATCGCCGCCGCCCACACCGACAACGGCGTCGGCGTCGCGGGCGGCGCGCCCGGCGCCAAGATCATGCCGGTGCGGGTGCTCGGCGCGAACGGCTCGGGATCCAACGGCAACATCACCAAGGGCATCGTCTGGGCCGCCGACCACGGCGCCGACGTCATCAACCTCTCGCTCGGCGAGGGCGTCCTGATGACGAAGCTGCTCCAGGGCGGCATCCTCAACCAGGCCATCCAGCACGCCCACGACAAGGGCGCGGTGGTCGTCGCCGCGGCGGGCAACGACGGCGCGGACACCCAGCCGTACAAGGTGCAGACGCCGGTCCTGGTCGTCGGCGCGAGCACCGAGAAGGGCACGGCGGCCGACTTCTCCAACTTCGGCGCGGAGCAGGCCGTCTCGGCCCCGGGCGAGGACATCCTCTCGACGCTGCCGACGTACACGACGAAGGAGACCCTGAAGGACACGTCCGGCTACGGGAAGCTCTCCGGCACGTCGATGGCGGCGCCCTACGTCTCCGCGCTCGCGGCGCTCCTGCACCACCAGGGGCTCGACCCCGACGAGATCATCTCCACGATCCGGGACACGGCCGTCAACCCGAAGAAGAACGACAAGCTGGGCCTCGGCATCGTGGACGCGGAGGCGGCGGTGAAGAAGGCGGACAAGGACTCGTAATTAGTCGGAGTCGGTCTTGCTCGCGCTCTCGTCCTGGCCGTTCCCGTTCCCATTGCGCCGGCGCATCTGGCGCATCCGGAACGCCGCGGCCAGGACGATGAGCCCGACGCCCGCCGCCACCACGGCGATCGCCCCGGACGACACCGACGTCACGTCGACCTCGAAGGTCATCTCCTCGCCCCACGGCTTGCCGTCGCTCGTCGTGTAGAGCTGGGCCGTCAGATGCGCCTTGCCGTTGGCCTTCGCGGTGACGTCGATCTGGGAGGTGTGGCTCGCCGAGCCCTCGGCCGACACGGAGATCTCGTCGTCGTTGACCTTGAGGCGCTCGGAGTCGCTCGACGTGACGCGCAGTTCGAGCCCGGAGACCTCCTGCTGCAGCGCGTTGTCGACCGTGACCGGGATCGAGGCGTCGCCCGACGTGACGGTGACGGTGGTCTTCGGCACCAGGCGCAGCGACGTCACCGACGTCGCCAGGAAGTCCGTCGTACGGTCCTGGAACGTCTGTTGTGCCGAGTCCTCCTCGACCCGCCAGGCCGTGGCCAGGGCGCGGGCCATCGCCGCGTGCACGGACTCCGTGGTGTCCTTCGGGTCGGCGAGCACCTTGCTGAGGGTCGCGAGCCGGTCCAGATCGCCCGCGGCGTCGGTCAGCTGCTCTCTGCTCAACTCGCTGTCGCGCAGCCGCGAGGGGTACGCGGACGGGGACCCGGCCTTCCCCTTCACCGGGTCGTCGTCGGCCGCGCGCAGGTCCTGGAGGTCGAGCCAGCCGTCATCGGTGCCGGAGTCGATGGCCGCACCGAGCGCGTCCGCCGCCGTGCCCGACAGATTGCGGGGCGGTACGAGGACGGGGCGGGCGTTCGCCTTCACGAGCGCGGTGATGTGCTCGACGGTGGCCTTCCCCGCGGTGTCGGGGCTCGCGGAGGCGCTCGGGCTCGGGGACGACGTGGAGTCGCCGGGCGAGGGGGAGGGCGAGGGCGATGCGGAAGCGGTGGGTTCGGGCGCCCGGTCCTTGAGGCGGCCGAGCGCGGCCGTGAGGTCGGCCTCGTAGGGCAGCGCCGTCATCGCGTCGTCGCCGCTGCCCAAGGTCACCGGTTCGGTGTCCGCGGGCGTGAGCCCCTGGCCCGAGGCGAGGACCCGCGTCACACCCAACTTGGCGCCGAGCGAGGTCACGTCGGAGTCGAGCGCGCCGTCGGCGGGCCAGCCGAGCCCGGAGCGGGTCTTGGCGTCGAGGATCCGGTCGACCCGCTTCTTCGCGTCGGCCGCGAGCCCGGACACGACCTCCGTGAGGTCGTCGGTGTCCGTGCCGGGGTGGTGGGCCAGAGAGGCGAGGTCCGTGTCGGCGTAGGGGAGGAGCCAGACCTCGCGGCCCTTCACGGCCTCCCTCAGCGCACTGAGCCAGGCGCGGGCCGCGCTCTGCCCCGTGCCCTCGGTGGTGTCCTGCGGGGAGGCGGAGTCGGCGTTCTTCGCGACGCGGTAGCCGGTCGACATCTCCTGCGCGGCGATCACCACGTCCGGGTCGAGCGCCCAGCTGACGTCGCGGCCCTTGCCCGCCTCGACGACCTCGCGCAGCCGGCCGCCGGGCGCGAACAGGCCGGCGAGCGAGTCGTCGTCGAAGACGGGCTTCGCGTTCGGGCCCGAGCCGAGGGCGGCGGCCGTCATGTGCGGGGTCGTGGTCACCGGCCAGACGACGGCGGTCGGCGCGGGGTCCTCCGCGGCGGTGGCCTCCGGCGTGGTGCCGGGGAGGGCCGTGGCCCCGACCACCATGGCGGTCAGGGCCCAGGCCCGTGCCGTCCCGTATCCCGCCATGTCGTCCTGCCTCCCGCTGGTGCCGATCGCTCTGAGGTAACACGGTGGGGGTGTCGGGGGCGGGGACCGTACCGGCTTGCGGCGCGTCGCTCACGCCTCGGGGCGCTGCCCCGGACCCCGCTGCTCAATCGGCGCAGTGGCTTGAAATGCCCCATCACCAAGGTCTCGAATGTCCCGTCCATCACAGGGCTCAAAAGTCTCGTCGTTGTCGCCCGATAGAGTCGGGCCGACGTTGACGTTCTTGACGCCCCCCACCTGAGGTAATCGGCCGTGACTCCCCCCGACCCCGCCATACCGGCCGTGACCGTCGTCGGAATCGGCGCGGACGGCTGGCCGGGACTGCCGGAGGCGTCCCGCGAGGTCCTCCGTACCGCGGACGTGGTCGTCGGCGGGCCCCGCCAGCTCGACCTGCTCCCGCCGGAGTGCGCGGGCGAACGCGTCCCCTGGCCCTCCCCGCTGCGGCCCGCCGTGCCCGGCCTCCTGGCGCGCCACGCGGGGCGTCGCGTCGCCGTCCTGGCCAGCGGGGACCCGATGTTCTACGGGATCGGCCGCACGCTCGTCGAAACCGTCGGCGCCGCCGCGCTGCACGTCCTGCCGCACCCGTCCTCCGTGTCGTACGCCTGCGCGCGCCTCGGGTGGTCCGTCGAGGAGACCGAGGTGGTCACGCTGGTGGGCCGCCCGGCCGACCGGCTCGCCGCCGCGCTGCACCACGGCCGCCGCGTCCTCGTCCTCTCGGCGGGCGCGGACACCCCCGCCGAGGTCGCGAAGCTGCTGACGGACCGGGGCTTCGGGCCGAGCCGCCTGACGGTCCTCGAACGCCTCGGCGCCGAGGAGGAGTCGTCGTACGAGGGGGTGGCCGAGGCCTGGACGCACGCCCCCGGTGACCCGCTGAACGTCATCGCCGTCGACTGCCGCCGCGCCCCCGACGCCCTGCGCCTCGGCGCGGCGCCGGGCCTGCCCGACGCCGCGTACGAGAACGACGGCCAGCTCACCAAGCGCCACGTGCGCGCCGCGACCCTCGCCGCGCTCGCCCCCGCGCCCGGCGAGCTGCTGTGGGACATCGGCGGCGGCTCCGGCTCGATCGGCATCGAGTGGCTGCGCACGCACCCGTCCTGCCGCGCGTACGCCGTGGAGCGCGACGGGGAACGCGCCGCCCGCATCGGCCGGAACGCGGCGCGGCTCGGGGTGCCGGGCCTGACCGTCGTGACCGGACCGGCCCCGGCAGCCCTCGCCGAACTCCCTTCCCCCGAAGCCGTGTTCATCGGTGGCGGCCTCACGGCCCCCGGACTGCTGGACGCTTGCTGGGCGGCGCTCGCGCCGGGCGGCCGCCTGGTGGCCAACACGGTCACCCTCGAATCCGAGGCGCTCCTCGCCGGCTGGTACCGGAGCCACGGCGGCGAACTGGTGAAGCTGTCCGTCGCGCACGCGGTGCCGGTCGGCGGCTTCACGGGGTGGCGGCAGGCGATGCCGGTCACGCAATGGTCCGTAACGAAGACAGAGGTAGGACAGGCATGACGGTCTATTTCATCGGGGCGGGCCCCGGCGCCGCCGACCTGATCACGGTCCGCGGCGCGCGCACGCTCGCGGACTGCCAGGTGTGCCTGTACGCGGGTTCGCTGGTCCCGGCCGAACTCCTCGCCGAATGCCCGCCGGACGCGCGGCTGATCGACACGGCCAACCTCGACCTCGACGCCATCGAGCGGGAGTTCGCGGCGGCCCACGAGGCCGGTCACGACGTGGCCCGGCTGCACTCCGGGGACCCGTCGGTGTTCTCCGCGGTGGCCGAGCAGATGCGGCGCCTGGACGCGCTCGGCATTCCGTACGAGGTGGTGCCCGGGGTGCCGGCGTTCGCGGCGGCGGCAGCGGCGCTGAAGCGCGAGCTGACGGTGCCCACGGTCGGCCAGACGGTCATCCTGACCCGGATCGCCCAGCAGGCCACGCCGATGCCTGCCGGCGAGGACTTGGCGACGCTCGGGGCGAGCGGGGCGCTGCTCGTCCTGCACCTGGGCGCGCGGTACGTGGACCGGATCGTCGACGACCTGCTCCCGCACTACGGCGCGGACTGCCCTGCGGCGGTCGTCGCCTACGCCAGCCGCGAGAACGAACTGGTGCTGCGCGGCACCCTCGCCGACATCGCGGACCAGGTGAAGGGGTCGGGCGTGCTGCGCACGGCCGTCATCATCGTGGGCCGCACGCTGGGCGCCTCCCAGTTCCGGGACAGCCACCTGTACTCGACGGAGCGCGACCGCGACTGCTCAGAGGTGTGACTCGGTCAGAGGCGCAGCCCGGGGGCGTATCGGGCGTTCAAAACCGGTCAAGATTGCCAAGGGGCCGTTTGGTGGAGGAATTCCCTCCGCTGTGCGATACATGATTATTTAGTCCGTTTCGCGAAGTGGACGCGCGACCGGCGCTCTTCCGGAAATGGTCTGGACCGAGGTCGTTGACGTGCCCTTTCGTGTGCACGGCGGCCTCGCCGGGGTGATCGCCGAGCGCCGGGCAGCCGGTTTCCGGCCACGGGGAAAGTGGATCTCGCTACCGGGGTGCCGGGGGAGTTAGGTTTCGGGCCGAGCCGCGGCGGTCGAAGCGATTCGAAGCGGTCGAACGTACCCAACTTCCCTTTTCCTTCGGTCAGTTGGAGACCGGACCGCGACCGCTGTCGGCTGCTTGTTTCGCGCATTCCAGACACCCTGAAAGGAAGTCCATGCGCCTCAGAAACCTGGCCGTCGCCTCGGCGGTCGCCCTGGCCGGCGTCGGTACGGCCCTCAGCACGTCCGGTACGGCCATGGCGGCGGAGTCCTGCACCAGCGGCTACGCCTGCCTGTACTACAACAGCAACTACTCCGGCGCCTTCTACCGGCAGTACTTCAACATCGCCAACTACTCGGGCTACTACTTCAGCGCGAGTGCCTCGGGCAGTGCGGGCGCCGGTCTCCCGGTCAAGAACAACACCGCCTCCGTCGACAACTGGGACTTCTACAACGGAATCCGCATCTACTACAACAGCAACTACACGGGTGTGTCCCAGTCGATCCCGGCCGGTGGTGCGGCGAACCTGAACACGTCGCTGAAGAACGACAACGCGTCGGGCAAGTTCTACTAGGCCGACCGCTCCGAGCGAGCTGAGCCAAGTCGAGCACATCGAGCAAGAGGTGCGCTGCCCAATGCAGCTGGGCAGCGCACCTCCGCGGCCGGAAGTCTAGCGAGTCCCCTCTTCGTCGAACCTCAAACAGGTCAAGGACGTTCACCATCATGCGCACCAGCAGCCTCCGCCTTCCCCTGGCCCTGCTCGGAGCGACGGTCGCCGTCGCGGTGCTGGCCGGATGCAGCGACGACGCGGACGGATCGGCGAACGCCTCGTCCGAGGGCGGCACGGGCACTCCCAAGGTCGCCTCCGTGCCGAAGCTGACGTCGGTCACGGACAAGTCGCTGCCCATCGACGCGTATCTGATGAGTGACGACCAGCTCGACAAGATGCAGCAGGCCGAGTTCACGCTGCGCGAGAGGTGCATGGAGCGTTTCGGCATCGCGTACCGGGTGCCCGCGGCGGAGCAGGCGTTCCGCCCGAAGAGCCGTACGCAGTTCCGGTACGGCGTGACGGACGCCGACGCCGTCGCCACCCACGGGTACAAGCCGGCCGGTTCGGAGAAGACGGCACGGCGGACCAAGCCGCAAGAGCTGAGCCGGACCGCCAACATGGTGCTGACCGGCACCGACGACCCGAACGTGAAGCCCGGGTCCAGCGCCGCGAAGGGCGGTCAGGACTACCAGGGCAAGAAGGTCCCCGCCGGTGGCTGCATCGGGGAGGCGCGGGCGAAGCTCGGCGCTTCCGGGGAGCAGTCCTACGGCGGCGACGCGACCGCCACCAAGGTCAACACCAACAGCTGGGCCAAGTCCTACGAGGACGAACGCGTCCGCGCCGTCTTCGCGAAGTGGTCGGCCTGCATGAAGAAGCAGGGCTACAGCTACGCCGACCCGATGAAGGCCGGGGACGACCCCGAATGGCAGAAGGCGGCCGTCGCCACCGCCAAGGAGCGCCGGGTCGCGGCGGCGGACGTCGCCTGCAAGGTCGAGAACAACGTCGTCGGGACCTGGTACACCGTCGAGGTCGCCTACCAGAACCAGATGATCGAGCAGGACGCGCAGGCCCTCGCAGAGGCGAAGAAGGCCAAGGAGAAGCAGCTCAAGCTGATGGCCGAGGTCTCGTAACGCCGGGGCGCTCCCGAGGCGTCAAGCAGTCGAAGAGCTCGTCCGGCCTGGAGAGGTGCCGTGTCCCAACCAGCACAACACGTAGGCCAGTTGACACCCGAGGAACCCCTCGCCACCGCGGACCGGGGCCTGTCGCGGAAGCGGAAGTGGGTGGCGGTCGTGGCCGCGGCGGCGGTGCTGCTGACCGGGGCCGGGATCGCCGCCTCGTTCGTCGTGAAGTCCCCTGCGCAGGCCGCGGCGGACGCGAAGGCGCCGGCCGAGGCCGTACTGACTGCTCCGGTGGAGAAGCGGGTGCTGAAGGACTCCGTGATCCTGCGGGGCACGGTGGTGGCCGGGCAGACCGTCGACGTGGCACCGGCAGGCGGCGGCACGGAGGGCACGACCGGTTCCGTGGTCACCAAGGCGCCCAGGCCGGTGGGCACGCGGGTCCGGGCGGGGCAGGTCCTGACCGAGATATCCGGCCGCCCGGTGTTCGCCCTCAAGGGCAGGGTGCCGGTCTACCGCGACCTCAAGCCGGGCTCCAAGGGCGCCGACGTGGCCCAACTCCAGCGCGCGCTCGCGGGGTTGGGGCACGCGACCGGAAGCGACGGCTCGGGGACGTTCGGGGCGGGGACCAAGAGCGCCCTCGCCGCGTTCTACGCGTCGATCGGCTACAGCCCGGTGTCCGCGCAGAGCGACGGCGCCGCGACGGTGCAGGCCGCGCAGGACGCCGTCACCACGGCCGACCGCGCGTGGGAGGACGCCAAGGACGCCCGGGACGAGCACGCCGACGACGAGACCCGCAAGGCCGTGGACCGGGCCGCGGAGGATCTCCAGCTGGCGCGCGACAGGCTGGAGCGCGCGCAGGTGGCGGCGGGGCCGATGCTGCCCGCATCGGAGGTCGTGTATCTGTCCGGCTTCCCCGCCCGCGTCGACAGCGTGAACGCGGTGCTCGGCTCGACGGCCACCGGCAAGGTGATGACGGTCTCCGCGGGCCGCCTCGCCGTCGACGGCTACCTCCAGGAGTCCCAGAAGGGCCTGGTCAGGGCCGGGCAGAAGGTGGAGATCCGCTCGGAGGCGACGGGGTTCACGACGAGCGCGTCGGTCCGCTCGGTGGCGGACACCATGGCCGCCGCGCAGGACGGTGCCGCGGGGCAGGGGGCCGACGCTGGTTCCGGCGAAGGCGCCGGTGCCGGATCGGGTTCGGGTTCCGGCGGCGACAGCGCGGCGCAGGGCTATCTGATGGTGGTCACCCCGGACAAGGCGCTGCCCGGCGACACGGTGGGGCAGGACGTCCGGCTGACCGTCGAGGCGGCGTCCACGAAGGGCGAGGCCCTGGTGGTGCCGGTGACGGCGGTCTCCTCGGCCGGCGACGGCAGCACCGTGGTGACGGTCCGTCAAAAAGGTGGTGCGCAGCGCCGGGTGGAGGTGCGCACGGGCACGTCGGGAGACGGATTCGTGGCGGTGACCCCGGCCGCCGGCGCACGGCTCGCCGAGGGCGACGAGGTGGTCACGGGAGTGAAGTCGGCCGCCACCGGGGCCGGGCGATGACGCCCGCCGGGCGGTCCGGCGCCCCCGTCATCGAGTTCCGTCAGGTGGGTCTCACCTACCCGGGCCCGCCGCCGGTACCGGCCTTCAGGCCCTGCGACATCCGTATCGAGGAGGGCGAGTTCGTCACGGTGATCGGCCCGTCCGGCTCCGGGAAGTCGACCTTCCTGAACATCGTGGGACTGCTCGACGCCCCCACCGAGGGCACGTACCTGCTCGACGGCATCGACATCGGCACGCTCAGGGACGGCGACCGCACCGCGCTGCGCGGCCGCCGCATCGGGTTCGTCTTCCAGTCCTTCCATCTGCTGCCGCACCGCAGCGCGTCCGAGAACGTCCTGCTCGCCATGGTCTACAACGGCACGCCGCGCGCCGAGCGCGCGGACCGCGCCCGGCAGGCACTGGAGCGGGTCGGCCTCGGACACCGCGTCGACTCCCTGCCCACCCGGCTGTCCGGCGGGGAACGCCAGCGCGTCGCGATCGCCCGCGCCCTGGTCTCCCGCCCCTCGCTGCTGCTCTGCGACGAGCCGACCGGCAACCTGGACAGCAGGAACGCGGAATCGGTCCTCGGCCTCCTCGAAGAGCTGCACGGAGCGGGGATGACGGTCCTGGTCATCACCCACGACCCCACCGTCGCCGCGCGGGGCGCCCGCACGGTCGCCATCCGCGACGGGGTCCTCCACGAGCAGGTGGCCGCCACGTGAACCACCGCAGACGGCGCGGACCCTCCGTACGGTGGCCGTGGCGCCGCTCGGGCGGACGCCGCGGCTCGGGTCCCGTCGCCCCCTCCGTCCTCGCCCCGCGCGACCTGCTGGGCGAGTCCGTCGCCGGCATGTTGCAGCGGCCCGCGCGCTCGGCGCTCACCGCGCTCGGCACGGTCCTCGGGGTGGGCACCTTCGTGGCGATCCTCGGCCTCACCGCCACCACGTCCTCCCAGATCGACGCGCGCTTCAACATCCTGACCGCGACCGAGGTCGACATCGAGGACATCGGCATCGAGCAGAACGAGTTCGTCCGCCTCGCGTTCCCGGGCGACTCCGACGCCCGCGTCGAGCGGCTGCCCGGCGTCGAACACGCGGGTGTCTACTGGACGGTCGACACCCGCGGCACCGACGCGACGATCCGCTCCTCGCCGGTCGGCGACGCCGCGTCGGGCGAACGCGCGGACATCGTCGCCGCCTCTCCCGGCGTCATCGAGGCGGCGGTCCCGCACGTGGCGCAGGGCCGGGTGTATGACGCCTACGCGGAGCGCACGGCGCAGCCCGTCGTCATGATCGGCGCCGGGATGGCCTCGCGGCTCGGCATCACGACGCTCGAGACGCACCCCGCGATCTTCATCGGCGACCAGCCGTTCACCGTGGTCGGCATCATCGACGACGTGAAGCGCAAGGCCGATCTGCTGCTTTCGGTCGTCGTCCCCCGTTCCACCGCGGTGAAGCTGTGGGGCGAACCCGGCGCGGGCGGCGCGAAGATGCTCATCGCCACGGAGATCGGCGCCGCGCAGCAGGTGGCGAAGGTGGCGCCGACCGCGCTGCGCCCCGACCACCCCGAGTACTTCAAGGCCGAGCCGCCACCGGACCCCAAGACGCTGCGTTCCCATGTGACCTCGGACCTTCAGCAGCTCTTCCTCCTGCTCGCCGCGATCTGCCTGGTCATCGGGGCCGTCGGCATCGCCAACACCACCCTGGTCGCCGTCCTCGAACGGACCGGTGAGATCGGGCTGCGGCGGGCGCTCGGTGCGCGGGGCGGCCACATCACGCTCCAATTCCTCGCCGAATCAGGGGCGTTGGGCGCGCTCGGCGGGCTGATCGGCACCAGTCTCGGCACCCTGACGGTGGTGGGTGTCGCCGTCGCGCGCGACTGGACGCCCGTGGTCCATCCGACGACGGTGGCGGCGGCCCCCGTCATCGGTCTGGTCACCGGCCTCGTGGCCGGTCTCTACCCGGCGTGGCGGGCCTCCCGCATCCAGCCGGCGGAGGCGTTGCGCCGCTAGTTCGGGCGGGCGCGTAACGCGACGGCAGGCCCGCGGCGTCATGACTGATGTGGGAGCGGACGCGCTGTCGGGAGAGGGAGACCCATGGGTGGATCAGCTCGTAGGGATGCGGAGATCGAGTCCTTCATGCGAGCCGTGAGCCCGCGCCTCTTCCGGTCCGCCCTTCTCGTCTGCGGCGACTGGCATCTGGCCGAGGACCTGGTGCAGACGACCCTGGGCAAGGTCTTCGTGTCCTGGGGGAGGGTCCGCAAGGCGGACAGTCCACAGGCGTACGTGCGCACGATGCTGATGCGCACCTACCTCTCGCATGTCCGGCTGCATCGGACGTACGAGAAGCCCGTGGACCGGATGCCGGACAACCCGTCCGCCTCCCACGATCCCGCCCTGCGGATCGCCCTGGCCGGGGCCCTGGCGCAGCTGACGCCGAAGGACCGGGCCGTGGTCGTGCTGCGCTACTGGGAGGACCGCAGCGTCGCCCAGGCGGCGGCTGACCTGGGGATGAGCGCGGGCAGCGTGCGGATCCGCAGCATGCGTGCGCTGGCGCAGCTCCGCGCGTCGCTGGGCGGCGAGTACGACGCTCTCGTCAGTCACTGATCACCGATCACTGAGGGGAAGGGACCGATCGGCCATGAACTCGCCGATGAACTCACCCATGAACTCACCCATGAACGGGGAAGAGCAGGAGTTCGCGCCCCGCGTGGGGCGGCTCCTTGAGACGTACGGCCGTGAACTCCCGCCCCCCGGAACGGACTTGGTGGCGGGCGGACTGGCCAGGGGGCGACGGATGAGGCGGCGCAGGCGGGCCCTGTGGGCCTCCGCGGGACTGACCGTCGCGGTGGGGCTCACCGCGGGGGCGCTGACGGGCGTGATCCTGCCGGGCGGCGGCGACGGAACGTCCGTGGCCCGGGGCTCCGACCCGGTCGTCACCCTCCCCGACTTCTCGCCGGCCGCCGCGCGGATCTCCGCGCCCGCCGGAAAGGAGGCCCTCACCGGGAAGGCGTCCGTGGCCGTCCTCGAGTCGCTGCTGCCCGGTGACCCCGCCACCGGCGGCTACCAGTGGTGGGACGGTCCGGCGGGCAAGGAGCGGGCAGCGAACGCGGGCGGGCGGCTGCTCGTCACCGGCGAGGGCGGCGGGACGGAGGTGACGGTGAGCGTGGAGGGCGGCTTCCAGCTCGTCACGGTCGACGCGCTGACCAAGGACGCCGCGCGCAAGAACGCGGAAAGCGGGACCGGGACCGGGAAACAGGACAAGAGCGGCGCCACCGCCCCGGACAAGTCGGCGGCGGCGAAGGAGGCGTCGAGGGGCTCGAAGGAGGCATCGGGGGACTCGGGGAAGGGCAAGGCACTCCACCCGGTCACCAAGGCTCAGCTCCGGACCTTCTACTCCTGCGAGGCCCGCCGGGAGAGCGGGGTGCGGCAGACGTCCTGCGACGTACGCAACCTCGCGGACGGCTCGGTGCGGATCAGTTACGAGGAGAGGTCGGGGAAGCTGGTCCGGCGCACCAGCGACGTGCTCCGCAAGGACGGCACCCGCGTCGTCGTCACCGCTTCCAACAGCGCGGACAGCAAGCACGGCCCGGCGGTCGCGGCGGCCCCGCCGCTCAGCGCCGCGCAGGTGGCGACCGTCGCCGCGAGCACGAAGTGGCAGCCGTGGGTGGACCCGTCCGTGAACGAGGACGCTCAGAGCCCGTCGTGACCGGCGGCGTCGCTGCGCCCCACCACGTTCCCCGCCCGGTCGATGCAGATGACGTCCACCGCGACCGGGGCGCCGCGCAGCACCGCGAGGGCCTCGTCGCGGGCCGTCGCCGCCACCAGGTCGCCCAGCGGGACGCCCACCGCCGTGCACAGTTGGAGGGCGGCGAGGCCGGTGTTGGCCTCGGCGATCTCCTGGGCGAGGGCCTCCGACGCACCGCCCCGGCGCGCCAGGTCCGCCAGGAAGGCCTTGTCGACCTGCGACCGCCCCGAGTGCAGATCCAGATGGCCCGCCGCCAGCTTGGACAGCTTGGCGAAGCCGCCGCAGATGGTCAGCCGGTCGACCGGATGGCGGCGGATGTACTTCAGGACCGCGCCCGCGAAATCGCCCATGTCGAGCAACGCGTCCTCGGGCAGCCCGTGTTCACGCACGACCGTCTTCTCGGACGTCGAGCCGGTGCAGCCCGCGACATGCGTACGCCCCGCGGCCCGCGCCACGTCCACGCCGCGCCGGATCGAGTCGATCCACGCCGAGCACGAGTACGGCACGACGATCCCCGTCGTGCCGAGCACCGACAGACCGCCGAGGATCCCGAGCCGCGGGTTCCAGGTCGAGCGGGCGATCTCCTCGCCGTGGTCGATGGAGAGGGTGACCTCCACGTCGCCGGGGGCCCCGTGCGCGGCCGCGACCTCCGCGATGTGCGTGCGGATCATCTCGCGCGGCACCGGATTGACGGCGGGCTCGCCGACCGGCAGCGGAAGCCCGGGCCGGGTGACCGTGCCGACGCCGGGACCGGCCTTGAACACCACTCCCTCGCCGGGCGGGAGGCGCCGCACAGTGGACCGTACGAGCGCGCCGTGCGTGACGTCCGGGTCGTCGCCCGCGTCCTTGACCACGCCCGCCGTCGCGGACTCCCCGTCGTGGGACTCGACGGCCAGGGCGAACGACGGCGTCTGGCCCCTCGGCAGCGTGATCGTCACGGGGTCGGGGAACGCGCCGGTCAGCAGCGCCGTGTACGCGGCCGTGGTCGCGGCGGTCGCGCAGGCACCGGTCGTCCAGCCGGGCCGCAGGCCGGTGTGCTTGAGTTGGGCCCCGCGCCCACCCTTCGCCGCTGTCTCACCGCTCATGGAGTTCCCCGATGCCGCACGTGTTGATTCTCGGCGGGACGACCGAGGCCCGGGGCCTGGCCGAGGCCCTGCACCCGCGGGTCCGCGTGACCAGCTCGCTCGCGGGGCGCGTCGCGGCGCCCCGGCTGCCGGCCGGTGAGGTGCGGATCGGTGGGTTCGGCGGAGCCGAAGGGATGGCGGACTGGATCCGCGAGCACGCGGTGTCTGCGGTCATCGATGCCACCCATCCCTTCGCCGAGACGATCAGTTTCAACGCGGCGCGGGCCGCCGCCACCGCCCATGTTCCCCTGCTCGCGCTGCGCCGGCCCGGCTGGGTGCCGGGTGCGGGCGACGACTGGCGGGAGGTCGGCTCCCTCGCGGAGGCCGCGGAGGCGGTACGGGGGGCGGGCCGGGTCTTCCTCACGACCGGCCGGATGGGCCTCGCCGCGTTCTCCCACGTCGACGACGCGCACTTCCTCGTACGGTCCGTGGACGCGCCGGAGCCGCCGTTCCCGCCGCGAATGGAGGTCCTGCTCGACCGGGGCCCGTTCACGCTGCCCGGCGAACGCGCCGTCCTCGCGGACCACGCCATCGACATCCTGGTGACCAAGGACAGCGGCGGCGCCGCGACCTCCCCGAAACTGGTCGCCGCACGCGAGGCATCCATCCCGGTGGTCGTGGTCCGCCGCCCCCCGGTCCCCGAGGGGGTCCCGGTGGCCAAGACCGTGGCCGAGGCCACCGAGTGGGCAGAATCAAGCCTCTGCGGCGATTGAGCAGCGGGGTCCGGGGCGGAGCCCCGTGGGCGTCACACGGTGTCGGGTTCCGGGTAGCGGCGTGGGGTCCACGTCACCGTGCGGCCGTCCGCACGGACGACCGCCTGGGTCTGGGACGAGCCGACGATCAGAAGCGTACGCATGTCGACGACCTCCGGATCCAGGTCCGCGAGCCGCACGACCCGGACCGACTCCTCCGGCCCGCCCACGTCCCGGGCGAGAACGACCGGCGTGTCCGGCAGGCGCAGTTCGAGGAGCAGCTCCCGTGCCTTGCCCACCTGCCACGTACGGCTGCGCGAACCGGGGTTGTAGAGGGCGAGCACCAGATCCGCCGCGGCAGCGGTCCGCAAGCGCTCCGCGATGACCTCCCACGGCTTGAGCCGGTCCGAGAGGGAGATCGTGGCGTAGTCGTGGCCGAGGGGCGCGCCCGCCTTCGCCGCGGCGGCGTTCGCCGCGGTCACCCCGGGCAGGACCCGCACCGGAATCCCCGCGTACCGCTCCTCCGACGCGACCTCGAGCACCGCCGTGGCCATCGCGAAGACCCCGGGGTCGCCCCCGGAGACCACCGCGACCCGGTGCCCGCGCCGCGCCAGGTCGAGCGCGAACTCGGCGCGCTCGGACTCGACCTTGTTGTCCGAACCGTGCCGCACCTGACCGGGACGCTGCGGCACGCGCGCGAGGTACGTCGTGTAGCCGACGAGGACGTCGGCGTTCGCCAGCGCCCCGCGCGACTCGGGCGTCAGCCAGGGCGCGCCCGCGGGACCCGTGCCGACGACCGCGACCTCGCCGCGCGCCGGGTCGGGGTCCGTGACCGGCTCCGCGTCGATCCGGGAGGGCAGCACGGCGACGGAGAAGTACGGCACGGAGGACGGGTCGATGTCGGCGAGCGCGCCCGTCCGCTCACCCTCCATGAAGGCCCGCTCGACATACCGGGCGTCGTCGAGGCGGCCCGAACTCTCGATCGCCGCCCGCACCTTGGTGAACGTACGCCCCAGCTTCATGACCACAGCGGAGTCCGCCGCGGCGATCCGCGCGGACAGCTCGTCCTCCGGCAGCGTGCCGGGTATGACGGTCAGCGTCTCCTTGTCCTCGCACAGCGGCTGCCCGAGCCGCGCGGCGGCGGCGCTGATGGACGTGACACCGGGGATGACGGTCGTCTCGAAGCGGTCGGCGAGCCGCTTGTGCATGTGCTGGTACGAGCCGTAGAACATCGGGTCGCCCTCGGCGAGCACGGCGACCGTGCGCCCGGCGTAGAGGTGCGCGGCGAGGGTGGCGGCCGCCTCCTCGTAGAAGTCGTCGAGCGCGCCCCGGTAGCCGCCGGGGTGGTCGGTCGTCTCGACGGTGAGCGGGTACATCAGCCGCTCCTCGATCTGCGTCTCGCGGATGTGCTCCGCGGCGATCGAGCGGGCGATGGAACGCCCGTGGCGCGCGCAGTGGTACGCGATGACGTCGGCGGAGGCGATCGCCTTCACGGCCGCGACCGTCATCAGATTCGGATCGCCGGGCCCGAGCCCGACGCCGTACAGCTTGCCCTGCTGGGAAGGGGAGTCGTTCATGCCCGGTCCTCCATGATCTCCGCCTCGGTCGCGAGGGCGTTCAGCGCGGCGGCGGTCATGGCGCTGCCGCCACGCCGGCCGCGTACGACGAGGTGTTCGAGGCCGAGTTCGTTCACGGCCAGGGCCTCCTTGGACTCGGCGGCTCCGACGAAGCCGACGGGTATGCCGAGCACGGCGGCGGGCTTCGGCGCGCCCTTCGCGATCATTTCCAGGAGGTGGAAGAGCGCGGTGGGCGCGTTGCCGATGGCGACGACGGCGCCGTCGAGGCGGTCGCGCCACAGTTCGAGGGCGGCGGCGCTGCGGGTGGTGCCCAACTCGCGGGCGAGGTCCGGGACTTCGGGCTCGCGCAGCGTGCAGATCACGTCGTTGTCGGCGGGGAGACGCTTGCGGGTGACGCCGCTCGCGACCATGTGGGCGTCGCACAGGATGGGCGCCCCGGCACGCAGCGCGGCCCGCGCGTTCGCCACGACGCCGGTCGACCAGCCGATGTCCTGTACGAGATCCACCTGGCCGCAGGCGTGGATCATGCGGACCGCCACCTGGGCGACGTCGGCGGGCAGCGCCGCGAGTCCGTCCGCGGCTTCCGCGCGGATCGTGGCAAAGGACTCGCGGTAGATCGCCGCGCCGTCCTTCTCGTAGTCGAACACGGTTGCTCTCAGCTCTCGGTGTGATGGGGGACGGTTGTCGTGTATCCGCCGTCGGGGCGGGCCACGACGTCGACGTACGGGCCCACGGGGTGGCCGCAGCGGCGTTCGCAGCCGGACCAGTAGGTGGGGAGGGTCGGGTGGGCGTCGTCGATGCGGGCGGCGGCGTCGCGGCGGACGTCGGCGTGGGACTTGGCGCAGCCGGGGTGTCCGATGCAGGTCGCGACGCGGTTCCACGGGGAGTCGGGGTCGACGACGAGGCCGACGCGGGTGAGGTCGTCCGCGTTCCCTCCGGGTACGACGACGCCTCGCCAGGGCGTCAGCCGGATCTCCTGGTCGGCGGTCGCGAGGAGCGCCGCCCACTGGTCGCCGCGCAGCGCCCCGAACGGCACGCCTACCGCGACGAACCCGTGGCTGGCGCCGTCGTCATCGGCGCGCGGCGCCGGGGGCCGCCTTGCCCACCCTGCCGCCCCAGGCGGCAGATTGCCCAAGGCTCGGTCGGCATCATCAAGCCCCGCCGGCGATTGAGGCGCGGGGTCCGGGGCGGAGCCCCGTGGCGTCAACAACAAGTGGGTGGACAGGCGACGGGTCAACTCGTCCGCGGACTCGGCAAGTTCGGCCACCCGCCACACCCGCCCATCCGCCTCACGCGCAACCGCAACGAAAACCTCCGCCGCGGCGACCGCCGCAACCGCCGCCCCGCCGAACGGAACCCGGAACCGCGCGTCGCCGACGGACACCTCCGCGTCGCCCGACGGCACCCCACGAACCAGCACATCCGGGCGGAGGCCCGATACGTCCTCCCGCCCGTCGTCCAACCCGAACAGAAACCTCCCGGACAATTCCGGCGTGACGGAACTCGCACACAGCGCCGCGTCGAGCCCGGTCAACCACTCCCGCACATCCACGAACCCGCGGCCGTCGAGCCCGGACAACGGTGAAGCCACCACGTTCCGCACCCGCTCGTGCGCCGCCGACGGCAGCAGCCCCGCCGCCCCAAGGCGGTCCGCGAGCTCACCCCCGCACCCGTCGCGCAAACCCCGCAACTGCACATTGCCCCGCGAGGTGAGATGCAGCATCCCGTCCCCGAGTCGCTCCGCCGCCTCGCCGAGCGCCCGCGCCTGCACCAGGTCCAGCACCCCGCCGGGGATCCGCACCCGCGCGAGAAACCCGTCATCGGCGCTATGCAGACGCAAAGCACCGGGGCAGG
Organism: Streptomyces sp. NPDC107575; assembly: GCF_055657265.1. Taxonomy (NCBI): domain Bacteria; kingdom Bacillati; phylum Actinomycetota; class Actinomycetes; order Kitasatosporales; family Streptomycetaceae; genus Streptomyces; species Streptomyces sp. NPDC107575. Next base: position 275,961 of record NZ_JBVKBG010000006.1, on the reverse strand, counting down.
CGTCGCCCGGTCCTGAGGGCGGCACGGATATGGGGGAGGGGGACATGCCGGGGAGCATACCTAGGGACTGATTCCACCACCCCGTACCAGGTCGTCGCCCGGCACCGTACGATGCTCGGTGGCTGCCCGTACCCGGTCGGCCGTCGCCGGCGACGGCGACAGGGGAGGAAGCCCGGTGCGAATCCGGCGCGGTCCCGCCACTGTGAACTCTCCACCCGGAGAGCGAGCCAGGAACTCCCTGCATCAACGACCACCCGGGGCGCGGACACCCCGAGGAAGGCCAGACGACGCATGCCTCAGCAGCTCCTGCTCCTGTCGACGTCGGACACCGACCTGCTCAGCGCGCGTGCGGCCAACGCCGCAGGCGCCCCGGTCGCGTACCGCTTCGAGAACCCCTCCCGCATCGATGTGGAGACGGACCTGCCGGGCCTCCTCGAAGGCGTGGACCTGGTGGTCGTGCGCCTCCTCGGCGGCGTCCGCGCCTGGCAGGACGGCATCGACCGGCTGACCGCCGCCGGGCTTCCGCTGGTCGTCCTCACCGGTGAACAGGCCCCCGACGCCCAGCTGATGGCCTCCTCGACCGTCCCGGTCGGCATCGCGGCCGAGGCCCACAAGTACCTGGCGCACGGCGGCCCGGCCAACCTCGACCACTTGGCCCGCTTCCTCTCCGACACGGTGCTGCTGACCGGACACGGCTTCGAGCCGCCGGTCGCCGCGCCGACCTGGGGCGAGCTGGAGCGCGCGGACTCGGTGCGGCACGACGGCGCCCCCACGGTCGCCGTGCTGTACTACCGCGCCCACCACATGAGCGGGAACACGTCGTTCGTGCACGCCCTCTGCGACGAGATCGAGCGCGCGGGCGCCCGGCCGCTCCCGCTGTACGTCGCCTCCCTCCGCGCGCCCGAGCCGGAGCTGATCGACGCCCTGCGCCCCGTCGACGCGATCGTCACGACGGTCCTCGCGGCGGGCGGCACCCGCCCGGCCGAGGCGAGCGCCGGCGGCGACGACGAGTCGTGGGACGCGGGCGCGCTCACGCAGCTCGACGTGCCGATCCTCCAGGCCCTGTGCCTGACCTCCTCCCGTGCCGACTGGGAGGAGAACGACGAGGGCGTCTCGCCGCTGGACGCCGCGAGCCAGATCGCGGTGCCCGAGTTCGACGGCCGCCTCATCACCGTCCCGTTCTCCTTCAAGGAGCTCGACGAGGACGGGCTCCCGGCGTACGTCGCCGACCCCGAGCGCGCGGCCCGCGTCGCCGGGATCGCCGTGCGGCACGCCCGCCTCAGGCACATCCCCGCGCAGGACAAGAAGCTCGCGCTCGTCCTGTCCGCCTACCCGACGAAGCACTCGCGCATCGGCAACGCGGTGGGCCTCGACACCCCCGCCTCCGCGGTCGCGCTGCTGCGCCGACTCCTCGACGAGGGCTACGACTTCGGGGACCGGGCCGAGATCCCCGGGCTCGCCTCCGGCGACGGCGACGAGCTGATCCGCGCGCTCATCGACGCGGGCGGCCACGACCAGGAGTGGCTGACCGAGGAGCAGCTCGCGAAGAACCCGGTCCGCATCCCGGCCGCCGACTACAAGCGCTGGTACGCGACGCTGCCGCAGGAGCTGCGGGAGAGCGTCGAGCGGCACTGGGGCCCGGCGCCCGGCGAGATGTTCGTGGACCGTTCGCGCAATCCCGAGGGCGACATCGTCCTCGCGGCGCTGCGGCGCGGCAATCTGCTCATCCTCATCCAGCCGCCGCGCGGCTTCGGCGAGAACCCGATCGCGATCTACCACGACCCCGATCTCCCGCCGTCCCACCACTACTTGGCGGCGTACCGCTGGATCGCGGCGTCCTCAGGCGACGGCGGGTTCGGCGCGGACGCGATGATCCACCTCGGCAAGCACGGCAACCTGGAGTGGCTGCCGGGCAAGAACGCGGGGCTCTCGGCGGCGTGCGGCCCGGACGCCGCGCTCGGTGACCTCCCGCTCATCTACCCGTTCCTGGTCAACGACCCGGGCGAGGGCACGCAGGCCAAGCGGCGCGTGCACGCCACGCTCATCGACCACCTGGTGCCGCCGATGGCCCGCGCGGACTCCTACGGCGACATCGCCCGCCTCGAGCAACTCCTCGACGAATACGCCCAGATCAGCTCGATGGACCCGGCGAAGCTGCCGGCCATCCGGGCCCAGATCTGGACGCTGATCCAGGCGGCGAAGCTCGACCACGACCTGGGCCTCGAGGCCCGGCCCGACGACGACGGCTTCGACGACTTCCTCCTGCACGTCGACGGGTGGCTGTGCGAGGTCAAGGACGCGCAGATCCGCGACGGCCTGCACGTCTTGGGCTCCGCCCCGGCCGGGGCGGACCGGGTCAACCTGGTCCTGGCGATCCTGCGGGCCCGCCAGATCTGGGGCGGGTCCCAGGCGCTTCCGGGTCTGCGGGAGGCGTTGGGCCTGGACGAATCCGCGGCGACCCGTACGTCTGCCGACGACGCGGAGGCCGCGGCCCGCGCCCTCGTCGAGGCGATGGAAGCGGCGGACTGGGACCCGGCGGCGGTACCGGACGTTCTCGCCACGTCCGCCCCCACGCCACGGGGCTCCGCCCCGGACCCCGCGGGCTCTCGTCCAAGTGCGGGGCTTGATGGTGTTGCGGCAATCCTGGAGTTCGCGGCTCGCGAGGTGGTTCCCCGGCTGAGCGCCACCACCGACGAGCTCACCAACGCCGTCCGTGCCCTCAACGGCAACTTCGTGCCGGCGGGCCCGTCCGGGTCCCCGCTGCGCGGACTCGTCAACGTGCTGCCGACCGGGCGGAACTTCTACTCCGTCGACCCGAAGGCCGTCCCGAGCCGCCTCGCCTGGGAGACCGGACAGGCCCTCGCCGACAGCCTCCTCACCCGGTACAAGGACGACAACGGCGCGTACCCCACCTCCGTGGGCCTCTCCCTGTGGGGAACCAGCGCCATGCGCACCGCAGGCGACGACATCGCGGAGGCCCTCGCCCTCCTCGGCATCCGCCCCGTCTGGGACGACGCCTCGCGCCGCGTCACCGGCCTGGAGCCGATCCCGTACGAGGAGCTGAACCGCCCCCGCGTCGACGTCACCCTCCGGATCTCCGGCTTCTTCCGCGACGCGTTCCCGCACACCATCGGCCTGCTCGACGACGCGGTGTGCCTCGCCGCGTCGCTCGACGAACCGGCCGAGATCAACCACGTACGGGCCCACACCCAGGCCGACCTCGCCGAGCACGGCGACGAGCGCCGGGCCACGACCCGTATCTTCGGCTCGCGCCCGGGCACGTACGGCGCCGGTCTCCTCCAGCTGATCGACTCCAAGGACTGGCGCACCGACGCCGACCTCGCCGAGGTCTACACGGTGTGGGGCGGTTACGCGTACGGCCGCGGCCTGGAGGGCAGGTCGGCCCGCACCGAGATGGAGACCGCCTACAAGCGGATCGCCGTCGCCGCCAAGAACACCGACACCCGCGAGCACGACATCGCGGACTCCGACGACTACTTCCAGTACCACGGCGGCATGGTCGCCACCGTGCGCGCGCTGCGCGGGACCGCCCCCGAGGCGTACATCGGCGACTCCACACGCCCGGAGACGGTCAAGACCCGCACCCTCGTCGAGGAGACGTCCCGCGTCTTCCGGGCCCGCGTCGTGAACCCCAAGTGGATCGAGGCGATGCGCCGCCACGGCTACAAGGGCGCCTTCGAACTCGCCGCGACGGTGGACTACTTGTTCGGCTACGACGCCACGACCGGCGTCATCGCCGACTGGATGTACGACAAGTTGACCGAGACGTACGTCCTCGACGAGACGAACCGCCAGTTCCTCTCCGAGAACAACCCGTGGGCCCTGCACGGAATCGCCGAGCGGTTGCTCGAAGCCGAGTCGCGCGGCATGTGGGAGAAGCCGGACCCGCAGACGCTGGAGGCCCTCCGCCAGGTGTACCTGGAGACGGAGGGCGACCTGGAGTCCGACGAGTAACCGTCCGTCAGGTTCTCAGCGTCACGCCGAAGCTGCGGCCGTACGCGTGGTGCGTGTCGACGTCGAGCCGGGTTCCGCCCGGCACGGCGGTGACGCGCACCGCGTCGTCGCCGTCGGCCTTGCGCAGTGCCCGGCCGCGCACCACGACCGTGACGGTGTCCCGTTCGGTCGTCGGGTCGGACACCGCGACCATGACCTCACGTCCCCGTCGGCGTACGAGGACGGACGCGGGCCCGTCGACGTCGAGCCCGGCCACCCGGTGCGCGCCGCCGGTGAAGGTGTTCGCGGCGGTGAGCCCGAGCCCGTCGTGGCGGACGGCCTGCGTCCTCGTCGTGTTGGTGAGCACCCGCGCACCGTCGTACGACCGCACCGCCGCCTCCGACGCGTTCGGCAGCAGCGCGTACGCGAAGGAGACCGGCTTCGCCCCGGCCGCCTGCTCGACCGTCAGCGAGAACACCTGCTTCGTGACCGCCGTGTCGGGGTTGGTGACGCGCACGACACGGCGGCTGCGGGTCACGGTGTCGAGCCGCGCCTTCGCCTCGGGCCCGGCAAGCCGTACGTAGCCGACCGCCGCGTCCCGCGTCGCGTCCGCCCAGCGCACCCAGCCGTCGCCCTCGGCCACGGTCACCGCGTCGCCCGCGGGGGCCACGCGCGCGTCGAGGGTCGTCGTCACGGCCCGCCCGCCGCCGGGGGCGTCCCCGACCCCGGCCGCGAGCACCACGATCTCGTCGTCGAGCAGGAACCACGACTTCGTCGCCCGCGCACTGCGGTACGCCACGAAGTCGTCCGGCAGCAGCCCCGCCCGCTTGTCCCGCCACGGCACGTCGTCGGACGCGACCCAGCCGACGGCCCCGTACGTACCGTCCAGCACGGCCCCGCCCGAGTAGGCCTGCGTGGCGGTCGGGAAGTACACGTACTTGTTCTGCGACTCGGACGACGCGGTGAAGTTCAGCGGGTGGTCCGGGTTGTCGTAGAAGAGCTTGCCGTCGTACAACTCCGGCACTGTTCCCCGGTGTTCGACGGGCGCCGTCACTCCCGCGAGCCCGTACGGGGAGACGGTGGTGAAGTAGTCGACGCCGAAGGACTGGGTCTGGTCCTGCCCGGCCAGATACAGATGGTGCGCGCCGTCGCCCTGGAACCAGGGCATCAGGTTCTCGCCGCTCATGTACTCGTACTTGCTGATGCGCGACGAGCTGCGGGAGAGCGTGAAGGCGTACCCCGGGCGGCGGTGCACCGTGCGGTCCATGGCGTTGAAGGCGACGGAGCGGGCGGCCGGGTTGAGGTCGGCGGGGCGGACGCCGGAGTCCGCGAGGATGTCGGCGTACCGGACGATGCTGAGCGGCGAGACGAACGTCGTCGGGTCGAGGTTCGCCTTCGACGTGGCGCGGATGTGCTTCACGTACGCCTTGAGGTCGTTCGCCGTGTCCCCGCTCGACAGGGACGCGAGATCGACGACGGCCTCGACGATCGTGGCGGAGTCGGCGTACCCGCTGCCCGTCCGTGACACGGCCCGCCCCTTCACCGCCTCCATCATCCAGCCCTCGAAGATCAGCGGCGCGAACCCGTCGCGCACCCACTTCTGCACGGTGGGGACGAGCTCCTCGCCGTGGGCGAACCCCGTCCCGTCGAGCAGCTTCAGCGTCTGGACGACCCGCGTGAGCAGGCCCTTTCCGTACGAGCCCGTGTACGCGACGGAGGAGTGCTGGATGAACGATCCGTCGGCGTAGTGGCCGTCCGTCACGCCGTGCTGGAGGTGGTACGGGTCGACCGTCGCGAAGACCGTCAGCTGGTCGGTGAGGGCCTTGCGGATGCGGTCCTCGTCGCCGGTGAGGGCGCCCTGGAGGATGCGGTTGGTGGTGATGTCGGCGAGGTTCGCGCCGGTGTGGAAACGCGAGTCGAGGTCGACGTCGCCGTCCTTGCCGTTGCGCAAGTACGCGTCCATGGAGGCGATGTACGTGGCCGTCAGCTCGGCGGGCGCCGCGTCCCCGAGCAGCACCAGTGTGCGGCTGACGTGCTGGGAGACGCCTATCTCCCAGGTGAACCAGTTGCCGTAATAGCCCTTGGACTGGTCGCCGTAGTACCGCTCGTGCAGCCACTTCAACGCGTCGACGACACGGGTGCGGACGGCCGAACTCCCGTACAAATCACCGGAGATGCCGGGCGTGGTGGTCGCGAGCGCGATCTCGTACACCCGCTGGTACGTGGTGTTGAGGTTCGGGTCGCTGGTGCCGAGCGGCAGGCCCTTGAACAGTTCGCCGTCGCCGGAGGCGGCATCCATCGCCGCGAGGTTCGTGCGGGCGGCCTTCTCGATCGCGGCGAGCTTGCCGGTGGTCTCCTGGCGCCCGTTGGACTCGGCGTTCCCGGCGAACATCTCGGTCGCATTGGCCAGCAACCGGGCCGCCCCGTCCGCGAGTTGAGCCGCGCTCGCCCACTGCGTGGGCACGGCGGCGAGCACCCCGCTCGCGGCGAGGACACTCAGCAGACGTCTACGGGTGATCTCCATCGGTCGTCCGTCCCTCCGTCGTTCCCCCACGATCGGCACGCGCGGCCGGAGTCAAGCAGACGGGAAGATCCTGGGGAAGAGGCGGCGGTTCAGAACGCCAGATCCTCCCAGCCGATGCTCATGGCGAAGGGCTCGGGAAACTCGACACCGAGGCCGTCCGGCTCCCACTCGCCGACGGGCACGTACAGCGCGGGCCGCAACGGCTTGACGGAGAGCCCGGCCCGGTCGAGGGCGGCCAACCCGTACGCCCGCACCGCGGTGACGTCCCAGGATCCGCCGGAGTCGAGCTCGACCTCCCAGTACCAGGGGATGCCGCCCTCCGCGTACCGGTTCATCTTCCACTGCCTGCGCTTGGGGGTGTCCGAACCGGAGAGCACCTCGCCCATGAGCACGGTGTCTCCGACGAAGGTGTCGGCGCCGCGGGGCAGGCAACGGCGGACCAGGAAGTCGGGTGTGAGGAAGGTGGGCTTGTCGGCCGTGAAGAAGACGTTGGTCTCCGTCCCGACCTGCCAGCAGCGCCCCTCCTTGCCGCCGGTCTCGTCCCGCATGGCGTGGCGGGCGTTGGCCTCGAGCGCGTTGCGCATGCGCACGGCGAACTGCTGGTGCTCCATCGGGGGCGCTTGTTGTACACGACCCTGCCCTGCCACAGCTCGATGTCCTTGGCGATGTCGCCCGGAAGCTGCCCGAGCTCCTCCCAGGTCATGGTCTCGGGCAGATCGAATCCCGACGCCTCGGACGCGCTGATCGGCATGCCGTCTCCACGGTTCGTGTTCCGTTGCTCACGGTAGTCGCCGCGGGGTGGCCCCGCCGTCCCCGGAACGGGTGCTGTGTGCCTGACGCCTGATCAGGCCGAACGGGCGAAATATCTGATAGGCCGTCAATCGTTCGGTGTGCCATAACAGGCGCATAAAGAACAAAGCCTTAGCTTCGCCGTCATGTCCACGGTTGGAAGACTTTCGCGCACTCGCCCATGGGTCGTGCTGGCGGCAGTGCTCAGCCTGCTGTTCGGTTCACAGGCCCTCGCGGCGCCCTTCGCCGCTGCCGCCGACCCCATGAGCTCGGTCGGCATCACCAAGACCAACGATGCCGACGGGCCGCTGGAGCCCGGTGACGCGTTCACCTACACCATCAGCGGGCAGTGCTCCGGCCTGGACGTGGACTGCGTGAACTTCACGGTCACCGACACCCTGCCGGAAGGCCTGGAGGTGACCAGCCTTCCGAAGTCGGACAGCACCCGTGACGTCACCTACGACGAGTCGACGCGACAGCTGACGATCGTCTACAAGCAGCCGCTGCAGAACCCGGAGGGCGAGACCGGCCTGCGCGCGGGCCAGGCGGGCTCGGTGGAGATCGGGATGCGGGTGCCGGCCGACACGCAGCTGGAGGACGGCACCACCATCACCAACACCGCGAAGGCCGAGGCCGACAACGCGGACCCGAAGACCTCCGACTCCGACGTCACCATCTCCATCCCGCGGGTGGTCAAGCCGGTGACGACCAAGTCGTGGGAGGACGGCTCGGCGGTCGCGCTGTCCGGCGAAGAGTCCACGATCAAGCTGAACGTGCGCAACAGCTCCTCGTCCTCCGCCGAGGTCACCGAGCTGTCGGTGTCCGACGACACCGCGGAGACGTTCGAGTACTTCGACTTCACCGGGGCCAAGGTCACCGCCTACCCCAAGGGAGCCGACCAGGCGCACCTGGTGGTCACCACGGCCGACGGACAGCAGCACACCGGCGGCACCGTCACCGCGCCCACCGAAGACCTGCCGCTGCCCAGAGGCGTGGACCCGGGTGACGTGGTCGGCTTCGAGGTCGTCTTCACCAACAGCGACGGCGACCCGCTGCCGTACGACGAGAACGGCGGCAGCGTCGACGTCGGCATGAAGCTGCGGGACACCAAGCGCTCGGACGGCTCGCCGCTGAAGCCCACCGACAAGATCACGGTCAACAACTGCGCGACCCCGACGGCCAAGGAGGAGACGGCGGGCGACGTCGACGGCGACCAGGCCTGCGACACGTACGACATCCTCCCCGACACCCTGGTCCTGGAGACGGGCAAGAAGTACTACGCCGACACCAACGGCGACTTCTCCCACGGCTCCAACGAGCACGCGGTGATCGGCGAGAACTCGCCGGTCAGCACCGAGGTCGACCTGACGAACAAGTCGCCGTTCAAGGTGAAGACGCTGACGATCACCGAGCCGGACGCGAACACGTCCAGCGAGTTCGACAAGCTCGACGTCGACAAGGTGCGGCTGCGCTTCCCCGCGGGCGCCACCGAGGCGGAGCTGACCGTCACCTGCGAGGACGGGACCACCCGCAAGGAGACCTACACGGAGAACGCGACCTACGACGTTCCCGCGGACTGCAAGCAGGTCAAGAAGGTCGAGGTCGTCTACACCGGCGTCGACGCGGACGGCGACCCGTCCATCGCCGAGGGCGCCACCGCGGGACTCGACCTGCACGGCACCCTGACCGACGACGTCGACGCGGCGGACGTGGCCGACGGCGTCAGCAACTGTGCCGGCACGAAGGGCGACGCCGGCCGCAGCGACGGCAGCGGCACCGCCTCCGGCAGCGCGTGCGCCAACCTCGTCGTCGAGAACCCGAACGGCACCGGCAGCGGCGTCAAGACCGTCAGCCAGACCGACGTACCGCCGGGCCAGCCCATCGACATGCAGCTGAAGTTCACGAACACCGGCAACCTGCCGCTGAACGACGTGGTCATCACCGACCCGTCCGCCGACGCGGACGGCAAGCCCGGCAGCGCCAGCCCCTTCGACACGCTGGAGATCACCTCCGTCTCCGTCTCGCCGTCCGACGCGCCGGTCACCCTCCAGGTGTACGACCCGGACACCCAGAAGTGGGTCGACTACGACGGCGTGGACGCCGACGTGCTCGCGCGGGCCACCGGTGTGCGCGGCGTCTACAACGACACGATGGCGCCGGGCGACAGCGTCACCATCAAGGTCACCGGCGAGCGCCGCGAGGGCGTCGAGAACGGCGAGACGTTCCAGAACTGCTTCTCGGTCACGGCGAAGGACAGCCAGGGCGGTGACTTCAACGGCAGCGACTGCAAGACGCTCGAGACAGGGCCCGCCGCCGACGGCGCCTCGCTGAACAAGTCGATCTCCCCCGGCCAGCTCCCCGAGTACGTCGCCGGACTGCCCCGCCAGCACGCGGACATGGCGCTCACCGTCCGCAACACCGGCAACATGTCGGCCAAGTACCTGAAGATCACCGACCAGGACGACGACTTCTTCGACGCCGTCGACCTCGTCTCCATCAAGTCCAACCAGATGCCGGCCGGGGCCAACCGCGTACAGATCGACGCGTACGTGGACGGGAAGTGGGTCAACGGCACCCCGTCCGCCGACGCCGCCCTGCCGTCCGGCGTGAACGCCGCCGACGTCACCGGCATCCGCGCCACGTACTCCTCGACGAGCACCACCAACGACGGCTACGTGATCAAGCCGGAGTGCACCGACAACAGCTGCTCCGGCATCCTCACCCTCGACATCAGCCCGCGGCCCGCCTCGCGCAGCACCGGCAAGCCGATCCCCGACCACCTGGAGGACACCGCCACCGGCCAGTTCCTCACCAAGGTCGAGGACGAGGACAAGCCCCGGGACATCGACCCGGTCAAGGCCACCCTCGACCTGGTCAAGGGCGACCCCAAGCTCGACGTCGACAAGACCCCGGACACCGTGCTCTCCCCGGGCGAGGACGCACCCTTCTATCTGAAGGTCACCAACACCGGTACGGCCAACGTCCCGAACCTGGTCGTCAAGGACGACCTCCCCGAGGGCATCGCGTTCGACGACACCTTCGCGGGTGACGGCGGCGAGCCGTACAAGATCATCGACAAGAAGGAGCCGGCCGGGACCGTCGCCATCCCGACGCCCGTCTTCTCCCGGACCACCGACGGGGACAGGACCTCCGGGCTGACCTGGGACTTCTCCAAGGACGACGACGGCAAGGCGTGGAACTTCCCGCCCGGCGGCAGCTTCACCATCGAGATCCACGTGAAGCTGGAAGCCGGCATCCGCGCCGACGAGACCGTCACCAACACCATGGGCGCCACCTCGTCCGACCCGGACCTGGCCTGCGAGGACGCGAGCGAGGCGGAGGAGGACGGCGCGATGTTCGGCTCCGGCCTGTACTGCGTCGACGACGCGAAACTGACGGCCAAGTCCGGCGCCGCGTTCAGCGCCCGCAAGTGGGTCTCGGGCAATGACGACCTCGGCTGGTACAACACCAAGACCAAGAAGACGGTCCCCGTGGGCGACGACTCGTGCCTGATGGCGACCGACTCCACCGGCCGCCGGTACACCGCCAACCCGTGCATCGCCCTGGTCAACCCCGGTGACCAGTACCACTACTTGATGCGGCTGCGGAACTCGGGCACCGAGGACGGCACCAACATGCGGATCATCGACCGGTTCCCGGTCCAGGGCGACAAGGGTGTCGTCCTCGACCAGGACCGCCAGACGGCCTGGGACAAGCGGCCCACGCTCGCCTCCGAGCCGAAGCTCGACGGCACCAGCCCCGGCGAGATGACCACCAAGTACGAGAACGACGAACCGCTGTGCACCGACGACCTGGACATGGGCGGCGCCGGTTCCGGCGCGGACCAGTGCCCCTCGGACACCTGGGACGACGCCTACAGCAACAAGGCCGTCGGCGCCGACATGGACCTGACGTTCCCGAAGCCGCTGGAGCCCGGTGGCACCGTCGACATCACCTACGCGATGAACACCCCGCTCGACGTCGAGCACAACGGTGACCCGACCATCGCCTGGAACTCCTACGCCCACAACGAGACCACCGACCGCGCGGGCTCCCCGCGCGTCCTGCAGAAGAACGAGCCGATCAAGGTCGGAGTCGCCCTCTCCTACGGCGAGTTGAGGCTCGTCAAGCGGCTCGGCAAGCACCCCGACGCGGCGACCGGCCTGCTGAGCAAGGTGCCGTACCCGTACCACGTCACCTGCACCATCCACCCGCAGGGCAGACTGCCGCGCGTGGTCCTGGACGAGGACTACCGGGTGTCCGTGGACAAGCCGGTGAACGTCGAGGGCATCCCCGCGGGCGCCGAGTGCAGGATCTGGGAGACCTCCGCGAGGGGCGGCCAGACCGAGCACACCAAGGACAACCCGGTCGAGGTCACCATCAAGCCCAACACCGGGACCGAGATCGCCCAGTCCGCCCGCATCACCAACACCTACGAGTTCGGCGCGCTCCAGCTCTCCAAGGAGATCGAGGGCGACGCGGCGGACTACGCCGACGACGGCCGCACCTACAGCGTCGACGTCTCCTGCACCCTTCCGAACGCCGCGGGCGAACCGAGCGACCGGATCCTGCACAAGACGTACGAGGTGAAGAACGGCGAGCCCGTCACCATCAAGCCGCTGCCGGTGAACACCCGCTGCTGGGCCGAGGAGGTGGGAACCGGGGGCGCGGCCAAGGCGACCGTCGACCACGGATCCGCAGACAACCCGGCCGTGATCACGGCGGGCGACGCGCCCGCACAGGCGTCGATCAAGGTGACCAACACCTTCCCGGCGGCCGAACTCACCGTCACCAAGCACGTGGTGAACGGCGGCGCGGGCCCGTACGACTTCTCGCTGGCCTGCACCACCGACCAGGGCGACGTGGCCCTGTCCCCGGACGACAGCTCCTTCGAGCTGAAGGACGGGGAGGACCGCACGATCAGCGTCCCGGAGGGCTCCACCTGCACCGTGACGGAGACGAACGTACCCACCGGTGACACGGTGACGTACGAGGCCTCCGACGACGGCACCGACGGCGAGGTCCAGGTGAACGACGCGGCCGCGGTCGACGTCACCAACACCTTCCCGAAGGGCGGCGGCGGCACCGACGGCGGCACCGGTGGCCACGACGACGGGGGCCACCTCGCCGACACCGGCTTCCGCGACTGGACGCTCCTGGGCGCTCTGCTCACGGTCCTCGCCCTCGCGGCCGGCTTCACGGTCCGCGCGATGTCCCGCAGGGGCCGCGGCTGACCTTGAGCGGCAGCACGACGGCGGCGGCCCCGGACGAGATCGACTCGTCCGGGGCCGCCGCCGTGTGCCGGTGTCGCGCTCAGGCGTCGCGGTTCGCCGGACCGGGCTTCGGCGGCGGGACGACCCTCGTGTCGAAGGAGCCGTCGACGATCGTCGCGGCGAACTCCGAAAGACGCAGCTGCCGGGAGCGCGCGTACCTGCGGAAGGCCTCGAAGGCCTCGTCCACCGACGCGCCCCAGCGCTCGGCGAGCACCCCCTTCGCCTGCTCGATCACCACGCGGCTGGTGAGCGCCCGCTCCACCTGGCTCTTCTCCAGATGCACCTGCTCCAGGGAGCGCTGCTGGAGCACGATGATCGTGGCGACGTCGGCCAGCGCCTGGGCGAGCGCGATGTCGTCGGTCCGCAGCGGCTCCGCGGACGTCTGGAAGAGGCTCAGCGCGCCGACGACCTGATCGCGCAGCCGCAGCGGCACCGCGTGCGTGGTGAGAAAACCGCTGGAGCGGGCCCGGGGCACGAACTGCCCCCAGTCCGCGGTGGCCAGGGGATCGGTCAGATCGACATTGGTGAGGGCGCGGGCGGAGCGGTGGGACTCCACGGACGGCCCCCGGTCGTATTGGAGCTCGAAGAGTTCGAGGGTCTTCGACCGCTCGTCGGACGCCGCGACGACCTGCAGCTGGCCGTGCACATCGGCGAGCATCACCCCGGCCGCCGAGACGTCGAGCAGTTCCACGCAGCGGGCCGTGAGCCGCTGCAGCATGTCGATGACGTCGAAGTCGTCGATGAGGGAGTCCGTCACCTCGACGAACACCTCCGCCAGCCGCCGCTCGCGAGCCATACCGCTCACTCCCTTCTGTCCTCGGGTGAGATGTCTCCGGGAGAGTCCGGCCCGCTCATGTCTCCTCCAGCGTCGTCGTCACGATCTTCCCCCTCGTGGTGGAACCGGATTCTTCGGGCCACCACATCGGCGGCCACCTCGTCGAGTGGTCGCCCGGTGCCGAACGCGTGCGCACGCAGCCGCAACAGGGCCTGGGCGACAGGCACTTCGAGCTGCACGCTGATCATCCCGGTCGCCTGATGCACGGCGGCGCGCCGGAGCCCGCTCGACCCGTCCACCGGGTGCCCGTTCAGGGCCGCGGAGGTGAGCGCCGCGGCGAGCGCGGTGGCGTCGGCGTACTGCTGCTCGGACAGAGGTTTGCCGTCGCACAAAACGGTGAGTACCCCGAGACGCACGGCACCAATGCCCAGCGGGAAGCAGTTCACGCCCAGCACACCGAGCTCCCTGGCCGACGGCAGCAGCACCGGCCAGCGCTCGGCCGGCACAAGGCCCAGATCGGGCTCGAGGACGGGTACCCCGCCGCGCAGCACGTCAGGCCCTGGCCCCTCGCCCAGCGTGAACTGAAGATCCTCGAACCGCCCGCTCAGCTCCGGGTGGCACCACAGCGGCTCGGCCCCCTGCCCCGCCTTCACCAGCAACGACACCGCCACCCCCGGCACCCCGAGGGCCCGCGCGCAGGCCGCGCCGGGATCACCCCCCTCACCCGACAGGCGCAGGGAGCGCAGCACTTCGGCCATGCCGTCACTGATCACCTGTCCCCGTTTCGTTTCACGGCTCGTACGTCGTGTCCATCGGCCAAGCGAAGAGTACTGGGGAGCCCGGATTCCGCGGCCGTTCCACGGCACAGGGTCGGTGTCTAGGCTGCCCGGGTGGACGACAGACCTCTGGAGACCGGGGCCCGCGGCCGGGCCGACGTACGTGCCGACGTACGTGTCGATGTGCATGCCGTGGTGCGGCGCCTCGCGGACGTGCTGGAGCCGCGGCCCGTGTGGTGCGGGCCGGACGACGCCGAGATCCACGACGTGGTCATCGCCGAACCGGGCGAGGCGCTCGACGGGGCGGCCGGAACCCTGGTGCTCGCGGTCGGCGCGCGGGAGGCCGAGGCCGTGGACATGGTCGCGGCGGCCGCCGGAGCGGGTGCGGGCGCGCTCGCGGTGCGGGTCGGCGACGACGGGCTGCCGCAGGCGGTGCGGGCGGCGGCGCAGCGCGCCGGGATCGCCGTCGTCGGGCTGCCGCGCGGGCTGCGCTGGGACCGCGCGGAGGCCGAGATCCGCGCCGTACTGGCAGCGCCCGCGGGGGAGTTCGCCCCGAGCCGCAGCGGAGACCTGTTCTCCCTCGCCCAGACCGTGGCCACGCTCACCCAGGGCCTGGTCAGCCTGGAGGACGGAGCCCACCGCGTCCTCGCGTACGCCGGACCCGTCGACGAGGCCGACGAACTGCGCCGCGCCACCATCCTCGGCCGCAGCTGCCCCGAGCCGTACCTGGCGCTGCTGCGCAGCCTCGGCGTCCACCAGCGGGTCCGGGCCGGCGACGAGGTCGTCACCGTCGACGAACAGCCGGACCTCGGCGCCCGCCGCCGCCTCGTGATCGGCGTCAACGCCGGGCGCCGCCCGCTCGGCACCATCTGGGTCCAGGAGGGCGCGCGGCCGCTCGCCGAAGGGGCGCCCCAGATGCTCCGCGGCGCCGCCCGGATCGCCGCCGTGCAACTCGTCGACCACTACTTCCAGGGCGACTCGGGCGCCCGCCTCGCCTCCCGCGAGGAGCTCAGCCACGGCCTGCTCACGGGCCGCTTCGACGCCGCCGCGCTCGCCGCCCACCTCGGCATCGACCCGGCGGCCGGGGCCGACGTCGTCGCGGTGGACCTGCGCGAACCCGGCGAGGGCGGCGACGCGGTGCGGGCCGACGCGCGGCGGGCGGAGGCGGCGGGGATCGTGTCCGTGCACGTGGCGGCACACCGGGAGAACGCGCTGGTGGCTCAGGCGTGCGGCCAGATCTACGCGGTACTGCCGACGCCCGCGGCGATGTCCTCCGCGGCGCCTTCGGAGGTGGCGCCCGGGGCGTCCTCCGCGGCGTACGAAGAAGAGGGGGCACTGGTCCGCTGGGCCGAGGAACTCGTGGCCACGCTGCGGCGCCTCACCGGCACCCGCGTCCAGGCTGTCCTCGCGGGCCGCGCGGAGCGCCTCGCCGACGTCCCGGCCGTCAAGCTCCGCGGCCACCGCGCCCTGCAACTCCTCGCCCGCACCCCCGGGACGACCGTCGGCACCCACACCCGCCTCGCCCCGGCGCTCCTGATCCGCGACACCCTGGAACTCCTCGAACGCTCCCCGCTCCGCTTCCCCGCGGTGGCCGCGCTCGTCGCCCGCGACCGCGACCAGGGCACCGACCTGGCCCGCTCCCTGCTCCTCTACCTCGACGCGTTCGGCGACGTCACCGCGGTCGCCAAGCGCCTCAACGTCCACCCCAACACCCTGCGTTACCGCGTCCGCCGGGCCGTGGCGCTGACCGGCCTCGACCTCGACGACCCCGAGCACCGGCTCGCCGCGACCCTCCAGCTCCGCCTGGACCTGGACGCGCGGGACCTCACCGACCCGGCGTTCCCCGGCGCCTGACCCGGAACCCTGTCGGGGCGGGCACTCAGGGACCCCGAGCACTGTCCGAGCGAACAAGGGGCGGGGCGCACGTACCGCCTTAGGTTCACACCCAGTTCGCGGTTCGCGGTTCAACCGCCTTCCGCGACGGAGTCCCTGACCCTCACCGCCCCTCCGGAGGCCGGCCCATGCCTTCATCCGCCTCGCCCGCCACCGCGGGCGGCACCGTCCCCGCCACCCCGCCGACCGGCATGCGCCGGATCGCCACGGCGAGCTTCATCGGCACGGCCATCGAGTTCTACGACTACTACATCTACGGAACCGCCGCCGCGCTCGTCCTCAACGAGGCGTTCTTCCCCGAACTCTCCGAAGCCGCGGGCACCTTGGCCACCCTGTCCACCTTCGCCGTCGGCTTCGCCGCCCGCCCTCTGGGCGCCGCGATCTTCGGCCACTTCGGCGACCGCGTCGGCCGCAAGGCCGTCCTGGTCGTCTCGCTCCTGATGATGGGCCTGTCCACGGGCCTCATCGGCCTGCTCCCCGGCTACGACACCCTCGGCGTCCTTGCCCCGATCCTCCTGGTCCTGCTCCGCCTGATCCAGGGCCTCGGCCTCGGCGGAGAGTGGGGCGGCGCGGCCCTCCTCGCCGTGGAACACGCCCCCAAGGGCAAACGCGGCCTGTACGCGGCGGCCCCCCAAATGGGCTCACCCGTCGGCTACTTCGCCGCCACCGTCACGTTCCTCCTGATGTCGTCGCTCCTGGACGACGCGGCCTTCGACAGCTGGGGCTGGCGCATCCCGTTCCTGCTGTCGTTCGTGCTGGTCGCGGTGGGCCTGGCCATCCGCCTCAAGATCTCCGAAACCCCGGCCTTCGCGAAGGTCACGGCGGAACACGAAACAGCGAAGGCCCCCCTCGCCGAGGCCTTCCGCAAGCACCCCAAGGAGATGCTGCTCGGCGCGGGCATGATCACCGTCGTCTACGTGATGTTCTACACGGCGGCCACGTACTGCATGACGTACACGACCGACGACCTCGGCATCCCCAAGAACGACATGCTGCTCCTGACCCTCGTCGCCGTCACGGTCCTCGGCATCTCCACCTACGCCGTCGCCCGCTGGTCGGACCGCGTCGGCCGCCGCAAACTCATCATCGGCGGCGCCGCGTTCGGCGTCGTCTGGGGTGCGGCCCTCTTCCCGCTCCTCGACACCGGCAACTATGTCCTCATCGCCGTCGCCCTGAGCGGGGCCCTGCTCTGCATGGGCATCATCTACGGCCCGGCGGGCGCCTACATGCCCGAACTCTTCGCGACCCGCCTGCGCTACTCCGGCGCCGGCTTCTCCTACAACCTCGGCGGCGTCCTCGGCGGCGCCGCGGCCCCCCTCGTCGTCACGGCCCTGGCCGAGACCTACAGCGCCTCGGTCGGCGGCTGGTTCATGAGCGGCATGGCCCTCCTCTCCCTCCTCTGCGCCCTCGCCCTCCCGGAAACCCGCACCCGCGACCTGGACACGATCTGAGCCCACGCACACGCCGAGCACACGAAAAAACCCCAGGCCCTCGGCCTGGGGTTTCACACTGGAGCGGGTGACGAGAATCGAACTCGCGCTCTAAGCTTGGGAAGCTTATGTTCTACCATTAAACTACACCCGCGCGGTACGGCCGTTGAAGCGATCCGTACTGGCGACACTGTACCCCATGCCGGGCCCCGGGCGCTGAAGCCCCGGGGCCCGGCTGCGTTGTGAGGGGTGGAAGTGACTGCGGGTGAAGGGAGTTGAAGCGTACGGTGGGGAGTCCGGCCGAGGACGATTCACCTCGGGGTGCCGCCTGGATTGGCGTCCCTTTCATCCCGTAATGTTGCTTTTCGTCGTCGGTCAGGAAACTGGCCCAATGGCTCCGTGGGGAAGGGACTCCGGGACTTGATGGACTCGATGGATCGCACCGTCGTCCGATGTGCCGAAGGGCACGTGTTCAGCACCGCTTCGTTCCCGATGCAGCAGGCGGACCGCCTCGGTCCCAGCCGGCTGATTCGGTGTCCGCGGTGCGCGCGACTTCGGCACGCCGTTCCTGTGGGACCGGACGAGCGGTAAGCGGCACCAGTGACAGTGGGCGCGGGCCCCGCCGATTGTGGCGGGCCCGCGCCCACTGCGTATCCTCGCTACGTGCTTCTCTCAGACAAGGACATCCGGGCCGAGATCGACGCCGGACGGGTGCGCATCGATCCCTACGACGAGTCGATGGTTCAGCCGTCGAGTATTGATGTGCGTCTCGACCGGTACTTCCGGGTGTTCGAGAACCACAAGTACCCGCACATCGACCCGAGCGTCGAGCAGTCGGAGCTGACGCGGATGGTGGTGCCGGAGGGCGACGAGCCCTTCATCCTGCACCCCGGTGAGTTCGTGCTCGCCTCGACGTACGAGGTCATCTCGCTGCCCGAGGACCTCGCCTCGCGCCTGGAGGGCAAGAGCTCGCTCGGCCGCCTCGGCCTCGTGACCCACTCCACGGCGGGCTTCATCGACCCCGGCTTCAGCGGCCACGTGACGCTGGAGCTGTCGAACCTCGCGACGCTCCCCATCAAGCTGTGGCCCGGCATGAAGATCGGCCAGCTGTGCATGTTCCGGCTGTCCTCACCCGCCGAGTTCCCGTACGGCAGCGAGCGCTACGGTTCGCGGTACCAGGGACAGCGCGGCCCGACGGCCTCCCGTTCCTTCCTCAACTTCCATCGGACCCAGGTGTGAGCAGCAGCGATATGAGCGACGTCAGCCCCGTGCGCGAGAACCTTACGTACGAGAAGTTCGGGGTCGCCATGCGCGAACTCGCGCAGACCATCGCGGACGACGGTTACCGGCCGGACATCATCCTGAGCATCGCGCGCGGCGGCGTCTTCGTCGCCGGCGGTCTCGGGTACGCGCTGGACGTGAAGAACATCCACCTCGTGAACGTGGAGTTCTACACGGGCGTCGGCACCACCCTTGAGATGCCGGTCATGCTCGCGCCGGTCCCCAACGCGATCGACTTCAGCGACAAGAAGGTCCTGATCACCGACGACGTCGCGGACACCGGCAAGACCCTGAAGCTGGTCCACGACTTCTGCCTCGACACCGTGGCGGAGGTCCGCTCGGCCGTGGTCTATGAGAAGTCCCACTCGCTCGTGAAGTGCGAGTACGTGTGGAAGCGCACCGACGAGTGGATCAACTTCCCGTGGAGTGTCGAGCCGCCCGTCGTGAAGCGCGAGGGCCAGGTCCTCGACGCCTGAGCGGTGTGACGAGCAACGAATGAGGGGCCCCGCGGGGCCCCTCATTTCGTGTGCCGGAAGGCGTTCGCCGGGAGGGCTAGAACGTGCCCAGCTTGATGATCGAGAGCAGCGCGATCAGCTGGATCGCCGAGGCCGCGAGCGCCTTCGGCCAGGGCAGGTCGTGGGACTTGGAGACCATCGTGGTCAGCAGGGCGCCCGCCGCGATCCAGGTCGCCCAGCCGATGAGCTGCACGAACATCGCGTCGCCGCCGAGGAACATGCCGAAGACCAGGCGCGGGGTGTCGGTGAGCGAGGCGATCAGCATGGACAGGCCGACCGTGGGCTGCCAGGCGCCGTCGCCGCCGAGCTGGCGGGCCAGGGTGTGGGTTACCACGCCGAGCACGAAGAAGCTGATCGTGATCGCGATGCCGGTCGTCAGGACGTAGGGGATCGCCGAGGACATCGTGGCGTTGATGACGTCCTCGCGGGCGCCGTCGAAGCCGAAGATCGCCAGGAGCCCGTAGAGGAACGTGACGATCAGGGCCGGGCCCCACATCGCGTAGTCCCGCATCTGGAGATACGTCGCCGAGGGGCGCAGGACGACTCCGGAGAGCAGCGGCTTCCAGTGCAGCCGGGGGCCGACCGGTCCGGCCGGGGCGGCGGCGCCCGCCTGGTAGGTGGAGCCCTGGCCGTACGCGTACGGGTCGTCGCCGGGGTTCACCGAGAAGGCCTGGGTGTGACCGGGGTTGTTCGCGGCGTACGGGTCGTGGGCCCGGGGCGCGTTCGGATCGCCGAAGTACTCCGGCTCCCCGTGCCCGCCGTTCGCCTGCGGCCACTGCTGCCGGTGCTGTTGTTGCTGCTGCCCGTACCCGTGCTGCTGCTGAGGGGGCCCGTACGGAGGGTGCCCCTGCGGCGCTTCGCGGTTGTCCCGGCCGCGTCCGTTCCTGAATCCAGCCACGTACTCGAACGTACCTGGTTTCCGTGAACGGAATGCCGGGCCCGGGTGTCGGGCCCGGCATTGCGGCTGACCTGTGACATCCCTTACGGGGGCCCTTAGGGGATGGCCGGATCAGTCGGCGAAGTTGACGCCGAGCTGGGGCTGGCCGCTGGCGGAGATGCCGAGCGTCGAGGTGTAGATGCCGGCGGAGGACGACAGGGTGCCGTCGGCGCGGGACTGCAGGGCGTAGACGGCGCCGTTGAAGCCGTTCTCGCCGTTGGCGCCCACCACGACGTCGCCCCGGCCGTCGCCGTCGAGGTCGTCGACGTGGACGTCGGAGCCGAACTGGTCGCTCTTCTCGCTGGAGTTGGGCACGCCCGGGGTGTTCTGGCTGAGGATCTTGGAGCCCGCGCCCGTGATGCCCGAGCCGTCCGCGGCTCCGTACAGGACGGTGACGGCGCCGGCGTCGGTCACGCCGTCGATGTTCTCGCCGTCGGCGCCGACGACGAGGTCGAGCCGGCCGTCGCCGTTGACGTCGCCGAGGTCGAGCTCGCCGCCGAAGCCGTCGCCCTTCTCGCCGCCGCCGGGGACGCCGGAGGTGTCCTGGTCGATGGTCTGGACGTCGGAGACGGCCGGGCCGCCCGCGCCGCCGTGGACGATCTTGACGGCGCCGCCCAGCTGGGCCCCGGGGACGCCGGTGTCCTCGTCCCAGGACAGGCCGGCGATGATGTCGCCGTATCCGTCGCCGTCGACGTCGCCGACGTCGGTGATGATGCCCGCGGGCAGCTTGACGGCGCCGGTGGACCGGACGCCGGAGTCGGTGCCGGCCAGGTAGAAGTTGGCGTTCCAGCCCTCGTCGGAGTCGGTCTCGAACCCGTCGACGATCAGGTCGTCCTTGGCGTCGCCGTTGACGTCGCCGGAGTGCATGTTCTTGACGCCGACCCAGTCGGCGCCGCTCTGGACGGGGGCGCTCAGCTTGTACGCGCCGCCCAGGGCGCCGCTGCGGGCGCCGCCGCGGATCACGTCGACCGTGGCGGAGTTGGGGCTGGCGACGGCCAGGTCGTCCTTGCCGTTGCCGTCGAAGTCGCCGGCCTCGAGGGAGGTGCCGAAGAAGTCGTGGGCGGAGGCCCGCGGGTCGGTGACCGTGGTGCCGCTGGTCAGGCCGGAGGCGGAGCCCCACAGGACGGCCACGGTGCCGCCGTCGGTGTCGCTGCCGACGTCCTCACCGGGTGCGCTGACGGCCAGGTCGTCGTAGCCGTCGCCGTCGAAGTCGCCGTACGCGGTGTCGTAGCCGAAGTTGTCCGTCTTCTCGGCGGAGCCGGGGACGCCGGCGGTGTTCTGGCTGATGGTGGCGTGCTTGCCGGTGCCGCCGTACAGGACGCTGACCTGGCCGGCCCCGGCGTACCCGGACACGTAGGAGGTCGGTGCGGAGACCGCGACGTCGGCGAGGCCGTCCCCGTTGAAGTCGGCGTCGGGCTGCGTGGCGCCCGGGGTGGCCGCGGTCGCGGTTCCCGCCGTGGCGACGAAGATCCCGCCGGTCAGCGCGGCCGCCGTGGCGGTGGCCATGGCGAGGCGGAGGCGCGTCGGGGACGGGGCGGGGTTACGTCTGTGCTTGGCCATTCGGTTGGCTCCTGCGGGAAGGGGACGCCTGGCGGGTGTCCCGTCAACGGGGTGCCGTTCGCGGGGCGTTCGCCGGGAGTTGACCCGGGCATGACGCCGCGTTCGGCTAACAGGAGACCGTTGGTGGGGCGGGAGGGTTGTACGGGGAAGCGGTTGGGTTTCTCGAGTCAGTCCGTGAAGTCGCGGGTGGTGAAGGAGGGGTGGCCGGACTTCGTCGGGGAGCCGGGGACGACGGTCACGCGGTCGGGGGCGGTCGACTGGAGGGCCGTGTCGATGCGGCCGTCGCCGTCGTAGTCCGCCGCGGCGATCGCGTGGCCCTTCGCCGGGAGGCGGTGGGGCCTGCCCGCGTGGACCAGGTACGTGGTGTCGGCGTCGGAGACGAGGATGTCGCGGCCTGCCGGGAGCAGGCGGTCGCCGGTGACGTCGAGCGTGCGCGTGCCCAGGCGTACGCCGTCCTTGGTGAGGACCGCCACCCCGAAGGGGCCCGCCACGGCTGCCGTGCCGGAGGGGTACGCGGCGCCCTTCGTGAAGCCCGCCGGGCCGCCCAGCGCGACCGAGGAGCGGGCCGTGCCCGCGTGGGCGCGGAGCAGGACGTCGTCGACGCCGTCGCCGTTGACGTCCGCGGCCGGGCCCGTCGGAACGTTTCCGCCGACCCGGGCGATGCCGACGTCCCCGCGCGGCGCGCCTCCCCGGGTGAACGGCCCCGGCAGGACGCTGAGCCGGCCGCCGCTCGCGTGCACCACCAGGTCGTCGCGGCCGTCGCCGTCGAAGTCCCCGCACACCGGCTGGTCGGGCCACTCGTTGCCGAACCGGGCCCGC
Organism: Streptomyces sp. NPDC107575; assembly: GCF_055657265.1. Classification (NCBI taxonomy): domain Bacteria; kingdom Bacillati; phylum Actinomycetota; class Actinomycetes; order Kitasatosporales; family Streptomycetaceae; genus Streptomyces; species Streptomyces sp. NPDC107575. The sequence continues at coordinate 253,435 of NZ_JBVKBG010000006.1, read as the reverse complement.
GCGGGGATCTTCAGCGTGACGCCCTTGCCCGAGATGCCGGTGGGCGAGCCGAAGAGGATCTGGAGCGGGACGGGCGGCATGCCCTGGCCGTCGTACGGCGGGTCGGTGGAGACCACGAGGTCGGCGTAGCCGTCCCGGTCGAGGTCGCAGCTCGCCTCCGAGGCGAACGTCGCCGGGGCCTGCCCCTTGGTCCGCGCCGCGTACTTCGCCGGGGTCAGCAACTGGCGGGTCCCGGCGACGAGTCCGTGGCCCTTGCGCCCGTAGACGATGCCGATGCCGGGGTCGTCGCCGAGCCCGTCGTGCGCGAGGTCGTCGAGGACGAGGTCGGGGGCGCCGTCGCCGTTGAAGTCGCTCGGGACCTTGCTGCCCTTGCCGCGCGGGACGGGCAGCGGCGCGCTCCGGTGCGGTTTGCCCGCCACGGTCGCGGGGCGGCTGCCGGCGCCGTCGTCGTGGCTGCCGCACGCCGTGAGCGCGGCGGCGAGCAGCACCGCGCACAGCATCCCGCCGCTTCTTCGTATGTGATCCGACATCGACAACGCCCCCATCGACAAAGCCCCCGCCCGCCCCATGAGTTGACAACCACCCCATGATGGCAGGGCGGGGCACGGGACCGTCAGCGCAGGGACGTGCCGAACTCGATGCCCGCGCCGGGCAGGCCGAAGTCCGAGCCGTTGAACGAGGTCACGCCCGTCGTCGTCGGGTACGGCGACGAGCCCCGCAGCACCGTGACGGCGCCCGCGTCGGCGGCCGAGCCGATGTCCTCGCCGGACGCGGCGACGGACAGGTCCGCGCGGCCGCCCCCGTTGATGTCCTTCAGCCGTACGGTCGACCCGAAGCGGTCGCCCGGCTCCGCGACGCCCGGCACGCCTGCGGTGTCCTGGTGGTAGGAGCGGCCCGCGGTGATGTAGCCCTTGCCGCCCTTGAGGACGACGACGGAGCCGGTGCCCGTGACGCCGTCGACGGTCTCGCCGGGCGCGCCGACCGCGACGTCGTCGCAGCCGTCGCCGTCCACGTCGCCGACGGCCACGGACGCGCCGAACCGGTCCCCGGCCTCGCTCGCTCCCGGCACCCCGTCGCTGTCCTGGGTGACCTTGTCCATGCCCTCCATCTCGTCGGTGAAGATGGTGGATCCGCCGTAGAACACCCAGACGGAGTTGTCGTCGGCCTGGCCGGTGACGAGGTCCGGGTAGCCGTCGCAGTTCACGTCGCCGGTCGCGGCGGCCTCGGTGGTGGAGCCGGCGTACTGCCCGTCGATCCGCCCGGAGTAGTAGCCGATGTCGCCGGGCCCGCCGTCGACCCACCCCGTGTAGGGGCTGCCGTCGGCGTGCTTGCCGTAGAGGACGTAGGTGTACGTCTCGCCGACGCCGGGCCCCCGGAACTGGTCGGCGGTGAGGCCCTCCAGGGTCACGTCGGAGGGTACGAACTCGACCTCCGGGGCGTAGGCGTCCTCGGGCTTGTTGGAGTCGGAGTACCACCAGTACTTCTTGGCGCTGACGACGGCGAGCTGCGCGTGGTCGTCGCCGTCGAGGTCGACGAAGACGGCGCCCTCGCCGAAACGTTGATCGTCGGCGGAGGGCGCGTGGTAGACGGTGGCGCCCTTGGTGAAGCCGTTCGCGCCGCCCCACACGACGTTCAGGGAACCGCTCGCCCAGTCGGTGACCTGCTCGCCGGGGGCGCCGACGATCAGGTCGGCGTACCCGTCGCCGTTGACGTCGCCGCTGGTGACGTTCTCGCCGAACTCGTCCTCCTTCTCGGTGGTTCCGGGTACGCCGGAGGCCTCCTGCGTGATCGTGACGGCCTTGCCGGTGCTCACGCCGGAGGCCGAACCGAACGTCACCGTCACGGCGTTGGCCTTCGGCGTGCCGATGGCGAGGTCGCGGTACCCGTCGCCGTTGAAGTCGTCCTTGAGCGTGGTCGCGGCGGACGCGGTCCCCGCGAGGGGGAGGGTGAGGCCGCCCGCGGCGAGGGCGGCCACCCCTGCGGCGATGGCGAGTTTCTTGAGGCGCACGTCAACTCCAGCGTTGGGTGAGGCAGTTGTTACCGGTGGTCCGCTGGTGTGACGGCTGGGGACCGGTCAATGGTTGTACGCCGGCAACCGGTCCCTGTCGCCGGTCAGTCGTCGATCGCCGCCCCGAACCGCGCGTCCAGGGAGGGAGCGTTCAGCGCCCCCGCCCCGTACGTCCACGATCCGGCCGCCGTGACCCCGCCGGACCCGGCGGAGAACACCCACACCACGCCGTCGTTGGTGTTCTCGCCGGGCGCCGCCGCGAGGAGGCCGAACCTGCCGTCCTTGTTGGGGTCGGTGAAGGAGACCTGCCCGCCGAACTTGTCGCCCTTCTCGGCCGCGCCGGGCACGTCCGCCGAGTTCTGGTTGAAGTCCCGTACGTCGCTGGTCCGCAGGCCGAGGGTGGTCCCCCGCATCACCGTCACGGCGCCCGCGTCGGCGACCGTCCCGATGTCCTCGCCGGGCGCGCCGATCGCGACGTCGGCGTACCCGTCGCCGTTCGTGTCGCCGACGGACAGATCGGCGCCCCAGGCGTCGCCCTTCTCGGCGGTGCCGGGCACGCCGTCGGAGTCCTGCGTCCACCACTGCGGTTCCCCGGTGAGGCCCGAGGCGGAGCCGTAGTGGACGCCGACCATGCCGCCGGTCGTCCACGGGCCGCCGTCGTCGGGGCTGTTGGGCTCGCCGGTGACGAGGTCGTCCTTGCCGTCGCCGTTGACGTCCCCGGAGGCGGCGACCGGGCCGCCCCGCAGCGTGAGGTTCGGCAGCGGCTCGGCGTCGGAGGCCGTGCCGGGGATGACGTACGACCAGCCGTCGCCGGACTCGTCGCCGACGGAGAGGCCGGACACGACGAGGTCGGCGAAGCCGTTGGCGTCGTAGTCGCCGGTGGTCAGGGACTTGGGCTGGATGCCGGTCGGCGCGTCCAGGGTGGCGGCCCGTGCGGTGGCGGTCGGCGCCTTGCCCTTGGGGGCCTTGGCCTTCGGCGCCTTGGGCGCGAAGTCGGTCCGGGAGTCGCGGACCAGGTTCTTGCCCGCGCCGGCGGTGGATCTGGCGGCGGGCGCGGCCTCGTAGCGGAAGATCGCGAGGCCGACCGAGTCGAGGACGGCGAGCAGGTCGCCGTCGCCGCCGTCGGTGAACCGGGCGGCGGCGAGCGACTGGCCGAACTTGCCGCCGGTGGCGGGCTCGTCGGCCTCAAGGCCCGTGCTGGCGCTGCCGACCAGGCCCTTGGGCGTGCCCCACAGGACGACGCCGCCGCCCGAGTCGGTGACCGTCCCGAGGTCCTCGCCGGGCGAGCCGACGATCGCGTCGTCGTAGCCGTCGCCGTCGAGGTCCCCGGTGGCGACGGCCTGCCCGAACGCGTCGCCCTTCTCGGCGGCGCCCGGCACCCCGGTCGTGTTCTGGCTGATCACGGCGGAGCGGGACGTCCCCATCCCGGTCGAGGCGCCGTACTGGACGGTGACGAGCCCGGCCCCGGCCTGCCCGCCGACGGTGGCCCCGGGGGCGCCGACGAGCACGTCGTCGTAGCCGTCGCCGTTGAAGTCGGTGTTGCGGTCGTTGGCGCGGGTGCTTCCCGGTGTGCCCGCGTACGCGGCCGGGGCGGCGGCGATGTACGTACCGGCGAGAAGAAGGAACGTGGCCGCCGCGAGGGCGGCCGGACGGTTCTTGCGCACGTGCGGCTCCTTGGCTGAAGGAAGACCGGGCAGCGCGGGGGGATGACCGGAAAGGGCCCGTTCCTTGTCCGGCGCACCGTTTGACACGGGATCGGGCGCAAGGGTTGTACGGGACGCAACAAAAGAAGAGGGCACCCCGCCGGGCGGGGTGCCCTCAAGTGACGTACGCGGCCGGTTACTTCACCGGCTCGGGCTCCGGCGCGTCCTCGGTCCCCGCCTCGCCCGCCGGGTCGACCGGCGTCTTGACGGAGTCGAGCAGCAGCTGGGCCACGTCGACGACCTGGACGGACTCCTTGGCCTTGCCGTCGTTCTTCTTGCCGTTGACCGAGTCGGTCAGCATGACGAGGCAGAACGGGCAGGCGGTGGAGACGATGTCCGGGTTGAGCGAGAGGGCTTCATCGACGCGCTCGTTGTTGATGCGCTTGCCGATCCGCTCCTCCATCCACATCCGGGCACCACCGGCGCCGCAGCAGAAGCCGCGCTCCTTGTGGCGGTGCATCTCCTCGTTGCGGACGCCCGGGACGCTGGCGATGATCTCGCGCGGCGGGGAGTAGATCTTGTTGTGGCGGCCCAGGTAGCACGGGTCGTGGTACGTGATGATGCCCTCGACCGGGGTGACCGGCGTCAGCTTGCCCTCGTCGACGAGGTGCTGGAGCAGCTGCGTGTGGTGGATTACCTCGTAATCCCCGCCGATCTGCGGGTACTCCTTGCCGATCGTGTTGAGGCAGTGCGGGCAGGTCGCGACGATCTTCTTCGCGGTCCGGGGCTTCTTGGACTCCTCGGTGACCTTGCCGTCATCGTCGTACTCCTCGCCGAAGGCCATGTTCAGGGACATGACGTTCTCCTGGCCGAGCTGCTGGAACAGCGGCTCGTTGCCGAGGCGGCGGGCGGAGTCACCGGTGCACTTCTCGTCGCCGCCCATGATCGCGAACTTGACGCCCGCGATGTTGAGGAGCTCGGCGAAGGCCTTGGTGGTCTTCTTCGCGCGGTCCTCGAGGGCGCCGGCGCAGCCGACCCAGTACAGGTACTCGACCTCGGTGAGGTCCTCGATGTCCTTGCCGACGACCGGCACCTCGAAGTCGAGCTCCTTGAGCCACTCCAGGCGCTGCTTCTTCGCCAGGCCCCAGGGGTTGCCCTTCTTCTCCAGGTTCTTGAGCATCGTGCCCGCCTCGGACGGGAACGCGGACTCGATCATCACCTGGTAGCGGCGCATGTCGACGATGTGGTCGATGTGCTCGATGTCGACCGGGCACTGCTCGACGCAGGCGCCGCAGGTGGTGCAGGACCACAGGACGTCCGGGTCGATGACGCCGTTCTCTTCGTGCGTCCCGATCAGGGGGCGTTCGGCCTCCGCGAGGGCGGCGGCCGGAACGTCCTTGAGCTGCTCCTCGGTCGCCTTCTCATTGCCCTCCATGTCCTTGCCGCCACCGGCGAGCAGGTAGGGGGCCTTGGCGTGCGCGTGGTCGCGCAGCGACATGATGAGGAGCTTCGGGGAGAGCGGCTTGCCGGTGTTCCAGGCGGGGCACTGCGACTGGCAGCGGCCGCACTCGGTGCAGGTGGAGAAGTCCAGCAGGCCCTTCCAGGAGAACTGCTCGACCTGGGAGACGCCGAAGGTGTCGTCCTCGCCCGGGTCCTCGAAGTCGATCTCCTTGCCGCCCGAGGTCATCGGCAGCAGCGCGCCCAGCGAGACGTCGCCGTCGGCGTTGCGCTTGAACCAGATGTTCGGGAAGGCCAGGAAGCGGTGCCAGGCGACACCCATGTCGGTCTTCAGGGCGACCGTGATCATCCAGATGAACGAGGTCGCGATCTTCAGCCCGGCGAAGAAGTACGTGAGGTTCTGGAGCGTGGAGACGTCCAGGCCCGACAGTGCGTTCACCACGGGGTACGAGATGAAGAACGACGCCTCGTAGCTGTCGACGTGGTGCTGGGCGCCTTCGAGGGCGTGCAGCATGAAGATGCAGACGCCGACGATGAGGATGACGGCCTCGACGAAGTACGCCTGGCCGAAGTTCGAGCCCGCGAAGCGGGACTTGCGGCCCGGCTTGTTCGGCCTGCTGAGCTGGCGGATCACGATGAGGACGGCGATGCCGAGGACCGTCATCGTGCCGATGAACTCGACGAAGATGTTGTACGGGGCCCACTCGCCGATGATCGGCAGCAGCCAGTCGGCCTGGAACAACTGGCCGATGGCGTTGACGATCGTCAGCAGCAGCGAGAAGAAGCCCACCGCCACGAACCAGTGCGCGACGCCGACGATGCCCCACTTGTTCATGCGGGTGTGGCCGAGGAACTCCTTGGCCACGGTGACGGTGCGCTGCACGGGTTCATCGGTGCGAGTACCTGCGGGTACGTTCTGACCGAGCCGCATGAAGTTGTAGATCTGCAGGAGGGCACGGACGAACAGTGCCGCGCCGACCACGATCGTAACCAGCGACACGATGATCGCGGCGAGTTGCATTGGGGGCTCCTCGGGCCTGCGAGGGAAGTCTTCTCGGGGACGGTCATTACTAAGCGGTAACTTAGGTTGTCCGTCTGAGACTACCCACTTACCCGGACGCAATGTAGTCGCCGGGTTGGTGATCTGTGTCGCCCAGGTAACCCTCTGCGGGGCCATGCGGGGCGCCAAAGCGGATCGTGTTATTCGCCCCATATTTGGACATAACGGAATAACTTATGGGGATGAGCGCACCGTCGGCCACCGCACCCTCCACTTATCTGGTCACCGGAGGCGCGGGCTTCGTCGGCTCGCACCTCACCGATGCGCTGCTCGCCCAGGGACACACCGTCGTCGTCCTCGACGACCTCTCCACGGGCGACCGCGCCAACCTCGCCGCCGCCTGGCCCAGCCCCCGGCTCCGCTTCGTGCGCGGCTCGGCCCTCGACACCCGGCTCGTCGCCGAACTCGCGGGCCGCTGCGAGGTGGTGGTCCACCTGGCGACCGAGGGCGCGGGCCCCGTCGCCGAGGCCGCCCGGCGGCACGGCCGCCGACTGCTCGCGGTCGCGGGCGGCCGGGACCACGATGACCGGGGCCACGATGGCCGGGGCCACGATGAAGAAACGATCCTGGTCCGTCTTCAGCACACCGTCGGCCCTCGCCAGTCGTCCGCGTGCGGCGCCGTCGTACCGCGCCTCGCCGCACAGGCCGTCACGGGCCTCCCGCTCACCATCCACGGCGACGGCAACCGGCGGCTGCGCCTCACGCACGTCGCCGACACCGTCGACGCGCTGCTGCGACTGCTCGCCGAGCCGGCCGCGCCCGGGCGTGTCTTCGACGTCTGCGGCGCGCAGGAGACCGCCGTCGCCGACCTGGCGGGCGTCGTCGTCGAACGCTCCGGCTCCTCCTCCCCGCTCCGCTTCGTCCCGTACGAGGAGGTGGACGGGGAGTCGGACGCGGAGGCGCACGAGCCCGACCCCGGGCCACTGCGCGAACTCACCGGCTGGGAGCCCGCGTCGGGGCTCCTCGACATCGTGGACGCGGCCCTCGTCGACGCGGGCGCCGCGTTCGGCGTGGTCACGACCGCCGCGGCCGGGGTCTGACCATGAGGGTCGCGGTCGTCCACGGTTTCGGCGCCCCGGGCGGCGAGGACGAGGCCGTCCTCGACCAGGTCGCCGCGCTCACCCGCGCAGGGCACGAGGTGCGCCTCGTCTCCGCGAACGGCCGCGGCCGCGGCCCCCTCGCCACCCTGCGGGCGTTCGGCCCGGACGTCGTGCACGTCCACAACCTGTTCCCCGCCTTCGGCCGCGCCTGGGTCGCCGACTGGACGGGCCCCATGGTCGCCACCCTGCGGCACGGCCCGCACCGCGGCTCCCGGTTCGCGGCGCTCCAGTTCCCGTGGGCGGCGCGCGGCGGGCTGCGGCAGGATCCGCTGCTGCGGCGGGCCGACCGGCTCGTGGTCCTCTCGGAGGCGAGCCGGGACGCGTGCGCGCGCGCCGGGCTGCCCCGGGAGCGCCTCGACGTGGTGCCCGACTTCGTGCCGACCGTGGCGGAACCCGAGGCCGGGCCCGACGGGGCGGGTGACGCCTGGGTGTGCGTCGGGCGGCTCGCGCCGGAGCGGGGCGTGCTCGAACTGCTGCGCCGCTGGCCCGCAGGTGAGCGGCTCGATCTGGTCGGGGCCGGGCCGATGGAGGCGCGCTGCCGGGTGGCGGCGCCCGCGTCGGTGCGGCTGCGCGGGGCCCTGGGGCGGGGGGAGCTCAGGCGGGCGCTGCCGGGGTACCGGGGGCTCGTGCTGCCGGGGCGCGAGGCGCGCAGGGCGGTTCCGCTCGTGTACGCGGAGGCGCTCGCGGCGGGGCTGCCGGTGCTGGCCTTCGAGGGGGCCGGGACGTCGGCGGTGCCGCGTGCCGTACGGTCCGAGGGCACGGGTGTGGTCACCACCCCGGACGCGTACCTGCCCGACGCGCTGGACGTGGCCGCCAAGGTCTTCCCGACGCTGCGGGAGCACTGCCGCGCGGTGTACGCGAAGCGGTACGGGGAAGCCGTCTGGACCGAGCGCACCGAGTGCCTCTACGCCTCGCTCGTAGCGTAATCATCTCCGTACGAGCTTCGGACCTTTGTAAAAGCCCAGGTCAGACGCGTGCCTTCAGTGGTTTGCCGATAAGGGCAGGATAAAACTTGAGTGGGTGGGACTCAGGTCTGTTGACGCCGAGGGGGAGGGTGTTGCAGTCTTGAGCCAGTTCCACTCAAGTAGGTAGCTGGAGGAATCGAAATGGCACGTGCGGTCGGCATCGACCTGGGCACGACTAACTCCGTCGTCAGCGTTCTGGAGGGCGGTGAGCCCACCGTCATCGCGAACGCCGAGGGCGCCAGGACCACGCCGTCCGTCGTCGCTTTCGCGAAGAACGGCGAAGTTCTGGTCGGCGAGGTCGCCAAGCGCCAGGCGGTCACGAACGTGGACCGGACCATCCGCTCGGTGAAGCGCCACATGGGCACCGACTGGAAGATCGACCTGGACGGGAAGGACTTCAACCCGCAGCAGATCTCCGCGTTCATCCTGCAGAAGCTGAAGCGCGACGCGGAGTCCTACCTCGGCGAGAAGGTCACGGACGCGGTCATCACCGTCCCGGCCTACTTCAACGACTCCGAGCGGCAGGCGACGAAGGAAGCCGGCGAGATCGCGGGCATGAACGTCCTGCGCATCGTCAACGAGCCGACGTCCGCGGCCCTGGCCTACGGCCTGGACAAGGACGACCAGACCATCCTGGTCTTCGACCTCGGTGGCGGCACCTTCGACGTCTCGCTCCTGGAGATCGGCGACGGCGTCGTCGAGGTGAAGGCCACGAACGGCGACAACCAGCTCGGCGGTGACGACTGGGACCAGCGCGTCGTCGACTACCTGGTCAAGCAGTTCAACAACGGCCACGGCGTGGACCTGGGCAAGGACAAGATGGCGCTCCAGCGCCTGCGCGAGGCCGCCGAGAAGGCGAAGATCGAGCTGTCCTCCTCCACGGAGACCACGATCAACCTGCCGTACATCACGGCGTCCGCCGAGGGCCCGCTGCACCTGGACGAGAAGCTCACGCGCGCCCAGTTCCAGCAGCTCACGTCCGACCTTCTGGAGCGCTGCAAGACGCCGTTCCACAACGTCATCAAGGACGCGGGCATCAACCTCTCCGAGATCGACCACGTCGTTCTCGTCGGTGGCTCGACCCGTATGCCGGCCGTCGCCGAGCTGGTCAAGGAACTGACCGCGGGCAACGAGGCCAACAAGGGCGTCAACCCGGACGAGGTCGTCGCCATCGGCGCCGCCCTGCAGGCCGGTGTCCTCAAGGGCGAGGTCAAGGACGTCCTGCTCCTCGACGTCACCCCGCTGTCCCTCGGCATCGAGACCAAGGGCGGCATCATGACCAAGCTCATCGAGCGGAACACCACGATTCCGACGAAGCGCTCCGAGATCTTCACGACGGCCGAGGACAACCAGCCGTCGGTGCAGATCCAGGTCTACCAGGGCGAGCGCGAGATCGCGGCGTACAACAAGAAGCTCGGGATGTTCGAGCTGACCGGTCTGCCGCCGGCCCCGCGCGGTGTCCCGCAGGTCGAGGTCGCCTTCGACATCGACGCGAACGGCATCATGCACGTCACGGCCAAGGACCTCGGCACGGGCAAGGAGCAGAAGATGACCGTCACCGGTGGCTCCTCGCTGCCGAAGGACGAGGTCAACCGGATGCGCGAAGAGGCCGAGAAGTACGCGGACGAGGACCACGCCCGCCGCGAGGCCGCCGAGTCCCGCAACCAGGGCGAGCAGCTCGTCTACCAGACGGAGAAGTTCCTCAAGGACAACGAGGAGAAGGTTCCCGCCGAGGTCAAGACCGAGGTCGAGGAGGCCGTCACCGAGCTGAAGGAGAAGCTCAAGGGCGACGACTCGGCCGAGATCCGCACCGCCACCGAGAAGGTCGCCGCCGTCTCGCAGAAGCTGGGCCAGGCCATGTACGCCGACGCCCAGGCCGCGGGCGCCGAGGCCCCGGGCGCGGACGCCCCGCAGGGTGACGCCAAGGCCGACGACGACGTCGTGGACGCCGAGATCGTCGACGAGGACAAGGACCGCAAGGACGGTGCCGCGTGACGGAGGAGACCCCGGGCTTCAGCGAGAGCGAAGAGCCTGACGTCCCCTCCGGCGCCACCCCCGACGACGCCGAGTCGAAGGCCGCCACCTCGCCCGACAAGGGCGAGGGGGCGGCCCCGGCCGGGGACTCAGCCGCTTCCGCTTCGGATGTGGCCCTGACCGCGCAGCTGGACCAGGTGCGTACCGCGCTCAACGAGCGCACCGCGGACCTCCAGCGCCTTCAGGCCGAGTACCAGAACTACCGGCGCCGTGTGGAGCGGGACCGCGTCACGGTCAAGGAGATCGCCGTCGCGAACCTCCTGACCGAGCTGCTGCCCGTTCTCGACGACATCGGCCGTGCCCGTGAGCACGGCGAGCTCGTCGGCGGCTTCAAGTCGGTGGCCGAATCCCTGGAGACGGTCGCCGCGAAGATGGGCCTTCAGCAGTTCGGCAAGGAGGGCGAGCCCTTCGACCCGACCGTGCACGAGGCCCTGATGCACTCGTACGCGCCGGACGTCACCGAGACGACCTGCGTGGCGATCCTGCAGCCGGGTTACCGGATCGGCGAGCGCACCATCCGCCCCGCGCGGGTGGCCGTGGCCGAGCCGCAGCCGGGCGCGAAGGCGGACGAGGCAGCCGACAAGGATGCCGAGAAGGAGAACGGTGGCCCGGAAGAGGGCTGACGTCACACACACGGGTAAGGAGGGACGTCGAGGCCGATGAGCACCAAGGACTTCATCGAGAAGGACTACTACAAGGTCCTCGGCGTCCCCAAGGACGCCACCGACGCCGAGATCAAGAAGGCGTACCGCAAGCTCGCCCGCGAGAACCACCCCGACGCCAACAAGGGCAACGACAAGGCGGAGGAGCGCTTCAAGGAGATCTCCGAGGCGAACGACATCCTCGGTGACCCCAAGAAGCGCAAGGAGTACGACGAGGCGCGCGCCCTGTTCGGCAGCGGCGGGTTCCGGCCGGGACCCGGCGGCGCCGGCGGCAACGGCTCGTTCAACTTCGACCTGGGCGACCTCTTCGGAGGCGGCGCCCAGGGCCAGGGCGGTCCGGGCGGCTTCGGCGGCGGCATCGGCGATGTGTTCGGCGGCCTGTTCAACCGGGGCGGCGCGGGCGCGGGAACGCGTACGCAGCCGCGCCGGGGCCAGGACATCGAGTCCGAGGTGACGCTCAGCTTCACCGAGGCGGTCGACGGGGCGACGGTCCCGCTGCGGATGTCCTCCCAGGCCCCCTGCAAGGCGTGCTCCGGCACCGGCGACGCGAACGGCACACCGCGCGTGTGCCCGACCTGCGTCGGCACCGGACAGGTCTCGCGGGGCGGCGGTGGCGGCTTCTCCCTCACCGACCCGTGCGTGGACTGCAAGGGCCGCGGCCTGATCGCCGAGACCCCGTGCGACGCCTGCAAGGGCAGCGGGCGGGCCAAGTCCTCCCGCACCATGCAGGTCAGGATCCCCGCGGGGGTCTCCGACAGCCAGCGCATCAGGCTCCGCGGCAAGGGCGCTCCCGGTGAACGGGGCGGCCCCGCGGGCGATCTGTACGTCGTCGTGCACGTCGACGCGCACCCGGTCTTCGGCCGCAAGGGCGACAACCTCACGGTCACCGTCCCGGTGACCTTCACCGAGGCGTCGCTCGGCGGCGAGGTCAAGGTGCCCACGCTCGGCGGCCCGCCGGTCACCCTGAAGCTGCCCCCGGGCACGCCGAACGGGCGGACGATGCGGGCCCGCGGCAAGGGAGCCGTCCGCAAGGACGGCACGCGCGGAGACCTGTTGGTGACGGTCGAGGTGGCCGTCCCCAAGGACCTTTCGGAGGACGCCCGCTCGGCCCTCGAGTCGTACCGCAAGGCGACTGAGGACACCGACGTGCGGGCAGAACTGTTCCAGGCCGCGAAGGGAGCGTGAGTGTGATGGACGGGCAGCCGGGCCGACGGCGGGGCAACCCGTACGAACTGACCGACGAGACGCCGGTGTACGTCATCTCGGTGGCGGCACAGCTGTCCGGCCTGCACCCGCAGACCCTGCGCCAGTACGACCGGCTCGGCCTGGTCTCGCCCGACCGCACGGCCGGGCGCGGCCGGCGCTATTCGGCCCGCGACATCGAACTGCTGCGCACCGTCCAGCAGTTGTCGCAGGCCGAGGGCATCAACCTGGCCGGCATCAAGCGCATCATCGAGCTGGAGAACCAGGTCGCCGCGCTGCAGTCCCGCGTGGCCGAGCTCTCCTCGGCAGTGGAGAGCGCGGCCTCCGCGATCCAGCAGCGGGAGGCGGCGGTGCACGCCTCGTACCGCCGGGACCTCGTCCCGTACCAGGAGGTCCAGCAGACGAGCGCGCTGGTGGTGTGGCGGCCCAAGCGGTCGTCCGAGCAGTAGTCCGCACTCATGCGTGAAGGGCCCCGGAGGCGTTGTCTCCGGGGCCCTTTCGGATGCCGCAGGATGGAGCCATGACCGAGATCCGCACCCCCCGTCTCCTCCTGCGCCGCTGGAATCCCGACGACGACCTCGCCCCGCTCGCCGAGATCCAGGCCGACCCCGCCGTGATGCGCCGCGTCGGCGACGGCGCCCCGCGCTCCCTCGACGGGACCGCCGAGGACATCGAGCGCTGGGAGGAGGAGTGGGACGACGAGGGCTTCGGGGTCTTCGCCGTGGAGCTCCTCGGCTCCGGCGAGCTGGCGGGCGCCGTCGGCCTGTACGTGCCGGACGCCCCGCCGCGGGTGGCGGAGCAGATCGGCATCCAGTGGCGGCTCGGACGCCAGTTCTGGGGCCAGGGATACGCCTCGGAGGCGGCGCAGGCCACGCTGGAGTTCGCCCTCCAGGACCGCGGCATCGACCGGGTCGTCGCGGTCGTCGCGGAGGACGACGCCCCTTCGCTGAAGGTTGTCCACAAGCTGGGGATGACCTCGCTGCCCGGCGGGGCGGAGGACGGTCTGCGGGTGCACGCGATCGACCTGACCGAATTCGAGGCCTGAGGGGCCCGAGGGGCCTGGGCGGGCCGAGCGATCCGACCATACTGTGAAGCTCCTGTGGGGCTTGCGGGAAGGTGTCCGGTATTCGCCGTCTTCGGCTTCATGTGAAGAAGTAATGGACCCGTTTTCGTTGCGGTGTGGCTTCACCTCTTGACGGTCGGTGGGCGGGCGAGTTGGCTTTCGAGCCACCTCGGCCGCACCGTCGCGGCCACGTCAGGGAGGTATCCGCACATGAACCCGCGTATGCGTTGTGCCGCCATAACCGGCGCCGCATCCGTCCTGGTCGTCTCGCTCTCGGCCTGCGGTGGCGTGCTGCCCGGCGACGACAGCGAGCCGAGCGCGTCCACCAGCAAGGGGGACGACGTCAAGATCGGTCTGCTGCTCCCGGAGAAGGAGACCGCCCGCTACGAGAAGTTCGACCACCCCATCTTCGAGCGTCAGGTGGCGAAGCTGACGCACGGCAAGGGGGAGCTGGTCTACGCCAATGCGAAACAGGACGCCGCCCTCCAGCGCAAGCAGCTGCAGGAGATGATCGCCGCGAAGGTCGACACGATCGTCGTCGACGCCGTGGACTCCAAGGACATCGCCCCGGCGGTCCGCAGGGCCAAGGACGCGGGCATCCACGTCATCGCCTACGACCGGCTCGCCCAGGGACCCGTCGACGCCTACGTCGGCTTCGACAACGCGCTCGTCGGCCAGACCCAGGGCAAGGCGCTGATCACGGCCCTCGGCGGGGCCAAGGCCACCAAGCGCGACAAGGTCGTGATGGTCAACGGCTCGCCCAGCGACCCCAACGCCGCGGAGTTCAAGTCGGCCGCCCGCGCGGAACTCGGCAACGCCGTCACCGTCGCGAAGTCCTACGACACCGCGGGCTGGAAGCCGTCCAACGCCAAGGCCAACATGGAGCAGGCCATCAGCGCGCTCGGCGTCGACAGTATCGCCGGCGTGTACGTCGCGAACGACGGAATGGCCGGCGGCGTGATCGAGGCCTTGAAGGAGGTCGGCGTCCGCAAGATGCCGCCGATCACCGGGCAGGACGCCGAACTCGCCGCCGTGCAGCGGATCCTGACCGGCGAGCAGTACATGAGCGTCTACAAGCCGTACCCGGACGAGGCGCAGACCGCCGCCGAGATGGCGGTGCGGGTCTCGCAGGGCCGCGACATCGAGTTCGAGGCGCTGGCGATGGACCGCACCGACAGCCCCACCGACAAGCAGATCAGGACGGCGAGCGTCAGCGTCGTCGCGCTCACCAAGGACAACATCAAGAGCACCGTCGTCAAGGACAAGATCTTCAAGGTCTCGCAGATCTGCACGCCGAAGTACGTACAGGCGTGTGCGGAGGCCGGGTTGAAGTAGACCCTTCCGTACGGCGTGACCGGCTAGTCGGCGTCCTCCAGGATGCCCGACCGGCCGATCAGATAGCCCAGCTGCGCCCTGCTCTCGCTGCCCAGTGTCGCCGCGAGCTTCGCGATGTGCACGCGGACCGTGCGGATGTTCATGCCGAGCCGCTCCGCGATCACCGCGTCCGTGTGGCCCTCGATGAGCAGCGTCGCGATGGTGCGCTGGCGCGTCGTGACGCCGTCCGAGGCCGGCTCCTCGACCGCCGTCTGCGGGAACATCGGCGTGGCCAGCCGCCACAGACGCTCGAACGTGGTCGCCAGATAGGCGATCAGCGCCGGATGCCGCAGCTCCAGGGCCACCGTGCGGTCCTGGTTCGCGGGGATGAAGGCGACGGTGCGGTCCAGCATGATGAGGCGCTCGGTCACTTCGTCGAGGGTGCGGACCTGCACGTCACCGGATAGCTGCTCGAAGTGGGCGAGCACGGCCTGCGAGTGGCGTGACGTGTGCTGGTAGAGCGTGCGCATCCGGCAGCCACGGGCCAGCAGTTGCTGCTCCTTGGGCAGGGCCGAGGCGAGCAGGGGGGCCGGGCGGTGGCCGCCCGGCTGGATGGTGAGCAGCTCGGTCGACGAGGTGGACATGGCCTCGCCGATCGCGTCGTTGATGCGCTGGAAGCCGAGCAGGACGGTGATCATGGGGGCGTCCGGGACGGCCGCCCGCTCCGCGTCCAGGGCCATCAGCGGGGCGAAGGTCTCGGCCAGCTTCGCCTCCTGGCTGCGGCGCAGGGCGATGTTCTCCTCGACGGCCCGCAGCAGCCGGGGCAGCGCGATCGCGGGCGGGACCGGTCGCAGCCACCCGGGATCCCCGGTGTCCGGGCGGAGAAGCGCGTGCGCCTCGAGGCAGGGAACCGGCTCGGAGTCCGCGCGCGGCACGCGGCCTTCGCGCAGGGCGCGGGTGTAGAGCCGCATGCCTGCCTCGCACACCTCGCCGACGTCGTGCGCATGAGCCCTGAGGGTCACGACTCGCTCCCTCTGCTCGGTGCGGGGCTGCCTGTCTCGAGCATTCCGGACTGCGCGATGAGAAAGCCGAGTTGGGCCCGGCTTCCGCTGCCCAGGGCGGCCGCGAGTTTGGCTATGTGGGCGCGGCAGGTGCGTACGTTCATCCCGAGCCGGCGGGCTATCGCCTCGTCGACGTGGCCCTCGACCAGGAGTTTGGCTATGGAGCGCTGAACGCCCGTGATGCCGTCGGTCGGTGGCCCGTAGGGGGTCTCGTCGAGCAGCGGGACCGCGCGCTGCCAGAGCTGCTCGAAGACATTGGCCAGGTATTCGACCAGACCCGGGTGGCGCAACTCCAGGGCGGCCTGCCGGTCTTCGCGCGCGGGAATGAACGCGACCGAACGGTCGAAGATGATCAGCCGCTCGATGAGCTCCTCAAGGGTGCGTATGTCGACGTTCCCCTGGGCCAGGGCCTCCGCGTAGGCGAGAGTGCCGTGACTGTGCCGCGCCGTGTGCTGGTAGAGCGTGCGCATCGTGATGCCGCGATCGGTGATCTCCCTGCCCATCCGCAGGGCCTTGGTGAGCGTGTGCTCGTCCCGGCCCCCTCCGGGCTGCACGGTGAGCATCTCGGACTTGCACTCGGCGAGGGCCGCTTCGATGGCGGTGTTGATCCGCTCCTTGCCCTCGAGCACCGTGATGGAGTGGGTGGTCGGTTGCCGCTGGGCGCTGATGGCCAGGAATGGCTCGAAGACATCGGTGAGTTCGATCGCGAGAGCCCTTCTTTCCTGTATCTCGCGTTCGAGCGGATGCAGTCGTTGCGAGAGCGCCGCTGTCGGCGGAACCGGCCGGAGCCAGGCGGAGTCATCAGGATCGGGATGCAGGAGAGCGAAGTCCAACAGGCAGGGAGCCGAGGAGATTTCGCTGCGCGCGATGCGTCCTGAGCGCAGGGCTGTCGCGTACAAGTGCCTCCCGGCGTCGCAAAGCTCGGTCATGGCGTGTGGATGTGCCTGACTTGAGCCGGTATTGGGCATAGCTCCACCCCCCAGGGTCCTGAACGTGCAGGAACATGATGCATCGACCCTGTGGTGTTTGCGTGGCCGAATGAGCCATCGTCGTGGAGAGCCGGGGGAGAGAATCCATGAAAGCGAGGACGGGACCCGCTATGCGTAAGGGAATACTTCGCGCCGTTGTTGCCGGCGCTTTTTCCGCCGGGCTGGTCCTCGGCGCGATCGGGCCGATGGACGCCATCTGGAACTCCGCGCCCGCGGCCCAGGCGGACGCGATCTGGAACGTGGCGCCCACGACCGTCCAGGCACTTCCCGCCGATGCGATCTGGAACTCCGCGCCCACGGACACCGGCGCATGATCACCCCGCCCGACGACCGGTCGTTACGCCGGGAGATGGCGATCGCCTACCGGTCCGGTTGGCACACCATCGACCTCGTGACCGCGATTCCGAGCGACGGTGACTCCCTCATGGTCACCCTGTTCGGAGAGCCCATCATCGTGGTCCGCGAGGGCGACGACATCAGGGCCTACCGGTGTCTGCGCCGACCGCGCGGAGCCCCACAGCCGGTACGTACGGTCGTCCGATACGGAATGATCTTCGTCAACCTCGACCAGCGGGACCATGAACTGGTCGGCGAGGCGGGACCCGGGACCTCCCAGTCCCACCCACGCTCCACAGCCACCCCCCGCAGTGCCTGACGCGATGCCCCCGTCGTTGTAGATCGCGCAGGTGCTTCCCCCCTGCAGCGGCGTCACCGTGTACCTGACACGGTGACGCCGCTGCGGTCGTTCTACGCGTTCTCCCCGGGGTCCTTCGGCAGGTTCGCCGTCGCCCGGTCCACCGCGATCTCGATGACCACCCGGTCCGGGTTCGGCCGCGGCGACTTGTAGCGCTCGGCGTACCGGCGCTCCGCGTCCGCGACCTCCGCCGGCTCCGTGCGCACCGTCGCCGCGCCCTCCAGCGTCGCCCACCACCGGCCGTCGACCTGGCACACCGCGACCCGGCCCGAGCCCTCGACGACGTGCGCCGCCTTCCTGGTCCCCTTGCCCGTGATGACCCGGGCGACCCGCGCCTCCGCGTCGTACGTCACCCCGACCGGCACCACGTGCGGCGTGCCGTTCGCGCGCAGCGTCGTCAGCGTGCACAGATGCCGCTCCCGCCAGAAGTCGAGAAACGCGGAACCGGGGGCGTCGAGGTCGATGCGCTTGGCCATGAACGGGAACCTATCCCAGGGACCGGGGAACCCGTCCCGGAGGCCAGGGGCGCTGTCGCGACCCGCCTTGAGTGGAATAGACTCAACTTTGTGCACGTTGGACGAGTCAGAGTGAGTTTCCCCAGAACGTGGAGGAGAACAGGCACGTGGACGCCGAGCTGACGAACCGGAGCCGCGACGCGATCAACGCGGCGAGCAGCCGGGCCGTGTCCGGGGGCAACCCGGATCTGACCCCGGCCCACCTCCTCCTGGCCCTGCTGGAGGGCCAGGACAACGAGAACATCACCGACCTCCTGGCGGCCGTCGATGCCGACCAGGCACAGGTGCGGGCCGGCGCCGAGCGCGCCCTGGCCTCCCAGCCCAGCGTGACCGGATCCACCGTCGCGCCGCCCCAGCCCAACCGCGAACTCCTCGCCGTCATCGCCGACGCCTCCGAGCGCGCCAAGGACCTCGGCGACGAGTACCTCTCCACGGAACACCTGCTCATCGGCATCGCGGCCAAGGGCGGCGCCGCCGCCGACGTGCTCACACAGAACGGGGCCAGTGCGAAGAAGCTGGCCGAGGCATTCACCAAGAACAGGGGAGGGCGCCGGGTGACCACACCCGACCCCGAAGGGTCCTACAAGGCGCTGGAGAAGTTCGGCACCGACTTCACGGCCGCCGCCCGCGAGGGCAAGCTCGACCCGGTCATCGGCCGTGACCAGGAGATCCGCCGCGTCGTCCAGGTGCTGTCCCGCCGCACCAAGAACAACCCGGTGCTCATCGGCGAGCCCGGCGTCGGCAAGACCGCCGTCGTCGAGGGCCTCGCCCAGCGCATCGTCAAGGGCGACGTACCCGAGTCCCTCAAGGACAAGCGGCTCGTCTCGCTCGACCTCGGCGCGATGGTCGCCGGCGCCAAGTACCGCGGCGAGTTCGAGGAGCGCCTCAAGACCGTCCTCTCCGAGATCAAGGAGAGCGACGGCCAGATCATCACCTTCATCGACGAGCTGCACACGGTCGTCGGCGCGGGCGCCGGCGGCGACTCCGCCATGGACGCGGGCAACATGCTCAAGCCGATGCTCGCCCGCGGCGAACTCCGCATGGTCGGCGCCACGACCCTCGACGAGTACCGCGAGCGCATCGAGAAGGACCCGGCGCTGGAACGCCGCTTCCAGCAGGTCCTCGTCGCCGAGCCCTCCGTCGAGGACTCCATCGCCATCCTCCGCGGACTCAAGGGCCGCTACGAGGCGCACCACAAGGTGCAGATCAACGACAGCGCGCTGGTCGCCGCCTCCACCCTCTCCGACCGCTACATCACCTCCCGCTTCCTCCCCGACAAGGCCATCGACCTCGTCGACGAGGCGGCATCCCGACTGCGCATGGAGATCGACTCGTCCCCGGTCGAGATCGACGAACTCCAGCGCTCCGTCGACCGGTTGAAGATGGAGGAGATGGCCCTCGCCAAGGAGACCGACCCGGCCTCCCGCGACCGCCTCGACAAGCTCCGCCGCGACCTCGCCGACAAGGAGGAGGAGCTGCGCGGACTCACCGCACGCTGGGAGAAGGAGAAGCAGTCCCTCAACCGCGTCGGTGAACTGAAGGAGAAGCTCGACGAACTCCGCGGCCAGGCCGAACGCGCCCAGCGCGACGGCGACTTCGACACCGCGAGCAAGCTCCTCTACGGCGAGATCCCCACGCTCGAACGCGACCTGGAGGAAGCGTCCGAGGCCGAGGAAGAGGCGTCGAAGGACACGATGGTCAAGGAGGAGGTCGGCCCCGACGACATCGCCGACGTGGTCGCCTCCTGGACCGGCATCCCGGCGGGACGCCTCCTGGAGGGCGAGACCCAGAAACTCCTCCGCATGGAAGAGGAACTCGGCAAGCGCCTCATCGGCCAGACCGAAGCGGTCCGCGCGGTCTCCGACGCGGTCCGCCGCACCCGGGCAGGCATCGCCGACCCGGACCGCCCCACCGGCTCCTTCCTCTTCCTGGGCCCGACGGGCGTAGGAAAGACGGAACTCGCGAAAGCCTTGGCGGACTTCCTCTTCGACGACGAGCGGGCCATGATCCGCATCGACATGTCGGAGTACAGCGAGAAGCACAGCGTCGCCCGCCTGGTCGGCGCGCCTCCCGGCTACGTCGGCTACGAGGAGGGCGGCCAGCTCACGGAATCGGTCCGCCGCCGCCCGTACAGCGTGGTCCTCCTGGACGAGGTCGAAAAGGCCCACCCCGAGGTCTTCGACATCCTCCTCCAGGTCCTCGACGACGGCCGCCTCACCGACGGCCAGGGCCGCACGGTCGACTTCCGCAACACGATCCTGATCCTGACGTCGAACCTGGGCAGCCAGTACCTGGTCGAGCCCCTCACCTCGGCGGAGGAGAAGAAGCAACAGGTCCTGGAGGTCGTCCGCGCGTCCTTCAAGCCCGAATTCCTCAACCGCCTCGACGACCTCGTCGTCTTCTCGGCCCTCGACAAGGACGAGCTGCAGCGCATCGCGAACCTCCAGCTGAACCGCCTCGCGAAGCGCCTCGCCGACCGCCGCCTCACCCTGGACGTCTCCGACGCGGCCCTGTCCTGGCTGGCCGACGAGGGCAACGACCCGGCCTACGGCGCCCGCCCCCTGCGCCGCCTCATCCAAACCGCCATCGGCGACCGCCTCGCGAAGGAGATCCTCTCCGGCGAGGTCAAGGACGGCGACACGGTCCGCGTCGACACGTTCGACGACGGGCTGATCGTGGGGGCGGCGACGGGGAAGACGCTGTAGCGGACCGACCGTGACGGCTTTCGCGCGGCTCCCACCCCCCACCGGGGAGGGGGCCGCGCGAAGTCGTGTCCACGGAGGCTCCGCTGTCGCTCGTACGGGCGAAAGACGTGATGTTCGACTACACGTCGATGCGGATTCCCGCATGGTCGCGAGATCCGCTGCACTCCAAGGGGGAGTCCGCCGTGCGCCGTGTTCTCGCAGTCCAACGCATCAGCCGCGACACCGAATCGTCGTCCGCCCTTCTCCGCCAGGACGAGGAGCTCAGCGTGGCCCTGTGTGCCGGGGCGTACGAAGAAGTGGGCCGGGTCGTCGACTCGACCGTGTCCGGGGCGGTCAACCTGGACCAGAGGGCAAGCCTCGGCAAATGGTTGCGCGCACCCCTGGTCCACGAGTGGGACGCGCTCATGGTCACGAGCCAGGACCGCATCACGCGGGACGACATGCACTGGTGGCAGTTCGTCGATTGGGTGCTGAAGAACGGCAAGAGCGTCGTCGTGCTCGACGACCCCTCGTTCGACATCACCACCGAGGACGGCCGGATGGTGGCCGGGATCAAGGCGGCCCAGGCCGCCAAGTACCGGCGCGCCGTACAGGAGAAGCAGCTCGGCCGTACCGCCTACTTTCGTGACAACAAACTGTGGAACGGCGGGATCTGGCCGTACGGATACCGCGCCGTCGCCTTCGAGTTCAAGGGCGAACGCCGTAAGCACCTTGTCCCGGATCTCGTGACGGCACCGCTTGTACGGGAGGCGGTCGAACGCCTCGTCGGCGGTTCGTCCACGGTGTACGCCATCGTCCAGGACTGGAACGCGCGCGGTGTACCCACGGCCCGCGACCACCAGCGTCGAGTGCAGAACGCCGAGCGCCCCGAGCACGAGCGCAGGCCCGAGACCGGAGGTTTCTGGGCCGTCACGCCGCTGCGCAACATGCTTCGTTCAGAGGCGCTCATGGGGGTCATGATGCATCGGTCCCGGCCTGTCGTCGGAGCGGACGGGGCGGCGGTGCGGTGGGCCGATCCGCTCCTCACCCAAGAGGAGTTCACCGAGCTTCAGCGTGCTCTCACGACCGAGCACAGTGCCGTCATGTCGGCGGCGGTGTCGGCCGGACGGCAGTCGAGAACTCCACTGGCCGGCGTCGTTCGCTGCTTCTGCGGTGCGCCCATGCATGTGCGGACGCAGCGCAACAGGTTGAAGGGCGGCGGCACCTCCGCCCTTGAGTACTACAACTGCAGGACCACGGCGGACGGCCCGCGATGCGAACTGCCGGCGTCCTGGCGGGTGGCAGCGTTGCACGAACGCGTGGAACAGGACTTCCTGAACCGGCTTGGCGACCGGGACATCATGAAGCGCACGCTGGTGCCGGGGCGCGACCGGTCGGCGACGATCACCGAACTGCGGAAGGCGATCGACAACCTGGCCGCAGCGGTCGCGACCGCGGAGAGTCCGGCCGCCGTCGCGGCGCTGACCCGGAAGCTGGACGAGACGTCGAGAACCTTGGCGGTTCTGGAGCAGGAGCCTGTGATCCGGCCGCGCTGGATCGAAGAGGCCTGCGGCGAGACGTACGGGCAGCGGTGGCAGCGGCTCGACGGGTGGGCGAGCCGCGCCGAACTGCTCAGGGAAGCCGGGGTCACGTACTTCGTACGGGGGCAGCGGGCCGGCCAGGAGCTGTTCGGCCACCTGCCGGAACATCTCCTGTCCTCGGCCGAGCGCGACAGCGCCCCGACCCGTTTCACCGAAGAGCCCGAGGCGGGCGCGCGTGCCTTTCTCACGGGCCTGCGGGTGGAGCGGGGGCTGAGCGTGGAGCTGTGGCCGTTCCGGAGGGCGGATGGGGACGTCGCGCGGGAGTCGCTGGGCGCGTAACCGGCCCACATTTCAGAATCGGCCCAAAGATGCAAGGCTGGCACCGCCAAGGCATTGCACCGGGCACCCTTGGCCGCAAGGGACGGTCCGTACGATGGGCCGAAACCACAGTGTCAGGAGCAGGAATCTTGTCTATCGACCCGTCCTCGATTCCCAACTTCGGGGGACAGCCCGAGCCGCAGGAGGGCGCGGGACCGGCCGGTCCCGTAGTGCCCGACCAGGAGCTGGTCAAGCAGCTTCTGGAGCAGATGGAGCTCAAGTACGTCACCGACGAGGAGGGTGACCTCGCGGCGCCGTGGGAGGAGTTCCGTACGTACTTCATGTTCCGCGGCGAGGGTGACCAGCAGGTCTTCTCGGTGCGGACGTTCTACGACCGGCCGCACGGCATCGAGATCAAGCCGCAGCTGCTCGAGTCGATCGACGACTGGAACCGCCGCACCCTGTGGCCGAAGGTCTACAGCCACACGCACGACGACGGCACCGTTCGCCTCATCGGCGAGGCGCAGATGCTGATCGGCACCGGGGTCTCGCTCGAGCACTTCGTGTCGTCGACGGTCAGCTGGGTGCGCGCCGCGATCGAGTTCGACCGCTGGCTGGTGGAGCAGCTCGGCCTGGAGGCCGAGGTCGACTCCGCGGAGAAGCCGGAGGACGGCAACGACTCCGAGTGAGTCCTTGAGCCGTGCGCGGTGCGGCGTGAGAGCCCGGTCGAGCGACCGGGCTCTCGTCGTGTCTGCGCGTCGTGTCTACGAACCCGTCCGCGCGGGCTTCGGGTCGATGCGGAACAGTTCGCCGTCCACCTGGCCGATGAGGCCGTGGCGACCCTCGGTCATCAGCTCGGGGGCGATGCCGGCCTGCACCGGGCGCTCGGGCAGGTCGACCTTGCCGCGCCAGCGCACCGCGCCGTCGTCGAGGTCGAGGCCGACCATGTTCCCGGTCGGGTCGAGGAAGTAGGCGACCCGGTCGGTGAGGTTCACGGCGGCGGCGGAGGCCAGTTCGTACATGCCGGGGCCGGTCGGGTCCTTGCGGAGCCGGAGGCCGGTCGGGGTCGCCCACCGTTGTTTCCCGTCGGCGGCCGACCAGGCGAGGGCCGTGCCGTCCTTGCGGACCACGAGCATGACGCCGTCCGCGATCACGCCGCCGCGCGGCCCGTCGGCGCGGTGCCGCGTCACCTTTCCGGTGCCGGTGTCGACGCGGATGAGGTCGGTGGGGCCGGGATCGCCGAAGAACTTCTGCTTTCCGGCCGGGCTCGTGAGGAGCACGGTGTCGCCGTCCCTGCCGACGTAGGACGTCATGCCCTTGAGCGTCGCGACCGTGTGCGGACGGCCGGTCGCCGGGTCGAGGCGGACGACGGTGCTGCGCTGCGGCGCCTTCTCGCTGTCCGGCGAGCACATCAGATACGGGACGCCGCCGATCGCGGCCGCGGTGCAGTCGGCCTGCTTCCACTTGTGGGTCCACAGGGTGCCGCCGGTCCTCGGGTCGAGGGCCGCCGCGCTCTTGAACGTGGGGGTGTTGGCGAGGACGCCGCCGTCGAAGAGCACGGCGGAGTCCGCGTCGCGGCTGTCGTCGGCGAGCTTGTGCTTCCAGAGCACCTTGCGGCTGTCGAGGTCGATGGCGACGACGTCGGTGCCGGGGTTCGACGTTCCCGGGGCGTGGTCGGCGTAGGAGTAGAGGATTCCGTCGCGGACGCCGGTGACCGAGCCCGCCGGGGTGCCGCCGCCGTCGGGGTGCTGGGCCTTGCGCTGCCACACGACCTTGCCGGTGCGGGTGTCGACGCCGATGGCGTCGTAACCGGCGCCCCGGCAGTACACGGCGCCGGGGCCCGTGGCGCAGGCGTCCCATGTGGTCCTGCCGGGCAGCGTGGTCTGCCAGCGGAGTTTGCCCTCGCGGCTGACGTGGTTGGTCGGGGTCGGTGGCCGGTCGTCGCCGCCCGTGCCGGTGACGAGGACGGTGCCGAAGACGACGGCGGTGAGGCCGAGGGCGGCGCCGGTGACGCGCAGGGTGGTGCGGCGCCTGCGGCGGCGTACGAGGCGGTCGGCGAGGTCCGTGGGGGCGGTGGTGGTGCCGGGGGTCCACGCGTGCAGGACGTCCCGGAGGGTGCGGTCGAGCTGGTCGGCGTTCATGCGTGGGCTCCCTTCGGCGCCGTGCCGTTCGCGGGGCGGTCGGGATCGGTGGGCGCGGCGGGGTGCCGGGCGTCGAGTTCCGGCGCGAGTGCGCGCAGCCGGGCCAGGGAGCGGTGGGTGGTGCTGCGCACGGTGCCGACCGAGCAGCCGAGGGTGGCCGCCACCTCGCTCTCGGACAGGTCCTCGAAGTAGCGCAGGACGAGCATGGTGCGCTGGCGCGGGGTCAGCCGGGCGAGGGCTCCGGCCATGGTGATCCGCAGGTCGGCGTCGGCGGTGCCGTCCTCGGTGCCCTCTTCGCGCCACACCGTGCGCGAGGCGTCGAACGTGGGCTCGCGGTGCGGCCGGCGCAGTCGCCAGCGGCTGACCTGGTGCCGGTACATCACCTTGCGGACGTAACCCTCGGGGTCGTCGATGTGCCGCCAGCGACCCAGCGTCTTCATCAGCGCCGTCTGGACGAGGTCCTCGGCCTCGTGCCGGTCGCCGCCGGTGAGCAGGTTCGCCAGGCGGAGCAGGGTGCCCCACCTGGCGTCGACGAAGTCCCGGAATCTGAGCTGATCCTGCGGGTCCATTGGCCCTCCCGTTCTCTGACGCCCACAAGGACGCGCGGAGCACGGGACATCTATGCCTGCCGCGGCGGCCTTCTTCAATGGGCCGCCGGGAACCGGTTTACCGCGTACGCACCTTCGCGAGTCGCGCCGCCGCCTCGCTCAGGACCTCGTCCTGCTTGCAGAAGGCGAAGCGGACGAAGGGGGCGCCGGCGGTGCGGTCGTCGTAGAAGACGGCGTTGGGGACGGCGACGACGCCGCAGCGTTCGGGGAGGGCGCGGCAGAAGGCGAAGCCGTCGTCGAAGCCGAGGGGGCGGATGTCGGTGGTGATGAAGTAGGTGCCCTGGGGGCGGAAGACGGTGAAGCCGGCGTCCTCGAGGCCGGTGGCGAGGAGTTCGCGCTTGGCGGTCATGGTGGCGCGGAAGTCGGAGAAGTACGTGTCGGGGAGGGCGAGGGCCTCCGCGACGGCGTACTGGAAGGGGCCCGCGGAGACGTAGGTGAGGAACTGCTTCGCCGAGCGGACGGCCGTGACGAGCTCGGGGGTCGAGGTGATCCAGCCGACCTTCCAGCCGGTGAAGGAGAAGGTCTTGCCGGCGGAGCCGATGGTGACGGTGCGTTCGCGCATGCCGGGGAGCGTGGCGAGCGGGATGTGTTCGGCGTCGCCGTAGGTGAGGTGCTCGTAGACCTCGTCGGTGACGACCAGGAGGTCGCGTTCGACGGCGAGTTCGGCGATGGCGGTGAGTTCGGCGCGGCTGAGGACGGTGCCGGTGGGGTTGTGCGGGGTGTTGATGAGGAGGAGGCGGGTGCGGGGGGTGATCGCGTCGCGCAGCTCGTCGAGGTCGAGGCGGAACGAGCCTTCGTGGGGGCGGAGGGTGACCGGGACGCGGGTGCCGCCGGCCAGGGCGATGCTCGCCGCGTACGAGTCGTAGTAGGGCTCGAAGGCGATCACCTCGTCGCCGGGTTCGACGAGGGCGAGGAGGGAGGCGGCGATGGCCTCCGTGGCGCCGGCCGTGACCAGGACCTCGCGGTCGGGGTCGAACTCCATGCCGTAGCGGCGCTGCTGGTGGGCGGCGATCGCGGTGCGCAGTTCGGGGATGCCGGGGCCGGGCGGGTACTGGTTGCCGTGCCCTTCGCGCAGTGCTCGTACGGCGGCCTCGCGCACCTGCTCGGGGCCGTCGGTGTCGGGGAAGCCCTGGCCGAGGTTGATGGCGCCGGTCCGCACGGCGAGCGCGGACATCTCGGCGAAGATCGTGGTCCCGAACTCGGCGAGGCGGCGGTTGAGCAGGGGGCGTGCGCTGGAGGTCATGGCGGCCATCCTGCGCCGAACCTCTGGAGTTCCTCAACTCCTGCTTGGTGTGGTCCGGGCAGGGGCATTTCCCTGTCACGCCCGCACGGGGCGGCCCCTCGGGGGATACGGGGGAAGAGAAGGGAGGGCCGGTGATGAGCGTGTTCGTCATCGTGGTCTTCGTAGTGCTGGTTGTCGCCATCGTGCTCGGAACGGCGAAGGCGGGTGGCAGTGGACGGTCGCCCAGTACCTCGCTGAAGAAGAACCGGGCCGGCCGCAGCAGCAGCTGGTGGGCCGGTGGCGGCGCCGCGAGCGGCGGCGGCTCCTACGGGTGTTCCTCGTCCGGTGACTCCGGCGGCGGGCATCACGGCCACTCGTGCGGTGGCGGCTCCTCCTGTGGCGGGGGCGGCTCGTCGTGCGGTGGCGGTGGCGGGTGCGGTGGCGGCGGAAGCTGACGCACCTTGAACGGGCGTGCGGCCCGCGCGGAGGCGACTGACACGGGGCAGTCGGTCCGCGTGGGCCGCACGCTTGTCCGGTTGTGCCCTCGGAGGTTGTGCGCCGGGCGCGAATGGTGCTCGTTGAAGTTGAACAATTGAGCTGTGCTGCCCTCGGGGGGATGGAAACCCTCCGAAGTTGGGTAAAAACGCTGTGGCGGCGTCGCCCCCCATGATTCCCTTTAACCGTCAACGCAGCCCTCGTACTACGTAGTTATCGCGTTCTCGTGGGCACGAGCCGGCCCCTTTGATCCAGCCGGCCCCACCTCCCTTTGCGTGCTAGCGGAGCCGACCCATGCTCACGACCCTGAACACCGCCTATACCGATACGAGTGCGGCCGACCTGGCCTGGGCCCTCGGCCGGGAGCCGCTGCCCGCGCTCGCCACGCTCGACCTCGACATCGACGATGCCAGGCTTCAGCTGAGGCTGCTCGGCGCCTCTCACCAGGTGCTGCTCGAGGAGGAGCGCGGCACCTGTTCGGAGACCGTGGCGTGCATTCCCGGCAGCAGCACGCCGCTCCCGCTGGGCGTCGCGAAGCGCCTCGGCGACTGGGAGTACGAATTCGCGGCCCGCGTCGAGCATTTGACGGCGGGTCAATTCGCGGGCCGGGCGCAGGAGTTGCTCGCGCTCGTCGCCGACCACCCGAACGGGCTGGCCGGGGTCTTCCCCGGCAGCCCGCACGCCTTCACCGCGATGCTCGCCCAGCGGCACGAGGGGCAGGTGCACTGGCGCACCTGGCACGCCTACCCGCAGGACGGCCAGTTGGTCGCCACCCGTACGCGGGTGGGCGCGCGGATGCCGGTGGCCGCCGCGCTGTAGCGGCGCGAGCCCGGCTCGCGGCGGCGGGGCGGGTCGCGGGTATGCCTGCGGGGCCCCGGTTCCACACGTGTGGGTGACTGGACGGAGTCATGCGGTGACGTAGCGTGCCAGGGTGATCGAACCGCACCCGCCCGTGACGACCTCAGGCCCCAGGTCCCTGGGCGGTCCGGTCCGGTCCCCGCTCCCGGTGAAGCCGGGCACCGGCCGGCTCCTCGTCCTCGCCGGAGTCTTCGTCTGCGCGGCCTGCGGTCTGGTCTACGAGCTCGAACTGGTGGCGCTCGCCTCGTACTTGATGGGCGACTCGGTCACCCAGGCCTCCGTCGTGCTCTCCGTCATGGTCTTCGCGATGGGCCTCGGTTCGCTCGCCGCCAAGCGGCTGCGGCTGCGTGCCGCGGTCGGCTTCGGGATGATCGAGGCGCTGCTCGCGCTCGTCGGCGGCTGCAGCGCCATGGCGCTGTACGCGGTGTTCGCGTGGACCGGGGACTGGGGCGGGGCGTGGGCGGACGGGCCGCGCTGGCTGCTCGTCGGGTTCTCGCTGGCCATCGGGGTGCTGATCGGGGCGGAAGTGCCGCTGTTGATGGTGCTGATCCAGCGGATCCGGCGGCAGGACGCGGGCGGGGCGGTCGCCGATCTGTTCGCGGCGGACTATGTGGGCGCGCTGGTGGGAGGCCTGGCCTTTCCCTTCCTTCTGCTGCCGCTGCTCGGGCAGTTGACCGGGGCGCTGCTCACCGGGGCGGTCAACGCGGTGGCGGGGGCGGTGCTCGTCCTCGGGCTGTTCCGGCGGGACCTGAGCCGGCGGGCCCGGTGGCTGCTGATCGTCGCGAACGTCGCGGTGCTCGGCGTGCTCGCCACGTCCTGGGTGCTCGTCGACGACTTCGAGCGGGCGGCGCGGCACGCGCTGTTCGGGGCGGATGTGCGGGTCGCGGTGCAGACCGGGGTGCAGGAGGTCGTGCTCACCGGCGGTGGGCGGCGTCCCCCGTCGCTCTTCCTCGACGGGCGGCTGCGGGCGGACGGGCAGGAGCGGGGGCGCCCCTACCGGCAGTTCGTCGGGCCCGCGCTGCACGGGGGGCCGCGGGCGCGGGTCCTGATCCTCGGCGGGGGCGACGGGCTCGCCGCGCGTGAGGCGTTGCGCGCCCGCGGGGTGCGCAGGGTCGACGTCGTCGACCCCGACCCGGAGGTGGTGCGCCTCGCCCGGACCGATCCGGGACTGCGCGAGCTGAACGGGCGGTCGCTCGGGGACCCGCGGGTGCGGGTGGTGACGGGGGACGTGTTCGCGTGGCTGCGGAGCGCTCCGCGGGCGGTGCCGTACGACGTGGTGGTGTGCGATCTGCCCGACCCCGGCAGCACGGCGAGCACGAAGCTGTACTCGCAGGAGTTCTACGGGTTGGTGGGGCGGGTTCTCGCGGACCGGGGGCGAGTGGTGGCGCGGGTGGGCGGTGGGGCGGGGCCGCTGGGGACGGCCGCCGCGACGGTGCGCTCCGCGGGGTTGCGGGTGGTGGCGTATCGCGGCGAAGGGGGTGTGGGGTTCGTGCTGGCGGGCTGGTCCCGGCCGGGGCCTCCGGCGGGTGAGCGGATGGTGCGGACGGGGTCCGGCTTTGCCCCGTCGACGCTGGTGCATCCCCGCTTCTCCGACTGACGTCTGGCGGGTGTGTTGTTGCGCGGCGGCGGGGGTGTGGGGCGGTGCCGGGGGCGGCGCCTGCGGTGTCGGTTCGCGGGGACGGGGTTGTGGGGCGGTGCCGGGGCGGCGCCTGCGGTGCCCGGTTCGCGGCGTCGTGGCTGCTCCGGCTGCGCCGGGCTTCGCTGGTCTCCCACCCGCCCGCCCCCTCCGGGGGCTTCGGCCTCCCGGGGTGAGTCGGCCGGGCGGTGTTCGGCCCCCGGGCGTCGAGGTGGGCGTACGGCGGGGCTCAGCCCTCGGCGCCGAAGCAGGCACGGCACCGTGTTCGGCCCCCGGCGTCGAAGCAGGCACGCCACGGGGCTCGCCCCCCCGGCGTCGAAGCAGCCACGCCACCGTGTTCGGCCCCCGGCATGGAAGCAGTGCCCCGTCACGGTGACCCGGGCCGGGGCAGGGCGCAGGCGTGGAGTGGTAGCACAAGGAGGGCGGAGTACGCCGGAAAGTCGAAAGGTGGGGCGTGAAGGGGGTACACGTGAGCGATGGGGTCGCTAGGCTCGGCGGCATGGAGCATGAGGTGTTCGTTCCGGTTCCGGCGGAGTCCCTGCGGGCGGTGCTCTGCGATTCCCAACGTGTCGACCGGGCCCTGCCCGGCTACCAGCGTGACGCCACCGGCGGCGGAGGCCGCCTGAAGGTACGGATCGGCGGGCACACCATCACGTACCGCGGCAGCGTCACCGTGGCGCAGTCGGCGGACGGGTCGTTCGCCGTGACGGGTGACGGCAGCGAGGCCCGCGGCGCGGGCGGCGTGAAGTTCGCCCTGACCGCCCGGGTCGCCGCGGTGGCGGGCGGCTCCTCGGTCACCTTCTCCGGCACGGGATCCGGCGACGGCCGGGTCGCGGAGCTGCCGCGCGAGGCCGTGGAATCGGCGGCCCACCGCCTGCTGAACCGTTTCGCGGAGAACCTGGGAGCGACCGGCCAGGAGCCCGGCTCGGACCCCGATGAGGACGCCCACGACGCCCAGGACGGCGAGAGCGACGGGAGCGGTGAGGACGTCGGCGCGGCCGCGGGGCCCGTCGATGACACCGTCGGGGGAGCGGGGAGCAGCCCGGTCGGCGATCCCGCCGACGTCGACCCCCGCGAAGGCGGGGAGGAGGAGGCCCACGTCGCCCCCGACCACTCCTCCGTCTTCGACACCGAGATTCCGCCGCCGTCCCTCGACCCCGCCGCCGGAGCCGAGACCGAGCTCCCGGCGGAGCCGGTCGCCGCGCACGCCCGGCGCACGATGATCGGCCGCAGCGCGGAGGAGGTCGACCACGCGCCGCCGCGCGGCCGGTACGCCCCCGTTCCCGCCCCCGAGGGCGTCACGACCAGCGCCACCCTGCGCTGGGCCGCCCCCGCGGCCGCCGTCGCGCTCGCCTCCGCGATCGTCGTCGGCCGGGCCCTGCGCAGGCGCCGGTAGCACCACCCCGCATAGGCTCAGGACCCGTGACGACACAGGAAACGACGCTGACCGCGGGCGACGCGGAAGTGACCGTGGCGCCGGGCAACGGCTGCCGTATCAGCAGCCTGAAGATCTCCGGCACAGAGCTGCTGCGGCAGGGCGAGAAGTACGGCTGCTTCCCGATGGTGCCGTGGTGCGGACGCATCAGGGAGGGACAGTTCCGCAACGGCGGCCACGTCCACCGGATGCCGCTGAACTCCCCGCCGCACGCCATCCACGGCTTCGGCCGGAACGCCGAGTGGACCACCGCGCGCGAGACCCGCACCGAGGCCGCCTTCACGTACGACCTCACCGACCCCTGGCCGTACAGCGGACGCGTCACGCAGCTCGTCTCGCTCTCCGAGGACTCGCTGACGCTGTCGCTGGGCATCGAGACGTACGGCGACTCGTTCCCCGCGCAGGCCGGCTGGCACCCCTGGTTCAACCGGACCGTCACCGACGGCGGCAGCAGCGTGCAGATCGCCTTCGACCCGGCCTGGCAGGAGGAGCGCGGCGCGGACCACCTGCCGACCGGCAAGCGCATCGAGGCCACCCCGGGGCCGTGGGACGACTGCTTCGGGATGCCCGACGGCGTCGACGTCACGCTGAACTGGCCGGGCGCCCTCCAGGTCGAGGTGACCAGCCCCGAGCAGTGGGTCGTCGTCTACGACGAGCAGGACGTGGCCGTCTGCGTCGAACCTCAGACCGGTCCGCCGAACGGGCTGAACACGGCGCCGCGCCTGGTCACCCCGGTCGAGCCGCTCGAAGCCAGCACCACCTGGACCTGGCGCCACCTGTAAAACGCGCCCTTTAAGCTCGTAGGCATGACGACGAACGACGTGCGCGACGCGCTGCTGACGCAGATCAAGAACAAGGCCGTGGTGCACGGCAAGGTGACGCTGTCCTCCGGCATCGAGGCCGACTACTACGTCGACCTGCGCCGCGTCACCCTCGACGGCGAGGCCGCCCCGCTGGTCGGCCAGGTCCTGCTGGACCTGACCAGTCAGCACGGCCTTGAGTTCGACGCGGTCGGCGGTCTCACCATGGGCGCCGACCCGGTCGCCGGCGCGATGCTGCACGCGTCGGCCGCGCGCGGCGAGCGCCTCGACGCGTTCGTCGTCCGCAAGGCCGCCAAGGCGCACGGCATGCAGAAGCGCGTGGAGGGCCCGGAGATCAAGGGCCGTCGCGTGGTCGTCGTCGAGGACACGTCCACGACCGGCGGCTCCCCGCTGGAGGCCGTGCAGGCGGTGCGCGAGGCTGGGGCCGAGGTCGTCGCCGTCGTGACCATCGTGGACCGGGCCACCGGCGCCGCCGAGAAGATCACCGAGGGCGCCGGGGTCCCGTACCTCTTCGCGTTCTCGAAGGACGAGCTGGGCCTGGACTGACCCCTTCGGCCACCGGGCTGGAGCATTCGCACAAGTCTGGAAAGATGGGGTCGACGATGATGTCACCCCTTGACGCTTGGTGAGGGTCACGAGAACGACACCCGAGCCCCCGCAACCCGCGCTTTACGAGGAGACGGCAGATGGCCATCGCAACCCCGGACCAGTACAACGAGATGCTCGACCGGGCCAAGGCGGGGAAGTTCGCCTACCCGGCCATCAACGTCTCGTCGACGCAGACCCTGAACGCCGCGCTGCAGGGCTTCGCCGAGGCCGAGTCCGACGGCATCATCCAGATCTCCACCGGTGGCGCCGAGTACCTCTCGGGCCAGGGCGTGAAGGACATGGTCGTGGGCGCCGAGGCGCTCGCCGAGTTCGCGCACGTCGCGGCCGCCCGCTACGGCAACAAGATCGCGCTGCACACCGACCACTGCCCCAAGGGCAAGCTGGACGGCTACGTGCGCCCGCTGCTCGCGATCTCGCAGAAGCGCGTCGAGGCCGGTGGCCTGCCGCTCTTCCAGTCGCACATGTGGGACGGCTCGGCCGAGACGCTGACCGACAACCTGGAGATCGCGCAGGAGCTGCTCGCCAAGGCCAAGGCCGCGAACATCATCCTCGAGATCGAGATCACGCCGACCGGTGGCGAGGAGGACGGCGTCTCGCACGAGATCAACGACAACCTCTACACCACGGTCGACGACGCGCTGCGCACCGCCGAGGCCCTCGGCCTGGGCGAGAAGGGCCGCTACCTCCTCGCCGCGTCCTTCGGCAACGTCCACGGCGTCTACAAGCCGGGCAACGTCGTGCTCCGCCCCGACCTGCTCAAGGAGCTGAACGAGGGCGTCGCCGCGAAGTACGGTCAGCCGGCCGGCTCGAAGCCGTTCGACTTCGTCTTCCACGGCGGCTCCGGCTCCACGGTCGAGGAGATCACGACCGCGCTGGAGAACGGCGTCGTGAAGATGAACCTCGACACCGACACCCAGTACGCCTTCACGCGCCCGATCGCCGGCCACATGTTCGAGAACTACGACGGCGTCCTGAAGGTCGACGGCGAGGTCGGCAACAAGAAGACGTACGACCCGCGCGTGTGGGGCAAGAAGGCCGAGGCGAGCATGACCGCCCGCATCGTCCAGGCCTGCGAGAACCTGCGCTCGACGGGTACGCGCATCAAGTAGGGCGCAACGCACCGAGCAGGCGCGACGCGTCAACGCAGGCGACGGGCCCGGCTCCCTTCGGGGAACCGGGCCCGTCGCATGTCGTGACCGCGTACCGCCGCGGCAGGACCTACCGCTTCAGCGTCGTGTACGCCTCTTCGCTGCTGTCCTGGAGGAACTGCCAGCACCGCTCGGTCTCGTCCTTCTCGTCGATCGCGCCGGCGGCGCGGGCGAGGGCGGCCAGGCAGCGCAGGAACCCGCGGTTGGCCTGGTGGCTCCACGGGATGGGGCCGTGCCCCTTCCAGCCGGCCCGGCGCAGGGAGTCGAGCCCGCGGTGGTAGCCGGTGCGCGCGTACGCGTACGACTCGACCACGCGCCCCGCCTCGAAGGCGTCGTCGGCGAGCATGGCCCAGGCGAGCGAGAAGGTCGGGTACCTGGCCACGACGTCGACCGGGGCCTGGGACTCCTCGCCCAGAAGCCGGTACGCCTCTTCGTTCTCCGGCAGGTACGTCGGGTCCGGTCCACCCAGCAGGTTCTTGTGCGTCGTCATGCCGCCAGTCTGCCACTTGTGGCCGGCTGACCGAGACGGACGGATGCCGGGCGGAAGCCGGGCCCCGTGCGTCACTCGGGGACGGGGCTCAGCTCGTCCCGAGCCGCCTGCATCGCCTCCACCAGCGTCCCGAAAATGCGGAACCGGCCCGCCGTCCCCGTCACCGACAACCGCCGGTCCACATGGAAATCCAGCGGCCCGGCCAGCCACGGAAAGGGCTGGGCCCGCCGTCCCGGCAGCAGCAGGGCACTCAGGGTCCCGCCGCCCATGTACGTCACGCCGGACAGGTCGACGACGACCTGCTTGCCCGTGCTCTCGCCCGACCGCACCGCCCGGTCCACGAGATCTGCTTCCTCCGTCTCGTCCAACGCCCCTTTCAGGAGCACCAGGACGAGGTGCGATCCCTCCGTCACCACCTACACCGAACTCTTCCGCGGAGCATCCGGCATGCCGCTTCGACCTTCCGTACTGTGCTTCCTTGCACGGCAAGTCTGTGCGGTGGGGTGCGGGCCGGACGTCGGTAGGACGACCCATCTTCCGTACCCAATTCGGGCACGGGCCACCGAAACGGGATACGGATACGCTCCTCCGTATGCGGACATGGTGAACAGGCGGGCCTTGCCGTTTGCGGGGACGATTGCGGAGGATGCACGTGGGGACCGGGGCCCCGTGTCGGTAACGGCAGGGCGGACCGCTACCCGGAGTACAAAACAGGAGACAGCGATGTCCCACGACGCGGATCACCGGTCGGGTCGCGACACGGAGGCACCCGACGCACCGCATCTCGACTTCGCGGGCACCACGCCCTACGAGGACTACGTCCAGGCCGACGTCCTCACCCACCTCCAGCACCTTCGCTCGGACGATCCCGGCGAGATGGTCTTCCTGGTCACCACCCAGGTGATGGAGCTGTGGTTCACCGTCATCGTGCACGAGTGGGAGACGGCGGCCCGCGCGCTCGGCACGGACGACGTGCCGACCGCCGTGGCCGCGCTGAAACGGTCCGTCAGGGAACTGGACGCGCTCAACGCCTCGTGGCGGCCGCTCGGTCAGCTCACCCCGGGCCAGTTCAACTCGTACCGCTCCGCGCTCGGCGAGGGCAGCGGCTTCCAGTCGGCGATGTACCGGCGCATGGAGTTCCTGCTCGGCGAGAAGTCGGCGTCGATGCTGGTGCCGCACCGCGGAGCGCCGCGGGTCCACGCCGAGCTGGAGAAGGCGCTGCACGAGCCGAGCCTGTACGACGAGGTGCTGCGGCTGCTGGCCCGGCGCGGACACCCGGTGCCGCGCGCCGTCCTCGACCGCGACGTGTCGCAGAAGTACGTGCCGTCGCCGGAGGTCGAGGCGGTGTGGACGCGCCTGTACGCGGGCGACGAGAACGACGAACTCGCGCGCCTGGGCGAGGCGTTGACGGACGTCGCCGAGCTGGTGTGGCGCTGGCGCAACGACCATCTGGTGGCCACGCGGCGCGCGATGGGCGCGAAGGCGGGCACGGGTGGCTCCGCCGGTGTGGCGTGGCTGGAGAAGCGC
Organism: Streptomyces sp. NPDC107575; assembly: GCF_055657265.1. NCBI lineage: Bacteria > Bacillati > Actinomycetota > Actinomycetes > Kitasatosporales > Streptomycetaceae > Streptomyces > Streptomyces sp. NPDC107575. The sequence goes on along the minus strand of NZ_JBVKBG010000006.1, from coordinate 218,133 downwards.
GCGCAGAAGAACGTGTTCCCCGAGCTGTGGACGGCGAGGTCCCATGTCTGACCTGTACGAGCGGGCGAAGGAACTGGACGCCGCCGATCAACTCGGCGGTGTGCGGGACGAGTTCGTACTTGGCGACGACGGTGGCGTCTACCTCGACGGGAACTCGCTGGGCGCGCTGCCCGCGAACGTGCCGGGGCGGGTCGAGGACGTCGTGCGGCGGCAGTGGGGCGAGCTGCGGATCAGGTCCTGGACCGAGTCGGGGTGGTGGACGGCGCCCGAGCGGATCGGGGATCTGATCGCTCCGCTCGTCGGCGCGGACAGTGGCCAGGTCGTGGTCGGCGACTCCACAAGTGTCAATGTTTTCAAGGCACTTGTGGGTGCGGTGCGGCTCGCGGGCGGTCCTGAGGCCGGGCGGGACGAGATCCTGGTCGACGCGGCGACGTTCCCGACGGACGGGTACATCGCCGCCTCCGCGGCCCGGATGACGGGCTGTTCGGTGCGGGCCGTGGAACCGGGGGAGGTGCCGGGCGCGCTGTCGTCGCGTACGGCGGCGGTGCTCCTGAACCACGTCGACTACCGCAGTGGCCGGCTGCACGATCTGCCGGGGCTTACGGCGGCGATCCGTGCGGCGGGGGCGGTCTCGGTGTGGGACCTGTGCCACAGCGCGGGTGCGCTGCCGGTCGGGCTCGACGCGCACGGGGTCGACCTCGCGGTCGGCTGCACGTACAAGTTCCTGAACGGGGGGCCGGGTTCGCCGGCGTACCTGTACGTGCGCAGGGACCATCAAGCGGCCTTCGACTCGCCGCTGCCGGGGTGGAACTCGCATGCCGAGCCGTTCGGGATGCGGTCCGAGTACGAGGCGGCGGACGGGGTCGTGCGGGGGCGGGTCGGGACGCCGGACATCCTGTCGATGCTGGCGCTTGAGGCGGCGCTCGAGGTGTGGGCGCGGCCCGACGTCTCGGTCGACGCCGTGCGGGCCAAGTCCCTCGCGCTGACGGACTTCTTCCTGGAGTGCGTCGAGGCGTACGTTCCCGGGGGCCGGGTCGAGGTCGTGACGCCGGTCGGGCACGGGGAGCGGGGGAGCCAGGTGGCGTTGCGGTGCGCGGACGCGGGGGACGTGATGGGGCGGCTGATCGGGGCCGGGGTCGTCGGTGACTTCCGGGCGCCGGACGTCCTGCGGTTCGGGTTCACGCCGCTGTATCTGTCCTTCGCGGATGTGGAGCGGGCGGGGTCGGTGCTGGCGCGGGAACTGTCCTCTTAGCGGCGGCCGTTCTTGGCGGATGTGGGGGCGGGTGGCCGGGTCGGCGCGGTTGTCGCCGCCGCCGACTCGGTCGACCGGCTCCTGGGGGGCTTTGCGGGGGTGCCGGGCTTGGCGCCCGTGGTGACGGGTGCGCGGCACCGGTGCTGTGCCGGCTGCGCCGTTGCCCGCTCATCTCCCACCCACCCGCCCCCTCCGGGGGCGTAGGCCCCCCGGGGCCCGGGGCTGTGCCGGGCTTGGCGCCTGCGGTGATGGGCACGCGCCACCGTCGCCTCGCCGCCTGCGCCGCCCTTGGCTGATCTCCCATCCGTCAGCAGGTCCGGGGTTCGGGGCCGTGCCGGCTGTGCGGCACCGGTGTCTTACCGGCTGTGCCGATGCCCGCTCGTCTCCCACTGCCCGCCCCCTCCAGGGGCTCCGGTTATCCGGGCCCCGGCCGCTCTGCCGTGGCCGGGGCCGTCGTGAGCGTTGCGCGGCACCGGGGGCCGCCTTGCCGACCCTGCCGCCCGGTGGGGTCTCCCCGGCTCGGAGCTTGTCGCAGAGCTTGGGGAAGGCAGATTGCCCAAGTCGGGTCGGGTCGTCGTTACGGGTGGGGAGCCTGGCCTGGGCGGCAGATCGCCTTCGGCAGTGGGCCGGTCGTTACGGCCGCGGTGCGGGCCGAGGCAGCCGGGTCCGGAGGCCTCGGGGCTGGAGCCCCCGGAGGGGGCGGGTGGGTGGGAGATGGGCGGGCAAACGGCCCGACCGGCGGCTCACTCGGCGATCCGGTCGAGAGGCGATCCGCTCGAGAAGCCATCCGGTCGAGAGGCCATCCGGTCGAGGGGCCGCCCGCCCCCTCACCCCGCAAAAACCCCCGCCATCCCCGCCGCCACGGCCGCCGCTGCCGCGCGGTCCGCGTCGGATGGGGACGGGGCCGTGCCCGAGGTCAGCAGGCGGTAGTACAGCGGCGCGGAAACGGAACGGACGACCTCCGCCGGGTCCGTGTCGCGCGGCAACTCGCCGCGGGTCACCGCCTGTTCCACGCAGGGGGCCCACTCGGCCACCCGGACCTCGTAGAAGCGGGCGAGGGCCGAGGCCGTGCGCGGGTCGCAGGCGGCCGCGGCGATCACCGCGCGGAAGAGGGGGCCCTGCCGGGGGTCCGCCAAGGTGCGTTGCACGAGGTGGGCGTTGGCGGTCAGGTCGCCGTGCAGCGTGCCCGTCTCGGTGCGGGGGACGGACTCCTGGGCCATCTGGTCGAGGAGGTCGGCGACCAGGCCCGTGGGCGAGCCCCACCGCCGGTACACGGTCGTCTTGCCGACGTCCGCGCGCCGCGCGATGTCGCCCAGGTCGAGCCGGTCGAAGCCGTGCTCGGCGAGGACGTCGCCCGCCGCCTGAAGCACCGCCGCGCGGACACGGGCCGTGCGCCCGCCGGGACGGAGCGTGCCGGGTTCGTGCGCTTCGGTCGGGTTACCGGTCATGACCGCCAGGGTAACGGTACGAACGAACCGTTTGTGTGGTCACTGTACGTGTTGACGCACGTCACGGGCCTGGTAGCGTCCGCATACCCGCGACTCATCGGCTGTCCGCCGGTTCGCTCGCATTTCATCAAGTTCCGCACGATGTCGAGAGGTTGGAGCATGCCAGACCCCGACAAGTCCGGCGCCACCCGCGAGGAGGCGGAGGAGGCGTCGGCCTTCTCGCATCCTGCCGTGCCGCCGGACGTCAGCGCCGCGTACGGCGATCACCCGGACCAGGTCGTCGACTTCTACGCCCCGAGGGACGGTTCGACCGCGGCCCCGCTGGTCGTGGTCCTGCACGGCGGGGCGTGGCGAGGGCCGTACGACCGGCAGTACCTGACCCCGTTCTGCGACTTCCTCGCGCGGCGCGGGTTCGCCGTCGCCAACGTCGAGTACCGGCGTGGCAGTTCCGTGCCGCACCAGGGGGTTGAAGGGCCCGTCGCCGGGCGCTGGCCCGAGACCTTCGACGACGTGGCGGCCGCGCTCGACGCGATGCCCGCGCTCGCCGCCGAGCACCTGCCCTCGGCCGACCCGCGCCGCACCATCGTGACCGGGCACTCGGCGGGCGGTCAGCTCGCGCTGTGGGCGGGGGCCCGGCACGTGCTGCCGGAGGGCGCGCCGTGGCGCACGCCGAACTCGGCGGCGCTGCGCGGCGTCGTCGCCATCGCCCCGGTCGTGGGCTTCGTGCTCGCAGAGGAGCTGGGTGTCTGCGACGGCGCGTGCGTCCAGCTCCTGGGCGGCATGCGGGAGCTGTTCGACGAGCGCCGGCCGTACGTGGACCCGGTGGAGCTCCTGCCGACCGGTGTCGCGACGACCGTGGTCCAGGGGCGTACGGACACGACCGTGCCGTTCGAGCTGGCCGAGGCGTACGCGGACGCGGCGGCGAAGGCGGGCGAGGTCGTGGGTGTCACGTTCCTGGAGGAGGTCGGCCACTTCCCGGTGATCGACCCGGCGGCGGACGCCTGCGCGGTGGTCGCGGAGGAGATCGCGCAACTGGCCTGGTGAATCCGTGCGGCAGGGACGCGTAGTCCTTGCGACGGACGCCGTCGAACCCTCCTCCGTGCGGACGCGGGGCACCACCCCCGCGACCTACCGTGAATGCCATGACCGACACGACCATCGTCCAGGGCCCGCGGGAACACAGCCCTGAGATAAATCTGGCCAAGGCGGCGCTGCGGGGGCTGCGCGAGGACCTGTTCCGGGACGTCCTCGCGTACCGGCCGATGCCGCGCGCCGGTACCGACGGGCCCTGGGCCCGGCAGTTCCCCGGGCGATTCCGCCGGCGTCTGGGACTTCTGCCGCACGCCGTCGTCCTCGGCCTCGCCGGGCTCACACTGATCACGGGCATGGCGAGCTACGGCGCCCTCGACGACGGCTTCTTCGCGCTCGTCGCCGGGCTGATGGCCTCGGTCCCCGTGGCGCTCACCCTGCTCCGCCCGGTCCTCGCCTTCTGGCTCTCGCTGGGCGCCGCCCCGCTCCTGGTGTGGGCGACGAGCGACGACCTCTACCCGTGGTCGGGCGGCAGCATCCTGGGCCACACGGTCGTGATGATGGTGGTCGCGGCGCGCACCCGGCCGCGTACGGCGGCCTGGATGTGGGTCCTGTCCACGCTGTACTCGCTGCTGTCCGCGGCGGTCTTCGGCGGCCTGAACGGCGGCATCGCCGTCCCCATGACGGTGCTCTCCGGCATGGGGGTCGGGATCGTCGCGCTCGTCCAGGTCAACCGCAACGCCCGGCGCGAGGTCGTCCAGGAGCGCACGGTCACCGCCGTCGAGCGGGACCGGCGCACGCTCCTGGAGGAGCGCACGAACATCGCGCGCGAGCTGCACGACGTGGTGGCGCACCACATGTCGGTGGTCGCGATCCAGGCGGAGGCCGCGCCGTACCGCGTCGAGAACCCGCCGCCCGAGCTGGAGCAGGCGTTCGTCACGATCCGGGAGAACGCGGTGGCGGCGCTCACCGAGCTGCGCCGGGTCCTCGGCGTCGTACGGGCCGAGGACTACGAGGCGCCCGACGCCCCGCAGCCCACGCTCGCCGACCTCGACAGGCTCCTGGAGAACGTGCGGGAGGCGGGCCTGACCGTGACGCGGACGGTGACGGGCGCGGCCCGTGAACTCCCGCAGGGCGTCGAGCTGTCGGCGTACCGGATCGTGCAGGAGGCGCTGAGCAACGCGCTGCGGCACGCCCCGGGCGCGCAGGCCGCCGTCGAGGTGTCGTACGTCCTCGGGGGCCTGGGCCTGAGGATCGTCAACGGCCCGTCGACCGGGCTGGTGAAGCCGAGTCCGGGCGCCGGACACGGTCTCACCGGTATGCGCGAGCGCGTGTCGATGCTGGACGGCGAGATGACGGCGGAGGGGACCGCCGACGGCGGGTACGAGGTGACGGTGTTCATCCCCGTCGCCCGTGCCGCGGCCACCGGGACGGAGGACGAGGCGTGATCAGGGTCCTGGTCGCCGACGACCAGATGATGGTCCGCGAGGGCTTCTCGGTCCTGCTGAACGCCATGCCGGACTTCGAGGTCGTCGGCGAGGCGGTCAACGGCGTGGAGGCCATCGCCAAGGTCCGCGAGCTGCGCCCCGACGTCGTCCTGATGGACATCCGGATGCCGGAGCTGAACGGCATCGAGGCGACCCGCGAGATCGTCGCGGCGGACGCGGGCACGAAGGTGCTCGTCCTGACCACCTTCGATCTGGACGAGTACGTGTACCAGGCGCTGCGGGCCGGGGCCTCCGGCTTCCTCCTCAAGGACGCCTCCGCGCGCGAACTCGCCGACGGCGTGCGGGTGGTGGCGAGCGGCGAGGCCCTCCTCGCGCCGACCGTGACCCGCCGCTTGATCACGGAGTTCGCCAAGCTGGCCGAGGCCTCGCCGGTTCCGGCGGGGCGGCAGCCGGGGGCGTACGGGGAGCTGACCGAGCGCGAGACGGAGGTGCTCGTCCTGATCGCGCAGGGGCTGTCGAACATCGAGATCGCCGAGCGGCTCGTGGTCGCCGAGTCGACGATCAAGACGCATGTGAGCCGGGTCCTGGTGAAGCTGGGCCTGCGCGACCGGACGCAGGCGGCGGTCTTCGCGTACGAGGCACGTCTGGTCACGCCGGGGTGAGCGGGGCTAGCGTCCGGCCATGGACGCGTTCGTGGAGAAGTTCGATCCCTGGTCCCCGGCCTTCGTCAGCGACCCGTACCCCGCCTACGGGGCCCTGCGCGAGTCCGGCCGGGTGCACTGGTTCGAGCCCTCGAACCAGTACCTGATCCCGCACCACGCGGACGTCTCGGCGCTCCTGCGCGACCGCCGCCTGGGCCGCACCTATCAACACCGCTACGCCCACGAGGACTTCGGCCGCACGGCCCCGCCGCCCGAGCACGAGCCGTTCCACACCCTCAACGACCACGGCATGCTCGACCTGGAGCCCCCGGACCACACGCGCATCCGCCGCCTGGTCTCGAAGGCGTTCACGCCGGGTACGGTGCGTCAACTCCAGCCGTACGTCGAGAAGTTGGCGGACGAGCTCGTGTCAGGGCTCGTCGCCGACGGCGGCGGGGACCTGCTCACGGCCGTCGCCGAACCGCTGCCCGTGGCCGTCATCGCGGAGATGCTCGGCATCCCCGAGTCGGACCGCGCGCCGCTGCGGCCGTGGTCGGCGGCGATCTGCGGGATGTACGAGCTGAACCCGTCGCAGGAGACGGCGCGGGCCGCGGTCACCGCGTCCCTCGAATTCACCGAGTATCTGCGGGAGTTGATCGCGCGGCGCCGGGCGCGCCCCGCCGACGACCTGATCTCGGGGCTCATCGCCGCCCACGACGACGAGGGCGGCACGGACGGCGCAGGACCCGCCCGCCTCACCGAGCAGGAGATGATCTCCACCTGCGTCCTGCTCCTCAACGCGGGGCACGAGGCCACGGTCAACGCGACCGTGAACGGCTGGTGGGCCCTGTTCCGGCACCCCGAGCAGCTGGCGGCCCTGCGCGCGGACCACTCCCTGGTGCCCTCCGCGATCGAGGAGCTGATGCGCTACGACACCCCGCTCCAGCTGTTCGAACGCTGGGTGCTCGACGAGATCGAGGTGGCGGGCACCACGATCCCGGCCGGCTCGGAGGTGGCCCTGCTGTTCGGCTCGGCCAACCACGATCCGGCGGTCTTCACCGCCCCGGAGAGGCTGGACCTGACGCGCGCCGACAACCCGCACATCTCGTTCTCCGCGGGCATCCACTACTGCATCGGCGCCCCGCTCGCCCGCATCGAACTCGCCGCGTCCATGCGGGCGTTGCTGACACGGGCGCCGACGCTGCGGCTCGCGGCGGAGCCGGAGCGCAAGCCGAACTTCGTCATCCGGGGGCTTGAGGGGCTTGCCGTGGAGTTGTGAGCGCGGGTCAGTTGGACATGTCCCGCCGCCGCAGGCCGACCAGGCCCACGGCGACGAACACCGCGGCGAGCAGCACCTCCACGAGCACCGGGCCCCACGTCATCTCCCCGCCCGGCAGCTTCGGCAGGTGCCCGAACGGCGAGACGTCCATGACGGCCTGCGGCAGCTTGAGCGCCGGGCCGATCCAGCCGATGAGGAGCGCCGCGCCCGCCGCCGCCCACGCGGCGACGGCCGCCCGCGGCAGCAGCCCGTACAGCAGCACGGCCACCCCGCCGAGCGTCCAGATCGCGGCGAGCTGGACCAGGCAGGCGCCGACGACGGGGCCGAACTCCTTGCCGTAGCCGAGCGCGAGCCCGATCCCGCCGAGCAGCATGATCAGCGCGGCGCCCGCGAAGGCGATGACCAGGTGGCCGCCGGCCCAGGCGGTGCGGCCGACCGCGTTCGCGAGGATCGGTTCGGCGCGCTGCGAGGTCTCCTCGCCGCTGAGCCGGAGCACCGCCTGCACGATGTAGAGCGCGGCGACCATCCCGAGCATGCCGACCATCGTGGCGAGGAAGGCGTCGGTGATGCCGGAGTGGCCGCCCATCCGCTCGATGATCTCCACGGTGTTCTCGCTGTCGCCGACCAGGTCGGCCGCTCCCTCGGTCATCCCGCCGAAGACGACACCGGCCGCGAGGAACCCGATCGACCAGCCGATCACGCTGCCGCGCTGGAGCCGCCAGGCCAGCGCACCGGCCGTGCCGAGGCGCCCGTTCGCGGGCCCCGGCCGGGTCGGCAGGAAGCTCATGCCGATGTCGCGCCGCCCGGCGAGTTCGTAGCCGATCACGCCCTGGACCAGGACGGCCGCGAGGAACAGCCCGAGCACCCACCACCGCTCGTCGGCGAAGGCGCGGGTGTTCTCGACCCAGCCGATCGGCGAGATCCAGGTCAGCGGCGAGGAGCCGTCGTTCGTTCCGGAGTCGCCCGCCGCCCGCAGGACGAAGGCGACGCCGAGCACCGCCGATGTGGCGCCGCGCGCGAGCCGGGCGCTCTCCGTGAACTGGGCGACGATCGCCGCCATCGTCGCGAACACCATCCCGCAGCCGCCGATCGCGAGCCCGAGGGCCAGGGCCCCCGCGCCGCCCTGGGCGGCGAGGCCGCCCGCGACCAGCAGCGCCAGCACACCGTTGGCGACGAGGGCCGTGAGCAGCGCGGCGGTCAGCGGCGCGCGCCGCCCCACCATCGCCGACGAGACCAGCTCCTGCCGCCCGCTCTCCTCCTCGTCACGGGTGTGCCGCACGACGATGAGCAGGCTCATGATCGCGGCGAAGACCGCGGCGAACGTGCCCGCGCGCCAGGCCGTGAGCGCGCCGAGCGAGTCCCCGAAGACGGGCCCGTACATGGCGCGCATCGAGCTGTTGGTGTTCATGGAGGCCGCGATGTCGGCGCGCTCGGCGGCCGTGGGCCACACGGACTTCAGCGAGTTCGGCATCGACACGACCATCACGGTGGTGATGGCGACCCATACGGGCATCATCACGCGGTCGCGCCGCAGCGCGAGCCTGAGCAGTGTCCCGGTGCCCGCGAGGTGCCGCGCGCCGCCGGACCGGGAGACGTAGCGGTTGTCGCTCACGAGGGTGGTCATCGCGACACCGCCGCCTCGGGAGTGCGGACGTCCTCCTGGTAGTGCCGCATGAACAGCTCTTCCAGGGTGGGCGGGGTGCTGGTCAGCGAGCGCACACCGGACCCGGCGAGCGAGCGGAGCACGGCGTCGAGCTTGTCGGTGTCGACCTGAAGCTTGACGCGTTTGCCCTGTACGTCGAGGTCGTGCACCCCGGGGAGATCGCTCAACCCGCCCGGCTCACCGGCGAGTTCCGCGGTGACGCTGGTCCGGGTCAGGTGCCGCAGGTCGGCCAGCGAACCGCTCTCCACGGTCACGCCCTTGCGGATGATGCTGACCCGGTCGCAGAGCTCCTCGACCTCGCTGAGGATGTGCGAGGACAGCAGCACCGTGCGCCCGTGCTCGCGCGCGGCCTCCTCGACGTAGGACTGGAAGACGTCCTCCATCAGCGGGTCGAGCCCGGAGGTCGGCTCGTCGAGGATCAGCACGTCGATGTCGACGGCGGCGAACGCGGCGACGAGGGCGACCTTCTGCCGGTTGCCCTTGGAGTACGTGCGGCCCTTCTTGGTCGGGTCGAGTTCGAAGCGCTCGATGAGCTCGGCCTTGCGCTTCTTGTCGAGCCCGCCGCGCAGCCGCCCGTAGAGGTCGATGACCTCGCCGCCGCTGAGGTTGCGCCACAGCGTCACATCACCCGGCACGTACGCGACCTTGCGGTGCAGCTCCACGGCGTCGGCCCAGGGGTCGCGGCCGAGCAGCTGGACGGCGCCGGAGTCCGCGCGGAGCAGGCCGAGCAGGACGCGGATGGTGGTGGACTTCCCCGCGCCGTTCGGGCCGAGGAAGCCGTGCACCTCTCCGGCCTCGACATCCAGGTCGAGACCGTCGAGGGCATGGGTCTTGCCGAACGACTTGTGCAGTCCGGAGACCGTGATTGCCTTCGTCATGGTTCTGAAGCTACGCGCACTTCACAAATTTGTGAAGTTAAGGAAACGTATAAACTGGCGTCGCAGACCGGGCAAGGGGAGAGGATCGGGACATGGGTACGCAGGGCATGGACGAGACGCGGGCACGGGCGGCCGAGGAGGCCCGCTCCCGGTTTGTCGAACGTTTCGCCGCCCAGCTCGTCGAGGCCGGCATGACCCGGATGCCCGCCCGCATCTTCTCGGCCCTCCTCGCCTCCGATTCCGGCGCCCTCACCTCCGCCGAACTCGGCAAGCAGCTCCAGGTCAGCCCGGCCGCGGTGTCCGGGGCGGTGCGCTATCTGACCCAGCAGCACATGGTCACGCGCGAGCGCGAGCCCGGGACGCGGCGCGACCTCTTCCGGGTGCGCAGCAACCAGTGGTACGAGGCGCTGACCAACCGCGACAGCATCATGAAGCGCTGGGAGGACGCGCTGCGCGAGGGCGTCGACAGCCTCGGCGCGGACACCCCCGCGGGCCGCCGCATCGGCGAGACGCTCGCGTTCTTCGAGTTCGTCCAGGTGGAACTGGCGGAACTGATGGACCGCTGGCGCGAACACCGCAAGACCCTGGGCTTCTCGGACAACTGAGCACATCAAGCCCCTGCGCCGCGTGAACCGCGCAAATCGGGCCTCTCGGCGCATGAGTCGCGAAAATCAAGCCCTGCCGGCGATTGAGGCGCGGGGTCCGGGGCAGAGCCCCGAGACCTCAGCCACGGTGCCGGGTACCGCTCACGGCAACGCCAACCGCCACGCTCCGGCCCGCACCGACCACGTCCGCCTCCGCACCGGCCCCCCGATCCGCACCTGATCCGCCCGATACCGGAAATCCGCCCCGGTCACGGTGACCGTGTGCGCCCGCACGGAGACCGCCGCCCCCGCGGCCCCCCGCACCTCCACCCGCGCGAGCCCGTCCCCCGCACAGGGCGTCACCGAGACGCCCCGCACCGGCTCGTCGAGGTCGACGAGCGTCGCCCCGTCCGCCTCGATCCGCAGCCGCGCGGGCTGCGCCTCACCCGCCTCCGCACCCCGCGGCGAGCGCACCGCGAGGCTGCGCACGAGCGAGCCGCACGTCCGCCACCAGGCCCGGCCGCCCCCGGCCCCCGAGCCCGGGGGATCGGCGATCGGCGGGATGCACAGGCCGCCGAGCACCACCCCGTCGCTGTCGTCCACCAGCAGATCGAGCCGCCGCGGCGCCCCGTCGAGCGCGGCCCGCGCCGCCTCGACCGTGCCCCCGGGCACTCCGAGCGAATGGGCGAGCGACACCGCCGACCCCACCGGCACCATCGAGAACACCGCGTCCGCCAGCTCCCGCTCCCGGTGCAGCAGCGACACCGCGCGCAGCAGCGCCCGGTCGTCGCCGACCACGACCGGCCGTCGTACACCCCGCTTGGCCAGCGCTTTCGCAAAATCGGCGGGTCCCTCCGGCAGGCACACCTTCGCCGTCGAACCCGCGCACAACACGTCCTTGGCGATGCGCACGGACTCCCCGTCGGCGCGCATCGCGAGCGGATCGACGATCACCAGAAGCTGCCGCGACAGCCCCTCGCTCGCGTCGTCCGTACGGTCAGATGGATGGTCCAAAGCCGCCACCTCGGCCTTGCCTCGCTTCCTCGGGTAGCATCTTTGTGCAAGAGCCCCTTGCGCTATTGCGCCAGGGGCTTCGTCTATTCCGGGGCACCCCAAGGCTCACGAAGGCACGCCGCAAAGCCGCGGCCACAGCCCCTGACCTTGGACATGCCCCGCCCGGAAGGGGTGTACGCCTGTGCCCGCACTTGTGCTGCTCGGTGCTCAGTGGGGTGACGAAGGCAAGGGAAAGGCCACCGACCTGCTCGGTGGATCCGTGGACTATGTAGTGCGCTACCAGGGCGGCAACAACGCCGGCCACACGGTTGTCGTAGGCGACCAGAAGTACGCGCTGCATCTCCTCCCTTCCGGAATCCTCTCGCCGGAGTGCACGCCGGTCATTGGAAACGGTGTCGTCGTCGACCCGTCGGTCCTGCTCTCCGAGCTGAGCGGTCTGAACGAGCGCGGCGTCGACACGTCGAAGCTCCTGCTCAGCGGTAACGCGCACATCATCACGCCCTACAACGTGACGGTGGACAAGGTGACGGAACGCTTCCTCGGGAAGCGGAAGATCGGCACCACCGGCCGCGGCATCGGCCCGACGTACGCGGACAAGATCAACCGCGTCGGCATCCGCGTCCAGGACCTCTACGACGAGTCGATCCTCACCCAGAAGGTCGAGGCGGCCCTCGAGGTCAAGAACCAGCTCCTGACGAAGCTCTACAACCGCCGCGCCATCGAGGCGCAGCAGGTGGTCGAGGAGCTGCTGGGCTACGCCGACAAGATCAAGGGCTACGTCGCCGACACCACGCTGGTGATCAACGACGCGCTCGACGAGGACAAGGTCGTGCTGTTCGAGGGCGGCCAGGGCACGCTCCTCGACATCGACCACGGCACGTACCCCTTCGTCACCTCCTCGAACCCGACCGCGGGCGGCGCCTGCACGGGTGCGGGCGTCGGCCCGACGAAGATCAGCCGCGTCATCGGCATCCTCAAGGCCTACACGACGCGGGTCGGCGCGGGCCCGTTCCCGACCGAGCTGTTCGACCAGGACGGCGAGGACCTGCGCCGCATCGGTGGCGAGCGCGGTGTCACCACCGGCCGTGACCGTCGCTGCGGCTGGTTCGACGCGGTGATCGCCCGTTACGCGACGCGCGTCAACGGCCTCACCGACTTCTTCCTGACGAAGCTCGACGTGCTCACCGGCTGGGAGCAGATCCCGGTCTGCGTCGCGTACGAGATCGACGGCAAGCGCGTCGAGGAGCTCCCGTACTCCCAGACCGACTTCCACCACGCGAAGCCGGTCTACGAGTACCTGCCGGGCTGGTCGGAGGACATCACGAAGGCCAAGACCTTCGCGGACCTCCCCAAGAACGCGCAGGCGTACGTGAAGGCGCTGGAGGAGATGTCCGGCGCCCCGATCTCCGCGATCGGCGTCGGCCCTGGCCGCGACGAGACGATCCAGGTCAACTCGTTCCTGTAGGCCCTTTCCGGCCTTGTGCGCCCCGGTCCGCCTCGGCGGGCCGGGGCGTCGTCGTTGACAGGCCCTCAGCCCCGCCTGTCGTACGTCACCGGTGCCTCGCCGCCCGACATGACGCGCTCCAGGCGGCCGGTCGACGTGAGGGTGATCGTGCTCGGTTCGCCCGGGCTGCAGGCGTCGGTGGGCCGGGCCGTCGTCGGGTCGGTGGGGCCGATGCGGACCGTGGAGGACGTCGCCGACTCCAGCCGGCCCTGGAAGACGCAGTGGTAGGGCTCGCCGTTCTTCTGGTAGCCGTCCGCCGTCAGGGAGAAGACCGTGTCGCCCGACGCGCCCTGCTGGAGCGTGATGCTGCGCGGGTGGTGGCCGTTGGCGTTGTCGATCGCGCCCTCCCATGTGCCGAGGAAGCCGATCGGTATGTCGCCCGCGGCGGACTGCGGGGACTCCTCCTGGGTGGTCGTCTCCTGACCCGGAGAGCTCGGAGAGACCGAGGAGCCCGGGGAGCCGGGGGCGGGGGAGAGCGGGGCGGACGTGGCGGACGTGGGGGAGACCTTGTCGTCGGCCCGGCCGGACGGCTTGTCCTCGCCGTTCATCAGCGCGTACACCGAACCGCCCGCGCCGAGCGCGACGATCAGCGCGACCGCGATGAGCGCCGGGGTGGAGCGGTTGCGGCGCGGCGGCTCGGGAGGCGGCGGACCGTACGGCGGGGTCCGGCCCCACGGGTGGCCGTACCCCGGCGCGGGCGGGGGCGCGGGCGGCGGGGTCGCAGGTGCTTCGTGGGAGACCACGGTCGGCAGGTGGTTCAGCGAGGCCGCGCCGGGCGTGCCGGGCGGCGGGGGCGCGGCCGGTTCGGGGGCGGGCGGCGGTGCGGGCGCGGGTGCCGGGGCCGGGGTCGCGGTCGTGCGCTCCGGGTTCTCCGTGTCGAGCAACTTCGCGGCGTGCCGGGCCAGTTGGGCGACGAGGGCGCCCGGAAGCCACGGGTCACGGGTGCGCCCGCCGTCGCCCAACGCGTCGTCCACGCCGGTCCGTTCGAGTATCTCGTCGAGCGTGGGACGGTCCCCCGGCTGCTTGTGCAGACAGTCGCGGACGAGATCCTGGAGGCCCTCCGGCAGCTCCGCCAGATCGGGCGGCTCCTCCGCGATCCGGAACATCAGGGCGTGCACCCCGCTGTTGGTCGTGCGGAACGGCAGCTTCCCCGACGCCGCGTAGGCGAGCACCGATCCCAGGCAGAACACGTCGCACGCCGGGGTGATCCCGTCGCCGCGGACCTGCTCGGGCGCCATGAATCCGGGCGAGCCGACCAGCGCCCCGGTACGGGTCAGCCCGCCGTCGGTGACCGTCTCCAGGGCGCGCGCGATGCCGAAGTCGATGACGCGCGGCCCGTCGATGGTGATCAGCACGTTCGACGGCTTCAGGTCGCGGTGCACGATGCCCGCCGCGTGGATGTCCTTCAGCGCGTGCGCGAGGCCGCCCGCGAGGATGCGCACCGAACGCTCGGGCAGCGCGCCGTAGTCGTGCGAGACCACCTGCTGGAGGCTGGGCCCCGCCACGTACCCGGTCGCCACCCAGGGGAGCTCCGCGTCCGTGTCCGCGTCGAGCACCGGAGCCGTCCACGCGCCGCCGACCCGCCGCGCGGCCGCCACCTCCTGCCGGAACCGGTGCCTGAACTCCTCCTGCTCCGCGAGCTCTTCGCGGATCACCTTCACCGCGACCGTGCGACCCCGCTCCGAGCGCGCGAGATACACCTCGCCCATGCCGCCCGCGCCGAGCCGGCCGAGCAGCCGGTACGCGCCGATGCTCTGCATACCCTCCATGTCGCGCCACCCTCCCCCGATATGTGTGCAACGAACTGAGAATAATGCGGACATACGACAGAGAGGGCCCCCGCGGGCCGAGCGGTTCCGTTCGTCGTCCTGTGTTGACGCGGATCGTGGCGCCGATCGTTAACCGTCACCAAGCGCGGCCTTAACCCGGCCGTTCGTAGCGTCATGGGCATGGACAACCTCCCACCGGCGGCGGAGCTCGGCGCCCACCTCGGCCTCGATCTGCTCGCCGTGACCCTGCTGACCTTCGGCATCTTCTATCCGCGGCATCGCAGGCGCGAGCTCGTGCCCGCGTATCTCGCGCTGAACGTCGCCCTGTTCGCGGTCGTCGCCGCGCTCGGCGAGGTCGGCAAGGGCGGCGGGCTCGCCCTCGGGTTCGGCCTGTTCGGCGTGCTGTCCATCGTGCGGCTGCGCTCCGACGCGCTGCGGCACCAGGAAGTCGCGTACTACTTCGTGACGCTGGTCCTCGGGCTGCTGTGCGGCCTTCGCGCACTCGGCCTCGGCGTCACCGCCGCGCTCGCCGCGCTGCTCCTCGCGGTCGTCTACGTCGCCGACCACCCGCGCCTGTACGCCCGGGACCGCCGGGCCGTCGTCACCCTCGACTCCGTGCACGTCGACGAGGACGCGCTGCGGGCCGAACTGGCGAGGCGCGTGGGGCGGCCGCATGGTTGGACCGTGCAGGAGATCGACTACGTGCGCGACCTGATGGTCGTGGAAGTTCGATTCCGGCAGCCGGAGGCCCGGGAACGATCGGAGGCGCCCATACGTACCTCTCGTACCCACAGGGGTGCTCATGACCGTCATGAGTCTCGCAGTACGACGAAGACCGCAGCCGCCTATCACCAGGAGACCGTGTGATCCCCGCCGTACGCGCCATCGGGCGCGCCGCACTCGCCGCCAAGCCGTTGTCGCTCGATGAACTGAACAACAGGGCAGAGCTGTTGGCCCGCTACGACAACAGCTATCTGGTGCCGGTGGAGGTCTTCGAGGACTTCGCCGCGCTGCTGACCGACCCGCGGCGCCCCGAGGGCCCCTTCCGCTCGCTCTCGGTGAACGGCCGGCGCTGGTTCTCGTACAGATCGACCTACTACGACACCGCCGACCTGCGCACCTATCACGACCACCGGCAGGGGCGCCGGCTCCGGTACAAGATCCGCGAGCGGCTCTACCAGGACACGGGGGAGCGGCAGTTCGAGATCAAGCTCAAGAACGGGCGGGGCGAGACCGTCAAGCACCGTCGCCGCCTGGAGGGCGAGGAGCGGCCGCTCGACGCCGCGCAGCAGGGCTTCCTCGCCGGTGTGCTCGGCGGGGCGTACGGCATCGAGGCGCCGGAGGACCTCGAACCCTCGCTGGTCACGGACTACCAGCGCGCCACGTTCGTCGCCGACGGGCAGCGGATCACGTGCGACGCCGGGCTCGTGGTGCGGGACCTCTCCGACGGGCGGACGGTCCGGGCGGACGGGGGCCTCGTCCTCGTCGAGACCAAGACGCGCGGCCAGCTGACCGAGGCGGACCGGGTGCTCCACCGCTTCGGCGTCCGCACGGCCGAGTTCACGAAGTACTGCGGCGGATTCGCCGCGCTGCGGCCGGAGTTGGGCATCAACCGGTGGGCCCGGGCGGTGCGGGAGGCGTTCCCCCGGGTCGGCTCAGCGGCGGCTTGAGCAATTCAAGCCCCGCCGGCGATTGAGGCGCGGGGTCCGGGGCAGAGCCCCGAGACCCGCAACATCGGTGCAGGTCAACCCCACCGGAGCGTGACCACCGCTCCGCTCTCCGACGAGCCGAAGGAGACCGTCCCCCCGGTCTCCTCGGCCGTCCGGCGGACGATCGAGAGGCCGAGGCCCGTGGAGCCGCCCCCGCTGGCGCCACGCGTCTCGGCCTCCGCCGGAAGACCGGGCCCGTCGTCCGCGACGACCAGCTCCGAGGCGGAGCCGTCCGCCCGGACCGTGACCCGGAACCCGACCCCTTGCGGCGTGTGGTCCAGTACGTTCCCGATCAACGCGTCGAGCGCCGCGACCAGCTCGTCCTCCGGCACGGGCACCGCCACCGCGACCTGGGGCACCGACACCTCCAGGTCCCGCCCCTGGTCCGTGGCGAGCGGCTCCCAGAAGTCCGCCCGCTCCCGGGCGACCGCCGCGAGATCCGCCCCCGCCACCCCGCGGAGCGGCTTGCGCGCCTTGCGGATGACGTCGTCCACGCCCAGTTCGAGCGCCGCGACCCCCGCCGCGATCCGCTCGGCCTCCTCCGCGTCCCGCAGCCCCTCCGCGTCCAGACGCAGTGCCGCGACGGGCGTGCGCAGCCGGTGCGCGAGGTCGGCCGCGTTCTCCCGCTCGGCGGTGAGCAGCTCGTCGATGCGGGCCGCGAGATGGTTCAGCTCCGCGGCCACGGAACGCAGCTCCGGCGGCCCCTGCGGCTCTGCGCGGGCGGTCAGGTCGCCGCCCGCGAGCCGGTCCGCCGTCCCGGCCAGCGCCCGCGTCGCCCCGACGAGCCGCGCCCCGAGCCGGTCCGCGAGCAGCAGCCCGATGAGCACGAGGCCGAGCCCGATACCGGCCAGCGTCAGCCACGACGAGAGCATCCCGTCGTACAGCTGCCTGCCGGTCAGGCTCACCTGGACGACGGCCGTGCCGCCCTCCGCGCCCTGCACCGGCACCAGGACCTGGCGGCCCCCGCCCGGCGGCTCGTACGTGAAGGCGCGCCCCGCCCGCGCGAGGCGCACCGCGTCGGTGACGGCGGCCGGGGCGCCGATGACCTTGCCGTCGGCGAAGATCAACGAAGTGTCCGGCTGATCACCGGAGTTGACGCTCTCCACGGCCTGTTCGGCACCGGCCCGCTCGTCCGGGCTGTGCAGCGTGGGGCCCATCGCGGCGGCCACCCACTGGGCGCGGGCGGTCGCCTCCGCGGTCGTCCGGTCCGCGGCGTGGCTGCGGGTGAGCAGGGTCAGCGGGACGAGCAGCGCCGTCAGGACGAGGGCGGTGGTGGCCGCGGTGAGCAGCAGCAGCGTGCGGCGCACTACGCCTCCGCCCGCTCGTCGGGCGCCTGCAGCTTCACACCCACCGTGCGTACGGTGTGCAGATAGCGCGGCGCCTGCGCCGACTCGCCCAACTTCCTTCTCAGCCAGGACAGATGGACGTCGACGGTCTTGTCGGCGCCGCCCAGCGGCTGCTGCCACACCTCGGCGAGCAGCTCGCGGCGCGAGACGACCTGCCCCGGCCGGTGGGCGAGATGCGCGAGCAGGTCGAACTCGCGGGGCGTCAGATCGAGCGGCCGCCCGTCGAGCGTGACCTCGCGGGACGCGGGCGTGATCACGAGCCCGCCGACCGTGAGCGGCTCGTCGGCGTCCTCGGGCAGCCCGAGGCGGCGCAGCACCGCCTTGATCCGGGCGTCCAACTGGGCCGCGCCGAACGGTTTCACGATGTAGTCGTCGGCCCCGTCCCCGAGCACCGCGACCATCTCGCCCTCCTCGTCGCGGGCCGTCGCCACGATCACCGGTACGTCGCTCACCGCGCGCAGCATCCGGAGTATTCGGGCGCCGTCCACATCGGGCAGGCCCAGATCGAGGACGACCAGGTCGGGCCGGTCGGTGACAGCGGCGTCGAGGCCGGCCATGCCGGTGGCGGCGGTGGCGACGGCGTGGCCCCGGTCGCGCAGGGCGCGGACCAGGGCGTTCCGCAGGGCGGGATCATCTTCGACGACCAGGAGGTGTGGCATTTGATCACCGTATGTGTGGGGCGCCTGCGGGCCCCGGCGGGGTCCTGCCGACGTCAGTCGTCGTCATCGTCGTCGGGGACCAGTACGGCCCGGGGTGTGCCCGAGCCGGCCGAACACCGGATCTCGTAGTGCCGGTCGGGGCTGTCGTCGTCCGACGGCTCCGCCTCCAGGCGGGCCACGCGCCCCGGGCCGCGTACGACGTCGTCGTCGATCTCGTAGCCGTCGGCCGGGCTCCACGCCACCAGGTACACGCTGCCGTCCGTCCCGCACTCGACCGTCGCGGAGCCGCCCGTGAAGCGGAGCGTGCGGCGCTGGTCGGCGGGGGCAGGGGCGGCGGACGAGCTGTCGGCGCGGGGGGTCGAGGCCTGCGCGGACGCCAGGGCGCGGTGCACCGCCGCGTCGTCGAGCGGATGGCCGTGCGTGCCGGTTCCGGCGTTCGCGTCGGAGCCCGCGAGCTGCCAGGCGCCGAGCGCGCCCGCGACCGTGCCCACGGCGACCCAGGCCGCGGTCACGGCGACATTGCGCCAGCGGCGCGCGTTCGGCTTGGTCATGCGGACAACACTGCCCGACGGTTTCCTAACGCCACGCTAAAAGCAGCTCAGGACGGGGCCGGGAACCGGGGGCGACAGACTGTCGGGTTCGACGGCGTCCCACAGACAGGACGCCGATGGTGTGCCGGTGCATCGCGCATTTACCCTCGGCCCCATGACCCCTCAGCCGAATCCCCAGGTCGGCGCCGCCGTGAAGGCCGCGGACCGCAAGCACGTCTTCCACTCCTGGTCGGCACAGGAGCTGATCGACCCGCTGGCCGTCGCCGGCGCCGAAGGCTCCTACTTCTGGGACTACGAAGGAAACCGCTACCTCGACTTCACCTCCGGACTCGTCTACACGAACATCGGGTACCAGCACCCGAAGGTCGTCGCGGCGATCCAGGAGCAGGCCGGGAAGATGACGACCTTCGCCCCCGCCTTCGCCATCGAGTCGCGCTCCGAGGCCGCACGCCTCATCGCCGAGCGCACCCCCGGCGACCTGGACAAGATCTTCTTCACCAACGGTGGCGCCGACGCCGTCGAGCACGCCCTGCGGATGGCCCGCCTGCACACGGGCCGCCCGAAGGTGCTCTCCGCGTACCGCTCGTACCACGGCGGCACCCAGCAGGCCATCAACGTCACGGGCGACCCGCGCCGCTGGGCCAGCGACACCGGCACGGCGGGTGTGGCCCGCTTCTGGGCCCCCTTCCTCTACCGCTCGCGCTTCTACGCGGAGACGGAGGAGCAGGAGTGCGAGCGCGCGCTCGAGCACCTCGAATCGACGATCCAGTTCGAGGGCCCGTCGACGATCGCCGCGATCATCCTGGAGACGGTCCCGGGCACGGCGGGCATCATGCTCCCGCCGAAGGGCTACCTGGCGGGCGTCCGTGAGCTCTGCGACCGCTACGGCATCGTCTTCGTCCTGGACGAGGTCATGGCGGGCTTCGGGCGTACGGGCAAGTGGTTCGCGGCCGACCTCTACGACGTGACGCCGGACCTCATGACCTTCGCGAAGGGCGTGAACTCGGGTTACGTCCCGCTGGGCGGCGTAGCGATCTCGGGCGCGATCGCGGAAACGTTCGCGAAGCGCCCCTACCCGGGCGGCCTGACCTACTCCGGCCACCCGCTGGCCTGCGCGGCCGCGGTCGCCACCATCAACGTGATGGAGGAGGAGGGCATCGTCGAGCACGCCGCGAAGCTCGGCTCCGAGGTCATCGAGCCGGCCCTCCGCGACCTCGCGGAGCGGCACCCCTCGGTGGGCGAGGTGCGCGGCGTCGGCATGTTCTGGGCGCTTGAGCTCGTACGGGACCGCTCCACGCGGGAGCCGCTGGTGCCGTACAACGCGGCCGGTGAGGCGAACGCCCCGATGGCCGCGTTCGGCGCCGCCGCCAAGGGGGCCGGCCTGTGGCCCTTCATCAACATGAACCGCACCCACGTGGTCCCGGCCCTCAACATCACGGAGGCGGAGGCCAAGGAGGGCCTCTCGGCGCTGGACGCTGCGCTGGCGGTGGCGGACACCCACGTGGCGTGATCCCACGGGGACCGGGGGCTGACCGGGTGGCCGGGGACCGGGGCCTGGCCGGGTGGCCGGGGGCTGGGGCTGGTCGGGTGGCCGGGAGCCGGGGTTCGACCGGGGGAGCGGGCGCCGGGGTGTGGCCGGGAGCCGGGGCGGAGTGGTCGTGACCGGGGGTTGTCCGCGTGCGGCCGCGCCCCGGGGCTCGGCCCCGTTCCCCCGCCTCTCTCCCGCCCGCCCCCTCCGGGGGCTTCGGTTAGAGCCCCCGGGCCCGGTTCCTGTCTCCGGCGTCGGGTGTGCGGTGGGGGCTGTGTCCTGAGGCCCTGGTCTCCCGGGGTTCGGCCCGTTTCCCCGCCCTGCTCCCGCCCGCCCCCTCCGGGGGCTTCGGTTAGAGCCCCGGGCCCGGTTCCTGTCTCCGGCGTCGGGTGTGCGGTGGGGGCTGCGCCCTGACCCCTGGTCTCCCGGGCTTGGCCCGTTCCCGCGCCCTTCTCCCACCCGCCCGCCCCGTCCGGAGGCTTCGGTCAGGAGTCACCGGGGTCGGTTCCTGTCTCCGGCGCCGGGTTTGGGTCGTGAGGGCTGTGCCCTGAGGCCGTGGTCTCCCGGGGGTTGGCCCCGTTCCCTCCGCCTCTCTCCCGCCCGCCCCTCCGGGGGCTACGGTCGTGCGCCCCAGGGGTCGGTTCCTGTCTCTGGCGCCGGGTTTGGGTCGTGGGGGCTGTGCCCTGAAGCCCTGGTCGCCCGAGGCTCGGCCCGTTCCCCCGCCTCTCTCCTACCGGGCCCCCCCGGGGGGCTTCGGTCAGGTGCCCCCGGGCCCGGCTGAGGGCTGCGCCTTGGGCCATCGGCCCTGCACAGAGCTCGCCCTGCGGGGCTCGGCCCCGTTACCGCGCCCTTCTCTCACCGGCACCGGGTGTGAGTCGTGAGGGCGCGCCCTCAACCGTCTTGTCGCCGCAGGGCCGGCCCTACTGCCCGGGGCCCCGCCCCGCTTCAGGTAATCCGTCGCCGAGCGCGGCTTCCGGTGGCCCACCGCTCGGCACGCGCCCCTCATTCACGCCCAACCGGGGCTCCGGACCGACCGGTGGGCCGACCCGTCTCGCCCCTCGGTGCGGCTGCAAGCAGGCGTACGGCACGGCGCAACAGGTATTGCCCCGGCCGGGGCTGGAGCCCCCGGAGGGGGCGGGCGGGTGGGAGGTGAGCGGGGCGGCGCAGCCGGAGGAGGCGCGTGCCGAGTGACTGTCACGAGGGCGTCGGCCTCGACGGGCCCCGGGGCCCGGTGCGGCGTATCGATGTCGGTCGGCGTCGAGTTCGGCACGGTTCAAGGCCCCGGTGCGGCGCAATGGGCACTGCCCGGGTCGGGGCTGGAGCCCCCGGAGGGGGCGGGCGGGTGGGAGATGGGCGGGGCCCGGCGCAGCCGGAGACGGGAGGCGCCGCGCACCCGTTGTGGGAGGCGCCGACCCGGAGGAGCTCCGAAACCCCGTTGCGGCGCACAAGCGCCGACCTCGACCACCACGTGAACCCCGCCGCCGCACAACCAACACCACACCCGCCACCCCGCCCCCGCACACCGTTACCGCCCGGCACCGCCCCGGGGCCCCGCCCCCCGCCCACGGAAACCGTCCGACGCCGCCCCGGCCCCGTCCCTGCACCCCGCCCCCGCCCACCCTCCCGAGACCAGGACCCCACCCCCGCCCCACCCCCCGCAGGCGTAACCTGACCAGCCACGCCAGACCACCCACCCACCCACCCACGCCAGCCGAACCGGGGGACCCGACCCGTGCCCGCTCCAGACGGCCCCGCCGTCACCCGCTCCACCCTGCGCCAGCAGATCGCGGACGCGCTGCGCGACGAGATCCTGGCGGGACGCCTCAGTCCCGGCCAGGAATTCACCGTCAAGGAGATCGCCGAGGGCTACGGGGTGTCGGCCACCCCCGTCCGCGAGGCCCTCGTCGACCTGTCCGCCCAGGGCCTCCTCGACTCCGCGCAGCACCGCGGCTTCCGCGTCCACGAGTACTCGCTCCCGGACTACCGGGCGATGATCGAGGCCCGCAGCCTCGTCGCGGACGGAATCTTCCGCGGCCTCTCCGCCGACCCGTCCCGCGCCCCGCAGACCGCCGACGCCCTCTCCGGCGTCCGCCGCCGCGGCGAGGAGGCGGCCCGTGCGGCCCGGGGCGGCGACCTGAACGTCCTCATCGGCTACGACCTGCGTTTCTGGCGAGAGCTCTCCGCCCTCTTCGGCAACCCGTACCTCTCCGACTTCTTCCACCGCCTGCGCGTCCAGTCCTGGATGTGCGCGGTCCCGCACCTGCGCGCCGCGGGCGACCTGCGGGGCCGGCTGTGGTCGGGCCACTGCGAATTGGTCGACGCGCTCGTGAACCGCGACCCCGATGCCGCGCAGGCGCTCATCGACGCGTACAACGACGACTCGCTGTCCTTGATCGAGGCTCTGACAGGCGCGTGAGCGGGTACTTCGGGGAGAACGGGTACGCGCAAGACAGGTCAACCCTGCCCCGCGTCCCACTACCCTGATGACGACGCCGATACCGTCCACCGCGCCGGAGCACTCCGGAGCACTGAGGAGCCCCCTTGGCCTGTGACCTGTGGCTCGTCCCCCTGGTCGACGTGCTGTGCCACAGCCCCGACAATCCGTTCGCCGATGAACTCGCGCTCTACGACAAGGCGTTGAACGAGGCAGGACTGCCACCGGTGCCGGTCCACGCGTACATGCCGGGCCTGTCCGGGGACGTGGCCCCGATCGCGGGCTTCGACTACGACGCGCTGCACTTCCTGCGCCGGGCGTACCTGTTGCAGATCTGCGGCCTCGCGGTGACGCCGGTCGATGAACTGGGCGGTGACTACGAGCAGTTGCTGGAGATGTTCGAGTCGACGGCCCAGAGTTCCCATCTGGTCTGGCATTACGACCACGCGGGCGCGTACGTTCCCGTGGACTTTCCCGAGCCGCTGTCCAATGAGGAACTCCTGGCAGGGGGCGGGCCGTTGGGGTCGTCGCACGCGTTGCTGCGGGAGCTGGAGTTCGTGGCCCCGGCGATTGGGATCGATCCGGCCAATCCGCCGCAGCCGCCGGCTCCGCCGGTTGCGCCGACGTCCCTGGAGGAACCGGCTGCGGCCGTGCCTCTGGACGACAATCCGTTCGCCCGGGAGCGGCACGTGTGGCTCGGCCTGCACCAGGCGGCGACCCGGAGTCTGGCCCAGAGCTCCATGCTCATCTTCAGCTGACCGGACCTGTTACGGCCGACCGTCCCGCCGCCCCGGGGCTCCGCCCCGGACCCCGCGCCTCAATCGCCGGCGGGGCTTGATTTTGCCCACCCACCGCCGCGCAAGGGGAGCGAGGGCCCTACCGCGGCTCCGGAGGCCGTTGCCGCGGCATGTTCGGCCTGGTCCCCGGCGGCAGCGGAAAGCGGCTGCTCGGCTGGTCCGCCGGGCGGGCCGCCGGGACGGACGCCTGCATGGTCAGCGGCGCGGGGCCGGACTTGAACTCCACCATCCAGTCCGCCGTCTCCGCGCGCACCAGCTCCGTCACGTCGTCCGAGAACCGCCGCAGCACCCCGAGGCACCGCTCGGCCGCCTCGCTGGCCGTCCCCTCGGTGGGCCCGAGGACCTCCCGTACGTTCTCCGAGGCCCAGTCGAACTGCAGCACCTGCAACCGCCGCTGCACGGCCTGCGCCGTGGCCACGTCCCGTATCCAGCCGGACGTCAGCCCGAAGTAGCGGTCGCACGCGACGCACGCCACCGCAAGGAGCAGCGACAGATATCCCCAGGGGGCCGCGCCGCCGAGGACGCCCGTCAGGTCGAGCAGCGGCAGCACCCCGCCGCAGACCGCGCCGAGCACCGTGCCCGCGCGCAGCGCCCGCGCGCCCCGCCGCTTCCACACCCGGTCGGAGAGGTACCAGTCCGCCGTGTTCAGGGCGCCCTTCTCGACCCAGCGGTACAGCTCGTCGAGGCGCTCGGCCGGTTCGCCCCAGTCGCCGAGCGGGAGCGCGCGGCCGGTGAGATCGCCCTGCCGGGGAACCTGTTTGCCGCGGCTGCCCCGGTCGCCGTCCTCGCCCGCCCCCTCCTGGGGTGCACCTTCGGGCTGCATCTCCGGCTGACTCACCCGGAACTCCCTCGACAGATCACGGCTGGGCGAGGCCCCGCACGGGTCGTCGGGGCCTGATGTGCAGCATCTTCCTACCGCCCAATGGGTGGCCGAACCCCAGTTTTCACCGGATCTCCGCCCGGAAGTGGTCCCGCATCAGGTATAGAAAGCAACCCATCTCACTCGAAAGAGTGCAGACCGGAAATGAGGCCCCGCATGCCCCGGGAGGCTTCAGGTCACCGGGGCGGGCGGCCCCCCGACCACGTAGGCTCGGATCCAGGGGCACCGGCGGACAACCGCAGACATACGCCCCGCCCCGTCGACGTGCAACGGACCGGAAGCGGACCGGAACAGGAGCTGATCGTGATCCCCGGTGGTGGCCAGCCCAATATGCAGCAGCTGCTCCAGCAGGCCCAGAAGATGCAGCAGGACCTCGCGCAGGCTCAGGAGGAGCTGGCGCAGACCGAGGTCGAGGGCCAGGCCGGCGGCGGTCTCGTCAAGGCGACGGTGACGGGCGGCGGCGAGCTGCGCAATCTCGTGATCGACCCGAAGGCGGTCGACCCCGAGGACACCGAGACCCTCGCCGACCTGGTGGTCGCGGCGGTCCAGGCGGCGAACGAGAACGCGCAGACGCTCCAGCAGCAGAAGCTCGGCCCGCTCGCCCAGGGACTCGGCGGCGGTGGCGGCATTCCGGGTCTCCCCTTCTGACCCCGCCGCCAACTACCGTACGTACCAAGCGACAACCGTAAGCAGCAGGAAGGCAATCCGTGTACGAAGGCGTGGTCCAGGACCTCATCGACGAGCTGGGCAGGCTGCCCGGCGTCGGTCCCAAGAGCGCGCAGCGGATCGCCTTCCACGTGCTGCAGGCGGAGCCCACCGACGTACGGCGGCTCGCGCAGGCCCTGATGGAGGTCAAGGCGAAGGTCCGCTTCTGCGCGACGTGCGGCAACGTCGCGCAGGAGGAGCTCTGCAACATCTGCCGCGACCAGCGGCGGGACGGTTCCGTGATCTGTGTCGTGGAGGAGCCCAAGGACGTCGTGGCGATCGAGCGCACCCGTGAGTTCCGCGGGCGGTACCACGTGCTCGGCGGCGCGATCAGCCCGATCGAGGGCGTGGGCCCCGACGATCTGCGGATACGGGAGCTGCTCGCCCGCCTCGCGGACGGCACGGTCACCGAGCTCATCCTCGCCACCGACCCGAACCTCGAGGGCGAGGCCACAGCGACGTACCTCGCCCGCATGATCAAGCCCATGGGCCTGAAGGTCACCCGCCTGGCCAGCGGCCTCCCCGTCGGGGGCGACCTGGAGTACGCGGACGAGGTGACCCTCGGCCGCGCCTTCGAGGGGAGAAGACTCCTAGATGTCTAAGACGCCACAGCAGTCGCCGACGAAGGCGCCGACGGCCCAGCAGCCGTCGACGCCCGACGCGGTCACGCTGCACTCCACGACCCAGGACCCCGACGACTTCGCCGTCCAGATCTCGGATCAGATCGAGTCGTTCATCGTGGCCGTGACAGAGATCGCCAAGGGCGACGAGCCGGACTCGGCGGTGCCGTTCCTGCTGCTCGAGGTCTCCCAACTGCTGCTCGCGGGCGGCCGGTTGGGCGCGCACGAGGACATCCTTCCGGACGAGCGCTACGAGCCGGACCTGGGCGCCGAGCCGGACATGGACGACCTGCGGGAGCGGCTCGCCGCGATGCTCGACCCGGTCGACGTGTACTCCGAGGTCTTCGACCCGTACGAGCCGCGCAAGGCGCCGGTCGCCGCGCGGATCTCGGACGACCTGGCGGACGTCGTCTCCGATCTGCGGCACGGCATGGCCCACTACCGGGCGGGCCGGATCACCGAGGCGCTGTGGTGGTGGCAGTTCTCGTACTTCTCCAACTGGGGCTCGACGGCCTCGGCGACGCTCCGCGCCCTGCAGTCCCTGGTGGCCCACGTCCGCCTCAACCAACCCCTCGAGGACCTCGACGGCCTGGACACGGACGAGGACCTCTCGACGGCCGAGGGCACCCTGGAGGAGGAGGCGGGCCAGGTCATGGCAGAGGAGATCGCGGGCCCCTTGGGACTCCGCCCAGTGAAGTGATTTTGGGGGCGCGGGGAACTGCGCAACCGCAACCCCGTCGCCCGCGCCAAGAGTGTGACCCGCCCCACTTCCCCGGTTACCCCGGCAGGGGACGGGCATGCGACTGTCCGGAGCGGCCGGAGATCGGCAAACGGAAACCTGGTGATCAAGTCGTGGGCGGGACATCTCACGGAGTGATACGGCCGGGGCGGATTTCGGCCGCTCGTTAAACTGAGCCGACCGCAGTGCGCATACGTACATGCGGTGACAGACGGACTGAGCGAGGAGCGCACGTGGGCCTTGTCGTGCAGAAGTACGGAGGCTCCTCCGTTGCAGATGCCGAGGGCATCAAGCGGGTCGCCAAGCGCATCGTCGACGCCAAGAAGAACGGCAACCAGGTTGTCGTTGTGGTGTCCGCGATGGGCGACACGACGGATGAGTTGATCGATCTCGCCGGACAGGTATCTCCGATTCCTGCCGGGCGCGAATTCGACATGCTGCTGACCGCCGGAGAGCGGATCTCCATGGCCTTGCTGGCGATGGCGATCAAAAACCTGGGCCACGAGGCCCAGTCGTTCACGGGCAGTCAGGCCGGTGTCATCACCGACTCGGTCCACAACAAAGCACGGATCATCGACGTCACGCCGGGCCGCATCCGGACTTCGATCGACGAGGGCAACATCGCCATCGTCGCCGGGTTCCAGGGTGTCAGCCAGGAGGGCAAGAACATCACGACCCTGGGTCGTGGTGGGTCCGACACCACCGCTGTCGCCCTCGCCGCCGCGCTCGACGCCGAGGTCTGCGAGATCTACACGGACGTCGACGGCGTGTTCACCGCCGACCCGCGCGTCGTGAAGAAGGCGCGGAAGATCGACTGGATCTCCTTCGAGGACATGCTGGAGCTCGCCAGCTCCGGGTCGAAGGTGCTGCTCCACCGCTGCGTGGAGTACGCCCGTCGGTACAACATCCCGATCCACGTCCGCTCCAGCTTCAGTGGGCTGAAGGGCACGTGGGTCAGCAACGAGCCGATCGAGAAGAACCAGCAAGGGGAAAAGGGCGTGGAGCAGGCCATCATCTCCGGTGTCGCGCACGACACCTCCGAGGCGAAGATCACCGTCGTCGGGGTTCCGGACAAGCCGGGCGAGGCCGCGAAGCTCTTCCGGGCCGTCGCGGACGCCCAGATCAACCTCGACATGATCGTGCAGAACGTGTCGGCCGCGTCGACCGGTCTGACCGACATCTCCTTCACGCTCCCCAAGACCGAGGGCCGCAAGGCCATCGACGCCCTGGAGAAGCAGAAGGCCAACGTCGGCTTCGACTCGCTGCGCTACGACGACCAGATCGCCAAGATCTCCCTCGTCGGCGCCGGCATGAAGACGAACCCGGGCGTCACGGCCGGCTTCTTCGAGGCGCTCACCGACGCGGGCGTGAACATCGAGCTGATCTCGACCTCCGAGATCCGCATCTCGGTCGTCACGCGTGAGGACGACGTGAACGAGGCCGTGCGCGCCGTGCACTCCGCCTTCGGTCTCGACTCGGACTCCGACGAGGCCGTGGTCTACGGAGGCACCGGCCGCTGATGGCCGAAGTCTCCGCCAGGCGTCCGACGCTCGCGGTCGTGGGAGCGACCGGGAGCGTCGGCGCCGTTCTGCTGCAGATCCTTTCGCAGCACGCGGACATCTGGGGCGAGATCCGGCTCGTGGCCTCCCCGCGCTCGGCGGGGCGCAAGCTCACCCTGCGCGGTGAGGAGGTCGAGGTCGTCGCCCTGACGGAGTCCGTCTTCGACGGGGTCGACGTCGCGATGTTCGACGTCCCCGACGCCGTGGCCGCGCAGTGGGCGCCGATCGCCGCCGCCAAGGGCGTCGTCGTGGTGGACAACTCGCCGGCCTTCCGGATGGACCCGGATGTACCGCTCGTCGTCCCCGAGGTGAATCCGCACGCCGCGCGCGTGCGGCCGCGCGGCATCATCGCCAACCCCAACTGCACGACGCTGTCGATGATCGTGGCGATCGGGGCGCTGCACGCCGAGTTCGGGCTGCGCGAGCTGGTCGCGTCCAGCTATCAGGCGGTGAGCGGGGCGGGCCGCGCCGGGGTCGAGACGCTGCGCGCGCAGCTCTCCCTCGTGGCGGGCTCGGAGCTCGGGACCACGCCCGGCGATCTGCGCCGGGCCGTCGGCGACCGTACGGGTCCGTTCCCCGAGCCCGTCGCCCTCAACGTCGTGCCGTGGTCGGGCGAGCTGTGCGAGGACGGCTGGTCGTCGGAGGAGATGAAGGTGCGGGACGAGTCCCGCAAGATCCTCGGCCTCCCCGACCTGAAGGTCGCGGTCACCTGTGTGCAGGTGCCCGTCGTCACCACGCACTCCCTGACCGTGCACGCCCGCTTCCAGAGCGAGGTCACCGTCGACCGGGCGCGCGAGATCATCGCGACCGCGCCGGGCGTCGTGCTCTTCGACAATCCGGCCGCCGGTGAATTCCCCACGCCGGCCGACGCGGTGGGCACCGATCCGACGTGGGTGGGCCGCGTGCGGCGTTCGCTCGACGATCCGACCGGGCTCGAACTCTTCGTGTGCGGGGACAATCTGCGCAAAGGCGCGGCTTTGAACACCGCGCAGATCGCCGAGCTGGTGGCGGCCGAGCTCGCCGCGATGTGAGCTGCGGCTCTTTCGGTGCCCGTGATGCGGGCATCCTCTTCCCATTCGTGCATCCGCCCATAAGATTCTGTGTGAGTTTTGTGTAAGGCGTTTTCCCTCCCCGTCCTGCAACCGCGCGCAGGGCGGGGAGCGTCTTTGCGGTCGCCCCACTGAGGCGTCGACCGGCATCGGGCATACGGGGCATAGGGGAAGAGTGGTGCGCATGTCGGCAATCGAGGCGGCGTCATCGGTGGGGATGACGGGGTCCGTCGCAAATGGGGCGCCTGACGCGTACAACCTTGACGGGGGGAAGCTTGTCCAACAGGCGTGGCAGAAGTACTGGACTTCACAGCGGTACGGGCGACGGGCGCGGCCCTGCAACCGCCCCTGGGGCCCCTCGCACCCCTTGGAACCCGGCGTGTCCGGGCGGCCGGCGGCATGCCGGTGATCGCCCCCATGCCCGCGGCGCGCCCGGCGCGCGTTCCAGCACAGGGTGCTGACGAGTCGATGACGCAGGCCGGTACCTCCGTCGACCATCTCACCGAGACCTATCGCGCCCATTACCGCTCCCTGTTGGGGCTCGCGGCGCTGCTTCTCGACGACACGGCCTCCTGCGAGGACGTCGTGCAGGAGGCGTTCATCCGCGTGCACTCGGCGCGCAAGCGCGTCCGGGACCCGCAGAAGACGCTCGCCTATCTGCGGCAGACCGTCGTCAACCTGTCGCGGTCCACGCTGCGCCGGCGCATCCTCGGCCTGAAGCTGCTCACCAAGCCGATGCCGGACATGGCGAGCGCGGAGGAGGGCGCGTACGACCTCCTGGAGCGGGACGCCCTGAAGAAGGCGCTGCGGGGGCTGCAGCGACGCCAGCGCGAGGTCCTCGTCCTGCGATACTTCGCGGACATGACGGAGGCGCAGGTGGCCGAGTCCCTCGGGATATCGCTCGGTTCGGTCAAGGCGTACGGATCGCGCGGGATCGCGGCGCTGCGCGTCGCCATGGAGGAGCCAGCATGAACCACCATCTCGACGGCGGCCCGGGCCGGGCGGCCGACGAAGTGAGTGAGGAAGACCGGCACTCCCCGGACTCCGC
This sequence comes from Streptomyces sp. NPDC107575, assembly GCF_055657265.1. Lineage (NCBI taxonomy): Bacteria > Bacillati > Actinomycetota > Actinomycetes > Kitasatosporales > Streptomycetaceae > Streptomyces > Streptomyces sp. NPDC107575. Next base: position 188,000 of record NZ_JBVKBG010000006.1, on the reverse strand, counting down.
CGACACCTCGGACGCCACCGACACCTCGGGCCCCGCCGATGCCGGAGGGTTCGGTGACGACGAGCTCGCGGTGCGGCGGATGATGCGGCAGGCCGTCGCGGACCTCGAACCCTCGGAGCAGGCGCTCGACGAGCTGCACCGCGCCGTCCCCGCCCGCCGCGCGCGCAAGCGGCAGGCCGCGGTGGGTGCGATCGCCGTGGGCGTGTTCGCGGCGATGGCGGTGCCCGCGGTGCTGCACGTGACGAACCCCGACTCCTCCGGCGACCGGCCGTCCATCGCGGGCAACAGCAGCGACGCGACGCGCGGCGGGGCGACCTCGGGCGCGGCGTCCGGCGGCGCGGGTCAGGGCGACTCGGGCAAGCCCTCGCACGCCAAGGACAAGGACAAGGGCGCCAAGAAGGACAAGAAGGGCGACGGGCGCAGGGCGTCGGGCGGCGCCACCGCGGGGGCCGACCCCGCCTCCACGGCGGCCGCCACCTCGCCCACGTGCGAGGCGAGCGAGCTGGGCAATCCGCAGGCCACCGTCGGCGCGCCCGACGGGACCGGCAAGGTGTACGGCACGTTCCGCGTCTCGAACGTCTCGGGCTCCAACTGCACGGTGGACAGCGCAGGGTCCGTGGTCACCGTCGCGCAGGGCGCGGCCGATCCGGCGAAGGTGAGCGTCGTCGACCACACCTCGGGGGACGGCTCGGGGCTGCCCGATCCGTCGACCGAGCCGAGCCAGGTGATCCTCGAACCGGGCAAGGCGTACGAGGTGCGGTTCGCGTGGGTGCCGTCCGGGTCCTGCTCGGCGACGGGTGGGAGCAGCGGTGGCAGTGGTGGCGGTGACCCGTCGCCCTCGCCGACGCCGACCGGCGACGCGTCGAACGGTGGGGATGCCACGACCGGTACGGAGCCGCAGACGACGACGCAGCTCGGGTCCGACGGTGGCCAAGAGGGCAGCGTGGCCGTGTCCCACACGGCGGAACCGGGCGCCCCTGTGGCCGCCACAACCATCTCGAACGCGTGCGAGGGCACGGTCTACCGGACGGGTCTGTTGCCGGCGTCCTAGTTCACCGTGAGCAATCCGCCGCTCTCGGGGCTCTGCCCCGGACCCCGCGCCTCAATCGCCGGCGGGGCTTGGATTGGGCATTATTAAGCCCCTGCGGCGATTGAGCAGCGGGGTCCGGGGCGGAGCCCCGAGGCGTTCACGCCGGTTCGGCGATACCCAGTTCCGCATCGCGAAGCGCCTCCGCCTCGCGGCGCACCAGGCGGAACCACATGAACACCACGAACCCGGCGAACACGAACCACTCACCCGTGTACCCGAGGTTCTGGAACGCCTTGAGGTCGAGCCCGCTGCCCTCCGGCGCGGAGGCCGGCACCGCGGTCATCCCGGAGTCCGCCTTGTCGAGCGTGACCCACCCGTCGTACACGTCGTACGGCACCAGGTTCACAAGCGACGCCGCGCTGATCACGCCGACCTGCCCGGCCGGCAGGCCACCCGCGGTGGTCACCCCGCTGGACGTCGGGGACTCCGAGGCCTGGAGCGCGCCGACGACCGTGACCTTCCCCTTCGGCGCGGCCGGCGCCTTCGCCGCGGACGCCTTGCCGGGCATCCAGCCGCGCACCACCGGCAGCGCCTTCCCCGTGCCCTCGACCTTGAGGAGCGTCACGACGTAGAAGCCGGCGCGCTCGCCGAGGTCCCGCTGGGGCACCAGGAGCTGCTTGCCGTAGTGGCCGGTCGCCGTGGCCCGCTTCCCGGACGTCTTCTGGTCCACGGGCAGCAGCGAGCCGAGCGGCTGGGGCGCCGCCTTCTCGTTGACCCGCGACTGCTCGGCCGCGGACTGGTGGTCCTGCACCCGGCCCTCGAAACGACTGAGCTGCCACGAGCCCATGAAGATGCACACGGGGATCGCGAGCAGGACGAAGATGTTGATCCCCCACCAGCGCGGGGTCAGGAGGAACCGGTACACACCCCCACGGTACGGCTCCGCCGCGAGAACCCGGCCACCGCCCCCGGCCTACCGGTGCCGGCCCCCGTCACCGGCACCGGCCCCCGCTCACGGGGCTCCGCCCCGGACCCCGCTGCTCAATCGCCGCAGGGGCTTGGAAGAGGCAAGTGGCGCTTCGCGAAGTCCAGTTCGAGCGCGACCTGCTTGATGCGCTCCTCGACGACGAGCGAGCCGTGCCCCGCGTCGTACCGGTACACCTCGTGCACCGCGTCGCGCGCCGCGAGCCGGTCCACGTAGTTGTCGATCTGCTGGAGCGGGCACCGCGGGTCGTTGACCCCCGCCGAGATGTAGACCGGCGCCTTCACATCGTCCACGTACGTGATCGGGGACGAGACGCGGAACCGCTCGGGCACCTCCTCCGGGGAGCCGCCGAACAGCGTGCGGTCGAGGGCCTTGAGCGCCTCCATCTCGTCCTCGTACGCCGTCACGTAGTCCGCGACCGGCACCGCGGCGAGGCCCACCGCCCACGCGCCGGGCTGCGTGCCGACGCCGAGCAGCGTCAGATAGCCGCCCCAGGAGCCGCCCGCGAGGACGAGGCGGTCCGGGTCGGCGAGCCCGGAGGAGACGGCCCACTCGCGCACGGCCGCGATGTCCTCCAGCTCGATCAGGCCGACGCGGTGCTTGAGCGCGTCCGTCCACTCACGGCCGTACCCGGTCGAGCCCCGGTAGTTGACCCGCACCACCGCGTACCCGTGATCGACCCAGGCCGCCGGACCCGCCGCGAACGCGTCGGAGTCGTGCCAGGTCGGCCCGCCGTGGATCTCGAAGACGGTGGGCAGCGGCCCGCTCGCGCCCGCAGGCTTCTGTACGAGGGCGTGGATGCGGCCGCCGGGGCCCTCCACCCACACGTCCTCGACGGGCACGGAGGCCGGGGCCTTCATGCCGGGCGGGTCGAGGACGACCTCGCCCGTGGTGGAGCGGACGACCGACGGCTCGGCGGCCGACGACCACAGGTACTCGACGCTGCCGTCGGGCCGCGCGGAGGCGCCCGAGACCGAGCCGACCGGCGTGTCGACCTTCGTCAGCGCGCCCGTCGCGAACTCGTAGCGCCACAGCTCGCCGCGGGCCTCGAATTCGTGCACGACGAGGAGCGCCGAGCCGTCCGGGTACCACTCCGCCGACACGTCGCCCGGCAGGTCGAGCGCCAGGTCGGTCTCCTCGCCGGTCGCGACGTCCCAGACCATCGGCTCCCAGCGGCCGCGCCGCTGGTGCCCGACGAGCAGCCGGGTGTCGCCGGTCACGGGCGCGAAGCCGAGCACTTCGAGGCCGAGCTCCTCGGTACCGCCCTTGGAGTCGTCGAGCTCCGCGACGGTCGAACCGTCGAGCCGGAGCACGCGCAGCGCCCCGTGCATCGCGTCGCCGTGCTCGGTGTGCTCGATCGCGATCAGCGTCCCGTCGTGCGACAGGTCGCCGACGCCCGCGGACTCGCGGTGCCGGTAGATCTCGGCGGGCTCGTCGGCGCCGGGGCGCACGACGTGGATCGTCGTGCCGTCCTCGTCCGTGGAGCAGCCGATCACCGCCGTGTGCCCGTCGCGGCCGAGGGCGAGGCCCGCCGGGTAGGACGGCGCGAGGCCGGGGACCGCCTCGACGTCCTCGCCGCCCGCGAAGGGCTGGCGCAGCCAGGTCCCGAACTCGTCCCCGTCCGTGTCGTTGAACCACCAGATCCATGCGCCGTCGGGCGTGAGCACGCCGTCCGTCGTCCCGTTCGCCCGGTTCGTCGCGCGGCGCTGCTCGCCCGTGGACCGGTCCCAGGCGTACAGCTCGTACGTCCCCGTCGCGTTCGACACGAACAGGGAGCGGTCCGGCGCGTCCTCCGCCCAGTCGGGCAGGGAGACGCGCGGTGCCCGGAACCGCTTCTCCCAGTCGGGCATGGACTCGGTGGCGGGCGGCGTGACCCCGTTGCTCTCAGTCATGGCCCCAGTGTGCCTGCCCGCGCCGACAATCCGCCGGGGAGCGGACGCGGCCCGACCGGAGTGGTGCATTCCGAGGGGAGCGGCCGGGCCGGCCTTCGCAGGTGCTCCCGCTGCAGTGCGCCTGCACGCCGTCTTCGACAGCGCCCGGGCGTGGGATGAAGAGCACCGACGCAATTCATCCGCGCGACCGTGCGTGCGCCGACGGTGAAGCGAATGTACGCCTGAGTGCCCCGGCCCGGAACAGCCTTCGCGCATATCTGTGCGAGTGGTTTCGGCGGCCGCGCCCGGGGGCCCCGGCCGCCGGAATCCCCTGCCCCTACTTGAGCCCGTGCCTCCTGGCCACCATGCGTTCGGCCGCCGCGCGGGGCAGCGCCCGGCGCAGCGCGAACACGAGGGGAGCGCCGCTGCCGACGGCGTACAGCGGCCTCGGCCGCCCGGCCTCGATCGCGGTGACGATCTTCGCGGCGACCTTCTCGGCCGAGATCCCGCGCGCCTCATTGGAGTTGAGGGCGGCGAGCATCGTGTCGTAGGCGGCGCGGAACGGCGAGTCCTTCGCCACGTACTGGGTGCGCCGCTCGCTGATGCCGGTGGCGATGGAGCCCGGCTCGACCGTCGTGATGCCGACGCCGTACGGGGCGTACTCGCGCCGCGCCGCGCTCGCGAAGCCCTTGATCGCGGCCTTCGACGCGACGTAGGAGGAGCGGTACGCGAGCGGGAAGCTGGCCAGCATCGAGCCGACCATCACGACCCGGCCGCGCCGACGCTCCCGCATCCCCGGCAGCAGCAGCTGGCTGAGGCGCACCGCCCCGAACACGTTGAGCTGGAACAGCCGCCGCACCGCGTCCATCGGCAGCTCCTCGAACGGGCCGCTCTGCGATTCCCCGGCGTTGTTGACGAGCACGTCGACCTCGCCGACCGACCGCGCGAGGGTCTCGATGCTCTCCTCGTCCGCGAGGTCGAGCGGCAGATACTCCACGCCCGGCACCGGCGAGGCGATCTTCCGGGGGTCCCGGCTGGTCCCGTACACCTTGTAGCCGCGCTTCAGGAGCGCCGCGGCGACCGCCGCCCCGATGCCCGATGAGGCCCCCGTCACCAGGGCCGTGCACCGCGTACTCATGCCAGGCTCCTGGCCAGCGCGCGGCCCGCGGCCCGCCCGGAGAAGATGCAGCCGCCGAGGAAGGTCCCCTCCAGCGCGTTGTACCCGTGCACGCCGCCGCCGCCGAACCCGGCGACCTCCCCGGCCGCGTACAGCCCTTCGAAGACGGACTTGTCGGGCCGCACGACCTGCGAGTCGAGGTTGGTCTCCAGGCCGCCGAGCGTCTTGCGGGTGAGGACGTGCAGGCGCACGGCGATCAGCGGGCCCTGCGCCGGGTCGAGGAGGCGGTGCGGCTTGGCGACGCGGGTGAGGCGGTCGAAGAGGTACGAGCGGGCGTTGCGGATCGCCATCATCTGGAGGTCCTTGGAGTACCCGTTGGCCACCTCGCGGTCGCGGGCGACGATCTCGCGCTCCACCTGCTCGTAGGAGACGGGGGTGTCGGGCGTCAGCTCGTTCATCCCGGCGACGAGGTCCTTCAGGTTCCGCCGGACGACGAAGTCCTCGCCCTTGTCGAGGAAGGCCTGGATCGGGCCCGGGGCGCCCTTCTTCACGCGCTGCAGGACCAGCTTGAGGTCCTTGCCGGTGATGTCGGGGTTCTGCTCGGATCCGGAGAGCGCGAACTCCTTCTCCACGATGGCGCGGGTCAGGATGAACCACGTGTGGTCGTGTCCTGTCCCGGTGATGTGCTTGAGCGTGGCGAGGGTGTCGTGGCCGGGGAAGAGCGGCGCGGGCAGCCGCTTGCCCTCCGCGTCCAGCCACAGCGAGGACGGGCCCGGGATGATCCGGATGCCGTGGCCCGGCCAGATCGGGTCCCAGTTCTTGAGGCCCTCGGTGTAGTGCCACATGCGGTCGCGGTTCACGAGGGACGCGCCGGCGCCCTCGGCGATCTCCAGCATGCGCCCGTCGACGTACGCGGGGACGCCGGTGACCATGGACTCGGGGGCGGCGCCCATGCGCTCAACCGGCCAGTTCTTCTTGACCAGTTCGTGGTTGGCTCCGATGCCGCCCGAGGTCACGACGACGGCCTTGGCGCGCAGTTCGAAGTCGCCGACGGTTTCACGGGACGAGGCGACGCCGCGCGCCGCGTCGGAGGGTTCGAGCAGCGAGCCGCGCACGCCGACGGCGGCGCCGTCCTCCACGATCAACTCGTCGACCTGGTGCCGGTACTTGAAGTCGACGAGCCCCCGCTCGGCGGCCGCGAGCACCGGCTCGCGGAAGACGCGCACGACCTCGGGGCCCGTCCCCCACGTGATGTGGAAGCGCGGCACGGAGTTCCCGTGCCCGGTCGCGGTCCCGGAGCCGCGCTCGGCCCACCCCACGTTCGGGGTCACCTTCAGGCCGAGCCCGAGGAGGTAGTCCCGCTTCTCCTCGGCGGCGAACCGCACATACGCCTCGGCCCACTTGCGCGGCCAGTGGTCCTCGTCCTCGCGGTCGAAGCCGGCGGAGCCGAGCCAGTCGGCGAGGGCCAGCTCGTAGGAGTCCTTGATGCCCATGCGCCGCTGCTCGGGGCTGTCGACGAGGAAGAGCCCGCCGAGCGACCAGAACGCCTGGCCCCCGAGGTTCGCCTCGTTCTCCTGGTCGACCAGCACGACGCGCTTGCCCGCGCGAGTGAGTTCGTACGTCGCGACGAGCCCGGCGAGGCCGGCCCCCACGACGATGACATCGGCGGTGGTGTCACTCATGCGCTCTCCAACGGTGTGCTGTAGGCGTCCAGTACGTTCATGAAGAGAGCCTCGCGACGGGCCCGTACGGCCGCGTCGTCCGGCTGCAGCAGGACCTGCACGGTGGTCCCGTCGTGCACGGCCACCAGGGCGTCGCCCAGGGCCCGTTCGTCGGTGACCCGGCGGCCGAGCCGGCCGAGCGCGGCCACGAACACCGGCAGGATCGCGTCGCGGATGGCCTCCTCGCGGGCGGCCATCACGCGGCGCAGGCCCGGATTGCGCAGCGCGTGCGCGGTGAACTCGGCGGTGATCCGGAACCAGGCGTCGTCGACGGGGGTGGCGTCGATCGCGGCCCGCACCGCGGTCTCGGGATCATCCGGGTCGACACCGGCGAGGGCAGCCCGCACATCCTCGAGCATCCGCGCGGACCGCTCCTCCCACAAGGCGAGAAACAGCTCGTCGAGCGAGGAGAAATTCGAGTAGAAAGCGCCGCGGGTGAATCCCGCGCGCTCACAGACCTGTTCGACCGTGGAGCGCCCGAAGCCCTCCTCGGCGAACACGTCGAGCGCGGCGTCCAGCAGCCGCTGCCGCGTCCGCGCACGCCGCTTGGTGACGGGCATCCTCGCCTCCCCGGTTGGATACGCGAACGTATTCGATACGTTCGTGTATCCACAAGGGGTCTGCGGGGGCCGGTGCGCGGGCCGTGCGTCAGCCGGTGAACACCTCGACGAACGACCAGATGGCCAGCGCGAGCATGCAGAAGCCGCCCACCCGCTGAACGGTCTTGAGCGGCACCCGCTTGGCGATGAACCGCCCGGCGACCAGGGCGAGCGCGGACACGGACATCAGGGCCGCCCACGAGCCGATCGCGGTCGACCAGGTGCCGTTCGTGGCGGCCAGGTTGGCGGTGGTGATCTGGGTGAGGTCGCCCCACTCGCTGATGAACACGGCCATGAACGCGGTGCCGAAGACCGGCCAGAAACCGGTGACGGTCTTGGGGCCCGCCGCGTCCTCGTCGTCCTCGTCGTCGCCGCCCTTGAGGAGCATGAACGCGCCGAAGAGGAACATCAGGCCGGAGACGACCTTCACGATCCAGCCGGGCAGCAGACCGAGCAGCGAGCCCGCGCCGACGGCGATGGCGACGTGCACGAGGAACGCGGCGGACGTGCCGAACCAGACGTACAGGGGCTTCATCCGGGTGCCCATGGCCAGTGAGGCGAACATGGTCTTGTCCGGGAGTTCGGCGAGGAAGATCAGCCCGAAGGCGGTGACGATCGTCAGGGGATCGAGATCCATGGGGACGCTTTCTGTGCGGGCCGGACCGGCGCGGTCCCCGCTCCGCTGCGTAGGGAGGACCACTCGACCCGGCAGCGGACACACGTATGCGTGGTTGCGTACGTGTGCTGTGTTCTGCCTGGTCGAAGGTCTCGCCCACCCGTCCCGCCGAGGCGGTCCGAGCCCGGCCACCGGGAACCCGGGGGTTCCAGTGTGTCGACGACCGGTTCGCGGGGCTACTCCCCTTCGCTTGCACGTCAAGGGTACACGCGGCCGGGGATGGCTGTCAGCGCCATCCTTCTTGGCCCGAACAGGTGGAACCACCCTTTCCGCCCGTGAATGTGCCGTTCGTCACATAAGCATTGTGTGAGCGTCGTGCCGTTCCGACTACTTTCCGTTACGGAGGCGGCCGATGGGCGGCGCGAGAACCTGGTTCCGACGAGGGCGGGTGCCGCGTCGCGTGCCCGCGGCGGGCGTGGTGCTCGGCGCCGTCCTCGCCGTGGTGGCGGGGCCGCTGCCGGTGGTGGAGGCGAGCGCGGCGCAGTCTGCCGCGCCGCAGGGGAGGGCGGCCGCCGCGACCCCGGAGGAGCCGACGGAGGTCTACAGGGAGGGCTTCGAGAACCTGTCCGGGGACCCGGTCCTGCTCCCGGACTACACCGGCGCCGCTCCGCGGAACATGACGTACTCGGCGGACCCGGGCTGGCTCAAGGGCTGCAACGGCTGGGTGCTGAACAAGGCCGACTCGGCCGGCTTCGCGCCCGGCACGGCCGACTGCGGCTCGTGGTGGAACTCGACCCGCGATCTGGCGAGCGCGCTCGGCCAGGTGAACGGGACGGCGGACCCGGACGACAACCACGCGGTGGCCGCCTTCACCGTCACGGCCCCCGCGGCGAACTCGGTGCAGTTCGAGACGGAGCGGCCCATCGACGTCACCCCCGGCCGCTTCTACACGTTCGGTGTCTCCTCGGCCGCCTTCAACTGCCATGTCTCGGGGCCCCAGTTGAAGTTCTCCCTGATGGACGGGGCGACGGCGGTCCCCACGTCGTCGAGGGCCATCAACCCGTGCACCGACGGCGAGGCGCGGACCGTCACCGTCGGCGGCCGCAGTGCGAAGGCGGTGCACACCACCAGCGACGCGCCCGTGCTGTTCGACGGCAGCACGCTGGGCGTCCGCATGGTGAACGGCAACGGGAGCAACGCGGGCAACGACGCCGCGTTCGACGACATCCAGGTCCTGGACGTCACCCCGCGCGTGGAGAAGTCGTTCACCCCGCCGGTCGCCGAGTCGGGCGGCACGTCCAGGCTGACGTTCACCGTCACCAACACCTCGGACCTGCGGGCCAAGAAGGGCTGGTCGTTCGAGGACAGCCTGCCCGCGGGCCTCACCGTCGCCGACCCGGCGGCCACCGGGACGACCTGCGCCAACGGCTCGGTCGACGCGTCCTCGGGCGGTGAATCCGTCGCGCTCAAGGGCGATCTGACGGAGGGCCAGTCCTCCTGCACGCTGAGTGTGGACGTGACGGCGGCCAAGGGCGAGTACAAGAACTGCCCGGACAACATGGGCGAGCTGTCCGGCATGAAGCGGCCCACCGCGTGTGCCACCGTGCGGTTCGCCGACCCCGGCTACAAGATCACCAAGACCTCCTCCCCGGCCTCCGGCAGCGAGGCGAAGCCGGGGGACAAGGTCACGTACGAGGTGACCGTGGAGAACACCGGGCCCGCCCCCATGAAGGCGCCCGTCACCGACGACCTCACGGACGTGCTCGACGACGCGACGTACAACGACGACGCGAAGGGCTCGGCCGGCACGCCCGACTACGCGGCCGGGAAGCTCAGTTGGTCGCCGACGCTGGACGCGGGCGAGAAGGCCACGCTCACCTACTCGGTGACGCTGAACGACCCCGCCACCGGCAACGGCACGGCGAAGAACGTCGTCACGGGATCGAGCGACTCGAACTGCGTCACCGGCGCGGAGAAGGGCTGCACGACGGAGGTCACCGTCCCGCGGCTCGACATCGCCAAGTCCTCCGACAGGACCGACGCCACGCCGGGCGACAAGGTCACCTACACCGTGACCGTCCACAACCCGGGGCGGACGGCGTACAAGGACGCGACCGTCACGGACGATCTCACCGGCGTCCTCGACGACGCCCGGTACGACGAGGACGCGGACGCCACCTCCGGCGCCGTCTCCTACAAGAGGCCGAAGCTGTCCTGGAAGGGCGATGTCGCGGCCGGGAAGACGGTGAGGATCACGTACTCCGTCACCGTCGACGACCCGGACACCGGCGACAAGGTGCTCGGCAACGTCGTGACAGGACCGCCGGGCTCCGACTGCTCCGACGGCTGCACGACCGAGACCCCGGTCGCGACGCTCCACATCGAGAAGACCTCGGACGCGGCCACGGCCAGGGCCGGCGACAAGGTGACCTACACGGTCACCGTCACCAACACCGGCAAGGCCGCCTACAAGGACGCGAGGACCGAGGACGACCTCACCGGCGTCCTCGACGACGCGACCTACGACGAGGACGCGGCCGCCACCTCGGGCGCCGTCTCCTACAAGAGGCCGAAGCTGTCCTGGAAGGGCGACGTCGCGGCCGGGAAGACCGTGCGGATCACGTACTCCGTCACCGTCGACACCCCGCCCGGCGGCGACAAGGAGCTGACCAACACCGTGGTCTCGCAGGGCCCCGGCAGCAACTGCCCGAAGGGCTCCGACGATCCGGACTGCGGCACGGACGTCGGCATCCCCTCCCTGAAGATCAAGAAGACGGCCTCGCCGAGGAACCCGAAGGAGGGCGACACCCTCAGCTACAAGGTCGTCGTCACGAACGACGGCCAGGCCGACTACCCCGACGCCACGTTCACCGACGACCTCACCAGGGTCCTCGACGACGCGACGTACAACGGGGACGCGGACTCCGACTCCGGCCGTGTCTCCTACGCCGCGCCGAAGCTGACCTGGACCGGTGACCTGGCCAAGGGCGAAACGGCGACCGTGACGTACACGTTCACCGTGACCGACGCGGGCGACGGCAGGTTCGTGAACGGTGTCGCCGGGCCGCCCGACTCCAACTGCCCCGAGAGCAGCACGGATCCGGACTGCACGACGGTGCTCCCCGCTCCCGATTACGACTTCGGTGACGCCCCGGACACGTACAAGACGCGACGGGCCAGCGGCGGGGCGTTCCACGAGATGGTGGACGGGCTGCGCATCGGCCGGTCGGTCCAGCCGGAGCGGGACGGCGATCCGCACGCCCGCGCCGGTGACGACAAGGACGACGACGGCTTCAGGACCGTGACGCTCCAGCAGCACCAGGGGAGTCACACGGCGAAGGTGCCCGTCACCAACACCACCGGCAGGGCCGCCACGCTGGCGGGCTGGATCGACATCGACGAGGACGGCACCTTCGGCCGCGACGAGGTGGCCACCGCCGACGTGCCGGACGGCGCCACCGAGGCCACGCTCACGTGGGACGGGCTGCAGGACATGAAGCCCGGCGAGACGTTCGCGCGGCTGCGGCTGTTCGGCGACGAGGAGGTGTCGGCGGCCAAACGCGCAGGGCGCGCCCTGCGCGCCGTCACGGCGACCGGCTTCGGCGGTCCCGGTGAGGTCGAGGACCACATGGTCCGCATCGAACCGGTCCACCTGGAGCTCGCCAAGTCCGTCTCCACCAGCGAGCCGAAGCCGGGCGACACCGTCGTCTACACGGTGACCGTGGCCGGCAGCGGCGACGCGGAGTACCGGGGCGCCGGGTTCACCGACGACCTCAGCAAGGTGCTCGACGACGCCGCGTACAACGAGGACGCCGTGGCCACCACCGGTTCCGTCACCTACGACCGGCCGAAGCTGAGCTGGTCCGGGACGGTCCCGGCCGGGGAGAAGGTGACCGTCACCTACTCGGTCACCGTCGACGACCCGGTCACCGGCGACCGGACGCTGGCCAACGCCGTCACGGGGCCGCCCGACGCCACCTGCGCGAACGGCTGCACCACGACGGCCAAGGTGCCGCCGGTGCCGCTCGTCGCGACCCCGACGCCGAGCGGGCCGACGCCCCCGGGCAACCCGGACAACCCGCCGGCCGAGCCCGGCGGGGGGCAGCTCTCCGACACCGGAGCGGCCGGCGACACCCTCGTCCTGGGCACGGCGGCGGCGCTGGTCCTCGGACTCGGCGCGCTGATCCTGGTCGTCGTCCGCAGGGGCCGCCGCGGCAGCCAGTGATCAACTGTCCACCTCCGCAACGGCCGTGGGGCCGGTCCACCGGGACCGGCCCCACGGCCGTTCCCGGATCGGTGCGTGTAGTGCGTCCGATGGACCCTGGGCGGGCGACACGGGCCCCCACCGTCATCCGGCTTGTCCTTTTTGCGACATTCAGTCGATGCGATGTACACGACGGAACGGGAACGGGACGCGGCGTACGGCGAAGGCGGCCTGCGTGGCCGCGGCGGTCGCCGCGCTCCTCGGCGCGGGTGTCGGTCGGGCCTCCGCGCACGACGACGGTCCCGGCCTCGGACGGCTCTCGGTCCGCGCCGAGCACCTCATACAGGAGGCGTCGAAGGCCGTCGCCGCGCACGAGAAGGCGCGGGCCGCCGCGCGCAAAGGGGAACGCAGGCTCGCCGAGGTCACCGAGCGGCAGGCCGCCGAGCAGCGCCGCCTCGACGCGCTGAGGTCCACCCTCGGCCGCCGGGCGCGCAGCGAGTACCAGGGCTCGTCGGGGCTCGGCACGATGCTGCCGCTGCTCACCTCGTCCTCCCCGCAGCGCGCCCTCGACGCCGCCGTCCGCGCGGGCCGGGGCGACCGCGCCGCCCGCCAGCTCACCGACCGGGCGACGGAGTCCAGGGACCGGATCGCCGACCGGCGCGCCGAGTCCGCGCGCCTCGTGCAGGGGCTGAAGGCGCAGGAGAAGCGCCGCTCGGCCGCCCGCGACGACATCGAGGCGAAGCTGGAGCGGGCCGAGGCGGAGGTGCGGCGGGCGCGGGCCAAGGTCCTCGCGGCCGGGCCGCCGATGCCGTCCGGGGGCGGGGCGTGCGGGCGCGGTGACATGGGCGGGCACGAGCGGGCCGGCAAGGGCCGGACCTGGGTGAAGCCCGTGAGCCCCGCCCCGTTGTCGGCGGGCTTCGGCTCCGGCGGCCGCCTGTGGTCGCACACGCACACCGGGCAGGACTTCGCCGTGCCCACCGGGACGCCGGTGCGGGCGGTCGGCGCGGGCACCGTCGTCTTCACGGGCTGCGGCGACGGCTTCGGCAACCAGGTGGTCCTCCGGCACGCCGACGGCTACTACACGCAGTACGCCCACCTGTCCCGGATCGGCGTACGGGTCGGCGACCGCCTCGCCGCGGGCCAGACCCTGGCCCTGTCCGGCGCGACCGGCAACGTCAGCGGCCCGCACCTGCACTTCGAGGTCCGCGTCACGCCGCAGTTCGGCTCGGGCATCGATCCCCTGCCGTGGTTGCGGGCGCGGGGGTTGAATCTCTGACCCGCTCCCGTCGGGGCGCACGTCGCCCCACCGGGCCTGTAATGGCGCAGTAACGGCCGCTTCCTAGGTTCCGGGCACCCCCGTACCCTCCCCGAGGAGTGCCCGATGCCTCTGCCTCAACCGCCCGGGCGCAGACGCGCCGCGTGGGCGGCGGCCGCACTGACCGCGGCCGCCGCCCTGCTGGCCGGCGCGATACCCGCCGTCGCCGATTCCGCGCAGGCGGGCTCCGCGACGGCGGACAAGGTCGACTCCGCGCTCACGAAGGCCGTTTCCGACGGCGGCGACGCGACCTTCCTCGTCGTCCTCAAGGACAAGGCCGACCTGACCACGGCGAAGAAGCAGCGCACGCACGCGAAGGCCGCGACCGCGGCGTACAAGGCGCTGAAGACCCACGCGGCCGACAGCCAGAAGTCGCTCAACGCCTTCCTCGACAAGGAGAAGGTCGGGCACCAGGACTTCTGGATCGCCAACGCCGTCAAGGTGACCGGTGACCAGGACCTGGTGAAGGAGCTCGCCGAGCGCTCCGACGTCAAGGAGATCGTCAAGGAGCGGACGTTCACGCTCGACGACATGGAGACGTCCGACGCCAAGGTGGCCGGGGCCCGCTCCGGCGTCGCGACGTCCGCCGACGGCACGGACACCCCCACGTGGGGCGTCGCCGACATCAAGGCCGACCAGGTCTGGAAGCAGTACGACGACCGCGGCGAGGGCATCACCATCGCCAACGTCGACACCGGTGTGCAGTACGACCACCCGGACCTGGTGAAGCAGTACCGCGGCAACAACGGCGACGGCACCTTCACCAACGACTACAACTTCTACGACCCGACCGGGAACTGCCCCTCCGACGGCACCCCGTGCGACAACAACGGCCACGGCACCCACACCATGGGCACGATGGTCGGCAAGAACGGCATCGGTGTCGCGCCGAACGCCAAGTGGATCGCCGCCAAGGGCTGCGAGTCCAGCCAGTGCACGGACGGCTACCTGCTCGCCGCCGGCCAGTGGATCCTCGCGCCGACCGACCACAACGGGCAGAACCCGCGCCCGGACCTCGCCCCGGACATCGTCAACAACTCGTGGGGCCAGAAGGACGGCGTCGACCCGTTCTACGAGGACATCGTCGACGCCTGGAACTCCGCCGGCATCTTCGAGGCGTTCGCGGCCGGCAACTTCGGTGACGGCGAGACCTGCTCGACGACCGACCCGCCCGCCGCGCAGGCCGACGTCTACGGTGTCGGCGCCTACAACTCCTCCGGCGCCATCTCCGACTTCAGCGGTTTCGGCCCCTCGCGGATCGACGGCTCGATGAAGCCGAACATCACCGCGCCTGGCGTCGACATCGAGTCCGCGTGGCCCGGTTCCTCGTACAACACCATCGACGGCACGTCGATGGCGACGCCGCACGTCGCCGGCGCGGTGGCCCTGCTGTGGTCGGCCGCCCCGTCGCTGGTCGGCAACATCGACGAGACCCGCAAGGCCCTCGACGAGGGCGCGACCGACGTCGACGACACGCACTGCGGTGGCACCGCCGACGCCAACAACGTGTGGGGCAACGGCAAGCTCGACATCCTCTCCTCCATCGAAAAGGCCCCGCACACCGCGGTCACCGTGTCCGGAACGATCACCGACAAGGCGAGCGGCAAGGGTCTGGCCGACGCCACCGTCGAGGCCGCGAACGACGCCACGTCCCGCACCGTGACCACCGGCGCCGACGGCTCCTTCCGGATGTCGCTGCCCCCGGGCACGTTCGACTTCTCCATCAGCGCCTACGGTTACGCGACCGGCACCGTCTCCGGCGTCGAGCTGACCACCGGTGAGCCGCTGACGCAGGACGTCGCGCTCACCCCGGTCCCCCGGCACGCCGTCACCGGCACCGTCCTCGACGTCACCGGCAAGCCGCTCGCCAAGGCCACCGTCTCGCTGCCCGGCAACCCGGTCGACGCGGTGACCACCGACGCCCAGGGCAGGTTCAGCCTGCCGAAGGTCGCCGAGGGCACGTACACGCTGCGGGCCGCCCCCGCCGCGCCGGTCGTGTGCAACGGCACCCACAACGGTGAACTCAAGGTCGACGGCGACGAGACCGCCGATGTGAAGCTGCCCAACCGCACCGACGCCGGCGGCACGTACTCCTGCGCTCCCGTCACCGCCTCCTGGATCAAGGGCTCCACGACCACCGGCCTGACCGGTGACGAGGACGCCAAGACGATCGGCCTGCCGTTCCCGGTGACGTACTACGGCGTCCGCTACACCAGCGCGTCCGTCACCACCAACGGCCTGGTCAACTTCCTGCAGCCGCGCCTGGGCGACTACGCCAACACCGCGCTTCCGGCCGCCGCCCAGCCCAACGGTGTCGTCGCGGCCTTCTGGGACGACCTCGTCCTGGACAAGCGCTCCAGCGTGCAGACCGCCGTCACCGGCAAGAGCGGTGACCGGAAGTTCGCGATCGTCTGGAACAACGCGGCCTTCGCCTCCGACACCTCGGTGCGGATCTCCTTCGAGGCCGTCTTCGACGAGGCCACCGGCGCCGTCACCCTGCAGTACAAGGGCATCGGCGACAGCGCGCTGCGGCGCGGCGGCTCGGCGACCACCGGCATCGAGAACCAGGCCGGCACCGACGGCCTCGGCCACTCCTACAACGAGACCGTCCTGAGCGACGCCACCGCCATCCGCTTCACCCCGAAGGGCGCCTGATGAGAAACATCCACCGACGGGGCCTGCGCCTGGCCTCCGTACTGATCGCCTCCGGGCTCGCGCTCAGCGCGTCCCCGGCGGTGCAGGCCGACGACAGCGGCGTACTGACGCTCACCGAGAGCCAGGCGGCGAAGCTGGCGCGGCAGGTCACGCCCGACATCTACGGCGACGGACGCGACCTCGGCGACCCTCGGCAGGCCGCCCAGGACGCACAGGACGCCGCCGAGGACGCCTCGTCGACCACCGACGGCGCCACGTCCGACAGCGGCGCGTCCACCACCGCCACCACGAGCAAGTGGAAGCTGACGAAGAAGTCCGGCATCGAGGGCGCCCAGGGCATGGCCGCCACCTTCCCGGTCGGCGGCTCGAAGGGCGACTACTTCTCGGTCAACTCGCTCAGCCCGATCCAGCGCGTCGGCGCCGACGGCAAGCAGCTGTGGTCGCGCGACTCCACGTCCCTCGACCACGACTGGCAGGTCACCCCGCTGCCCCGGGGCAGCAAGGAGCCCTACCCGGCCGCCGTCGTGATGGGCTTCAACGCGATCAGCCCGTTCAGCATGTCCTCCGACGACGGCGTCGACACCGGCGACCTGACCGGCGACGGCGTGGACGACATCGTCTTCACCGCCGAGTCCGGCGTGCTGCCCTACCGCCCGTTCACCTCGCCGGGCTCCACGCTGCCCAACGGCACCTTCGTCACGGTCCTCGACGGTGCCACCGGCAGGACACTGTGGTCGAAGCTGTACGCCGCCGCGTACAACGTGAAGCTCGTCGGCAAGACTCTCGTCGTCGCGGACTCGGCGTTCGCCAACATGAATTCCCCGGCCGACGCCAAGTCCACGCTGACCGGCATCCGCTTCGGCTACGCCGACGGCAGGCTCACCCCGTCGGACACCTGGACGTACGACGCGGGCGCCTACGCCGGCGTCCAGTGGGGCTCGCTGCAGCCGCTCGGCGACGGACTGCTCGCCGCCTCCTGGAACCAGAACCGCGAGTACACCTCCGACAAGAAGCCCAGCGGCCACACCCTGGTGATCGACACCAAGGACGGCAGCCTCACGTGGGCCAAGTCCGGCAGCCTCTACGTGCGTCAGCTGCGGCTCGACGCGGCTCGCGACCGGATCGTGGCGCTCGAGCAGTCGGACTACACCGAGGGCGTGAAGTACGAGATCTCCGCGTACGCCCTCGCCGACGGCGACCGCACCGGCTTCGGCGAGCGGATCAACGCGCTTCCGCTCGCGCTCGAGGTCGGCGACATCCAGGGCGACGCCAAGCCGGAGTACACGGTCAGCGAGTCCACGGTCACCCCGAGCCCCGGCAGCGCCATCCCTGCGATGAACAGCAACAGCGTCCGTGCGCTCGACGGCGACGACGCGAGCCTGCTGTGGGCACGCACCGTCAAGAGGTCGGGCGACCTCGGCGACTCCGAGGTCGCCTGGGGCCTGAAGGCCGTGGACGGCAACATCGCCGCCTCGTACATCGACAACAGCGACCGGTCCGCCGCGGAGAACCGAGGCTCGAACCACTACGCCCGGATCACGCTGCTCAACGGCAGCAAGGGCGCAGTGAAGTGGGAGAAGAGCGGCACCGTCGGCTCGGTGCTGTACGCCCAGCCGTTCGCCAAGGACGGCGGCTGGCGGCTGCGCACCGTCGACACCGATCAGAACGTGCGGGTCTACAACGCCGGCAGCGGCAAGCAGGAGAGCCTGCAGCCGCTGGAGGGCACCCCCTTCACCGCCGCGGCCACCGACATCAACGGCGACAAGAAGAACGACGTCGTCCTCGGCGGCTCCTCCAACGGCCTGTTCGCCTACGACGGCGCGTCGCTGGTGTCCGGCGAGCCCAAGCGGCTGTGGACGGCGACCCTGCCCGGCCGGGTGGTCCAGGTGACCAAGGCCGACACCACCGGCGACGGCCGCGACGAGCTGATCGTCGCCGCCAGCACGGCGGCCGCGATCGTCGACGCCCGTACCGGCAAGGTGCTCACCGTCATCGACGCCGCCAAGGGCGAGTACGTGCGCAACGTCGTCGCCTCCGACCTCGACGGCGACGGCGCCGCCGAGGTGGCCGTGGCGACCGACAAGGTCCGCGCCTACGAGGGCGACGGCTCGCTGAAGTGGGAGTACGCGGTCCCGTCGGAGATCGGCACCCCGGCCTTCGCGGACCTGTCCGCGGCCGACGGCACGGTCTACGCCCAGTACCAGACCCGCGGCAAGAACCCCGGCAACCCGGTCGACGTGGGCGGTGTCGCGCTCAACGGCAAGACCGGCTCGGCCAACTGGTCGTTCACCCCGAAGGCGCCCGCCACCAGCCAGGGCGACGTCCTCGGCATCCCGCTGCGGGCCGGCACCTTCGCCTCGCCGGGCATCCCCTACGCCGACGGGCACGCGGTGGTCTTCACCTACGTGGTGCGCGGCAACTCCGAGCAGCTGCCGCCCAACCAGCTGACCAACATGGTCCAGATCCGCGACGGCCGCACCGGAAAGCTGCTGCACGAGGCCGAGGCGGGCGGCTACGCCACGCTCGCGAACTGGACGACGGGACCCGAGGGCCTGGTGGAGAACAGCCTCGCCTCACTGCGCACGTACGGCGCCGACGGCGTCGACGGCCACGCGCGCGCCACCTCCGAGATCCGCGGCGGCTCCTTCGCCAAGGGCCCGGACGGCGCCCGGATCCTGGTCCGCAGCGGCGAGACGTTCGTCGAGCTCTACGACCCGGTGGTGCTGAAGGCCGACATCGAGCCGCACCAGAACGGCGACAGCGGCTACTTCGCCTGGGGCGCCCGCGAGAACTTCGTGGCCGACCTCGACGGCGACGGCAAGGACGAGGTCATGACGCTCCCCTTCGACGCCTACGGTGCCGACCGTTCGGCGGGCCTCGTCGACAACGCCGTCGTGGGTTCGTACACGGCGATCCGCTCGGCGATCACCCTGACCATCGACAAGGCCTGACACCCGCTCCCTGAACCCGGTGGGCCCGCGACGGCGCGGGTCCACCGGCATCGACCCCCTGGGCCACCGCCCAGGGGGTCCTCGACGTGCTCGGTTACGCTGTCGCCCTCATGGACGCAGCACGCACGGACGACGCCACCGACCCCGGCGCCCCGCTGCTGCGGCTGCACCTTTTCGGCGGCTTCCGGGTGACTCGTGACCGCGGCCCCGCGCCCGCCGAACGCTGGTCGCGGCCCAGCGCCAGGACCCTGGTGAAGCTGCTCGCCGTCACCCCCGGCCACCGCCTCCACCGCGAACAGGCCATGGACATCTGCTGGCCCGATGCCGACCCGCAGTCCGCCGCGGGCAGCCTGCGCGTCGCCCTGCACGCCGCCCGGCACGCACTGGAACCCGAACTCGCGCCGCGCGCCTCCTCCTCGTACCTCATCTCCGACGGCGGGATGCTCTCCCTCGATCCGGCGACCGTGCGGATCGACGCCGACGTCGCGGAGACCGCGGCGGAGGAGGCGCTCACCGGCGCCGAAGTGGCCGAACTGGCCGCCGCGCTCGGCCTGTTCACCGGCGAACTGCTCCCCGAGGACCGCTACGCGAACTGGGCCGACGAGCGCCGCGAGCGGCTCGCCCTGCTGCGGGAGCGGCTGCTGCTCGGCCTCGCCGAGGCGCACCTGGCGGCCGGTGCGGCGGCGGACGCGGCCGCCGCCGCGGAACAGGTCCTCGCCACCAGCCCCGCGGAGGAGTTGGCCCACCGCGTCCTCATGGACGCCTCCCTGCGCCAGGGCCTGCGGCGGCGCGCGCTGCACCAGTACCACGTCTGCCGCGAGGCGCTCGACGCGGAACTCGGCGTCCGGCCCGGGCCCGAGACGGAGCGGCTGCACCGCGCGGCCCTCGCGGCGGCGCCCGCCCCGGTCCCCGTGACGACAACGTTGCCAGCGCTGCTCCGGGCCGCACCCGCCACCCCGCTGCACGGCCGCGACGCGGTGCTCGACCGGCTCCTCACCGCCGAGGGGCCGCCGGTCACGCTGCTCACCGGCGAGGCGGGCGTCGGCAAGACGCGCCTGGTGGGCGAGGTGGCGCGGCGGGCCGCCGCGTCCGGCACGGCCGTGCTGTGGGGCGGCGGCCAGGACGCGGAGGGGCGCACGCCGTACGGGGCGTTCGCCGAGGCGCTCGACGGGTGGCTGGCCGAGCACGACGCGGCGCAGCGCGCGCGGATCGGCGCCGAGTACCCCGAACTCGCGGCGTTCCTGCCGTCGTTGGGGCAGGTGCGCACGCCGGGGGAGCGCAGCCCCGAGGAGGAGCGCGACCGGCTGTTCCGGGCGGGCGCCGCCCTGCTCGGCGACCTGGCAGGCGCCCGCCCGGTGCTCGCGGTCCTCGACGACCTGCACGCGGCCGACACCGGTTCGTACCAGCTCATGAGCCATCTGGCCCGGCGGGCGGCGGACCGCGGGATCCGGCTGCGGTTCCTGGTGACGTACCGCGAGGAGGAGCTCCCGGAGGGCGACGCGCGGCGCTCCATCCTCAGCTTCCTGGTGCGCCAACGACTCGCCGTACGGGAGGAGTTGGGGCTGCTGGACCGGGAGGCGTGCCTCGCGGTCGCGCGCGACGCGGCGTCCCGCCCCGGGCAGGAGCACCGGGTGTGGGAACTCTCCCTCGGCAACCCGCTGTTCGCCCTCGAACTCGCCCGCGACCTGGCCGAGGGCCCTGCCGGCGCGGGGGCACCCCAGGGCGTACGGGAACTGGTCGCGGACCGGCTCGTACGCCTCGACCCCGACGCGCGCCGCCTGGTCGAGGCGCTGTCCGTGGCCGGGGGAGAGGCCGCCCTGTCCGAACTCCTCGACGTCGCCGAGCACGGACTGCACCCGCCGGTCACCGGCGCCGCGGCCGCCGACGGCGTCGAACGGGCCATCGGGGCCGCTCTGGTGGAGGAGCGGCAGGTCGTGGTCGCCGGGCGGCCCGAACCGGGGCTCGCCTTCCGGCACCCGCTGGTCCGCCTCACCTGCTACGAGCGGCTGACCGCGGTCCGCCGCAGGCAGCTGCACGGCGCGTTCGCGCAGGCCGTCCTCGCCCGCCGCCCCGACGCGGTCGACGCGCTCGCCTCGCACTTCGCCCGCGCCGACGACCCGCGCGCCGCCGAGTACCTGCGCCGCGCCGCCGAACGCGCCGCCGCCCTCTACGCCAACGACACCGCCGACCGCTACTACCGCGACCTCGTCGCCCGCCTCGACGTCGACGCGGCCCGCGCCCGCCTGGCCCACAGCCAAGTACTGGCCAGAATGGGCCACTTCGAGGAGGCGGCCGAGGCGCTGCGGCAGGCCCTCGCCGAGTTCGTCCGGCGCGGCGCCCACGACGACGCGGTGCTCACGGCGGCCCGCCTCGCCGAGTCCCTCGTCCGCACCGGCGCCCTGGACGCCGCGGCCGACGCGCTCCGCGCCCACCCGGCCGCCCCGGAAACCGCCCCCGAGCCCCTCGCCGTCCACCACCTGTCCCACGCCATGCTGCACAGCGTCAGGGGCGCGTACGAGGACGGGTACGCGGCCGCCCGCCGGGCCCTGGACGCCGCGCGCCCGGTCCCCGGAGCGCGCGGACAGGGCCTCCTCGCCCGCTCCTACGCCCTCCAGGCCACCAACCTGGGCCTCTCGGGGCGGCTCACCGAGGCCCGCGAGGCCGGCGACCGCGCGCTCGCGCCGGCCGAGGCGTACGGCGACCCGACGCTGCTCGGCGGGGTCCTGTCCACGCTGCGGGAGAACGCGCGCCGCCGCGGCCGGCTGCGCGAGGCGGTCGAGACCGGCGAACGCGCCCTCGACCTCGCCGACCGCTCGGGCAACCCGACAGCGGCGTCGTTCGAACGCCTGAACCTGGCCGAACTCCACCTTCTCCTTGAGGAGTTCGACGAGGCCACCGCCCTCGCCGAGGCCTCCGTGACGCTCGCGGAGGGCGACGGCGCCTGGTGCCTGCCGTACGCGCTCGCGACACTGGCGCTGGTCCGGCTGCGCACCGGGGACACGGCCGCGGCCGCCGACCTCCTCGACCGGGCCGCCCCCGCCGCCGACCACCTCGGGGACCGCCAGGCCCGCCACGAGGTCGGCACCGCCCGCGCCGAACTCGCCCTGCGCACCGGCCACCCCGAGGCCGCCCTGCGCGCCCTCGCCGACTGCCCCGACGCCGCGCCGTCCCTGACCGCCTGGGCCCAGCTCGGCGCGGGCCGCCCCCAACTGGCCCTGGAACTAGCGGCGGCGGAAGCCACCCGAGCCGAACAGACCGGCGAACGCCTGGCCGAGGTGGACGCCCGCCTGGCCCACGCGGCAGCCCTCTCCCACCTGACCTCCCCCACGAGGGCCGCCCAGTCCCTGACCCACGCCACCCACCTGGCCCACTCCCTCCCATACCCCTCGGCCCTCCGCAGAGCAGAAGAACTCCGCACCAATCAAGCCCCCTTCGGCAATCGAACGGCTGGCCCCGGAAAATCAAGCCTCTCGGGTGATCGAGCGGCTGGCCCCGGAAAATCAAGCCCCTCGGGTGATCGAACGGCTGGGCCCGGAAATCAAGCCCCTGCGGCGATTGAGCAGCGGGGTCCGGGGCAGAGCCCCGAGACGTAGGCAACGACGACCGCACCGATGCGACGCCCGGTCGAACGATTGGCCCTCACGGGTGGGCGCCCCGCAACCCCCGTATCCGCCCCCACCCACCCACCGTTAACCGGTCATGATCTCAACTCGACGCGCCCTCACCGCCGTCCTCCTCGCCGTCGGCGCCGCCGCAGCCGCCACCCCCGCGGCCCAGGCCGTGGAACCCATCTCCCCCACCGGCACCATCGACTCGCTCTCCACGATGGCGCTCCCGGAGGACCAGCAGGCACAGCTGCCCAGCACCGCCGAGCAGCTCTCCGGGCTCAACGACCTCAACAAGCTGAACGAGCTGCACCAGCTCACCGACCTCGTGGCCCCGGTCACCGGCCTGGTCCCCGCGATCCAGTAGCGAGAACGCACGACGAAGGCGGTGGACCGGAAGAGGTCCACCGCCTTCGTCGTGCGTGGCGTACGGGATGCCGTACGGAGAAGGGCGGTCGCGCGTCCCGGCGACCGCCCCTCAGCCGGCTCAGTGGTTGCCGGCGCCGTTCCCCGCGAGGACCGGGATGTCGCTGAGGATGTGCGACAGCGGCTCGTCACCCTTGGCCTGGGTGGAGTTCTCGGTGCACTGCTGGTTCTGCGGCGCCGACAGGACCGGGATGTCCTGGACGGAGACCGGCACGACACCGACGAGCGAGCCGACGTTGGCCTTGGCCGGCAGGCCGATGCAGGGCTTGTTCAGGGAGCCCTGGACGAGGCCGAGCTGCGGGCTCATGTCGCCCTTGGTGGCGGAGTTGCCGTACGTCTGCGACGAACCGTTGCCGCTGGTGGACGTGGTGCCCGTGTCGTCGCCGATGGCGAGCGCCGACGGGGCGGCAACGGCCGAAAGGCCGGCGACGGAGGCAGCGATCGTGGCGGCTGCGAAGAGCTTCTTCATGGGGTGGTTCCCTTTCGATACGCGCGCTCCGGATACGGAGCTACGTGTGGTCAACTGGATTGCATTCCGGGCAGTTGCGGACCGAAACCCGTTCGGACCATTCCCGCGCGAGCCAATCGCAGGAAATTCGGCACTGTGCGCGACCTCCCGAACATCCGGACGCAGCGGATCAAAAGGCTCGTACAGCTACCTGAATTTCAGGCCGGGGCCGGAACAGCGGACCGGGCCGCCGGCGCGGCGGCCCGAATCACACAACGGGTTCTCAGTCGTTGCCGACGCCGTTGCCGGACAGGACCGGGATGTCGTCCAGGACGTGCGACAGCGGCTCGTCGCCCTTGGCCTGGGTGGAGTTCTCGGTGCACTGCTGGTTCTGCGGGGCCGACAGGATCGGGATGTCCTGGACGGAGACCGGGACGACACCGACGAGCGAGCCGACGTTGGCCTTGGCGGGCAGGCCGATGCAGGGCTTGTTCAGGGAGCCCTGGATCAGCGCCATCTGCGGGCTCATGTTGCCGTACGTGGCGGAGTTGCCGTACGTCTGCGAGGCGTTGTTGCCGCTCTCGGACGTGGTCCCGCCGTCGTTGCCGACAGCCAGGGCCTGCGGGGCGGCGGCGGCCGCGATACCGACGAGAGAAGCGGTGGCCGCCGCGGCGGCCATGGCCTTCTTCAGCATGAGGAAATTCCCCTTCTTTTTCCGTCTGGGAGCACTTGTATCAACTCCCCAGCTCGCCATCGGTTGCTCACGTTCACTCGGACGGGGACCCGATCGATTCCGATTCCGGGCCGGGTTCGATGAAATGAAAATCTCGCCGGAGCGGACTGCGTGGCGGGGGCACGGGTGATCGAGAGGTTTTCGATCCCTGTCCGATCGGGTGTATATGCGGAACCATTTCCGTTCTCTGGAGTTGCGCTCAGTGCAGTAACCGGTGCCCGTCCACAAAAGGAAAAAGAACCATGCTCAAGAAGGCCATGGCCGCCGCAGCGGTCGCCGTCTCCGTCGTCGGCGTCTCCGCCGCTGCCGCCCCGCAGGCGCTCGCCATCGGCGACGACCAGGGCACGACGTCGACGAGCGGCAACGGCGCGTCGCAGACGTACGGCAACTCCGCGACCAAGGGCGACCTCAGCCCGCAGCTCGGCCTCGTTCAGGGCTCCCTGAACAAGCCCTGCGTCGCCCTGCCCGTGAAGGGCAACGTCGGTTCGCTCGTCGGCCTCGTGCCGGTCGCGGTCCAGGACGTGCCGATCCTGTCGGCGCCGCAGAACCAGCAGTGCACCGAGAACTCCACCCAGGCCAAGGGCGACGAGCCGCTGTCGCACGTCCTGGACGACATCCCGGTGCTCTCCGGCAACGGTGTGCAGAACGGCTGATCAGCCGCAGGCAACACGGCTCGGGCCGCCGGCTTTCCTCATGCCGGCGGCCCGAGCTCTGTCATGGGGCGCCGGGCCGGAGGAGTCACGGGGCGCCCGGGGCGGGGTCCGCCCTCCCAACGGCGTGGAGCCGACGGCTGACAGGAAGACGGCGCGGCCTGTCTCATGACGGCCCCCAGTGGACCACCGGCCCCTCGCCCCGGAAGAACCGGTTCACCCGTTCGCTCACGACGTCACCCCAAAGGGGCCGCCGCGGGGGTCAGTCACCCGTTCGGAGCCGCAACCCCGTGCGCGGCCGTCCCGTTGCACCACGTGCCAGGCACCCGCGCTGGCCAACAGAACGACCCCCAAGGAGCATGCTTCATGTCGCGTACCGCGAAGGCAGTCGTCTTTTCCGCAATGGCCGCCGCTGCCATGGCCGGCTCGGCCGGCGTCGCCGCCGCCGACTCCGGCGCGCAGGGCGCTGCCACCAACTCCCCCGGCGTGGTCTCGGGCAACAACGTGCAGGTTCCGGTCCACGTGCCGGTCAACGCCTGCGGCAACACCGTCGACGTCATCGGCCTGCTGAACCCGGCGTTCGGCAACACCTGCGCCAACGACTGACGGCTACGGCCCGACTCTTCCGCAGCCGCCTCTCTTCGTGAGGGGCGGCTGCTCCGTTGTGTGCGGCTCCTTTGCGTGCGGCTCCTTCGGGGTTTTGGCCCGATTGCGGCACACCCCCTGGTCGAGACGCTCGTTGAGCAATCAGAAGCGAATTTTCCAACCGACGGCGCAGGTCGTCGAGGGAAGGCATAAACAATGAAGGTTCTGAAGACCGCTGCCGTTGTCGCCGGATCCATGGCGATTGTCGGTGCCGCCGCTCCGGCATTTGCCTCGGACCTCACTCCGATGAGCCTGAACGGTGCGGTGAACACGATCACCAGCCAGCCGACGCTCGATGTCGCGCCGGTGGACAGCAACCTTCTCGACCCGAAGAACGACGGGGGCGCCGTCAGCACCGTCTCGGGCGCCGTCAACGGGCTGAACGAGAGCGGCTCGGGCGCCGGCAGCCTGCTCGGCGGGCTCCCCGCAGGTCAGTAGCGGTCGGTCGGTTCGTACGGCGGGCCACGCGTCGAAGGCTGGTTCGGGACTTCGGGTTCCCGGGTCAGCCTTCGGTATTTCGTCCACGGAATGCGTTCCGCCATGCGAGTGAACGACGGCCGGTGCGCCGATCGCGGCTGGCTAGGCTCCTTGGGTGACTTCAACAGTGAGCAGTGGACCCGCATTTCGAGCAGCCGATCTGGGAACTCTGGCGGTCATCGCCTGGAGTGGCGAAGGGCCCGACGGGAATGGCGACGTGCCTTTTCTCCTCGCGTACTCCATGGGCGATTCCCCGGCGGGACCCGAGGCCGCGGAGGAGGCCGTGCGAGGTCTCCTGGAGACCAACGGCCTCACGGTGGGCACCACCGTCCACGACGCGGCGGACCGGCCCCGGTTCCCCGTGTCCCTGCTGGTCGAGGCGGGCCAGGCCGTCGTCACCATGCCGCTCCTGAACGCCCAGTGCACCGTGCCGCCCGAGTGGCTGGCGGCGGCGGAGGCCCGTAAGAGCGCGTACTTCATGTTCACCACGCGCGTGTGGCCCACCGCGACGCCGGGTTCGCCGGTGAGCGAGAAGGAGCTTGAGGAGTTCGTGGGCGCCGAGGAGACCCTGCTGGCCGCCGCGCACTGCCTGCTGCCGATCCGGCGTGTGCGCGCGTGACGGACACGCCCCCTGATGGCTCAATTCTCCCGTTTTCAGACGTTTTGACGGTGTGATTGGCGCGTCATATTGCCTCACCTCTCAAGGGAGCAACGATGCGTCTTCGCACCTTCGCGGCCGCGGCCGTGCTGGCCGGGACCGCTGTCATGGGATCCGCCGCCATGGCCTCCGCCGTGGACGGCCCGGACGGCGCCAGCGCCACCGGTGTGGCCCAGAACAGCCCTGGCGTGCTGTCCGGGAACAACATCCAGATTCCGATCGATGTCCCGATCAACGCCTGTGGCAACTCGCTGAACCTGATCGCCGCGCTCAACCCGGCGGGCGGCAACACCTGCGTCAACGGCTGAGCATCAGGCTTCGCCGTACCAACGGTGCCCGGGACGGCTTCGGCCGTCCCGGGCACCGTGCTTTCCACGCCCCGGGCGCTCGCTCAGGAATCGTCGCCCGGCGCCAACTCCCGCAGCGCACGGTCGATGAGCCCTTCGAGGCGCCCCTCGCGCTCCGGCAGCATCCGCTCCGTACGGTCGAGGAACAGGCTCAACGCGTCGTGCGTCAGGACGATCTGGGGCGCGCCGGGTGCGCTGCGCAGGTCCACGATGACCAGCCGGTCGCGTCCGGGCATGCGATACGGCGCGATGCGTACGTCGCCGTCGCCCGCGGCGCCCTCGAGCCCGGCCCGCTGCCGCCCGACGTGGAGCACACCCTGCTGCGGCTCGCGCAGGAAGCGGTGTCCAACGCCCTGTGGCACGCGCGGCCGCACCAGGTCACCGTCACGCTGACCTACGAGCCGCAGGAGGTGACCATGACCGTCAGGGGCGACGGCCGGGGCTTCGACCCCGCCGGCCGGCACGGCCTGCGCTCCCTGCGCCACCGCGTCGAGGGCCTCGGCGGCACGCTCACGGTGGTGTCGTGCCGCGGCTCGGGCTCGGAACTGCGCGCCGGTCTGCGCCGCGCTCCGGCCGGTGGGGACGTACATGAGTGACGTCCTGGACGGCATGCCCGAGGCGGCCCCCGCCCGGCCCGACGACGGCATCCGGCTCGTCCGCGAGCTGCGCGCACTGGACCCCGCGCCCGCCGTCCTGGTCCTCAGCGCCTACGTCACCGCGCAGACGGTGACCTCCGCGCTGCGGGCCGGCGCCACCGGATTCCTCGGCAAGGAGGCCTCCGCCGAATCGCTGCTCGCCGCGGTCCGCGCGGCCGCCCGCGGCGAGACGGTCCTCGGCCCCGGTGTCGCCCGCCACGCCCTGCCGGGCCCCCAGGGCAGCGTCCCGGTGCTCACATCCCGCGAGGCCGAACTGGTCCGGCTCGTGGCGGCCGGCCTCTCCAACCGCGAGATCGCGGCCCGCCGGGGCATCAGCCCCAGCACGGTCAAGAGCGCCCTCAGCGCCGTCTACACCAAGCTCGGCGCGGACAGCCGGGCGGCGGCGGTCGCCACGGCGTCCCGGCAGGGGCTGCTGACCGGCCCGCCACCCCCGCTTTCCGGGGGAAGGCCTGTCGCTCGATAGAGGGCGAGTGGGCCCGTTCGACGGACCCGGAGGGCGGCGGCGGTCAGAACAAGATCACGGTGCTCCACGACAGGGAGCACCGTTTTCCTGTCTCCCGGAGGTACTCGCTCGTGGCCATCGCCATCGTCGTCGCCGCGCTCGCCCTGATCGCGGGGCTCGCGGCCAACAAATATCTGCGGCCGAGGCTGCTGACCGAGGACGACGACAGCGGAATGGCGGTCAAGGACCTCGTCGGCCCGCTGCTCACCCTGACCGTCCTGCTGCTGGCCTTCGTCCTGGTCACGGCCAACGGCTCGTACGGAAAGGCCGAGGTGGCCTCCCGGGGCGAGGCGCGCGCCCTGGACCAGCTCGTCGAGACCGCCGAGTACGCCGACGGAAAGCAGCGGGCGGCGATCCAGTCCGACGCCGTCTGTTACGCGCGCGCCGTCCGCGTCCAGGAGTGGCCCGCGATGGCCGACGGGAACGGGGACGGCTCCAAGGCGCCCAGCGTGTGGTCCACCGACATGCGCCACAACTTCCGTCCCCTGGAGGGCGAACCGGCCTTCGGCATGCTGGTCAGCGCCGACACCAAGCGCTCCGAGGAGCGCTCGGAACGCCTCACCCAGGCGACCGCCAGCATCCCCAGCGCCATCTTCTGGTTCCTGCTGGCCGTCCTCGCCGTGACGGTGGTCTCGCTCGGTATCTGCCTGCCGCGCAAGCACAACCGCGGCCAGCTGATCGCGCTCACCCTGATCACGGTGCTGCTGACGGCCACCTTGTGCATCATCCGCGACGTCGACCGCCCCTTCGGCGGCATCGTCGACGTGAAACCCACGGCCATCTCCGACGTCGAGAAGCAGGCCTCCCGCGACCTCCGCGCCCACGACAAGAACGCGGACCTCCCCTGCGACGCGGACGGAAACCCCGCCACGGGGCAGACCAACGGCTGAGCCCCGCAACCCCGCAAAAACAGGCGAGGCGCCCACCGTTTCCGGTAGGCGCCTCACCTGCTGTTTTGGCTGTCGGGGTGGCGGGATTTGAACCCACGACCTCTTCGTCCCGAACGAAGCGCGCTGCCAAGCTGCGCCACACCCCGATGTCGTTGTTCCGTTTCCTGCTCTGCAGGTCGCGGCGACGTCGTTTACTTTAGCGGACTGTCGGCCTGAGACGAAATCCGGTTTTCGGCAGCCCGCTGCGCAGGGGCTCAGGGGGCCGCGGGAGCCAGGGTCAGCAGGGTCGCCTCGGGCGGGCAGGCGAAGCGGACCGGGGTGTAGCGGTTGGTGCCGCAGCCCGCCGAGACGTGGAGGTAGGACGTGTTGCCCGCCGCCTCGTGCGTGGACAGGCCCTTCACGCGGTCCGTGTCCAGGTCGCAGTTGGTGACGAGGGCCCCGTAGAAGGGGATGCAGAGCTGGCCGCCGTGCGTGTGGCCCGCGAGGACCAGCGGGTAGCCGTCCGCGGTGAAGGCGTCCAGGGCGCGCAGGTACGGGGCGTGCACGACGCCCATCGAGAAGTCGGGGCCGGAGAGCGGGCCGCCGGCGACCTCCGCGTAACGGTCGCGCTTGATGTGCGGGTCGTCGAGGCCGGTGAGGCCGATCTCCACGCCGGCGACCTTCAGGGAGCCCCGCGTGTTCGTGAGGTTCAGCCAGCCGGCCGCGTCGAAGCCGTCGCGCAGCTCCTCCCACGGGTTGTGGATGGCGCCGACGACGGGGGCGTTGCCGTTCAGCCCGTGCCTGCCCGAGATCTGCTGCTTCAGGTAGCGGGCGGGGTTGAGGAGCTTGGGGCCGTAGTAGTCGTTGGACCCGAAGACGTACGCGCCGGGGAACTCCATCAGCGGGCCGAGGGCGTCGAGGACCTCGGGGACGCCCTCCGTGTCGGACAGGTTGTCGCCCGTGTTGATGACGAAGTCGGGGCGAAGGCCTGCCAGGGACTGCAGCCAGCGGCGCTTCTTGTTCTGACCGCCGACCATGTGGATGTCGGAGACCTGGAGCACCCGCATCGGGCGCATTCCCGCAGGCAGTACGGGGATCGTGACCCGTCGCAGGCGGAAGGAGCGGGCCTCGAAGCCCGCCGAGTAGATCAGCCCGGCGGCGCCCGCCGCCGCGATGCCTGCCGTCACCTTCAGGGAGGTCTTCAGGGGAGTCCCGTATCGAGCGCGCATGCTCACCATCGTGTCAGACCGGCACCGCCCCGGAAATCGGCGGGCGTTGGGGCTCGGGCACCTGCGACAATCAAGTCATGACCACGCTCAAGTCCAAGCTGCAGGACGACCTCAACGCCGCGATCAGGGAGCGTGACGAGCTGCGCTCCTCGACGCTCCGGCTGACCCTCTCCGCGATCACCAACCAGGAAGTCGCGGGCACCGAGAAGCGTGAGCTGACGGACGACGAGGTGCAGAAGGTGATCGCCAAGGAGGCGAAGAAGCGCCGCGAGGCGGCCGAGGCCTTCGAGAAGGCGGGTCGCGCCGAGTCCGCGAGCCGCGAGGTGGCGGAGGGCGAGCTGCTCGCCGAGTACCTGCCGCAGCAGCTGTCCGACGCCGAGCTCGAGCAGATCGTCGCGCAGGCGGTCGAGGAGGCGAAGGCGGCCGGCGCCGAGGGCCCGAAGGCCATGGGCCAGGTCATGAAGATCGTGAAGCCGAAGGTCGCGGACCGCGCCGAGGGCGGCCGGGTGGCCTCCACGGTCAAGCGGCTGCTCGCGGGCTGACCGCACCGACCGGAACGGTGAAGAGGGCGCACCCCACGCGGGGTGCGCCCTCTTCGTCGTTCGCAGCGGTGGTCAGTGGCGGCCCCAGCCGCCCCCGTTCCCGTTCCCGTTCCCGCCGATCAGGTCCGGCGGGATCGAGATGTCGGGCAGCGGGTCGGTGTCGCCGTTGCCCCCGTCGTCACCGGGCTGAGGCTTGTCGCCCTTGTCCTTGCCCTTGTCCTTCTTCTTGTCCGGGTCCGGGATGTTCACCTTGTTGAAGGTGGGCGCTTCCTTGCCGGACAGCGCGCCGGTCATCGCGTCGCGCCAGATCGGGCCCGGGGTGTCGGCGCCGAAGACCTTGTCGTGGTACTGGCCACCGATCGTGATGTCGGTCATCTCGACGGCCTGCGAGGCGCTGCCGACCCAGACGGCACCGGACAGGTTCGGCGTGTAGCCGGCGAACCACGCGTTCTTGCGGGCGTCGGTGGTACCGGTCTTACCCGCGTTGTCCCGGCCGGAGAGCCCGGCCGCCTTGCCCGTACCGGAGTCGATCACGCCGCTGAGCAGCGTATTGATCTTGTCGGCGGTCGACTCCGACATCGCGCGCGAGCACTTCGACTTCGGCACATTGAGCGCCTTGCCGTTGGGGTCGGTGATCGACTCGATGGCGACGGGCGTGCAGTACGTGCCGCGGTTGGCGAACGCCGCGTACGCGGAGGCCATCGTCAGCGGCGACAGGCCCGTCGAGCCGAGGGTCATGGACGAGGGGACCTCGTCGACCTTCTTGCCGTTGCCCTGGACGACGCCCAGCTTGTCGGTCATCTTCACGACCGGGCACATGCCGATGTCGCCGATCATCTGCACGAAGTACGTGTTGATGGACTTGGCCATCGCCTCCTTGAGGCGATAGGGGCCGACCTCCGACTCGTTCTCGTTCTCCAGCTTGTAGCCGCCGTCGTTGACCCACGGCTTGCCGCTGCACGTCTGGACGCGGCTCGGGTACGGCATCTGGTACGGCGCCGGGTACTGCTTCGTCACCGACGTGCCCTTCTCCAGGGCCGCGGCCGCCACGAACGGCTTGAACGTCGAACCGGTCGGGAAGCCGAGGTTGGAGCCGCCGTCCCGGTAGTTGACCGAGTAGTTCATCTCGGACTCGTTCTTGCTCGCGTCCGAGCCGTACGGCTTCGACTGGCCCATGGCGAGCACCTTGCCGGTGCCCGGCTCGACGAACGCGCCCGCGGCGTCGACCTTGTCCGACTGGTAGACGTGCCGCTTCATGGAGTCCTGCACCGACTCCTGCGCCTGCGGGTCGAGCGTCGTCTTCACCGTCAGGCCGCCGCGGTTCCAGATCTTGGTGCGCTCCTCCGCGGTCTTGCCGAAGGCCGGGTTGTTCTTGAAGGCCTGCTCGACGTACTTGCAGAAGAACGCCGCGCCGTGCTCCGCGGTGATGCAGCCGTTCTGCGGCCTGCTGACCTTCAGGCCGATCGGGGTCTTCTTGGCCTTCTCGGCCTCGGCCTGCGTGATGTCGTGCGTCTCGGCCATCCGCTGCAGCACGATGTTGCGCCGCTTCTTCGCCTCGGCCTCGTCGTTGACGGGGTCGTAGCGGCTGGGGGACTGCACGATGCCGGCGAGCATCGCCGACTCCTGGATGTTCAGGTCCTTGGCCGGCTTGGAGAAGTAGCGCTGGGCCGCGGCCTCGACGCCGTAGGCCTGCTGCCCGAAGTACGTGATGTTCAGGTAGTTGTTGAGGATCTTCTTCTTGCCGACCTCGTTCTCCACCTGGATCGCGTACTTCAGCTCCTTGACCTTGCGGCCGATGGTCTGCTGAGTCGCCTGCGCCAGCTTGGTCGGGTCGTCGCCCGCCTCTTCCATGAAGACGTTCTTCACGTACTGCTGGGTGAGGGTGGAGGCGCCCTGCGAGACGCCGCCGTTCTGCGCGTTGGCGTTGATCGCGCGCAGGATGCCCTTGGCGTCGACGGCGCCGTGCTCGTAGAACCGCGAGTCCTCGATCGCGACGATCGCCTTCTGCATGTACGGCGAGATGTCGTCGAGCTTCACGACGGTGCGGTCGCGCGAGTACGTGGTCGCGATCTTCCCGCCCTGGTTGTCCAGGATCGTGGTGCGCTGGCTCAGCGGCGGGGTCTTCAACGTCGCCGGGATCTCGTCGAATCCCTCGACCGAGCCCTTGGCCGCGAGGCCGAGCGCGCCTGCCGCGGGCAGGGCGATCCCTGCCAGCACGGCTCCGGCGAGCACGCTGACTCCGAGGAACTTGGCGGCCTGTTGGGCCGGCGACGTGCCGCCGCCACCGCCCGAGCGCTTCTTTCCCATACGGGGCAGCCTACGTGTCGATTCTCCGGACAGGCGTATATGCCTTGGCCTAAGCTGCACTCAACTGTCACAGCAGTGCGGTCTCGTATCAAGATGCGGGACGACCCCGAATCGTTCCCGGTACGTATGAAGTGCCTCTTGTAGTCATTCCCGGGCCCTTTCGCGCAGCTTCGCGTAGGGCTCAGGGGGTGTCCGAATCCGCCTTGTGTGTCACTCGACGCCCGTTGTGACTCAAGTGAACTGTCCCGTTTTGCCGGGGTTATTACGCATGTCCTCCGGTCACTCCGTCGGGTGATCTGCCGCTTACGCATAGTCCGTTCGGGCCATTCAAGATTGGGCCCGAAGGGGGTGTTGCGCTGTGCCCACCTTCCGTAACGTCCTCAACTGGCGGCGGTGAATATGCCGCTGCCGCCGTGGGGGAGCCTCGATTCGGGAGAGGACGGCGCCGGTATGGGCTGGGTAGTCGACTGGAGTGCGCAGGCGGCCTGCCGCACTACCGATCCGGACGAACTGTTCGTTCAAGGAGCAGCGCAGAACCGGGCGAAGGCGGTGTGCACGGGATGCCCCGTGCGGACCGAGTGCCTGGCGGACGCGCTGGACAATCGCGTCGAGTTCGGCGTGTGGGGTGGCATGACGGAGCGGGAGCGCCGCGCGTTGCTGCGCAGGCGTCCGACGGTCACCTCGTGGCGCAGGTTGCTCGAGACGGCGCGTACGGAGTACGAGCGCGGCGCGGGCCTGCTGCCCGTGGAACTGGAGAACGACGAGACGTACGAGAGGTACGCGGCCGTCGGATAGACGGATCGCCGCGCAGCACCGGTCACATCGACCACGTACGGCTCATGAAGCTGCTCCGGCCGGAGTGCCACCGGCCGCGAGCCGTTCTCCGATGTCCCTCAGGCCTGCCAGGTCGTGCACGTCACCGGGCAGGGCCGCGACCTCGGTCACGGCGACCTCGGGATGCAGCGCGGTGAAGCGGTCACGCGTGCGCTGTTCGCGCGCGACCACCTGCATGCGCTCGGCGTGCAACCGCAGGAGCCCCGCGGTCAGTTGTTCCATGCTGGGCTCGGCCGTGGGGTCGGAACCTGATGTTTCGGGGGATGCCTCGATGGGCGCTTCGGATGCCTCGGGGGGTGCCTCGGGAGTGGCACGACCCTCTTCCTTCCCGCCCGTCTGATCCACAATGCGGCGCTCGTCAAGATTTTCTGCGGCGGCAAGCGCCCGCTCGGCGGACAGCCGGCTCGCGCCGCTGCCGTGCACCCGGTTCAGTACGAGCCCGGCCAGCGGCATCTTCTCGGCGGCCAGGCGCTCCACGAAGTACGCGGCCTCGCGCAGCGCGTCCCGCTCGGGCGCGGCGACCACGAGGAACGCGGTGCCGGGCGCCTGCAGCAGCTTGTACGTGGCGTCCGCGCGGGTGCGGAAGCCGCCGAACGTCGTGTCCATCGCGGCCACGAACGTCTGCACGTCGCGCAGGAGTTGACCGCCGAGCAGCTTGCCGAGGGTGCCGGTCATCATCGACATCCCGACGTTCAGGAACTTCATCCCCGCGCGCCCGCCGACCTTCGCGGGCGCCATGAGCAGCCGGATGAGCTTTCCGTCGAGGAAGGAGCCGAGCCGGGTCGGCGCGTCCAGGAAGTCGAGCGCGGAGCGCGAGGGCGGGGTGTCGACGACGATCAGGTCCCACTCGTCGCGGGACCTGAGCTGCCCCAGCTTCTCCATCGCCATGTACTCCTGCGTGCCCGCGAAGCCCGCCGAGAGCGACTGGTAGAAGGGGTTGGAGAGGATCGCCTTCGCGCGCTCCTCGTCCGCGTGCGCCTCGACGATCTCGTCGAACGTGCGCTTCATGTCGAGCATCATCGCGTGCAGCTCGCCGCCCGAGCCGTTGTCGATGTCCTTCACCCGGCGCGGGGTGTTGTCCAGCGAGTCGATGCCCATGGACTGGGCGAGCCTGCGGGCCGGGTCGATGGTGAGGACGACGACCTTGCGGCCGCGCTCGGCGGCGCGCAGGCCGAGGGCGGCGGCCGTGGTGGTCTTGCCGACCCCGCCGCTGCCGCAGCACACCACGATGCGGGTGGCCGGGTCGTCGAGCAGCGGGTCGACATCGAGCGAGGCACGCGGATCCAGCGTCATCGAAACGGTCCCCTAAATCCCTTGCTGTCGCAGTTCCTCGGCGAGCGTGTAGAGCCCGGAGAGGTCCATGCCCTCGGTGAGCAAGGGCAGTTCGTGCAGCGGGAGGCCCGCCGCGGCGAGCTGGTCGCGCTGGGCGCGCTCCAGGGCGTAGCGCTCGGCGTACTCCCCGGCCTGCGCGAGCAGCGGGCCGACGAGCCGCTTGGCGCTGCCGAGCCCGGCGGCCGCGAGGGCCTCGGTGACCGCGGGACGGACCTCGCCGTCGGAGGTCAGCGCCAGGGCGGGTTCCCCGAGAAGCGCGGGTCGCACCATGTTCACCATGATCCGTCCCACCGGGAGCTTCGCGGCGCGCAGTTCGGCGACCCCGTCGAGGGTCTCCTGCACCGGCATCTCCTCCAGGAGGGTCACCAGGTGCACCGCGGTCTCGCGGGACTTGAGGACGCGCATCACGGCCTGCGCCTGATTGTGTATCGGGCCCATCTTGGCGAGCCCGGCCACCTCGTCGTTCACGTTCAGGAACCGGGTGATGCGGCCCGTGGGCGGCGCGTCCATCACCACGTAGTCGTACACGTACCGGCCCTGCTTGTCCTTGCGGCGGACGGCCTCGCAGGCCTTGCCGGTCAGGAGCACGTCCCGCAGTCCTGGCGCGATGGTGGTCGCGAAGTCGATCGCGCCCAGCTTCTTCAGGGCGCGGCCCGCGCCGCCCAGCTTGTAGAACATCTGGAGGTAGTCGAGCAGCGCCAGTTCGGGATCGATGGCGAGGGCGAAGACCTCCCCGCCGTCCGGCGCGACGGCGATCTTGCGCTCCTCGTAGGGGAGCGCCTCCGTCTCGAAGAGCTGTGCGATCCCTTGTCTGCCCTCGACCTCCACGAGGAGAGTGCGCTTGCCCTCGGTCGCGAGGGCGAGCGCGAGCGCGGCGGCGACCGTGGTCTTTCCGGTCCCGCCCTTGCCGCTGACGACCTGGAGCCTGCTCACGTATTCGAGCCTAACCAGAACGTCCGACATCCACGCAGCAGCCTCCGGAACGTCTCGGCCACGCGCGGCGGATACAGTCGGGCCCATGGCAAAGAAGTGGGAATACGCGACCGTGCCGCTCCTCGTGCACGCGACGAAGCAGATCCTGGACACCTGGGGCGAGGACGGCTGGGAGCTGGTCCAGGTCGTGCCGGGGCCGAACAACCCCGAGCAGCTGGTGGCGTACCTGAAGCGCGAGAAGCAAGCATGAGCGGCGTCGTCGACGCGCGGCTCGCTGAGCTGGGCCTGACCCTGCCGCCCGTCGTTCCGCCGGTCGCCGCGTACCAGCCGGCCGTGCAGTCCGGCGTGTACGTGTACACGGCGGGTCAGCTGCCCATGGTCGACGGCAAGCTGCCGCTGACCGGCAAGGTCGGCGACGAGGTCACCGACGAGCAGGCCAAGGACCTGGCCCGCACCTGCGCGCTGAACGCGCTGGCGGCGGTGAAGTCCGTCGCCGGTGACCTGGACCGCATCGCGCGTGTCGTGAAGGTCGTCGGCTTCGTGGCCTCCGCCACCGACTTCACCGGTCAGCCCGGCGTCATCAACGGCGCGAGCGAGCTGCTCGGCGAGGTCCTCGGCGACAAGGGCGTGCACGCGCGCAGCGCCGTCGGCGTGGCCGTGCTGCCGCTGGACGCGCCGGTCGAGGTCGAGATCCAGGTGGAGCTCACCGAGGCGTGAGCCGCTGATGTG
The DNA here is from genome assembly GCF_055657265.1 of Streptomyces sp. NPDC107575. Lineage (NCBI taxonomy): Bacteria > Bacillati > Actinomycetota > Actinomycetes > Kitasatosporales > Streptomycetaceae > Streptomyces > Streptomyces sp. NPDC107575. The sequence continues at coordinate 151,014 of NZ_JBVKBG010000006.1, read as the reverse complement.
CGCCTACGCGCGTGTGCGTGCGCGTAGGCCGTGTTTCCGGGAGGCCGTCCGATCTTGGTTTCGGGCGGCCTCTCGAACATCCTGGCGTCACCGGTTAGCCTCCGGCCATGGCAAATGGGCAGTGGTATCCCCCCGAGTGGCCGGAACGCATCCGTGCCCTCACCGACGGCACGCTCACGCCCGCGACGCCGCGCAGGGCGGCGACCGTGATGCTGCTCAGAGACGCCGAAGGCGTCGAGGTGCACATGCTCCGCAGACGTACGTCGATGAAGTTCGCGGCCGGTGCCTACGCGTATCCGGGCGGCGGCGTCGACCCCCGCGACGACGACAGGCTCGTCCGCTGGGCGGGACCCACGCGCGCGGAGTGGGCCGAGCGGCTCGGGGTGCCGGAGCCGGAGGCCCAGGCGATCGTCTGCGCCGCCGTGCGGGAGACCTTCGAGGAGGCGGGCGTGCTGCTCGCCGGGCCCACCCCGGACACCGTCGTCGACGACACGACGGGTGAGCGGTGGCAGGCCGACCGGCAGGCGCTGATCGACCGGGACCTGTCCTTCGCCGAGTTCCTGGACAGCCGCGGCCTGGTGCTGCGCTCCGACCTGCTCGGTGCGTGGGCCCGCTGGATCACCCCCGAGTTCGAACCGCGCCGCTACGACACGTGGTTCTTCGTGGCCGCGCTCCCGGCGGGCCAGCGCACCAGCGACGACTCCTCCGAGGCCGACCGCACGGTGTGGATCAGGCCGGGGCGGGCCGCGGCCGAGTACGACCGGGGCGAGCTGACGATGATGCCGCCGACGATCGCGACGCTGCGCACGCTCGCCGAGTACGCGCGCGTGGGCGACGCCCTGGGCGGGGCGGCGGGGCGTGATCTCACCCCCGTGCTCGCGCAGGCGCGCATGGAGGACGACGAGCTGGTGCTGTCCTGGCCGGGGCACGACGAGTTCACCAAGCACATCCCGACCGGGAAGAGCGAAAGCAACGGGGGAGCCTCCTCATGACCGAAGCCGCGGCCCTGCCAGGACAGCCCCGCGGTGGGGTCCTCTCGGGCCCCGCCACCGCCCGCGCGATCAACGTGCTGGCGCCCAACCCGTCCGCGATGACCCTCGACGGCACCAACACCTGGATCGTCGCCGAACCGGACAGCGACCTCGCCGTCGTGATCGACCCCGGCCCGCTGGACGACGAGCACCTGCGCGCCGTCATGGACGTCGCCGAGAAGGCGGGCAAGCGGGTCGCGCTCACGCTCCTCACGCACGGCCACCCGGACCACGCCGAAGGGGCGGGCCGGTTCGCCGAGTTGACCGGGACGAAGGTGCGGGCGCTCGACCCGGCGCTGCGGCTCGGCGACGAGGGGCTGGCCGCCGGTGACGTGATCAGAACGGGCGGCCTGGAGCTGCGCGTCGTACCGACGCCAGGACACACCGCGGACTCGCTGTGCTTCCATCTCCCGGCCGATCAGGCCGTGTTGACCGGGGACACCGTCCTCGGCCGCGGCACGACCGTGGTGGCCCATCCGGACGGCCGCCTGGGCGACTATCTGGACTCGCTGCGCCGGCTGCGGTCGCTGACGGTCGACGACGGGGTGCACACGGTGCTGCCCGGCCACGGTCCCGTGCTGGAGGACGCGCAGGGCGTGGTCGAGTTCTACCTGGCGCACCGCGCGGGCCGGCTCGCCCAGGTGGAGACGGCCGTCGAGGACGGGTACGTGTCCGCGCCCGACGTCGTGGCGCACGTGTACGCGGACGTGGACCGCTCGCTGTGGCCCGCGGCCGAGCTGAGCGTGCGGGCCCAGCTCGAGTACCTGCGCGAACACGGGCTGATTTAGGTCCCGTCCGGCCGGTCGGTCCAGGAGCCCTCGGTCTCCTGCGGCCATGTGATGTCGAGGGCGGCCAGGCGCGGCGGGTCCGCGATGATGTCGACGCCGGTGACCCTGCCGCCGCGGAACGTGAAGGCGAGCACCGCGACGACCTGGCCGCGGGGCGCCTGCACGATGCCGAGCCCGTCGCCGACGAACGCCGGGTACGCGGCCTGTGCCAGCTTTCCGTAGAACGCGGCCTGCTTGGCCACCGCGAGGCTGCCGCGCAGCAGTCCGGAGGCGGTGCCGGGGCCCGCGTCGACGCGCAACAGGACGTCCGGGTCGAGGAGTTCGAGCAGCGCCTCGAAGTCGCCCACGCGCGTGGCGGCCAGCCAGGCGTCGACGACCTCGCGCTGGCGGGCCACGGAGGTGTCGGGCGGCACGGTCGCGCCCTGCACCCGACGGCGCGCCCTGCTCGCCATCTGCCGGGTCGCGGCGGGGGTGCGCTCCACGATGGGCGCGAGCTCCTCGAACGGCACGGAGAACATGTCGTGCAGCACGAACGCGAGGCGTTCGGCGGGCGCGAGGGTGTCGAGCACGACGAGCAGCGCGAGCCCCACGGAGTCCGCGAGTTCGGCCTCGTGGACGGGGTCGGCGGGGCGGACCACCGGGTCGGGGACGTGGGTCTCGCCGGAGCCGTCCTCCAGAGGGTCCTCGCGGCGTGCCGTGCGGGTGCGCAGCATGTCCAGGCAGATCCGCCCGACGACGGTGGTCAGCCAGCCGCTCAGGTTCCGTACGTCGTCCGTCTCGGCGCGCTGCAGCCGCAGCCAGCCCTCCTGCACGGCGTCCTCGGCCTCGCTGAGCGAACCGAGCATCCGGTACGCCACCGAGCGCAGCCGCCCGCGCTCCTCCTCGAAACGGGTGACGAGCAGTTCGGCCGACTGTGTCATCGAGGGCTCCCCTTGGTACGGCGACGGGCCCCGCCACGAGGTGTGGCGGGACCCGTACACGTAGGCATGGTGCTTGGTCAGCGCGAGCGCTTCGCGAGGCGCTCCACGTCCAGGAGGATCACGGCGCGGGCCTCCAGGCGGAGCCAGCCGCGGCCCGCGAAGTCCGCGAGCGCCTTGTTGACCGTCTCGCGGGAGGCGCCGACCAGCTGGGCCAGCTCTTCCTGCGTCAGGTCGTGCACGACGTGGATGCCCTCCTCGGACTGCACGCCGAAGCGGCGCGACAGGTCGAGGAGCGCACGGGCCACACGGCCGGGCACATCGGAGAAGACCAGGTCGGACATCTGGTCGTTGGTCTTGCGCAGGCGCCGGGCGACGGCGCGCAGCAGCGCCGTGGCCACCTCGGGGCGGGCGCTCAGCCAGGGCTGGAGGTCGCCGTGGCCGAGGCCGAGCAGCTTGACCTCGGTGAGGGCGCTGGCGGTGGCGGTGCGCGGTCCCGGGTCGAACAGCGAGAGCTCGCCGATCAGCTCGCCGGGGCCGAGGACGGCGAGCATGTTCTCGCGCCCGTCGGGGGAAGTGCGGTGGAGCTTCACCTTGCCCTCGGTGACCACGTACAGGCGGTCTCCGGGGTCGCCCTCGTGGAACAGGGCGTCGCCGCGTGCGAGGGTCACCTCACTCATGGAGGCGCGGAGCTCCGCGGCCTGCTCGTCATCGAGCGCCGCGAAGAGCGGGGCGCGCCGCAGAACGTCGTCCACGAGTTTCTCTCCTATGTCGCCTGCATCGGGACCGGACCCGATCGAATCGACCGGATCGCCCCGGTTGTCGATCATTTCCACTGCCCATTTTGCCGGACGGTCCAAACAGTGTGATCAGTCACTCGTACACAAGTCTGCCGCACCCGCGCCACAACCCGAGGGGGAGGGGGCCAATCGTGGAGCGATCCGGCGGCTTCGGGGCGGATGTCAGTGCCGGGCTTTAGGCTGGCCGAGTGTTCAAAATGCCGGTGAGAGCGCAGGCGAAGGGGGTTGTGACGGTGGCGAGCGATCACGATTCCGCTGTGGGCGAACAGGCGCAGAAAGGTGCCCCCGAGGCCGTGACCAGGGGGCTGACCGCGGCCCCGGTGAGCGTGATCGGGACCGCGCCCGTACTCAAGTCCGTGTCCGTACAGGGGAAGGCCGCCTAGCCGATGTCCGCGCCCGCGAAGAAGACCGCCGCGAAGAAGACGGCTGCCCCGAAGAAGCCGGCTGCGAAGAAGGCCGCCGCACGGCCCGAGACGCACACCGGGCTCGTCCGGCGTGCCCGGAAGATCAACCGGGAGCTCGCGGAGGTGTACCCGTACGCCCACCCGGAGCTGGACTTCGAGAACCCCTTCCAGCTCCTGGTGGCGACGGTGATGTCGGCCCAGACCACGGACCTGCGGGTGAACCAGACGACGCCGGCCCTGTTCGCGAAGTACCCGACCCCCGAGGACCTGGCCGCGGCCAACCCGGAGGAGGTCGAGGAGCTGATCCGGCCGACCGGCTTCTTCCGCGCGAAGACGCGCTCGATCATGGGCCTGGCCAAGGCGCTGAGCGAGGACTTCGGCGGCGAGGTGCCCGGCCGCCTCGAGGACCTGGTCAAGCTGCCCGGCGTGGGCCGCAAGACGGCCTTCGTGGTGTTGGGGAACGCGTTCGGGAGGCCCGGCATCACCGTCGACACGCACTTCGGCCGCCTGGTGCGCCGCTGGAAGTGGACCGAGGAGACGGACCCCGACAAGGTCGAGGCGGCCGTCGGCGCGCTCTTCCCGAAGAGCGACTGGACCCAGCTCAGCCACAACGTGATCTTCCACGGCCGCCGCATCTGCCACGCCCGCAAGCCGGCCTGCGGCGCCTGCCCGATCGCCCCGCTCTGCCCGGCGTACGGGGAGGGCGAGACGGACCCGCAGAAGGCGGAGAAGCTGCTCAAGTACGAGAAGGGCGGCTTCCCCGGACAGCGCCTCAAGCCCCCGCAGTCCTACCTGGACGCGGGCGGCCTCCCGGCACCGCCCCTGTCCGGCCGGGAGGCATGACGGACCGCATCGGAGGGCAGCTTGGCCCAGCAGACCGCGAGGGGGCGGCGATGAAGCACGTGAGCGAGATCGGCGGGATGAGCGGCGGGGCGGAGGGGACGACAGGGGCGCACGGCGGCCCGCCCCCCTTCGACGTGACGCTCCGCACCGAGGGGCTGCCCGGCTGGCTGGACCCCGTGGCGCACGCCGCCGCCACCGTCCGCGGTGAGCAGCTCAGCCGCTTCCTGCCGCCCGAGAGCGGGGCGGGCCGGCAGTCCGCCGTGCTGATCCTGTTCGGCGAGGGGGAGCGCGGGCCCGAGCTGCTGCTCATGGAGCGCTCCGGCTCGCTCAGATCGCATGCCGGCCAGCCCTCCTTCCCCGGCGGCGCCCTCGACCCGCAGGACGGCGACCCGCTCGCCGACGGGCCGCTGCACGCGGCCCTGCGGGAGGCGTGGGAGGAGACAGGGCTCGACCCGGGCGGCGTCCAGCTCTTCGGCGTGCTGCCGAAGCTGTACATCCCGGTGAGCAGCTTCGTCGTCACGCCCGTACTGGGTTGGTGGCGGGTGCCCTCACCCGTCGCCGCGGTCGACCCGGCGGAGACGGCGCGCGTCTTCACGGTCCCCGTGGCGGATCTCACCGACCCGGCGAACCGGGCGACGACGGTCCACCCGAGCGGCCACAAGGGCCCGGCCTTCCTGGTGGAGTCGGCCCTGGTCTGGGGGTTCACCGCGGGCGTGATCGACCGGCTGCTGCACTACGCGGGGTGGGAGCGCCCCTGGGACCGATCGAAGACGGTCCCACTCGATTGGCGGTCGTGACAGGGTGGGCGCCGTGAATCAGGAGCACAGGCGGGCAGGGGCGGGGCGAGATGCAAGGCGGGGCGTGAATCGGTGAACGTGCTGGACTTCCTGCTGCTCGCCGCGGGCGCCTGGTTCGCGATCGTCGGCTACCGCCAGGGATTCGTCGTCGGCATCCTGTCGGTGATCGGCTTCCTCGGCGGCGGTCTCGTCGCGGTCTACGCGCTGCCTCTCCTGTGGGACGCGATCACCAGTGACGCGGAGGTCACCACGACCGCGGCGGTCGTCGCCGTCGTCGTCGTGATCGTCTGCGCCTCCGTCGGGCAGGCCTTCACCACGCACTTGGGCAACAAGCTGCGCAGATACATCACTTGGTCCCCGGCCCGCGCGCTCGACGCGACGGGCGGCGCGGTGGTCAACGTGGCGGCGATGCTCCTGGTCGCCTGGCTCATAGGCTCGGCCCTGGCCGGCACGACGCTGCCCACGCTCGGCAAGGAAGTACGCAGCTCGAAGGTGCTGCTGGGCGTCTCGCAGGCGCTGCCCACACAGGCGGACACCTGGTTCGCCGACTTCTCCTCGACCCTCGCGCAGAACGGGTTCCCGCAGGTCTTCAGCCCGTTCGCGAACGAGCCGATCGCCGACGTGAAGCCGCCGGACCCGGCGCTGGCGAACAGCCGGGTGGCGCTCAACGCGAAGCGTTCCATCGTCAAGGTCGTGGGCCAGGCGCCCAGTTGCGGCAAGGTCCTGGAGGGCACCGGCTTCGTCTTCTCCGACCGCCGCGTGATGACGAACGCGCATGTGGTCGGCGGCGTCGACGAACCCACCGTCCAGATAGGCGGCGAGGGCGTGAAGTACGACGCGAAGGTCGTGCTCTACGACTGGAAGCGCGACATCGCGGTCCTGGACGTGCCGGCCCTGAAGGCGCCCCCGCTCCAGTTCACGCAGACCGACGCGCAGCGCGGCGGCGGCGCGATCGTCGCGGGCTTCCCGGAGAACGGCGCGTACGACGTGCGCGCCGCGCGCGTACGCGGCCGCATCACGGCGAACGGCCCGGACATCTACCACCGCGGCACCGTGCGCCGCGACGTGTACTCGCTGTTCTCGACGGTCCGTCAGGGCAACTCCGGCGGACCGCTGCTCACCCCGAGCGGCCAGGTCTACGGCGTGGTGTTCGCCAAGTCCCTGGACGACTCCGAGACGGGTTACGCGCTGTCCGGGGACGAGATCCGCACCGACATCGCGCGGGGCCGTGCGGCGAACCAGCAGGTCGACACGGACGCCTGCGCGCTCTGACGGGTGCCGGGCTCAGCCCCGGCTGCCGTGCCGGATCCGCGCGGACACCCACCGGGCGCGGCGCCGCAGAATACGAGGAATGCCCAGCCGGGGATCGTGCGCCGACCAGCCGTCCGGCGCCCCCCTCTGGGGAGAGCCCAGCGTCATCGCTGGGCGGCGATTGCGTGCTGCGTCACTGTAGTCGTGCGTCCAGCCCATACCCCGACGTGTGCCCCTGCCCCATGGTCGGTAACCGCCCTCACGCTCCCCAAAATGGCGTATGCGCCGGGCAATTGGCCGTTCGAAGCACAGGTGTTCCCCCTGTCGTAACCGCAACAAACAGGGCTCACCGGTCCGGTTCGGGATCCTTCAGCCAGTTGACCAGTTCCTTGGAGAACGCGGCCGGATCCTCTTCGTGCGGGAAGTGGCCGAGGCCGTCGAAGAGGCGCCAGCGGTAGGGGGCCTCCACGTACTCGCCCGAGCCCGCCGCGCTGCGGGTGCGCATCACCGGGTCGAGGGAGCCGTGCACATGGAGCGTCGGCACCCGCACGGGGCGCTTCATCCGCCGGTTGAACTGGATCCCGTCGGGGCGCGCGAGGGAGCGCACCATCCACCGGTACGGCTCGATCGAGCAGTGCGCGGTCGACGGGATGCACATGGCCTGCCGATACGTCCGCACGGTGGCGTCGTCGGGCTGGTGCGGCCCCGACCAGTCGCGGACCAGCTTGCCCACCAACTCGCCGTCGTTCGCGAGGAGCTGCCGCTCGGGCAGCCAGGGGCGCTGGAACCCCCAGACGTACGAGCCGGAGCGCGACTGCCGGTAGTCCGCCAGCATCGCCGAGCGCCACCGGCGCGGATGCGGCATCGAGGAGACCACGAGCCGGCGCACCAGCTTGGGGCGCATCACGGCCGCGGTCCACGCGAGGTAGCCGCCGAGGTCGTGGCCGACGAGCGCCGCGTCGGGCTCACCGAGCGAGCGCACCACTCCCGTGATGTCGAGCGCGAGGTTCGCCGGGTCGTACCCCCGCGGCGTACGGTCGCTGCCGCCCACCCCGCGCAGGTCCATCGCCACGGCCCGGAAGCCCGCGTCGGCGAGCGCGGCGAGCTGGTGCCGCCACGTCCACCAGAACTGCGGGAAGCCGTGCAGCAGCAGGACCAGCGGCCCGTCGCCCATCTCCGCGATGTGGAAGCGCGCGCCGTTCGCCGCGACGTCCCGGTGGGTCAGCTTGTGCTCACCGGGGACGTCGAGGAGCACGAAGGATGCGGGCGGCTGGGCCGATGGAGTGGCAGGGTCCGTCATGAAGACGAGCGTGCCACAGCCTCGATGGCCTTCGTGTCACGGCCGTCCGCGGTCACCTCACGGGGGTGCGGCTTGGCGTTCTGCAGTACGCCCGCCGACTCCTTGAACGAGGCGGCGGTCTTCTGCGGCCCCTTGCCCTTCGCGGCCTTCTTGGCGAAGGCGACGCCGACGAGCGCGAGCAGCAGCGCGATGACCACGCTGGCGGCGAACGACAGCAGGAAGCACCAGGCCATGTTCCAGCCGCCGTCGCCGTTGAACCCGCCGGTCCACGCGTTGATCCCGTACGCGAGCGCGAAGCTCAGCATCGGCAGCGAGAAGGTGAGGACCACCCCCGCGGCCGCGAGTGCGCCGCCGCTGACGGCACCCCGCTTCACGTCCCGCTTCAGCTGCGCCTTGGCCAGCGCGATCTCGTCGTGCACCAGCGCGGACATCTCGGCCGTCGCCGATGCGAACAGCTGGCCGATGCTGCGTTCGGCGCCGACCGGGTTGTCGTCGGGTGCGCTCATCGCGTACTCCCCTGTTCTTCTGTGGCTGCTTCTTGTGCGCGCACTGTTCGTGCGCGTACCGGGCGGACTCTCCGTCAGATCATGCCGGACGCTCGTCCTCGCCGCCTGCCCCGGCCGCCACTTGCGCAAGCCTGCGGTGTTCCGCGGCCTTCTTCTCGTAGATCTCGGCCATCCGGAGGTGGTACTCCGGTTGCCCCTCTTCGTAGATGTCGGGGACGCCGGAGAGGTCCTCGTCCCGGTTCTCGGCCTCGTACAGGGTCCGGTACTTGGCGTTCCGGATCTTCAGGAGCACGCTGGAGATCACCGCCGCGATCAGCGAGCCCATGAGGACGGACGCCTTGATCTCGTCGGTCAGCAAGGGGTCGTCGGTGAAGGCGAGTTCCCCGATGAGCAGCGAGACCGTGAAGCCGATGCCGGCGAGCGAGGCCACCGCGAACACATCGGGCCAGGCCAGCTCGTCGGAGAGCGAGGCCTTGGTGAACCGGGCCGTCAGCCAGGTGCCGCCGAAGATGCCGAGCGCCTTGCCGACGACGAGACCGAGCACCACGCCGAGCGTCTCCGGCTGGCTGAACACATCGCCCAGCGCGCCGCCCGACACCGCGACCCCGGCACTGAACAGCGCGAACAGCGGCACCGCGAGCCCCGCCGAGAGCGGCCGCACCAGGTGCTCGATGTGCTCGCCGGGGGAGTGCTCCTCGCCGTCCTCGCGGTGGCAGCGCAGCATCAGGCCCATGGCGACACCGGCGATGGTGGCGTGCACGCCGCTGTTGTACATCAGCCCCCAGATGACCAGGGCCAGCGGTACGTAGATGTACCAGCCGCGCACCCGCTTCCTGAGCAGCAGCCAGAAGACGGCGAGGCCGAGGAACGCGCCGCCGAGCGCGGCGAAGTTCAGGTCGTCCGTGAAGAAGATCGCGATGATCAGGATCGCGAAGAGGTCGTCGACGACCGCGAGGGTCAGCAGGAACGCCCGCAGAGCGCTCGGCAGCGAGGTGCCGATGACGGCGAGGACGGCGAGCGCGAAGGCGATGTCGGTGGCGGTCGGCACCGCCCAGCCGGACATCGAGCCGCCGCCGAACGCGTTGACGACCACGTACACGAGCGCCGGTGTCGCCATTCCGCAGAGCGCGGCGATGACGGGCAGCGCGGCGGCCTTGGGGTCGCGCAGGTCGCCCGCGACGAGCTCGCGCTTGAGTTCCATGCCGGCGACGAAGAAGAAGATCGCGAGCAGTCCGTCGGCGGCCCAGTGCTCGATGGAGAGGTTCAGGCCGAGGGCGCTCGGGCCGATGTGGAAGTCGCTGACGGCCTCGTAGCTGTGGTGCAGGGCCGGGATGTTGGACCAGACGAGCGCGACGATCGCGGCCACGAGGAGCAGCACACCGCCGACGGTCTCCGTGCGCAGCGCGTCGGCGACGAAGGTGCGCTCGGGCAGGGAGAGCCGGCCGAGTGCCTTGCGGCCGGGCTTGTTCTTGGGCGCGCTCACGGGGGAAGACCTCCAGTCGGGTACGGCTGACTGCGTTGCCGACCAGACTTCCCGGCGCACCTGTTGGATCTTTGTCGCGTCCTTGACGCCACATTTACCCTACAGGGTGCTCCGGCCTGCTTGGTGATCATCACCTTATGCACGAAACGGGCACCCGGCGCGCTCGCCGGATGCCCGTCCCTGTGACCGCGTGGGTCGTCCGCGGATCAGTCCTCGCTGGACGCCGAGGGCAGTTCCGCCTGGATCAGGTCCATCACGGAGGAGTCGGCGAGCGTCGTGACGTCGCCCACCGCCCGGTTCTCCGCGACGTCGCGCAGCAGGCGGCGCATGATCTTTCCGGAGCGGGTCTTGGGCAGCTCGGCGACCGGCAGGATGCGCTTCGGCTTGGCGATCGGGCCGAGGGAGGTGCCCACGTGGTTGCGCAGGTCGGCCACCAGCGACTCGTCCTCCGCGTTCGCGCTGCCGCGCAGGATCACGAAGGCGACGATCGCCTGGCCGGTCGTCTCGTCGGCGGCGCCGACCACGGCGGCCTCGGCGACGGCCGGGTGCGAGACGAGCGCCGACTCGACCTCGGTGGTCGAGATGTTGTGCCCGGAGACGAGCATGACGTCGTCGACCCGGCCGAGCAGCCAGATGTCGCCGTCCTCGTCCTTCTTGGCGCCGTCACCGGCGAAGTACTTGCCCTCGAAGCGGGACCAGTACGTGTCGATGAACCGTTGGTCGTCGCCCCAGATGGTGCGCAGCATCGACGGCCACGGCTCGGTGAGGACCAGGTAGCCGCCGCCCCCGTTCGGCACCTCGTTCGCCTCGTCGTCGACGACCGTCGCCGAGATGCCCGGCAGCGCGCGCTGGGCGGAGCCCGGCTTGGCCTCGGTGACGCCCGGCAGCGGCGAGATCATGATCGCGCCGGTCTCGGTCTGCCACCAGGTGTCCACGACGGGGCACTTGTCGGCGCCGATGTTCTTCCGGTACCAGACCCAGGCCTCGGGGTTGATCGGCTCGCCCACGGAACCGAGCACCCGCAGGCTGCTCAGGTCGTACTTCGCGGGGATCTCGTCGCCCCACTTCATGAACGTGCGGATCGCGGTCGGCGCCGTGTAGAGGATCGAGACGCCGTACTTCTGCACGATCTCCCAGAAGCGGCCCTGGTGCGGGGTGTCCGGGGTGCCCTCGTAGATGACCTGCGTCGCGCCGTTCGAGAGCGGGCCGTACGTGATGTACGAGTGGCCGGTGACCCAGCCGATGTCGGCCGTGCACCAGTAGACGTCGGTCTCCGGCTTGAGGTCGAAGACGGCGTGGTGCGTGTAGCTGGCCTGCGTCAGGTAGCCGCCTGAGGTGTGCAGGATGCCCTTCGGCTTACCCGTCGTGCCCGACGTGTACAGGATGAAGAGCGGCTGCTCGGCGTCGAAGGCCTGCGGCGCGTGCTCGGTGGACTGGCGCCCGACCGTCTCGTGCCACCACAGGTCGCGGCCCTCGGTCCACGCCACGTCCTGCTTGGTGCGCTGCACGACGAGGACCTTCTCGACGGACACACGGGTCAGCGCCTCGTCGACCGCGGGCTTGAGCGCGGACGGCTTGCCGCGCCGGTAGCCGCCGTCGGAGGTGATGACGACCTTGGCGTCGGCGTCCTCGATGCGCTTGGCGATGGCGTCGGCCGAGAAGCCGCCGAAGACGACGGAGTGCGCGGCGCCGATGCGCGCGCAGGCGAGCATCGAGATGACGGCTTCCGGGATCATCGGCAGGTAGACGGCGACCCGGTCACCGGCCTGGACGCCCAGCTCCGTCAGGGCGTTCGCGGCCCGGCTGACCTCGTCCTTGAGCTCGGCGTAGGTGATCGCGCGGCTGTCGCCGGGCTCGCCCTCGAAGTGGATCGCGACCCGGTCGCCGTTCCCGGCCTCCACGTGCCGGTCGACGCAGTTGTACGCGACGTTGAGCTTGCCGTCCTTGAACCACTTGGCGAACGGCGGGTTCGTCCAGTCGAGGGTCTCGGTCGGCTCGGTGTCCCAGCTGAGGCGGCGGGCCTGCTCGGCCCAGAAGCCGAGCCGGTCAGCCTTGGCCTGCTCGTACGCCTCGGCCGTGACGTTGGCGTTCGCGGCCAGGTCAGCGGGCGGCGCGAAGCGTCGCTCCTCCTTAAGAAGGTTGGCCAGGCTTTCGTTGCTCACGACGCTTCTCCCATGCAGTGTTTGTGTCGGAGGCGACCGTTGTGTCCCAGGCCACAGCTCATCAGACCGCGCCCCCTGGTGACAAGGGGGGTCCGCGAACTGGTTTAGACCTGTACGCGTAGGGCTCCCGACCTGGTCGGGAGCCCTACGGTCTCATCTGTTGCACGGAGGCGGGGCCGGGTTGGTTCAGGCCCGCGTGGCGCTGCCCTCGTCGAGGCCGCCGTCGAGGGCGCCGTCCGCGACCTGCCCGAAGACGGGGTCGGTCTCCGCGAGCAGGTACGCCTGCGCCTCCCCGACATGGAAGTACATGCCGTGCAGTTCGAGCGCGCCCCGCTCCAGGGCGCGCGCCACGCACTCGTGCTCCCGCAGGTGCTCCAACTGCTGGACGACATTGGTCAGGCAGAGCTGCTCGGCCGCGTCGGCGGGCGCCCGCCCGGCGAGCCGGGCCCACGGCAGGACCGAGTCGGACATCCGCTCCAGGCTGGGCACGCCGTGCCGCAGCCAGCGCTTGAGCGGGGTCTGCGCGCCCGCGTGGGGCGGCGTGCTCAACAGCGCCTGCATCGCCCCGCATCCGGAGTGCCCGCACACGGTGATCGACTGCACCTTGAGCACGTCCACGGCGTACTCGATGGCGGCGGCCACCGAGTCGTCCCCGCTCTCGGCGCCGGGCAGGGGCACGAGGTTGCCGACGTTACGGACGACGAAGAGATCGCCGGGGCCGCTGGACGTGATCATCGAGGTGACCAGCCGGGAGTCGGCGCACGTCAGGAAGAGCTGCGTGGGCTTCTGTCCCTCGCGCGCGAGCCGCGCCAGCTCCTCGCGCACCAGCGGCGCCGTATTGCGCTGGAACGCGCTGATCCCGGTGGCCAGTTGATGGCTCCCGGCGCGCCGCGGCTCGGCGGCCTCGGCCTCCGGCGGGGTGTGCGAGGGCCGGTCGCAGTGGTGGTTGCGCCACGGCGTCCAGGGGCGGCAGCAGGTGTGGCTCGCGCGCGCGGGTTCGGCGATCCTGGCCCCGCCGCGCCCGGCGACCTCGACCCCGCCGCCCTGCGCGGTGTGCGACTTCTGCCAGTCCTGCAGCGCCTCGTACGCGGCGTGGTCCATGAAGGACCCGTCCAGCTCCACGACGCAGTCCGCGCCGTGCGGCACCTGGTGCAGGGTCCGGCTGAGCCGGGGCACCGCGAGGAACGTCAACTGCCCTCGTACGCGCACGTGGTGGACGCCGCGGGAATCCACCTCGTGCGTGATCCGGGTGCGCGCGAGGCGGTGCAGGGCGACGCCGACGGCGACCGCGACACCGAGCCCCACGCCTTCGAGCACGCCGAAGACGACGACGCCGAGGGTGGTGACCGCGTAGACCAGGACCTCACGGTGGCGGGTGACCGTGCGGATGTGGTTCAGGGACACCATCTGGACGCCGACCGCCATCACCAGGGCGGCGAGCGCGGCGAGCGGGATCAGCTCCAGGACGGGGACCAGGAGCAGTGTGGCGGCTACTACCCAAACGCCGTGCAGGATCGAGGAGTTCCCGCTCACGGCGCCCGAGTTCACATTGGCCGTGCTGCGCACCGCGACCCCGGCGACGGGCAGCCCGCCGAGCGAGCCGGAGACGATGTTCGAGGCGCCCTGGGCGAGCAGCTCCCGGTCCAGGTTCGAGCGGCGCATCGAGGGCGGCAGATCGGACCGCTTGGCGGTCATCTTGTCCACGGCGACCGCCCCGAGCAGCGACTGCACGCTGCACACGAGCGTGGTGGTCAGGACGGCGGCGACGAGGCCGAGCACGGGCCCCTCCGGAAGCCCGGCGAGCGCGTGGCTGCTCCAGGAGGGCAGGTCGACCTCGGGCAGGCTGAGCCCGAGCAGGGCGGCGGTCACGCTCGCGGCGGTCACGGCGATGAGCGCGGCAGGCACCTTGCGCGCGATGCGGCCGATCCGGCCCGGGATGCGCGGCCAGGTGAGCAGGACGGTGAGCGTGAGCGCGCTGACGCCGAGGGCGGCGGGCTGTGCGTCGGCCAACTGGCCCGGCAGGGAAGCCACGTTGGCGAGCACGGAGCTGTCGGGGTTGCCGCCGAGCACGATGTGCAGCTGGGCGACGGCGATGGTGACGCCGATACCGGCGAGCATGCCGTGCACGACGGCGGGGCTGACGGCGAGGGCGGTGCGGGCCACCCGCAGGCAGCCGAGGCCGAGCTGGGCGATTCCGGCGAGGACGGTGACGGCGCAGGTGGTCCGCCATCCGTAGCGCTGGATCAGCTCGGCGGTGACGACGGTGAGGCCCGCGGCGGGCCCGCTGACCTGGAGCGGCGCGCCGCCCACGCAGCCGGCGACGATGCCGCCGACGGCGGCGGCGACAAGCCCCGATTCGAGGGGTGCGCCGGTCGCGAGGGCGATGCCCAGGGAGAGCGGCAGGGCGATGAGGAAGACCGCGACGGACGCGGAGAGGTCGGCTCCCGCGATGCGGAAGCGGCGGGGCGTGGGCGGTGGACTGTGCGCGGTACGAGCGGCGCCCGAGGGCTCGCCCGGCCGGTCGGAGTCACTGGTGCGGGTGGGTACGCAGGCTGACATGGTTCCCGTCTCCTCCGGGGTGCAGCGCGGTCGCGGAATGTGGGGTGACCCCTGAGCGGTGGGTGGGGTCGATCGCGGCCGTGGTTCACGGCGTGCAGCGGCGGGATGAAATCAACGCTCGGTAAATGAATCGTAATGCAGAGTAAAGGTTGTGGACGGATTAAAGGGGCAAATGGGTCAGCTTTTCACGCTCAGTAGTGAATAAGAATCCTGGTCGGCTTGTCGGACTAATCCGGTCCGGCTCTCGTGCCACGGTGACGGCGATGCCCGTACATAACGGGCATTTCTCTCATTCCACCGCCACACAGCCGACTCCAGGAAGAAGGTGGGCGGAAGATGGCCGCCACCCACAGGACCGCCGCCAAGCGGCTCGCCGCGGGCATCACCGCCGCCGCGGCGTGCGCCGCGGCACTCGCCGGATGCGCCACCGGGGAAACCGGCGGATCCGCTGAGCACCGGGCAGAGAAGACCAAGCCCCGCCAGGGCGCCCCCGGCCCGAAGAAGGCCAAGCCGGGCAGCGCGATCAAGCTCATCGGCGACGGCTCGACCGCGTACACCGGGCGGCAGCCGAACCTGCCACGGGCCGAGCGGCTCAGACCGGGCCAGAAGCCGCCGCAGTTCGTGGTCTTCTCCTGGGACGGCGCGGGCGAGGACAGCCAGAAGCTCTTCTCGCACTTCCGCAAGGTCGCGAAGGCGAACGACGCGACCATGACGTACTTCCTGAGCGGCGTGTACCTGCTCCCGCAGGACAAGGCCGGCAAGTACCACGCGCCGCAGCACTCGGCCGGCCGCTCGGACATCGGCTTCAACGACGCCAAGGGAATCAAGGACACCGTCGAGCAACTGCGCGGGGCGTGGCTCGAGGGCAACGAGATCGGCACCCACTTCAACGGCCACTTCTGCGGGAAGAACGGCGGCGTCGGCCAGTGGTCGGTGGCCGAGTGGAAGAGCGAGATCCAGCAGGCCAAGTCGTTCGTGAAGGGCTGGAAGACCAACTCGGGCCTGAACCGGTCCGCGCCGCTGCCCTTCGACTACGACAAGGAGCTCATCGGCGCCCGCACCCCCTGCCTCGAGGGCAAGGACAACTTCACGCGCGCCGCGAGCGAGCTCGGCTTCCGCTACGACACCAGCGGCGTCAACAACCAGGTCTGGCCCAAGAAGAAGAACGGCCTGTGGGACCTGTCGATGCAGCTCGTCCCGTTCAGGGGCCACTCCTACGAGCAGCTGACCATGGACTACAACTTCATGGTCAACCAGTCCGGTTCGGCGACCCAGGGCGACCCCGGCAAGCGCGAGTACTGGGGCGACCAGATGCGCGACAGCCTGCTCGCGGGCTTCGACCGCGCCTACAAGGGCAACCGCGCGCCGCTCGTCATCGGCAACCACTTCGAGTCCTGGAACGGCGGCACCTACATGCGCGCCGTCGAGGAGACGGTCGAGCGGGTCTGTACGAAGCCGGAGGTCCGCTGCGTCTCCTTCAGGCAGCTCGCCGACTGGCTCGACGCCCAGGACCCGAAGACCCTGAAGAAGCTCAGGGGCCTCGGCGTGGGCGAGGTCCCGAAGCGGGGCTGGGCCTCCTACCTCGGCGCCGAGCGGGCCCCGGCCCCGAAGGGGGTACCGGGAGCCCCGGCCGCCAAGTCGTAGGCCCGGTGCGGTACTTGTTCAGGCAGTAGCCGCGACGCTCTCCCGCAGGACGAAGTCGGGGTCGACCTGGGACGCCAGGTCGGCCCCGGTCTTCTCGTTGCCCCAGCTCTGCGCGTTCTTCAGGTGGAAGTGGACCATCTGGCGCGTGTAGCGCTCCCAGTCGCGCGCCTCGTACGTGGCGTCGGCCGCGGACTGAAGTGCCCGCAGGGACGCCTTGTTGGGCTCCTCCAGGAGCTCGAAACGCGGCGGGCGCCCCTTCTCCATGGCGCGCACCCAGTCCGAGTGCCCGACGGTGACGAGCAGGTCGTCGCCGACCTCGGAGCGCAGGAAGTCCAGGTCGTCCGCGTCCCGCACCTTGTTGCCCACGACCTTCAACTCGATCCCGAAGTCCCGCGCGTACTCCTTGTACTGGCGGTAGACCGAGATCCCCTTGCGGGTCGGCTCGGCGACCAGGAACGTCATGTCGAAGCGGGTGAACATGCCCGAGGCGAAGGAGTCGGAGCCCGCGGTCATGTCGACCACCACGTACTCGCCCCGGCCGTCGACGAGGTGGTTCAGGCACAGCTCCACCGCTCCGGTCTTGGAGTGGTAGCAGGCCACCCCGAGGTCGGCCTCGGTGAAGGGCCCGGTGACCATCAAACGCACGGGCCCGCCGTCGAGTTCCACATCGCGGGCGCAGGCGTCGTACACCGGATTGTTCTCGCGCACCCGGAGCAGCCGGGAGCCCTCGCCGGGCGGCGTCGTCTTGATCATCGTGTCGGCCGAGGCGATCCGCGGGTTCGAGCCGCGCAGATAGTCCTTGATCAGGGGCAGCCGGGCCCCCAGCGCGGGCAGCTCGCCCGCGACTCCCTCGTCGAGCCCGAGCGCGGCCCCGAGGTGCTGATTGATGTCGGCGTCGACGGCGATGACCGGCGAGCCGGTGCCGGCGAGGTGGCGGATGAACAGTGAGGACAGCGTGGTCTTGCCACTGCCGCCCTTCCCCACGAAAGCGATCTTCATGTTCACGAAGGGTATCGGTACGGTCGCTGTACGTGTCGACGTGGCGTGAAGAAGACCACTCCTTCGTGGGGCGGCGCCGCACGGCCCGTAGTGTCGTACTCATGAGTACGACAGCCGACCCCCTCGCCGCCCTGGCCGACCTGCCGGGCGTGGCCGATTCCGTGGACTCCGTGCGCAAGGCTGTGGACCGGGTCTACGGGCACCGGGTCATGCGCCGTCGCAGCAACGAGATCACCGCCGAGGCGGCGCTGCGCGGCGCGCGCGGCAGTGCGGCGCTCTGCGGTGCCGACTGGCCGCTCGAAGAGGTGCGCAGGCGCACCGACTTCAGTGGCGCCGACGGCGACAAGGAGGCGCCCACGGTCGGCGCGGCCCTGCGGCTGACCGCGGAGGCCGGTCAACTGCTCTCCATCTGGCGGCAGTCGCCCCTGCGAGTGCTCGCGCGCCTCCACCTGGTCGCGGCGGCAGACAAGAGCGACGCGGTGGGGCGCCCCCGGCTCGCGGGCGAGCCCGTCGACGAGCCGCTCGTCGAGCTCCCGGTGCCGGACGCCGACGAGGTCGCGGGCCGCCTGGAGGGGCTCTCGCAGCTGATCATCGCCGAGAGCGCGGCACCGGCCCTGGTGAACGCCGCCATCGTGCATGGCGAGCTGCTCGCCCTGCGCCCCTTCGGCTCGCACAACGGCCTGGTCGCGCGGGCCGCCGAACGCATCGTCCTGGTGGGCAGCGGCCTCGACCCGAAGTCCGTCTGCCCGGCGGAGCTGGGCCACGCCGAACTCGGCCGTGCCGCCTACGCGGCCGCGCTCGACGGCTATGCCTCCGGTACGCCGGAGGGGATGGCGGCCTGGATCAACCACTGCGGCAAGGCGATCGAGCTGGGCGTCAGGGAGTCGACGGCCGTCTGCGAGGCGCTGCAGCGGGGTGCCGCGTAGCGGGAGAAGTCCCGAGAAACGGGTTGCGGCGGTACGAATACTCGTACCGCCGCTGGCATGTCCACTGGGTTACCAAGCGTCCTCGAAGTGTTGCCCATCAGGTCGGGTTCTTTGCCCGTCGCCTGGTGCGGCTGGCCCGTAATCGACGGGTCGACGTCGCGTGGGTGCCCGGTGTTCATGCATCGGTCCGTGGGGCCTGATTGCGGTTGAAGGTGTTCCTCTCGGATGTCCTTGGTCTCGCGGGCCGTTGAATCCTTTGTACTCCTCCCCAGGGGCAAGCGGAAGCCCTGGCCGCACTTCTTTACTTTTAGGTTCAAACAGGACGAACCGGCGGCCTCGATGGGGCGGAGTCAGAGGGCGCCCGACGTCGCGCGCCGCCGGCTCGCGTACCAGACCAGACCTGCCGTGACCGCCGCCGCTCCGACCCCGGCCGCCGCGAGCAGCGCGGGCCGCGAGGGCGCGGACAGATGGGGCAGGCGCTGCTTGAGCCGGACCGGCTTGTGGAAGTCGAGGATCGGCCACTCGCGCGCGAGCGCCTCGCGGCGCAGCGCCCGGTCCGGATTGACGGCGTGCGGATGCCCGACCGAGCTGAGCATCGGCAGATCCGTCGCCGAGTCGCTGTACGCGTAGCAGCGCGCGAGGTCGTACCCCTCGGTGCGCGCCAGCTCCTTGATGGCCTCCGCCTTCGTCGGCCCGTACGCGTAGTACTCCACCTCGCCCGTGAAGCAGCCGTCGTCGCCCACGACCATGCGGGTGGCGACCACCCGGTCCGCGCCGAGGAGTTCGCCGATCGGCTCGACGACCTCGGCGCCCGAAGTGGAGACGATCACCACATCGCGCCCGGCGGTGTGGTGCTCCTCGATGAGGGATGCCGCCTCGTCGTAGATGATCGGGTCGATCAGGTCGTGCAGGGTCTCGGCGACGATCTCCTTCACCTGCCGCACGTTCCAGCCGCGGCAGAGCGCCGAGAGGTACTCGCGCATCCGCTCCATCTGATCGTGGTCGGCGCCGCCGGCGAGGAAGACGAACTGCGCGTACGCGGTGCGCAGTACGGCCCTCCGGTTGATCAGCCCGCCTTGGTAGAACGACTTGCTGAACGTGAGTGTGCTCGACTTAGCGATGACCGTCTTGTCCAGGTCAAAGAACGCGGCTGTACGGGGCGCGGAGTGAGGCAAGGAGTGGTTTTCCACGAGGCCGAGCATAGGCGCCAACCATTCGGCGTAAGCTGTGGCGCGTGGGTTTGCTTGAGAAGGCTCTCGGGTACACCATGGAAGTCACGGATCGTTCGCGACCGTGCTAACCCGGTCTGGCTCCTCCCCCCCCGAGTCGGACCGTGGGGACGACCCCCGCTCTCCCCCCCGGCGGGGGTCGTCGCATGTCCGGACCCGTTTTCGGGTCCTTTTTTCATGCCCGGACGGGGGGTTTCGAAGGCTCTCGCGCCTCGGCCCGCGCCCTGCGGGCTCCTCACGCTGTGTGACCGTCGGGCTGCTCTGCGGACAGTTTCATGCCGAGTTCACAGTGTCACTGGTATGGGTGACGGGGATATTCACAAGCCTTCTCGCGTCCACAGTTATTGACCAAGATCCCCACGATTTCCGGGATCGCTGCACGGTGATTCCGCACGCGAAGTCCGGGTCCGTGTTCATGGCCGGTTTGTTATGGCCGTGCCGTGGCGGATGGGCGGTATTCGGCGCCTTGGGCACCGGCGTCTTCACGTGTGGAACGGATCGTCCGCAGGGGCGGGCGAGCGCGGCGAGAGGGGGACCGGACCATGACGGAAGTCATCGAGTGCGACGCGCGGGACGTGCGACGCGCCCCGTTGATCGTGACGGAGGACGTGGAACTGCTGGACGACCTGCTGCGGCTGTGCGCGGCGGCGGGAGTGCGGCCCGAGGTCGGGCACGGGGCGCCGGCGGGCAGAGCGGGCTGGGGCGGCTGGGAATCGGCGCCCCTCGTACTGGTCGGGGACGATGCCGCGCGGCGGCTGCGCGGGGTTTCCCGACGGCATGGCGTGATCTTGGTTGGGCGTGATCAGGACGATTCCGGGGTGTGGCGGCGGGCCGTGGAGATCGGCGCCGACCATGTCCTGGTCCTGCCGGACGGCGAGCAGTGGCTGATGGACCGGATCGCCGACGTCGCGGAGGGAGTGGGGCGGCCCGCCCTGACCGTCGGGGTGCTCGGCGGGTGCGGCGGGGCCGGGGCCTCCACGCTCGCCTGCGCGCTGGCGGTGGCGTCCGCGCGCTCGGGGCGGCGCACGCTCCTGGTCGACGCGGACCCGCTCGGCGGCGGGCTCGATGTGCTGCTCGGCGGCGAGGCGGTGGACGGGCTGCGCTGGCCGGCCTTCGCCGAGTCGCGGGGGCGGGTCGGCGGCGCGGCCCTGGAGGAGTCGCTGCCCCGGCTGCACGATCTGCGGGTGCTCAGCTGGGACCGCGGGGATCTCACGGCGGTGCCGTCGGAGGCGGTGCGGGCGGTGCTCGCGGCCGGGCGGCGCAGGGGCGGGGTCGTCGTGGTGGACCTGCCGCGCCGGGTCGACGCCGGATCCGTCGAGGCCCTGGCCCAGCTCGACCTGGGGCTGCTCGTCGTGCCACCGGAGCTGCGGGCCGTGGCGGCGGCGCGCCGGATGGCGGGGGCGGCGGGGATGGTGCTGCGGGACCTGCGGGTGATGACGACGCGCGCGGGCGGCGCGGGAGGCCTCGCGGCGGACGAGGTGGCGCGGCTCGTCGGGCTGCCGTTCGCCGGCGAGCTGCCGGCGGACGCCGAGGTGGTGAAGGGCGGTCCGCTGGGGCGGTTCTGCGGGGCGTTCTGGGAGCGGATGCCGGTGGCGGCGGTGGAGGGGGACGCGGCGTGAACCGGCGGCATGGGGAG
The DNA here is from genome assembly GCF_055657265.1 of Streptomyces sp. NPDC107575. Taxonomy (NCBI): domain Bacteria; kingdom Bacillati; phylum Actinomycetota; class Actinomycetes; order Kitasatosporales; family Streptomycetaceae; genus Streptomyces; species Streptomyces sp. NPDC107575. The sequence continues at coordinate 129,739 of NZ_JBVKBG010000006.1, read as the reverse complement.
CCGGGCGCGGCTCGGCAGCTTGTGGAGGGCGCGGTGGTGGTCGGTGTGCGGACGGTCGAGCAGCGGGTGCGGGGAGGGGTGTCATGAGCGCGGTGGTCGGGGCGCGGATGCTGGACGGCGTACGGCAGTGGCTCGCTGAGAACGGGTCGGAGGCGACACCCGCGCGCGTGGCCGAGGCGTTGCGGGCGCAGGGCCGGATCCTGGGCGACGCCGAAGTGCTGGGCGCGGCGGGCAGGCTGAGGTCGGAGCTGGTGGGCGCGGGGCCGTTGGAGCCGCTGCTCGCCGACCCTTCGGTGACGGACGTCCTGGTGTCGGCGCCGGACGAGGTGTGGGTCGACCGGGGGAGCGGTCTGGAGCGGGCCGACGTGGCCTTCGAGAGCGCCGCCGACGTACGGAGGTTGGCCCAGCGGCTCGCGGCCGTCGTGGGGCGCCGCCTGGACGACGCGCGGCCGTGGGTGGACGCCCGACTGCCCGACGGGACGCGGCTGCACGCGGTGCTGCCACCAATCGCGGCGGGCTGCACCTGCCTGTCCCTGCGGGTCGTGCGGCCCCGGGCGTTCACGTTGGAGGAGTTGACGGCGGCGGGGACGGTGCCGCCGGGCGGCGACCGGGTGCTGCGGGCCCTGCTCGAAGCGCGGCTGTCCTTCCTGATCAGCGGCGGTACGGGCACGGGGAAGACGACGCTGCTGAGCGCTCTGCTCGGCCTGGTGGGGCCGCGGGAGCGGATCGTCCTGGCCGAGGACTCCGCCGAGCTGAGGCCGGACCACCCCCATGTCGTCCGCCTCGAATCGCGCCCCGCCAACCAGGAGGGCGCGGGGGCCGTCGGCCTGGACGACCTGGTCAGGCAGGCGCTGCGGATGCGGCCCGACCGGCTCGTGGTGGGCGAGGTGCGCGGCGCCGAGGTGGTCTCGCTCCTGGCCGCCCTGAACACCGGCCATGAAGGGGGCGGCGGGACCGTCCACGCCAATGCGGCGAGCGATGTCCCGGTGCGGCTGGAGGCGCTGGGGACGGCGGCGGGGCTCGACCGGGCGGCGCTGCACAGCCAGTTGGCGGCGGCGCTGTCCGTGGTGCTGCATCTCGTACGGGACCGGGGCGGGCGGCGGCGCATCGCCCAGGTCCAGGTGCTGGAGCGGGACGCGGAGGGCTGGGTGCGGGCGGTGCCGGCGCTGGAGTGGGGCGAGCGGGGATTTGTGGAGGGGGTGGGGTGGGCGCGGCTCGGGGGGTTGCTGGGGGTGCGGTTGGGGTGATGGCGGGGCGTGGGCGGTGGGGGTGTGGGTCGGCGGCGGCTGTCGGCGGGCTCCCGGGGTCGGGGGCCGGGCGTGGGCGGCTTGCGGTTGGTGTGGTGGTCGGAGGTGCGCGGGTCGGTGAGATCAGTGGGTCCGGTGAGTTCGGTGAGTTCGGTGAGTTCGGTGGGATCGATGAGATCAGTGAGATCGGTGGGTTCCGTGGAGCTGGTGGAGCTGGTGGAGAGGGGTGCGTGGGGGTGAGCGGTGGGGTCTTCGGTGGCGGTGCCGGTGTGGTGGTGGCCGGGTTGGGGGCCGTGGGCGTGATGCGGGCGGTGCGGGTACGGGAGTTGGAGGTGCGGCGGGATCGGCGGGTGCTCGGTGGCGGGGCGGATCTCGGGGTGCTGTCCGGGTGGTCGGTCCTGGTGGAGCGGTGGTGGGCGTGGGTGCGGGCGCGGCCCGAATGGTGGTGTGCGGTCGGCGGGTTGGTGGTCGGGATCGTCGGGGCCTCGGTGCTGCCGGTCGTGCTCGGGGTGTGCGCGGTGCCCGGAGCGGGGCGATTGCGCCGGGCGCGGGCGGCGCGGCGGGGAAAGGAGCGGCGTGGGGAGGCGGTGATCCGGCTGTGCGGGCTGCTGGCCGGTGAGGTGCGGGCCGGGCGGCAGCCGGGGGAGGCGCTGGTGGTGGCGGTACGGGGATCGGGGGCGTTGACCGGGGCGGGGAGAGCGGCCGTGGTGGCGGCGGCCCGGTTCGGCGGGGATGTGCCCTGTGCCCTGGGAGCGGCGGCGCGGGAGCCGGGGGCGGAGGGACTGAGCGGGCTCGCGGCGTGCTGGCGGGTGGCGGTGGACCGGGGCGCGGGGCTCGCGTCCGGGCTCGAACGGCTCGCGGACGCGCTGCGGGCGGAGCGGGATCAACGGGCGGACTTCAGAGCCCAGTTGGCGGGACCCACGTCGACCACGGTGATGCTCGCCTGCCTGCCGGTGTGCGCGCTGCTGCTCGGGGCGGGCATGGGGGCGCGGCCCCTGCGGGTGCTGCTGCACACGTGGCCCGGGATCGGGTGCCTGGTGGTGGGCGGGGCGTTGGAGGCGGCCGGGCTGTGGTGGGCGATGCGGATCGTACGAGGGGCGCAGGGGTGAGGGTCGATGGAAGTTGTCCACAGGCTGGGGGCGGCGCTGTGCGTCGCGGCGGCGGTGATGTGGCTGGTGCGGGAGATCGCGGCGCGGCGGGCCGAGCGGGTGTTGCGGCGGCGGGTGCGGCTGGTGCTGCGGGTGGCTGTGGAGCAGTCGGCGCGGCGGACCGTGGGGCTGCCGGACGGAGCGCGGCGGTGGGTGCCGGTCGCGGGGGCGGTGTGCGCCGGGTTCGTGCTGGTGGGCGGGGTGGCCGGGGTCGTGGTCGGGGTGGCCGGTGGTGTGGGGGTGTGGCGTTGGTGGCGGAGCCGGGAGGCCGACGCGAGAGCCGGGGCTAGCGCACGGGGAGCCGCTGTGCGGCAACTGCCCTTGGCGTCCGACCTGTTGGCCTCGTGCCTCGCGGCGGGAGCCGGGCCCGTGGAGGCGGCGCGGGCCGTCGGCGAGGCGCTGGGCGGGCCCGTCGGGCAGGGGTTGGAGCGGGGAGCCGCGCAGGTGCGGCTCGGTGGCGAACTGGGTGTGGCGTGGCGGGAGTTGGCGGCCGTGCCGGGCGCTGATGGCCTGGTCCGGCTGCTGGAGCGGGCGGGCGAGTCCGGGGCCCCGGCGGCGGCGCCGGTGGCGCGGTTCGCGGCGGAGTGCCGGGCCGAGCGGGCCCGCCACGCGACGACGGCGGCACGCCGCGCCGCGGTGACGATCGCGGCACCCGTGGGCCTGTGCTTCCTGCCGGCGTTCCTGGTGGTCGGGGTGGTGCCGGTGGTGATCGGGCTGGGAGACGGGGTCTTCGGAGGGAGGTGAACGGCGGGCTCCGGAAGCCGGGGCGGCAGGACGGTCCAAGGCGGAGGCGTGACGGGTCCACAGCGGAACGGCAAGACGGTCCAAGGCATAACGGCATGACGGGGCCAAGGCGGAGGGCGTGACGGGCCCACAGCGGAACTGGATGACGCGACCGAGGCAGAACAGCGTGACGAATCAAGGGAGTTGGCATGGGCGGAATGCGGGCAGGTCGGGCGTACGGGTGGCTGCGCGGAGGCGTGCTGCGATGGGCGCGGGCGGTGCGGTCCGGGCGGCGGGACGCCGGGATGGTGAGCGCCGAGTACGCGGTGGGGCTGATCGCGGCGGTGGGCTTCGCCGGGGTGCTGTTCCAGGTGGTGACGAGCGACGTCGTGCAGTCGGCGCTGCAGTCCTTGGTGGCGAAGGCGCTCCATGGGTCGTTCTGAGCCCCGGCGCGGCGACCGCGGGTTCGTGACGGCGGAGGCGGCCGTGGTGCTGCCGGTGCTCGTCACGTTCACGATGACGCTGGTCTGGGTGGTGCTCGCGGCGTCGGCGCAGATCAGGTGCGTGGACGCCGCGCGGGCCGGGGCCAGGGCGGTGGCCCGGCAGGAGCCCAGGAGCGCCGCGCTGGCGGCGGCGCGGGAGGCCGCGCCGCCGGGCGCGCGGGTCCTGGTGGGCCGGGAGGGCGACCTGGTGCGGGTGACGGTGCGGGCGAGGGCCGTGGGACCGGGAGCGCTCGGGGTGGACCTGGGCGCGCAGGCCGTGGCGGCGGCGGAGGAGACGACGTGAGGGGGCGGGACGACCGCGGCTCGGCGACGGTGTGGGTCGCGATGGCGATGGCCGCGGTGGGCGTGGTGTTCGGGGCGGTGCTGGCCATGGCGCATGCGGTCGAGGCACGCCACCGCGCGGGCTCGGCGGCCGACCTGGCGGCACTCGCCGCGGCGGACCACTGGATGGACGGCAGAGCGAAGGCGTGCGCGCTGGCATCCCGGGTGGCGCGGGCCCAGGAGGCGACGGTGGTGCACTGCGCGGTCCACGGCGAGGAGTCCTCCGTGACGGCAACGGCAGGCCACGGCACGTTCCAAGCGGAGGTAAAAGCCCGGGCAGGCCCTTCATTCGGTGGAGTGTCGGTGCCGACAAATCAAGCCCCTGCGGCGATTGAGCAGCGGGGTCCGGGGCGGAGCCCCGAGACGTAGGAGCGGCCGACCGCAACGAAACGGGTGACCCCGCCAACCGACCCGCCCACTACCCCACCGCATCCCGCAACAGAACGGAGAGCAACCGCACGGCCCCCCGCTTGTGCAACGGCTCGTTGCCGTTGCCGCACTTGGGGGACTGGATGCAGGAGGGGCAACCGGCCTCGCACTCGCAGGAGGCGATGGCCTCACGGGTGGCGGTCAGCCACTCGCGGGCGGTGTGGAAGGCGCGCTCGGCGAAGCCCGCGCCGCCCGGATGACCGTCGTAGACGAAGACCGTGGGGAGGAGCGTGTCCGGGTGGAGCGGGATCGAGACGCCGCCGATGTCCCAGCGGTCGCACGTGGCGAAGAGCGGAAGGAGGCCGATGGAGGCGTGTTCGGCGGCGTGCAGGGCGCCGCCGAGGATCTCGGGGTTCACGCGGGCCGCGTCGAGCTGGTCCTCCGTGACCGTCCACCACACCGCGCGGGTGCGCAGCGTACGGGGAGGGAGGTCGAGTTTGGTCTCGCCGAGGACCTCGCCGGTGATGAGGCGGCGGCGGAGATAGCCGACGACCTGGTTCGTGACCTCGACCGAGCCGTAGCACAACCGGCCGTCGCCCCAAGGGACTTCGACGTCGGTCTCCAGGATGGAGATGGCCGTGGTGTCGCGGGCGGTGGTCGAGTAGGTGGGGTTCGCGGTCTCGACCAGGGCGACGTTGTCGTCGAGGTCCAGCTTCTTCACCACGTACGTGCGGCCCTGGTGGAGGTGGACCGCGCCGTCGTGGACGGAGGTGTGGGCGGAGCCCGCGTCGACCGTGCCGAGCAGCCGGCCCGTGCCGGTCTCGACGATCTGGACGGGAGAGCCGCCCTCGCCGCGGATGTCGGCGAGGTCCGCGGCGGACTCGCGGCGCGTCCAGTGCCAGGCCTTCGTGGCGGCGCGGCGCCGCAGCAGCTTCGCGGCCTCCAGCTGCGGCAGCAGGTCGAGGGTCGCCGGGCCGAACAGGTCCAGGTCCGGTTCGGTCAGGGGAATCTCCTGCGCCGCGGCGCACAGGTGCGGGGCCAGGACGTACGGGTTGTCGGGGTCGAGGACCGTCGACTCGACCGGCTGGTCGAAGAGGGCCTCCGGGTGGTGCACCAGATAGGTGTCCAGGGGATCGTCGCGGGCGACGAGGACCGCGAGCGCGCCCTGTCCCGAGCGCCCGGCGCGTCCCGCCTGCTGCCACAGGGACGCCCGCGTGCCCGGATAGCCGGAGATCAGTACGGCGTCCAACCCCGAGACGTCGATGCCGAGTTCGAGGGCGGTGGTGGCGGCGAGGCCGAGGAGTTCGCCGGAGTGCAGGGCCGCTTCGAGGGCGCGGCGTTCCTCGGAGAGATAGCCGCCGCGGTAGGCCGCGACCCGCCGGGCGAGTGAGCGGTCGACCTCGGCGAGCCGCTCCTGCGCGATCACCGAGATCAGCTCGGCGCCGCGCCGGGAGCGTACGAAGGCGACCGAGCGCACGCCCTGGACGGCGAGGTCGGTCAGGAGGTCCGCCGTCTCGGCGGTCGCCGTGCGCCGTACCGGCGCGCCCTTCTCGCCCTGCATCTCCGTCAGCGGGGGTTCCCAGAGCGCGAAGACCAGTTCGCCGCGCGGCGAGGCGTCGTCCGCGACCTCGACGACCGGAAGGCCCGTCAACCGCTGGGCGGAGGCGGCCGGTTCGGCCGAGGTGGCCGAGGCCAGCAGGAAGACGGGATCGGATCCGTAGCGGGCACATATGCGGCGCAGTCTGCGCAGCACCTGCGCCACGTGCGAGCCGAAGACGCCGCGGTACGTGTGGCACTCGTCGATCACGACGTACTTGAGCGCCTTGAGGAAGGAGGACCAGCGCGGGTGCGAGGGCAGGATGCCCCGGTGCAGCATGTCCGGGTTGGTGAGGACGTAGTTGCCGTACTGGCGTACCCACTCCCGTTCCTCGAACGGGGTGTCCCCGTCGTAGACCGCGGGGCGAATCGCCGTACCGAGCGGTTGTGAAAGTTCCTTCACCGATCGGCACTGGTCCGCCGCGAGCGCCTTCGTCGGGGCGAGGTAGAGCGTGGTCGCGCCGCGCCCGTTCGGCGCCTCGGATCCGTCGAGCAGGGTCGACAGGACCGGGACCAGATAGGCGAGCGACTTGCCGGAGGCGGTCCCGGTGGCGACGACCACCGAATCGCCGTCCAGTGCGTGCTCCGCCGCGCGTGCCTGGTGGGCCCAGGGATGTGCGATTCCGGCGGTCTGCACGGCCGCGATGACCTCGGCACGGATCCGATCGGGCCAGACGGCATGACGGCCCGGGCGAGGGGGCAAGTGCTCCGTATGGGTGATGCGCGCAGCCCTGCTCCGACCCGAGGCGAGCCGCTCCAGGACCGCACCGGGAGAGGGGCGGTCTGGGGCGGATGGCGAGGGTCGTTCGGATCGGTGATTCTTGGCCATCGGCACCGAGTGTGTCACTGGCGTGACGGACAATGCTCTCAAGGCGTCGTGCACGCCTGCCGGTAAGTGATTGAATGCCATCGCGGCTGGCGAACCGTCCCGGGGGATCAAGCCGAGGTGTCCCCGAGGGGCGACCGCTCGATAGCAAGGTGCTGGAGGATCCGTGGACCTGTCCCTGTCGACCCGTACCGTCGGCGATCGTACGGTCGTCGAGGTCGGTGGCGAAATTGATGTGTATACCGCGCCCAAGCTGCGCGAGCAGCTGGTCGAGCTGGTGAATGACGGCAGTTTCCACCTTGTCGTCGACATGGAGGGCGTGGACTTCCTCGACTCCACCGGGCTCGGCGTGCTGGTCGGCGGTCTGAAGCGCGTGCGTGCCCATGAGGGCTCGCTGCGCCTGGTGTGCAACCAGGAGCGCATTCTCAAGATCTTCCGTATCACCGGACTGACCAAGGTGTTCCCGATCCACACCTCGGTCGAGGAAGCCGTCTCGGCGACCGACTGATCCGGTTGATGCCGGTGGCGACACCGGCGGAGACAAGGGGATCGGGCGGCCGAGGCCGGCCGATCCCCGGGAGCACGCTCGTACAACCGTGGGCCCGTCTGTCCGAGGGGGATGCATGGCCACTGTCGAACTCCGCTTCAGCCCTCTGCCCGAGCACGTCAGGACGGCCCGCCTGGTGGCGGCCGCCGTGGCGCGCAGGTCGGGCGTGGACGAGGCCGTGCTCGACGAGGTCAGGCTCGCCGTCGGTGAGGCATGCAGCCGCGCGGTCGGGCTGCACCAGAGCAGCGGCATCTCGGCGCCGGTGCGGGTGGCCCTGATCGAGGAGGAGAAGCAGTTCTCCATCGAGGTCGGGGACGAGGCGCCGCGCACGGTGCCTCCCTCGGCGGCCGACGGCGCGGGCTCCGCGGACGACCTGGAGGCGGAGGGTGAGGACGAGATGGGTCTCGCCGTCATCAGCGGTCTCGTGGACGATGTCGAGGTCACCGCGGACACGGACGGCGGACTCATTCGGATGAGTTGGCCGACCCTGCCTGCGACGCTTCCCTAGCGCGCCGAGCGCTTCGCGCGCTGCCCGGAGATCTTTCGAAGAGGCCCGGTTCACCAGACGGTGATCCGGGCCTCTTCGGTATTTCCTGAGGTCGATCAACCAATCGGCCAATAAAGGATCTTCGCTAATGCCTTCAGGGGGTTAGTAATTCCGTCGCCGCCTGCCGAGCGAGGTTCACCGAACATTTGCTGGGTAGGAAACAATTCCGTTTGCCGCGCCCTGTTTTGATCAGGGTCCGCTCCCTACAATCCGTCCACATCTTGAGCTCAGTCCAAGCGTCAAGGAGGACGAATGGCGGAGCCCTCTACCCCTGCTACGTTCGCAGCCGCAGTTCTGACCGACGACAACAGATTGATCGTCGTCGTGATCGCCGTCGTCGCGCTCGCGGCGCTCGCCGTCGCCGGGGTCCTGGTGCGCCAGGTACTCGCGGCCGGCGAGGGCACGGACTCGATGAAGGAGATCGCGGGCGCGGTCCAGGAAGGCGCGAAAGCCTATCTGGGCCGACAGCTGCGAACCCTCGGCGTATTCGCCGTCGTGGTGTTCTTCCTGCTCATGCTGCTTCCGGCGGACGACTGGAATCAGCGAGCGGGCCGGTCGATCTTCTTCTTGATCGGCGCGGTGTTCTCGGCCGTCACCGGCTATATCGGAATGTGGCTCGCGGTGCGCAGCAATGTGCGCGTCGCCGCCGCAGCAAGAGAAGCGACCCCGGCGGAGGGCGAGCCGGAAAAGGATCTCACCAGCGTTTCGCACCATGCCATGAAGATCGCTTTCCGTACGGGCGGCGTCGTCGGCATGTTCACGGTGGGACTCGGCCTGCTCGGCGCCTCCTGCGTCGTGCTCGTCTACGCGGCCGACGCGCCCAAGGTCCTGGAGGGCTTCGGGCTCGGTGCGGCACTGATCGCGATGTTCATGCGTGTCGGAGGCGGCATCTTCACCAAGGCCGCCGACGTCGGCGCCGACCTGGTCGGCAAGGTCGAGCAGGGCATTCCGGAGGACGATCCGCGCAATGCCGCGACCATCGCCGACAACGTGGGCGACAACGTCGGAGACTGTGCGGGAATGGCCGCCGACCTCTTCGAGTCGTACGCCGTCACGCTGGTCGCCGCGCTGATCCTCGGCAAGGCGGCCTTCGGCGACGCGGGCCTCGCGTTCCCGCTGATCGTGCCCGCGATCGGTGTGATCACGGCGATGATCGGCATCTTCGCCGTCGCGCCGCGCCGCTCCGACCGCTCCGGGATGAGCGCCATCAACCGCGGGTTCTTCATCTCCGCGGTGATCTCGATCGTGCTGGTGGCCATCGCCGTCTTCACGTATCTGCCGGGGAAGTACGCCGACCTCGACGGTGTGACGGACGCGGCGATCAGCGGCAAGGCGGGCGACCCGCGGATCCTCGCGGTCGTCGCCGTGGCGATCGGCATCGTGCTCGCGGCCCTCATCCAGCAGCTCACCGGCTACTTCACCGAGACGACCCGGCGCCCGGTCCGCGACATCGGCAAGACGTCGCTGACGGGCCCCGCGACCGTCGTGCTCGCCGGCATCTCCATCGGCCTGGAGTCGGCCGTCTACACGGCGGTGCTGATCGGGCTCGGCGTGTACGGGGCGTTCCTGCTCGGCGGTACGTCGATCATGCTGGCCCTGTTCGCGGTCGCGCTGGCCGGTACGGGGCTGCTGACCACGGTCGGCGTCATCGTCGCCATGGACACCTTCGGGCCGGTCTCCGACAACGCGCAGGGCATCGCCGAGATGTCCGGCGACGTCGAGGGCGCGGGCGCGCAGGTGCTCACCGACCTGGACGCCGTCGGCAACACGACGAAGGCCATCACCAAGGGCATCGCCATCGCGACGGCCGTGCTCGCGGCCGCCGCGCTGTTCGGCTCGTACCGGGACGCGATCGTCACGGCGGCGCGGGACGTCGGCGAGAAGGTCGGCGGCGGCGGGCCCATGAACCTGGTCATGGACATCTCCCAGCCCAACAACCTGGTCGGGCTCATCGCGGGCGCCGCGGTCGTCTTCCTCTTCTCCGGACTCGCCATCAACGCCGTCTCGCGCTCGGCGGGTTCGGTGGTCTACGAGGTGCGCAGGCAGTTCCGCGAGCACCCCGGGATCATGGACTACACGGAGAAGCCCGAGTACGGACGCGTGGTCGACATCTGCACGAAGGACGCGCTGCGGGAGCTCGCCACGCCCGGGCTGCTCGCCGTCATGGCGCCGATCGCGGTCGGCTTCACGCTCGGCGTCGGCGCGCTCGGGGCGTATCTCGCGGGGGCGATCGGGACGGGCACGCTGATGGCCGTCTTCCTCGCCAACTCCGGCGGCGCGTGGGACAACGCGAAGAAGCTGGTGGAGGACGGGCACCACGGCGGCAAGGGCAGTGAGGCGCACGCCGCCACCGTCATCGGTGACACCGTCGGTGACCCCTTCAAGGACACCGCGGGCCCCGCCATCAACCCGCTCCTCAAGGTGATGAACCTCGTGGCGCTGCTCATCGCGCCCGCGATCGTGAAGTTCAGCTACGGGGACGACGCGAGCGTGGGCGTGCGGATCGCGGTGGCCGTCGTGGCGCTCGCCGTGATCGTCGGCGCCGTGTACATGTCCAAGCGGCGCGGCATCGCGGTCGGCGGGGACGAGGACGGGAACCCCGAAGGGGCCGGACGGGTGCCGGAGCAGTCGGATCCTGCCGTGGTCTCCACGACACGTACGTGAGGAACATGCGTACGTGACCTGAGTGCACGTCAGAGTGACAACAGGTGGGCGGACAGCCTCTTTTGACGGGCTGTCCGCCCATCGGTCTGTTCTGGCGTAGTTTTCTTACGTCTGCGGGGCGGGCCCTTCCGGTTTCAGTGAGCCTTATCTCTCTTGGTGCAAATGGCTGCTAAAGGTCAATAAAGTGGTCGTATAGGACACCCGGCGTGCGATTGTCGTGTGCGTGGCGTGTAAGTTCCGGGGCCGAGAGCCATGGAAGGGACCAATCCGGTGAACAAGAAGCTTGCTGCCGCACTGTCCGGCGGTGCGGTACTGGTACTGGCGTTGTCGGGCTGCAGCGACGACAGCAACGAGAAGCTCGACTCCTGGGCCAAGCAGGTCTGCGACAAGGTCCAGCCGCAGGCCAAGAAGATCGAGGCCGCGAACACCGCGATCCAGAAGCAGACCTCGGACAACAGCGAACCCGAGCAGGTCCAGAAGACCGACTCGCAGGCGTTCCAGGACATGTCCGACGCGTACAAGGCGATCGGTGACGCGGTCGACAAGGCGGGAGCCCCGCCGGTCGACGGCGGTGACAAGAAGCAGCAGAACGCCGTCAAGGAGCTCGACAAGATCTCGACGTCGTACGCCGACCTGAAGAAGAAGGTCGACAAGCTCGACACGGGCGACCAGGCGAAGTTCGCCGACGGGCTCAAGGACATCGCCGGCCAGCTGGACACGCTGAGCCAGGACGGCAGTGACGCGCTCAAGAACCTTGAGGAGGGGGACGTGGGCAAGGCGATGGCGAAGCAGGAGAGCTGCAAGAGCGCTTCCGCTACGCCTTCGGGGTCCTAGGTTCCGGGTGACCTTTCGCGCCCCCGGTGTTGCGCCATTGCCGCGCTGCACCGGGGGCGCTGTCGTGTTTGCGTGACGCTGCACCGGGGGCTGTGCCCACCCGTTCCGCCGTGCGGAACGCCTGCCCACAGCGGGGCGGAGCGGCTGCCCATAGCGGTGGGAGCGTCACAATGGACGGGTGAGTTCTTCCGCGTTTGTATCGCTGCCCAACGTTGACCGAAACGACGTCGCCCAGTCCCTGCGTGACGCGCTTGTTTCTGCCGAGTTCACCGCCGATGGGCTGCTCGAGCTGCTCGGGGCGTCCGCCTATGCGGCGCTTGCGCGCAGTGAGACCGTGCCTGCCCTGCGGGCCACCAGGGGCGAGCGGCCCCTGGAGACGCTCGTACGGCTGTTCCTGTTGCAGCAGCCCGCGCCGCGGGAGCGGGTCGCCGGGGTGCTGCCGCTCGACGCGTGCCTGGAGAGCGGGTGGCTGCGGGCCGTCGGGGGCGACGAGGTCGCGGCGAGCGTCGACGTACGCCCGTATGGCGGTCCCGAGGGCGAGGACTGGTTCATCGTGTCGGACCTCGGGTGCGCGGTCGGCGGCGCCGGGGGCATCGGCAGCAGCGAGGAAGGCGTCGTGCTCGGGGTCGGCGGGGCGTCCACCACGCTCGCCGGGATCACCGTGCGGACGCCCGTCGGCTCGGCCCTCGACCTCGGCACCGGATCCGGGATCCAGGCGCTGCACGCGGCGCGGCACGCCACGCGGGTGACCGCGACCGACCTGAACCCGCGCGCGCTGCACATGACGGCGCTGACGCTTGCCCTGTCGGGCGTGCAGGCGGCCGAGCTGCGGGAAGGCTCGCTGTACGAGCCCGTGGGCGACGCCACGTACGACCTGGTCGTCTCCAACCCGCCGTTCGTGATCTCGCCGGGGGCCCGACTGACCTACAGGGACGGCGGGATGAGCGGGGACGATCTGTGCCGCTCGGTCGTTCAGGGGGCGGGGGAGCACCTGAACGACGGGGGGTACGCGCAGTTCCTCGCCAACTGGCAGCACGTGGAGGGGGAGGAGTGGACCGAGCGGCTGCGCTCCTGGGTGCCGCGCGGCTGTGACGCGTGGATCGTGCAGCGCGAGGTGCAGGACGTCGCGCAATACGCCGAGTTGTGGCTGCGGGACGCCGGTGACCACCGCGGCGACCCGGCCGAGTACGCGGCGCGGTACGACGCGTGGCTCGACGAGTTCGAGGCGCGCAAGGTGCGGGCCGTCGGCTTCGGCTGGATCACGCTGAGGAAGACCGACGCGGCCGAGCCGTCCGTCGTCGTCGAGGAGTGGCCGCACCCCGTCGAGCAGCCGCTCGGCGACACCGTGCGCGGGCACTTCGAGCGGGTCGACTGGCTGCGGGCGCACGACGACGCGGCGCTGCTCGGCGCGCACTTCAAGCTGGCCGCCGAGGTCGTGCAGGAGCAGGTCGGGCTGCCGGGCGCCGAGGACCCGGAGCACGTCGTGCTGCGGCAGGGCCGCGGGATGCGCCGGGCGACGAAGGTGGACACGGTCGGGGCCGGGTTCGCCGGCGTGTGCGACGGCTCGCTGAGCGCAGGGACGATCCTGGACGCCATCGCCCAACTCATGGGCGAGGACCCGGTGTCGCTGCGCGACCGCACGCCCGCGCAGATCCGGACGCTGGTCGAGCAGGGGTTCCTGGAGCCGTTCACGCCCGTCGACTGAAGCCGGTCGGCCGCTCTTCGCCTTGTGGCGCCCGGGAGTTCATCCGGGGTTCGGCTGCCCGTGTCAGCGTCGCCCGCCTGGGTACCGGAATCGGTCCGTAGCTGGGGGAGGCAAGGCGATGGAGAGTGTTCCCGCGGTGTTCGCAGGCGCGGTGTTCGGATTGTTCGGGGCGGGCCTGCTGACGTGGACCGGGGCGCGCGCGGCGCACCGTGAGCCGGTGGCGTACGGTGCGCGCCCTGTGACGTCGGTGGTGATCGCCGGGGCGGCCGGGGCGGGGGCCCTGGCGCTCGCCGTGTGGTGTTTCGGCCAGGTCTAGGTCAGGTCCAGAGCGCGTTGCGCAGGATCGCCCAGGCCACCGCCCCGGTCAGGATCGCGGCCGCGCCGCGAACCCCGACCGGCGGTGTCCAGCGGCGGCCGCGCAGCCCCTCGTACGTCCAACACCCCAGCAGGGCAAGGGCGAAGGGGGCGGCGAGCAGCAGCGCGCCGTTGTCGTGCCAGGCCATGGCGTACCGGCCGTGCATCAGGTCGTAGACCATCCGCGTCCCGCCGCACGCCGGGCAGAGCAGCCCCGTGGCGAGGCGGAAGGGGCAGCCGGGCAGGACGTGGCCCGGCTCGTGCGGGTCCGTGCCGTACAGGTACAGCGCCGCCGCGGCCCCTGCCGCGAGTACCCCGAGCGGGGCGGCCGCGGGGGCGCCGAGGGCGCTCCTGAGGCGGGCCGTGGGGGACGCGGCGCGGGGCACGGGTCAGGAGTCCCGCAGCATGCGGCCCTGGGCGTCGGTGGCGTTGCCGCCGGCGAGCATCATGATGCCGTCGATCAGGCCCCAGACGCTGCCGACTCCGCAGGTCACGATCGACACGATGAGCTGGGCGACGGCGATGCCGGTGTGGCCGGTGTAGAAGCGGCCCGCGCCGAAGAAGCCGAGGAAGATGCCGAGGAGACCCGCGGCGAGCTTCGTCTTGTCCGAGTACGGACGGCCGTACGGGTCGTAGCCGTAGGGCGCGGCCGGGTCGTAGGGCATGCCCATGCCGGGGCCCATGCCGGGAGCTCCCATGCCAGGAGCGCCCATGCCGGGGCCGGGCGGGGGCGGGTACGCGCCGCCGCCGGCCGGGGCGGAGCCGGGGTAGGGGTAGCCGTAGCCGGGCTGACCGGGCTGGCCCTGCGGCGGCTGGCCGGGCTGGCCGGGAGGCGGCGTGCCGTAGCCGGGCTGCGAGCCCTGCTGCGGGTATCCGTACGGCTGGCCCGGCTGGTCGGCCGGGGGCTGGTTGTACGGGTTCCCGCCCGACGGGTCCTTGGGGGGCTGGCCGTACGGGTTGCTGTCGGACATGTCCGGAAGCTCCTGGATAGTGATGCTGAGGGGACGAGCCGGAGGCTTCCCGCGGGCTCCCCCAGCCGTCCGCCATCTTGTCAGGAAGGGATAAACGGGCGGGTCCGAGGGCACGGGACCGCTGTGCGACAGGGCACGGGACCGCCGTGCAATGGGGAGGGGCCTTGCCGGTCCGGGGGCAGGATCACGAGGAGTCGGGTTACCGTTCCGAGTGGCTGCTGCGTGCTTTTCCCGTTTGACACACCGGCGGGAGGTACCGTCACACTCCGCAGCAGTACCGCGGAAACGGCACGATCCCGCGGGAGCAAGCCATCGACACGGCCCCGAACCGCCGACCGGAGAGAAGAGCGAAGTTGTCCCCGACCAGCGAGACCGCACAGGGCGGCCGCCGACTCGTCATCGTCGAGTCGCCCGCCAAGGCGAAGACGATCAAGGGCTATCTCGGCCCCGGATACGTCGTCGAAGCGAGCGTCGGGCACATCCGCGACCTCCCGAACGGCGCGGCCGAAGTGCCGGACAAGTACACCGGCGAGGTGCGCCGCCTCGGAGTGGACGTCGAGCACGACTTCCAGCCCATCTATGTCGTGAACAGCGACAAGAAGGCGCAGGTCAAGAAGCTCAAGGACCTCATGAAGGAGTCCGACGAGCTCTTCCTCGCAACCGATGAGGACCGCGAGGGCGAGGCCATCGCGTGGCACCTCCAGGAAGTCCTCAAGCCGAAGATCCCGGTCCACCGGATGGTCTTCCACGAGATCACCAAGGACGCGATCCGGTCCGCCGTCGCGAACCCCCGTGAGCTGAACAAGAAGCTGGTCGACGCCCAGGAGACCCGCCGCATCCTCGACCGCCTGTACGGCTACGAGGTCTCGCCGGTCCTGTGGAAGAAGGTCATGCCGCGCCTGTCGGCGGGCCGTGTCCAGTCCGTCGCCACCCGCCTCGTCGTCGAGCGCGAGCGCGACCGCATCGCCTTCCGCTCGGCCGAGTACTGGGACCTGACCGGCACGTTCGGCACCGGCCGCGCCGGTGACCCGTCCGACCCGTCGACGCTGACCGCCCGGCTCTCCGCCGTCGACGGCAAGCGCATCGCGCAGGGCCGCGACTTCGACTCGCTCGGCCAGCTGAAGGCCGGCTCGGCGAACACCCTGCACCTGGACGAGGCGAACGCGCGTGCGCTCGCCGCCGCCCTGGAGCAGACCCAGTTCTCCGTACGCTCGGTCGAGTCCAAGCCGTACCGCCGCTCGCCGTACGCCCCCTTCCGTACGACGACGATGCAGCAGGAGGCCTCGCGCAAGCTGGGCTTCGGCGCGAAGGCGACCATGCAGGTCGCCCAGAAGCTGTACGAGAACGGCTTCATCACCTACATGCGTACGGACTCCACGACGCTGTCGGACACGGCCGTCGCGGCCGCCCGTTCGCAGGTCACGCAGCTCTACGGCAGCGACTACCTGCCGGACAAGCCGCGCACGTACGCCGGCAAGGTCAAGAACGCGCAGGAGGCGCACGAGGCGATCCGTCCGTCGGGCGACCGCTTCCGCACGCCCGCCGAGACCGGCCTGACCGGCGACCAGTTCAAGCTGTACGAGCTGATCTGGAAGCGCACCGTCGCCTCCCAGATGAAGGACGCCGTCGGCAACAGCGTCACGGTCAAGATCGGTGGCACGTCCGCCGACGGCCGCGACGCCGAGTTCAGCGCGTCCGGCAAGACGATCACCTTCCACGGCTTCCTGAAGGCCTACGTGGAGGGCGCCGACGACCCGAACGCGGAGCTGGACGACCGCGAGCGCCGCCTCCCGCAGGTCGCCGAGGGCGACGCCCTGTCCGCCGAGGAGATCTCGGTCGACGGCCACGCCACGAAGCCGCCCGCGCGCTACACCGAGGCCTCGCTCGTCAAGGAGCTCGAAGAGCGCGAGATCGGCCGTCCGTCCACGTACGCGTCCATCATCGGGACGATTCTGGACCGCGGTTATGTCTTCAAGAAGGGGACGGCGCTCGTGCCCTCCTTCTTGTCCTTCGCCGTCGTCAACCTGCTGGAGAAGCACTTCGGCCGGCTGGTCGACTACAGCTTCACCGCCTCCATGGAGGACGACCTCGACCGCATCGCGCGCGGTGAGGCGCAGGCCGTGCCGTGGCTGCGGCGCTTCTACTTCGGTGAGGGCGCCGACGGCCAGGGCGGCGCCGCGGACGCAGGGAACGGCGACGGGGACCACCTCGGCGGCCTCAAGGAGCTCGTGACCGACCTGGGCGCGATCGACGCCCGCGAGGTCTCCTCGTTCCCCGTCGGCAACGACATCGTGCTGCGCGTCGGCCGCTACGGCCCGTACATCGAGCGCGGCGAGCGCGACTCCGAGAACCACCAGCGCGCCGACGTCCCCGAGGACCTCGCCCCGGACGAGCTGTCCGTGGAGTACGCCGAGGAGCTGCTCGCCAAGCCGAGCGGCGACTTCGAGCTGGGCGCCGACCCGGAGACCGGCCGCCAGATCATCGCCAAGGACGGCCGCTACGGCCCGTACGTCACCGAGGTGCTCCCCGAGGGCACCCCGAAGACCGGGAAGAACGCGGTGAAGCCGCGCACGGCCTCGCTCTTCAAGTCCATGGCGCTCGACACGGTGACGCTGGCCGACGCCCTGAAGCTGATGTCGCTGCCGCGCGTCGTCGGCCAGGACGCCGAGGGCGTCGACATCACCGCGCAGAACGGCCGGTACGGCCCGTACCTGAAGAAGGGCACGGACTCGCGCTCCCTGGAGACCGAGGACCAGATCTTCGGGATCACGCTGGAAGAGGCCCTGGAGATCTACTCCAAGCCGAAGCAGCGCGGGCGCGCGGCCGCGAAGCCGCCGCTCAAGGAGCTCGGCACCGACCCGGTCAGCGAGAAGCCCGTCGTGGTGAAGGACGGCCGCTTCGGCCCGTACGTCACCGATGGCGAGACCAACGCGACGCTGCGCTCGGCGGACTCCGTGGAGGACATCACGGCGGAGCGCGGGTTCGAGCTGCTCGCCGAGAAGCGGGCGAAGGGCCCCGCCAAGAAGAAGACCGCGGCCAAGAAGGCGCCCGCCAAGAAGACCGCCGCGAAGAAGACGGCGGCCAAGAAGACGGCCGCCAAGAAGACGACCACGGCGAAGAAGACCGCGGCCAAGAAGACGACGACCGCGAAGACGGCGGCCAAGAAGACGGCTTCCGCGGAGTAGTCGGCCGCCAGGCGGAACGAGTGCCTCCCCGTGATCCGTGCGGGGAGGCGTTCTCACCGGGAACACACCTTCGGTGTGTCAGCGGGTCCCTATAGGCTGGACGAATGACCCGTGCCGAGCAGCCAACGGACCCCAACACGGCCCCAGACGACGCCCTGGTCGCGGACTCCCGAGAGCGTGCGGTGCGCGCCCTGTTGCGCGTACCTCAGTTGAAGCGACTGTGGTCGGCGCAACTCGTCGGCGGAGTCGGCGACGTGATCGGGCTGCTCGTCCTTGTGGTGCTGGCGGTGCAGACGGCCATCCCCGAGGAGTCCTTCGGTGGTGGATACCGGGGGGTGGCCTTCGCCGTCGCCGCCGTGTTCGGGGCGCGGATCCTGTCGACGCTGCTGTTCGGCGCCGTCCTGCTCGGACCGCTGACCCAGCTGACGACGCCGGGCGGGCCGCTCGACCGGCGCTGGACCATGGTCGGCGCCGACGGCGTGCGGGCCGCGCTGCTCATCGTCGCCCCCCTGTGGATCGACTGGCTGCCGGACAACGCGCTGGCGATGCTCCTCGTGACCGCGTTCGTCGGCGGCGTCGCCGAGCGGTTCTGGACCGTCGCCAAGGCGAGCGCGGCGCCCGCGCTGCTGCCCCCGCCGCCGCTGGAGGGCGCGGCCGTCCGGCCGCTGCCCGACCACACGGACGCGCTGCGGCGGCTCTCGCTGCGCACCGGATTCGTCGCCGTGCCGCTCGGCGCGGCCGGCCTCGTCCTCGTGACCCTGGTGCAGAACCTGATCGCGGCGGGCGTCGACTGGTTCGCCTCGCACCAGGTGGCGCTGTCCTCCTACGTGGGGGCGGGTCTCTTCGCCGCCTCCCTGTCGGTCGTGTTCTTCCTCGAACTGCCCGACACGCAGACCCCGCGCGCGCGGTCGCCGCTGGAGGGGCTGCGCAGGCCCAGCACCGGCGGGGCCGTGGACAAGGGCCGCACCGGCGCGATCCGGCTGCTCGTGCTCGCCTGCTCCTGTGTCGCCGGGGCGATCGCGGCGGCCGTCGCGGTGTCCGTGCTGCACGCCAAGGACCTGGGCGGTGGCCCGGTCACCTTCGGCCTGCTCGTGCTCGGCCTGACCGGCGGCACCGTCGTCGGCATCCGCACGGCGCCCAAGGTGCTGCCCCCGCTGTCGCGGCGCCGACTCTTCGCGCTCGCCATCGCGCTCACCGGTATCGCGCTGCTCGCGGCCGGTCTGGTGCCCGACGTGACGAGCGTGATCCTGCTCGTGACGATCGCCGGAGTCACCGCGGGCATCGCGGCCAACACCGGCCACGCGCTGCTCGACCAGGAGACCGAGGACCACCGCCGTGCGCGCACGACCGAGCACCTGCAGGCCGTCGTACGGGTGTGTGTCGCGCTCGGCGCGCTGCTCGCGCCGGTGCTCGCCGCGCTGATCGGGCCGCACCACCTGGAGAGCGGAAAGTTCGTCTTCGCGCACGGGGGTGCCGCGTTCACGCTGATGCTCGTGGGCGCGCTGCTGCTGCCCGTCGCCGCGCTGGTCCTCGCCAAGGCCGACGACCGCAGCGGGGTGCCGCTGCGGCACGACCTGCGGGACGCGGTGCTCGGCGGGAACGACCCGGTGCAGGCCCCGGCCGCGACCGGCTTCTTCATCGCCCTGGAGGGCGGCGACGGCGCGGGCAAGTCGACGCAGGCCGAGGCGCTCGCGGAGTGGATCCGCGGCAAGGGCCACGAGGTCGTCGTCACGCGCGAGCCGGGCGCGACGCCCGTCGGCAAGCGCCTGCGGTCGATCCTGCTCGACGTCTCGTCGGCCGGTCTCTCGCACCGCGCGGAGGCGCTGCTGTACGCCGCCGACCGCGCGGAGCACGTCGACACGGTCGTGCGGCCCGCCCTGGAGCGCGGCGCCGTCGTCATCTCCGACCGCTACATCGACTCGTCCGTCGCCTACCAGGGCGCCGGCCGCGACCTGTCGCCGACCGAGGTCGCCCGCATCAACCGGTGGGCCACGAGCGGACTCGTACCGCACCTGACCGTGCTGCTCGACGTCGACCCGGAGGCCGCCCGCGAGCGGTTCACCGAGGCGCCGGACCGGCTCGAGTCGGAGCCGATGGAGTTCCACACGCGCGTGCGCTCCGGTTTCCTGACGCTGGCGGCGGGCGACCCCGGCCGCTACCTGGTGGTCGACGCCGGGCAGGAGCCCGAGGCCGTCACGACGGTCGTCCGGCACCGGCTCGACATGCTGCTTCCGCTCTCCGAGGCCGAGATCAAGGCGCAGGAGGAGGCCCGCAAGGCCGCCGAGGAAGAGGCGCGCCGCAAGGCCGAGGAAGAGGCCGCCCGCAAGGCGGAGGAGGAGCGCCTGGAGCGCGAGCGCCAGGAGCAGCTCGCCAAGCTGCGCGCCGAGGAGGAGGAGCGCAAGCGCCGCGAGCTGGAGGAGGCGCAGCGCCTGGAGGCCGAGCGGCAGGCCGAGGAGGCCCGGCAGCGCGCCGAGGAGGAGCGCCGCAAGGCCGAGGAGGAGCGGGCCCGCCTCAAGGCGGAGGAGGAGGCGCGCGCCGCCGAGCAGGAGCGGCTCCGCAAGCAGGCCGAGGACGAGGCGCGGCTGCGGGCCGAGGCCGAGGAGCGGCGCCTGGAGAAGCAGCGCAAGGCCGAGGAGGCCCTGCTGCGCGCGGAGGAGGCACGGCGGCTCGCGGCGCAGGCCGCGGAGCAGGCGCAGCGCAGCGCGGGTGCGCCGACCGCGAACCTCCGCAAGGTCGAGCTGCCGAGCGAGGCCCCGGACGACGCGGCCGCGGACGACGCGGTGCCGGACAACGAGACGACGGTGCCGACGCCGATCGTCGACTTCACCAAGGCTCCGGAGCCTTCCTCGGACGCCGCGGAGACCACGGTGCTGCCGCAGTACCGGGACACGGCGGACGCCGAGGAGACGACGCAGCTGCCGCAGCCGCCCGCGCCCGGCGCGGCGGACGAGACGGCGGTCCTCCCGCAGGTGTCCGAGCCGGCGGACCGGGTGCCGAGCGGCTACTTCCGCGACGAGCGGGAGGGGTCCAACGAACGTACGGCGGAGCTGCCGCAGGTCGACGAGAACGGCAGGCCGCGGCGGCCCCGGCCCGACTGGGCGGAGGAGACGCCGCTGGACGACCTGCCGTCGCTTGCGGACGAGCTGCTCGGCGGGCACGAGGACGAGGACGACCGGGGCGGCCGGCGCCGGTAGATCAAGCCCCGCCGGCGCTTGAGGCGCGGGGTCCGGGGCGGAGCCCCGAGGCCCGGGCACGGTTCCGGTGATGTCAGTGGTGACCGGCACAATGGGTTGCGCTGGGATCGGCAGGAGCAAGGGACGGTGGCCGCATGGCCGTATGGGACGACCTGGTCGGTCAGGACCGGGTGATCGCGGAGCTGAGCGCGGCCGCGCGGGACGCGGACGCCCTGGTGACGGCGGCCGCGGCCGACACCCCGCCCCCGGCCGCGTCGAAGATGACGCACGCCTGGCTGTTCACCGGTCCGCCGGGAGCGGGACGGGAGACCGCGGCCCGCGCGTTCGCCGCGGCCCTCCAGTGCGTCAGCCCGGACCGCGCGCTCGGCGGCGCCCCCGGCTGCGGATTCTGCGACGGGTGCCACACCGCGCTGCTCGGTACGCACGCGGACGTGTCGACGGTGGCCGCGGTCGGCGCGGAGATCCTCGTCAAGGACATGCGTGACACGGTCCGCAAGTCGTACACGGCACCGGCGGGCGGCCGCTGGCAGGTGATCCTCGTGGAGGACGCCGAGCGGCTCAACGAGAAGTCGGCGAACGCGGTCCTGAAGGCCGTGGAGGAGCCGGCGCCGCGCACGGTGTGGCTGCTGTGCGCGCCCTCCGTGGAGGACGTGCTGCCGACGATCCGCTCCCGTTGCCGCCTGCTGACCCTGAGCACGCCCGCCGTCTCCGCGGTCGCCGACATGCTCGTACGGAGGGACGGCATCGAGCCGGATGTCGCCGCCGCCGTCTCCCGCGCCACGCAGGGCCACATCGACCGGGCCCGCCGCCTGGCCACGGACCCGCGCGCGCGGGAGCGCCGGGCCGCGGTCCTGAAGGTGCCGCTGCGGGTCGAGGAGGTCGGCGGCTGCCTCAAGGCGGCGCAGGAACTGGTGGACGCGGCCGCCGAGGACTCCAAGCAGCTCGCCGAAGAGGTCGACACCAAGGAGACCGAGGAGCTCAAGGCGGCGCTCGGCGCGCAGAGCGGTGGGCGGATGCCGCGCGGTACCGCCGGGGTCATGAAGGACCTCGAGGACATGCAGAAGCGGCGCCGCACGCGTTCGCAGCGCGACAGCCTCGACCTGGCGCTCACGGAGCTGACGGGGGTCTACCGGGACGTGCTCGCGATGCAGCTCGGCTCGCGGGTGGATCTGGCGAACGTCGAGATCCAGGACACGTTGGAGCGGGTCGCCCGGGGTACGTCGCCGGAGTCGACGCTGCGGCGGATCGAGGCGATCGGGGCGTGTCGCGTCGCGTTGGACGGGAATGTGGCGCCGCTGTTGGCGGTGGAGGCGATGACCATGGCGCTCCGCGCGGGGTAGCGGTCGGGTACCGGGAGCCGTTCCCACGCCACGGGGCGCTGCCCCGGACCCCGCTGCTCAATCGCCGCAGGGGCTGGAAAGATCGGGGCTCCGCCCCGGACCCCGCGCCTCAATCGCCGGCGGGGCTTGAGTTGCCTCGCCGATACGCAATGTGACCAGTCACCCGCGGAGCGTTACGCTCGGCCGATGTACTCCTGGCGCCACCCCCTCACCCCACGCCGCCGACCCGCCGCGCTCGCCGTTGCCGGTGGGTTGCTGCTCGCCGCCATCTCCGCCTGCGCGTCGGGCAGTTCGGGGAGTCCGGGTTCCTCGCTCGCCGCGCTGCCCCGCGCCACGCCGGCCGACCTGGCCCCGTATTACGACCAGACCCCGAAGTGGCACGAGTGCGGCGTGCCCGGATTCGAGTGCGCCACCCTCAAGGCTCCGCTCGACTACGACAAGCCGTCCGCCGGCGACATCGACCTCGCCGTCTCCCGGAAGAAGGCCACGGGCCCTGGCAAGCGTCTCGGCTCGCTCCTGGTCAACCCGGGCGGTCCCGGCGGCTCGGCGATCGGCTACCTCCAGTCGTACGCGGGCATCGGCTACCCGGAGAAGGTCCGCGCCCGCTACGACATGGTCGCCGTCGACCCGCGCGGCGTCGCCCGCAGCGAGCCCGTCACCTGCCTCGACGGCAAGCGGATGGACGCGTACACGCAGACCGACGTCACCCCGGACAACACGGCCGAGCGGGCCCGCCTGACCGCCGCCTACAAGGGTTTCGGCGCCGGTTGCGAGACGTCGAACCGTACGTCCGGCCGGGTCCTGCCGCACGTCTCCACGGTCGAGGCGGCCCGCGACATGGACCTCGTCCGCTCGGCGCTCGACGACGAGAAGCTCAACTATGTGGGTGCCTCGTACGGGACGTTCCTGGGGGCGACGTACGCGGGCCTGTACCCGGATCGGGTCGGCAGGCTCGTCCTGGACGGCGCGATGGACCCCTCGCTGCCCGCGCGCGAGATGAACGAACAGCAGACCGCCGGCTTCGAGACGGCGTTCAAGTCCTTCGCGAAGGACTGCGCGAAGCGCTCCGGCTGCCCCCTCGGCACCGGCACCCCCGCCGCGTCGAGCAAGCGCCTGAAGGACTTCTTCACCACACTCGACCGCAAGCCGATCGGCACCGGCGACGAGCGCGGCCGCAAGCTCGGCGAGGCCCTCGCCACGACCGGCGTGATCGCCGCGATGTACGACGAGGGGGCGTGGCCGCAGCTGCGCGAGGCGCTCACCGCGGCCATGAAGCACAAGGACGGCGCGGGCCTGCTCGCCCTCTCCGACAGCTACTACGAGCGCGACCCCGACGGCTCGTACTCGAACATGATGTTCGCCAACGCCGCCGTGAACTGCCTCGACCAGCCCCCGTCCTTCACCTCGCCGGCCGAGGTCGAGAAGGCGGTCCCCGACTTCGAGAAGGCCTCCCCGCTCTTCGGCGAGGGCCTCGCCTGGGCCTCCCTGAACTGCGGCTACTGGCCGGTGAAGGCGACGGGCGAGGCCCACCGCATCACCGCCGACGGCGCCGCCCCCATCGTCGTGGCCGGCACCACCCGCGACCCGGCGACCCCCTACCGCTGGGCGAAGTCCCTCGCCGCCCAGCTCTCCTCCGGCCACCTCCTCACGTACGACGGCGACGGCCACACGGCGTACGGCCGCGGCAGCGCCTGCGTGGACGGGGCGATCGACGACTACCTGCTCACCGGCACCCCTCCGGCCGACGGAAAGCGCTGCTCGTAGTGCGTGTCCCCTGGTCATAAAGGCTGTACGGAGCACCCCTGTGGAGCGTGTAGGATTGGCGACGTTGCTGACGCACTCCGGTGCGCGTGGCGGCGCCGCCTTAGCTCAGATGGCCAGAGCAACGCACTCGTAATGCGTAGGTCTCGGGTTCGAATCCCGAAGGCGGCTCAGACACAGAACCCCAGGTCGGAATCCATTCCGACCTGGGGTTCTGTCGTTCCCGGGTGGCGGTTCGCCGGTGTCAGGCCGACCTCGCCGGTATCGCCTCTTCGTCCTCCTGCGGGGGCTCGTCCATGTCCGGTGGGATCGTGGAGAGGGCGCTGGCGTGGAGGTCCTTGGTGCGGAGCATCAGGAAGCCGATGGCCGCCGCGACGAAGCCGAGGATCGCGCTCAGGGTCATGGCGCCGTGGAAGGCGGTCATGAAGGCGTCCTGGGCGGCGGGCAGGACCTGGTCGCGCAGGGGGCCCGCCGCGGCGGCCACCGCGTCGATCGAGCCGGCGCTGATGCCGTGCGCCGCCTCCTCCGCCGCGGCCGGGGTCATTTGCTGTCCAGCCGCCGAAGCGGTGAACTCCGTGGCCACCCGGTGTTCGAAGAAGGCGCCCACGCCCGCGATGCCGACCGCGATGCCGACCTGCTGGAACGTCTCGTTGATGCCGGACGCGACACCGGACTTGGCCGGTTCCGCGACGCCGATGGCGAGCGCCGCACGCGCCGGGTTGAAGGCGCCCATGCCGAAGCCCGCGATGACCAGGGCGGGGATCAGGACCGTCCACGACGAGTCCGCTTCCGTGAGGTTCAGGAAGAGGATGCCGGTCGCCATGACCGCGGTCGAGCCGCCGAGGAGGATCCTGAAGGGGACCTTGCCGATGAGGCCGCCGCCGATCGCGCCCGCCACGAACATCGCGAGCGTGAGGGGAAGGAAGCGCAGGCCCGTGCCCCAGGCGTCCACGTGCAGGACGTTCTCCAGGTAGCTGGTCTCGAAGAACACCGACGGCAGGGCCGCCGCGTTGCCGATCATCGCGACGAGTGAGATGCCCACGAACGTCGGGCTGCGGAAGAACGCCGGGTCGATCAACGCGCGTTCGCCCAGGCGGCGTTGGATGAGGGCGAAGGCGAGCAGGAAGAGTGCGCTGGTGGCGTAGAGGCCGAGCGTGGTGGCGCTGGTCCAGCCCTCGCGGGGCGCGCGGATCGTGGCGAAGACCAGGGCGGCGAGCGCGACGCTGAACGTGGCGAGGCCGGCCCAGTCCGTGGGGTGCGCGCGCTTGTTGAGGGATTCGCGGACGCGCAACGCGCCGAAGAGGATGGCGAGGATGCCGATCGGTACGTTGATGTAGAAGATCCAGCGCCAGGACAGCGCGTTGATGAGGGAGCCGCCGATCAGCGGCCCGGTGGCGACCGCGAGGCCGACCGCCGCGCCGAACACCGTGAAGGCGGTGGCCCGTTCCTTGCCGTGGAACTCGTGGCTCAGCATCGAGGGGCCGACCGCGAACATGACGGCCGCGCCCACGCCCTGGACCGCGCGGTAGAGGCTCAGCGCCGTGGCGTCCCCGGCCAGTCCGCAGGCCAGCGAGGCGGCGGTGAAGAGGGCGAAGCCCCAGAGGAACAGCTTCTTGCGGCCGATCCGGTCGGCGAACGAGCCCGCCGCGACCAGGAAGATCGCCAGTGTCAACGCGTAGGCGTCGAAGACCCATTGGAGGTCCGCGAAGCTGCTGCCCAGGGACTTGTGGATCTGCGGCAGGGCGATGGACACCACGCTCAGGTCGAGCATCAGCATGAAGGTGCCCAACGCGACGACGCCCAGTGTCCACCACCTCGTGGGCGATAACGGCGACAGCGCGCGTGCTGTGGACATGGTGAGACTCCCCCTAGTGGTTCGACCTGGCGGATCAACCGGATCTGCCGATAGTTGGAAAACTAGATGATTGGAAATCCGGGCGTCAAGGTGTCCCACGGCTAGGTGGTCGAGGCATGAAAAAGTCCGGGCCGGGGATCAACCCCGCCCGGACTGTGGTGTGTTGGCGCCTCAGTCGGTGCAGACCGACGCCGGCCAGCGGCCCTCCAGGACCTTGCCGAGCGCGTCGCGCAGCGCCTCGCGCTCGCCCTCCGCGAGCGCGCCGAAGAACGTCGACTCGACCTCCGTCGCCACCCGGTCCGCCTCCGCGAGCGCCGCGCGCCCCGCGTCGGTGAGGATCAGGCTGTAGCGGCGCCGGTCGGCCGGGTTGCGGCGGCGCTCGACGTGCTGGTTGCGCTCCATCTCGTCGATCACCGAGACGACCGTGGTCGGGTCGAGGTTGAGGACCTTGCTCAGGTCCTGCTGGGAGAGTTCGGGGCCGCCGGCGAGGGCCGCGAGCACGAAGAAGTACCGGCTGCGCATGCCCACTTCGCCCAGCGCGCGCTCCACGTCCTCCACGATCAGCAGGCCCGCCTTGTGGAGCAGATAGCCGGGGCGCTCGGCGATGGGGAAGTCCTTGCGGGGTGATCGCGCCATGGCGGGGCTCCCTCGTTCGTCGGCAATCTCCATCGTCGAAGGTACCAACGTTCCCTGGCGTGTCACCCCTCCCTGCCTGGGGCGGAGCGGTCCGGCGAGGGGCGCACGGAACTCTTTCCTCCGTAACTCAAAACCATCTCTTTACCTTCCGGGAAAGGGAACTGGTCATTCTTGAGGCGTAATTCGAGGTCAGGGTCCGGGCAAGGGCTTACGTGCGGGAATATCATTCCGGGTCGACGCGCGGTGATGTGGTCACCGTCACTGATTGTGTACGTTCGGTGGCTGCTACGGTCGAGTACGCAAACGGGGGACGGGCTCAGCGAGGCCCGTCAAAAAAGGAGCTCGCCGGGTTCTGGTCGATGCTCCACATTCGCCATGCGGGGGCACTTCGAAATCACTCAGTCTGCTGTTACGCGCCTTTCTGTGTGCGCCTCTGCTGTCTTGAGTCTTGATTTGGAGCGATAGATGACAGATGTGATCTGTCTTGCGGAATCTCTTGAAAGGTGGCTCGGGGATCCCGAGCGCGAATCCAATTCCACTTCGTTCGTCCGCGCTCTCGAACTCGACGAGCGCGAGGAACTGCCGGCCGCCGGAATCGATCAGCTGCGTGCCTTTGGGTTCCACCGGTACTTCGTCCCGGAGAGTCTCGGCGGCGAACTGCGTTCCACGGAAGAGCTGTTGACGCTCACCCGAGTGATCGCGCGCCGCGACATGAATGTCGCCGTGAGCGAGAGCACGCAGGTGTGGATGACGCTCGTCTGGATCGGCGGCGACGCCGAGCAGCGGGCGAAGTACGCGGCCACGATGGTGCGCGGCGGGGTCGTCCCCTGCCTCGCGTACTCGGAGCCGGGGCACGGGGCGGACCTCGCGGCCAACGAGTTCGCGGCCACCCCGGAGCGGATCCAGGAGGCCGCCGACGACCAGTACGTCCTGACCGGTGAGAAGTGGCCCATCAACCGCGGCCGGACCTCCACCCACGTCGTCCTCCTCGGCACCACGGGCGACGAGCGGACCCCGGCCAAGCGCAGGCAGTCCATGTTCCTCGTGGACCGCGCGGCCGTCTCGACCGGCGAGGTCACCGGCGTGCCCCGCGTCCCCACGTACGGGCTGCGCGGATGCGACATCAGCGGGGTCGCCTTCGACCGGGTCCGGGTGGGCGCGGCGGAGCGGATCGGTGCCGAGGGGGACGGGCTCGAACTGGCGCTGCGCGGCCTGCTGATCACGCGGACGCTGTGCACGGGCCTCTCGCTCGGCACGGGCGACACCATGCTGCGCTCGGTCGGCGACTTCCTGTCCCGGCGCTTTCTGTACGAGGGCGTGGCGGGCGATATCCCGTACGTCACGGAATCCCTCGCGAACGCGTATCTGAGCCTGCTCGTCGCGGAATGCGAGAGCCTCGTGGCGATGCGCGGACTGCACCTCTTCACCGAGGAGTTCAGCGTCTGGGGAAACGTGAGCAAGGTGCAGGTGGCCCGGCTCGTCGACGGAAACGGCAGGAATCTCTCCCGGACCCTCGGCGCCCGCTACTACCTGCGCGCTCCCGAGCACGTGGGGATCTTCCAGAAGATGCTGCGGGACAGCGCGGTGGTGTCCGTCTTCGACGGCAGCGAGCCCGTCTGCCTCGACAGCATCGCGCTCCAGCTGCCCGCCATGGCCAAGGCCCACGCGCGCGAACGGCCTGGTGAGGACTGGAGTGCGCTGTTCGACCTGCGGGCAGGCCTGCCGCCCTTCGAGCCGGACCGGGTGAGCGTGTTCGGCCGCGGCAGGGACGCGACGTTCGCCGCGCTGCCCGAACTCGTCCGCCGGCTCGACGGGCTGAGCCCGGAGCCGGGCGGCCCCGACGCGCGGCGGATCACGGCCCTGCGGGCCGGCGCCGAGCGGCTGCGGGAGCAGCTCGACGCGCTGTTCGCGCAGGTCGGGGAGGTGCGCACGGCCGGTGCCCGGCAGGGGTCCGGGAAGGGAAAGGGCACTCCGCCCCGGCTGATCCGCCTCGCCGAGGAATTGTGCGCCCTGCACGCAAAGGTCTCGGCGCTCGGTGTGTGGATGTTCAACCGGGACCACCTCGGTGAATTCTTCGCCGACGGAGCGTGGCTGCAAGCAGCCCTGGACCGGAATCAAGTCCATCAGTACGGGACGGGCGATCTCGATCCGGCGATCGCGGGAAAGCTCTTCGCCCGCATGAACTCCCAGCGCGTGAACAACGAACTCTTCTCCATCCGGAAAGTGCGCCTCGCGGAACGCGGCGCGCCCGAGGCGACATCGGAAAGGCACGGCTGAAATGAGTACGAAGAACATGACGATCGACGACGTGAAGAACATCCTCATCGGCGCCGTGGCCGCCGAAGCGGGCCTCGCTCCGCAGGAGTTGGCGACGGACCGCACCTTCACCTCGTACGGGCTCGACTCCATGGCGGCGCTCACCGTCGGCATGGAGATCGAGGACGCCTGCGGGCTCGTCGACCCGCCGGTCGACCTGATGTGGACGCACCCGACGGTGGACACCCTCGCCGAGGCGCTCTGGCGGCTGATGAACGGGGAGCCCGTCCCCGTGGTTCAGGAGGGCCGGTCATGACCACCACGACCGCCAACGCGCAGCAGGCCGGGCTGTGGTTCATCCACGAGGCCGACCCGCAATGCGCCGCGTACCACGTGCTGTTCGGCGCCGAGGTCACCGCGGATCCGGCGCTCGGGCCCAAGGTGGAGGCGATCCTCGACGATCTGACGCGTGAGCACGAGGCGTTACGGATCTGCTTCCGGGGCGCCGACGACGTGCACGTCGCGGACTCCGTGCCCCTCGACGTACGGCACACCGACGCGCGGGGCCTGGACCCCGAGGCGCTGCGGGACCGCGTGCGCGCCGACAGCCGGGAGCCGTTCGACCTCGCGCGGCCGCCGCTGTGGCGCGTGCACCTGTACCGGACCGCCGAGCGGACCTGGGTGTTCGCCGTCGTGCTGCACCACATCGCGGTGGACTTCTGGTCGCTCGCGCTGCTGCTGTCCGAGGTGCGTGCTCGCCTTGAGGGCGTGGCGGGGCAGTTCGTGCTCGACGGCGGGGCCTTCGCCGCGTACGCCGAGCAGCAGGACGCCTTCCTCGCGACCGGGAGGGCGAAGGATCTCCTTGCCCGCGAGGCGGAGCGGCTGGCCGATGTGCCGCCCGGGCTCGATCTGTACGGGGACCTGCCGCGCCCGCCCGTACCGTCCTACGACGGCGGCTCCGCGCCGTTCGCGCTCTCGGCCGAAACGACGCAGGGCGTACGGGAGTTGGCCCGCGAGCTGTCGGCGACGCCCTACATGGTGCTGCTGTCCGCCTACTTCGTGCTCCTGAGCCGGCTGAGCGGGCAGTCGGACATCGTCGTCGGCACCCCCAGCTCGGGGCGTACGCGGCGCCAATTCCGGGACGCCGTCGGCAACTTCGTCAACACCGTCGTCGTACGCGGCGAGGTCGACGAGACGGAGAGTTTCCGGGAACTGGTCACCGAGGTGCGCTCGCGGACCACGGAGGCGATGCGGGCGCAGGAGCTGCCCTTCCCCTGGCTCGTAAGGGAGTTGGCGCCGCCGCGCGACCAGAGCAGGACGCCGCTGTTCCAGGCGGGGTTCGCCTGGGACCGACTGCCGTTCCTGACCGACATGGACCAGTTCTTCCTGCTGCGGCCCGACCGGGACGCCGCACTGAGCGTCGCGGGCGCGACGTTGCGGCCGTATCCGCTGCCGCAGCAGGAGGGGCAGACGGACCTGTGGGTCGAGATGGGAGGGGAGCGGTGCGGCGCGTACGCGGGGGTGCTGCGCTACAACACCGACATCTTCCGCGCGGGCACCGCACGCGAACTCGCCGCCACCTTCGTCACGGCCGTCGAGACCCTGGTGGGCCGCGCGGACGCGCCGATGGCGGGCCTGAGCAGGGGAGACGCCCGGCAGCGCGCGCTGCTCGGGGAGCGCGGGACGGGGCCTGGGCGGGAGCTGCCGGACGCCACGCTGCCGGACCTCGTACGCGAGCAGGCCGGGCGCACGCCCGACGCCGTCGCGGTCGTCGGTGACCGCGAGGAGTGGACGTACGCGCGGCTCCTCGGCGAGTCCGGGCGGATCGCCGCGAGGCTGCGTGCCGCCGGGGTCGCCGCGGGTGATCGCGTCGCGGTGCTCGTGGAGCGCGGCGCGCCCCTGGTGGCGGCGCTGCTCGGGGTGCTGGAGGCGGGGGCGGCGTACGTGCCGCTGGATCCGCACCATCCCGTCGACCGGCTGACGTACATGGCGCGGGACGCCGGGGTGCGGTTGCTGGTGACCCAGGAGGGGCTGCGGGGGAGTTGGCTGCCGGGCCTGGAGGTGCTGAACCTGGACGACGGCGCCGTGGTGCCGCCCGCCGCGGCCACCGCACCGGACCCCGCCGATCTCGCGTACATCCTCTACACGTCGGGCTCCACCGGCCGCCCGAAGGGCGTCGCGATCCCGCACCGGGCGCTGGTGAACCTGCTCCTGTCCATGCGGGAGAACACCGGTTTCGGCCCGTCGGACAGCCTGCTCGCGGTGACCACGGTCTCGTTCGACATCGCGGGCCTCGAGCTGTTCATGCCGCTGGTCGCGGGCGGGCGCGTGCTCGTGTGCGACAGCGTGACGGCCGCCGACGGCGCCGCGCTCGCCACCCGCATCGAGGAGTCCGGGGCCACCTGGATGCAGGCGACCCCCACCTCCTGGCGGATGCTCCGCGACGCCGGATGGCAGGGGAACGAGCGGCTGCACGTGCTGTGCGGCGGCGAGGAACTCCCGCTGGATCTGGCGGAGTTCCTGTACGGAAGGGTGGCCGCCCTGCACAACGTGTACGGGCCGACCGAGACCACCATCTGGTCCACCGAGGGCCGCGTCGAGCCGGAGGACGGCATCGACATCGGCCGCCCGCTCGCCAACACCCGGCTTTACGTGCTCGATCCGCAGGGCCGCGCCGTGGAGCCGGGCTTCCCCGGTGAGCTGTGGGTCGGCGGCGACGGCCTCGCCACCGGCTACTGGAACCGCCCCGAGCTGACGGCGGAACGCTTCGTCACCGGGCTGCCGGCCGCACCGGACGAGCGCCTCTACCGCACCGGCGACCGGGCCCGCTGGACCAGCGACGGGCGGCTCCTGCACCACGGGCGCCTCGACAACCAGATCAAGCTGCGCGGCTACCGGATCGAGCTCGCCGAGGTCGAGGCCGCGCTGCAGTCGGCCGCCGGGGTGGCGACGGCGGTCGTCGTCGTCCAGGGCGACCGGCTCGTCGGGTATGTGGTGGCGGAGGCCGGGGCCGAACTGCCCCCGCCCGCCGAACTCAGGTCGCACGTCGCCGGGTTCCTGCCGCAGTACATGGTGCCCGGGATCGTCGTCGTACTCGACGAGCTGCCGCTCACCCCCAACAACAAGGTCGACCGGAACCGGCTCCCCGCGCCGACCGTGACCTCCGGCGCCGTCTTCGAGAAGCCGCGCGACGCCACGGAGATCACCCTCGCCCGGATGTGGACGGAGATCCTCGGCATCCCCGAGGTTGGCGTGCACGACGACTTCTTCGAGGTGGGCGGGCACTCGCTGCTCGCCGTCCGGCTCAGCGCGGCCGTCCGCGCCGAGTGGGACGTGGAGGTCCCGGTCGCCGAGCTGCTGCGGCACGGCACGATCGCCGAACTCGCCGCGCTCGTACGCCGCGGGGGCCGGGAAGGCCCGCGCACCCCGGTCGTCACCCTGCGCGAGGGCGAGCCGGGCCGGCGCCCGCTCTTCCTGTTCCACCCCTTCGGCGGCACGGTCTTCTGCTACGTCGAGCTGACCCGCCAACTGCCCTCAGGGCGACCGGTGTTCGCGGTCGAGGCGCCCGGCATCGAGAGCGAGGGCGAGGCCGAGGTCAGCGTCGAGGGCATGGCCGGGCGCTACCTCACGTACGTCAAGGAGCTTCAGCCCACGGGCCCCTACGCCCTCGGCGGCTGGTGCTTCGGCGGCGTCGTCGCCTACGAGGCGGCGCGCCAACTGCGGGCCGCGGGCGAGGAGGTCGAGCTGCTCGTCGGCATCGACAGCCGCGCCCCCGTCGAGGCGAACATCCCGGACACCGCGGACGACGCGACGCTCCTGTCGTGGTTCGCGCGGGACCTCGCGGTGCCGTACGGCAAGAGCCTCGACATCCCCGCCGAGGAGCTGCGGGAGCTGGGCGGGGACGCGGCGTTCGACCACATCCTGCGCGAGGCCGCCGCGATCGGCGTGCTGGCCGAGGACGCGGACCGGGCGCAGATCCTGCGCTACTTCGAGGCGTACCTCGCCAACGGCATCGCCCTGCAGACGTATCTGCCCGAACCGGAGGAGCTGTCGCTGCTGTTGCTGCGAGCGGCGGAGGAGCCGGTCGACTACGGGCCCGCGCTCGGCTGGGAGGCGCTGGTCAAGGGGGACCTGCGGGTCGTCGACGTGTCCGGCGACCACAACTCGGTGATGTACGCGCCGCATGCCGCTGCCGCGGCGCGGGCGATCGCCCCGTACCTGGGAGGCAAGCATGACGATCAGGGCTGAGCACACCTTCGACCTGCCGGTCCCGCCCGAGGAGGCCTTCGCCCGGCTCTCCGACCCGGCGCGCGACCCCGAGTGGCAGGCCGCGTGCGTGGCGACGCGGCTGCTCGACGGGCCCGCGCGGGCCGGCGGCCGGTACGAGATCACGTTCCAGCTGATCGGGAAGCGGATGACGTTCACCGTCGAGATCAGCGAGTACGAGCCGGGGCTGCGCTCCAGGTTCCACGTGCTCGACGGGCCTTTCCACTACGTCGGCACGTACGCGTACACCGAGCACCCGGACGGGACGACCGGCGTGCACTGGACCTTCGATGTGGACCCCGGTGACTACTTCGGGGTCATGCCGCAGTCGCTCGTGAAGAAGCTGCTGGTCAGTCAGGTGAAGAAGGACTCGGGGAAGCTCGCGGCGGACCTTCGTGGCGCCGCGGTCTCCCGAAGGGGGAGGTCATGAAGGACAGCAGGGGGCGCCCGCGCGTCGTCGTCACCGGGCTCGGTGAGACGACCGCGCTGGGCGGTGACGTCGCCACGACCTGGGACGCCATGCTCGACGGGGAGAACGGGATAGCGCGGCTCGACGACGAGCCGTGGGCGAAGGACCTGCCGCCCCTGGTGGGCGGAAAGGTGCGCGTCGAGCCGGGACCCGCGCTCGAACACCAACAGCGCCGCCGCCTGAGCCGGTCCGCCCAGCTCGCGGTGACGGCCGCGGCGGAGGCGTGGCGGGACGCGGGTCTCGCCGACGCGTCCGTGCATCCGGGGCGGGTCGCGGTGGTCGTCTCTGCCGCGCTCGGCGACATGAGCACGATGATCAGCGGCTGGGAGGCGCTGAAGACCCGGGGCTGGAACCGGGTGCCGCCGCTGACCGTGGCGATGTCCATGGGCAACGGCCCGGCCGCCGCCGTCAGCCTCGTCGTGAACGCGCAGGCGGGCGTCAACGCGACGGTGAACGCCTGCTCATCGGGTACGCAGGCGCTTGCCACGGCGGCAGCCCTCATCCGCCGCGGGGAGGTGGACGTCGTGGTGGCGGGCGGCGCGGAGGCGCCGCTGCATCCGCTCGTCCTCGGCTCGTTCTCGGCGATGCGGGCGCTGTCGCGGCGCGTCGACGAACCGGCGGGCGCGTCCCGGCCGTTCGACGCGGAGCGCGACGGAATGGTCCTCGGCGAGGGCGCGGGGGTCCTCGTCCTGGAGTCGGAGCGGCACGCGTACGAGCGCGGCGCCCGGATCTACGCCGAGCTCGCGGGCGTGGGCATCTCCTCCGACGCCTTCCACATGGTGCAGCCCGAGCCGAACGGCGCGGGCACGGCGTCCGCCGTGCGCTCCTCGCTCGCCGACGCCGAGGTGCGGCCGGAGGAGGTCGCGCACTTCAACGCCAACGGCACTTCGACGCTGCCCGGGGACGCGGCCGAGGCGCGAGCCGTGCAGGAGGTGTTCGGGGGCGCGGGCCGGGGCCCGGTGGTCACGGCGAACAAGTCGATGCTCGGGCACGGTCTCGGCGCCGCGGGGGCCGTCGAGGCGATCACCACCGTGCTCGCCCTGCACCACGGCGTGGTGCCGCCGACCCGCAACTTCGTCCGCCTCGACGAGGGTCTGACGGTCGACGTCGCGCACGGCACGCCGCGCAAGCTGGAGAGCGACCAGGTCGTCGCCGTGAAGAACTCCGCGGGCTTCGGCGGGCACAACGTGGCGCTGACGTTCCGCGGGACGCCCGCGCGGCAAGCCGAA
Organism: Streptomyces sp. NPDC107575; assembly: GCF_055657265.1. Taxonomy (NCBI): domain Bacteria; kingdom Bacillati; phylum Actinomycetota; class Actinomycetes; order Kitasatosporales; family Streptomycetaceae; genus Streptomyces; species Streptomyces sp. NPDC107575. The sequence goes on along the minus strand of NZ_JBVKBG010000006.1, from coordinate 95,193 downwards.
GGGGGCTGACATGGCGCGCGAACGTGTGGCGCCCTCCGTCGTCGTGACCGGCGTCGGCGCCACCACCCCGCTGGGCGGCGACGCCACGTCCACCTGGGAGGGCATGCTGGCCGGGCGCTCGGGCGTGCGACGCCTGACGCATCCGTGGGCCGAGGAGGTCGAGGTGCGGATCGCGGCGGAGGCGGCGGTCGACCCGGCCGGCGCGCTGTGCGGCCCGCCGTCGCCCGCGCTCGACCGCACCGCCAGGTTCGCCATGGTGGCGGCGCGGGAGGCGTGGTCGGACGCCGGGTTCAAGGAGCCGGGGGCAGGGTGCGACGACGTCGACCCGCACCGGCTCGGCGTCGTGATCGCCACCGGCGTCGGCGGAGTGTCCTCGCTGCTCACGCAGTACGAGATGTTCAAGCAGCTCGGCGCCGCGGGCGTCTCGCCGCACGCCCTCGGGATGCTGCTGCCGAGCAGCCCGTCCGCCGCCGTCGGCCTGGACATCGGCGCGCGGGCCGGCACGCACACGCCCGTCAGCGCCTGCGCCTCGGGCGCCGAGGCCGTCGGCCACGCCCTGGAGATGATCAGGACCGGCCGCGCCGACGTCGTCGTGGCGGGCGGCACCGAGGCCGCGATCTGCTCGGTGAACATGGCGGCGTTCGGCAACATGATGGCGATGTCCAAGCGCAACGACGACCCGGCCGGGGCCTCGCGCCCGTACGACCTGGGGCGCGACGGATTCGTCATGGGCGAGGGCGCGGGGGTCGTCGTCCTGGAGTCCGCCGCGCACGCCGGGCGGCGCGGCGCGCGGGTCTACGCCGAGGTGCTCGGGCAGGGGCTGTCCTCCGACGCCCACCACATCACCCGGCCGGAGCCGACGGGCCGCGGCGTCGCCGCCGCGCTGCGCCGGCTGCTCGACGCCACGGGCATCGAGCCCTCGGAGGTCTGTCACGCGAACGCCCACGCCACCTCGACGCCGCTCGGGGACGTCGCCGAACTGCGGGCGCTGCGCCGGGTGTTCGGGGACGACGCCGACCACATCGCGGTGTCGGCGACCAAGTCCATGACGGGGCATCTGATGGGCGCGGCGGGCGGCGTCGAGACCGTCGCCACCGTCCTCGCGCTGCGGGACCGGCTCGCGCCCGCGACCATCAACCTCGACCGCGTCGACCCGGAGGCGGCGGCCGAGGCCGACATCGTCCGGGGCGAGCCCAGGGCGCTGCCGGCGGGGGGTGTCGCCCTGAACAACTCCTTCGGCTTCGGCGGGCACAACGTGGTGCTCGCGTTCCGGGCGGCGTGAGTGCGTCGGGCACGGTCGTGGAGCGCTACTTGGCGTCCGCGTAGCACTCCACGACCGCCACCGTGAACGGGAAGCGCACCGGGGTCTCGCCGAAGGCGATCCGGCCCGCGAGGTCGGCCGCTTCGCGGATCGCCCCGCTCACGCGCTCCGCCTCGTCGGCCGGGCAGTGCACGATCACCTCGTCGTGCTGGAAGAACACCAACTCGGCTGCCATGTCCGCGAGTTCGCGGCGCAGTGCGGCCAGCACGAGCAGTGTCCAGTCGGCGGCGCTGCCCTGCACGACGAAGTTCCGGGTGAAGCGGCCGCGGGCCCGCGAGTTCGACGAGGCGTAGCCGTACGTCAATCCGCCCGCCTCCGCCGCCTGTTCGGGCTCGTCCTGCGGGATGCCGGCCTCCTCGGGCTCGGCGGCGCCCACGGCGGGCGGGCACGTCCGGCCGAGCCACGTGCGCACGAGGCGGCCCTCCTCGCCCGCGCGCGCCGCCTCGTCCACGTACGCGACCGCCTGCGGGAAGCGGCGCCGCAGCAGGGCCAGGTTCTTCAGGCCGTCGCCCGAGGTCTGCCCGTATATGGCGCCGAGCACGGCCAGCTTGGCCTGCCCCCGGTCACCGGCGAACGCCCGGTCGGAGACCGCCTGGTAGAGGTCGGCGGCCTGCCCGGACACCTCCATGAACGCGGGGTCGCGGGAGATCGCGGCGAGCACCCGCGGCTCCATCTGGTCGGCGTCGGCCACGACGAGCCGCCAGCCCGGGTCGGCCACGACCGCGCGCCGGATGACCTTGGGGATCTGCAGCGCGCCCCCGCCGTTCGTCGTCCACCGCCCGGAGACCGTGCCGCCCGGCAGGTACTCGGGTCTGAACCGGCCCTCGCGCACCCAGTCCTGCAGCCAGGACCAGCCGTGCGCCGTATAGATCCGGTACAGCTTCTTGTACTCGATCAGGGGCGGTACGGCGGGGTGGTCGATGTTCTCGATCTCCCAGCGGCGGGTGGAGGTGAGCTTGATGCCGGCGTGCGCGAAGGCCTTGATCACGTCGGCGGGGAGGTCGGGTCTGACCGGTCTGCCGAACGCCGCGGACACTTCATCCGCCAGTTCGGCCAGGCGGCGCGGCTCGCCGCCGCCCCCGTATCGCTCACCGAGCAGTTCCCCCAGCACCGCGCGGTGCACGTCCGCCCGCCACGGCAGGCCCGCCGCGTGCATCTCGGCGGCCACCAGCATGCCCGCCGACTCGGACGCGGTGAGCAGCCGCATCCGGCCCGGCTGCCCGGTGGCCTCGTGCCGGCGCTGCTGCTCCGCGTACACGTCGACGAGGTCGGTCAGCGATACGTCGACGGGTGGGCGCGGCTCGAAGAGCGAGGACTGGGAGCCGGGGGCGGCGACGCGGGGCGGGGGATCGGGCGGCACCGGTGCGCCCTTGAGCCGGGCGAGGGCCGCCGCGGCGGAGCGGGGGTCGCCGTGCCGTCCCTCGTGCGCGACCAGGAGGTTCTCGGCGGCCTCGATGTCGTAGCACCGCTCCACGCGGACGCCCGCGGCGAGCAGCTGGGGGTAGACGGCGTGGGTGTCCCGCCAGACCCAGCGGGTGACCTCCGGTCGGGATCGGACGGCCTCCGCGAGATCCGGCTCCCGTACGATCGCCCCGGCGGGCAGCGCGTCCGGGCCCAGCGGCATGAGCTCCGCTCCGCCGCGGTCGGTGGGGGCCAGGGCCCATCGTCCGGTCACGCTGCCGAGTGTCACACCCGGCACTGACAATCCTTCGGCCCGCGACGGGGTTGCGGCCTCGGGGCTTCGCCCCGGACCCCGCTGCTCAATCGCCGCAGGGGCTTGATTTGGTGGGCCATTCAAGCCCCGCCGGCGATTGAGGCGCGGGGTCCGGGGCAGAGCCCCGCGAGCGCAACGCCGTCGCAGGCTGAAGAGAACTAGCTGTCGCCGCCCTCATCGATGAGGCGGCGGACCTCCCGGTCGACCAACCCCAGCCGCGCTTCCGCCACCAAGGGGACCGCCCTGCGCTGGCGGCGCGCCTCGTGTACGTCGATGTCGACCGTCACCAGCCCCGCCTCCCACTGCGGCGCCTGCGCCACCACCGTGCCGCGCGGGTCGACGACGCGGGAGCCGCCCCAGAAGGACGCCCCGTTCTCGTTGCCGACGCGGTTCACGAAGACGACCCAGCACTGGAGCATCTTGGCCGTGTAGGAGAGGAGCGTGTCCCAGTAGAGGGTCGTGTCCATGGCCTCCGGGTCCAGCGTCGCCGCGCTGTTCGCGGGCACGAACAGGACCTCCGCGCCGTCCTGCACCGCCAGCCACGGCAGCACCGGCTGCCACGCGTCGTTGCAGACCAGCGTCGCGGCCCGGCCGTGCTCGCCCGGCAGGTCGTACGCGCGGGAGTGCTGGCCGGGGCTGACGTGCTTGCGCTCCTCCCAGGCCAGGTAGTTCGGGAGGTACAGCTTGCGGTGGGCGTGCAGCAGGGCGCCGCCCGCGTAGTAGGCGGAGGTGTTGTACGCGCGCAGGCTGGTGTGCTCGTGCAGGCCCACCATGACGTCCGGGCCGTCGGGGGACGTGAGGCCGAGCAGCCGGGGGTCGTTCGTGGCGATCGACGTGTCCGACTTCAGGCCGCCGAGGTGATAGCCGTGCAGGCTCAGTTCGGGAAAGACGACGAGGTCCGCGCCCTGGGCCTTGGCCTGCGCGATCTGCTCGCGGGCCGTGTCCAGGTTGGCGTCCACATCGCCGAGTTCGCAGTCGGTCTGCGCCAGTGCCACTCTCATGCCCCCGAGCCTCGCATGTCGCGGCGGCCCCTGGCATCTCGGTGGGGTCGCAACCGTTCGGGTGGGAGAGATCGTCCTCGTACCCGTACCGGTCGAAAAAGATCATCGCCGTGCAGAAGGGATCACCCCCCACCGTGTCCACCACCCGACGTGCCGTCCTCACCACCGCGACCGCCATCGGAGCCACCGCGCTCACCGGATCCGCCGCCGCGCAAGCGGCGAGCGGCGCCGCGCACGCGAAGCCGGCCGACGGCCGCTTCACCGCCCTCGAACGCCGGCACGACGCCCGCCTCGGTGTGTACGCGCACGACCTCGGCACCGGGCGCACCGTCCGGCACCGGGCCGACGAGCGCTTCCCGATGTGCTCCACGTTCAAGACGCTCGCCGTCGCCGCCGTGCTGCGCGACCTCGACAAGGACGGGGAGTTCCTGGCCCGCCGCGTCCACTACACGCAGGCCGACATCGACCGCGCGGTCGGCGCTCCGGTCACCGGGAAGCCGGAGAACCTCGCGAACGGCATGACCGTCGCCGAGCTGTGCGGCGCCGCGATCTCGTACAGCGACAACACCGCGGCCAACCTCCTCATGGAGCGCCTCGGCGGCCCCACCGCCGTCACCCGCTTCGTCCGCTCGACCGGCGACCGCACGACCCGCCTCGACCGCTGGGAGCCCGAGCTGAACTCGGCCGAGCCCGGCCGCGTCACCGACACCAGCACGCCCCGCGCGATCGGCACGACGTACGCGCGTCTGGTCCTCGGCGACGCCCTCGCGCCCGCCGACCGCGACCGGCTGACCAAGTGGCTGCTCGCCAACACCACCAGCGGCGAACGGTTCCGTGCGGCCCTGCCCGCCGACTGGGTGCTCGGCGACAAGACCGGCACGGGCAGTTACGGCACCGCCAACGACGTCGGCATCGCCTGGACGCCGGACGGGTCGCCGGTGATCCTCTCCGTCCTGTCGACCAAGCCCGACGGGGACAAGGACGCCGAGGGCGACAGCCCGCTGGTGAAGCGGGCCGCCGAACTGATCGTGGAGTCCCTGGCCTCGTAGGGCTGGGATCATGGCCGGATGAGCGGTACGAGCAGTGACAGCACGGTCGAGCGGGCCTTCGCCGCCGCACTCCACGACGGCGGCGACCTCGACACCGGGGCCTCGCTGCTCGCCGCGGACCCCTCCTCCGACGCCGAACTCGCGCTACGGGGGCGGGAGTTCGTGCGGCGGGCGTGGGAGCGCGGCTGGCAGCCGGCCGACGTGCTGCGGATGGTCGGGCGGCAGGAGGGCCTGGACGCGGGCCACGAACGGCTCGCCGCCCGCCTGATCCGCACCGAGACCGAGCGGTACGAGCACCTGCCGCCGCGCTGGTCCGCCCAGCTCGCCGAGCTGCCTGCGGAGGAACCGGCGCGCACGGACCGGTTCTCGGCCGCCACGACCGCCCTGGAGCTGTACCGGCTGCTCGCGCGGCTGCCCGCGATCGAGCCGGTCGGTCCGGTGCCGGGCGAGTCGATCACCGTCCCGGTGGCGGGCGAGCCGCGCGCCCTGGCGAAGATCCGCGCGCTGCTCGCCAAGGCCGAGCGGACCGGGTACCCGCCGGAGGCGGAGGCGCTGTCGGCGAAAGCGCAGGAGCTGATGGCCCGGCACTCGGTCGACGAGGCACTGCTCGCCTCCCGTACGCACGCCAAGGACGCGCCCGCCGCCTGCCGGATCGGCGTCGACGCCCCCTACGAGACGGCGAAGGCGGTCCTCCTCGACGCGGTGGCCTCGGCGAACCGCTGCCGCGCGGTGTGGAACTCGGCGTTCGGGTTCTCGACCGTCGTGGGCTTCGAGCCGGATCTGGAGGTCGTCGAGGTGCTCCACACGTCGTTGCTCGTGCAGGCCACCGCCGCGATGACGCGCGCCGAGGCCGAGCAGCGGGCGGGCGGCCGCAAGCGCACGAAGACCTTCCGGCAGTCGTTCCTCGCCGCGTACGCGCATCGGATCGGGGACCGGCTCGCCGCCGTCGCCGACCAGGTGACGGAGTCGATGGGGGAGGCGCTGCCGGTGCTCGCCGCCCGGGACGTCGCGGTCACCGGGCGGGCCGAGGAGATGTTCCCCGAGACCGTGACGACCCGCATGAGGGGAGTCACCGACGGCGCGGGCTGGGAGGAGGGCACGGCGGCGGCGCAGCGGGCCCGCCTCGACGGGTGAGTCGGCGTCAGGCCGCCGCGCGCTCGATGCGGTCGAGCAGCCGGTGGTGCCGGACGGCGTGCGCGAAGTCGGGGACGACGGACGTGCCCTCGGCCAGGTCGCGGCGGAGCTGGGCGTAGGCGGCGCCCACGTTGTACGCGTCGGTGCCGCGCAGCTCCGCGAGCTCGGGCTCGAAGTAGCGCTCGGGGACGGTGATCCCGGTGAGTGCGGCGTCGGCGCCGCGTGCGCCGCTGAGGGTGTACTCGCCCATCTGCAGGTGGCCGTGGTCACCGGTGACGACCAGGTCGCCCTCGGTGCCGTTGATCTCCCAGTGGAAGTTCGTGCCCCGCGACTGTCCGCCCCGGAAGTGCACGGAGGCCACCGCGCCGGAGGCGAGCACGCCGCCGAGCACCACCTGGTCGGGGACGTCCGGCCGGTGGATGTCCCCGGTACGCGAGTCCTTGACCTCCCGGCGCCGGGTGGCGGTGACGGCGCCGACCCGCGCGGCCTCGTCGAAGTCGCCCAGCACCGAGACCAGCCCGTCGAGCGTGTGGCCGAACGGGATGGTCAGCATGTTCGCCCCGGTCGACCGGTCCAGGAGATACGCGGAGCCCTCCGGCACCTCGGCTCCCCAGCCGCGCCCGGATCCCACCATGCTGGTGGACAGCACCTCGCCCACGTAGCCGTCCGCGATCAGGTCGCGCAGATGCCGCACGAGCGGGGCGGACCGCGCCTGAAGGCCGGTGAAGGTGCGCAGGCCGCGCTCGGCGGCGAGCGCGGCGAGCTGCTCGGCCTCGGCGAGCCCGACGCCCAGCGGCCACTCGGAGAACACCGCCTTCCCCGCGGCGAGGGCGGACTCGATGATCTCCCGGTGGTCCGGCACCTTGACGGTGACCACGACGAGGTCGACCTCGTCGGAGGCGGCCAGCTCGGCGGCGCTGCCGAAGGAGTGCGGAACGCCGTACTTCTCGGCGGCGGCCCGCGCGGATTCGGCGCTGCTCGCGGAGAGCGCGCGCACCTCGAAACCCTTGAGTCGGCGCAGGGCGGGCAGGTGGGCACGGGAGGCCCAACCGCGCTTCGCGGAGAGACCGACGATGCCCACGCGGACGGGAGGCTGCTCGGACAGGGGCATGACGGGACTCCTCCGCGAGGCGACGGGGCACTAGAGTGTTCGATGATCAACGAACGTTCGGAGTGTACGCACGGCATCGAACACTCGGCAAGGGGTGTCCGGAGCCGGCTCACCCGAAGAGCAGGGAGGACGGCATGGCGACGGCGCGGGGAGCGGTGGAGGGTACGGCGAGCGGGCACCGGGCGGCGCCGGTGCACGTCGATCCGGTGGACGTTCCGCTGGAGGCGGCGCTCGTCGCGCTCGCCGACCCGGTGCGCCGCATGCTCGTCCGTGAGCTGGCCGGGGCCGCCGACTGGGAGTGCACCTGCGGCACCTTCCACGTGCCGGTCACCAAGGCGACGCTGAGCCGGCACTTCTCCGTGCTGCGGGAGGCGGGGCTGCTCGAGCAGCGGGACGCCGGGCCCAAGCGGCTCAACCGGCTGCGCCGCGCCGAGTTCGACGCCCGTTTCCCCGGCCTCCTGGACCTGGTGCTCCGCGAAGGGGAGTAAGGCCTGCCGTCAGGAAGGGCGGATGCCCGTATTCTGGCGAAATGAGCTGGTTCCGGGCGTTGAAGGTGACCACGCGCTCGGGCCTGACCGTGGAGCGCAAGCGCCTCGAACCGTTGATCGCGCTGCGCGGCGCCGCGGGGCTCGCGATCGTGCTCGCGGTGAGCCTGTCGCTGTTCGGCCCCGCGGTGGCGGCCGGTTCCGCGTTCGGCGCGTTCCAGGCGGCGATCGCCACGTTCCAGCGGAGCTGGCGGCCACGTCCCGAACTCGCGCTCGCCTCCGGCGCGAGCCTCGGCATCTCGACGTTCCTCGGCTATCTCACCGGCTCCCACCTCGTCTTCTTCCTGCCGCTGCTCGCCCTGTGGACGTATCTCGCGGGGCTCGCCTGGGCGGCGGGGCCGACCATCGGCATCATGGCCTCGTCGAACGTCGCCATGATGCTCGTGACCATCACCCTGCCGACGACGATCGCCGAGGCCGCGGGCCACGCGGCGATGATGGCCTTCGGCGGCCTGGTCCAGGCGGCGCTTGTGATCCTCTTCCCCGTACGCAGATGGGGGGCGCACCGCGACGCCCTCGCCGACGCGCTCGCCGCGGAGGGGGACTACGCGCGGCGGCTGCGGCACGATCCCGTCGCCGCGTTCGATCCCGAGCCGTTGATGCTGGCGCGCAACGCCGCCGCGCTCACGCCGCGGCAGGCCAGGACCCGGCCCGCGCAGCTGCACGGTGCGCGGGGGGTCGCGGAGCGGATCCGGCCGGTGCTGGCCTCGCTCGCCGATCCGGCGGTCGGGGTGCCGGAGGAGGGGCCCGAGCGGGACCGGGTGCGGGAGTTGCTGGCCGCGGCGGGGGCGATTCTGGATGCCGCGGCGAGGGCCATCCGGCACGGGTCCCGGGTGGAGGTTCCGCCGGATGCGATCGCGGCGTTCCGGTCCCCGGATACCGGGGGGATTCTGTCCGGGCCGCCGCAGCGGGCGGCCAACCGGCTGGGGTCCCTGTTGCGTGACGTCCTGGAGACGGCGGGCGGCACGTCGCCCACGCCACGGGGCTCCGCCCCGGACCCCGCTCCTCAATCGCCGGAGGGGCTTGAGGGGCCCGCTCAACCGCTTCGGCGGCCCAGTATCTTCACTCTGCTGCCCGTCGCCGTGCGGGCGATTCGGCGGGAGGCCCGGCCGGGGTCCCCCGTGCTGCGGCACGCGAACCGCGTCGCCGCGGTCGCCGTCGCCGGGTACCTCATCGGCGACGCCCTCCCGTACGGCCACGGCTACTGGGCCCCGATGTCCGCCGTGATGGTGATGCGGCCCGACTTCTCGCAGACGTACTCCCGGGCGGTCGCCCGATTCGGCGGCACGCTCGTCGGCGTCACCGTGGCCACCGCGATCCTCCAGCTCGCGCACCCCGGCACGTACCTCTCCGCGCTGTTCGCCGTGGTGTGCGCGGGCCTGATGTACCTGCTGATGCGCACGGGACAGCTCGCCGCCCAGGGCTGCGTCGCCATGTACGTCGTGTTCCTGCTGGGCATGGGCGGCCAGGAGTGGAGCCAGACCGTCCCCGAGCGCGTCGTGCTCACGCTCGTCGGCGGCGTGCTCGCGATGCTGTCGTACGCGCTGTATCCCGCATGGGAGACGCCCCGCCTGCGCACCCGGCTCGCCGACTGGCTGGCAGCGCTCGGCGAGTACGCCGCCGCGGTCGTCGCCCACTACGCGAGCCCGGCGGGCAAGAGCTGCCCGGACGTGCGCGAGGCCCTGCTCAAGGCCCGGGACGCGCACATCGCCTGGGAGCAGGCCGCGGCCCGCGCCAAGACCGAACCCGTACGCCACCGCGGCCTGTCCAACGCCGCCGCCGACGACGCCGCGCACGCCCTGCACCACATCGGCCGCGTGGTGATGCTGATGGAGGCGCACCTCCCGGAGCGCGGCGCGACCCCGGTGCCCGCAGCGGACGCGCTCGCCGACGCGCTGCGTGCCGCGACCCGCGACGGCGCCCAGGCCATCCGCGAGCGCCGGATCCCGCGCTGGAAACCGGTCCGCGAGGCCCTCGACGCGTGGGACGGCGAGGGCGTACCGGACCGGGTGGTGCGCCGCGGGGCGGGTCTTTTCCTCGAAACGCTGGAGGAACTCTCCGACGCCCTGGACACCGACGTGCCGCCGATGACCCGGGAGTCGTCCGACCAGAGGTGACGAGCTCAGTTCGTCGGGAGTCCGCTGGGCAGGCCGGTCGGCAGCTCGCCGTCCTTCGCCTTCTTGAACGTGTCCTTCTGACCGGCGTCCCACGAGACGCGCATCGTGCTGCCGTCGTTCGACTCGACCGCGCCCTTCGTGCGGTCGGTGTTCCCGTCCGCGCACCGGAGCGCGAGCGTCGGCTTCCCGGCACCCGTCAGGGTCCCGGTGCACAGGTGTCCGTCGGCGGTGGTCAGCGCGGCCTGCTTCGCGCCGACGACGAGGACGACGGGCTTGCCGCCACCGGACGCCTTCCACACACCCTCGGCGTCCTTCGCGGAACCGGGACCGGCCTCGGACCCGGATCCGGAAGACGAATCGTCCTCGGGTGCCGGCGGGCTTCCCTTCGAGGCGGGGTCGGAGGCAGCGGACGAACCCTTGTCCTGATCCTTGCCACCGTCGTCACCCCCACCACTGCACCCGCCGAGGGCAAGCCCCACCACCACAGCGGCAGCGCCCACCCCGAACCGCACGGTCCTGCTGCGCACAACGTCTCCCAACCTCGAGTCGTCCTCAGAACGGGAACTGCGAGCGCCCCCGCTGCACGGATATCCACTTCTGCGTGGTGAACGCCTCCAGCGTCGCCTCGCCGTTGAGCCGCCCGATCCCGGACTGCTTCTGGCCGCCGAAGGCGACGAGCGGCTCGTCGTGCACGGTCCCGTCGTTCACATGGAACATGCCGGTGTCGATCCGCTGGGCGAAGGCCACCCCGCGCTCCACGTCGCCCGTGTGCACGGCGCCGCTCAGCCCGTACGGGGTGTCGTTCGCGATCCGCACCGCCTCCTCGTCCCCGTCGAACGGGATGAGCAGGGCGACCGGGCCGAAGATCTCCTGCCGCAGGACGGGGGAGTCGGCGGGCAGCCCGGCGAGCACGACCGGTTCCACCACGTTCCCGTCCACGCCTCCGCGTACGAGAGCGGTGGCGCCCTCCGCGACCGCGGTGGCGACGACGCTCGAAATCGCCTCCGCCTGCGTGGAGTTGATGACCGGGCCGATGACGGTCGCGGGGTCGCGCGGGTCGCCCGACTTGAGGGAGGAGACCTTCGCCACGAACTTCTCCGTGAACTCCATCTCCACCTTGCGGTCCACGAGGATCCGGTTCGCCGCCATGCAGACCTGGCCCTGATGGACGTACCGGCTGAAGACCGCGGCGTCCACGGCGTAGTCGATGTCCGCGTCGTCGAGCACGGTCAGCGCGCTGTTGCCGCCGAGTTCGAGGATCGACTGCTTGAACTGCGCGGCGCAGACCGTCGCGACGTGCCTGCCGACCTGGTCGGAGCCGGTGAAGGAGATGACCTTGGGCACCGGGTGGGTCAGGAAGGCGTCGCCGATCTCGGCGATGTCGGTGATCACGACGTTCAGCAGACCGGCCGGCAGACCCGCGTCCTCGAAGAGCTTCGCGATCAGCGAACCGCCGGTGACCGGGGTGTTCTGATGCGGCTTGAGGACCACGCCGTTGCCGAGCGCGAGCGCGGGCGCGACGGACTTCAGGGACAGCAGGAACGGGAAGTTGAACGGCGAGATGACCCCGACGACCCCGACCGGCACCCGGTAGAGCCGGTTCTCCTTGCCGTCCACGGGCGAGGGGATCACGCTGCACTGCGGGCGCAGCGCCAGCTGGACCGACTCGCGCAGGAACTCCTTGGCGAGGTGCAGCTCGAAGCCGGCCTTCACCCGCGTACCACCGAGCTCGTCGATGATCGCCTCGGTGATCTCCTCCTCGCGCTCCTCCAGGAGGCGCAGGGTGCGCTCGAAGACGGCGCGGCGCGCGTACGCGTTGGTGTCCGCCCAGTCCTTCTGCGCCCGCTCGGCCGCGCGGTACGCCTCGTCGATCTCCTCCACGGAGGCGACGGTGATGGAGGCGAGCTTGTCCCCGTTGTAGGGATTGAAGTCGATGATGTCCCACGCGCCGCGTCCGGGACGCCACGAGCCGTCGATGTACTGCCGGTCCAGTTCCGTGAAGTAGGACATGTAATCCCTTGCTGCAGCGCCGGGCACCTCTGATGCACGTCATCGTACGGGCGAGTAATGACAGTTGCAGCAGGAGTTCCGTCAACTCACAGCAGGCTCAAGCCAATTCGGACAACGCGTCACGGAGCAGTCGCACACTGTCCTCGGGAGAGGGGCACTGCGCCGCCAGTTCCGTCATCGCCTTCTCGTACTGCGTCACGTCCTCGCGCTTGTCCAAGTACAGGGCGCTGGTGAGCTGTTCGAGGAAGACGACGTCCGAGAGGTCGGACTCCGGGAACGTGAGAATGGTGAACGTGCCGGACTCGCCAGCGTGCCAGCCGTGGCTGAACGGCATGATCTGCAGGGTCAGATGGGGGAGCGAGGCCAGCTCGATCAGGTGCTCGAGCTGTCCGCGCATCACCTCGCGCCCGCCCTGCACGCGCCGCACCGTCGCCTCGTCGAGCACGATGTGCACCTGCGGCGCCCGCTCGTCGACCAGCAGCTTCTGCCGTTCTATGCGCAGCGCGACCCGCCGCTCGACGTCCTCGCGCGGGGCCCCCTTCATGCCCTGCTCGACGACCGCGTGGGCATACCCCTCGGTCTGCAGCAGGCCGTGCACGAACTGAGCCTCGTAGCCGCGGATCTGGGTGGCCGCGCCCTCGAGCCCGAGGTACGTGGGGAACCAGCCGGGCAGCACGTCGCTGTAACTGTGCCACCAGCCCGCGACGTTGGCCTCCTTCGCGAGCGAGAGCAGGGCGGAGCGCTCCGTCTCGTCATCCACCCCGTACAGCGTCAGCAGGTCGGCGACATCGCGCGTCTTGAAGCTCACCCGTCCCAACTCCATGCGGCTGATCTTCGATTCGGAGGCGCGAATCGAGTAGCCGGCGGCCTCGCGGGTGATCCCGTGCGATTCCCGCAGGCGCCTCAGCTGTGAGCCCAGCAGGATGCGTCGCACCACCGAGCCTCCACCAGAGTTCAGCGCCTGGGGCGACCCCCATGCCTCCCCAGCGGTCACGTCTCTTCATCCTCCCCATTGGTCCACGGCCGAAGTCTGCCATCAAAACGCTCCAGCCTGTACTCGTTCGGTTACAGAAACGGAAAGATCACGAACTACATGCGCAAGAAGTCGTAGGAAGAAATGAGCGAGAAGCGGTACGTCGCTGCTCAAGTCGGGCGCGTGCACGTGCATCTGCCCTTGCATCCGCTGTACGCATTCGGAACGATGGCGCCACCACCGCTCGCTGCGTACTGCGAAAATGGGAGTGCCTCGCATGGGGACGGACGGATCGACCATGCTTGAGTCTTTAGACGCATGGAGGCAGAGCCTGCCTCCGGTCGACCCGTCGGCCGTCTCCAGTACCGCGTCCTGCGCTCTGCCCGCCCGCTATGAAGCGGTGCGCTGCGCCCGGGAGTTCAGCCGCAGAACGCTCGCGGACTGGGAGGCATTGGAGCGCTTCGACGACATCTGTCTCGTCGTCTCCGAACTCGTCACCAACGCACTGCGGCACGGCCTGCCGGCGGACACACCGCACCGCCAGGATCCGCCCGTACGGCTTCATTTGATGCATTGGTCTTCGCGCGTAGTGTGCGCGGTCCGCGATCCCAGCGACGACAGTCCGGTCGCCCAAGAGGTGGACATCGACGCCGATTTCTCGGCGGAGTCGGGGCGCGGTCTGTTCCTCGTCGACTCCTTCGCCGACAGCTGGGGCTGGCATCCTCTGGCGGGAGTGCCGAGCGGCAAGGTGGTCTGGGCGCTCTTCCGGTTGTGAGGGCCGCCCGGGGCCGCCCATTGAGGCGGCGTCAGGCCCCGGCCGTCAGATGGTCGAATTCCCCGTCCTTCACGCCGAGGAGCATCGCCTCTATCTCCGCCGGCGTATAGACGAGCGCGGGCCCTTCCGGAAAGTTCGAGTTGCGCACGGCGATCCTTCCGCCGGGCAACTTCGCGAACTCCACGCAGGATCCCTGCGAGTTGCTGTGCCTGCTCTTCTGCCAGACCACTCCGTGCAACTCCGTGGCCGCCATGCCGTTGTACACGTGGTGCACGGTTCGCTCCCCGGTGGTGCTGTCAGTGCTGTAACAGTGAATGATTCTGTGGTCAATGCGAAAGCCGGGACGGCAATGATCAACTGCCCCAACTGTCCAGGATCATAGCTTCGTTCATATGCCCATGCATGGGCAGATGCACGTGCACGCGGGGTGTTCTCGCAGTTACAGCTCGGAAAGCGCCTTCCCCAGTGCCTGCATTACATGCGATCGCCATCCACCGTCCATGATCTTTCTGGCCATCGCCTGCGCCGGATCGTCCGGATCGAATCCTTCGTGAACCAGGAAAAGGCGCGTCCCACGGCCTTCCGTGTGCAGTGTCCAAGTGATCGTCCAGTCCGCGGAATTGGCCGGATCTCGATCCGTCCAGCGCATCCTCAGCATCCGCTCGTCCTCGTAGGCGAGGACCTCCGCCTCGACCGTGCCGGAGAAATTGGTGTTGGGGCGCGGCACCGCCGTCATCGTGCAGCGGTGCCCGACCGCGAGCCGGAACTGTTCGGCGCCCGGCATCATCCAGCGCGCGATCAGCTCGGGTTCGGTCAGTGCGCGCCACACCTTGGCGGGCGGGTGCGGAAAGAACTGGTCGACGGTGATCGTGGTGGGATCGGGTGTCGAGCCGGGCTCACTGATGCTCATGAGGCGTCATCGTCGGGCATGGCATCCAGTACGTCGCTGAGGTCACTCAGCTTCTTCCGCCAGAATCGCTCGTAGGGATGCAGCCAGTCCTGCACGTCTGCCAGCGGCGCCGCCTCCAGGCGGTGGATCCGCTGCCGCCCCGAGCGCTCCTCGGAGACGAGGCCCGCTTCGCGCAGCACCTTCAGGTGCTCGGAGAGGCTGGGGCGCGCCATGTCGAAGCGGTTCGCCAGGGCCCCGGCCGGCTGCGGTCCTTGCTCCCGCAGCAGGCGCAGGATCTCGCGCCGCGTGCCGTTGGCGAGCGCGCCGAAGATCCGGTCCGGGTCCCGGCCGGTGGCGGTGCGCTCGCTCGCGGGGGTCATGGCGGTCAGAAGCTCCCTGTCTCGTTCTCGGTGATCAGCATCAGGCCGTTGCCGTCCGGGTCGGTCAGGCCCGCCATCCGGCCCCACGGCAGCTGCTCGGGCCCGCTGACCTCGACGCCCGCGGCCCTCAGTCGCTCGCAGTCCGCGTCGACATCGGTCGTGACGAACATGATCCCCCGCGCCGAACCGGGCGTGAAATCGCCCATGCCGGGCCCGGCCAGCGTGAAGACGGTCTGGGCGCCCGCGGGCGCGACCTGCAGCCAGCGGCCCGGCGGCATCTCCCGGTCGACGACGACGTCAAAGCCGAGCACGTCGACGTAGAAGCGCAGGGCGCGGTCCTGGTCGGTGACGGGGAGGGTGAGGAAGGAGGCGTGGGTGATGTTCATGGGCCCGAAGATACGTAGGGTTTTCCCTACGCGTCAAACGTAGGGAAAGTCCTACGCGTGCACCTGGCGCTTGACCGGCGGCAGGTCGCCGTGCCCCCGACGTCTACGCTGGACCGCATGTCAGCGATCCGCCTGCTGGTTCTCGGGGCCGTACGCCAGCACGGCCGTGCGCACGGCTATCAAGTACGCAACGACCTGGAGTACTGGGGCGCCCACGAGTGGTCGAACGCCAAGCCGGGCTCGATCTACCACGCGCTCAAGCAGATGGCGAAGCAAGGGCTGCTGCACGCCCACGAGGTCGCGCCCTCCACCGCCGGCGGCCCGCCGCGCACCGAGTACGAGCTCACGGAGCAGGGGCGGGAGGAGTACCTCACCCTGGTCCGCGAGTCGCTGACCTCCTACGACCAGCGGCCCGACATCCTCACGGCGGCGCTCGGCTGCATGGTGGACCTGCCGCGCGAGGAGGTCGTCGGCCTGCTCAAGGAGCGGGTGCGGAGCATGGAGGAGTGGCGGCGCTCCGTCACGGAGTACTACACGCCGGAGGAGGGCCCCGAACAGCTGGGTCACATCGGCGAGATCATGAACTACTGGGTCTTCTCGGCCGACACCGGCGCGAAGTGGACCAGGGGTCTGATCGCCCGCATCGAGGGCGGCGCCTACACCTTCGCGGGCGAGGGCGAACCTTTCGTCGGCGTCCTCGCGGAGGGGCAGAAGAACCCGCACGCGGCAGGTGAGCAGGCCGCGGGGAAAGACCGCTAATCAAGTTTGACGAATGGGCCCGCCTCGGTTACCTTCGCCCACCTAGTCAAGTTTGACTAGGGCGGGTTCGATCACGGAGGGAGCCGGATGACGGACGCGATCGTCGCCGAGGGAGTGCGGAAGCAGTACGGGGAGAAGGCGGCACTCGACGGCCTCGACCTGACGGTGGGCCGGGGCACCGTGCACGGCGTGCTCGGGCCGAACGGGGCGGGCAAGACCACCGCCGTACGCGTCATGACGACGCTGCTGAGGGCCGACGAGGGCCGCGTCGAGGTGGCGGGCCGCGATGTGCGGCGCGCCCCGGACGAGGTCCGCCACCGCATCGGCCTGCTCGGCCAGCACGCGGCGCTCGACGAGGAGTTGAGCGGCCGGCAGAACCTGGAGATGTTCGGCCGGCTCCACCACCTGGGCGCCCGGCGTGCGGGCGTGCGGGCCGACGAGCTCCTGGCCCGCTTCGGCCTGGCGGACACCGGCCGCAAGGCGGTCAAGGCGTACAGCGGCGGCATGCGGCGCCGCCTCGACCTCGCCGCGTCGCTCATCACCGAACCGGAGGTGCTCTTCCTCGACGAGCCGACGACCGGCCTCGACCCGCGGGGCCGCGCCGAGGTCTGGGACGCCGTGCGCTCGCTGGTCGGCGGCGGCACGACGGTGCTGCTGACCACGCAGTACCTGGAGGAGGCGGACCAGCTGGCCGACCGGGTCTCGGTGGTCGACCGTGGGCGGGTCGTGGCGGACGGCACGCCGGACGAGCTGAAGGCGAAGCTGGGCGGCGACCGGATCGACGTGGTGGTCCGGGACGTGGCCGAGCTGCCCCGGGTGGCCGCCATGCTGCCCGCTGGCGCCACGGTCGACGCCGACCGCCGCCTGGTGAGCGCGCCGGTGACCGACCGGATGGCCGCGCTCACCGACGTCGTACGAGCCCTTCAGGAGACCGGAGTCGAGGCGGAGGACGTGGCGCTGCGCCGCCCCACGCTCGACGAGGTGTTCCTGCACCTGACGGAGGTCCCCGCATGAGTACGTCGATGAGCTGGGCGGTCACGGACTCCTGGACCATGACCCGGCGCGAACTCGCCCACTGGGCGCGGCAACCGGTGCAGGTCGTGGTCGGCCTGGTCTTCCCCGTGATGCTGCTCGTGATGTTCGGCTACCTGATCGGCGGCGGCAAGGGCGTCGAGGGCGACTACGTCGACTTCCTCGTGCCCGGCATGCTCGCGCTGACCATGGCGTTCGGCCTGGAGTCGACCATGGTGGCGATCACCCAGGACCTCAACAAGGGTGTGGTCGACCGCTTCCGGTCCATGCCGATGACCAACGGGGCGGTCCTGGTGGGCCGTTCGGTGGCGGACATGCTGCAGTCGGCGGCGTCGGTCGTGGTCATGGCCGGGGTCGGCCTCGCCATCGGCTGGCGGGTGCACGGCTCGTTCGGCGCGGTGCTCGGGGCCTTCGGGCTGCTGCTCCTGCTGCGCTTCGCGATGCTGTGGACGGGCATCTACTTGGCCATGGTGGCGGGCAGGCCGGAGCTGGTGCAGGCCGTGCAGATCCTGGTGTGGCCGGTCGGGTTCCTCTCCAACGCCTTCACGGTGCCGTCGACCATGCCGGACTGGCTGGGCGCGGTCGTCGAGTGGAACCCGATGTCGGCGACGGCCTCGTCGGTCCGGCACCTGTTCGGCAACCCGGGCGGCGCGGACGAGGTGTGGCTGGCGGTGGCGTGGCCGGTGGCGCTTCTGGCGGTCTTCTTCCCGCTGGCGGTACGGAGGTTCGCGGGGCTGAGCAAGTAGCCGCCGCTTCCTAGTGGTGGAACCCGGTGGCCGCGCCCCTGTCCCGCGTGAAGGGGTGCGGCTGCCGGCGCAGCTCCGGCAGCAGCCGGCCCAGGTCCTCCACGAGCAGCTCCGCCAGGTCGGACGAGAACCCGTTGCGGCACACCACCCGCAGCACCGCCAGATCCTCCCGGTGCGCGGGGAACGTGTACGCGGGCACCAGCCACCCCCGCTCGCGCAGCCGCCGCGACACGTCGAACACGTCGTACGCCGTGACCTCGGGCGCCGTGGTGAACGCGAACACCGGCAGCTCGTCGCCCCGCGTGAGGAGCTGGAAGTCGCCCAGCGCCTCGATCCGCTCCGCGAGCCCCCGCGCCACCTGTCGCGTCGCGTGCTGGACGGCCCGGTAGCCGTCCCTGCCGAGGCGCAGGAACGTGTAGTACTGGGCGACCACCTGCGCCCCAGGCCGCGAGAAGTTGAGCGCGAACGTCGGCATGTCCCCGCCCAAGTAGTTGACCCGGAAGACCAGTTCCTCCGGCAGCGCCTCCGCGTCGCGCCACAGCGCCCACCCGACGCCCGGGTAGACGAGCCCGTACTTGTGCCCCGACGTATTGATCGACGCCACCCGCGGCAGCCGGAAGTCCCACACCAGATCCGGGTCGAGGAACGGCGCGACCATCGCGCCCGAGGCCCCGTCCACGTGCACGGGGATGTCGAGACCCGTCCGCTCCTGCAACTCGTCGAGCGCCGCGCACAGCTCGGCGATCGGCTCGTACGAACCGTCGAAGGTCGAGCCGAGGATGCCGACGACGCCGATCGTGTTCTCGTCGCACAGCTCGGCCGCGGCGGCCGGGTCGAGGTGGAACCGCTCGCCCTCCATCGGCACCTGGCGCGCCTCCACCTCCCAGAAGTTGCAGAACTTCTCCCAGCAGACCTGCACGTTCACGCCCATGACGAGGTTGGGGCGGGCCTCGCGCGAGGGGTAGCGGTCGGCGTTCTTCAGCGCCCAGCGACGCTTGAGCGCCATCCCGGCGAGCATGCACGCCTCGCTCGACCCGGTGGTCGAGCACCCGACGGCGGTGGACGGGTCGGGCGCGTTCCACAGATCGGCGAGCATGGCGACGCAGCGCCGCTCCAGCTCCGCCGTCCGCGGGTACTCGTCCTTGTCGATCATGTTCTTGTCCCGGCACTCGCCCATGAGGACGCCGGCCTGCGGCTCCATCCACGTGGTGACGAAGGTGGCCAGGTTGAGCCGCGCGTTCCCGTCCAGCATCAGCTCGTCACGGACCAGCTGGTACGCGGTCGTGGGCGCGAGCGGGCCGTCCGGGAGGCGGTGCTTGGGCGGGGCGTCGGTCATCCCGGCCGTCGGATTCGCCTCGCCGTAGAAGGGGTTGACGGCGACCGGGCGCTCGTCGGGCTTGCCGTAGCGGTCGGCCGGGCTCTGATGCAGCGGTGACATGAGGGTCGACTCCTTCGGACGAAAGGGAGGTTGCGTCGTTCTCGTCGCGCTCAGCGGATCGCCGATCCGTCCTCCGACAGTTGCATCTGCGGGCGTCCCGTCACCAGGAGCCAGGCGGGCAGCGACGCGATGCACATCAGGGCGATGATCGCGGGGGAGGCGACCAGGACGGCCGCCGTGAAGAGGCTGACCCAGCCCTGCCGGGTGACCGCGAGCAGCACCCCGAGCACGCCGGCCGCGATGCCGACCGAGGGGTTCACGCCGGGCACGAGCGCGTGCGCGAAGAGGCCGAAGGCCGCGCCCACGAAGACCGCGGGGAAGATCCGCCCGCCGCGGAACCCGCACGTCGCGGCGATGAGCAGCGCCGCCAGCTTCACCACGGTCATCAGGGCGAACTCCCCGGCCGACCAGCCGTCCGGCGACCCGGCGATCTCCTTGACCTCCGCGAGCCCCTTGAACAGCGTCAGTTCACCGCCGAGCGCCCCGAGCAGGCCGAGCACGAGCCCGCCGAGCGGCAGCGTCAGCATCGGGTGGCCGAGGCGGCCGAAGGCGCGGTGCACGTAGGGGAAGGCGTACACGGCGGTCATCGCGAACACGGCGGCAGCGCACGCGACCACGATCGACGAGACGAGGTCCACCCAGTCGGGGTCGCTCAGCGGCGGCAGGCCCAGGTCGAAGGAGGGCGAGGCGACCAGGGAGGTGGTCATGGAGCCCGCGGCCGCCGCGAGCAGCGGGCCGAACATGTTGTCCCACAGCGAGCCCTTCATCGGCATCGCCTTCCCGGCCAGCGTCTCCGAGACGAGCAGCGCGGCCGCGATGGGCGTACCGAACAGGGCGCCCACGGTCGCCGCCGTCGCCAGGCTCACCCACATCGCGGCGGCCGACTGCGGCACCAGCTTCTTGCCGAGCCAGAACGCGAGCCCCACGTTCACCGCGATGATCGGGTTCTCCGGGCCCAGGCTCGGCCCGCCGGCCAGCATCAGCGCGGCGGCGAGGGCGAGCCCCGGCAGCACGTACGGCGGCAGCGGCGCCTCGCCGCCGAGCCCCATCGTGGCCGGGTCGGGACCCGCGTGCCCCGGCACCTTCCAGACCACGAGCCCGACCAGGACACCCGTGACGGTGAGCATCACGATGATCCACAGGGCGGAGTAGCCGCCGATGCCGAGGGCGTCCGGGAGGTCCTCCCACACGAGGTCGGCCAGCTTCTCCGCGATCCAATCGAGCGCGAGGAACAGCAGGCTGCAGCCGACGCCCACCACCAGCGCGGGCAGGACGAACGGCAGCAGGGTGCGAGCGGAGACGGCGGACGGGGGCGGCGATTCGATCTCGGTATGCGTGCTCACGGCGCCACTTTAAGCGGACATAAAACGCATAACACCCCGAGAATCCGCCGAAGAAAGCGACTTGCACCTCACGTCACGTGAGGCCCCAAGCTGAATCACGTACGAGGAAGGAGGTACGGCGGATGAGCTACTCCGTGGGCCAGGTCGCCCGCTTCGCCGGAACCACGGTGCGCACCCTGCACCACTACGACGAGATCGGCCTGCTCGCCCCGAGCGAGCGCAGCACGGCGGGACACCGCCGGTACGGCGAGGCCGACCTCGACCGGCTCCAGCAGGTCCTCTTCTACCGGGAGCTCGGGTTCCCGCTCGACGAGATCCAGGCCCTGCTCGACGACCCGGAAGCAGACCCGCGCGAACACCTGCGGCGCCAGCACGAACTGCTGACCGTCCGCATCGAGAAGCTGCAGAAGATGGCCGAGGCCGTCGAACACGCCATGGAGGCACAGAAGATGGGCATCCAGCTCACCCCGGAAGAGCGCTTCGAGGTCTTCGGGGACAAGGACCCCGAGGAGTACTCCGAGGAGACCGAGCAGCGCTGGGGCGGCACGGCGGCGTACGCCGAGTCGCAGCGGCGGGCCGCGACGTACTCCAAGGAGGACTGGCTGCGCATGAAGGCCGAGAACGACGACTGGCTCGCGCGCTACGTGGCCCTCGTCGCGGCCGGCGAACCGGCGGACGGCGAGCGCGCCATGGACCTGGCCGAGGAGCACCGCGACCAGATCTCGCGGTGGTTCTACGACTGCCCGCACGAGATGCACTCCTGCCTCGGCGCCATGTACGTGGCCGACGAGCGCTTCAAGGCGTACTACGACGCCCTGGGCGAGGGCGTCGCCGACCACCTGAGCGAGGCGATCCATGCGAACGCGGTCCGCAACGCCTGAGCCAGGAAACGGCCGACCCACAGGTTTGCCACAGTTTCCGCACAGTGCATCCTGAGGGGGCCACTGGAACCTGGCGGGCACGACCGGCGTTGATAACTTTGCATCGCCATTGCCTTGCCCTGCCTTTGTCACCAAGCCCCCTCAGGAGTCCGGACCCGTGATGACGCTTGCTCTAGGACCAAGCTGGCTGGACCCGGACTATCTGCTGAACACGTTCGGCATCTGGGGCCTGCTGCTGATCGTGTTCGCCGAGTCGGGCCTGCTGATCGGCTTCTTCCTGCCGGGCGACTCGCTGCTCTTCACCACGGGTCTGCTGATCACCTCGAAGCAGCTGGACTTCCCGCTGTGGGGGGCGATCGGGCTGATCTGCCTCGCCGCGATCCTGGGCGACCAGGCGGGCTACATGTTCGGCAAGAAGGTCGGCCCGTCCCTCTTCAAGCGCCCGGACTCCCGGCTCTTCAAGCAGGAGAACGTCACCAAGGCGCACGAGTTCTTCGAGAAGCACGGCCCCAAGTCCCTGGTCCTGGCCCGCTTCGTGCCCATCGTCCGGACGTTCACGCCGATCATCGCGGGCGTCTCCGGCATGAAGTACCGCTCGTTCCTCACGTTCAACGTGATCGGCGGCGTGCTGTGGGGCGCGGGCGTGACGCTGCTCGGCTCCTGGCTCGGCAACATCGAGTTCGTGCACAAGAACATCGAGGCGATCCTGATCCTGATCGTCCTGATCTCGGTGGTGCCGATCGCGATCGAGTTCCTGCGGGCCCGCGGCAAGTCCAAGAAGGAAGCCGCCCGCTCCGCGCAGGCGGGGGAGCCCGGCGGCCCCGGCGACACCCCGCCCGCCCCGCCGCGCCGCCGCCACGCGAAGCGCTAGAGACCCACCAGGGGAGCGCTAGAAGCCCCTCGTGCGCTTGGCCGCGCGCCGCCCCGCGGCGCCCGGCCCCTGCAGGAACAGGCGGGAGACCTCGCCACCGAGGTTCACCCCGATCGCGATGGCGAGCGCGAGCGCCGCCGCCTTGGACAGGAACGTGAGCCCGCCGTTCACATCGCTGTGGGCGATCGCCAGCAGACCGAAGTACGTCGACGAACCGGGCAGCAGCGGACCGATCGCGGCCGTCACGTACGGCAGCGCGGAAGCGAACTGGTACCGCGAGAAGAGCTGCCCGAACAGGCCCAC
This sequence comes from Streptomyces sp. NPDC107575, assembly GCF_055657265.1. Taxonomy (NCBI): domain Bacteria; kingdom Bacillati; phylum Actinomycetota; class Actinomycetes; order Kitasatosporales; family Streptomycetaceae; genus Streptomyces; species Streptomyces sp. NPDC107575. Next base: position 72,415 of record NZ_JBVKBG010000006.1, on the reverse strand, counting down.
GAGCCCCGCCGCCGCGGCCGTGGCGGCCACCGGCGAGATCCCGCCCTGGTAGTGCAGGGCGCCGAAGATCGCGCCCGCGACGCCGCCGTTGAGCGTCACGGCGATCACGGTCGCCCGCTCCTGCTGCAGCAGCACCGCGAAGGCGAGCGACAGCGACATCGACGCGACGATCTGCCAGACCGGCCGGTCGACGCTCTGCAGCGCCTCCTCCGGGTCCAGCTGGGCGTCCAGCTGCACGCCCACGTAGAGCATGATCAGCACGCCGATGACGATCCCGACGAAGAAGTACATGACTTCCAGCAGGCGGGCGGCCGCGGTGATGTAGAAGCCGGTCAGCCCGTCCTGCACACCGGCGACGAGGGCCCGCCCCGGAAGCAGCGCGAACAGTCCACCGGTGATCACCGCGGACGCCTTCACGTCCACGTAGTTGTGCGCGAGCGTCAGCGCGATACCGATCGCGGCGGGCGGCATCGCGGCCACCGTGAACTGGTAGAACTCCGGGAACCCGCGCCCCGCGCAGAGCCACGCGAGGCGGTCGCCGAGCATCGCGCCCAGGGCGGCGACGACGAACACCAGCAGGTCACCGCCGACCAGGATCGAGGCGGACCCGGCGAGCAGCCCGCTCGCCGCGGTGAGCGCCCAGCCCGGGTAGGGGTGCCGGTTCCTGCGGATCTCGGCGAGGCGCCGGTAGGCCTCCTCCAGGGAGACGTCGACCTCCTCGTCGCTGATGTCGTCGACGAGCCGGTACACGGCCGCGAGGCGCGTGTAGTCGGTGCCGCGCCGCCGCACGGTGCGCGAGGCCGTCACCGGGTCGTCCACCAGGGACGGCTGGAAGCTGATCGACAGCAGGGTGAACGTCACCGTCGGCTCGCAGCGGTCGAGCCCGTAGGACCGGCACACGGCGAACATCGCCGCCTCCACGTCCTCGGCGCCCTCGCCGCCGGCCAGCAGCAGCTCCCCGATACGCAGCGTCAGGTCGAGCACGCGCGGAACGGCGGGGCCCGACTCCTCGTCGTGCTTCTGCACGAGCTCGGGGGCGGGCCGCTCGGCGACCGGCATCCGCAGCATGGTGCGCATCCGGTCCTGCCAGGGCGCCTCCTTGATCAGCTTGACCATGGGGATGCCCTGCGGCGGGGTGAACGCGGGCGGCGACTCGCGGGCGCTGTACGTCCGCGGCGGCGTGAACGCCGAACCCTCCGTGTCCACCGGCTCCGGTGCCTGCACGCTCAGCCCATTGGGCACCGCGAACTCCGACGTGGTCGACGACTCCTCGTCGACCACCGGGGGCGGCGTGATGATCCCGATCGGCTGCGTGAACGCGCTGCGCGCCTCGTCGGACTGCGGCTTGCGGTCCTCGGGGGCCTCGGACTCCCGCTCCGTCACCTCTGTCGTTCCTCGCCCTTCACATCGCTGCGTATCCCAGTACCGCACGTACGACTCAGTATGCGCACAGATACGCGAACGGGCCGCCCCAGGGGGGCGGCCCGGATGTGAACGCTGGTGACTCAGTGGCCGCCGTTGTCCTGCGCGCGCTTGTAGGAGCGCTCGATCTCGGCCTCGGCCTCGGTGCGGCCGACCCAGTCGGCGCCCTCGACGGACTTGCCGGGCTCCAGGTCCTTGTAGACCTCGAAGAAGTGCTGGATCTCCAGGCGGTCGAACTCCGACACGTGCTGGATGTCGCGCAGGTGCTCCATGCGCGGGTCCGTCGCCGGGACGCACAGCAGCTTGTCGTCGCCGCCGGCCTCGTCCGTCATCCGGAACATGCCGATCGCGCGGCACTTGATGAGGCAGCCCGGGAACGTCGGCTCGTCCAGGATGACCAGGGCGTCCAGCGGGTCGCCGTCCTCGCCGAGGGTGTCCTCGACGTAGCCGTAGTCCGTCGGGTAGGCGGTCGACGTGAACAGGCGACGGTCGAGGCGGATGCGACCGGTCTCGTGGTCGACCTCGTACTTGTTCCGCGATCCCTTCGGAATCTCGATCAGAACGTCGAACTCCACCGGTGGCTCCTCAATGATCAACACAAACGTCTGGTGGTTAAGTGTCCCCTACGCAGATGTGTGATCGCGAAAGGGGCTGGTCCGCGGTGCCGGAGCCGAAGGCTTCGCAGCTCGTGAAGAGTGCGGCGAAGACTGTTGCCGGATCCAAGACCAAGCACGTCACGGTGGGTGCGACGGCGGTGGGGCTCGCCCTCGCGGCCGTCGTGTCGGTCGCGGCCGGTCCCTGGGACGCTTCCGGTCAGCGTAAGGCCGAGTCCGTCCGGGCCGCCTCCTCGGAGGCCGGAGGTGGCACAGATCACGGCCGGGAGGCCGAGGCGGCGCCCAGCGCGCCGGTCGTCCTCGCGGCCCCCGGAGTGTCCGTGCCGGGCCCCACGAAGAGCGCCCTGGCGGACGTTCTCGACCCGCTCTTCAAGGACTCCGCGCTCGGCGGCAGGCGCACGGCCGCGGTCGTCGACGCCGTCACCGGAAAGAGGCTCTACGGAAGGTCCCCGGGTGACACCCTCACCCCGGCCTCCACGACGAAGCTGGCCACGGCGGTGGCGGCCCTCTCGGCCGCGGGCCCCGACCACCGCATCGCCACCCGTACGGTCCTGGAGAGGGACGCCAAGAAGCTGATCCTGGTGGGCGGCGGCGATCCGACCCTGACCGCCAGGAAGAAGAATCCTTACGGTGCCGCCGACCTGGGCACTCTCGCCGACGAGACCGCCAAGGACCTCAAGAGCCGCGACCTCGGCGAGGTCACCCTCACGTACGACACCTCGCTGTACTCCGGCCCCGACATCCACCCCATCGGCCCCAACGAGAACCTCGCCCGGGTCACCGCGCTGATGGCCGACGAGGCCCGCACCGACGACTCCGACAGCGGACCGGCCACGCGCGAGGGCGACCCGGCGGCGGCCGCGGCGAAGAAGTTCGCGGACCTGCTGAACGACCGCGGCATCAAGATCAAGGGCGACCCGGCCTCCGGCAAGGCGCCCAAGAAGGCGGAGAAGCTCGCGAAGGTGTCCTCGCCGCCGCTGTCCGCGCTGGTCGAGCGGATGCTGACGCACAGCGACAACGACATCGCCGAGGCGCTCGCCCGGCAGACCGCGATCGCCGCGGGCACGAGCCACGACTTCGACGGCGGCGGAGAGGCCGTCAAGAAGCAGCTCGACAAGCTCCGCCTGCCCCTCAAGGACACCCATTTCGCCGACGGCAGCGGCCTCGACCGCGCCGACAAGGTCTCCGCCGACCTGCTCACCGGACTGCTCGCCAAGGCCGCCGACCCGTCCCGCCCCGAACTGCGCTCCGTCCTCACCGGCCTGCCAGTCGCCGGCTTCACCGGAACCCTCGCGAGCCGCTACGAGGACGCCGCCGACGCCTCCGGAACCGGCCTCGTCCGCGCCAAGACCGGCACCCTCACCGGCGTCAACACGCTCGCGGGCACGGTCGTCGACGCCGACGGACGCCTCCTCGTCTTCGCCTTCATGACGGAGGGCGCCACGGACCCCAAGGCCGCCCAGTCGGGCCTCGACCGCCTCGCCTCGTCCGTCGCGAACTGCGGCTGCCGGTGAACCCTTAAGGGTTTGTCGGGGCGGAAGTGGGGCAGCACTCCGGGGCCGACCCCTCTTCCCGTACGCGAGGGGTCACGTACCGTTGACGCATGACGAGCCTCGGCGGTGCTGCATCTTCGGGAATGGTCGACTGGAACCTCGCGGTGGCGACCGCGACCCGACTCGTACGACCAGGTCCCGAGGTCAGCCGGGACGAGGCACGGGCCGTCGTCGCCGAGCTGCGCCGGCACGCCAAGGCCTCCGAGGAGCACGTGCGGGCGTACACGCGCATGGCCACCGAATCCGACCACGACACCCCGGTGCTCGTGGTCGACCGTCCCGGCTGGGTGAAGGCCAACGTCGCGGGCTTCCGCGAGGTGCTCAGGCCGCTGCTCGACAAGATGAACGAGCGGCGCGGCTCGGGCCCAGGACCCGCGATGCTCGGCGCGGTCGGCGGCAAGGTCACCGGCGTCGAGCTCGGCATGCTGCTCTCCTTCCTGTCCTCCCGCGTCCTCGGCCAGTACGAGACCTTCGCCCCCGCCACCCGCGACCTGCCCGCCGCGCCGAACGGCGGGGGACGACTCCTGCTCGTCGCGCCGAACATCGTGCACGTGGAGCGCGAACTCGACGTGGAGCCGCACGACTTCAGGCTCTGGGTCTGCCTCCACGAGGAGACGCACCGCACCCAGTTCACGGCCGTGCCCTGGCTGCGCGACCACCTCGAGGGCGAGATCCAGTCATTCCTGGAGGAGACCGAGGTCGACCCGACGACGTTCCTGGAGCGCGTCAGGGAAGCCGCCCAGTCGCTCGCCGGAGGACGCCCCGAGGGCGAGGAGGACGACGGCGGCCGCTCGCTCGTCGAGCTGGTGCAGACCCCGGCACAGCGCGAGATCCTCGCCCGCCTCACCGCCGTCATGTCACTGCTCGAAGGACACGCGGACTACGTGATGGACGGGGTGGGCCCGGCCGTCGTGCCGTCCGTCGAGGAGATCCGCGAGAAGTTCCAACAGCGCAGGCAGAAGGGCGCGTCCCGGCTCGACCTGGCGCTGCGCAAGCTGCTCGGCCTCGACGCCAAGCTGCGCCAGTACCGCGACGGCGAGAAGTTCGTCCGGGCCGTCGTCGACGAGGTCGGCATGGACGGCTTCAACCGGGTGTGGACGTCCCCCAACACGCTCCCGACCAAGGCGGAGATCGCCAAACCGGCGGACTGGGTCGCGCGGGTGCACAACAGGACGGACGGCGCTCACGAAGCCCCGTAAGGCACGCCCATAATTGCCCAGGATCACCCATCCGAGGGACCGTAGGCCGTGGGCTGGCGTGCAATGCTCGGGGAACCGCTCGGCTCTGTCACCATCGACACACTCTGCGTGACCGATCTCACCCGGTCACCGTTGAGCGATTGAGCCGGGTCAGCCGGCGCTGGTCCGGTTCGAGTTGTCCAGCAGCGCCCACCCCCCAGACAACGGAATGAAGGGAACCGGACATGGGTCCCCATCCTGCGGTCGCGGCGATACGCCTGGCGGTCCGCCGCGTCCTCCACGACATCCTCAACGACTCCGCCGCGGACGCCGAGCCCGTGGTGCTCGTCGCCTGCTCCGGCGGAGCCGACTCCATGGCCCTCGCCTCCGCCCTCGCCTTCGAGGCCCCCAAACTCGGCATCCGCGCCGGTGGCATCACCGTCGACCACGGCCTACAGCCCGGCTCCGACGCCCGCGCCGAGGACGTCGTCCTGCGCCTGACCGCCCTCGGCCTGAAGCCCGTCGAGTCCGTCGCCGTCGACGTCGGCCGCGACGGCGGCCCCGAGGCCGCCGCCCGCGACGCCCGCTACGCCGCCCTCGACGCCGCCGCCGAGAAACACGGCGCCGCCGCCGTCCTGCTCGGCCACACCCGCGACGACCAGGCCGAGACGGTCCTGCTCGGCCTCGCCCGCGGCTCCGGCATCCGCTCCCTGTCCGGGATGGCCGCGATGTCGGGGGCCGGCGGCCGCTACCGGCGCCCCTTCCTCAACCTCGACCGGCAGACCGCCCGCAAGGCCTGCCTCGTCCAGCACCTGCCCGTCTGGGACGACCCGCACAACACCGATCCGGCCTACACCAGGTCCAGACTCCGCCACGAGGGTCTGCCCGCCCTGGAGAAGGCACTCGGCAAAGGCGTCGTCGAGGCTCTCGCCCGTACGGCCCAGTTGTCGCGCGACGACGCCGACGCGCTCGACACCTGGGCCCGTGACGCCGCCGAGTCCGTACGGGACGCGGCCGGGCTCCTCGAATGCGCCAAGCTCTACGCCCTGCCGCCCGCCGTACGCCGCAGAATCCTGCGCCGGACGGCCATCGAGGCGGGCGCCCCGGCCGGTGCGTTGTTCGCCCGGCACATCGAGGAGGTCGACCGCCTGATCACGGGATGGCGGGGCCAGGGAGAGATCAATCTGCCGGGCAAAGTTCTCGCTCAGCGGCAGGGTGGCAGACTGGTCATCCGGCAAGGCTGACTCGACGGTCACGTCGCGGCGGCCGGTGGGACGACCGAAAGTGATGCGGGTGGACGCGAAAGACATGGGCACCGACCTTCAGTCGGTGCTCATCACCAAGGAAGAGATCGACGCGAAGCTGGCCGAGCTGGCCGCGAAGGTCGACGCGGAGTACGCGGGCAAGGACCTGCTGATCGTCGGGGTCCTCAAGGGCGCCGTGATGGTCATGGCGGACCTGGCTCGCGCCCTGTCCACCCCGCTCACCATGGACTGGATGGCGGTGTCCTCGTACGGCTCGGGCACCCAGTCCTCCGGCGTCGTGCGGATCCTCAAGGACCTCGACACCGACATCAAGGACAAGCACGTCCTGATCGTCGAGGACATCATCGACTCCGGTCTGACGCTGTCCTGGCTGCTCACCAACCTCGGTTCGCGCGAGCCCGCCTCCCTCGAGGTGTGCACGCTGCTGCGCAAGCCGGAGGCGGCCAAGGTCGACATCGACGTGAAGTGGGTCGGCTTCGACATCCCGAACGAGTTCGTGGTCGGTTACGGCCTGGACTACGCGGAGAAGTACCGGAACCTGCCGTTCGTCGGCACCCTGGCGCCGCACGTCTACGGCGGCTGAGGCGCCGTCAGTCCTGCGCGCCGGGACGGGAACCCTCGCGGGTTTCCCGCCGTTGGAGCATGCGAAGGGCAGATTCCCGGTCGTCCCCTGCGGCTTCGGGTGACAATGCTGGGGTACCGTCCGAAGAACAGTTCTTCAAACAGCTACAACAGCACCAACAGCTCCAAACAGCCTTATCAAACTCACTATGGCAGGAGGGACGGGGCGGCACCGCTCCGTATGGATGGACGTGAAGCGATACTTCCGTGGGCCGGTCATGTGGATCGTGCTGGCCGTCCTTGCCGTGGTCGTGTTGATGCAGGTCGTCGGTTCGTCCGGCGGCTACAAGACGGTGGACACCGGCCAGGTAATTCAGGCCATCAACGACAACAAGGTGGACTCGGCCAAGCTGACCACCGGCGATGAGAGCACGATCAAGGTCGAGCTGAAGGACGGCCAGAAGGTCGACGGCTCGAACAAGATCCAGGCCAGCTACATCGGCGACCAGGGCGTCGACGTGGCCAAGAGTCTCCAGGCCAAGTTCGAGGACAAGCAGATTCCGGACGGGTACACCGTCTCGCCGTCGAAGCAGAACCCCTTCGTGGGCATCCTGCTCTCGCTGCTGCCCTTCGTTCTCATCGTCGTCGTGTTCCTGTTCCTGATGAACCAGATGCAGGGCGGCGGCTCCCGAGTCATGAACTTCGGGAAGTCCAAGGCCAAGCTCATCACCAAGGACACCCCCAAGACGACGTTCTCCGACGTCGCCGGCAGCGACGAGGCCGTCGAGGAGCTCCACGAGATCAAGGAGTTCCTGCAGGAGCCGGCCAAGTTCCAGGCCGTCGGAGCCAAGATTCCCAAGGGCGTACTCCTGTACGGCCCGCCCGGTACGGGCAAGACGCTGCTCGCGCGTGCCGTCGCGGGCGAGGCGGGCGTCCCGTTCTACTCGATCTCCGGTTCCGACTTCGTCGAGATGTTCGTCGGTGTCGGTGCCTCCCGTGTCCGTGACCTCTTCGAGCAGGCCAAGGCGAACGCCCCGGCGATCGTCTTCGTCGACGAGATCGACGCGGTCGGCCGGCACCGTGGTGCCGGGCTCGGCGGTGGACACGACGAGCGCGAGCAGACGCTCAACCAGCTGCTCGTCGAGATGGACGGCTTCGACGTGAAGGGTGGCGTCATCCTGATCGCCGCCACGAACCGGCCGGACATCCTCGACCCGGCGCTGCTGCGCCCGGGCCGTTTCGACCGCCAGATCGCGGTCGACCGCCCGGACATGCAGGGCCGTCTGGAGATCCTCAAGGTTCACCAGAAGGGCAAGCCGGTCGCTCCGGACGTCGACCTGTCGGCCGTCGCCCGCCGTACGCCGGGCTTCACGGGTGCCGATCTCTCCAACGTGCTGAACGAGGCCGCGCTTCTCACGGCCCGCTCGGACCGGAAGCTGATCGACAACCAGATGCTCGACGAGGCGATCGACCGTGTGGTCGCGGGCCCGCAGAAGCGGACCCGGATCATGTCGGACAAGGAAAAGAAGATCACCGCGTACCACGAGGGCGGTCACGCCCTGGTCGCGGCGGCCTCGCCGAACTCCGACCCGGTCCACAAGATCACGATCCTGTCCCGCGGCCGTGCGCTCGGGTACACGATGGTGCTCCCGGACGAGGACAAGTACTCGACCACGCGCAACGAGATGCTCGACCAGCTCGCCTACATGCTGGGCGGGCGCGCGGCCGAGGAGCTCGTCTTCCACGACCCGACGACGGGTGCCGCGAACGACATCGAGAAGGCCACCGGTACGGCCCGCGCGATGGTCACGCAGTACGGCATGACCGAGCGGCTCGGCGCGATCAAGTTCGGCGGCGACAACTCGGAGCCCTTCCTGGGCCGCGAGATGGGTCACCAGCGCGACTACTCGGAAGAGGTCGCCGCGCTCGTCGACGAAGAGGTCAAGAAGCTCATCGAGACGGCGCACAACGAGGCCTGGGAGATCCTCGTCGAGAACCGCGACGTCCTCGACAACCTGGTCCTCGCGCTGCTCGAGAAGGAGACGCTGAACAAGGAGCAGATCGCCGAGATCTTCGCTCCGATCGTGAAGCGCCCGGCCCGCCCCGCGTGGACCGGCTCCAACCGCCGCACCCCGTCGACCCGCCCGCCGGTGCTCTCCCCCAAGGAGCTGTCGCTGACGAACGGGGCGAACGGAGCGTCGCCCGCCATCGAGTCCACCACCCCGGTGGACACGGTGAAGGAAGAGCGCCCCGAGAGCTGACCCGGCCCTCACAGGGCAGGCCAGACCCGGAATGCAGGCCGCGTCCCCCACGCTTTACGGTGTGGGGGACGCGGCCTTTGCGCGGTCGCGCGCGGATGTAAGTAGAGAAAGAGGCACCAGATGACCGACCCGGTGACGCTGGACGGCGAGGGCTCGATCGGCGAGTTCGACGAGAAGCGGGCCGAGAACGCCGTGCGTGAGCTGCTCATCGCGGTCGGCGAGGACCCGGACCGCGAGGGCCTGCGGGAGACGCCGGGGCGGGTCGCACGCGCGTACAAGGAGATATTCGCGGGCCTGTGGCAGAAGCCCGAGGACGTCCTGACGACGACGTTCGACCTGGGGCACGACGAGATGGTCCTGGTGAAGGACATCGAGGTGCAGAGCAGCTGTGAGCACCATCTGGTCCCGTTCGTCGGGGTCGCCCACGTCGGTTACATCCCGTCCACCGACGGCAAGATCACGGGCCTGTCGAAGCTGGCCCGCCTCGTCGACGTGTACGCCCGCCGTCCGCAGGTGCAGGAGCGTCTGACGACGCAGATCGCGGACTCGCTGATGGAGATCCTGGAGCCGCGCGGGGTCATCGTCGTCATGGAGTGCGAGCACATGTGCATGTCGATGCGCGGGGTGCGCAAGCCCGGCGCGAAGACGCTCACGTCGGCCGTGCGCGGTCAGTTGCGGGACCCGGCGACCCGCAGCGAGGCGATGAGCCTGATCATCGGGCGCTGACGCGCTCTTTCGGGGCGAGGCGGCGGTGGGCCTAGGCGGCCGGTGCCGCCTCCTCCGGGTCCTCGTCCTCCGGGAGCTTGCAGATGCGCTCCAGGAAGATGGCCGCCGCGACGACGCCGATGCCGGCGAGCACCGAGAGCCCGGCGTAGATCGCCTGGTCGCGGCGGGCCGGGACGTCCAGGGACTCCAGGAGGAAGATGCCGGTCCCGCCGTACATGCCGGCCACAAGGGCTGCCACCAGGGCGCTGGCCTGGCCGAAGACCAGGGCGCGCGCCGCCATCATCGGGTCGACGCCCTTGGCCTCGGGGCGGCGCTCCCGCTGGGCGCGCAGCCGGGAACGGATGGACAGGGCCGTCGCGAGCAGCACGACGGCGATCACGGCGAGCACGATGGGCGCGGCCAGCGGGACCTTCGGCAGTGTGCCGAGCGAGTCCCACAGGCGGGCGCCCGCCCAGGACAGCACTCCGGCGACGACGAAGAGGCCGACCAGCGTCCTGATGCGCAGTTGCTTCATCCCGGTTGGTCGCCCCTCGTCGTCATGGCCCTGGTGCTCTTGTCGCCTGGTGTCCGGGGCCGTTTACCGTGCCCGGTAGACCCTAACGATTACTCGGGGAGGCGGAGTTCCAGGTCGGCGCGTGCCGCGACGCCTTCGCGGGTCACGGCGTCGAGCAGCTGCGCGACCGTGCCGTGCCCCGGAAGCTGGGCCTCCGGCTCCACGTCGTGCCAGGGGACGAGCACGAAGGCCCGCTGGTGGGCGCGGGGGTGGGGGAGCGTGAGCTGCGGGTCGTCCGAGACCACGTCGGCGTACGCGACGATGTCCACGTCGAGGGTGCGGGCGCCCCAGCGCTCGTCCCGGACCCGGTGGAAGGCCTCCTCGACGGCCTGCGCGCGCTCCAGGAGCGAGGAGGGCGGCAGCGTCGTCTTGAGGACGACGACGGCGTTGAAGTACGAGGGCTGGCTGTCCGGGGCGACGCCCCAGGGCTCCGTCTCGTAGACGGGCGAGACGGCCTTGACGCGGACGCCGGGGGTGTCCTCCAGGGCGTCGACGGCGCCCTGGAGGGTCTCCAGGCGGTTGCCCAGGTTCGCGCCGAGGGAGATCACGGCGCGCTTGGGGTTGGAGAGCGTGGTGTCGGCCGCGTCGACCTGTTCCACCACGGAGGTCGGCACCGGCTGGACGGTCGGGTCGAACGGAGTTTTGTTCATACTCGGCTCCGGGTGATGGTGACGGTCACGTCGTCGAAGGGCACGGTGATCGGTGCGTCCGGCTTGTGGACGCAGACCTCGACCTCCTGTACGCCTTCGTGCTTCAGGCATGTCTGGGCGATGCGCTCGGCGAGCGTCTCGATGAGATCGACGGGGTCGCCCGAGACAACGGCCACGACCTCCTCCGCCACGACGCCGTAGTGCACGGTCTTCGCCAGGTCGTCGTCGGCCGCGGCCGCCCGCGTGTCCAGGCCGAGCACCAGGTCCACGATGAAGGTCTGGCCTTCCTCGCGTTCCTTGGGAAAAACGCCATGGTGCCCACGGGCCTTGAGGCCGCGCAGCGCGACACGATCCACGCGAATCACTCCTGCAGTCGTTGGTGAAGGCCGGTGCCACCGATGTGCGGTCGATGTCCCGGCCTCGATCGAATCTACCTGCGGGCACTGACAGCACCGGCCCGCGGGGGCTATGACTGATCCCACCCGGCACGCCCGCCCCAGGCTGTGCCCTCGGCTGGTAGCCGCCCATACCCAGGCGGTCGGGAACCCAACCGCGCATCCGGATTTCGGGTTCTTTGGGGGTGCTTACCCACTCAGGCGGGTGAGTCGCCGTCGCCCGCGTTGCCCAGTTCGTCGGGTTCGTCTTCCGATTCGGCGAGCACGGGGGAGGCGTGGTGCGACCAGATCTTCCAGCTGTCGCGCGTGCGCCGGAACACATTGGTGGCGACGACGCGCTGGCCGACGAGCGGCCCGAGTTCCTCACCGCCCTCGGGGGCGGGGCCGCCGCTGAGGATGTTCTCCGTGCAGGTCACGAGGGCGGTGTCGGCGACGACGCTGATGTGCACGTCGGTCAGGAAGAACTGGATGTACTCCGTGTTCGCCATGATCAGCGCGTAGCTGCGGAGCACCTCGCCGCGGCCGGTGAGCACCGGCCAGCCGGGGTGCACGCAGCTGATGGAGGTGTCCTCGGCCTCGTCCGGGTCGGCGTCCTCGGCGTACGCGACGTCCTCGGGGGCGAGCCACAGCGACGTGAGCTCCTCGAAGTCGCCGCGTTCCATGGCCTCGTAGTACGAGCGGTTGGCCGTCTCCACGGCCTCGGCGTCGGCGTCGGCGCCGGTCACTGGGCTCCTTCGACCGCGCGGGCGACGCGGACGGCGTCGGCGGTGGCGCGCACCTCGTGCACGCGCACCGCCCAGGCGCCCGCCTGCGCGGCGAGCGCGGAGACGGCGGCGGTGGCGGCGTCGCGCTCGCGGGCGGGCGGCGGGGCGCCCTGCTCGCCGGCCAGGACATGGCCGAGGAACCGCTTGCGGGAGGCCGCGACGAGGACCGGGTGGCCGAGCGCGTGCAGCCGGTCGAGGTGGGCGAGCAGGGAGAGGTCGTGCTCGGCGTTCTTGGAGAAGCCGAGGCCCGGGTCGATGACGATGTGGTCGGGGGCGATGCCGCCCTCGATGGCGGCCGCCACGCGCGCGTGCAGCTCGTCCACGACCTCGGAGACGACGTCCTCGTAGGTGCCGGGCACATTGGTGCCCTCCAGGAGGCCGCGCCAGTGCATGACGACGAAGGGCGCTCCGGCGGCGGCGACGACCGGGACCATCTGGGGGTCGGAGAGGCCGCCGCTCACGTCGTTGACCAGGGAGGCGCCCGCGGCGAGGGACTGCTCGGCGACGCACGCGCGCATGGTGTCGACCGAGACCGTCACGCCTTCGGAGGCGAGTCCGCGTACGACGGGGATGACGCGCCGCAGCTCCTCGTCCTCGTCGACGCGGGTGGCGCCCGGGCGGGTGGACTCGCCGCCGACGTCCACGAGGTCGGCGCCCTGGGCGACCAGGTCGAGGCCGTGCTTGATCGCGGCGGTCGTGTCGAACCAGCGGCCGCCGTCCGAGAACGAGTCCGGCGTCACATTGACGACGCCCATGACCGCGCAGCGGTCCCAAACGGGGAGGTTGGCTACGTGGCCCCGGCGGACCTGCGACGTGCTCATGGCCTCAAGCCTAGGCCCTTCGCGGCGGCCGGGATCTCGCGGCTTCGGCGGCCCGGGAAGGGGCCGCCGCTTTCTCGGCGGGGCCGGGCCGTGAGGCCGGTCTCCCGGGTCCACACGGCGCACCCGGTCTCGGAGCAGTCCATGACGGCCGGCGTCCAGGAGTGGGTCCGCGCCTCGTCCATGAAGCGCTCCATGGCTCCCGGCCACGCCTCCACGTCGCCCACGGGGTCGCCCTTGGCCAGCATCACGCCCGACACGACCCGGTAGCGGACCGCCGCCTTGCCGCTGGGCGAGAACACGATCCCCTTGTCGCGGGTGGCCGGGCCCTCGGGGCGGAACGCCAGGTAGAGCGTGGTGGACCCGGTGACGAGGCCGAGGGCGCCGAGCGAGAGGGCGACGGTGTGCGCCGTGCCGCCCGCGTAGACGAGGGGCCCTTCGATGCCGAGCAGGCCGCACAGGACGTGCTCCAGGCGGTCCACGAGGCTCGGGGCGCCGACGAGCCGCTGCGGGTGCGCGCTGACGACGGCGAGGCCGATCAGCAGCGAACCGGCGCCCAGGAGCACGAAGTTGGCCAGGGCGCGCCAGCGGCCGCGCGGGTCGGGCGGCGCGTCGAACCGCTTCCGGTCGCGCAGCAGCAGCCACAGCGGCACCAGGGAGAGCGCCGCGCCGACGACTCCCACGGGCGCTTCGCGGTACGCGAGCTGCCCGGCGGCGCCGAGCGGCAGCAGCACGACCACGGCCCACCAGGCCCGCCGCTTGCGGCGCCGCAGCATGCGCGCGAGCAGCACGAGCAGGACGCCGCTGCCGAGCGTGAGGGCCGCGGCGTACGGGCCGAGCGGGCCCGGCAGCGCCTCCGTGACGCCGCCCGTCCTGCCGTGTGCGAGCCGCGGCAGGACACCGGCCACGATGTCCGCGCCGCCGGCCAGGAGACAGGCGCCCGCGATCCGCCGCATCCCTCGCCCCTCCCGCCGCTCGCCCCACGAGGCATGTGAACACGGTGCGAATGCCGCATCCGTGACGTACGACCTGTAGGACGGAAGCGGAGCGACGCCGGTTCACTCGTGAAGGGCGAACCCCACGAAGGCGTGAACGGAGGCCCGGCTAGGGGAGCAGTTGTTCCACTGTCTCCAGGTCGACCTCCGCGCGCGTGATGTCGCGTGCGTCGGCGGCGGTGGAGCGGCGCAGGGCCTCGTGCAGCCGGGCCGGGGTGAGCACGCCGAGGAAGCGGCCCGCGCTGTGCTCGTCGATGACGGCGATCCAGCCCGCGTCGTGCTGGAGCATCGTCGCGAAGGCCTGCTTGAGCGGGGCGCCGACGGGCAGCCAGGCCTCCATGCGGCGCGCGTGCTCGCGCACGGAGCCGGTGCCCACGCGCGCGTGCTCGGCGGAGATCCAGCCGTGCAGGTTGTTGTCGTGGTCCAGGACGACGGCCCAGCGGGCGTCGAGCCTCTTGGGCAGCGGGTCGTCGAGGTGGACGACGGGCGGCTGCTCCAGGTCGCCCTCCTCGATGGGCGTCACGGAGAGGCGCTTGAGGCCGCGGTCGGCGCCCACGAAGTCGGCCACGTAGTCGGTCGCGGGCGTGCCCAGGACGGCCGACGGGGTGTCGTACTGCTCGATGCGGCCCTCTCCGTAGACGGCGATCCGGTCGCCGAGGCGGACGGCCTCCTCGATGTCGTGGGTGACGAACAGGACGGTCTTGCCGAGGGTCTGCTGCAGGCGCAGGAACTCGGTCTGGAGGTGCTCGCGCACCACGGGGTCGACCGCGCCGAACGGCTCGTCCATCAGCAGGACGGGCGGGTCGGCCGCCAAGGCGCGTGCCACGCCCACGCGTTGGCGCTGGCCGCCGGAGAGCTGCTCGGGGTAGCGCTCGCCGAACACCTTCGGGTCGAGGCCCACCAGGTCGAGCAACTCCGCCGCCCGCTCACGGGCCTTGGCGCGCTTGACACCCAGGAGGTGCGGAACGGTCGCGGTGTTGTCGAGGACGGACTTGTGCGGGAAGAGGCCGACCTGCTGGATCACATAGCCGATGCGGCGGCGCAGTTCGACCGGGTCGACCCCGGATATGTCGTCGCCGTCGAGGAATATCCGGCCCGCGGTGGGTTCGATGAGCCGGTTCACCATCTTCATCGTCGTGGTCTTGCCGCAGCCCGACGGGCCGACGAGCGTGACCAGTTCGCCCTCGTTCACCTCGAAGGACAGGTCGTCGACGGCGGTGGTGCCGTCCGCGTACCGCTTGCTGACGTGCTCGAACCGGATCATGGGACCCCATTCTGCCGGGACGCGGCCCGGTTGGGGACGGCCGTGCGAGGCAGTCATGTGAACGCCGTGTTGCGTCGGGAGTCCGGGCCTCGGCCATTGTCAGTGGTGCGGGCTAGGGTCGTCGGCAGTCGGGAAAGGCGCGTGCGGTTGTACGGGCCGCTGACATACGTTCGGGGAATCGGGGGAGGTGGCCGGCGTGAGCGAGCAGAACTGCCTGGTGGCCAATGACTGGGTGTGCGGGGAGTATGTGCGCACCCGCGGCCAGGAGTTGGTCGACGCGACCGTCCAGCACCTCGGCATCACCGCGGCGTCGGTGCTCATCGGCGTGCTGATATCGCTCCCGCTCGCGCTGCTCGCCCGGCGCTCCCGCGTCTTCGCGGGACCGGTGCTCGGTGTGACCACGGTGCTGTACTCGATCCCGTCGCTCGCGATGTTCTCGCTGCTGCTGCCCCTGTTCGGGCTCTCGGTCTCGCTGGTGGTCACGGGCCTCGTGCTGTACTCCCTGACGATCCTCGTGCGGAACATATTGGCGGGGCTGCGGGCGGTGCCGGAAGAGGCGAGAGAGGCCGCGCGCGGGATGGGATACGGGCCGCTGAGGCTGTTGTGGGAGGTCGAACTCCCGTTGGCGCTCCCGGCGATGCTCGCCGGAGTGCGGATCGCGACGGTCTCGACGGTGGCGCTGACGACGGTCGGCTCGATCGTGGACTACGGCGGGCTCGGCACGCTGATCGTCGGCGGCCTGCAGAGCGACTTCAAGGCGCAGGTGCTCACCGCGTCCGTGCTGTGCGTGCTCCTCGCGGTCCTGGCCGACCTGCTGCTGCTCGGCGTGCAGCGGTGGCTGACGCCGTGGACGAGGGTGGGGGCGTCCGCGCGGGGCGGCTTCCGAATACGGGGGCTCCGCGGCCGCGGCGACGTGGCGCGCGTCGAGCCGGAGAAGCCGGAGAAGGCGGCGGTATGAACGCGATATCGGGGGCCTACGACTGGCTGGCCACGGGTGCCAACTGGCAAGGGGAGAAGGGGGTGTGGCACCGCCTCGCCGAGCACCTGTACTTCTGCGGTGTCGCGCTTGCCGTCTCCTGTCTGATCGCGCTGCCGCTGGCCCTGTGGCTCGGGCACAAGGGCAAGGGCGGCGCGCTCGCGATCAACATCTCGAACGTGGGGCGCGCGGTGCCGACGCTGGCCGTCCTCGTGCTGCTCACGCTCACCCCGCTCGGCCGGCACGGCGACGTGCCGACGCTGATCGCGCTGGTGCTGTTCGCGGTGCCGCCGCTGCTCACCAACGCGTACGTGGGGATGCGGGAGGTCGACCGGTCGGTGGTGGAGGCCGCGCGCGGCATGGGCATGAGCGGCCGCCAGGTCTTCGCCCGGGTCGAACTGCCGCTGGCGTACCCGCTGGTGATGACCGGGCTGCGGTCCGCGACGGTGCAGGTGATCGCGACGGCGACGCTGGCGGCGATGGCGGGCGAGGGCGGGCTCGGGCGGATCATCACGGCGGGGTTCAACCTCCAGGACACGCCGCAGGTGGTCGCGGGGGCGGTGCTCGTGGCCGCGCTCGCGCTGGCGGCGGAGGGGCTGTTCGTCGCGCTGGGGCGGGTCTTCGACCCCATGAGGAGGCGGGCGTGACCCAGGGGCGGGCGCAAGGACTCGGTTTTGTTTTTTCGGTACCGGCAGTGCGACGAGGAGAGCGATGAACAGCAGAACGCGTCGGGTGGCCCTGGCGGCCGTGACCGTGGGTGCGCTGACCGCGGGGCTCACCGCGTGCGGTGGCGACAGCCTCGAGGGCAAGGACGATGCGGGCGCGTCGGGCGGTGGCGGAAAGGGCAAGATCGTCATCGGAGCCGCGCGTTTCACCGAGGCCAAGGTGCTCGGTGAGCTCTATCGGCAGATATTGGGCGACGCCGGGTACGACGCGTCGGTCAAGACGGTGGAGAACCGCGAGATCTATGAACCGCAGCTCGCCAAGGGCGCCATCGACGTGGTGCCCGAATACGCGGCGACCCTCGCCGAATTCCTCAACCTGAAGGAGAACGGGTCGAAGGCGAAGCCGGTCGCATCGAGCGATGTGGACGCCACGGTCTCCGCGCTGCGCAAGCTGGCCGAGCCGCAGGGTCTGAAGGTTCTGGACGCGGGAGAGGCCGTCGATCAGAACGCGTTCGCGGTGAGCAAGGACTTCGCCGCGAAGCACAAGTTGAAGACCCTTTCGGATCTTGGCAAGTCGGGCCAGAAGGTGAAGATCGCGGCCGGTGACGAATGCGAGACCCGGCCGTTCTGCGCACCGGGACTCAAGAAGTCGTACGGGATCGATGTCACCGGAATCGACCCGAAGGGCGTCGGCACCACGCAGTCGAAGCAGGCCGTGAAGAACGGCACGGATCAACTGGTCCTGACGACCACGACCGACGCGACGCTGGAGAACTTCGAACTCGTTCTTCTGGAGGACGACAAGAAGCTGCAGAACGCGGACAACATCGTTCCGGTTGTGAACGCCAAGGATGCGGGCGACAAGAAGGTCGCCGATGTCCTCGGGAAGCTGACGAAGGCGCTCACGACCGACGATCTCGTCGAGCTGAACCGGAAGGTCGACGCCGAGCGGCAGAAGGAAGCCGATGTCGCGAAGGAGTATCTGGAGTCCAAGGACCTCATCGCTGAATGATCTTGTTCGGCGCGCGTCGGCCGGGAGAAGGGTGAGCGGTATCGGCCGCGGTAAGTGGCCTTGTCCGTACGGGGGTTAGGTGGTTTCTGTGACAGGTGTGTCCGAATATTGCCGGGCGGGGCTTCGCGATTTGCCTACGCGCGGTAAGTTTCTGGCCATGCCACGTGGACGCCACCGCCATTCTCCGCCCCTGCACCGCCTCCTGCCTCCGACGGTGATCGCCGGTGTGCCTCTCGTCTGCGCGGGGGCCGCCTGGCTGTCCGAGGATCCGTTCGTGCTGCGGGGTGTCGCGGCCGCGGCCGCCGCCGCGGCGGTCGTCGGCGCCGTGGTGATGCGCCGCTGGGACCGGCTCGCCGGCAAGCGGGTCGCCGAGCTGACGCGCGGCGCCGCGAGCGAGCGGTGGCGGCACGAGGAGGCCGTGGCGGAGCTGGAGGGCGACCTCGACGAGTCGCGTGAGCTGCGCACCCGCCTGGAGGGCAAGCTGCGGGCGAAGCGTGCCGAACTCGCCGCGCTGCGGGGCGAGCACGCGGCGCTGCTGCGCCGGTACGCGAACGCGGAGACGGAGCGGGCCAGCGCGCTCGAGGGCCGTCGTCGCCTCGCGATAGAGGCCTCGGCCCCGGCGCGGGCGCTGCCGCCCGTGCCCCCGGCCGTGCCGGGCCGGCCGACGCCGGAGATGTACCGGCGGGCCAATGTCGCGCTGCAGCGTCTCGCGCGGCCGGAGCCGGCGGCGCCCGCCGCGGAGGAGGCCGATTCGCAGGGGAAGCCCGAGGCGGCCGCCGGTCACTTCACCGTGCCGGCCGCCGCGATGGTCGTACCGGCGGCGCCCGCGCGGAAGGTGCCCCAGGGCGGCTTCGACTTCTTCGGCGCGGGGCGCTCCGCGCAGGGCGAGGAGGATCTGGCGGACGTCGTGGGCGAGGAGCTGGCGGCGGAGGTCGCGGCCGAGGTGGACCAGGCGGACGAGCCGGTGGCCGAGCCGCAGGCGGATGGGGCGACCGAGTCCGAGTCCGAGGCGGTGACGGACACCGAGGTCTCCGAGGAATCCTCCGAAGACGCCGAGCGTGAGCAGCAGGTCATCGACCTGACCGCGCACGACGAGACGGAGCAGATCGACATGGGCGAGCTGCGGTCGGCGCTTCAGGCGTGACGCCACGGGCGTGATGCCATGGGTGTGACGCTACGGGCGGGACGCTTCAGGCGTGAAACGGGCGGGTGAGGGGCGAGTCGGCAGGCGGCCGGCTCGCCCCTCACCCATTCCGGGGTCCCGCCATCCACCGGTCAGGACGCGCGTCCCGCCGCCCCGTGCGGGACCGGTCCGCCTGGGTCCGCAGGAGGTCGGAGGCCTCGTCCGCGTCCCGCAGGCGGGCCGTCACCGTCTTGTTGGCGCCCGTGTCGAGGTGCAGGTCGGCGACGCGCCAGTGCCGCTCCCAGGGCCCCTGAGTGAGGCGCACGCTCTGCACCTTGGCGTGCGGGACGAGCGAGAGACGGCGCTGCAGCAGCCCGTGGCGCGCGGCGAACACCGTCTCCGTGACCGCCACCCCGTAGCCGCGCCACCACACCGGCACGCACCAGCGTCCGCGCCGCGGCGACCCCGCGAAGTCGGCGGGCTTCGGCACCGAGACCCCCGGCAGGATCCGCGCGACGACGTCCTCGGCGTCCTCGCGCGGCGCCACGGGGACGAGCGCGGTGTTCGAGGACCCGGCGACGTGCAGTTCGACGCGGACCCAGCCGCGGCGCCGCCACAGCAGCGGCTCGACGATCCGTACGGTCTGCACCCGCCCCGGCGGCACCGTCTCGTGCACCCGGTCGAGCAGCCCGTGGTCGATGCGCAGCCCGTCCTGGGACTCGCCGACCGTCCAGTCGTACTCCTTGATGAACCGGCCCGCGCTGTTGGTGAACGCCCCGCCGACCAGCGGCACCGCGACCGCGATCACCGTCCACAGGTTGTGGGTGGCGAACCACAGGAGCGTCGGTACGGCGACGGCGGCGAGCAGCATCGCCCAGGGGGCGCCCGTCAGGAGCAGCGCCACCGCGAGCATCCGCGGGGGCGTGTGCAGGATCGGCCGCGCCGGCGCCTCGCCCACCTCGTGCGCCGACTCGGGCGCGAAACCGGCGGCCCGGGCGAGGAGTTCGGCACGCAGCTTCCCGGCCTCGCGCTCCCCCAGGAAGGCGAGCTCGTCCTTCTTGTCGGCGCCCACCACGTCGAGCTTCAGCTTGGCCACGCCGACGAAGCGGGCGAGGAGCGGCTGCGTGACGTCCACCGCCTGGAGCCGGTCGAGCCGGATGTGGGCGGTGCGGCGGAACAACAGGCCCGTACGGATGCGCAGTTCGGTGTCGGTCACCGCGAAGTGCGTGAACCACCAGGTGAGGAATCCGTACAGGGCGGCCGCGGGAACCAGCACCCCGATGCCGAGCAGCAGCATGGCGGTGCTGAGGTTGGCGAGCTGGCGCTGCGCCTGGTCCATGTCGTGGACGGCCCAGCCGAGCAGGATCGCGATCGGCGCCCACGCGCGGCGCAGCGGCGTGACGGGGTGCAGGCGCCGCTCTCGCACGCTCTCGGCGGACTCCTGGGACGGGGCGCCCTCGGGGGCGCGGGAGGCCGTCACAGGCCCGCCGATCGGGCCTCGCCGAGTTCGGTCAGGCGGTCGCGCAGGCGCTCGGCCTCCGCGGGCGCGAGACCGGGGATCGTCGCGTCGGTGGCCGCGGCGGCGGTGTGCAGTTGCAGGCTGGCCAGGCCGAACTTCCGTTCCAGCGGGCCGGATGTCACCTCGACCAGCTGCATCCGCCCGTACGGCACGATCGTCTCCTCGTGCCACAGGACGCCGCGGGTGATCAGCAGGTCGTCGGCCCGCTCCGCGTACCGCCACGAACGCCAGTTGCGGCCGAGCATCACCCAGCCCCACACCAGGACCACCAGGGGCAGCGCGGCGAACGCCGCCCAGCCGGGGCCCGCGAACACGGCGAGCAGCACCGCGAGCGCCACCGTCAGCGGCACCAGCCACAGGACCAGCAGCAGGCGGCGCAGTTTCAGCAGTCCGGCGGGCAACCCGGTCCAGTCCGGCCCTGTCGTGCCTGTCGGCGTCGTCGCCCCTGCCGCCCCTGTTTCCATGGGTTCACCCTACGTACGAGAGACTGTGTCCATGACGCCCACGACTCAGGCCACGGTCGGCATCGGTGGTGCCGCGGAGAGCACCGACATGGTGCTCAACATCGGTCCGCAGCACCCTTCCACCCATGGTGTGCTGCGCCTGCGTCTCGTGCTCGACGGCGAGCGGATCGAGCACGCGGAACCGGTCATCGGTTACATGCACCGCGGTGCGGAGAAGCTCTTCGAGGCGCGCGACTACCGGCAGATCGTGATGCTCGCCAACCGCCACGACTGGCTGTCCGCGTTCTCGAACGAGCTGGGTGTCGTGCTCGCCGTCGAGCGGATGCTCGGCATGGAGGTGCCGGAGCGCGCCGTGTGGCTGCGGACGCTGCTCGCCGAGCTGAACCGGGTGCTCAACCATCTGATGTTCCTTGGTTCGTACCCGCTCGAACTGGGCGGAATCACGCCCGTCTTCCACGCCTTCCGCGAGCGCGAGGAGCTCCAGAACGTGATGGAGGAGGTCTCCGGCGGGCGCATGCACTACATGTTCAACCGCGTCGGCGGCCTCAAGGAGGACCTGCCGCTCGGCTGGACCACCCGCGCGCGTGCCGCGGTCGCGTCCGTGCGCTCCCGGATGGACGTCTACGACAACCTGGTCCTCGGCAACGAGATCTTCCGCGGCCGTACGCGCGGGGTGGGCGTGCTGTCCGCCGAGGCCGCGCACGCCTACGGGGTCAGCGGCCCGATCGCCCGCGCCTCCGGCGTCGACTTCGACCTCCGGCGCGACGAGCCGTACCTCGCCTACGGAGAGCTGCAGGACACCCTGAAGGTCGTCACGCGACAAGAAGGCGACTGCCTGGCCCGGTTCGAGTGCCTCCTGGAGCAGGCTCACAACGCGCTCGACCTCGCCGACGCCTGCCTCGACCGGCTCGCGGACCTCCCGCAGGGCCCGGTCAACCAGCGCCTCCCGAAGGTCCTCAAGGCGCCCGAGGGCCACACGTACGCGTGGACCGAGAACCCGCTCGGCATCAACGGCTACTACCTCGTCTCCAAGGGCGAGAAGACGCCGTACCGGCTCAAGCTGCGCTCCGCCTCGTACAACAACATCCAGGCGCTGACCGAGCTGCTTCCGGGGACGCTCGTCGCCGACATGGTCGCGATCCTCGGGTCACTGTTCTTCGTGGTCGGGGACATCGACAAGTAGGCCGTCCGCGGGGAGGCCCACCGGCTCGACCAGCCAGCCGAAGTCGCCGAGCCCGCCGCGCGCGGTCAGCTCGGCCGCCTCTCCGGCGCCCGCGAGCGCCCGCACGTACGCCGCCGGGTCCTTCGAGGCGAGGGCCAGCGGCGGGCGTCCCGCGCTCACCCCCAGGGCGCCCAGGGCGGCGCGCTGCGTGAGGAGGCGCGCGCCCGGAGCGCTCGCGCACGCGTCCAGTGCCACGTGCGCCGTGATGTCGCAGGAGCCGTCGGGCACGGGCGTCGTCTCGCGGCCCTCGCGAAAGCCCGTGAGCGTGCCGAAGGGCGGCCGGGAGGCGCGCGTGTGCGCGTAGTCCACCGCGACCGCCAGGCCGCGCTCCAGGGTGCGTACGGCGGCGTCCCAGGCCTCGTCGCGGGGGAGCCCGACCTCGGCGCGCAGGCCCGGCTCGGCCGGCAGCGGCCACCACCGGCGCAGCCAGCGCGCCGAGGCCTCGTCCAGGGGCGCCGTGTCGAGGGTCTCCGTGCCGTCCTCGCGTACGAGGACCAGCCGGGGCGTGCCGTCCGCGTCCGCCTCGACGACCTCCAGGGGCACGTTGTCGAGCCACTCGTTCGCGAAGAGGAGTCCGGTGACACCGGTGGGCGGCTCGGCCCGCCACTCGATCCGGTGGTCGAGTCCGGCGGGCGGTTCCGCCTTCTCCACCGCGTAGGCACGCACGCGTGGTGCCACTTTTTCCGGCAGCACCTCAAGGACGCGCGAAATCAGCTCGCCGCGACCCGCCGCCATGTCGACGAACGCCAATTCGGCGGGCTCGCCGAGGGCCGCGTCCACCCGGCACAACAGCTCGGCCACAGCCCCGGCGAAAAGCGGCGACGCATGCACCGACGTGCGGAAATGCCCGGCGGGGCCCTCGGGCCTCCGGTAGAAGCCGGCCGGTCCGTACAGCGCCTCTTCGGTGGCCGCGCGCCATCCGCGCGGTGCCGTCTGTTGTCCGTTCTCCACACCTGAAGGCTATGTGCGCCGGGCGCGTGCGCCGTGGGGTCCCTCCACCTTCAGGAGTACGCGCGCCGGGTCCGGATCGACCCTCCGGTTGACCCCTGCACGCTGCACGCTTCCCTACTCTGGGTTACGTGCAGCGCGTCTACGACTTCATCCGCAGACACCCGACGTGGGTCGACGGCTTCTGGGCCGTGATTCTTTTCGGCATGTCCGTGGTGGGGGCGAACGGCGCGGGCAGTGCGGGACACGGGAACGAGGCGGCGCTGCTGGTCTGCGCCGTCCTGATGTCCGTGGTGGTCGCGCTGCGCCGCCGCTGGCCGGACAAGATGCTGCTGCTCGCGGTGGCCACGGGCCTCGGCCAGCTGGTGTTCGACGCGCGGGTCAACCCGTCGGACTTCGCGATGCTGGTCATCATCTACACGTGCGCGGTGAGCGGACCGCGCTGGGCGTCCCGCTTCGGCCTGATCGGCGGGCTGCTCGCGGCGCCGCTCTCCCAGCTCCGCTGGCCCACCGTCGGCGACATCAGCACCGCGGGCCAGATCCTCGTCACCGTCTTCCAGATGGTGCCGTTCGCCCTCGCCTGGGTGCTCGGCGACTCGCTGCGCACCAGACGCGCGTACCTGGACCAGCTGGAGGAGCGCGCCAACCGGCTCGAGAAGGAGCGCGAGGCGCAGTCGAAGGTCGCGGTGGCGGCCGAACGGGCGCGCATCGCGCGCGAGTTGCACGACGTCGTCGCGCACAACGTGTCGGTGATGGTGGTGCAGGCCGATGGTGCCGCGTACGTCCTCGACCAGGCGCCCGACCAGGCCAAGAAGGCCCTGGAGACCATCTCGGGCACCGGCCGCCAGGCGCTCGCCGAGATGCGCAGGCTGCTCGGCGTGCTGCGCACCGGCGAGCACGAGGAGGCCGGCGAGTACGTTCCGCAGCCCGACGTCGAGCAGATAGAGGAGCTCGTCGAGCAGGTGCGCACGTCCGGACTCCCGGTCGACTTCAAGGTGGAGGGCACCCCGCGCCCGCTGCCCAGCGGCGTCGAGCTGACCGCGTACCGCATCGTCCAGGAAGCCCTCACCAACACCCGTAAGCACGGCGGCCCGAACGCGGGCGCCAGCGTCCGGCTCGTCTACTTCGACGACGGTCTCGGCCTGCTCGTCGAGGACGACGGCAAGGGCGCCCCGCACGAGCTGTACGAGGACGGGGGCGCGGACGGCCGCGGCCACGGCCTCATCGGGATGCGCGAGCGCGTGGGTATGGTCGGCGGCACGCTGGACGCGGGGCCGCGGCCCGGCGGTGGCTTCCGCATCAGCGTGCTGCTGCCTTTGAAGCCCGCCCATTGACACGTACAAGTCCATTTCCACGGACAAGTCCACCGCCACGGACAAACCCGCCGCCACGGACCAGACCACTGCCACGGACAAGTGAGGACCGCCCGATGTCGATCAAGGTCATGCTCGTCGACGACCAGGTGCTGCTGCGCACCGGTTTCCGGATGGTGCTCGCCGCGCAGCCGGACATGGAGGTAGTCGCCGAGGCGGGTGACGGCGTCGAGGCGCTGGAGGTGCTGCGCTCGACCTCCGTGGACGTGGTCCTCATGGACGTCCGCATGCCGAAGCTCGACGGGGTCGAGACGACGCGGCGGATCTGTGCGGACCCCGACTCGCCCAAGGTCCTCATCCTGACCACCTTCGACCTCGACGAGTACGCCTTCTCGGGGCTGCGGGCGGGGGCCTCCGGCTTCATGCTCAAGGACGTGCCGCCGGGCGAGCTGCTCACCGCGATCCGCGCCGTGCACAGCGGCGACGCGGTGGTCGCCCCGTCCACGACCCGGCGGCTGCTCGACCGCTTCGCCCCGATGCTGCCCAGCGGCCCCGACCAGCCGCAGCACAAGCGGCTCGAGCGGCTCACCGAGCGCGAGCGCGAGGTCATGGTCCTGGTCGCCCAGGGGCACTCGAACGGCGAGATCGCCGCGCGCCTGGTGCTGTCGGAGGCCACGGTGAAGACCCATGTGGGCCGCATCCTGACCAAGCTCGATCTGCGCGACCGGGTCCAGGTCGTCGTCCTCGCCTACGAGACGGGGCTCGTCCGCGCGGGCGGCGCCGGGGCCTGAGGACCGGCGGCCCGGGCCGTCAGCGCAGCACCCCCTCGATGAAGTCCCCGCCGAGGCGCGAGACCACGCTGAGGTCCAACTGGTGCTGCACATAGCGGCCGCGCCGCCGCGTCGTGATCAGCCCGGCCTTCTTCAGCACCGACAGGTGCCGGGATATCTCCGGCGCGGACATCCCGTGCGCGTCCGCCAACTCGCTTGTCGTGTAGGGGCCGCGGGCCAGGTGCCGGCACAGCCGCATGCGCGCCGGGTGGGCGAGCGCCGCCATGCGCCGCGTCAGCAGCTCGACCGAGGGCGGCGTCGTGAGTCCGGGGGAGGCGATCGGATAGGTGATCATCGGCTGCCAGCCCTTGCGGTGCAGCACCCACAGATGGGGCCACCCCAGGCTGGTCGGCGTCAGGATCAGATTGCCGCTGCCCGCCTCCGTACGCCCGTCGGAGATCTTGTCGACGACGATGGCGGGGCCCGCCTCGTCGAGCGAGACCGCCGAGGACGTCGCCGCGAGGGCCTCTTTGAGTCCCTTGTGGCGCAGCATCTCCGTCTTGTGTCGCGCGTCGGCCGCCAACTGGTGCCGCACGCGCGCCCATACGTCCGAGAAGAACGCCTCGTCGCAGTCCTGCAGCAGCTCGCGGAACCACGACCTGATGGCGGGCGGGTCCTCGAGCAGGCGTTGCGTGAACCGGACCTGGGGCGCTCCGCGCGCGGCCGCGAGTTCGAGCGCGCGCTCGCGGGTGCTCGGGTCGTCGAGCCGGTTCACCACCCGCTCCGCGTACTGCGACTGGCACGTGAACTCCAGGGCGGCGTCCACGAACTGCTCGTCGGAGAGCTTGTCGAGCAGGTCCAGCTCCTCGGCGAGCGTGGCACCGGGCAGCGTGCGCCGTCCCGGTATCCCCGCGGACGGCGTGAAGACGTCCGAGAACGTCGTCCGCCACAGGAAGTCCGCCTCGCACATCCGGTCCGCGAGGCACGGGTCCAGGCACGCGGTCACGCTTGTCGTCCACCCCTGCAGCCCCGGGTGGTGGGCGGGTTCCGACAGCGCGTGCAGCGCCATGCCCAGCTCGGCCAGGGGCGAGGGCACGACATGGATCCGCTCGGGCGGCAGGCCCGTGATGTCGATGCTCACGCTCATGACCCCATGGTGCACGCCGCCACTGACAGCCGGGTCGTCGATTGACGGCTCCCGTCAATCGACGTGACCGCGCGGCGGCGCCGGGCGCAATCTCGTACCCATCGGCCCCGAACAGCAGCAAACAGGCTGATTCCGGGGCACGGCGCGACAATCGAGATGAAGAGCGAGGTGTTCGACATGAGCGTCACCCAGCAGTACGCCATCGACCTCTACCGCGCCGCCCAGCGCGGCGAAGCGGCCCCGCCGGCGCCCGGGCAGCACGAGCTGGCCGCCCTGCGTGAGCTGCGCGACTACCGCCGGTTCAGGGCGGTCCTGGCCGGCCGCCCGGCCCGCGGCCGGATCCGGGCGGCGCTGACCCGCCTGCTGTCGGGGCGCCGCGGCCACCCGGCCGGTTGCTGAGCCAGGCCCCTACGAGGGGAGCCGCCCCACGAAGTCCGCGACGGCCGCGCGGACGTCGTCAGGGCCCCACTCCAGACCCGCCGCCGCGACCGTGACCTCCGTGGCCGCGAGCCCCGGCACCGCGCCCTCGTCCGACCAGCGCGCGAACAGGGCCGTCCGCGTCTGCTCCGCCTGCGCGATCCCGGCCTCCGTGAGCACCTCGGCGTCGTAGGGCAGCCAGACCTTGAACTGGTGCGTGTGCGGCACCTCGGGGAACACCCGCGCCCCGGTGACACCGGCCTTGGTGAAGCCCTCCACCAGCGCCTGCGCGACCACGCGCGCGTGCGCCACGTACTCGGGAAGCCGTGGCAGCTCCCGATCCAGGCCCGCAAGGGCCGAGACCGCCTGCGGGAACTGCTGGAAGACCTGGCCGCCGTAGCGGTGCCGCCAGGCCCTCGCCTCCCCGACGAACGACTCCGGGCCCGCGAGCACCGCGCCGCTGAGGCCGCCGAGCGACTTGTAGAACGACACGTAGACGCTGTCCGCGAGCTCCGCGATCCCGTCCAGCGGGCGCCCGAAGTGCGTCGTGGTCTCCCACAGGCGGGCCCCGTCGAAGTGGATCACGGCGTCACGCGCGCGTGCCGCTTCGCAGACCTCTTCCAGTTCCTCCCAGGTGGGCAGCGCGAAACCGGCGTCCCTGAGCGGCAGTTCGAGCATCAGCGTCCCGAACGGCTCGGCCAGGTCGTGCACGTCGTCGGCGCCGATCTGCCGCGCCGCCTTCGTGGGGTGCACGGTGCGCAGCCCCGCCACCGCGGTCAGCGCCTCCCGCTCGTGCACCTCGGGGTGCGCCAGCGGGTGCAGGGCCACCGTGGAATTGCCGGTGCGGCCCGCCCAGCAGCGCAGCGCGACCTGCTGGGCCATGGTGCCGGTGGGGAAGAACGCGGCCGCCTCCTTGCCGAGCAGCGCGGCGACCCGTGCCTCCAGGTCGGCGACGACGCCGTCCCCGTAGATGTCGACGTCGTCCGACAGGTCGGCCACCGTCGCGGCGGCGCCGGACAGGCTCTCCCACCGCTCGCCCAAGGTGGCCTCGTTCGGCCTGCGGGCCAGCGTGCGCTCGGCGCCCCGCAACGCCGTGATCAGCCGTTCGGCCTGCGTCTTCTCGGGCGTGACAGTGTTCTCGGCGGTTCCGTCCATCCGTCGATCATGGCGCACCCGCGTGCGCTTGCCCACAGCCTGTGGACAGCCGGGACCCGCGCGGACAGATAGCGTTAACATGACGAGAAATCGTCCGGTACCCCGAGCGGACTGGAACGGAAGGCCATCGCCTCGTGACAACACCCCCTCCGAACCCGCGATCCGAACCCATGGACCCCAAGGACCGCCCCGCCCGCCTCACCGTGGGCGTCGTCGGCGCGGGCCGTGTCGGCCCCGCGCTCGCCGCGTCCCTGCAACTGGCCGGGCACCGCCCCGTCGCCGTCTCCGGGGTCTCCGACGCCTCCGTGCGCCGAGCGGCGACGCTGCTGCCCGACGTGCCCCTGGTGCCGCCCGCCGAGGTCCTCGCGCAGGCCGACCTGGTGCTCCTCACCGTCCCCGACGACGTCCTGCCGGGCCTCGTCGAGGGCTTCGCCGAGACCGGCGCCGTACGCCCTGGCCAGCTGCTCGTGCACACCTCGGGCCGGTACGGCGCGAAGGTCCTCGAACCGGCGCTGCGCGCGGGCGGCCTGCCGCTCGCGCTGCACCCCGCGATGACGTTCACCGGCACCCCCGTCGACGTCCAGCGGCTGGCCGGCTGCTCCTTCGGCGTCACCGCGCCCGAAGAGCTGCGGCTTGCCGCGGAGGCCCTGGTCATCGAGATGGGCGGCGAACCCGAGTGGATCGCCGAGGAGAACCGCGCGCTCTACCACGCGGCCCTCGCGCTCGGCGCCAATCACCTGGTCACCCTGATCGCGGAGTCCATGGAACTGCTCCGCGAGGCGGGCGTCGGCGCCCCCGACCGGATGCTGGGCCCGCTGCTCGGCGCGGCCCTCGACAACGCGCTCAGGTCGGGCGACGCCGCCCTCACGGGTCCGGTGGCGCGCGGCGACGCGGGCACCGTCGCCGCCCACATCACGGAGCTGCGCAAGCACGCCCCGGGGACCGTCGCCGGCTATCTCGCGATGGCCCGCGCCACCGCCGACCGCGCGCTCGCGCACGGACTGCTGAAGCCGGAGCTCGCCGAGGACCTCCTGGGCGTCCTCGCGACCGGTACGGAGGAGACCCGATGAGCCCCACGGACTCCATGGCGGCGAGCCCCGCGGCGACGTCGCGCACGCGGCTCCTCCACAAGGGCGCGGACATGCGGGCACGCACGCGTACCGGGCAGCGCGTCGTCGTCATGACGATGGGCGCCCTGCACGAGGGCCACGCGACGCTGATCCGCTCGGCCAGGGCCCGCGCCGGGGCGGACGGCGAAGTGGTCGTCACGGTCTTCGTGAACCCGCTGCAGTTCGGCGCGGGCGAGGACCTCGACCGCTACCCGCGCACCCTCGACGCCGACGTGCGGATCGCCGAACAGGCGGGGGCGGACGCCGTGTTCGCGCCCTCCGTCGACGAGGTCTACCCGGGCGGGCAGCCCGAGATCCGCATCACGGCGGGCCCCATGGGGGAGCGGCTCGAGGGCGCCTCGCGCCCCGGTCACTTCGACGGCATGCTCACCGTGGTCGCCAAGCTGCTGCACCTCACGCGCGCGGACGTGGCCCTCTTCGGCCAGAAGGACGCGCAGCAACTGGCCCTGGTGCGGCGCATGGTGCGCGATCTGAACTTCGACGTGGAGATCGTCGCCGTGCCCACGGTCCGCGAGGACGACGGGCTCGCGCTCTCCTCCCGCAACCGCTATCTGTCCCCGGCCGAGCGCCGCACCGCGCTGGCCCTCTCCGACGCCCTGTTCACGGGCCGCGACCGGCATGCCGCGCAGGAGGCCCTGCGCGCGCGTGCCGCCGAGAACCCGACGCCGCGCGCGCGGGCGAAGGCGCTCGGCAAGATAGGCGAGGCCCGGGCCGCGGCCGACGCGCACGCCGTCGCCACCGCGGCCCCGGGCAGCCCCTCCGCGGTCCTCGCGGCGGCCCGCCAGATCCTCGACGAGGCGAAGCGCCTCCAGCCGCCGGTCGAGCTCGACTACGTGGCCCTCGTCGATCCGCGCGACTTCACGGACGTGAGCGACGGCTTCGAGGGCGAGGCCGTGCTCGCGGTCGCCGCGCGCGTGGGAAACACCCGCCTCATCGACAACCTGCCGCTGACCTTCGGAGGCCACTCGTGAGCAGCACCGGCATAAGGCTCCACGCCCCCACCCCCGGCTGGAACGTCGAGGCCGACGTCGTGATCGTCGGCTCCGGCGTCGCGGGCCTGACCGCGGCGCTGCGCTGCCAGGCCGCGGGCCTGCGCACCGTCGTCGTCACCAAGGCCCGCCTCGACGACGGCTCCACGCGCTGGGCGCAGGGCGGCGTCGCGGCGGCCCTCGGCGAGGGCGACACCCCCGAGCAGCACCTGGACGACACCCTGGTCGCCGGCGTCGGCCTGTGCGACGAGGAGGCCGTGCGCACCCTCGTCACCGAGGGCCCCGACGCCGTACGCCGCCTGATCGAGACCGGCGCGCACTTCGACGAGTCCGCCGAGGGCGACCTGGAGCTGACCCGCGAGGGCGGCCACCACCGCCGCCGCATCGCGCACGCGGGCGGTGACGCGACCGGAGCGGAGATCTCCCGCGCGCTCGTCGAGGCGGTACGCGCGCGTGGTGTGGAGACCGTCGAGAACGCGCTGGTCCTTGACCTGCTCACGGACGCCGAAGGCCGCACCGCGGGCGTCTCCCTGCACGTCATGGGGGAGGGCCAGCACGACGGCGTCGGCGCCGTCCTCGCGCCCGCCGTGGTCCTCGCGACCGGCGGCATGGGCCAGGTCTTCTCGGCGACCACGAACCCGCACGTGTCCACGGGCGACGGCGTCGCGCTCGCCCTGCGCGCGGGCGCCGAGGTCAGCGACCTGGAATTCGTCCAGTTCCACCCGACCGTGCTGTTCCTGGGCGCGGACGCCGAGGGCCAGCAGCCGCTGGTCTCCGAAGCCGTACGCGGCGAGGGCGCGCACCTGGTGGACGCGGACGGCGTGCGCTTCATGGTCGGCCAGCACGAACTGGCCGAGCTGGCGCCCCGCGACATCGTCGCCAAGGGCATCACGCGCCGCATGCAGGAGCTCGGCACCGAGCACATGTACCTGGACGCGCGGCACTTCGGCGCCGACATGTGGGAGAACCGGTTCCCCACGATCCTCGCCGCCTGCCGCGCCCACGGCATCGACCCGGTCACCGAACCCATCCCGGTCGCTCCCGCTGCGCACTACGCCTCCGGAGGCGTCCGCACGGACCTCTCCGGCCGCACCACCGTGCCGGGCCTGTACGCGTGCGGGGAGGCCGCCTGCACGGGCGTTCACGGGGCGAACCGGCTGGCCTCCAACTCCCTTCTGGAAGGCCTCGTCTACGCCGAGCGCATCGCGGACGACATCACGCGCCTGCACGCGGAGAACGCCCTCCACGCGCGCGTGCCCGCGCCCGTCGAGCACCCACAGACCCCGACCCACCCGCTGCTTCCCCCGGAGGCACGGTTCGCCATCCAGCGCGTGATGACGGCGGGCGCGGGCGTCCTGCGCTCCGCCGACTCCCTCGCCGAGGCCGCCGCCCAGCTCGGCCGCATCCACGCCGACGCGGTCAACTCCCTCACGGAGAACGGCAAGACCGCGGAGCCGGGCGTCGACACCTGGGAGGCCACCAACCTCCTGTGCGTGGCCCGCGTCCTGGTCGCCGCCGCGCGCCGCCGCGAGGAGACCCGCGGCTGCCACTGGCGCGAGGACCACCCGGACCGCGACGATGCCACGTGGCGCCGCCACATCGTCGTACGCCTGAATCCGGACCGGACCCTGGCCACCCGCACCACACCCACAGCAGACTTCCCGGCAACGGCAAAGAACCCTCAGGAGCAGTGACCGACGTGAGCGCCACCCCCGACCTCCCCCTGGCGGACGCAGGCAGCGAAGGCTGCGGCGACAACTGCGGCTGCGCGCAGGGAGATTCCGACGACGTCATGGAGTGCGGCCTCGACCCGTCGCTGGCCCAGCTGCTGCTCGACGCGGGCCTGCACCCGGTCGAGATCGAGGACATCGCCCACATGGCGATCACCGAGGACCTGGACGGCGGCGTGGACGTCACGACCGTCGCCACGATCCCCGAAGACGCCGTCGCCACCGCCGACTTCACGGCTCGCGAGGCGGGCGTCGTGGCGGGCCTGCGGGTCGCCGAGGCGGTCGTCTCCGTCGTGGCCACGGACGAGTTCGAGGTCGAGCGGCACGCGGAGGACGGCGACCGGGTCGAGGCGGGCCAGAAGCTGCTCTCCGTCACCACCCGCACCCGCGACCTGCTCACCGCCGAGCGCACCGCGCTCAACATCATGTGCCGCCTCTCCGGCATCGCGACCGCCACGCGCGCGTGGGCGGACGTTCTGGACGGCACGAAGGCGAAGGTCCGCGACACCCGCAAGACCACGCCGGGCCTGCGCTCCCTGGAGAAGTACGCGGTCCGCATGGGCGGCGGCGTCAACCACCGCATGTCCCTCTCGGACGCGGCCCTGGTCAAGGACAACCACGTGGTCGCGGCAGGCGGCGTCGCCCAGGCCTTCCAGGCCGTGCGCGACCGCTTCCCCGGCCTGCCGATCGAGGTCGAGGTCGACACCCTGCACCAGCTGCGCGAGGTCCTCGACGCGGGCGCCGACCTAATCCTCCTGGACAACTTCACGCCGGGCGAGACCGAGGAGGCCGTGGCGATCACCGACGGCCGCGCGCTCCTGGAGTCCTCCGGCCGCCTCACGCTGGAGAACGCCGCCACGTACGCGAAGACGGGCGTCGACTACCTCGCCGTGGGCGCGCTCACCCACTCCTCGCCGATCCTCGACATCGGCCTCGACCTGCGCGAGGCGGACGCCTGATGCTGCTCACCATCGACGTGGGCAACACCCACACCGTCCTCGGCCTGTTCGACGGCGAGGAGATCATCGAGCACTGGCGCATCTCCACGGACGCGCGCAGAACCGCCGACGAACTCGCCGTGCTGCTCAAGGGCCTGATGGGCATGCACCCGCTGCTCGGCGACGAACTCGGCGACGGCATCGACGGCATCGCCATCTGCTCGACCGTCCCCTCGGTCCTGCACGAGCTGCGCGAGGTCACCCGCCGCTACTACGGCGACGTACCCGCCGTCCTGGTCGAGCCCGGCATCAAGACCGGCGTGCCGATCCTCATGGACAACCCCAAGGAGGTCGGCGCCGACCGGATCATCAACGCGGTCGCGGCCGTCGAGATGTTCGGCGGCCCCGCGATCGTCGTGGACTTCGGCACGGCGACGACCTTCGACGCGGTCTCCGCGCGCGGGGAGTACGCGGGCGGTGTGATCGCCCCCGGCATCGAGATCTCCGTCGAGGCCCTCGGCATGCGCGGCGCCCAGCTGCGCAAGATCGAGCTGGCCAGGCCGCGCAGCGTCATCGGCAAGAACACCGTCGAGGCCATGCAGGCGGGCATCGTCTACGGCTTCGCGGGCCAGGTCGACGGGGTCGTGAACCGGATGGCGAAGGAGCTCGCGGAGGACCCGGACGACGTGACGGTCATCGCGACGGGCGGCCTCGCGCCGATGGTCCTCGGCGAGTCCACCGTGATCGACGAGCACGAGCCGTGGCTGACCCTGATCGGCCTCCGCCTGGTGTACGAGCGGAACGTCTCGCGGCTCTGAGGCCACCGGCAGGCGAGGCGCGCCCGGGAATTGCCGGTTAAGCCGATTTGTCCGTAATCGGTCGTACCGTCCTTTCATGCCCACGCCCTACGGAAATCGTGGCGGCATGGCGTTCGGTGCAGAAGAGCTGCGTGTGCTCCGACGCGCCCTCGCCCTCGCCCTCCACCCCAGCCCCACCTCGGACGAGGACGTCCGGGCCTGTCTGCGACTCGCGGAGTCGGTCGACGAAGCGGCCCGGGAAGGCATCCGCATGCGGGCCTTCCTCCGCTCCGACCTCGACCGCTACCGGGCCGCCCTGCCCGGCTCCGCTCCCGGCTATCTGAGCCTCCTCAAGGAGGCCCTGGCGGCGGGCCACAGGCCCGGCGCCGAGGACCTCGCGGCGCTGCGCGCGCTGCCGGCGAACCCGGCCGCCGTGGCCCTGCTCGCCCGCTGCCGCGACCTGGCGGAACAGGGCGTGCGCGCCAGGTTCGACGAGCGGTACCGGCCCCGCGTCCCGGCCTCCCGCACCCACCTGCTCGCCCTGCCCGGCGGGCTCTCGGCGGCGGACGGCGACAAGCCCGCGCGACCGGCCCCCGAGCCGCCTCAGCGCCCGGTCCCCACCCCGGCCGAGGTCTTCCCGCCCAAGCGCCGCCCCGCCCAGCCCCCGGCCCCGTCGCGGAGACTGGCCGTCGGGTAGCTACTCTGGGGGCATGGACTACGTCTCCGCGCTCGTGCCCCCGGTCGTGATGGCCGCGTTCTTCGTCGGTCTGATCGTGACCATCGTGAAGTCGCAGGGCGGCGACAAGAAGGCCAAGGAGGACGCGGCCGTCGACGCCGCCATCGCGCGCGCCGAGGCCGCCCGGCAGGGCGGCGGCGCGCAGCAGGACGCGACCGCCTGAGCGCGGTCGCGACCGGCACGGAAACCGCAGTGAGGGGCGCCCGCCGGGCGCCCCTTTTGTCATTGCTTGGCGATCGCCGCCACGTCCCGCGTTGAATTACCGACTTCTCCCACTATTGTGCTTCTCGTGCCGCGCCCCTTGGGAGAACTCGAAGACGCAGTGATGACGCGGGTGTGGAAGTGGAACCGCCCGGTCACCGTGAGGGAAGTCCTGGAGGACCTCCAACAGGAACGGTCCATCGCCTACACGACCGTCATGACCGTATTGGACAATCTCCATCAGAAGGGCTGGGTACGCCGCGAAGCGGAAGGCCGGGCCTATCGATATGAGGCGGTCTCCACACGGGCCGCGTACTCGGCCGCGCTGATGAACGAGGCCTGGGCGCAGAGCGACAACCCCGCCGCCGCGCTCGTCGCGTTCTTCGGGATGATGTCGCCGGAGCAGCGCGAGGCCCTCAGGGATGCCATGCGGATCGTCTCGCCCGAACTGCCGGCGGAAGTCCCCTCGGCCCCCGAGGAAGCGGGCGACGGGGCCGGGCGATAGCGTCCGGACATGCCAGCAGAGCTCCCCGAAGTCGGGTCAACCGTCGAATCGACCCGTAAAGCAGTGACCGTACGCAGGGCGAGGACGGCCGATGTGCCCGAGGTGCGCCGCCTGCTCGACGCGTACAGCCGACAGGGGATCCTGCTCGACAAAGCCACCGTGACGCTTTACGAGGACATCCAGGAGTTCTGGGTCGCGGAACGCGACGACAACGCGGCGGTCGTCGGCTGCGGCGCACTGCACGTCATGTGGGAAGACCTCGCGGAAGTCCGCACCCTCGCGGTGGACCCGCAGGTCAAGGGCTCCGGTGTCGGACATCTGCTGCTCGAGAAGCTTCTTCAGACCGCGCGCTGGATCGGTGTTCGGCGGGTTTTCTGCCTCACCTTCGAAGTCGAGTTCTTCGCCAAGCACGCCTTCGTGGAGATCGGCGAGACGCCCGTCGATACGGTCGACACCGATGTCTACAGTGAGCTCCTGCGTTCCTATGACGAGGGCGTGGCGGAGTTCCTCGGTCTCGAACGAGTGAAACCGAACACCTTGGGCAACAGCCGGATGCTTCTGCATCTGTGATCGCCGCCGGGCGCTATTCCGGCATGCGTGCTTGCAACGGTTCCCTATGTCCGAATCGCGCATGTTTTTGGTCCCGGTGGGCAGTGTTCAACTCCGGGATCTCTCCCTGATCTCAGCCAGGGGTTTGTGTTTTTCGGGCAAAAGCGGTTTGCTTTCCGACGTACTGCAGTACTGCATATAACAAGGGGACGGCGAATCAGCGGCCGTGGTCGCGGGGCCGCCCTTCAGATTTCGATGAAAGGAAATCCGGTGGCACAGAAGGTTCAGGTCCTTCTTGTCGATGACCTCGACGGTGGCGAGGCGGACGAGACCGTGACGTTCGCGCTCGACGGCAAGTCGTACGAGATCGACCTCACCACCGCCAATGCGGACAAGCTCCGCGGCCTCCTTGAGCCGTACCTCAAGGGCGGTCGTCGCACCGGTGGCCGCTCGAGCGGCCGGGGCAAGGCGCGCGCCACGTCCGGCGGCGGCAACCAGGACACCGCGCAGATCCGCGCGTGGGCGAAGGAGAACGGCTACGAGGTCAACGACCGCGGCCGTGTTCCCCAGTCGATCCGTGAGGCCTACGAGAAGGCCAACGGCTGACGGGACGGCCGCATTGGTCGCTTTGTTGACGTGGTCGCGGGCGTGGCAGCGCCGCGACGCAGCCGGGCCCGGTGGCAGTGCGTCGCCGCCGTGTCCACGAGGCGTACGAGATCGGGGGCGCCCCCACCGCCCCCCACGACCGACCAGGTCGAGACGGCCGTCAGGCTCGTCAGGGCCGGTAGCACCGGTTCCACCTCGCAGCCGGGCTCGGGGGGCCGCACCCAGACGGCGGCCTCCTGCGAGCCGGACCATCCCGGAGGCGTCGGCGCGTCGATGAGACCGCCCGCCCCGACGGCGACGAGATCCAGGGGCAGCGCCCCCCACTCCAGCCAGTCGAGCAGCCCCGGCAGTTCGTCCGCGCTGCCCGCGGCGACCAGCAGCCGCATCGTTTCCCCGCACACGGCCACCGGTGACCGGGGATCGAGTCTGCGCAGCATCGCGAAGCCGGCGTCGGTCGGCACCTCCAGTACGTCGAAGCGCAGCCCGGTGTGCAGCAGCGCGCCATCGGGGCCTGCCGCAGTCGCCCAGCCGAGCTCGTCCTCGTACCACTGCCGGACCGGATCGCGTCCGGTGTCGGTCAGCGGTTGCCGGGGAGCGGGAACGGTCGTGCCGGAGGTGGTGACCATGCCAGGAGCAACAGCCACCGACGCTCCGGGGTTACGCACCGTCGCCGAGTGCATGCGTACTGTGTCCGGAAAAGGGGCGTACGGGAGCGTTGGGCGGCGCAAAGATGTTCGCCCGTAGCGGAGGGAACCGGGGCGCGCCGCATGGAGTGTCAGTCCGTACGGGTAAGACATCCCTAGTGGGAGGGGCGACACGTGCGGGACGGGCAGCCTGCGTTCGCCATCGGCGTACTGATGGTGGGGGTATCTGCCTGGCCTGCGGGAACATCGTCTCGCACCATCGGGTTGGAGCAGTTGTCGGCGTTCGGGGCAGGAGACCATGAACGGGTGTCGGCAGATGGAATGAGCGGTCCCCGCTTGCGGGACTAAGCTGCGGAAGGACAGGGAGGGGACCGACCCCTAACTGCCTGACCGCTCTGAGGAGCGATTAACGATGTTCGAGAGGTTCACCGACCGCGCGCGGCGGGTTGTCGTCCTGGCTCAGGAAGAAGCCCGGATGCTCAACCACAATTACATCGGCACCGAGCACATCCTCCTGGGCTTGATCCACGAGGGCGAGGGTGTCGCCGCTAAGGCCCTGGAGAGCCTCGGGATTTCGCTCGAGGCGGTCCGCCAGCAGGTGGAGGAGATCATCGGCCAGGGCCAGCAGGCCCCGTCCGGCCACATCCCCTTCACCCCCCGTGCCAAGAAGGTCCTGGAGCTGTCGCTCCGCGAGGCCCTTCAGCTGGGCCACAACTACATCGGCACGGAGCACATCCTGCTCGGCCTGATCCGTGAGGGCGAGGGCGTCGCCGCCCAGGTCCTGGTCAAGCTGGGCGCAGACCTCAACCGGGTGCGGCAGCAGGTCATCCAGCTGCTCTCCGGTTACCAGGGCAAGGAGACCGCCGCCGCCGGCGGTCCTGCCGAGGGCACGCCCTCCACGTCCCTGGTGCTCGACCAGTTCGGCCGCAACCTGACGCAGGCCGCTCGTGAGTCCAAGCTCGACCCGGTCATCGGGCGCGAGAAGGAGATCGAGCGCGTCATGCAGGTCCTGTCGCGCCGGACCAAGAACAACCCGGTCCTGATCGGTGAGCCCGGCGTCGGCAAGACCGCCGTCGTCGAGGGCCTCGCTCAGGCCATCGTCAAGGGCGAGGTGCCCGAGACCCTCAAGGACAAGCACCTCTACACCCTCGACCTCGGCGCGCTGGTCGCCGGCTCCCGCTACCGCGGTGACTTCGAGGAGCGCCTCAAGAAGGTGCTCAAGGAGATCCGCACCCGCGGCGACATCATCCTGTTCATCGACGAGCTGCACACGCTGGTCGGTGCGGGTGCCGCCGAGGGCGCCATCGACGCGGCTTCCATCCTGAAGCCGATGCTGGCCCGCGGTGAGCTGCAGACCATCGGTGCGACGACGCTCGACGAATACCGCAAGCACCTGGAGAAGGACGCGGCCCTCGAGCGCCGCTTCCAGCCGATCCAGGTCGCGGAGCCGTCGCTGCCGCACACGATCGAGATCCTCAAGGGTCTCCGTGACCGCTACGAGGCCCACCACCGCGTCTCGATCACGGACGAGGCCCTCGTCCAGGCCGCGACGCTGGCCGACCGGTACATCTCGGACCGCTTCCTGCCGGACAAGGCGATCGACCTGATCGACGAGGCCGGTTCCCGGATGCGCATCCGCCGGATGACCGCGCCGCCGGACCTCCGCGAGTTCGACGAGAAGATCGCGGGCGTGCGTCGCGACAAGGAGTCGGCCATCGACTCCCAGGACTTCGAGAAGGCGGCCTCTCTCCGCGACAAGGAGAAGCAGCTGCTCGCCGCGAAGGCCAAGCGCGAGAAGGAATGGAAGGCCGGCGACATGGACGTCGTCGCCGAGGTCGACGGCGAGCTGATCGCCGAGGTCCTCGCGACCGCCACCGGCATTCCGGTCTTCAAGCTGACCGAGGAGGAGTCCTCGCGTCTGCTGCGCATGGAGGACGAGCTCCACAAGCGGGTCATCGGCCAGAAGGACGCCGTCAAGGCGCTCTCCCGGGCGATCCGCCGTACGCGGGCCGGTCTGAAGGACCCGAAGCGTCCGGGTGGTTCGTTCATCTTCGCCGGTCCGTCCGGTGTCGGTAAGACCGAGCTCTCCAAGGCGCTGGCCGAATTCCTCTTCGGTGACGAGGAGGCGCTGATCTCCCTCGACATGTCGGAGTTCAGCGAGAAGCACACGGTGTCGCGTCTCTTCGGTTCACCCCCCGGTTACGTGGGCTACGAAGAGGGCGGTCAGCTGACCGAGAAGGTGCGCCGCAAGCCGTTCTCCGTCGTCCTCTTCGACGAGGTGGAGAAGGCCCACCCGGACATCTTCAACTCGCTCCTCCAGATCCTGGAGGACGGTCGACTGACCGACTCCCAGGGTCGCGTCGTGGACTTCAAGAACACGGTCATCATCATGACGACCAACCTTGGAACCCGTGACATCTCGAAGGGCTTCAACCTCGGCTTCGCGGCCCAGGGCGACTCGAAGTCCAACTACGAGCGCATGAAGAACAAGGTGTCGGACGAGCTCAAGCAGCACTTCCGTCCCGAGTTCCTCAACCGTGTCGACGACGTCGTCGTCTTCCCGCAGCTCAGCCAGGGCGACATCCTCGAGATCGTCGACCTGATGATCTCGAAGGTGGACGAGCGCCTGAAGGACCGCGACATGGGCATCGAGCTCTCGCAGTCCGCCAAGGAGCTGCTCTCGAAGAAGGGCTACGACCCCGTGCTCGGCGCGCGTCCGCTGCGTCGCACGATCCAGCGCGAGGTCGAGGACAGCCTGTCGGAGAAGATCCTCTTCGGCGAGCTGCGCCCGGGCCACATCGTGGTCGTGGACACGGAGGGCGAGGGCGAGAACAAGACCTTCACCTTCCGCGGCGAGGAGAAGGCGGCCCTGCCGGACGCCCCGCCGATCGAGGACGCGGCTGCCGGTGGCGGCCCGAACCTGAGCAAGGAGGCGTAACCCCTCCGGGGCGAGCCTGATACGGGTGGGCCCGAGCTGTTCCTGACGGAACGGTTCGGGCCCACCCGTTTTTTCGTGTGCGGGTCAGCGCTGGTCGACGGTGACGTCGGCGTCCGGGAAGAGGCGGGCGTAGCGGTCGAGCGGGAGGGTCACGCCGGGGGCGGTCTGGAGGACGACCTCGCGTACGCCCGGGAAGCGGGACGGCAGCGTGGAGACGTCCTCGGTGCCGCTCAGCGCCGTCAGACGCAGCATCCGCACGTCCGGCAGCTCGGGCAGCAGGCCGATCGAACGCGGGTGCTCGTGGAAGAGGACCTCGTTCAGGGACAGGCAGGTGAGCGCGGGCAGCGCGGCGACCTCGGCCCAGTCCTCGGCGGTCGGGGCGGTCGTCAGCCGGCCGAGGCTGAGCTGGTTCAGGGTGGGCCAGTGGCCGAGGCCCCGCAGCCCGGTGGTGTCGGTCGTGCGGCGGCCCAGGAAGAGGTACTCCAGCGGGGCGCCGACCGGGAGCCCGGTGGTGAGCGAGTCGCCCGGGAGCGCCTGGTCGAGCGAGATGCGGCGCAGCGTGCGCAGGGCCGCCAGGCCGGTCACGTCGGCGGCGCCCGAGCACGTGAGGTGGGTCGGTGACAGCCCGGCGAGGCCCGCGAACCCGTGGGCGTTCGCGTTGCCCTCCATCCACAGCCCCCGCAGGTTCGGGAACGCCGTCAGCGCGCCGAGGTCGTCGAGCAGTGGATCGTCCCGGAAGTACAGGATCCGTACGGCGGCAGGGTCGGGCACCGCGGCGGCGATGTCCGCCGGGGCGTGCGGGCCGCGGAACGTCATGTCGGGCCACGGCCGCATCCGGGCCAGCGCCGCCCGCTGCTCGCCGGACTCGCACAGGAGGTGCAGTCCGTCGCGCTCCACGTGGTCCAGGACCTCCGCCGCGTACTCCTCGGTGGGGAACCGGCTCCAGGTGCCCGCCAGTTGGCGCCGCACCGTCAGCGACGGGTGCTCGCGCAGCCGGCGCAGGACGCCCAGCGCGCCCGCCGGTTCCAGGCCGCCGAGCAGCGACGCGGTCACCGCGACGCCGTGCGCCGCCCCGTCGTCGAGGCCGTCCGGGTGCGGCAGCAGCTCCAGGACCAGAGGACCCGCCTCGGCCAGCGTCTTCGCGTCCTGCGTGGTGCGCGGCGGGATCAGGGAACCGGCGCGGCGCTCGACCTCGGCGCGCACCGCCGGGTCGAGGGCCGTCGCATGCTCCAGGCAGGCCAGTGCCAGGAGCGTGAGGCGCGGGTGGTCGTACGCGAGCAACTCGCGCAGCAGGTGGGCGCGTTCGCCGGGGCGGGCGTGGGCGACGGCCATCCGGATCGCGTCCTCGCCCTGCGGGTCGTCGGCGAGGCGCTGGACGAAGGGGAGCGCGTGGCCCTCCTCCACGGCGTAGCGGGCGGCGAGGTAGTCCTGGAAGGTGCGGTGGCTGAAGTCGACCGTGTCGGCGGCGGGTTCGCGCAGCAGGCCGCTTCGTAGCAGCAGGGTGCGCAGGACGGTCGCCGCGTCGCCGTGCGCCGCCGCCGTGGCCACCGCGGGCAGCCGGCGTTCCAACGCGCCGATGGCGGCCTCGCGGCTCATCTCGGTGCGGCCGCTGAGGACGAGGGCGTACGCGAGGTGCTGGAGGAGGTCGAGCTGGGCCTCCTCGCCCAGCTCGGGCACGGCCATGCCGCGCTCCCGGTCGCGCCGGTGGAGCAGCATCGACAGGGCGGCGTCGTACAACTCCTTGCGCCCTGTGGGCAGATAGCCGCGGCGTTCGCGGTGCAGCGCGCAGATCAGGCCGCACATCAGGGGGTTGGTGGCGAGGCGGGCCAGGTCGCGTTTGGTGCGCAGCGAGTCGAGCAGCGCGGTCTCGTACGGGAGGGCGTCGGCGGCCGTGTGCCAGCGGTGCACGAACGTGGCGACGTCCGCGGAGCGCATCGGCGGCAGCAGCACCTCGCGGAAGCCGCTGTCGGCGAGCCATTCGGGGCGTACGGCGGTGGGGCGCGAGGTGAGCAGCCAGCGGTTGCCGGGGTGCGCGTCGACGAGGGCGAGCAGCCAGTCGCGCACCCGGTTCCGCTCGGCCGTGGGGATCTCGTCGAGGCCGTCCACGAGGACCAGGGCGCGGGAGGCGGCCAGGACCCGCTCGGCCCATCCGGCGGGCGCGCCCAGTGGGCAGGAGACCGCCGTCAGGAAGGCCTCGGGGGCGGGCAGCGGACCGGCCGCCAGCGTGCGCAGCGGCAGGACGAACGGGACGCGGTCGCCGTCCGCCGCGGCCCTCGTCGCCAGCCACTGGATCAGTGTCGTCTTGCCGGAGCCCGCCTCGCCGCGCAGCAGCACCCGGGAGACGCCGTCGCCGAACGCGTCCTCGGCGCGGATGCGGGCGGACGCGGCGGGAGCCTCGGTCTCCGCGTCGAAGGCATCGAAGGTGTCGAAGGTGTCGAAGGCGCCGTCCCGCGGCGCGACCGTCGCCTCCAGGCTCAGATACGCCACGTCGAGGGGCCAGCGTTCGGGGGCCTCGCGCAGGTCGATGCCGTAGATGGTCAGGTGCCGGTGGCGGTCGGCGATGTGCCGGGCGTAGCGCTCCTCGAAGGCGGTGTCGGCCGCGTCGGCGCGCGGTGTGCGGGCGATGAGCTCGTCCGCCCTGGCGAGGAGTTCGGCCTCGCCCCGGCGCTGCTCGACCAGGGTGCGGGGGACAAAGGTGGACCGCTGGGTGAAGAACTGCAGCACCTGACGGCAGGCCTCGTCGACGGCCGCGTCCAGGAAGTGCCCCGCGTCGGCGGAGAGCCCGTGCGAGGCGGGGGCCGCGCGGCGCAGCGAGCGGGCCAGCGCGTGCGGGTCGAGGCGGGCCGCCTGTACGTCGTCCATGGTGAGGCCGCCGAGGGCGGACAGCGTGGCGGCCAGGGCGAGGGCGAGGGGTTCCGCCTCGTCGGCCGGGTACGGTGCCTCGCCCGGTGCGTCCGCGGCGGCGGTGACGAGGGCGCGGGCGATCCGCTCGGCGTCGGCGCCGTCCAGGGCGCGCTTCTCGCCGCGGAAGGAGACAGGACCCGACAGGCGGACCGGCTTGTCCGTCAGGCCCGCGCCCGGGCCCTCCTGGACGAGGAGCTTCTTGAGCGCCGGGGCGATCAGGCTCGATGCCAGACGGGTGCCGAGAGCAGCGGGATCCATGGTTCGGGAGCGTAGCCCCGGTCACATCCGCGAGGGGTTGGATCTTGCCGACCGGTGACATGCCGCACAGGACGTGGATCACGTACTAACGGAAATAGTGGGTCGCGGGCGATCCGGTGGTGCCGTTACACGGTCGACGGGTTCCGGTGATGTGTCCGTTCCGGTGGGACAGGGTGGCCGCCGGGCCCGTATTGCCTTGCCTTGCTTTGATGAAGTGGGCTTAAACCAAGGATGAAGTCATAAATCGGACTACTTTCACCTGGGCTCGACGACGGTCCGGGCGGGAGGGTTCGCGGGGCGGGTCTACGAGGACATGTCGTAGATGGGCGTTTTG
This sequence comes from Streptomyces sp. NPDC107575, assembly GCF_055657265.1. Classification (NCBI taxonomy): domain Bacteria; kingdom Bacillati; phylum Actinomycetota; class Actinomycetes; order Kitasatosporales; family Streptomycetaceae; genus Streptomyces; species Streptomyces sp. NPDC107575. The sequence goes on along the minus strand of NZ_JBVKBG010000006.1, from coordinate 29,406 downwards.
GGTGGCGATGGGGGGCGGGGTTACCAAGGGATGGCCGGCCCGGCAGCACGAGGCAGTGCGCCGGGCCCCGTCACGTCCCCGTTGAAAGGTCTGCCCATATGTCGAAGCGCACCCAGTCCCACCGCCCCGGTACGTCGATGCTCCGTAAGCGGGCTGCCGTCGTGGCCGCCGGATTCGGTGTGTCGGCGCTGCTCGGGACCGGGGCCGCGGTCGCCGACTCCGCAGACACCGCCCTCCCCGGTATCGCCGCCTCCTCCGTCGAGGCCCAGGCCACCGCTCAGGCCAAGGCCGCCGACAACGCCGCGAAGGCCAAGAAGAAGGCCGAGGCGAAGAAGAAGGAGGCCGAGGCCAAGAAGAAGGCGGCCGAGGAGAAGAAGGCCAAGTCCTGGATCGACCCGGTCGAGGACTACGAGCTCTCCGCAGGCTACTCGCAGGGCGGCGCCATGTGGGCGAGCGGCCACCACTCCGGCCAGGACTTCGCCGTGCCGATCGGCACCGACGTCTCCGCCGTGCACGGCGGCACCGTCGTCAAGGCCGGCGGCAACGGCGCCGGTGACGGCCCCGCGTACGGCAACGCCATCGTCATCAAGCACAGCAACGGCACGTACTCGCAGTACGCCCACCTGTCCCGGATCGACGTGAAGGTCGGCGACACCGTCACCACGGGCGACCACATCGCGAAGTCCGGCAACACCGGCAACTCCAGTGGCCCGCACCTGCACTTCGAGATCCGCACGACGGCGGACTACGGCTCGGCGGTCAACCCCGTCAACTTCCTGAAGAAGGAGGGCGTGCGCGTCTGACGACGCCCGCGCCGATGGCCCGTCAGTCGTGATGGGCCCGCGTGACCAGGTCGGAGGCGACCTCGAGGATGGCCTTGCGCTTCTCCTCGGGGTCGCCTTCGACGTCTCTGAGGACGAACATTCCGGCGTGCATCGAGATCAGCGCGCTGAGGCAGCGGACCCGGTCGGTCAGCGTGACGTCCTCGGGGAGCAGGTGGTCCAGCAGGGACGTCATCCGCTCCTTGAAGTTCTCGCCGATGCTCAGCTCGCGCATCGTCGCCTGGTTCTCCTGCATGAAGCGGAAGAGCGGGGCGGCGTCGGCGAGCGCGCTCGAGTAGCGGCCGAGGATCTCGAGCTTGGCCTCGAGCGTCGGCGGCTGCTCGGCGGCCCAGGTGATCACGTCGTCGATCGGCCCCATCAGATCCGTGAAGAGGCTGACGAGGATGTCTTCCTTGGTCTTGAAGTGGTAGTAGAGCGCGGCCTTCGTCACACCGAGGCGCTCCGCGATCTCCCGCAGTGAGGTCTTCTCGTACCCCTGCTCGGCGATGAGTTCCAAGGTCACGTCCTGAATGCGCTGGCGGGTGTCCCCGCGGCGCTGCTGCGGCTTGCTGCTGCCCGTGACCATCGGCTGCTGCCCTTCGTGCCCTTGGAGAAAAACTTACTTGACGCCCGGCTAGTTGGCGCTCTACTTTCCTCATTGTAGAGAACTAGCCGGGCGGCAAGTAAGTCCGGGTGACGCAGGGGGAGTGGGGACCATGACGCAGGCGGCGGTGCAGCCGGCGAAAGCGGATCAGGAGCCAGTGAAACAACCGCGCAGCGTGCGGGTGGTGCTGCTCGCGCTGATGCTCGCCATGTTGCTGGCCATGCTCGACAACATGATCGTGGGCACCGCGATGCCCACCATCGTCGGCGAGCTGGGCGGCCTGGAGCATCTGTCGTGGGTGGTCACCGCGTACACGCTCGCGACGGCCGCCTCCACGCCGATCTGGGGGAAGATCGGCGACATGTACGGCAGGAAGGGCGCCTTCCTGACCTCCATCGTGATCTTCCTGCTCGGCTCCGTTCTCAGCGGGATGGCCCAGGACATGGGCCAGCTGATCGGCTTCCGGGCCGTGCAGGGGCTCGGCGCCGGCGGACTGATGGTCGGGGTCATGGCCATCATCGGCGATCTGATTCCGCCGCGTGAGCGGGGCAAGTACCAGGGCATGATGGCCGGCGTGATGGCGCTCGCCATGATCGGCGGGCCGCTCGTCGGCGGCACCCTCACGGACCACCTCGGCTGGCGCTGGGCCTTCTACATCAACGTGCCGCTCGGCATCGTCGCCCTCGTGGCGATCACCGCGGTGCTGCATCTGCCGAAGAAGCGGGCCGCGCACTCCATCGACTACTTCGGTGCCGCGCTGCTCACCGTCGGCATCACCTCGATCGTGCTCGTCACGACCTGGGGCGGGACCGAGTACGCCTGGGACTCCGCCGTGATCATGGAGCTCGTCGGGATCGGCGTCGCCGCGCTCGTCGGGTTCGTGTTCTGGCAGACCAAGGCCGCCGAGCCGATCGTGCCGCTGCACATCTTCCGCAACCGGAACTTCACGCTGATGTCCGTGATCGGCTTCATCACCGGCTTCGTGATGTTCGGCGCGGTGCTCTTCCTGCCGCTGTACCAGCAGTCCGTGCAGGGCGCGTCCGCGACCAACTCCGGTCTGCTGCTGCTTCCGATGCTGCTCGCGATGATGGTCGTCTCGCTGATCGCGGGCCGGGTCACCACCAACACCGGCAAGTACAAGGTGTTCCCGGTGGTGGGCAGCGTCCTGATGATCGCCGGTCTGTTCCTGCTCGCGCAGATGGACACCGGGACCTCGCGGTTCACGTCCGGGCTCTACATGGCCGTGCTGGGCGCCGGGATGGGCTGCCTGATGCAGATCACGATGCTGGTCGCGCAGAACAGCGTCGAGATGAAGGACATGGGCGTGGCCTCCTCGTCGACGACCCTGTTCCGTACGCTCGGCTCCTCGTTCGGCGTCGCCATCATGGGCGCGCTGTTCAACAACCGGGTGCAGGACGTCATGGCGGAGCGGGCCGGAGCGCTCGGCGGGAAGATCACCGAGCAGTCGGCGCAGCTGGACGCGGCGAGCCTGGCGAAGCTGCCGGAGCAGGCGCGGGACGCCTACCAGTTCGCGGTCTCCTCCGGCACGCACTCGGCGTTCCTGCTGGGCTCCGTGGTCGCCCTCGGCTCGCTGCTCGCGGCGGTCTTCGTCAAGGAGGTCGTGCTGCGGGGCGCGGGGCCCAAGGACCAGGACCCCGCGGACAAGGTGCCCGCCGCCTAGTCGGGCACTGGTCGGGAACTAGTCGGGCAGCTTCACCATCGGGAAGCTGCCCGTGTTCGTCGGAGCGTGCTCCGGCAGCCACAGCACCGCCACGGCGCCCTCGGAGGGGGCGTCGTGGTCCGCTCCCTGCGGGCGGATGTTGCGGAACGTGAGGCGGGCGCCGAGCACCCGGGCCTGGCCCGCGGCGATCGTCAGACCCAGGCCGTGGCCGTGCCCCGCGCGGTCGGCGGCGCCGGTGCGGAAGCGGCTCGGGCCCTCCTCCAGGAGCTCCTCCGGGAAACCGGGGCCGTGGTCGCGCACCCGCAGGACCCGGCCCTCGACGCTGACCTCGATGGGCGGGCGGGCGTGCTTGGAGGCGTTGGCCAGCAGGTTGAGGAGGATGCGCTCCAGGCGGCGCGGGTCCGTGGTCACCTCGGACTCGTGTATCACCCGGACCGTGACGCCGTCGCCCGCGCGGGCCGCGATCCGGCGCTCCACGAACTCGCCGAGCATGATGTCCTGCAGCTCGGCCCGCTCGGCGGCGCTGTCGAGGCGGGCCACTTCCAGCACGTCCTCGACGAGCGTACGCATCGCCTGCGCACGGTCCTTGACCAGCTCGCTCGGCCGCCCCGGCGGCAGCAGCTCGGCGGCGGTGAGCAGCCCGGTGACCGGTGTGCGCAGCTCGTGCGCGATGTCGGCGGTGACCCGGCGCTCGGCCTCAAGCCGCTGCTTCAGGGCGTCGGCCATCGCGTCGACGGCGCGCGCGAGATCGTCCGTCTCGTCCCGTACGACACCGCCGATGGCGCGCCGCACCTGGACGTCGCTCTGGCCCGCGGCGACGTCGCGGGCCGCGCTCGCCGCCTTGCGCAGGCGGCGGGAGAGCTGGCCGCCGATGAGGACACCGAGCGCGCTGCCGCCGAGCACGACGGAGATCGAGCCGATGAGCAGCGCCTTGTCGAGGTCCTTCATCACCGTGGCGCTGCGGTCGGCGAACCGGGTGTGCACCGAGAGGATCCCGCCGTTGCTGAGCGGGACCGCGGCCCAGATGTCGGGCACGCCGCTGGCCGACTCCGACACGTAGGTGACGCGGCGGCCCTCGCGGGCCTTCAGGCGCAGATCGTGCGGGAGCGCCGGGTCGTCGACCTTGAAGCCGACGGGCAGATTGCCGCCGCGCGCCTCGTACTGCCGCTGCACGAACTGGATCCGCTCGTCCTGCACGTCCCGCGCGTTGTCCAGCATGGAGACGCGGGCCGCGTTGTGCACGACGAGGCTGAGCGCCACGGCGACGAGCGCGCCCACGAAGGCGATGGCGACGCTGATCTTCCAGCGCACGCCGGTGCGCAGGCCGTACGGGATCCAGGAGCGGGCGGGCCGCGCCGCCGCGGCCGACTGCTTACCGGGGGCGCCCGTGGCGCGCGGCGCGGGTACGGCCGCCGCGGAAGCGGCTCCGGTGGCCCCGGTGGTTCCTGCGGTCCCGGTGGACCGGGTGGTCCCCCTTCTCATATGCGCTGTCCCATCAGCCCGGTCAGGCCTTGAGCTTGTAGCCGAAGCCGCGGACCGTCTCGATCCGGTCCTGGCCGATCTTCGTGCGCAGTCGCTGCACATGGACGTCGACGACGCGGGTGTCGCCGCCCCAGCCGTAGTCCCAGACCCGCTCCAGGAGTTTGTCGCGGGAGAGCACCGAGCCGGGCGCGGAGGAGAACTCGAGCAGCAGGCGCATCTCGGTGGGCGTCAGGGCCACCGGCTGTCCGCCCTTCCTGACCTCCATGCCGTCCGTGTCGATCTCCAGGTCGCCGAAGTGCAGCGTGCCGCTGTCGGGCGCGGGGCCCTCCCCGGCCGCGCCGGCGGCGGCCGCCGCGCCGCCCGCGTGCCCGAAGCGGCGCAGCACGGCGCGGATCCGGGCCACGAGCACCGCCCCGTCGAACGGCTTCGTCACGTAGTCGTCGGCCCCCGCCTCCAGGCCGAGCACGACGTCGATGGAGTCCGCCCGCGCGGAGAGCATGATCACCGGGACCGTCGACTCGTCGCGGATGCGGCGGCACAGGGAGACCCCGTCGAGCCCCGGCACCATCACGTCGAGCAGCGCGATGTCCGGACGGTCCGACCGGAACGCCTCCAGGCCCTTGAGCCCGTCCGGCATCGCGGTGACCACGAACCCGTCGCGCTCCAGGGCGAGCTGGGTGGCCTCGCGGATGACGTCGTCGTCCTCGACGAACAGGACGTGCGTCGGCTCGCCCTTGCGCTCACCGCCCATGCCAGCCATCCGTTCTCTCCTCCACGTCTGCCCTCACCGGGCCGCTCAGCCGGCGTCGTCGTCCGAAGGCGCCGGGCTCTCCCCGTCCACCGCGTTGCTGTAGTCGTTGTGCGTGCGGCTCTCCTGGGTGAATCCGTGCCCGCTCCACCGGTACGTGAGGATCTCCTCGCCGGACGGTGAGGCGACCGAGTCACCCTTCTCGTACACCTGCTTGGTGACCACGAGATCACCCCGGTCGATCTCCGCGTACACCGGGGGCTCTTCGTCCTTGAACACATTCTTGTACGTGCCGCCCTCGTCGCGATACACGTACGTGCCGATGCCGACCGCGTCCCCGCAGGTCATCACGTTGACCACGACGTCGCTCCGGGAGCTGCCGGTCAGCGTCCCGTAGCTCACGTCCACCGGGTACTCGTCCGCCACGCACGGCTTCAGATCGCGCTTGATGTCGGCGCCGACCTTCGGGTCCTTCTTCACGATCCGCACCGCCGCGGCGGAGTTCGGGGCGCTCGGCGACGCGGAGGCGGAGGGGCTCGCGCTGCCCGTCGCGGTCGAACCGACCGGGTCCGTGCGGGCCGGGCCCTCGTCACGGGGGCCGGTGCCGCCGGTCGAGCAGGCGGCGAGGCCACCGGCGAACAGGCCGAGGGCGGCGAGCCCGGCGATCACCGTGCTCCCCGCCTTCAAGCCCCGCATCAGGGCGGACCGCCCCCGCATCAGGGACGTACGAATCCCCGAGGCACGTATGCCTAGGCCGCGCAACGCTCCCGCTCCTTCACGTCGAGCGCGCGACCGGCCAGTTCCTCGCGCTCCCGCTTCTCCAGCTCCTCACGGAGCCGGGCGAGGGCCCGGTGCAGCGTGCTCTTCACGGTTCCGGCCGACATTCCGAGAGCGGCGGCCGTCTCCTCTGTGGACATCTGCTCCCAGTGTCGCAGCACCACGACGCTGCGCTGCTTCGGAGCGAGCACCTTCATGACGTCCATCAGCAGGGCGCGGTCCGCGTGCTGCTCCGTCGAGTCGTCGATCGAGGATTCCGGCAGCTGCTCGGTGGGCACTTCCTCCAGCTTGCGGGCGCGCCACCACTCGGTCCGCGTGTTGATCATGACGCGGCGCAGGTACGCGTCGGCAAGGCGCTTGTCCGCTATGCCGTCCCAGCGCCCGTACGTCCGCACGAGGGCGGTCTGCAGCAGGTCCTGGGCGTCGACCGGGTCGGGCACCAGACGCCGGGCGCTGCGCAGCAGGGCGTCCTGCCGCGTCCGCACGTACTCTTCGAACCCGAGCACTTCACCGGCGTGCGCCATGATCAACTGCCTCCCGCTTCCCGCAATCCCCGTGGTCCGCACAGATTGTGTGCGGTTACGAGGAAGAAGTTACGGAGGAGTTGTCACGGCGTTGTCCGTTCCGGCCAGCGGCCAACGCACGACTACCCGTCGGTTGTGTAACGAACGTAAGGGCGGCCTAAAGGTGGCCCAGGGGCGGGCCCGGATCAGCCCTGCGGGAGCCGGTACAGGCCGCCCGCGAGCGGCTCCACCAGACCGTCGTCGACCAGGCCGTCCAGGGCCCTCGCCCGCTGCACCGGCTCGTCCCACACGCGGTCGAGCACCGACTGCGGCACCGGGGCGACGGCCTCCCGCAGCACGGCGAGCAGCTTGCCGCGGACCTGGCGGTCCGTGCCGGCGTACGTCTGGCCGCGGCGCGGCGGGCCCTCGTGGGCGGGCTTGCCGGCGAGCCGCCAGGAGCACATCGCGGCGATCGGGCAGCGGTGGCACTCCTCGTTCTTGGCGGTGCACACCAGGGCGCCCAACTCCATGGAGGCGGCCGCCCACTTCGCGGCGGTGTCCTCCTCCTCGGGCAGCAGCGCGCGGGCGAGCTTGCGCTCGGCGGCGGTCGTCGCGTTCGGCGGGTACTGGACGCCGGCCACGGCGCGGGCGAACACCCGCCGCACGTTCGTGTCCAGCACGGCGTGCCGCTGGCCGTACGCGAACGAGGCGACGGCGGCGGCCGTGTACTCGCCGATGCCGGGCAGCGCGAGGAGCTGCGCGTGGCCGGTGGGTACGTCGCCGCCGTGGCGTTCCGTTATGGCGACGGCGGCGCCGTGCAGGCGCAGGGCGCGGCGCGGGTAGCCGAGCCGGCCCCAGGCGCGGACGGCCTCGCCGGGGGCCTCGGCGGCGAGGTCGGCGGGGCGGGGCCAGCGGGCGAGCCACTGCTCGTACACGGGGAGCACGCGGTTGACCGGGGTCTGCTGGAGCATGAACTCGCTGACCATCACGCCCCACGGGCCTGCCTCGGGGCGGCGCCAGGGGAGGTCGCGGGCGTGCTCGGTGAACCAGTCGATGACCGGTGCGTGGAGATCGGCGTTCTCGGGGTTCTTCGTGAGCGCAGTCATGGCGTATCCGATCCTGCCATGTGCGGGGGGCGGGGCGGGGGAGCGCGGTGCCGTCCGGCTGCGCCGGGGCTGGTACGGGGTGGGCTCCGGCTGCGTCTGGGGTGGTCCGGGGGTGGGCTGCGGCTGCGCCGGGGCGGCGCGGGGGCGGGCCGGCACCTCGGCTGCGCCGGGCCCCCGGGCCGCGCTCCGGTTGATCCGCCTTCTTGGGCTGCGCCGGGCCCGGGCCGCGTTCCGGTTGATCCGTTCCCTTCGGCTGCGCCGGGCTTCTTGGCAGCGCCGTGTCCTCGGCCGCACCGGGTCTATCGGCTGTGCCGGGCTTTGCTCATCTCCCACCCGCCCGCCCCCTCCGGGGGCTTCGGCCCGTCCGGGGCTCGGGGCGGTGTCGGGGCCGGGGCTGTTGTGGGTTTGGGCCCGCCGGGGCCCGGGGCTGTGTCGGGCTCGGGGTCGTTGTGACGGATGCGCGGTGCCGGAGCTTTTCGGCTGTGCCGTGTCCTCGGCCGCACCGGGCCTTTCGGCTGTGCCGGGGTTTGCTCATCTCCCACCCGCCCGCCCCCTCCGGGGGCTTCGGCCTACCCGGGGTTCGGGGGCTGTGTCGCGTCCGGGCCGTTGTGGGCTTGGGCCCGCCGGGGTTCGGGCCGTGTCCGGTCCGGGGCCGTCGTGACGGATGCGCGGCACCGGGCCCGGAGCCTGGCGCCCGTCGTTTATGTTGCGCGGCACCGTGGGCCGCCTTGCCCACCCTGCCGCCCCAGGCGGCAGATTGCCCAAGGCGGTTGCGGTCGGCCGGTGGGGCGGGGGGAGGCGTGGTGGCGGACTAGCCATGGCGGGGCGGACTTGTCGGCCCCTTCGGCGGAGGCGGGGCGGCCTCGTCGGTCCCGTTGGCGGAGGCGGTGGGCCGCCCACGGTGGCGTGGGGCTGCCCATGGCCGGCCCACGCCTCCGCCAACGGGACCCGGGAGGGGCCACCTCCGCCGAGGCCACCGCGGTGGGCAGCCTCCCCGCAGGACCTGACGATCGGCAGGGGCGCCCCGGTGTGCCCCGCTTGTACCGTCGGCGGAGTGAAACCCCGACGTCGGACGCTGCTGGTCGAGCTGGTGCTCTGGGTGGCGCTTGCCGTGCCCGTGGTCGGTGTCGAGTGGCTGCATCTGCACGAACCCGACAGCACCTGGCAGCAGATCGCCGGGATCGCCGTGCTCGGGGTCGCCACCGCGCTGCACCGACGGTTCCCCGCCACCGCGTTCCTGCTCGCGGCCGCGCCGGGGCTCGCCGTCGCCTCGTCCCTGTTCACGCTCTCGTACGGGTGCGCGCTCGCGGCCTTCGCGTATCTGATGGGGCTGCGTTCGCCGGCCGTGCGGTCCGCGCTTCTTGGTTTCGGGGCGGTCGCCGTCGCCGGCACCGTCAAGATCAGCGTGCGGCAGGTAGACCCCGCCGCCGAGTGGCTGGTGCTCATGGGGACGCTGCTGTTCGGCGCGGTGTTCCCGTGGCTCATCGGGCGGTACTGGCGCCAGAGCAGGGAGCTGACCGCCGCCGGCTGGGCCAGGGCCGAGCAGCTGGAGCGCGAGCACCGGATCGTCGCGGACCGCGCCCGGCTGCGCGAACGGGCCCGGATCGCCCAGGACATGCACGACTCCCTGGGCCACGAACTCAGCCTCATCGCCCTGCGCGCCGGCGCCCTCCAGGTCACCCCCGGCCTCGCCGAAGCGCACCGCACGGCCGCCGCCGAACTCCGCTCCGCCGCCTCCGATGCCACCGACCGGCTCGGCGCCATCATCGGCCTGCTGCGCGAGGAGGACGACGAGCAGGCCCCGCTCGCCCCGCCCGGCGAGACGGTCGCGGAACTCGTCGAGCGGGCCGCCGGGTCGGGACTCCCGGTGCGGCTGGTGGGCGACCCCGACACCGCGCCCGGCGCCGACGACCGCACCGCCCACCGCGTCGTCCAGGAAGCCCTGACGAACGCCGCCAAGTACGCGCCGGGCGCCCCCGTCACCGTAGAGGCGCGGCAGGACGGCACCACCACGACCGTCACCGTCACCAACGCCCGCCCGACGGAGGCACCCGCCGCGCCGTCCGGCAGCGGCACCGGGCTGCTCGGGCTGCGGGACCGGATCACCGCGCTCGGCGGCGACTTCGAGGCGGGACCGTACGACGGCGGATTCCGGGTGAGCGCGCGCCTCCCCGCGCCCGGCGCCCCGCGCGCGCACCCCGCCGACACCGGTTTCGTGCACGCCCGCCGCACCGCCAGACGCCGGGTGGGCCTGGCCTTCGGGGCCGCCTCGGTCGTGGGAACCGTCCTGATCGGCGGGGCGTTCACCTGGTACGCGTACACGAAGACGCACGCCGTCCTCACCCCGCAGGCGTACGCGCAGCTGCGTGTCGGCGCCCCCCTGGCCGACGTCGAACCGCGGCTGCCCGAGCGCACGATCAGCGATCCGCCGGTCGAGCGCGCGCCGACGCCGCCGCCCGCGCGGGCCGATTGCCGCTACTACCGGGCGAGCGGCGAACTGTTCGTGACGGTCGAGCACTTCAGGCTCTGCTTCGCCGACGACGCGTCGCACACGCTCGTCGACAAGGCGGTGATCCCCAAGGCGGGCACCGCGGACCAGGTACAGGAAGAGGAGCGGGAATGGGCGCGCTGAGCGAGCCGGGCAGACGGATCCGGGTGCTGCTCGCCGACGACGAGGCGATGGTCAGGGCCGGAGTCGCCGCGATCCTCGCCGCGGGCGGCGACTTCGAGGTCGTCGCGGAGGCCGCCGACGGGCGGGAGGCCGTGCGCCTCGCCCAGGCCCACCGCCCGGACGTGGCGCTCCTCGACATCCGGATGCCGCGCCTGGACGGGCTCGCGGCGGCGGAGGAGATCACGGGGACGGTGCCGGGGACGGCCGTCGCCATGCTGACCACGTTCTCCGAGGACGCGTACGTCGCGCGGGCCCTCGGCGGCGGCGCGACCGGCTTCCTGCTCAAGTCCGGCGACCCGCACGAACTGATGGCGGGCGTACGGGCGGTGGCCGACGGCGCCGCGTTCCTGTCGCCGAAGGTGGCCCGGCACGTCATCGACGGGCTCGGCGGCGGCCGGCTGACCCGGGAGGCCGCGGCCCGGCAGCGGGTCGCGGCGCTCACCCCGCGCGAGCGCGAGGTGCTCGGCCTGCTCGGCGCGGGCCTGTCGAACCCGGAGATCGCCGGGCGGCTGCACCTCGTGGAGGGCACGGTGAAGGCCTACGTCAGCGCGGTCCTCGACCGGTTGGAGGTCAAGAACCGCGTGCAGGCGGCCATCGTGGCGTACGAGGCGGGGCTGGTGACGTGACCACCGGCGGCGGGGTTCAGCGGCGGTGCGAACCGCGCCGGGAGCGGCCCCCGGACGCCGCGCCGTACCCGGCCCCGGCGGGCCCAGGACCGGCGAACCACTTCACCAGCCCGTTCCCCGAGCCCCGCATCGCCTCGGTCACCCGCGCCCCCGGCCGCGTCAGCAGACGGACGACGAGGAACGCGACTAGGGTGCCGAGCAGCAGGCCCACCGCGACGTCGTGCGGATAGTGCACGCCCACGAAGACGCGCGAGAACGCCATCAGGATCGCCATCGGCACCGTCAGCCAGCCGATCTTCGGCCAGGCCAGCGCGAGGCCCACGGCCGCGGCGGCGGCGATCGTGGCGTGGTTGGAGGGGAAGGACCAGTCCCCGTAGACCGGGCAGTCGATCAGGGACGGCAGGGCGCCCGAGACCGCACGGCAGGGCCGCTCCTCGTCGATCCCCGACTTGACCACCTCGCTGATCACGTACGCAAGGGCGGTGGCCAGCGGAGCGAGGACCGCGACGGCGAAGGCCTTCGGGTCGCTGCCCCGTGCCCGCCACCAGGCGACGACGAAGAGCACGGCGAACAGCAGCAGTCCGACTTCCGTCCACACCTCCATGAGGTGCTGGAACCACGACGGCGTGTCGTGGGCGAAGTCGAGGATGCTGCGATACAGGTCGGAGTCGATGGTTCCCATGGTGACGGACAGTATGCAATACCCAAGGCCTGTCACATCCAGCGATGGTCCCGGCCCGCACCTGACGATCGACAGGGGTCCAGGAGCCCGTTCGGCGGCCCGCGCGTGATGATGATCCGGAAAACTTGCGGCCCGAGGCGGCGGGTGGCACCGGACAACGGCCCGATCTCTCGTAAGGTTTGAGCCGTGGGATCTCTGCGCAATCCGATCGGGCCGCTTCCCTCCTCCATCTATTGGCGACGGAGGGTTGTTCTGCTGTCCGTGGTGGCGCTGCTCGCGCTGCTGATCGTATGGATCGTCAGCCTGGGCGGTGGCGGCCGCAACAACGGCGCCGACGGCCCCGGCGGCAAGAGTCCGACGGAGTCCATCACGCCCGGACCCTCCGGCACGGGGCCCGCGATCAGCGAACACCCCGGCGGGCGCGACGAGTCGGGCGGCTCCGGCGGCTCGGGCTCGGGCTCCGGCGGCGGTTCCGGCTCCGATTCCGGTGCGGGCTCCGGCGGTTCGGACGACGCCGCGGGCGGCGACTCCGGTGACGGCGGGGGCGGCGGCAGCGGGGGCACGTCCTCCGGGGACCAGGTCCCGGCCGGCTCCAGCCTGCCGGACTGCACGGCGGGCGGCGTGACCCTGAAGGTGCGCAGCGTCCACAACTCGTACGCGCCCGGGGACAAGCCGAAGCTCCAACTCGTCGCCAAGAACACGGCGGACAAGTCCTGCAAGGTCGACCTCGGGCCGAAGACCGCGGTGGTCACGATCACCAAGGCGGAGGGCGACAAGCCGTTCTGGTCCTCCGACGACTGCCCGTCCGGGGCGGGCCGCATGGTTCTGCGGGCGCCCGCGGGTGGCACGGTTCAGCGCGACTTCACGTGGGACCTGCGGCCGAGTGAGCCGCGCTGTGCGACGCCGCCCGCGGGTTCCGCGACGCCGGGGACCTATCTGGTCGAGGTGAAGGCAGCGCAACTGCCTGCGGCGCAGACGTCGTTCGTCCTCAAGGAGGACTGAGCCAATCAAGCCCCGCCGGCGTTTGAGGCGCGGGGCCCGGGGCAGAGCCCCGAGACCGCGCGCCGGGTGACGTTGTCAGACGTACCGCTCAAGGATCGACGACTCGGCCAACCGGGACAGACCCTCCCGCACGCTGCGCGCACGCGCCTCGCCCACGCCGTCGACCGTCTGCAGGTCGTCCACGCTCGCGGCCAGCAACTTCTGCAGGCCGCCGAAGTGTTCGACGAGGCGGTCGATGATGGCGCCGGGCAGCCGCGGCACCTTGGCGAGGAGCCGGAAGCCGCGCGGGGACACCGCCGAGTCCAGCGCCTCGGGGGAGCCGGTGTAGCCCAGGGCCCGTGCCACTATCGGCAGTTCGAGCAGTTCCGCGTGGCTGAGCGCGTCCAGCTCGACCAGGGCCTCCGCGACCGTGCGGGAGCGCTTGGCGGTGGGCTCGGGCACGTAGTCCCGCGCGACCAGCTCGCGCTCCGGCTCGACGCCCGCGATCAACTCGTCGAGCTGCAGGGCCAGAAGCCGGCCGTCCGTGCCCAACTCGACGACGTACTCGGCGATCTCCGTGGCGATCCGGCGCACCATCTCCAGGCGCTGCGCGACCGCCGTGACGTCCCGGACCGTGACCAGGTCCTCGATCTCCAGGGCGGAGAGCGTGCCCGCCACCTCGTCGAGGCGCAGCTTGTAGCGCTCCAGGGTCGCGAGGGCCTGGTTGGCGCGGGACAGGATCGCCGCCGAGTCCTCCAGGACCCGGCGCTGGCCGTCCACGTAGAGCGCGATCAGGCGCATCGACTGGGAGACGGAGACGACGGGGTACGAGACCTGCTTGCTGACGCGGTCCGCCGTGCGGTGCCGCGTGCCCGTCTCCTCCGTGTGGATCATCGGGTCCGGCACCAACTGGACGCCGGCCCGCAGGATCTTGTCGAGGTTCGAGGAGACCACGATGCCGCCGTCGAGCTTGCACAGCTCGCGCAGGCGGGTGGCCGTGAACTCCACGTCGAGGATGAAGCCGCCCGTGCACATCGACTCGACCGTCTTGTCGGAGCCGAGGACGATCAGCCCTCCGGTGTTGCCGCGGAGGATGCGCTCCAGGCCGTCGCGCAGGGCGGTTCCGGGCGCGACGGCGCTCAGCGCGGCGCGCATCAGACTGTCCGCACCGGAGCTTCCGCCGGACTTGCCGGGAGTTGCCGCCCGGTCGTTGGCTGCCACTGCACTCCTCCGGATCGCAGACTTTGGGGTGCCCTGTGGGCTCGGGGCCCTCGTCCCTCGCGTTCGCACGCACGGGCGAGACCAGGGCAAAGTCTACCGGCGCTGCTCCGGCTCCCGTGGGGCGTCTCGGCGACGGCCCTTCGGGAGCACCCGCAGAGCATCCCCTATATCGGCGACTTCCAGGACCTTCATACCGGGCGGGACCTTTCCGGGATCGGCCGGGACCAGGGCGTGTGTGAACCCGAGCCGGTGCGCCTCGGCGAGCCGGCGCTGCACGCCGGTGACCCTTCTGACCTCGCCCGCGAGGCCCACTTCTCCGATCGCCACGAGGTTCTTGGGGAGCGGGGTGTCGCTCGCCGCGGAGGCGAGGGCCAGCGCGACGGCCAGGTCGGCCGCGGGCTCGGAGAGCTTCACGCCGCCGACCGTCGCGGAGTAGATGTCGCGCTTGCCCAAGGCGCTGATCCGCCCGCGCTGTTCGAGCACCGCCAGCATCATGGAGACGCGGGAGGTCTCGAGGCCTGACGTGGTGCGCCGGGGGGAGGGGATCTGCGAGTCCACCGTGAGCGCCTGGACCTCGGCGACCAGCGGGCGGCGGCCCTCCAGGGTGACGGTCAGGCAGGTGCCCGGCACCGGCTCGTCGCGCCGGGTCAGGAACAGGCCGCTGGGGTCGGCCAGGCCCGTGATGCCCTCGTCGTGCAGCTCGAAGCAGCCGACCTCGTCCGTCGTCCCGTAGCGGTTCTTGACGCCGCGGACGAGGCGCAGGCGCGCGTGCCGGTCGCCCTCGAAGTTCAGGACGACGTCGACCAGGTGCTCCAGGAGGCGCGGGCCCGCGATGGTGCCCTCCTTGGTGACGTGGCCGACCAGGAGCGTGGACATGCCGCGCTCCTTGGAGGCGCGGATGAGCGCCCCGGCCACCTCGCGGACCTGGGACATGCCGCCGGGCGCCCCGTCGATCTCCCCGGACGCGATCGTCTGTACGGAGTCCAGGATGAGCAGCGACGGCTTCACCGCGTCCAAGTGGCCGAGGACCGTGGCCAGATCGGTCTCGGCGGCCAGGTACAGGTGGTCGTCGATCGCGTGGATGCGGTCGGCGCGCAGGCGGACCTGGGAGGCCGACTCCTCGCCCGTCACGTAGAGGGTCTTGTGCTCCTCGCTGGCCGACTTGGCCGCCACGTCCAGCAGGAGCGTGGACTTGCCGACGCCGGGCTCGCCCGCGACCAGCACCACGGCGCCGGGCACCAGGCCGCCGCCGAGCACCCGGTCCAGCTCGGGCACGCCGGTCGTCCGGGCCGTCGCCTGCTTGCCGTCGACCTCGCCGATGGGCAGCGCCGACGTCGTGACGCGGCCCGGGGCGGTGGTGCGCACGGCGGGCGCGCCGTACTCGTCGATCGTCCCCCAGGCCTGGCACTCGGGGCAGCGGCCCAGCCACTTGGCCGTCTGCCAGCCGCACTCGGTGCAGCGGTAGGACGGACGGTCCTTGGTCTTGGTACGGGCAGCCATGAACGAAACCGTAGCGGGCAGGACTGACAACGGACGCCCGCGGCCCGTGGCGCCCCCGCGGAAGTCGCCCCGCGTAGCCGTGCTGGCCACGGAATGACGGCTTCCTGTCCTCTTTTGAGGGATCGTTTCACCCGTAAGGATTAAATGTGCTCAAGGGGGAGGAAGCCCCCGCGCGGTGAGCCTACGGTCGCACGGTGATGAGCAGCAGGCCGGAAACTCCCACACAGACCACCGGCGCACACCGGGCGCAGCGCGCCGGGGCGAGGCGGCAGGGGCCGCGTACCGCCCCGCAGCGCCCGCCCGCCCGCTACGAGTCCTGTCTGGACGGCCTGTTCACCTACTGCCTCTCCGTGCTCTGCGATCACGACGAGGCGACCGAGGCCCTCGGGGACGCCCTCGCGCTCGCCGAGCGGCGCGGCTCGCGCGCCCCGTCCGGGGACTCGCCCGCCGAGCGCAGGGCCTGGCTCTACGCGCTGGCCCGCTGGTCCTGTCTGCGCCGTCTCGCGGAGGCCAATCGGCGGCGGCAGAGCGCGCAGGACAGCGGCCGCCCCGAGGACGGCCTCCTCCAGGAGGAGCGCAGGCGGCAGCTGGCCCAGCTCGCCTGGCCGGAAGCCGCGGGCACCACCCCTGAGCAGCGCGAGGCCCTGGAGCTGGCCGTGCGCCACCAGCTGTCGCCGCGCGAGGTCGCCGCCGTCCTCGGCACCGACCCCACCGCCACCCGTGAGCTGCTCTCGGCCGCGGCCTGCGAGGTCGAGCGGACCCGCGCCGCCCTGGCCGTCGTCGAGACGGGCACCTGCCCCAGCGTCGCCCGCCTCACGGGGGACAACCAGGTGCTCCTGTCGGCCGCCCTGCGCCGCGAGCTGGTCCGGCACGTCGACGACTGTCCGCGCTGCCGCCGCACCGCCGAGCGCGCCGCGCCCCGCGCCTGGCCCGGCACCTCGGTGACGCCCGCCGCGCTGCCCCTCGTGGAGGCCCCGCGGCCCGCCCTGCACTTCGCGATGAGCGGCCGGCACACCGGCGCCCCCCGCTTCGACCGGCGCGGCTACCCGATGGACCCCAAGGACCGGGCGGCCCGCCGCGACCGGCTGCGCTCGCGCGCCGTGACGACGACGGTGGTCGCCACCGTGGTCGCCGCCCCGGTGCTCGCCCTGTGGGCCGCCTACCGAGGCGCCCCGCTGACCGGCGAGGCCGCGGACGGCCGCTCCGTGACGGCCAGCGAGGACGGCACGGCGGACAGCCTCGACGGCGAGCGCACCGGCGGCGCGTACGAGAACGCGGGGAACGCGCGGACGAGCCCCGACCCCCGCTTCACCAAGGGCAGCCGCTCGCCGGACGTCTCCGTGGAGGTCACCTCGCCCCCCGGGCACGCGGGCCGCGGCCCCGGCCGCATCACCGTGGAGGCCCAGCCCAGCGGGAACGCGACGGCGATCACGCTCACCGCCTCTGGCCGCTCACCCGTCGACTGGACGGCCACCACGGACGCGTCCTGGCTGTACCTGAGCCAGGCCTCGGGCACGCTGCGTCCTGGCGAGTCGCTCACCGTCTACGTCTACGTCAATGAGTACCGGGAGCCGCGCGGGCACTGGACGGCCCACGTCGGGATCGACCCCTCCGGTGCGATCATCTCCCTTGAGGGCTACGGGAGTTCGGGCTCCGGCGGCGGCGGTGGCACCTCGCGGCCCTCGCCGACCCACTCCGTCCCGACGTCCCCGTCCGAGCCGACGCCCACGCCGACGCGCACCTCGCCGGAGCCGACGAAGGAGCCGACGACGTCGCCGAGCCCGAGCGACCCCGAGCCCACCGACTCGGCGTCGCCGACCGACTCGGCCTCGCCCTCCGGGACCGGAGGGTCCGGGTCGGGCTCGCCGTCGGGGACTCCCTGACCGCCGCCCGTCCCGGACGTCCGGATGTGCGCGTTACGCCGGGTCGGCCGGGTGCGGGGCGATCAGCGGCAGGCCCTTGGGCGCGGCCGCGAGACGCTCCTCGCACAGCTCGACCAGCTTGTCGTAGCCGGCCTTGCCCATCAGCTCCGTGAGCTCGGGGCCGTAGCTGACATAGACCGGGTCGCCCGCGCCGTGCGCCGAGGTCGCCGACGTGCACCACCAGTGCAGGTCGTGGCCGCCCGGGCCCCAGCCGCGCCGGTCGTACTCGCCGATCGAGACCATGAGCACCTTGGTGTCGTCCGGCCGCTCGACCCACTCGTACGTACGCCGGACCGGGAGCTGCCAGCACACGTCCGGCTTCGTCTCCAGGGGCTCGCGGCCCTCCTTGAGCGCCAGGATGTGCAGCGAGCAGCCCGCGCCGCCCTTGAAGCCCGGCCGGTTCTGGAAGATGCACGAGCCCTGGTACGGGCGGGTCTGGCGCTCCCCGTCCTCGTCCGTGGACACCCAGCCGGTCTCGGTGCCGACGTCGTGGTGCTGCCAGATGTCCGGCGTGAGGCGTGCCACGTGCTCCGCGACCCGCTTCTCGTCGTCCTCGTCGGAGAAGTGGGCGCCGAGCGTGCAGCAGCCGTCGTCGGCGCGGCCCAACTGGATGCCCTGGCAGCCGCTGCCGAAGATGCAGCTCCAACGGGAGGTCAGCCATGTCAGATCGCAGCGGAAGATCTGCTCGTCGTCCGCCGGGTCCGGGAACTCGACCCACGCGCGCGGGAAGTCGATGGGCTTCTCGTCCGCCTTGGCCCGCTGCTTCAGTTGCTTCTGCTGATCCTTCTGCTTCTTCAGCTCCTGCTTTGCCGACTTCGTCTGCTTGTCGCTCTTGTCGGCCTTGGCCTTTTTCGTCTTTGGCACCGTTCCAGAGTAAAGGCGACGCCGCCTTCAACAGGACCTTCCTGGACGGGCAAGCCGCCGGGGTGGGTAGCGTTCCCCATATGAGACTCGGTGTCCTCGACGTGGGTTCGAATACGGTCCATCTGCTCGTGGTGGACGCGCACCCCGGCGCCCGCCCGCTGCCCGCGCACTCGCACAAGGCGGAGCTGCGGCTCGCCCAACTCCTCGACGACCGCGGGGCGATCGGGCCCGACGGCGTGGACCTGCTGATCGGCACGGTCAGAGGGGCCCTGGAGGCCGCGGAGGACAAGGGCGTCGAGGACCTGCTGCCGTTCGCGACCTCGGCGGTGCGCGAGGCCAGCAATGCCGACGACGTCCTCGCCCGGGTCAAGGAGGCCACGGGCGTCGAACTGCGGGTGCTCAGCGGCGAGGAAGAGGCGCGGCTCACGTTCCTGGCGGCCCGGCGCTGGTTCGGCTGGTCCGCGGGCAGGCTCCTCGTGATCGACATCGGCGGCGGCTCCCTGGAGATCGCGTACGGCATCGACGAGGAGCCCGACGCCGCGGTGTCGCTGCCGCTCGGTGCGGGCCGGCTGACGGCGGGCTGGCTGCCGGGGGACCCGCCGGATCCGGACGACGTGAAGGCGTTGCGGCGGCACGTGCGGGCGCAGATCGCGCGCACGGTCGGCGAGTTCAGCCGGTTCGGGGCGCCGGACCACGTGGTGGCCACATCGAAGACGTTCAAGCAGCTCGCACGCCTCGCCGGAGCGGCGCGCTCCGCGGAAGGCCTGTACGTCCAGCGGGAGTTGAAGCGGAAGTCCCTGGAGGACTGGGTGCCGCAGCTCGCCGCGATGACCGTGCAGGAGCGCTCCGAGCTGCCGGGGGTCTCCGAGGGCCGGTCCGCGCAGCTGCTCGCCGGGGCGCTGGTGGCGGAGGGCGCGATGGACCTCTTCGCCGTAGAAACCCTCGAAATCTGCCCCTGGGCCCTCCGCGAGGGCGTCATCCTCCGCCGCCTGGACCACCTGCCGGCGGAATCAAGCCCCTCCGGCGATTGAGGAGCGGGGTCCGGGGCGGAGCCCCGAGACGTGGGCACGGACTGGGCGCAAGCTTCCGGACGGCGTGATCCCCCGGGTGGGCGCCCCACCGATACGACGGGGCCGTACCCTGTCCCCGTGGCAGAACCAGTGGTGCGCATCCCGGATGCGAAGGTCGCGCTGTCCACGGCCTCCGTGTACCCGGAGTCGACGGCGACGGCCTTCGAGATCGCCGCGCGCCTGGGCTACGACGGCGTAGAGGTCATGGTCTGGACCGATCCCGTCAGCCAGGACATAGAGGCCCTGCGCCGCCTCTCCGACTACCACCGCATCCCGATCCTCGCCGTCCACGCGCCATGTCTGCTGATCACGCAGCGCGTGTGGTCGACGGACCCGTGGGTCAAGCTCCAGCGCGCCCGGGCCGCCGCGGAGAAGCTGGGCGCGTCGACCGTGGTCGTGCACCCCCCGTTCCGCTGGCAGCGCCAGTACGCGCGGGACTTCGTCCAGGGGATCTGGCGGATGGCCGGCGAGACCGATGTGCGGTTCGCCGTCGAAAACATGTACCCGTGGCGCTACCGGGACCGCGAGATGCTCGCGTACGCCCCCGACTGGGACGTGACGAAGGACGACTACCGGCACTTCACGGTCGACCTCAGCCACACCGCGACGGCACGCACCGACGCGATGCAGATGATCGACCGCATGGGCGACCGTCTCGGCCACGTCCACCTCGCCGACGGCGGCGGCTCCGGCAAGGACGAGCACCTGGTGCCGGGCCGCGGCACGCAGCCCTGCGCCGAGCTCCTGGACCGCCTCGCGGTGAACGGGTTCGACGGGCACGTCGTCATCGAGGTCAACACACGCCGCGCCATGTCCAGCGCCGAACGCGAGGCCGACCTGGCGGAGGCCCTCGCCTTCGCCCGCCTGCACCTGGCGTCGGCCGCGCGGGTGCCGCGTTCATGACCCAGCCGGTGCGCCGCAGGGGCCGCCCCGCTCGTACGGAGACCGGGGACACCCGGGCCCGGATCCTTGACGTCGCCCGCGAGGAGTTCGCCGAGCGCGGCTACGACAAGGCTTCGGTACGCGGCATCGCCAAGGCCGCCGGGGTGGACTCGGCCCTGGTGCACCACTACTTCGGCACCAAGGAGCAGGTGTTCGCCGCGTCGATCGAGGTGGCGCTCGCCCCGGCCCTCGAGGCCCCCGCCGCCCTGGCCGACGGGCCCCTGGACGAGGTCGGCGAGCGCATGACCCGGTTCTTCTTCGGCGTATGGGAGTCGCCCGAGACCCGCGTCCCGCTGCTCGCGATCCTGCGCTCCGCCGTGAACAACGACGTGGCCGCGGGCGTCCTGCGCCGGCTCATCGCCTCCCGGCTCCTCGCGAGCATCGCCGAGCGGATCGACCTGCCGAAGGACGAGGCGGAGCTGCGGGTCGCACTGGCCGCCGCGCAGCTCGTCGGGACCGCGATGATCCGGTACGTGATGCGGGTGGAGCCCATCGCGTCGGCGGACCCGGAGCGGATCATCGCGCGGATCGCCCCCGTGGTGCAGCTGCATCTGACAGGCCCGTGAGAAGAGCCCACCGAGCAGCACGTGAGACGGCCGTCCCGGCATTCGGACACCCTGTCCAGTGCTTGGATCGGCGGCGTAGTCTCGGGAGACAGTCTTGATATCCCTCTGAAGGAGCGAGCGACGATGCCCGAGCTGAGGTCCCGCACAGTCACCCACGGCCGCAACATGGCGGGCGCCCGCGCCCTTATGCGTGCCTCCGGTGTACCCGGTGCGGACATCGGCCGGAAGCCGATCGTCGCGGTCGCCAACTCCTTCACCGAGTTCGTGCCCGGTCACACGCACCTGGCGCCCGTGGGCCGCATCGTCAGCGAGGCCATCACGGCCGCGGGCGGCATCGCCCGAGAGTTCAACACGATCGCCGTCGACGACGGCATCGCGATGGGCCACGGCGGCATGCTGTACTCCCTGCCCTCCCGCGACCTGATCGCGGACTCGGTCGAGTACATGGTCGAGGCGCACTGCGCGGACGCGCTGATCTGCATCTCGAACTGCGACAAGATCACCCCCGGCATGCTGAACGCCGCGCTGCGGCTCAACATCCCGACGGTCTTCGTCTCCGGCGGCCCCATGGAGGCCGGCAAGGCCACGCTGGTCGACGGCACCGTTCGAAAACTCGACCTGGTCAACGCGATCAGCGACGCGGTGAACGAGAGCGTCTCGGACGAGGACATCCTCCGTATCGAGGAGAACGCCTGCCCGACGTGCGGCTCCTGTTCCGGCATGTTCACCGCCAACTCGATGAACTGCCTGACCGAGGCCATCGGCCTCTCCCTGCCGGGCAACGGCTCGGTGCTCGCCACGCACACCGCCCGCAAGGCGCTGTACGAGAAGGCGGGCGCCACGGTCGTCGAGATCGCCAAGCGCTACTACGACGGCGACGACGAGTCGGTGCTGCCGCGCAACATCGCGACCCGCGCCGCCTTCGACAACGCCATGGCGCTCGACATCTCCATGGGCGGCTCGACGAACACGATCCTGCACCTGCTGGCCGCCGCCCAGGAGGCCGAACTCGACTACACCCTTGCGGACATGGACGCCGTCTCGCGCCGCGTCCCGTGCCTGTCCAAGGTCGCGCCGAACGTGGCGCCCGGCGGCACGTACTACATGGAGGACGTGCACCGCGCCGGCGGCATCCCCGCGATCCTCGGCGAGCTGTACCGCGGCGGGCTGCTCCACGAGGACGTGCACACCGTCCACTCCTCGTCGATCAAGGAATGGCTCGACGACTGGGACATCCGCGGCGGCGCGGCGACCGAGGAGGCGAGCGAGCTGTGGCACGCCGCCCCCGGCTGCAAGCGCTCCGCCGAGGCCTTCTCGCAGTCCGAGCGCTGGGACACCCTCGACACCGACGCCGCGGGCGGCTGCATCCGCGACGTCGCGCACGCGTACTCGGAGGACGGCGGCCTCGCCGTCCTGAAGGGCAACCTCGCCGAGAACGGCTGCGTCGTGAAGACCGCCGGCGTCGACGAGTCCATCTGGACCTTCGAGGGCCCGGCCGTCGTCTGCGAGTCGCAGGAGGAGGCCGTCGAGAAGATCCTGCTCAAGCAGGTCAAGGAGGGCGACGTCGTCGTCATCCGCTACGAGGGCCCCAAGGGCGGCCCCGGCATGCAGGAGATGCTCTACCCGACCTCGTACCTGAAGGGCCGCGGCCTCGGCAAGGCCTGCGCGCTCGTCACGGACGGCCGCTTCTCCGGCGGTACGTCGGGCCTGTCCATCGGCCACGCCTCGCCCGAGGCCGCCGCCGGTGGCACCATCGCGCTCGTCGAGGACGGCGACCGCGTGCGCATCGACATCCCCAACCGCGGCATCGAACTCCTCGTGAGCGAGGAGGAGCTGGCCGCGCGCCGCGAGGCCCTGGGCGGCGTCTACGCCCCCAAGTCCCGCGAGCGCAAGGTCTCGGCCGCGCTGCGCGCCTACGCCGCGATGGCCACCAGCGCCGACACGGGCGCGGTCCGCGACGTGTCGCAGCTCGGCTAGGACCCTTACGGATCGTCCGCCGTGGCGGCACCGGAGACGGTGCCGTCCGGCGCGCTCCCGTACACCCGCCCGCCGCTCACGACGGGCGCCGGAATGTCCGCCACCACCCGGTCGGAGCGGCCCGCGGGCCGGGGAGCGCTCTGGCCGACCGGACGCCCCGTGCGCCGGTCCACGGCGAGCAGCCGCCCGTCGGGGGCCGTCACGTACACGCGGTCCGATGCGGCGTCGACGGCGGGCGCGGAGCCCCGGCTCACGGAGGTCTCCGACCGCCACAGCTGCTTGCCGGACGCGAGGTCCTGCGCCACCAGCGCGCCGCCCGCCGCGAGCAGATACGCGGTGTCGCCGTGCAGCGCCGCCGTCGCGGAAGGCAGCGGCAGCGCAAGCCGTACGCGACGCGCCACCGACCCGTCTGCGAGGCGATGGCCGACGAGCGCGACGGTCCGCCCGGAGGCGTCCCGCTCCGTGCACCAGACGACCCCGTCGGACACCCCGATCGGCGTCGCGGTGCCCGGCGACCGCTGCCGCCAGCGGACCTCACCCGTCCTCGGATCCACCGCGCTCACCTGGGTGTTCGCCCCGTCGGTCGCAGGTGCGGTGGCGTAGGCGAGGCCGCCACCGACGTACGAGAGCGTGGACCGCGGCCCCACGGCGTGACGGCGGCTCCACTCCCGTCTCCCGGTCGCACCGTCGACCGCGCTGAGCGTGCCGTCCGGCGCCGCGAGGAGCACCCGCCCCGCTGCCTGGCGCACCTGCCCCTGGAACCGGGACACGTCCATCGACCAGCGGGACCTCCCCGTATCGGCCGCCATGGCGACGAGCCGGGAGCCGTCCGGGGTGAGCGCGTGCACCAGGCCGCCCGACACCACGGGCGCCGCCCCGCCGACGTCCCCCGAGCCGCCGGACGCCTTCCGCTTCCACCGCACCGAGCCGTCCCGCGGATCCAGCGACACGGCCAGCGCGCCGGGCACGGCGCAGTTCAGGCTCCCGGCCCCGTACGAGCAGGAGGGCGCGGCACCGGAACCGAGCTTGGTCCGCCAGGGGTGGAACGTGGCGGGGGAGCCCGCCGGGGCGGTCCGGGTGCCGGTGCCGGAGTCGCCTCCCGTGAGCAGGGCCGCCGTGAGCGCGCCGCCCAGGGCGAGGGCGGCCCCGGCGAGGGTGAGGAGGGTGCGGGGGCGGGGGCGCCGGCGCGGCGCGGGCGAACCGGGCTCCTGGTCAACGGGGTCGACGGACTCGGCGGTGGCGGGCTCGACCGGTTCGCGCTGCGCCGGGATGAACGCCTGGGTGTCGTACCGCGCCGAGATGTGCCGCAGCTCCGCCATCAGCTCGTCGGGCGTGGGCCGGTCCTCCGGCTCCTTCGCCAGGCAGGCGAGGACGAGCGGCGCGAGATCGTCGGGCACGCCCGACACATCCGGCTCGTCGTGCACCACCTGGTACGCCACCAGATAGGGGCTGTCGGAGTCGAAGGGGCCCCGCCCGGTCGCGGCGTGCACGAGCAGCGAACCGAGTGCGAACACGTCGGCGGCCGGGCCGACCTCGCGCGGGCGGCGGAACTGCTCGGGCGCCATGAAAGGCGGCGTACCGATCAACTTCCCCGTCTCGGTCCGCAGTTCACTGTCCTTCGGCCGCGAGATCCCGAAGTCGATGACCTTGGGGCTGTCCTCGGCGAGCAGCACATTGCTCGGCTTCAGGTCCCGGTGCACAACACCGGCGCGATGGATGTCGCGCAGCGCCTCCGCGAGCCCCGCCGTCAGGTGCCGCAGCTGGGCCGGGCACAGCGGCCCGTTCCGCTTGACGTGCTCGGCGAGGGTTGGTCCTGGGATGAACAGCGTGGCCATCCACGGCAGTTCGGCCTCGGGGTCGGCGTCCACGACCGGCGCGGTGAAGGCCCCGCTGACCCGCCGCGCGGCCGCCACCTCCTGCCGGAACCGTCCCCTGAACTCGGGGTCCTCCGCGAACTCGGCGTGCACCACCTTCACCGCGAGCGGCAGCCCCGCCGCCGACCGCGCCAGATGCACGACGCCCATGCCGCCCGCCCCGAGCCGCTCCTCGAGCCGGTAGTGCCCGGCATACTCCGGAAGTTCCGCTTCCGGACCGCTCCCGATGCTGTTGTACGACGGCATGTCCACGCCCCCCGTGGCTGATGAACGGGCCTTGCTAGCCTGCGTGTTCGACATTCCAACACACAAATTTATGCGGGCCCTCAACGAACGTTGAACGAGTCGGCCCGGCGGGGGAGGCGCAGAAAATGGCACCAGAGGAGCAGTCCGTCCGGTCCGCTCAGTCCGACCAGCCCGCTCAGTCCGTGGAAGCGGCGGCGGCGTCGATGTACTACCCGGTGGCCCCGGGCTACAACGTGAACGTCCGCAGCGGCCCCGGCACCCAGTACCGCGTGGTGCGCGTGCTGCCGCTGAGTGCGAAGGTGCCGATCTTCTGCCAGAAGCCGGGCCAGACGGTCTCGGGCCCGTACGGCACGTCGAAGGTCTGGGACAACATCGGCGTCGGCGAGTACGTCTCCGACACCTACGTGAAGACGGGCAGTGACGGCTACGTGGCGCCGCGCTGCGCCTGAGCCGCGCGATCGGACCGGGCTGCGGGACGTGCGGCCCGGTCCGGTGATAATCGAGGGCGTGAGCGACGAAACCGGCACCCCCAGCACCTCCCCGGCCCCGGGGCCCCAGCCCGAGGAGATCCGCTTCTTCGGCACGACCTGGGTCGACCACAGCGGCAACTACGGCCTGCGCCGGGCCGCGGTCGGAGTGGGCGCGCTGGCCCTGGCCGTCATCGGCTGCTTCATCCTCCGGTTCGCCTACGAGGGCCTGGCCATCGCCGACGTCGGCTCCCTCGTGAACCTGCTGCTCATCGTGATGTTCGCGGTCTGCAGCGCGCTCGCCTTCGCCCGCACCCGCACCGGTTTCACGGAGCGCCACGACCCCGAGAAGCAGGCGTCGCTGCGCGGCTTCCTGGCGATCGGCTTCGTGGGCGTCCTCATCGCCTACGCCCTGCGCTGCCTCGTCGAGGCACCGGGCGAGAAGCTCCGCCGCGAGGAGTACGAGGCGGCTCGCGCCCAGTACACCCGCCGCACCTCCCGCCGCACGGGCAACCCTTCCAAGAAAAACCGCAAGAGCTGACGGCGGGGCTTGATCCGGTCGTCTGAGCCTTGGGCAATCTGCCGCCTTGGGCGGCAGGGTGGGCAAGGCGGCCCCCGGCGCGGCCAGCACCCTCAGGCCCCGGCCCCGGAAGCCGTAGTTGACGCCTCGGGGCTCCGCCCCGGCCCCCGCTGCTCAATCGCCGCAGGGGCTTGAAATACCTACCGGCACCGCCCCACCAAGCCCCCGTTGCCCGCCCCGTTCCCCCGCCCAATTCCCCACCCACCCGCCCCCTCCAGGGGCGTAGGCCCGACGGGGCGCTGCCCCGGCTTGGGCAACCCGCCGTCGGAACGGCTCCCCACCCGTGGCGCTGGGCTGCCATCGCCTTGGGCGCTCTGCCGCCACCACGCCTCCCCACCCGTGGCGCTGGGCCGCCCCCGCCTTGGGCAATCTGCCGCCTGGGGCGGCAGGGTGGGCAAGGCGGCCCCCGGTGCCGCGCACCCATGGCGACGGGCGCCGACCCCGGCATAAGCACCGCCCCCCGTCGCCGCGCACCCAAAACCTCCGGCCCCGCCCCCGCCCCACCTTGACGCCCCCCACCCTCCGGAGGATTATTCATCGTGTGATGAATAAAACGCCACCCGCCGTGGACGCCACCGACCTCACCGTCACCCGAGGCCCCCGCCCCGTCCTGCGCGGACTGAACTTCACCGTCCCGCGCGGCCAGATCACCGGCCTGCTCGGCCCCTCCGGCTGCGGCAAGTCGACCCTCATGCGCGCCGTCGTCGGCACCCAGGCCAAGGTCACCGGCACCCTCACGGTCCTCGACCACCCCGCAGGCCACCCGAAGCTGCGCTCCCGCGTCGGCTACGTGACCCAGGCCCCCTCCGTCTACCTCGACCTCTCCATCCGCCAGAACCTCGCCTACTTCGCCTCCGTCCTGCTCCCCGGCAGGCCGGCCGCCGCCCACCGCGCCACAGAGGTCGACCGCGTCCTGACCGACGTAGACCTCACCTCCCACGCCGACGCCCTCGCCGGAAACCTCTCCGGCGGCCAGCTCAGCCGCGTCTCCCTGGCCGTCGCCCTCCTCGGCACCCCGGAACTCCTGGTCCTCGACGAACCGACCGTCGGCCTCGACCCGGTCCTCCGCCGCGACCTGTGGAACCTCTTCCACGACCTCGCCGCCCGCGGCGCCACGATCCTCGTCTCCTCGCACGTCATGGACGAGGCCGAGCGCTGCCACCGCCTCCTCCTCATGCGCGAGGGCGAACTCCTCGCCGACGACACCCCCGACGCCCTGCGCGAGCGCACCGCCACACCGACCGTCGAAGAGGCCTTCCTCCACCTCGTCGACGAAGCGAACGCGAACACCCCCGCCCACTGACGCACCCACCGACCGAAGCCCCGGGGAACCCGCCATGAACACGTACCGCACCACCGCCACCGCGCTCCGCGTCCTGCGCCAGCTCCGCCACGACCCGCGCTCGATCGCCCTGATGCTGCTCGTCCCGTGCGTGATGCTCTTCCTGCTCCGCTACGTCTTCGACGGCAGCCAGGCCACCTTCAACTCCATCGGCGCCTCGCTCCTCGGCATCTTCCCGCTGATCACGATGTTCCTGGTGACGTCCATCGCCACCCTCCGCGAACGCACCAGCGGCACCCTCGAACGCCTCCTGTCCATGCCCCTCGGCAAGGCGGACCTGATCGGCGGCTACGCGCTCGCCTTCGGCACCGTGGCCGTCGTCCAATCGGTCCTCGCCACGGGCCTCGCCCTCTGGGTCCTGGACCTCGACGTCACGGGATCGGCCTGGCTGCTCCTCCTGGTCGCTCTCCTCGACGCCCTGCTCGGCACGGCCCTCGGCCTCTTCGTCTCGGCCTTCGCGGCATCGGAGTTCCAGGCGGTCCAGTTCATGCCGGCCGTGATCTTCCCGCAGCTCCTCCTCTGCGGCCTGTTCACCCCGCGCGACCAGATGCAGCCGGTCCTGGAGGGAATCTCCAACGTCCTCCCCATGTCGTACGCCGTCGACGGCATGAACGAGGTCCTCAGGCACACCGACCTCACCGCCACCTACCTCCGCGACGTCGTGATCGTCGCCGGCTGCGCCGTCCTCGTCCTCGCCCTCGGCGCCGCGACCCTGCGCCGCCGTACGGCGTGACCCCGGGGCCTCCGCCCCGTTCCGCCCACCGGACACCACGCGAACCCCGGGCCCGCCCGATGCGAGGATGCCCCGGACGGACGACGCACACGGAAGGCCCCGCTCATGAGCCAGCACCCCCGCCACAAGGTCGCCGTACTCGGCACGGGCAAGATCGGCGAAGCCCTGCTCAGCGGAATGATCCGCGGCGGCTGGGCCCCGGGCGACCTCATGGTCACGGCCCGCCGCCCCGAGCGCGCCGAGGAACTCCGCACCCGTTACGGCGTCACCCCGGTCACCAACCAGGAAGCGGCCAGGCAGGCCGACACCCTGATCCTCACGGTCAAGCCCCAGGACATGGGCACCCTGCTCACCGAGCTCGCCCCGCACGTCCCCGCCGACCGCCTCGTCATCAGCGGCGCCGCCGGCATCCCCACCACCTTCTTCGAGGAGCGCCTCCCCGAGGGCACCCCGGTGGTCCGCGTCATGACGAACACCCCGGCCCTGGTCGACGAGGCCATGTCCGTCATCTCCGCGGGCACGCACGCGACGGCGGACCACCTGACCCACGCCGAGGAACTCTTCGGCTCGGTCGGCAAGACCCTCCGCGTCCCCGAGTCCCAGCAGGACGCCTGCACGGCCCTCTCCGGCTCGGGCCCCGCCTACTTCTTCTTCCTGGTGGAAGCCATGACCGACGCGGGCATCCTCCTCGGCCTCCCGCGCGACAAGGCCCACGACCTCATCGTCCAGTCCGCCATCGGCGCCGCCACGATGCTCCGCGACAGCGGCGAGCACCCGGTCAAGCTCCGCGAGAACGTGACGTCCCCCGCCGGCACCACCATCAACGCGATCCGCGAACTCGAGAGCCACGGCGTACGCGCCGCCCTCATCGCCGCCCTCGAAGCCGCCCGCGACCGCAGCCGCGAACTGGCCTCCGGCAACAACAGCTGACCTGCGTACGGGCCCGAGGCGTGAAGTTGACACGCCCCGGGCCCATCCGTAGTGTTCTCCGAGTTGTCCGCCGTGAGCGCCGACTCCGGTCGGTCCCCGGGCAACCATTCCGCAAGACCTCTCAAATGCACGACGACTGGCTTCTGCTCGGTCGTCGTCTGTATTTACGTGCGTCTTTGCGAAATGAGGAATCCACGTTCGAAAGGACGCGACCCCGATTAGCTCGGGGGCCGGGAATCCGCTAAAGTCTCACTCGTCGGAACGGCCCAACAGCCGGGAAGACAAGCCCCGCTGACTGGGAATCAGGCCCGAAAGGATCTGATAGAGTCGGAATCGCCGGAAAGCCGAAAGGCCGGAAAGCGAAGCGGAACCGAGGAAATCGGCCGGTGAAACGGTCTGATAGAGTCGGAAACGCAAAACAGCAAGACCGAAGGGAAGCGCCCGGAGGAAAGCCCGAGAGGGTGAGTACAAAGGAAGCGTCCGTTCCTTG
>NZ_JBVKBG010000005.1:0-1039436 GCF_055657265.1 Streptomyces sp. NPDC107575 | reverse complement strand
CAGGAGTTCCACATCGACGGCCTGCGCGTCGACGCGGTCGCCTCGATGCTCTACCTCGACTACTCGCGCGAGGACGGCGAGTGGACCCCGAACCGCTACGGCGGCCGCGAGAACCTCGACGCCGTCGCCTTCCTCCAGGAGATGAACGCCACCCTGTACCGGCAGGTGCCGGGCGTCGTCACGATCGCCGAGGAGTCGACGGCCTGGGACGGCGTCACCCGCGCCACCCACCACATCGGGCCGGGCGGCTTCGGCGGCCTCGGCTTCGGCCTGAAGTGGAACATGGGCTGGATGCACGACTCGCTCGGCTACATGAGCCACGAGCCGGTGCACCGCAGGTTCCACCACAATGAGATGACGTTCTCGATGGTGTACGCCTACAGCGAGAACTACGTCCTGCCGATCTCCCACGACGAGGTCGTGCACGGCAAACGCTCACTCGTCTCCAAAATGCCCGGCGACTGGTGGCAACAACGCGCCAACCAACGCGCCTACCTGGCCTTCATGTGGGCCCACCCCGGCAAACAACTCCTCTTCATGGGCCAGGAGTTCGCCCAAGGCGCCGAATGGTCCGAAGCACACGGACTGCAGTGGAACCTGATCGACGAGGACTCCGCCGGCAGGGAGGACCACCTCGGGGTGCGGCGCCTGATCGCGGACCTGAACGCGCGCTACACGGCCACCCCCGCGCTGTGGGAGCGGGACAGCGACCCCGCCGGCTTCCGTTGGGTCATGGCCGACAACGCGGACGACAACGTGATCGCGTTTCTGCGCTACTCGGCCGACGGCAGCCCGCTGCTCGCCGTCTGCAACTTTTCCCCCGTGGTACGGGAGGGTGTCCGCCTCGGCGTCCCGCGGACGGCCTCCGGTGTGTGGCGGGAAGCCATCAACACCGATGCGCCACGGTACGGCGGCAGCGGGGTCACCAACGGCGCCCCGCTCGGCCAGGAGCCGTCCGCCTGTCATGGCCTCCCCGCTTCGCTGGAGGTGTGCCTCCCGCCGCTGGCCGCACTGTGGCTGACACCAGAAGATTGAAGAGCCTTGATCATGGGCACTCGGTGCCGTGAACAGCAGCTGAGCCGGGCATGCGCCCGGACGGCGTTCGCGCCCGCGCGCCCCGGGGCCCCTGGCGGGCCTCAAAGACGGTGGGCCTTATGGATCGGTACGAGATGAACACCTCCACGACAGCTCCGTGCGCACCCCCGACCAGTGGCTCGGTGCTGGGCGCTCCTTGCTGGGTGAGCTTGTCGACACACGACCTGGGCGAGGCGGAGGAGTTCTACCACGCGGTGCTGGGCTGGGACTGGCGTGTGGGCAGGCTGGGGGACCAGTACCGTTTCGCGAGCGTGCGCGGAGTGCCGGTAGCGGGGGTCTCCGCCGTGGGGATGGGCCCGGTGCCCGGAGTGTGGACACCCTTCTTCGCCGCGGCGAGCGCCGACGAGACCGTGGCCCGTCTCCAAGAACGCGGTGGCACCACTGCAGTGGGTCCCCTCTCCTTCCCTCCGGGAAGGGCCGCCGTGCTCGCCGACCGGGACGGCGCCGTCTTCGGCATCTGGGAGGGCGAGCTGGTGAGTGACTGGGAGACATGGCGCCGAGTGGCCCCGGTGTTCGTGGAGCTGTACACGCGCGACGCCTTCGACGCGACGATCTTCTATTCCGAGGTCCTGGGCTGGGCGTCCGAGGAATCGGGGTGCTGCGAGGCCCACTACGAGGACGACGAAGTCGTCCTGCGCAGCGCCGGTGATGTCGTGGCCCGCATCCACTCGGGCGCGGTGGACTCGGCACCCGATCCCGCGGTCCGCCCCCGCTGGCAGGTCCACTTCTCGGTCGAGGACGTGGCGGCCTGCGTACAGGCGGCACGCGCCCATGGAGGCCAGGCCCTGCACGGGGGAGCGGACTCGACCGAGGCAGTCCTGACCGATCCGGCCGGAGCCCGCTTCGTGGTGAACGCGGCGCCGCCGCACTGAGCGAGATCCGGATGCCTCCCGACGCGGAGCACCTACCTGCGTGCCGCATCCCGGGCCGCGAACATCGCCGGGGTGAGCCCGGTGCGCTCGCGGAAGAAGCGTCCGAAATTCGCGGGGTCGGTGAAGCCGAGGTGGGCGGCCACGGACCGTGGCAGGCGCTACCACATGCCTACGGCACCGGCAGCGGGGCGGCCCGGTGAGCGCGGCCGGCGACCGGCTCCAGGACGCAGCCCGCCGGGCAGCCTCGGCCCTGCCCGGCGTCAGCCACGGATACCCCTTCACGCCCGCACTGGACGTGTACAAGGTCGCGGGCAAGGTCTTCCTGATCGTCACCGACGACCCGCACGAACAGATCGTCACGCTGAAGTGCGAACCCGAGCACGCCCGCGCCCGCATCCACGGCTACGCCTCGATCACCCCGGGCCGCTACCTCGACAAACGGCACTGGATCTCCCTCGGCCCCGGCCCCGGGATCAGCCGGCGGTTGGTCACCGAAGCCGTCGAGGATGCCTACGACCTGGTCGTCGAGCGGCTGCCACGACGCGACCGACCACGCCCCCGATGAAGAGCGCAAACGCGCCCACGAGACGCCGCTGAGCCCGCGCTTGTCAGTGCCCCGTGCAAGGCTCGTCATGCCCGCGCACATCCCGCCCGCCACCCCCGAGAGACCGATGGAACCCACCGACGCGACCCTGCCGCTCTTCGACGAGGAACCCGCCCGTCCGCTCGCCGACCGCCTGCGCCCCACCCGCCTCGAGGAGGTCGTCGGCCAGGACCACCTCCTGGCCCCGGACGCCCCGCTGGGCCGCATGGTCGCCCAGCAGCGCCTCGGCTCGGCGATCCTGTGGGGGCCGCCCGGCGTCGGGAAGACCACCATCGCCCGGCTCCTCGCGGACGGCAGCGACCTCGTCTTCGAGCCGGTGTCGGCCACCTTCTCCGGCGTGGCCGACCTGCGGAAGGTCTTCGCCGCCGCCCGCAGCCGCCTCACCATCGGACAGGGCACCCTGCTGTTCGTCGACGAGATCCACCGCTTCAACCGCGCCCAGCAGGACAGCTTCCTGCCCTACGTCGAGGACGGCACGGTCACCCTCATCGGCGCCACCACGGAGAACCCCAGCTTCGAACTCAACGGCGCCCTGCTCTCCCGCACCCAGGTCCTCGTCCTCAAACGCCTCGACGAGGCCGCGCTGTCCACGCTCCTCGACCGCGCCGAGGACCTCACCGGCCACCGGCTGCCCCTGGACGACGACGCCCGTGGTGCGCTGATCGCCATGGCCGACGGCGACGGCCGCTACCTCCTCAACATGGCCGAACAGCTCCAGGCCCTCCCGCCCGACGACACCGGGGCACCCCTGGACACCGCCGGTCTCGCCCACCACATCCAGCAGCGCGCCCCGCAGTACGACAAGGCGCAGGAGGGCCACTACAACCTGATCTCCGCGCTGCACAAGTCGATGCGCGGCTCCGACCCGGACGCGGCCCTGTACTGGCTCGCCCGCATGCTCGACGGCGGCGAGGACCCGCTGTTCGTGGCCCGCCGACTCGTCCGCTTCGCGAGCGAGGACATCGGCATCGCCGACCCGCACGCCCTCCAACAGGCTCTCGCCGCCTGGGACGTCTACGAGCGACTCGGTTCCCCCGAGGGCGAGTTGGCGATCGCCCAGGCCGTCGTCCACCTCGCCACCGCCCCCAAGTCCATCGCCGTCTACCGCGGCTTCAACGCCGCACACCGGGCCGCCCGCGGCACCGGCTCCCTCATGCCGCCCGCCCACATCCTCAACGCCCCAACCCGGCTGATGAAGGATCTCGGCTACGGCAAGGACTACCAGTACGACCCCGACACCACCGACGGCTTCTCCGGCGCCGACTACTTCCCCGACGGCATGGACCGCGAGACGTACTACCAGCCGACCCGCAACGGCTACGAGGCCCAGATCAGCGAGCGCCTACGCCACTGGTCCGCGCTGCGCGCCCGCGCGTCGCCGCCACAGGCGGGGCCCGACACGCCTCCCCGTAGCTAGCCCGTGCCCGCATGAGGCAGAGGCATGCGGTGCATATGCCCTTTTGTGGGCTGATCTGCTCAACAGGTGATCCCCGAGAGTGCCCTTGGGTGGCGCCTGCCCCGCCGGCCGCCGGGGCGTTCCTAGCGTGCGTGCATGGTCAACGCAGCGAAAGCCCTCACATGGACCGCCTGGAGCGGTTCCCTGGCCCTCTTCACGGCGGTGGCGAGCGGAAGCGCGTACGCCGATACCGTCTCGGTCGGCAACCCGGTGGACGGCAACAACGGCTTCGGCGTCGTCACCGAAGGCGACGCCATGCTCGGCAGCACCGAAAGCGAAGGCCCCGTCGCCATTGGTGGCAACCTCAGCTTCGGCTCCGGCTACAACGTCTCGCTGCACACCCCGGGAACCTTCACGGCGCCAGGGGACGATCAGCCCACGGCCCTCCTGGTGGGCGGGCGCGTCGACTACGCGTCCAGCGCCCCGGACGGTGTGCTCAAGGTTCTGCAGAACGGGTACGCCAAGATCGGCGACATGCCCGGCGGCACCGCCGCGAACACCGACGCCAACGGCGCCCAGGTCAACACCCACATCACCCGCACGGGATCCGGATACGACTCCACCCCGCGCATCGAACTGACCACACGTCAGCCCCCGTCCTCGGTCGGTCCCGCAGATCTGATGGACTTCCCGTCACTGTTCTCCACCTTCCGCGACCGCGCCGACACCATGGCCCAGTGCGCGAACAACGTCACGCTGCTCGACGGCAACGGCAATGCCCTGCCGGATCAGGAGAACGTGGCCCCCGGCTCGAGCGTCAAGGTCGAGCTGACCCCGGGCAAGACCAACGTGCTGCACGTGACCGGCGAGACGCTCAACAACCTCGACGAGATCAACTTCCTCGACCAGCCCTCCGCCGACACCCCGTTCCTCGTCGTCGTCGACACCACCGCCACCGGCGGCGCCTACACCTGGCACACGCCCAACCTCGCCGGCGTGTCCGGTGCCAACGCGCCCTACATGATGTGGGACTTCCCCGACGCCAAGGACATCACCATCCCCGACGGCGACACCGTCGAGGGCACCATCTACGCGCCCCGCGCGAACCTGACCGACCTGGACCCCTCCAACATCGAGGGCGACATCATCGCCAAGACCCTCACCGCCGGGCCGATCAACGGGCCCTCGGGACCCGTGAACGCCGGAGAGATCCACTACTTCCCGTTCGACGCAGACCTGGAATGCGACGACAACAGCTCCTCTCCCTCGCCGCACAGCCCCTCACCCACCGACACCCCGACCCCGTCACCCACGGAGGACAGCCCGACCCCGTCACCTACGGACACCACGCCGAGCCCCACGCCCCAGCCATCCACGCCCATGCCCTCCACACCCGCCCCGTCGCCGCGCCCGAGCGGCCCTGAACTGGCCAACACCGGCAACGACCGCACGACGATCTTCGCGGCCGCCGGAGCATGCGCCTTGATCGCCGCAGGAGCATCACTGGCCCTGTGGGCCAGGCGACACCGCGACAACCGCAACTGACCCCCACACTCCGCCTCTTCGGCCACTGCTCTGCGCCCGCGTCCCTGGGCTCAGCGCAGTGGCGGGCAGGCTGACCCCCTGCGGGGCCGCGTCGCTGCGGTGCAGCCGGGGCAGGCCCGTAGGCCACGAGAGGCATCCATACGTCTGTGACGGTGCCGCCCGAGCGGCCACAGGGCTTCTCACATTGCGCATCGTGACCCACGTGAGGTGCGGGACCATCTTCGGCATCGCCAAGGTGCCCCGGACTTACGGGAGTGAGCGGCGAGTTGCTGACTCAGCCCCGAGCCTACGGCCGACTGCGGGCCTCACGCGGTCGGGGGCCTTGCCGGTGCTCAGGGCGCGGGCGGAGAATGACTTGACGCAGGGCGTCCCACGGGGCGGAGCCGGACCGGTGTCGATGCGACGCAGGGGCAGTGCCCGGGAGGGCAAAGGTCCCGCCCCATGGGTTGCCTTCGCCTCGAGTCATCGGCCGGCCTTTCCGGCATCGTGGACGGGTCGGTCAGCTGTCCCACCGCCGTGTTGCAGGAGCCACTCGACCATGGCATACCGTTTCAATCCGCCGCCCTCCTGGCCCCCACCGCCCAAGGGCTGGACGCCTCCTCCGGGCTGGCAGCCGGATCCTGCGTGGCCCGTACCGCCCGGATGGCAGCTCTGGGTGCCCGAGGTGCAGACGTCCCAGCCGAGTGGACCCGATCCCGCCGGCCCACAGCACTCCCCGTACGGAGACACGTCCGACACGTCGACCGGCGGGGGCGGGCTGTTCGGGCGGCGTCGTAAGCAGGCGGAGGCCGAAGCGGCCCGACGTGCCGAACAACTCGCACAGGCCGACCACCAGATACGCGCGCTCCAGGAGGACAAGCGGCATCTGACCGAGCAGTTGGAGCGGGTCCTGGGTGCCGACACCGCGCAGATCGCCGCCGAACAGCACCGGCTCCAGAGTGCTCACCAGGAGAAGGTCCGGGAGATCGAGCGCATCGACGCCATCCTGGACACCAAGGTGGAGCACGCGGCCGAGCGGGCCGCCCACTCACTTGTGGAGGTACGCCAGCAGGCCGACGCCCTGGCCAGGCAGGCGGCGCAGGCGGAGCAGCGAGTGGCCGAGGCACAACGGCAGCTCGTGGTCACGGACGAGATGCAGATGCTCCAGGAAGCGGGCATCTACGAATACCGTCATCCCCTGGCGGACGCGGTCGCGTACAAGAACCGCCTGGATTCCCTGAAGGCGCACCACAAGCAGCTGGCCAGGGACAACCGTGCCGTCCTCGCGGCCCAGGACTGGACGGTCAACGGCTCCGTCGCACAGGGCCGCAAAATGGTCCGCGACTTCTCGAAGCTGATGTTGCGTGCCTACAACGCGGAGGCGGACAACGCGGTACGCGGAATGAAGCCGCATCGCCTCAGTTCGCTCATCGACCGGCTGAACAAGACCCGCGACACGATCGCCAGGCTCGGCGCCACCATGCAGATCCGCATCAGCGACGAGTACCACCGGCTCCGTATCGAGGAACTGGAGCTCACGGCGGACTACGTCACGCGCAAAGAGGTCGAGAAGGAGGAGCAACGCGAACTGCGTGCCCAGCAGCGCGAGGAAGAGCGCCTGCAACGTGAGTTGGAGCGCGAGCGTCAGCGCCTGGAGAAGGAACGCAGCCACTACGAGAGCGCGCTGCGCCGTCTGCGCGCCGGAACGGCGGACCCAGGGGCCATCACCGAACTCGAGGCAAAGCTGGAGGAGTTGGGAATCCAGCTGGACGCGGTCGATGCACGGGAGGCCAATATCCGCGCCGGATACGTCTATGTCATCTCCAACCTCGGTGCGTTCGGCGAGCGCATGGTCAAGATCGGTCTGACGCGGCGCCTGGACCCGATGGACCGCGTCAACGAACTCGGCGACGCCTCCGTCCCCTTCCGGTTCGACGTGCACGCCCTCATCTTCAGCGAGGACGCCGTCGGTCTCGAACGCCGTCTGCACCAGGAATTCGAGTCCCGCCGAGTCAACCGGGTCAACCGACGGCGCGAGTTCTTCTATGTCACTCCGGCCGAGGTGCGGGGCGCGCTGCAGCGGTTCGCCGGACAGCATCTGCTGGAGTTCCAGGACACCGCCGAAGCCCCGGAATGGCGGGCGAGTCAAGCCGGGGGCGGAGGGAACTGACGCGGCCCTCACAGCGCGGTGGCGTGGCCTGCCAACCTCCGCACACGGCCCGCCGCCGTCTCGGTGTCGTGGATCTGTTTGCGCAGGGCGTCCATGTCGGCGGTCACCTTCGCGGACGCCTCCCCGAACTCGTCCGGCCAGATCGCCCACTGAGCCCTCCGACACACGCGGCCGTACTCCACCTCGATGTCCGGTGACGCCGCCACCCGGTCCTTGTAGAGGTCGACCGCGGCCGCCAGTACGCGCAGAGTGTGCTGGGCCTCGGCGTAGAAGGCGTCCTCGAGTTCGCGCGTGACATCTTCGATGGTCGCGGTCAGCTGGTCGTACCAGAACGCTGCTTCGGGGTAGTCCTGATCCTTCGGATCAGGCTGTGGGGACGAGGTGGCAGGCGTGGCAACAGGCGGTTGTGGCGACGTGGTCCGACTCCGAGTGGTGAGCGGCCATGCCCTCTGTGGCCCAGTAACATCGCGGCTTGCGGCCCACGTGCTGCCCGGGCCCAGAGGGGCCGGCGGCCAGGACCTCAGCCGGTGGTGGCCGTGATCTGCTCGGTCAGCTGTGGGACCACCTCGAACAGGTCGCCGACGACGCCGTGGTCGACCAGTTCGAAGATCGGGGCCTCGGCGTCCTTGTTGACCGCGACGATCGTCTTGGACGTCTGCATGCCTGCCCTGTGCTGGATCGCACCGGAGATGCCGAGTGCGATGTAGAGCTGCGGCGATACGGACTTGCCGGTCTGCCCGACCTGGCTGGAGTGCGGGTACCAGCCCGCGTCCACTGCTGCCCGCGAGGCGCCGACGGCTCCGCCGAGCGCGTCGGCGAGGGTCTCGACCAGCGCGAAATTCTCCGAGCCGGCGATGCCGCGCCCGCCGGCGACGACGACCGCTGCTTCGGTCAGGTCGGGGCGTCCGGTCGACTCGCGTTCGGTGCGCCGGGTGACCTTGGTGCCGCGCGCGGCCTCGGAGAAGGTCACCGGCAGCTCTTCTGCGGTGCCGTCGGCCGGCGCTGCCTCCACGGGCGCGGCGTTCGGCTTGACCGTGATCACTGGAGTGCCGAGGGACACGCGGGACTTGGTCGTGTAGGAGGCGGCCAGGACGGATTGTGTCGCCACGGGGCCTTCGTCGCCCGCCTCGATGTCGACGGCGTCCGTGATGATGCCGGAGCCGAGCCGGATCGCGAGGCGGGCGGCGATCTCCTTGCCCTCGGCCGAGGACGGGAAGAGCACGGCGGCCGGAGCGACGGCCTCGACGACGGCCTGTTGCACCGCGTCCACCTTCGGCACGATCAGGTAGTCGGCGAACTCGGCGGCCTCGTTGGTGAGGACGCGGGCGGCGCCGTGTTCGGCGAGTACGGCGGTGGTGTTGGCGGCGCCGGCGCCGAGCGCGACGGCCACGGGGGTGCCCAGGCGGCGGGCGAGGGTGAGGAGTTCCAGGGTCGGCTTGCGGACGGTGCCGTCCACATGGTCGACGTAGACCAGAACATCAGGCATGGACTTCAACTCTCCAATGATCAGGGATACGTGGCGGTGGTCAGGCGAGCTTTCGTGACGCGAGGAACTGCGCCAGCTCCTTGCCGCCCGCTCCCTCGTCCTTCACGACCGTGCCCGCGGTGCGCGCGGGGCGCTCCTGCACCGACTCGACGACGGTGTACGAGCCCTCCAGGCCGAGCTCGTCGCCCTCCAGATCCAGGTCGTCCAGGTCCCAGGACTCCACCGGCTTCTTCTTCGCCGCCATGATCCCCTTGAAGGAGGGGTAACGGGCCTCGCCGGACTGATCGGTGACCGAGACGACCGCCGGGAGCCGGGCCTCCAGGTGTTCCGTAGCCACATCGCCGTCGCGGCGGCCCCGGACCGTGCCGTCCTCGACCGAGACCTCGGACAGGAGGGTGAGCTGGGGGACTCCCAGGCGTTCGGCGAGCATGGCGGGGATGACGCCCATGGCGCCGTCGGTCGATGCCATGCCGCACAGCACCAGGTCGTAGCCGGCCTTCTCGACGGCCTTGGCCAGGACGAGGGAGGTGCCGAGCGCGTCGGTGCCGTGCAGGTCGTCGTCCTCGACGTGGACGGCCCGGTCGGTACCCATGGACAGGGCCTTGCGCAGCGCGTCCTTGGCGTCCTCGGGGCCGACGGTCAGGACCGTCACCTCGGCGTCGGCCCCGTTCTGCCGCAGGCCTTCAGCGATCTGCAGCGCCTGCTCGACCGCGTACTCGTCCAGTTCGGACAGGAGCCCGTCCGCGTCGTCCCGGTCGAGGGTCAGGTCGTCGGTGAACTGCCGCTCGCCCGTGGCATCGGGCACGTACTTCACGCTGACCGCGATCTTCAGAGTCATGCCATGTCTCCTACGTGTACTGCTGGGTGTCGTCGTGTCTGTCCGGCGCGTGGCGTCACTTCGTGGCGGCCCACGGGTTGCGGGTGCCGACGGTCCAGCCGCCGTCGACGAGGATCTCGGCGCCGCTGCAGTACGAGGCGTCGTCGGAGGCGAGGAACGCGGCGACCGTTGCGATCTCCCGCGGCTGGCCGATGCGGCCGAGCGGGGCCTGGTCGTAGGCCTCGGGCACGACACCGGCCGGGGCGCCCATCTCGGTCGCGACACCGCCGGGGTGGATCATGTTGACGCGGATACCGAGCGGGCCGAACTCGCCGACGGCCGCCTTGGACATGCCCAGGAGCGCCGACTTCGACGACGCGTACGCGGACGTCTCGTCCAGCGGCGCGAAGGACGACACCGACACGATGTTCACGATCGAGCCGCCGCCGACCGAGGCCATGTGCGGGGCGAGGGTCTGCATGCCGAGGTAGACGCCGATCTGGTTGACCTCGATCACCTTGCGGTAGCGCTCGACAGCCGTCTCGGCGATGGGGCCCTGGAGGTAGATGCCGGCGTTGTTGACCAGTACGTCAATCTTGCCGAAGGCGTCCTCGCCGGCCACCAGCGCTGCGGCCCACTGCTCAGGGTCGGTGACGTCCAGGTGCACGGCGATGGCGTTCTCGGCGCCCAGGTCGGCGGCGAGCTTGGCCGACTCCTCGTCGAGCACGTCGGCGATGACGACCTTCGCGCCGCGCTCGACGAAGAGGCGGGCCTCGGCGGCGCCCTGGCCGCGGGCGGAGCCGGAGATGAGGGCAACCTTGCCGGTCAGGTCAGACATGGGGGTACTCCAATGGTTCGTTGTAGACAGGGGGTTGGTCAGAGCGCGATGCACAGGCGGTACGCGTCGAGGATCGCCGCGTGGATGTTCCGGCTGGAGACCGCGTCGCCGATGCGGAACAGCTGGAAGGCGCCGTCCTCGTTGCGGACGACCTCCTGCGCGTACAGGCGCAGCAGCGCGTGCTGGTCGGTCTCGCCATGGTTCGACGAGAGCGGCTTGAGCTCGAAATAGATGTCGTCGACGGGGACGGTGCCGTGCTCGACGACGAGCTGGTCGACGACGCGGGTGTGGGTCGTGCCCGCGTACTTTTCGGTGAGAGTGACCTTCAGGCGCCGGTCGGTGTCCCGTTCCACCGTGGTGACACGGGAGTTGAGGGTGGTGGTCACCGCGCGCTCGGCGAAAGACTTGAGGTAGGCGGGGGCGTTCGTGCAGCCGACCAGCGGGGCGACCGTACGCTCCGGGGTGACGAACTCGACCTCGGAGCCGGCGTCGGCGAGGAACTCGGCGGCGGCGATGCCCTGATGGTCGCCGTTGTCGTCGTACACGAGCACCGATTTGGCCGGCTTGACCTCGCGGGTGAGGATCTGCCAGGTGTCGGTGACCAGTTGGGCGGGACCTTCCACGATCTCCGTGTTCGGGATGCCTCCGGTCGCGACGATCACGAGGTCCGGGCTCTCGGCGGTCACGTCGGAGGCGTCCGCGTACGTGTTGCAGCGGATCTTGACGCCGAGGCGGCGGCATTCCTCGACGCGCCAGTCGACGATGCCGATGAGGTCGCGGCGCCGTTCGGGCGCGGAGGCGATGGCGATCTGTCCGCCGGGCTTGGCGCCCGCTTCGAGGACGGTGACTTGGTGGCCGCGCTCCGCCAGGACACGGGCCGCCTCCAGGCCGGCCGGGCCCGCGCCGACGACCACGGCGGTCTTCGCCTTCGCGCCCGCCACCGGGATCTCGTGCGGAAGCACGGTCTCGCGGCCGGTCGCCGCATTGTGGACGCACAGGGCGTCGCCGCCCTGGTACAGCCGGTCGATGCAGTAACCGGCGCCCACGCAGGGGCGGATGCGGTCCTCCTGCCCCTCGGCCAGGCGCCGCATCAGGTGCGGGTCGGCCATGTGGGCGCGGGTCATGCCGACCATGTCGAGCAGGCCCTCGCGGATCGCGTGGCGGGCGGTGGGCAGGTCGGCGATGCGCCCTGCGTGCATCACCGGGACGCCGAGGGTGCGCTTGACCTCCCCGGCGAGGTCCAGGTGGGCGGCCGATGGTGTGCCCATCGGGGCGATCACCTTGGAGGTGCTGTTGTCGCTGTCGAGGCCGCCGCGGATGACACTGAGGAAGTCGATGCCGGCGTCGGTGAGGCGCCGGGCCACCTCCATGCCCTCCTCGGCGCGCAGGCCGTCCGGACGTGCCTCGTCGACGGCGATGCGCAGGCCGACGACGAAGTCCTCGCCGACCCGCTCGCGTACCGCGCCGATCACTTCGAGGGGGAAGCGCAGGCGGCGTTCGAAATCGCCGCCCCACGCGTCGTCGCGGTGGTTGGTGGCCGGAGACCAGAACTGGTCGAGGAGATGGCCGTATCCCATCAGCTCGATGCCGTCCAGGCCGCCGGCCTTGCACCGCTCGGCCGCGTCCGCGTACGCCGCGACGATGCGCTCGATGTCCCAGTCCTCGGCGGCCTTGGGGAACGCCCTGTGCTGCGGCTCGCGGTCTCCGGAGGCGGAGACGATGGGCAGCCAGTCGACCTCGTAGTTGCTGGTGCGGCGGCCCGCGTGGGTCACCTGGCACATCACCAGCGAGTCGTGCTCGTGCACCGCGTCCGAGATCGCCTGGAAGTAGGGCACGACCTCGTCGCGGAAGAGTTCGAGGTTGTTGACGAACGCCGGGGAGTCCGGCGCGACGCAGGCCGCGCCCCCCATCATCGTGAGTGCGAGCCCGCCCTTGGCCTTCTCCAAGTGGTAGCGCAGATAGCGCTCCTTGGGCATTCCGTCCTGCGCGTAACCGGGCTCGTGGGATGTGCTGACCACGCGGTTCTTCAGGCGCAGGTGCTTGAGCTCGAACGGCTCGAGCAGCGGATCCATGGATGGGGAAGGCGAGGGCATGGCGTACTCCGATGAACAGTCAGGGGGGCGCGGTGTTACGTGCGGTCAGACACCCATGTACGGGTAGCGGTAGTCGGTGTCGGGGGCGAGGTTCTCCTTGACGAACCGGCCGCTGACCCAGCGCTGCAGCGCGAGCGGGGAGCCGATCTTGTCGTTGGTGCCGGAGGCGCGGGCGCCCGCGAACTGCTGCTTGCCGATGGACATTCCGGCCGGCTTGTCGTTGATGGCGAGGTAGCCGGAGGCGTCGCGCAGGATGTCCAGGGCCTCGGCGACGGCCTTGCGGTCGTTGGCGTAGACGGAGGCGGTGAGGCCGTACTGGCTGGTGCGGTCGGCGAGCTTGAGCGTCTCGGTCCAGTCCGCGTCCTCGTAGACGTAGACGGTGAGGAGGGGGCCGAAGAACTCGGTGGTGAGGGTGAACGCGTTCGGGTCGGTCGTCTCGAAGACCGTCGGGCGGACGAAGTAGCCGGTCTCCTTCGACGTGGTGCCACCCGCGATGAGGGTGTGGGTGCCGGAGGCCTTGGCGCGCGCGATGGCGTCGGCGAGGCGGTCGTGGGCGACCTCGTCGATGACGGCGCCGACGAACGTCTCGTGCTCGGCCACGTCACCGACGACCAGGGACTCGATCTGCTCGGCGAGCTTGTCCTTGAGCTTGGTCCAGATGCTGCGCGGGATGTAGGCGCGGGAGGCGGCGGAGCACTTCTGGCCCTGGAACTCGAAGGCGCCGCGGGTCAGACCGGTGAGGAGGGCCTGCTGGTCGGCGGACGGGTGGGCGATGATCGCGTTCTTGCCGCCGGTCTCACCGACGACGCGCGGGTAGCCGCGGTACGTGTCGATGTTGTTCGCGACCTGCTTCCACAGCTGCCGGAACACCTGGGTCGAGCCGACGAAGCTGAGCCCTGCCAGGTTCGGGTCGGCGAGCGCGATGTCGGCGACCATCTTGCCGTCGCCGTGCACGCAGTTGATGACACCGGGCGGGACACCGGCCTCCTCGAAGACGCGGCGGACGACGTCCGTACTCACCGCCGACTTCTCGGAGGGCTTCCACAGGACCGTGTTGCCCATCATGGCGGCCATCGAGGGCAGGTTGCCGGCGATGTTGGTGAAGTTGAACGGGCTGACCGCGAGGACGAAGCCCTCCAAGCCGCGCTGGTCGAGGTAGTTCTGCTCGCCCTGGGTGGACTTGGGCTGGCGGGTGTAGATCTCCTCGGCGTAGTGCGTGTTGAAGCGGATCAGGTCCGCCAGCTCGCAGACACCGTCGATCTCCGACTGGTGGAACGTCTTCGACTGGTTGAGCATCGTGGTCGCGTTGACCTCGTCGCGGTACTTGCCGGTCAGCAGCTCGGCGGCGCGCAGGAAGATCGAGACGCGCTCGAACCACGGGGTGCGCGACCAGTCGTGACGGGCCTCCAGCGAGGCGGTGATGGCGTCACGTACGTGGGACTCGTCGGCGAGGCTCAACTGGCCGAGCACCCGCTGGTGGTCGTGGGGCGAGACCACCGGCTGCGTGGTGGCGGTCTCGAAGACCTTGCCGCCGATGGACAGCGGGATCTGTCGCGTCTGCCCGCCGATCCGCTTGATCTCGGCCTGGAGGGAGAGGGCCTCCGGCGAGCCGGGACGGTACTCGCTGACGGGCTCGTTCTCGGGGGCCGGTACGTGGAAGTTGCCGGTGAGGGGGTGGTTGGCGCCGGTCATGAGAGACGTACTCCTTTGGTGCGGTGGTGATGCAGAGGTCGTGCGGTGGTTGAGCGGTGATCAGTGCTTGATGGCGCGGACCGTGCGCGGTCCGAAGCGCGAGAGCCGGAAGGGGGCGAGGGCGGCTTGCTCGCCCTGGCCGGCGATCTCGCGTGCCGCGAGTGCGCCGGTGGCGGGGGCGAGGGAGACACCGAGGGTGCCGTGGCCGGTGGCCAGGTAGAGGCCGGGGCGGTGGTCGACGGGGCCGATGACCGGGGTGTCGTCGACGGTGGTGGAGCGGTGGCCGACCCACTCCATCTCCACGTCGGTGGGCCGCCAGCTGTCGAGGTAACTCAGGCCGTGGCGGACGACCATGTCGAGGCGCTTGCGGTCGAGGTGGAAGTCGCGGCGGCCGAGGTCGAACGTGCCCGACAGGCGGACCGCTTCGCCGAACGGCGAGCAGGCGACCATGTTCTCGTACAGCTTGAGCGCGTGGGTCGGGGCGACGCCCTCGCCGCGTGCGGTGAGGCTCGTGCCCTTGGCGGCCTCCAGCGGGACGTTGACGCCGAG
This sequence comes from Streptomyces sp. NPDC107575, assembly GCF_055657265.1. Lineage (NCBI taxonomy): Bacteria > Bacillati > Actinomycetota > Actinomycetes > Kitasatosporales > Streptomycetaceae > Streptomyces > Streptomyces sp. NPDC107575. Next base: position 1,024,300 of record NZ_JBVKBG010000005.1, on the reverse strand, counting down.
CGGCCTGAGCAGCGACCGGGTGCCGTAGCCGGCGGCCACGACGACATGGTCCGAAGAGATGCCCCGGCCGCCCTCGGTGACGACGGTCCACTTGCCGCGCGTCTTCTGCGGCTCGATGCTGAGCACACCCTCGCTCTCGATGAGCGAACCGCCGTTGTTCACCAGGGCTTTGGCGAGTCCCTGGCTGAGCGACTCGGGTCGCACATGGCGTTCCGTCTCCAGGTGCATCACGCCGGCGATGTCGCCGCGGAGGGCCGGGTCGAAGGCGGTGACGTCCGAGCCGCGGTGGACGGTGATGTTGCCCTCGTAGCCGAGGGAGCGCATGCGCGCCGCGGTCTGTTCGTAGTGCGCGAGGTTGGTGGCGTCCTTGAACACGACGCCGAGACCGGCGGTGTGGTGCTCGAACTCGACGCCGCGCTCCAGGAGCGCGTCCACGTGCTGGTGGGCCTGGCGGGAGAACTGCTGCAGAGCGGCGGTCCTTTGGGCGCTGCGCTTCCTGGAGCTGGACAACAGGAACTTGGTCACCCAGGAGGCGAAGTCGAGTTCGGCGTGCGGGCGCATGCGCGCCGCGCCCTCGGTGGACGTGAAGTTCTTGAGGGCGTCGCGCACCGCGCCGGGGGCGGCCCGCGGCATGGACAGGAAGGGAGTGATCCATCCCGCGTTGCCCGCCGAGGCGGCGGCACCGGCCGCGCCCGAGTCGACGACGGTGACTTCGTGTCCCAGTTCGGAGAGTTCGTAGGCGCACGCGAGTCCGATGACTCCGGCGCCGATCACGGTGGTTTTCACTGCCGGTTCCTGCCTGCTGTGGGGTGTGCGGATCGTGGTGTCTCAGGCGGTCCTGCGGTGGGCGATCGCCTCGAACTCCACCTGGACCCGGCCGCGGAAGCGGGAGACCTCGACCGTGGTGCGGGCGGGCTTGCCGTGGACGTTCACCACGTCGTCGTAGACCTTGTTGAGCTCGGGCAGCCGCTCGATGTCGGAGACATAGCCGTTGATCTTGAGGACGGTCGTGAAGTCGGCGTCCGCTGCCTTCAGTTGGTTCTCCAGGTTGGCCAGGGCGGCGCGGACCTGGTCGCTGAAGTCGGCGGGGCAACTGCCGTCGGGCTGGGTGGGCAGTGCGCCGCTGGTGAAGACCAGGTCACCGAGGGCGACGGCCGCGGAGTACGGGGCCGTCGCGGGGGTGGTCTCGAGGGTGATGAGTTCCCGGCCGGCGACGTCGTGCGTGATCATGAAGTGCTTCCTTTGCAGTGCAGTTGGTACGAGTGCGGGGAAGGGGGCGGGGGCTACGCCCAGAGATCGCCCACGGTGAAGCCCTCGGTGAAGGGGTCGTCCGGATCGAGGACATGGGTGCTGTGGCCGGTGATCCAGGCCTGGCCGCCGACGGTCGGGACCACCGCGTCGTACGGGCCGACCTTGGTCTCGCGGATGAGCTCGCCGGTGTAGACCGTGCCGAGCACACCCTCGTGGCGGAACGGCTGGTGCAGGGGGAGTTCGCCCTTGGCGTGCAGGGTGGCCATGCGGGCGCAGGTGCCGGTGCCGCAGGGGCAGCGGTCCACGGATCCGGTCCAGGTGGCGGGGTTGTCGAAGTCGACCGGGCCGCTCGCCATGGTCACCGCGTTCTTGCGGTCGGCGGCGGGGTTGGTGGTCGGCCCGGACAGCTGGGAGATGGTGATGCCGATCCCCGGGTAGTCGGGGTGTTCCACCGGCAGTTGGTCCTGGGCGGCCCGCAGGATGAGCGAGGAGACCCGGGCGATCTCCCGGCCCTGCTCCGGGACGAGGTCCAGCCAGTCGAACTGCCGCACGTCGGCGATGACGTAGAACATGCCGCCCCAGCCGACGTCGACGCTCACCCTGCCGAGCTCGGGCACGTCGATCTTCGCGTCGATGTGCGCGGCGAAGGCCGGGACGTTCTCGAACGTCACGTGCTTGACCTTGCCGTCGCGGCACTCGGCGCGGATCCCGATGAGGCCGGCTGGGGATTCGAGCTTGAACTCGGTGACCGGCTCCTGCATGGGGATCATGCCGGTCTCCAGGAGCACGGTGGCGACGGAGATGGTGTTGCCGCCGCTCATCACCGGGTACTCGACCTGCTCCATGACGATGAAGCCGGCTGCCGCTTCCGGGTGCTTGGGCGGCACGATCAGGTTGCAGCACAGCGGGGGGTAGCCGCGGGGCTCGCGGAGCATGAGCTTGCGCAGCTGGTCGTCGTTGGCCTCGAGCCACTTCATCTGCTCGTAGACGGAAGCGCCGGGGATGTGCGGGACGCCGCCGGTGATGACACGCATCGGCTCGCCCGAGTGCGTCTCCACTGCGTGGATCATGCGCTTGAAAGACATGGGTGGTTGATTCCTCTGCTGCCGCCCGCCGGAAATAGCGGGGCAATTGGGGCGACGGAGTGCCACGGGAGGGAGGGACAGGGGGGGGACAAGCGAGGTGGTGATGGCCCGGGGGCTCGGGGCGGACGGTGCCGAGCCCCCTGAGAGGGCGGGCGGAGCCCGGAACGGGTCAGGGGACCTTGACCGCGCCTGAAGGCTTGGCCCTGGTGGCCGACATCGGCCCGACACCGGCGGTCTCGTGCAGCGCCAGACCCTTGGTCTCGGGCGCCCAGGCGGCACTGATCAGTGCGCCGGCGAGGGCCACCGCACCGCCGATCATCATCGTGGGGCCGAGGCCGAGGTGCTCCAGGCCGATGGGCATGAGATACGTGCCCGCGGCCGCGCCGATCCGGCTGATCGAGGAGGCGACACCCATGGCGCTGCCGCGGATGTGGGTGGGGAACAGCTCGGTCGGATAGATGTACTGCAGGGTGTTGCCGCCGCCGAGGGCGAGGGCGTTGATGATGAACATCGCGATGGCGAGGCCCGCGGCCATCCCGGGAAAGGCGCCGAGCATGGCCATGGAGGCGGCCACTCCCACGAACGTCCAGATGAGCACGGGCCTGCGGCCGACGGTCTCGACCATGCGCAGACACGGGTAACAGCCGGCCAGAGTCACCAGGGAGACGATCAGGGACCACAGCAGTGCGGTATTGCCCTGCTCGAAGCCATAGCCGCCCAGCACCACCGGATAGAAGGTCCAGATCGCGAAGGACGGCGCGACCTGACAGGCCCAGAACCAGCCGGCGAACATGGTGCGGCCCAGGTATCCGCCGCGGAACAGATCCCGCATGCGCGAACTCTGCGGCGGCTCGCTCTCCGCGAGTTGGGTGAGTTCCTGCTCGGTCGGATAGCTGCCGAACGCGATCTTGATCGACTCGCGGGCCTCTTCCGTGCGGCCGTGGCGCAGCAGCCACCGCGGGGACTCGGGGGTGCCGAGCCTGGCCATCAGGAAGAGGATGCCCGGAACCGCGGCGCTGGCGAGCACCCACCGCCAGGCGTCGTGGCCGACGAAGACGGCGAAGGCATACCCGACCCCGTAGGACACGGAGGCGCCGACGAACCAGCTGCCGACCAGGGCGCCCATGGTCCGGCCGCGCCGGTTGGACGGCAGCCACTCGGCGAGCAGCGCCGTGGCGATGGGATGGTCCGCGCCGATCGCGAGCCCTGCGATGAAGCGCACGGCGATCAGATGCCAGGCCTCGGTCACGAACAGCGACATCAGTGACGCGACGACCAGGGCGATCAGGTCGATGGTGTACATGAGTTGCCGGCCGACCCGGTCCGTCATCGGGCCGAAGACGACACCACCCACCAGCACACCAATCAGCGCGGCGGCACCGACAAGCCCCTCGGAGAAGGAGCTCAGCCCCAGTTCATCGGTCGCGCCGACCATGGCCACACCGATGATGCTGAGGATGTAACCGTCGAGGAAGGGCCCACCGGAGGACAGCAGGAAGAGTTTTCGGTGGAAGCGCCCATAAGGCTGCTTGTCGATGATTGATTGGTCCACGAGTGTGGCTCCTGATGCTGATCGTTGCGCCAACCGCCCGGCCTTGCACACGTGTTGCGGGCCGAGGCGTGACCGGTGGCCCGTCGGGGGCGCCGGCCGATTCCGCGAACACGTCTCTGTGCTCGAAATTGATCTCGAAGGCCAAGGAAGTTCAGCGAGCTGTGGGCATGAAGCGTGCTCTTGGTGTCGTGTCGGTTTCGGCGGGGTGACCGCCTGGCGCCAAGGAGTCTGCGGTCACGGAGGGGCGGCAACAATGCCTTGGTGGCCCGGTGCGAAACGGGGGTTCCAGCGATTCATAAGTTCGCCTACGCTGCGCGCCATGACCGAAGCCCTTCCGGGCACCGTCGTCCTCACGGAGGCCGACCGCGTGACCTTGCTCAAGTGGAGCCGCAGCCGCTCTGGATCGCGCGCCCTGGCGCAGCGCGCCCACATCGTGCTGGCTTGCGCGGACTCTCCCGGTTCCGGCGACGGGGCGGTCGCGGAACGGCTCGGGGTCTCCCGCGACACGGTCCGCAAGTGGCGGACGCGCTTCGTCGCCGACGGGGCCCAGGGGCTGGGGGACCGGTCGCGCACCGGGCGGCCGCGCAAGGTCGACGGTCCGGGCCTGACGGACATCCTGGTGCGCCTGCTGGAGGAGCCCCCCGACGGCGGTCGCGACTGGACGACCCGCGCCATGGCAGGGCAGACCGGCCTGAGCCAGGCGACAGTGAGCCGGATCTGGCGCGATTGGCGGCTCCAGGTGAAGCGCGTGACCGCGGCGGGTCCCAAGGGTGAGCGGCGCACCCCGTTTCCGCAGGTGGAAGTCCGCGACGTGGTCGGCCTGTTCCTGGCTCCCGCGCTACAGGTCCTGGCCGTCGTGGGCAGCCGACGCGCCCCGTCACGAGGCGGGGGATCCGGAGCGCTGAGGGGCGCGCCACCGGAGGTGGGCAGGCTCGCCGAGCGCCTCAGGAACCTCGTCGCGGTCGGCGCCGCCCTGACCCCTGCCGTCGGGGAAGCCTCCAAGGAGTCCGAAGGTCTGGCGGCACTGAACGGCTTCCTCGAAGACCTGAGGAGCAGCGTGCCGGGCCATGCGGAGATGTATCTGCTCATCGACGACGACCCCGAGGCTCCGACCCGGCAGATGATCGGCACATGGGTGGGCCAGAACCCGCGCACGCACTGCCGGTTCGTCCCGGACGGGCCGTCGTGGATCGACGAGGCGGAGGCGCTCCTCGCCCACGCCGTACCCCTCGGCCACGACGAATCCACCGGCTACGGAGCGTCCCTACCGTCCTTGCGCACAGCCCTGCGCACCTGGTGCGGCCCGGGCGCGGCTCCTTCGAAAGCCTTCGCCTGGACACGTACTACTTCTGACTCAGCTGACGCCAGAAGCGGGCAGGTCAGGCTCCGCAAGGACGGACACGTCATCAGTGGAGGCGCAGCAGACGCCGAGCGCGCGGCTTCGGAGATGTCCGAACCGGTCGTCCAGGAACTCCTCGACGCACTGCTCGGTGCCACATGGCGCTCCGGGGAACGGGTGATGGAGGCGACACTGGCCCGACGCCTCGGAATCTCGCGGCGGGCCCTGCGCCGGGCACTGCGCGTGCTCGCCGCGGAAGGGCTGCTCGAGGCGTTGCCTGACGGAGGAGTCGCCGTCCCGCGCGTCGACATCAACACCGTCCTCGATCTGTACGCAGTCCGCTCGGCCCTCGGCGCCCTACTGTTCCGGCGCGCCGCGATGCTGCACTCCTCCGAACTCCACCAGGTGCGTGCCGCGTTGGGCGAGGTGCGCGCCATCGCCCGGAAGCATGCGCACGACCGCATCGGGGGAGGAGACCTGCACTTCCAGGACATGATCGCCAGAACTGCCGACATGCCCCAGGCCAGTCTCTTCTTCCAGCAACTCACCCTGAGGCTGCGGATGTTCATCACGGTCCTGGGGCTGGACTTCGCGGACGGCGCCGTCGACCTCATCGCCCGCGAGGACGGCCTGATCTTCGATGCGCTGCGCGAGGGTGACGGCGAGGAGGCGGCACGCCTGTGGCGCGTCAAGGTCGAACGCAGCGTGCGCTACATGGCGGCCCAGCTTCCCGACGAAACCTTCGATCCCCATCTGTGGACCACGCTGGCTGGTGTGCCGGACCGCCGGGCGGGGGACCCCCGAAAGGGGCAGGCGGCGAGCCGTTCAGGTGTGTCGTAGGCGGCTGAGTTCGCCCACGAGGCATGGCATGCGTGCGGACGGCGAAGGGATCCGGAGGTCGGTTCCGTGCCACGAATCGGGCTGCCGGCAATTGTCGACCGCTTGCGCCCCGCCCCCACGGGGTACCTGATCCCCATGATCAGCAACGCCCCCCAAGCCTCCGACGGCCACACACCCCCCACCGTCGATGTACCGGCCCTCACCGCGCTGCTCGACGGTGAGTACGCCGAGATCCGGGAGCTGGTGCGGACGAATCTGTCCGCGCATGCCTCCGTGCTCGAAGATGCCGAGGAACTCGGGATCGACGCGTTCCGCGAGCGGGTGCGTGAGCTTGCCGTCGAACTCGCGGCCACCGGGCAGACGGGGATGGGGTTTCCGAAGGAGTACGGCGGGGGCGGTGACATCGGCGCGTCGATCGCCGCGTTCGAGACACTCGCCTACGGGGATCTGTCGCTGCTGGTGAAGGTGGGCGTGCAGTTCGGCCTCTTCGGCGGTGCGATCCTGCACCTCGGCACCGAGCGGCACCACCGGGCCCATCTGCCGGATCTGATCACCGGGAAGCTGATGGGCTGCTTCGCGATGACCGAGACCGGGCACGGCTCCAACGTCCAGGCGCTCGGCACCGTGGCGACGTACGACGCCGCGAGCCAGGAGTTCGTGATCACCACGCACGGCGACGCCGCGCGCAAGGACTACATCGGCAACGCCGCCCGGCACGCCGAACTCTCTGTTGTGTTCGCCCAGTTGGAGGTGGACGGCAAGAGGGAAGGGGTGCATGCGTTCGTCGTGCCGATCCGTGTCGACGGCGCGCCGGCACCGGGCGTACGGATCGAGGACGCCGGCCGGAAGATGGGGCTCAACGGAGTCGACAACGGCCGCCTTTGGTTCGACGGCGTACGGGTGCCGCGCGAGGCACTGCTCAACCGGTTCGCCGATGTCACGCCCGACGGCGTGTACGAGAGCCCGATCGAGAACCCCGGCCGCCGGTTCTTCACCATGCTCGGAACCCTCGTCCAGGGGCGGGTCAGCGTCGGCGGCGGCGCCATCAACGCGGCCAAGGTCGCCCTGGCCATCGCCACGAAGTACGCCGTGCGCCGTCGGCAGTTCGAGGCGGCGGCGTCGGAGGCCGGCGAGGAGCAGTTGCTGCTCGACTACGGGATGCACCAGCGGCGCCTGCTGCCGCTGCTCGCCCGCACGTACGCCCTGCACTTCGCCCAGGACGTGGTGCGCACCCAGTTGCACGAGGTCTTCTCCGAAGATCGATCCTCGGGGGAGCAGCGCGACGACGAGCAGGCCCGGCGGGAGCTGGAGTCACGGGCCGCCGGCACGAAGGCGCTGGGGACCTGGCATGCGACGCGGACCATTCAGGAGTGCCGCGAGGCGTGCGGCGGCGCGGGCTACCTCGCCGTCAACCGGTTCGCGGCGCTCAAGGCCGACAGCGACGTCTTCACCACCTTCGAGGGCGACAACCACGTCCTGCTGCAGCTCGTGGCCAAGGGGCTTCTCACGAACTACGCGCACGAGTTCGAGGACCTCGACCAGCTCGGCATGGTCCGGTTCGTGACCGGCCAGGCCGTGGAGACGGTCATAGAGAAGACGTCGGTGCACAAGCTGCTGGAACGTGTGCGCGACCTGTTGCCCGGTGGCGACGAGTGGGACCAGGAGGCCGGGCTCCTCGACCCGGACTACCAGCTCGCCATGGTCCGGTTCCGCGAGGAGCACATGCTCGCCTCTCTGGCCCGACGCCTCAAGCGCGGGGTGGACGAGGGGCGCGATCCCGGTGCCGTCTTCTCCCACGTACAGGATCACGTGATCTCGGTGGCGCGTGCGCATGTTGAACGTCTGGTGCTCGAGGCGTTCGTCGACAAGCTGCGCGCGCTGCCGGACACAGGCGCTGACAGTGACGGTGGCGGTGCCGGTGGCGACGGCAACAAGGTGGCCCTGGGGCTGTTGTGCGACCTGTTCGCGCTGTCGACGATCGAGGCCGACCGGGCGTGGTTCATGGAGCACGGCCGGCTGACCGTCCAGCGCTCCAAGACGATCAGCCGTGAGATCAACAACCTCTGCCGGAAGATCAGGCCCCTAGCCGTCGATCTCGTCGACGCGTGGGGCATTCCGCCGGAGATGCTGCGCTCTCCTGATCTGGTGGGGTGATCCGGGTAGCTCTGGACTCAGTGGGTGAGTTCGAGTTCGCGCTTGAGGTTGCGCAGTGTCGCCGCGATGTTGCGCCCCTGGAATGTGGCGAACGTCTTTCCCGAGGTGGCGACGCGGTCGAACGCGTTGGCCGCGAACGTCGGCCAGGCGCGCCGGTCGTCCGTCCAGGTCTCCGTCACGCGGGTGCCGTCGCCGACCTGCTCGAACCGGTACTCCCAGGTGGCGATGGGGCCGCGAAGGAACGGCTGCTTGAGCCCGATCGCATGCACACGGAACGCGAAGCGGCGGCCCGGCTCCGCCGCCGTGACCGTGCACCGGGTCGACCACCGGAACGCCCCACGCTTGTTGCGGCCGACGAACGTGGTGCCGAGTCCGGCCTGCCCCACGGGCGAGCCGTTCGTCGTGCCGAGGTTCTCCGGGCTCCAACGCGCCATGTCCGCGGGGCGGCTGACGGCCTCGTAGGCGGCATCCGGTGAAACGGCGATGGTGATGCTGTCGCTCACGGTGAAGACGCGGGCCACGGGTCCCTCCAACTGACGGCATGCGATCGACGAGTTCCGGCTCACGGGCCGGAACCGGCTGGCTACTGCTGAGTAGGATCATGGCACGCCTAAGCCGGCCGGCGAAGGCCGCGTACCCAGTACGCCGGACCGGCCGTCGCCGCCGGCGTTTACGCCCGCGTCATCGCCCCAACCGCGCTCACCGGCGGCGCAGCCGAGCGAGCCACGCGCGAGCCTGGGCCTGCCTGCGCGGGTCCGATGCCGTCCGGCGCGCGGTCGCGATCGCCCTCCTGCCCTGCGGGCTGCGGCTGTACCGCTTGATCCGGTCGAGAATGCCGGCCATGACGCCTCCGTGGTGTCTGTTGTTCGACAAGGCTCGCGACGCGACTCTGCGTCCTCGCTCTCCCTACGCCTACCCGGGAAGCCGTCCGGAACACGAGAGCGCGAACGCGGCGCCGCCGGGCAGAAAATATTTCCGCGGCCTCGGCAACCTGATGCGGGTTCGCGCGTCGTGTGGGGGTGAAGGGTGCCGTCCGGCATCCGTCACCCCGACCGTGGAGTGCTCCCGTGAACCACCTTGTTCCTGCTGTGCGCAGTGCCGTCGTGGCCACCGGCCTGTTGGCCGGCCTGTCCGCGATGCCCGTCGCCCAGGCCACCCCGGTGCCCTCGGCCGCCGCCGCCACCGAGAAGCCGAGCCCGGTGCCCTCGGCGTCCGCCAGCAGCGTCCCGACGCCGGCCACGAGCGAGCCGCCCACGGCCGCGCCCGCCGCCCCCGGCGACGAGGGAGGCGCTGCCTCCTCGGCCGTGCCGAGCGCCGCACCCACCGAGACCGGCACGCCCTCGCCCGTTCCCACCAGGCCTGGAACCCCGGCACCCGTTCCCACCAAGCCCGGAACCCCCGCACCCGCCCCGGCCGATGACGAGCTCGCCCATACTGGGTCCTCGGACACGACCACCACCGTCCTGGGCGCCGGGGCCGCCGTACTCGTCGCCGCCGGCGCGGGAACCCTCTTCGCCGTACGCCGCCGCTCGCACCGCTGACGCAGCACACCCGAGGAACCCTGTGCACACCCCCGCAGTCGACGAACTCGCCCCGCCACCACGGCCGTTCACCCTCCCGTACGGTCGCGTCCGCCCAGGATGGCGGGGCGTGCTGCGCGGGCTGCTGCGGCGCGACCGGTCCACCCTCGAAGGGGCACCCGGTCCGGCCACCGACGCGCCGGGCCGGGCCGCGACCTCGTACACACCCACCCACCTCGACCGGCCACCCACCATCGGCGAGCTGTACCACGCGCACCGGCTGCGCATGGTGCGTCTCGCGGTGCTGCTCGTGGACGACCTGGCCACCGCCGAGGATGTCGTGCAGGACGCGTTCACCGCCCTCTACCGTCGCCACGGCGAAGACATCACGGAGGTGGACAACGCCCTCGGCTACCTGCGTACCTCGGTCGTCAACACCGCGCGGTCCGTGCTGCGTCGTCGTCGCACGGCCCGGGCGTGGACGCCGCCACCGGCCGGCGAAGCACCGTCCGCGGAGGACTCCGTCGTCCTCGACGAGGCACACCGCGAAGTCCTCGCGGCACTGACCCGGCTCACGCCGCGACGCCGCGAAGTCCTCGTCCTGCGCTACTGGGCCGATCTCAGCGAGGCCGAGATAGCCGCCACCCTCGGCATCAGCAAAGGCGCCGTGAAGTCGAACGCCAGCCGCGCCCTGGACGCACTGGAAAAGATCCTGGAGGGCCGGACATGACTCCCCGCACACCACCCGTCCGCCCGGCCGGCCAGGCCGAACGTCCCGTGGAGCAGCGGCTGCGCGAGGCACTCGCCGTGCGCGCCGACAGCGTCACCGTACGAGCCCTGCGCCCGGCCCGGCCGCCAGGCCCGCACCTGCGCCGACTGCCTCGGGTCCGCGGCCTCGGCCGGCGTTTCGCCCTCCCGGCCGCCGGACTCGCCACCGCCGCGGCCCTGGCCATCGGCTACGTCACCCTGACCCCGGACCCGGACCGCACCCCCGTACCGCCCGCCGCCCCTTCGTCCCCGACCGCCCCCAACCACCGCCCGACCCCCAGCCCTTCACCGTCGTCGCCATCAAGCTCGGCGGTCCCGACTCCGGCGGCCCCGTCCACCTCGACCCCGTCCGCGTCGACTTCGTCCCCGTCCACCCAGTCTCCGACCGCGACGGACGGCGAGCGTCCCACGGCCCGACCGAGCACACCCGAGTGAAACGGGCGTTGCTGCTTGCATGTGCATGCGTGTGCCCTCCCGCCAGGGGGAGGGCACACGCATGAGGCCGGTTACCGGTCGTCGTCGTTTCGCAGGGAATCGCGGACGCCTTCCGCCTTGTCGCGGGCGTTCTCGATGCCTTCCTTGGCCTTGCCGCGGGCCTGGTCGGCCTGACCTTCGGTCTTCATCCGGTCGTTGCCGGTGACCTTGCCGGTCATCTCCTTGGCCTTGCCCTTGGCCTTGTCCATGGCGCTCTTGTCGCCCATGACGGTGCTCCTCGCGTGGTTGAGCTGGGGGGATTGCTGCAACGATATGAGGGCTCTACAGGGGGCGCATCTGGAGCGGTCGCAGAGAGTGCCGGAGGGCCTCGATCTGTCTTGGCTTCGCTTGTGACCTGTGCTCTGCTGCTCCTGTCCGCGTGGCCGAGCGGCGAGCGACCAGCGGTGTCAGGTACGGCGGACGGAAGTGGCTGTCGGGAGAGGGGAGCACACGCGATGCGCGCAGTGGTGTTCGAGGAGTTCGGCAAGGACGCGGCGGTACGGCAGGTCGCCGACCCCGAACCGCCCCGGGACGGGGTCGTGGTGCGCGTCGGGGCGACGGGGCTGTGCCGCAGCGACTGGCACGCCTGGCAGGGGCACGACCCGGACGTCCGCCTCCCGCACATTCCCGGCCACGAACTGGCCGGCACCGTCGAGGCGATCGGCGCCGATGTCACCGAGTGGCGGCCCGGCGAGCGTGTCACCGTCCCCTTCATCTGTGCTTGTGGGCGCTGCGCCTCCTGTGTCCGCGGCGACCACCAGGTGTGCGAGCGCCAGGAGCAGCCCGGCTTCACCCACGCGGGGTCGTTCGCCGAGTACGTTGCGCTGCACCATGCCGACGTGAACCTCGTCGCCGTCCCCGAGGGCATGACCGACGCCACCGCCGCGAGCCTCGGCTGCCGGTTCGCCACCGCCTTCCGTGCCGTGGCCGACCAGGGGCGCGCGGCCGCGGGGGAGTGGGTGGCGGTGCACGGCTGCGGAGGGGTGGGCCTGTCCGCCGTAATGATCGCGGTGGCGGCCGGCGCCCGGGTGGTGGCGGTGGACGTCTCTCCCGATGCGCTCGCCATGGCGACCGAATTCGGCGCCGACGCCTGTGTCAACGCGGCGGAGGTCCCGGACACCGCCGCAGCCGTCCGGGAGGCGACCGGCGGCGGAGCCCACCTCTCCCTCGACGCCCTGGGTTCCCCCACCACCAGCGCCGCGTCGATCGCGAGCCTGCGCCGTCGCGGGCGGCACATCCAGGTGGGCCTGCTGCCGGGCGGCGCACACCTCCCGATGGACCGGGTCGTCGCCCTCGAACTCGAACTCCTCGGCAGCCACGGCATGGCGGCGCACGCCTACCCGCGCATGCTGGAGCTGGTCACCAGCGGCACCCTGCGCCCCGACCGTCTCGTCACCGCCACGATCGGTCTGGACGAGGTCCCGTCCGCGCTCCACGCGATGGGGACGGCGCCGGGGCGGGGCGTCACGATGATCGCGCCCTGAACCGGCGGCGCCCGTCGGCAGGCGTCCTCAGTCGACCGGATGTCCCGGGGTGATGTCCTCTGCGTCGGAGAGCCTGAACGGCCGGCGCCCGGGCGCGTCGCCGGTGTCCGCGGCCTCCGGGGCGAGGACGAAGCCCACGTGGTCGCCCCCGCCGATGTGGTCCACGACGCGGCCCACCAGCCAGGCCCGGGCCGCCCCGAGCACCACGGTTCCGTGCGGGCCCCGGCTCCAGTCGACCGCCGCGAACTTGTCCACCTGGTCGCCGCTCTCGCCGCCGAACAGCTGGGCCAGCGCGTACTGGTCGTGTCCCAGCAGGTGCACGGCGAGGTGGTCGGCGCGCCTGGCGATGTCGTACGTCCGGTTGGCCTTCGAGAGCCACACGACGTAGCGGACGGGGCGGATCGAGCACTGGGAGGAGAAGCCGACCAGGCAGCCCGCCCGCGCGCCGTCGGCCTCGGCGGTGACGACGCACAGTTCCGGGTTCAGATGATCCACGAACGCGTCCGCGACGGGCGGCATGGCGGCGACACCTCCTCGGGTCGGCAAGCACGGCGGTCGGGTCGGCCAGGTGTGCGGCTGGGTCCGTCTCCAGCTGACCACGGGCAGGGCCCAGCCGCACACCACCGGTCATTCCTCTGCCGGAAGCGAGGCGTGCGCCGCTCGGTACCCGGCGAGCAGGTCCTGGGCGGTACGTGTCCAGGGATGGACCGGGCCGAGCACCCGGATGCGGCCCGCCACCAGGATCTCGCCCTGCTCGACCGCTTCGGCGTACCGGCCGAGGGCCGCGAGGATCTCGCAGAGCGCATGGCGTGCGTTCAGCACCAGGAAGTAGTCCGGGTCGAAGATCTGCTCGTATCCGGTCAGCGCCTTGAGCACGTGGGGCAGGGCCTCCGCGTGCCGGCCCGCGCAGCGGAGGCTCGAGGCGAAGTTGAGTTCGGCGGTCAGCGTCAGCGCGTGGTGCTCCCCGAGGGCGCGGTGGCAGTCCGTCAGGAGCTCGGGCCCCGTGGCGATCATCTCGGCCTGCTCCGGAAGGCCGGCCATGCCGGGGTTCGACGCGATCTCCATGAAGGAGGACCGAGCCATCAAGGTGAGCGGGTGATGTCTCCCCAGCGTCTCCTCCCGGACCTGTACGACCCGTCGCCGCAGCGGAGGCACTTCCTGGATCCGGCCGAGATTGGCGAGCGGGCTCCCCATCTTCAGGCACGCCTCCAGCGTCTCGGGAGCGTCGGGCCCCAGCGCCCTCTCGCACTCCGAACGCAGTTCCTGGTACAGGGACTCGGACTCCTCGAAGCGGCCGAGGCGGAACAGCGCACGGCCCACGCGCAGGCGGAGCCGCAGCACGCTCGCGTCGTCGGCGGGCAGGCACTCGGTGGCCAGGTCGACGGCGTCGGTCGCCAACGTGAGCGCCGACGCGTAGTCGCCCGACCTGTGCACCGCGACGACGAGCCGGTGGGCGCAGTCTGCTGCGCTCTCGACGGTGGACGGGCTGGTGCCCCATCGCGTCACGCGCCGCAGCAGCGCCATGACATGGGGAGCGAGCAGCAGCGTCGCGGGGTCCTGCGCCCCGCGCTCCGGCACCTCGGGCAGCATGGCGAGGAGCAGGCGGGCGGCCGTCGCGGCGAGCTGCTCCCGCTGGTCCGCGGGGGTCGCGTGCGCGACGCTGTCCAGCAGGATCCCGTGGACGCGCAGGCAGCGCACCTGCCCCGGCACGAGTTCGGTGAGCGAGTGGTCGAGGAGTCCTCGCAGGGCGGACTCGACACGGGAGGCGGCCAGTTCGGCGCCGAGTTCGGCGCGGGCGAGGAGCTTGAGCGGGAGGGGATCGCCCGCCCAGCAGGAGAGCAGCCGCAGCAGCGGCGTGGCCTCCGGAAGCCCCTGGGCCGTGAGGGAGTCGAGGGAGAGCTGCCAGGTGCTGTTGAGCAGGTGCCGGGGGTCGAAGTGGGTCTCGTCGACCGCGCCGACTGCCTCGATCGGAGCGGCGGGGCCGGTGCCGGAACTGCCGTCGAGCCGGTGACGGTAGTCGGCGAGGCTCCAGGGGTCGATGACCTGGTGGGCGAGGAAACCGCCGGCGAGGGTGAGTGCCAGCGGGAGGTGTCCGAGACGGTCGGCGACCTCCGCGGCGTCGTCGAGGGTGCCGGCGTGGGGAGCGATGTCCTGGAGGACGAGGGCGGCGTCCTGGCGCGGCAGCACGCCGAACTGGAGCAGTTCCGCTCCCGGCCACCAGTGGGTCGCGGCCTGGCGGGTGGTGACGACGACGATGCCCGCGGGGCTCGTGCGCAGCCATCCTCCGGCGCGCAGGATCGCCGGGGTGTCGGCGTTGTCGAGGACGAGCAGCCAGGGCTCGTCGGAGCGGTCGAGGTAGTGCCAGACGAGATCGGCGGCGGGGCGCAGGCCGCCGCGCGCGCCGGTGAGTTCGGCGTCGGTCGCGCCCCGGTCGGCGGCCACGGCGAGCATGCCGGAGCGCAGCGAGGCCGGATCGGAGGCGTTGACCCACAGCCCGACGCGGCCGGCCTGCTCGGTGGCGTACCGGAAGAGGGTGTACGCCACGGCGGTCTTGCCGCAGCCGCCCAGGCCGTGCAGGACGTAGACGCCGTTGCCGATGCCCGGCTCCACCGCGGCGCGCAGCCGGTCCATCTCACCGACGCGGTCGCGGAGGGTGACGGGCGCCCGGCCGACGGCCGGGTGGCGCACCGAGTCGGGCCCCGACCACTCGGGGGCGTGATGATGGTGCTCGACGATGTGCTGGTCACCGGAGGCCTGGTAGACGCGCCCGTACCCCTCGGCGCGTGCTGCGCCGGGGCCGCTCATCGGCCGTCGAAGTGCTGGTCGCGGCCGGCCTGGTAGACGCGCGCGTGGCCGGAGGCGGTGGCGTGCTGGGTGACCGACGGGGCGTCAGGTGCGAGGGGGCTCAGCTCTTCGACGAGGGCGCGCAGGGCCCGGGCCTCCTCGGGGTGCGCCGCGAGCAGCCGCCGGATCCTGCCCTGCCACTCCGTGCCCAGCTCGTCGCGGGACTCGGTGTCACCGTCGTTCTGCGCGGTCAGCAGGTCCTCCCTGGTGACCTCCAGCTCGGCGGAGATCGCGTCGGCGCGCGCGGGTTCGGCCCGACGCCACAGCGCGGTGACACCGTCCCTGGCCCGCTGCCAGGCCTCGGTCGTCAGCAGCCCGACCAACGTGGTGCCCGCCGTCCCTGCGAGCGCGACCATCTCCGGATCCATGAACTCTCCCCCTGGGAACGGACGTTACTGGTGATCCAGGGTATCCAGAAGTGCCGGCCGGACGGTGTCAGTGCGCCGGAGTTCGGCGAGCGCCAAGTCCCGTTCGGCCATCGAGGAGTTCGCGGACGACGCCCAGGTGGCCGGCGTGCGCACCCGCTCAGCATGTAGCGGCATATGCGCATCTCGTCATGTTATGGCCAAGAGTCTTCGGCCACCGCTACGCTTCTGCACATGTCCGCCACACAACCCCCCGGTGGGATGCGGTCCGTTGAGGAGCTCAACGAAGAGATCCGTCGCCTCATGCTGGCTTCCGGCGGTTGGCTCAGCGACGAACAGCGTGTCGCATACGCGGATCTCGTCACCGCCTGGGCGCTCGCCTCACGGAACCCTACGCCCGATGGCGGGTCCGCACAGCCCGAGGGCTGTCCGGGTGTCGCGGCGCGGCCCCGGAGGAACGGGGGCGCGCGTCGTGGCCTGGGTCCGGTGCAGCCGATTCCGCACCCGGCGCCCGAGTTGGCGTCCGAGGACCCGGTGACGGCGTAGAGCGAGCAGGCTCCGGCGACAGCCCCGCTCCGTGCGATGTGCGAGTCAAGTGGCTCGACGGCGCGTTGACTTGTGCACACCGAGGGATCGCCCGATTATCACCGGTATGCACGAAAAATACACAAATGCTGGCCCTGGGGGCCTGCGGGCCGGCTTGCGCGGAGTGGCGGTAGGGGTGGTGGCGGTCGCCACGATCGGCTGCGCCGCGGCACCGGCCCTGGCAGTGTCCGCACCCACTGGGGCCACGAGCGCCGCCAGTGACGAGAATCCTGCCCTGGAGGCCGGCGGCGGGTACGGGGCCGGGGACACTCCGCACGAGGAGTGGTCGCCCCCGGCCGGGTACGGAGACGAGGCGGACGGCTACGGCTCGGAGGACGAGCCTTCCGGATACGGCGACGAGGCGGACGGCTACGGCTCGGAGGACGAGCCTTCCGGATACGGCGAGGAGGAGACACCCACCCCGACGCCGTCGTCGCCGGTGGGGACTTCTGCCTCCCCCTCCCCGTCCGGGAGCGGGTCGGCGACGCCGCCCACGACGCCGACTCCCACGCCGAGCGCGCCAAGCCCGTCGGACCGGGGCGCGACACCGCCCGGAACCCCCACCCCTCCTCCGACGGCCACGACACCGCCGTCGCCGTCGCCCGCCTCCTCCCGCAGGTCCCAACTCGCCGAGACGGGGCGGGAGTCCGGGAGCCACGCCCTCGGGGGGATCGCCGCGATGCTCGTCGCCGCCGGCGTCGGCCTCTGCATCCTTGCCTGCAAGACGCGACGCGAGGCTTGAGGGGCGTTCTCCGTCTCAAGGTGACCGGCCCCACCGCAACAAGGGCTCCAGCCGTGCGTGCGCGGCGGGAGCCCTGTCCTCCTCTCCCGGAGTGCCGGGGTCCGGGGCGGCTCCGGGAGAGATCGCGCAACGGGGAGCCGCGCCTTCGACGAGTCTGCCGTCTCCGGGGCCGCCTGGCAGGCCGTCGAGCGAACGGCATGAGTGCAGGTCAGCCGGTTTCAAGTCCGTTGAGCGAAGCCGGTTGTGCCCGTGAACGGCCGTCGGTCCGCAGCAGCGAGTTTGGAGGAGGGGCGGCAAGCTGGGAGGGTGGGTGTATGGGCCAAGCTGTCGAGCGAGCCGAGGTGAGCACGTCCACGGGGGACGAGGCGCTGGATGTCCTGCAGGCCGTGTACGGGCCGGGTCTGCGCATGGGCGGGTCCCGGCATGGCAAGAGCTCGTTTCGTATGCGGCACGTCGCTGTCGGCCCGCTCGCCTACGACGAAGTGAGCCTTCCGGCCCGACTGGACTTCACCAACGACGCGTTGAGCCCCGTGGTGGTGATCACGACGACGGGCGGGTCGGTCGAGCGGACCTGCGGCCGGCACAGCGACACGTTCACAGCGGGACAGGTGTGGCTGGCCAACATGCCCGATCGGCCCTACTCGGCGCGGACGGACCGTTTCGAGGCGGCCACCGTCAACCTGGACCCCGCCCTGCTGGCCGAGGCCGCCGCGACCATCGACCCGTCCGCGGCCCAGCACCTGCGCTTCACCGACCTGGTCGCGGCCACCGCCCGGGACGCCGCGCTGTGGGAGTCCGCCCGAGCGCACACGCGAGCGGTGTGCGAATCCAATGCGTTGGAAAGCCCGCTGGTGGCGGGGACGTTGGCCCGCAGCCTGGCCATGTTGGCGCTGTCGGTGTTCCCCAACAATGTGGCCGGGCAGGAGCCTTCACTGGCCGACACCCGGGACGCGATGTCCGCCACCACCCGCCGCGCCCGTGCGTTCATCGACGAGCACGCGCATACGGACATCGGGATCACGGACATCGCCGCCGCTGCCCGTGTCACACCACGTGCCCTGCAGTACGCGTTCCGCAGGCAATTGGGCACCACGCCCCTCGGCTATGTGCGCACGGTGCGCCTGGAGGGGGCCCACAGAGACCTGGTGGCAGCGATGCCCGGCGGGGAGTTCACGGTCACCGCCGTGGCGATGCGCTGGGGGTTCTCCCACACCGGGCGGTTCGCTTCCCAGTATCGGGCGGCCTACGGATGCCTGCCGTCGGCCACGCTGCGGCGCGCCCCGTAACGCATGCCGCATGGTGCCCGCCCCGGTCACGCAGGGACAGGCTCTCCGGCCCGCGTGTCCGCGCTCTCGGCGGTGGCCCTGCCCGTCCGTACGAACAGCTCCTCCTCGCGGAGCCGCGACGTCGCCCAGACGCTGCCCACCGCCGACAGGACGAGGTACCCGCACGCCAGCCACGGTGTGCCGGAGCCGATGGCGAGGAACGCGGTGACCAGCAGGGGTGTGATGCCGGACGCGAAGATGCCGGACACCTGGTAGACCGCCGACATCCCCGTGTAGCGCACGTGCACCGGGAACAGCGCCGCGAACAGCGTGCCCTGCGCCCCGTAGAAGGAGGCATGCACGATGCCCAGTGCGAGCACGAGTGCCACCGCGAAGCCCAGCACACCGCCGGTCTCGAACAGCAGGAACGCGGGGAAGACCGACACACCGAAGGCCGCCATGCCCGTCAGGTAGACACGTCGTGCGCCGAACCGATCCACAAGCCGCCCCGACACCGGGACGAGCGCCGCCATCACCAGAGACGCGCCGGTCACCGTCAACAGCACCGAGGTGCGCGGCAGTTCGAGCGTCCCGGTCGCGTACGTCAGCGCGAAAACGCCCCACGTGTTGAAGGCCACGCCCTCGCCCCAGCGGGACACCATGCCCAGGAGCAGGTGGCGGCGGTTCAGCGGATCGCGAGCCACCTCCACCAGGGGCACGGCCCGGGGCTCGGTCGTCCCGTCGAGCACGGCGCGGAAGGCAGGCGTCTCGTCGATCTTCAGGCGTACGGTCAGGCCGACCGCCACCAGGACCAGGCTGGCCAGGAACGCGACCCGCCACCCGTAGCCGAGGAACGCCTCGTCGCTCAGTACGTTGCTCAGGAGCGCGAACACGCCTGTGCCCAGGGCGAGTCCGAGCGCCAGGCCGATCTGCGGATAGCTGCCGAACCGGCCCTTGCGCCCCTCCGGCCCGTGCTCCACGGCCAGCAGCACCGCTCCGGCCCACTCGCCGCCGAGCGCCACACCCTGCGCGACCCGCAGGACCAGCAACAGGATGGGGGCGAGCGCGCCCACCTGCGCGTAGGTGGGCAGGAGGCCGATCAGCGCGGTCGAGACACCCATCAGGCCCATGGTGAACGCGAGGGTGCGCTTGCGGCCCACGCGGTCGCCGATGTGTCCGAAGAGCAGGCCGCCGAGCGGACGGGCGACGAAGCCCACCGCGAACGTGGCGAAGGCGAGCATGGTGCCCACCGTGCCGTTCGTCTCCGGGAAGAACAGCTTCCCGAAGACGAGGCCCGCCGCCGTGCTGTAGAGGAAGAAGTCGTACCACTCGACGGTGGTGCCAAGCAGGCTGGAGAGGACGACGGTGCGGAGCTTGCGTCCGGCTGTCGCGCCGCCGCCCGCCGCACCTGTGTCGGTGTCGGTGTCGGTGTCGGTGTCTGTGTCTGTGTTCATGGTCGTGCTCACACCCCCGCGAACGCCACGGTGCCGGACTCGACGGGGGCCGGTGCGGCCGGGTGGCGCCACAGCCCGCGGCGCTCAAGGAGCGGCAGGACGCCCTCGCCGAACCAGTACGCCTCCTCCAGGTGCGGCACGCCCGAGAGCACGAACTCGTCGATGCCCAGGCGGTGGTACTCCTCGATGCGGTCGGCGACCTCCGTGTGGCTGCCGACCAGCGCGGTGCCGGCGCCGCCGCGCACCAGGCCGACGCCGGCCCACAGGTTGGGGTAGATCTCCAGGTCGGAGCTGGTGCCGCTGGAGTGCAGCGCACGCATCCGCTTCTGGCCCTCGGACTCGGAGGTCGCGAGGCCGCGCTGGACGGCGGCGATGCGCTCCGGGTCCATGCCCTGCAGCAGCCGCTCGGCCTCCGCCCATGCCTGGGCGGCGGTGTCGCGGGCGATGACGTGCAGCCGGATGCCGAACCGGACGGTGCGGCCGAGGAGTTCGGCCCGCTTGCGGACCTCGGCGATCTTCTCGGCGACGGCCTGCGGCGGCTCGCCCCAGGTCAGGTACGTGTCCGTGTGCCGGGCGGCGACGTCGAGGGCCGCGGGCGATGAACCGCCGAAGTAGACACTGGGCACCGGGTCCGGCAGCCGGTTCAGGCGGGCGCCCTCCACGCGGAGGTGCTCGCCGTGGTGGTCGACGGTCTGCCCGTCCCACAGGCGGCGCACGATGTCGAGGAACTCGCCCGTCCGCGCGTACCGCTGGTCCTTGTCGAGGAAGTCGCCGTAGGCGCGCTGCTCGGCGCTCTCGCCACCGGTCACCACGTTCAGCAACAGGCGTCCGTGGGACTGCCGTTGATACGTCGCGGCCATCTGGGCGGAGAGCGTGGGGGAGATCTGGCCGGGCCGGAAGGCGACGAGGAACTTCAGCCGCTCGGTGACCTGCGTCAGCATCGCCGTGGTCAGCCATGCGTCCTCGCACCAGGCGCCGGTGGGCGTCAACGCCCCCTCGAAGCCCAGCTGTTCGGCGGTGCGGGCGATCTGGCCGAGGTACTCCACGGACGCCGGGCGGTCGCCTCCGGCGGTGCCGGGCGTCGAGCCGTGGCCGCCGCCGACGACGTGGCGGCTGTCGCCGGTGGTGGGCAGGAACCAGTGGAAGGTGAGTGCGGACATGACGGGGCGAGGACCTCACAGTGAGTGGAGCGGGGTGGGAGTGCGCCGGAGTCGGCGCGCGGGGGCGGCGTCAGCCCCGACAGCAGGCGCTCTTGTGCCGGCAGAGGTCGATGTGCCGACGGGAGACGAGCGGATGCACGGGCCCCTCCCTCACTGTTCCGTGTTGCCTATCATTCCTACTGGATTACTAGGGAAATGTTCCCCATCGGCGCCCGTTGGTCAAGTTCCGTCTCAGTGGCCGGACGTGCGGGCCGCTTTGACCGCAGCCGCCACGAATGTCCGTACGAGGGGGTGGTCGGCCTGGGTCGGCCAGGCGAGGACCAGGCGGCTTTCGGGGGCGTCCGTGACGGGGACGCACACCACGCCCGGCGGGGTGGGGTGGACGAGCGAGCGGGGCAGGACGGCCACGGCCCTGCCGAGTGCCACCAAGGGGATCAGCTGACTCACGTCCTGCACCTCGGGGCCGTTGGCGCTCACGTCCTCGATGCCGGGGACGCCGCGCCAGCGCGGCATCGGCTCGCCCTTCAGGTCCGCGAGCCGGACCGCTTCGCGGGTGGCCAGCCGGTGATGCGCGGCGAGGAGGGCCACACGCCCCTCGGTCCGAAGGGTCTCGTGGGCCAGGCCTTCCAGGTCGTCGAACGGCGTGTACAGAAGGCCCACATCCGCGCGGCCGTCCCGCAGTTGCTCCGCGCGGTCGGTGGGCCCGCTGAACACGATCTCGACACGGCGCGCGTCGGACTCCTCGGCGTACGTGCCGAGCATCGCGGACAGCAGGTCGGCGTCGCCGCCGGGTTTGAGCACGAGCCGCAGTCCTGCCCCGGCGTCCGCGGCCCGGCGGGCCCGCTCCGCCGCCGCGTCGACCGCGTCCAGCGCGTAACGCCCGTACCGCAGCAGCGCCTCGCCCGCCGGGGTCGGCGCGACCTGGCGGCTGGAGCGGACGAAGAGGTCCACGCCGAGCCGGCGTTCGACGCGGCGGATCGCCTTGGACAGGGCCGGCTGGGCGATCGCGAGGCGCTGGGCGGCGCGACCGAAATGCAGTTCCTCGGCCACCGCGACGACGTACTCGATCTCTCGTGTCTCCAGCTCGGCCATGCCTCCAGGTTATCGGTCGAGGCCCAGAAGGTCTTGGACGCGGCGGCCCACAGCTTGTTTCGATGGACGCATGATTCAACACACGATGCTCGTGTCCTTCGACGGCGCCGTTCCGGACGCCGACCTCGACCAATTCCTCCAGGACATCGAAAAGGTCATGCTCGACTCCGGTCACGCCCTGACGATCGCCGCCCGGCGGCACATCCCCGCCCCCGGCGAGGAGGCCATCCCCGCGCTGATCGCCACGGCGGTGATCCAGTTCGGGGTGGCCGACCTGGAGGCCCTCGGCGCCGCGTTCGAGGCACCCGGCCTCGAGGAGATCATTCACCGGTGGCAGGGCCGGTACCCGTACAAGGTCGCTTACGTGAATCACGAACCGCTGGACTGACAGGTCCCGTCGAACGGGGCCGGGACCTCCCCGGCCGGCTCCGTTACGACGTGGCTCCGGACAGCGCGAGGAACTCGCTGCGTGAGCGCGCGTCCGAGCGCAGGAGCCCGTGCAGGGTGGACGTCATCGTGGTGGAGCCGGTGGCCTGGACGCCGCGCAGGGTCATGCAGGAGTGCTCGGCCTCGATGACCACACCGACGCCCTTCGGTTCGAGCTGGGTCTGCAGCCAGTCGGCGACCTGCTTGGTGAGGCGTTCCTGGACCTGGGGGCGGCAGGCGAAGTGTTCGACGACGCGGGCCAGTTTGGACAGGCCCAGGATGCGGGCGCCGGGCAGATAGCCGACGTGGGCGGTGCCGGTGAAGGGCAGCAGATGGTGCTCGCACACGGACCGGACGGGGATGCGGCGGGCCAAAACCAGCTCGTCGTAGCCCTCGTCGTTCGGGAACGTCGTCAGGTCGAAGGGGCGCGGGCTGAACAGCTCGGCGTACGCGCGGGCCATCCGCCCCGGCGTGCCGCGCAGGCTCTCCGAGTCCGTGGAGACGCCCAGGGCGTGCAGGAAGTGGCCGGCCGCGGTCTCGGCGGCGGCCAGGTCGATGCCCTCGGGCTCGTGGACGACCCGCAGAACGGGCGGGGTGGGCGTCGCCTCGCCCGCGTCGGCGGGGTTCATGCGGGCGAGGATCGTGTCGGGGTAGTCGTTCATGTCAGCTTTCTCCGATGCCCGGGGCGGCGAGCAGGACCAGGACGAGGGTGGCGACGGCGAACGCGCCGTGGCCCGGGACGACGGCCACCGGGAGGTGCCGCTCGGCCGGGACGCCGGCCTCGTCGGCGCGGGCGCCCGACGGGTTGCTTGGCCGGGTGTGGTTCGGCCATCGCGGCCACCTCCCCATTTCGCCAATAGATTTTGGTCTTATTCGGGGAGGCGGTCAAGCGGGCCAGATCAGACGCGTCCGAATCGACGCTCGACGATGGCGGCTGGCGTTACCGTGAAGGGGTGAGCTCCGACATGACCCCGCCGCCGTCCGGCGAGGACGCGATCGACTCCGTCAGCGCGCTCGGCGAGGGCACCCGGCGGCAGATGTTCTCCTTCATCCGCCGCGCGCACAGGCCCGTCACCCGCGACGAGGCGGCCGCCAGCGTCGGCATCTCGCGCAAGCTCGCCGCCTTCCACCTCGACAAACTCGTCGACGTCGGCCTGCTGCGCGCCCGTTACGGCTCACCCACCGGCATCCGCAAGGTCGGCCGCCAGCCCAAGGTGTACGAACCCACCAACACGCCGATCCGCGTCAGCATCCCCGACCGCCGCCACGAACTCCTGGCCGATCTGCTCGTGCAGGCCGTCGTCACGGAGGGCGCGGACGAGACCGCCGTCGAAGCGGCCCAGCGCACGTCACGGCAGCGCGGCGAGGAGCTCGGGGCGGCGGAGCGCGCGCAGTTGAGGCCCGGTCGGCTCGGCGCCGAACGCGGTCTGACCCTGTGCGAGCGCATGCTCGACCAGCACGGCTTCGAGCCGGCGCGCGAGGCCCCCGACCGCCTGCGCCTGCACAACTGCCCGTTCCACCCGCTCGCCGTCCAGGCCCCCGACCTGGTCTGCGGCATGAACCACGCGTTCCTCAGCGGCTACGTCCACGGTCTCGAGGCCCCGTCGGTCGAGGCGGTCCTGGCCCCCCGGCCCGGCCAGTGCTGCGTCGAACTGCGCCACGCGACACCATCGGACGAGGCCGGGACCGATGTCGGGACAGCGGCCGGGTCCGGCTGAGGCGAGCGGTCCGCGTCGGCAACGGTGCCAGTGGGCCGGGCACCTGCTGGGAGCGCCCGAACTGCGGCCCGCACCATGCGTCGAGCCGCCGGAACGGTTCCCTCCGCCGCCCGGACGGACGGCGGGCCGCAGGGCACGGCCGGGGGTCAGGACATGCGCAGGGCCGGATTGGTGCGATCCGCCTCGTCGCGGACCAGCAGCGCCAGCAAGGACGCGACGCTCACGTCGGACTCGGCCGGGTGGCGCAGGATCTTCGAGGGGTCGATCTCGTACACATTGCTGCGGCCCTCGCGTACGTGGGAGAGATAGCCGGCCTCTTCGAGATCCGTGATGATCCGCTGCACCGCACGCTCGGTCAGGCGGCAGTGCGCGGCCAGGTCGCGGATGCGCACCTGGCGGTTGTCGGCGATGGCTGCCAGCACCCGGGCGTGATTGGTCAAGAACGTCCACCCGGTGTGCGACGCGGTCTGCTCCTCCATGCGACCACTATAGGGCCTCCCCGCCAAATGAATCACGAATTACTTTTCAGGTATTGGTTGACGTGATTCAAAGTTCGTACCAAGCTGTGGCCCACTCGACAGGTCGAGCGGGGAGGTGTGGCGGTGCTGGACGGCATGGATCCATCGAGCGCGACGTGGACTTCGCTGCTGATGAGCTGTGTTTCACGGCCCACCCGCATAGCGCCGTCGGCTCCCGTGATCGAGGTGTTCGAGCGCGGCGACCGCGCCGCCGTGGCGGTCTACGGCGAAGTCGACTTCGACGTCGCCCCCGCCCTCGACGACGGGCTGCGCGCAGCGCTGGAACGGTCGGTCTCGGGCCTCGATCTGGAACTCGAGTCCATGACGTTCTGCGACGGCGCCGGCCTCAGGGTGCTGCTGCGCGCCCGGCAGGCAGCCCTGGAGGCGGGCAAGACCGTGCGTCTGTGCTCGGCCAGTCCTGCGGTCGTGAGGCTGCTCCACGTCACCCGCACCCACGGCCTGTTCGCCGACGCCACCGGTCATATTTGTCAGCACAGCTGCAGAGGGGCATCCTCATGAACACCGAGACGGTACGTGACCTCGCACAGCGCTCCGCCTCACGGCCCCGGCGCGGGCTGATCGAGCGCGCCTGCGCGGATCCGGCTTCCATCGCGCCCCGAGACGCGCGTGAAGTGGGCAAGTACTTCTTCGAGCAGCTCACCCGCCTCGAGGAAGGCACCCGCGAACATCAGTACGTCCGCAACGCGTTGATCGAGATGAACCTGTCCTTCGTCAAGTACGCCGCCACCCGCTTCAAGCACCGCGGCCCGGAGGAGATGGAGGACATCGTCCAGGTCGGCACCATCGGCCTGATCAAGGCGATCGACCGGTTCGAGCTGTCCCGCGAGGTCGAGTTCACCTCCTTCGCCCTGCCCTACATCACCGGCGAGATCAAGCGGTTCTTCCGCGACACCACCTGGGCGGTGCACGTCCCGCGCCGGCTTCAGGAGACCCGCGTCGAACTGTCCAAGGCCACCGACGAGTTGCAGACCCGCCTGGGCCGGTACCCCACCACGGCCGAGCTCGCCGAGCTCATGCAGTTGGAGCCGGCCGAGATCGCCGAGGCACAGAAGGCGGCCAACGGCTACAACGCCGCCTCCCTCGACGCCTCACTCACCGGCCAGGACGCCGAGGGAGAGGAGTCCCGGCTCGCCGATGTGATCGGCGTGGAGGAGGACACCTACGAACTGATCGAGAACTACCGCTCGTTGGCGCCGCTCATCGATCGGCTCGACACCCGCAACCGTACGATCATCCACCTCCGTTTCGTGGAGGAGCGCACGCAGAAGGAGATCGCCGAGGCCCTCGGCATCTCCCAGATGCACGTCTCCCGCCTCCTGGCCCGCCTCCTCGCGCAGCTCCGGGAAGGTCTCATGACGACGGCGTAGGGGCCGCGCCGCGCGCCGTCATCACCCCGAATCCGGCGATGTACTCCTTGATCGGCCGGTAGAAGGAGTACGTCACCTCGTACGGGCCCGCGGCCCCGAGCGCCGCGAAGGCGGCGACCCACGTGCGCACCTCGTGGGCGGAGTTGCCGGCGTCCTTCGCCATCTGCTCCGGTGTCATCGCGTCGACGGGGGAGAGGTCACCGGAGGCGAACGTCGCCATCAGGGCCCTGTCCCAGTCGGGGTTGAGGTCCCGGATGCCGGCCGTGCCCGCGGCGAACGCCTTCGCCGTGTCGATGACCCGCTGCTGGCGGGCGTCGCGGGCCGCGGCCGTGGGATGGCGGCCGTTCAGCAGCAGCGCGCGGGCGTCGTCGTCGGCGGTGGCCCACTGGGGGACCGGCGGGTCGTGGGAGAGGCCGCCGGAGCCGATGACGAGGACGCGCTCGTCTTCGAGGGTGGCGAGGTAGCCGCCGATGGCCTCGCCGAGCCGCCGCACGCGGCGCATCGTCACGAAGGGCCTGGCCACACCGTTGACGAAGACCGGGATGGTCGGCACCCGGTCGATGCCGTCGAAGAGGATCTCCAGCGGCTGGATCGCGCCGTGGTCGACCTCCATGCGGCGGGAGACGGCCACGTCGACGTCGCGCTCCGCCACCCACTGGGCGAGCTCCTCTGCCCGCCCGGTCGGCACGTTCAGCGGGCCCGCGGTGGTGCCATAGTCGCCGACGCCCAATGCCTCGTAGCCGATGCAGAACGGCGGCATCAGGTCGTAGAAGAAGCCGTTGTAGTGGTCGGGTGCGAAGGAGACCACCAGGGTCGGGTCGTACTCCCTGACGAAGGTCCGTGCGGCGGAGAAGGCGCCCTGGACCGCGGCGTTCACCTCGGCGGGCGGGTCCGCGTACTCGAGCAGCGGGCTGTGCGACATGGTGACGAGGGCGACGGTCATGCCGGGGCTCCTTCCCGGGCCGGTGCGTCGGCGGGTGCGGTGGTGAGCGAGGCCGCCGTGCACAGGGCGGCCAGCGCCCGTGGCGCCTGGCGGGTGAGGCAGGCCGCGGCCACGAAGTGGTCGGGGCGCAGCACGACCAGGCCGCAGGCGCGCACGTCGAACCAGTCCTTGAGGGTGCCGGTGGTGTCACCGACGACGGTGACGGGTGCCGGGGAGTCCGCGAACACCCGCTCGGCCCACGGGCGTTGGGTCTCCGGCATGAAGGAGACCAGCTTGACGCGGTGGCGGCGGACCAGGTCCAGATCGGCCTCGGTGAGGAACGCCGTCGGGTTCGTGCCCCAGGTGGCCAGCGTCCACCAGTCGCCCGTGACATCGTCGAGGAGGACGTTCGCGGCGTCGGCGGTGGTGACGCGCGGCTGGATGAACTGCAGCCCCACCGGGGACAGTTCACCGGCGGAGTCGATGAAGGGGGCCAGCTGGCCACCGCGCTTGAAACCGGCCCGCGCCCGGCCCGGCGTGAGTGTCTGCTGGTCGACCACGACCCCGGCGGCGTAGCGCGGCATCGGCTTGAAGCGCAGCTCGGTGAAGTACGACTTCCACTTCGGTACGAGGTTGAGCGCGGACGCGGCGACGTCGCGGACCGCGCCACCGAAGCGGCCCATCTTCATGACGGTGCCCGCCGCCATGTTCACATCGATCATGTCGGAGGCGTGCTTGCGGCGCTCCTCGGTGTACGTGTCCAGGAGCGTGTCGGCCGCGTCGCCCGCGAGGACGGCGCTGAGCTTCCACGCCAGGTTCGTCGCGTCGCGGATGCCGGAGTTCCAGCCCTGGCCGAGCCAGACCGGCATCAGGTGCGCGGCGTCGCCCGCGAGGAAGACACGCCCCTTGCGGAAGTCGGAGGCCACGCGGCCGTGGTGGGTGAAGGTGCGCTGGTTGATGACGTTCAGCGCGGCCGGGTCGGGGACGTGCCGCCGCAGCAGGGAGTGCATGAACGCCGGGTCGTCGCACAGTTCGGTCGGCTCGTCGTCGTGGAGCATGAACTCCCAGCGGCGGATGCCCTGCGGCAGACCGATGGAGACGTACGGGCGGCGCGGATCGGCGCCGAGGTAGACCGACGGGGTGCCGATCGGGTCGTCCGCCACGTCGACGACCACCCAGCGGGTCGACGGTGACTTGCCCTCGAAGTCCACGCCCATCCACTTGCGGGTGAAGGAGCTGCCGCCCTCGCAGCCGACGGCGTACCGGGCGGTGACGGTGACCGGGTCGGTCAACTCGCCCTCTGTGTCGTGCCGTTCGGCGGTGACGGTGACGTGGTCGCCGTGGTCCTCCAGGCCGACCACCTTGTGGCCGAAGCGCAGTGCGGTGTCGGGGAACCGGCCCAGGCCCGCGGCGAGTTCCTTGTCGACCAGCGGCTGTACGAAGCCGTGCTTGCGCGGGTAGCCGAACTCCTGGGTGCGCGGGTTGTTGGTGGCGAGCACCTGGCCGGTGCCGTTGACGAGCCGTACCACGTGGTGCGGGACCGTGAACGGCTGCACGCGCTCCCACAGGCCCGCGGTGTGCAGGGTGCGGATCGACTCGTCGTCGAGGCCGACGCCGCGCGGGTAGTCGATGAGTTCGTCGCGGGCCTCCAGGACGGTGGCCCGGTGTCCGCGGACGCCGAGCAGATTGGCGAGGGTGAGGCCGACGGGCCCCGCTCCGATGACGACGACGTCGGTGTCGAAGGTGGTCATGGGGTGTTCCGATCGATTCAGGTGCCGGTGCTGTACCGGTGCGGGGTCCGGTTCAGTTGTGCGACAGGAAGTCGACGACCAGGCGGTTGAACTCGGCGGCGTGCTCGATCATCGCCCAGTGGCCGCACCGATTGAGCAGCACCAGACGGGAGTTGGGGATGTTGGCAAGGAGCCACAGGCTGGTCTCGTAGTGCAGGACGCGGTCGTCCTTGCCGTGGATCAGCAGGGTCGGTGCCTCGATGCCGGGGATCTTGTCGCGGTCGACCTTGATCGGGATGGGGGCTCCGTGCGCGAGGCCCTCGACGTAGTTCGCCAGGTGGTCGGGGCGGGCGAGCGCCGCCTCCGAGCGTGCCTTGGTCAGCTCCGGGGTGGCGAAGCGTTCCTTGTCGTACGTCATGATCTCGACGAGCGCCCGCATGTTCTCCGGGCTCGCGTCCTTGTAGGCCCTGACCAGGACCTTCAGGCCCTCGCTGGGGCCGTCGCCGGGGCCGAAGAGGGAGGCCGGGCCGCGGCCGAGCGAGGCCCCCATCGTCACCAGGTGGGTGATGCGCTCGGGGTGCAGCGTGGCGAAGCGGACCGCGGTGTGCCCGCCCATCGAGTTGCCGACGAGGGCTGCCTTCGCGAGGTCGAGGGCGTCCAGCAACTCGACCAGTGTCGCGTCGTGGTCCATGTCCTTGGTGGCCTGGGCGTCGGAGTCGCCCCAGCCCGGCATGTCGGGGGCGACGACATGGAATCCGGCGTCGGCGATCGCGCCGATGTTGCCCGAGAAGTTCGACCATCCCGTCGCGCCGGGCCCCGAACCGTGCAGCAGCACGACGGGCGTGGCACCGGGCTCCCCGGCCTCGTAGTAGCGCATGCGCAGGCCCGACGGCAGGGCGATGTCGCACGAGGCGGCTTCCTTGGTGAGGGACATGACCTGGCTCCTCGTTCTTTATCTGCACTCGACAGGGCGTTATTTACACTCCAGACATCTCGATGGAACGCCGCCCGGGTGGGAATGTCAAGGGGTGTTCGGTCACGTCGTTCGTGCGCCGCACGCCCGTGACCAGGGGATTCGTGGCTGTGCGGGCATGCCGACGAGGGCCGGGAGCTCGCGCCCTCCCGGCCCTGCGTCGTCGTAGGTGTCAGCCGGCCTCGGCGAGTCCGAGCGCCACGTCGACGATCATGTCCTCCTGGCCGCCGACCAGGCCGCGCTTGCCGACCTCGACGAGGATCGTGCGGACGTCGACGCCGTAGCGCTCGGCCGCCGCCTCCGCGTGCCGTAGGAACGAGCCGTACACACCGGCGTACCCGAGCGTGAGCGTCTCGCGGTCGACGCGGACCGGGCGGTCCTGCAGCGGGCGCACCAGGTCCTCCGCCGCGTCCTGGAGGGCGAACAGGTCGCAGCCGTGCTTCCAGCCGTTGAGGTCGGCCACCGCGACGAACGGCTCGATCGGGCAGTTGCCCGCGCCCGCGCCCTGGCCCGCGAGCGAGGCGTCCACGCGGGTCACGCCCTCCTCCACCGCGACCATGGAGTTGGCGACGGCGAGCGAGAGGTTCTCGTGGGCGTGGATGCCGATCTCGGTGGCCGGGTCGAGGACGTCGCGGTAGGCGCGCATCCGCTCGCGGACGCCGTCCATCATCAGGCGGCCTCCGGAGTCCGTGACGTAGACGCAGTGCGCGCCGTAGGACTCCATGAGCCCCGCCTGCGCCGCGAGTGTCTTCGCGTCGGCCATGTGGCTCATCATCAGGAAGCCGGACACGTCCATGCCCAACTCGCGGGCGGTGTCGATGTGCTGCGCCGAGACGTCCGCCTCGGTGCAGTGCGTGGCGACGCGCACGGAGCGCACCCCGAGCGCGTACGCCTGCTTCAGCTCCTCGATGGTGCCGATGCCGGGCAGCAGGAGGGAGGTCAGGCGGGCGTTGGTGATGTGCGCGGCCGCGGTCTCGATCCACTCCCAGTCGGTGTGGCTGCCGGGACCGTAGTTGAGGGAGCCGCCGGCGAGTCCGTCGCCGTGGGACACCTCGATGCCGTCGACACCGGCGGCGTCGAGGGCGGCGACGATCCTGCCGACCTGCTCGGGCTCGATGCGGTGCCGGATGGCGTGCATGCCGTCGCGCAGGGTGACGTCCTGGATGAACAGCTTGGTGTCACCCGAGGGGGTGCCCCCCGTGGTGTCGGTGGTGTGGCTCATGCGTCGGCTCCCTGGAGTTCGGTGGCGCGGGCGGCCATGGCCTCGGCCATCCGCAGGGCCGCGCTGGTCATGATGTCGAGGTTCCCGGCGTACGCCGGGAGGTAGTGTGCGGCCCCCTCGACCTCGAGGAAGACCGACACCTGGTGGGTGACCGGGGCCTCGGTGAGGGTGTGCACGGGCTGGTCGGCGGGGACCGGCGTGATCTGCACCTGCTGCTTGAGGCGGTAGCCGGGCACGTACGCGGACACCTCGTCGACCCGCTTGGCGATCGCCGCGCGGATCGCGTCGTGGGCGGCCTCGTCCGGCGCGTTCACCAGCGCGAGCACGGTGTCCCGCATGATCAGCGGGGGCTCGGCGGGGTTGAGGACGATGACGGCCTTGCCGCGCGCGGCGCCGCCGACCGTCTCGATGGCGTGGCTGGTCGTCTCGGTGAACTCGTCGATGTTCGCGCGGGTGCCGGGACCCGCGCTCTTCGACGCGATCGAGGCGACGATCTCCGCGTACGGGACCGGGGCCACGGAGGAGACGGCCGCGACGATCGGGATGGTGGCCTGGCCGCCGCACGTCACCATGTTCACGTTGTCCGCGCCGACATGGTCGTCGAGGTTGACCGCCGGGATCACCATCGGGCCGACGGCCGCGGGGGTCAGGTCGACGAGCTGCTTGCCGTACGGGGCGAGCGCGGCGGCGTTGGCGACGTGCGCCTTCGCCGAGGTGGCGTCGAAGACGATCCTGATGTCGTCGAAGCCGTCCATGGCGATGAGGCCCTGGACGCCCTCGGCGGTGACCGGAACGCCGAGCCGCTTGGCGCGGGCGAGTCCGTCGGATGCGGGGTCGATGCCGACCATCGCCCCCATTTCGAGGGTGTCCGAGAGCCGGAGCACCTTGATCATCAGGTCGGTGCCGATGTTGCCCGAGCCGATGACGGCGACCTTGGTCTTCATGCGGTGGCTCCCTCAGGGGTGGAGGCGTGGAAGCGGACGGAGACGGAGCCGAGTCCGCCGATGTCGGCGGTGAACGTGTCGCCGGCCGCGGCGGGCACCATCGGGCCGAGCGCGCCGGACAGCACGACCTGGCCCGCGCGCAGTGGATCGCCGACGTCGCGGGCGGTGCGGGCGAGCCAGGCAAGGGCGATCAGCGGGTCGCCCAGGCAGGCCGCGCCGTTCCCGGTGGAGACGGTCTCCTCGCCCCGACGCATGCTCATCTCGGCCTCGACCGGCTCGAACTCGGCGAGCGGCCTGGCCGGGGAGCCGAGGACGTAGAGCGCGGAGGAGCCGTTGTCGGCGACGGTGTCACCGAAGGTGATGTCCCAGTCGGCGATCCGGCTGTCCACGATCTCCAGGGCGGGCACGGCGTGCGCCACGGCGGCCCGGATCTGCGCGGCGTCGAGCGGACCCTCGGCGAGGTCCGCGCCCAGGGCGAACGCGATCTCCGCCTCGACCTTCGGCTGGAGAAGGCTGCCGACCGGCACGGACGCCCCGTCGTCGACGCCCATGTCGGCGAACAGCACCCCGAAGTCCGGCTGGTCCACGCCCAGTTGCCGCTGCACGGCGGGGGAGGTGAGGCCGATCTTGCGGCCGGTGACCCGGCCGCCCGCCTTCAGGCGATCCGCGGTGAGCAGCTCCTGGACGGCGTAGGCCGCCTTCACGTCGTCGCTGCCGATCAGGTCGCGGACCGGGGCGCAGGGCGTGTGGTCGGCGGTGGCGCGCAGCAGCCGCCGCGCCGCCTGTGCCACGGCGTCGTTTCCGGGGGGAGTCTCGTTCATGCCCTCAGCTTGGACACGCGGGACGCCGCACGCCCAGCATCGAGTTCCGTCTGGCGGAACTCTCGCGCAGATCAGTGCTTGCGCAGCTCCGCACGCCGCCCGAGCGTCGCGGAGATCCCGGCCGCGGCGGCGCGCACGCTGTTGGCGTGCCGCGCGGGCTGGAAGCGGTGCACCGGACCCGTGACACTGACCGCCGCCACGATCTCGTCCGCCGGGCCGAAGATCCCGGCCGCGACACACACGATGCCGACCGCCGACTCCTCGTACTCGAAGGCCACGCCCTTCGTGAGCACGTCGGACAGCTGCCGCGTCAGGACATCGACGTTCGTGATGGTGCGCGGCGCCTTGCGCTCCAGCGGCCCGCGCAGCGCGGCCTCCCGGTCCTCGGCGGGCGCGTGGGCGAGCAGTACCTTGCCGATCGCCGTCGCGTGCAGCGGCATCCGCCCGCCGAGCCGGGAGGGCGAGTCGGCCTGCTGGTGGCCGCCCATCTTGGCGACGTAGACGACCTCGGTGCCCTCGCGCGTGCCCAGGTGGACCAGTTCGTGCGTGCGCACGTAGAGGTCCTCCAGGAATGGGGTCGCCACTTCGAGCAGTCCCCGCTCGACCGACGCGCGCATCCCCAGCTCGAAGACGAGGCCCGACAGCCGGTAGCGCCCCTGGACCCGGTCGAGGAGGCGGGCGGCCACCAGGTCGCCGAGGACCCGGTGCAGGGTGCTCTTGGCGAAGTCCGTGCGCCGCTGCAGCTCGGCGAAGCCCAGGGTGGTGTCCTCGACGGTGAAGGCCTGCAGCACGGTGAGGGCCTTGGCCAGGACGCCGCTCGGCGCGTCGTCGCTCAAGGGGTCTTCCTTCCGGGATCTTCCGTCCGGGGGTCGCAACGTCCCGACTCTACGGGAGGGTGTGCGCGGGCACCGGGCCGTGCGCCCGCACCACAGTGACGGTGTGTCACCACCGCGCACGTAGACTGAGCGGATGAGCGACAAGCAGGTGGGCAAGGCCGTGGGGTCTCAGACCCTCTCCCGTGGACTGCGCGCCCTCGAACTGGTCGCCGGGCAACCGCAGGGGCTCGCCGTGCAGGACGTGGCGGAGCACCTCGGTGTCCACCGCACCATCGCGTACCGCACCTTGGTCACGCTCGCCGAGCACCACCTCGTCGTCCGGGCCTCCGACGGCCGCTACCGCGCCGGGTCCGGCACCGTCACGCTGGCGCGCGGCTACGCGGCGGGCGTGCGTGAGGCCGCCCTGCCGGTGCTGCGCCGCACGGCCGACGAACTCGGCGCCACGGTCGCGCTGATCGCGGCCGAGGGGGACGAGGCGGTCGCCGTCGCCGTGGTCGAACCGCGGTCCGTGGACTACCACATCGGCTACCGGGTCGGCAGCCGTCACCCCGTCGGCGTCGGCGCCGCCGGCCTGGCGCTCGCGACGCTGCGGCTGCCCGCACCCGGGGAACCGGCCGATGTCACGCGGGCCCGCGAACAGGGGTACGCCCGCACCTTCGGCCAGATCGAGCCCGGCGCGCACGGTGTCGCCGTGCCCCTGCACACGGCGGACCCGGCGCTGCACATGTGCGTCAACCTCATCACCTCGCGCGAGGACGTGGCAGACGCCTCCGTGGCCGCGATGCGCGCGGTCGCCAAGGAGATCTCGGCGCTGGGCTGAGCCCCGCCGCCGCACCCCGCACAGCGCCCGACAGGCCCCCACGAGAGCACCCGACAGGCCTCCACGTCCGACGTGGGGGCCTGTGTCATGGGTGCGCCGTCGGCTTTGATCGATCATCCGGGCGGCCCTTGACACCCTCCCGGGCCACCCGCATCGTGTTCGCTATCTACAAGCGCTTGTGCGGAAAATGCACACGTGGTGGCCGTGGACGACCGGCCGCCGACCCGGTGCCCAAGCCTCCGCAGCGCGCCAAACCCCCGGAGCCGAAGATGCCCCTCAACGACGCCGCGCGTCGCGCCGAATCACGCCGGATCGCCCTGTCCAGCTTCGTCGGCAGCGCCATCGAGTTCTACGACTTCCTGCTGTACGGCGCCGCCGCCTCGCTCGTCTTCAACGAGCTGTTCTTCACCGACCTGAACCCGCTCGCCGGTACCGTCGCCGCTTTCGGCACCCTCGCCGTCGGCTACGTCGCCCGCCCGCTCGGCGGCATCGTCTTCGGACACTTCGGCGACCGCGTCGGCCGCAAGTCGATGCTGGTGCTGACCATGACGCTGATGGCGCTCGCCAGCTTCGCCATCGGCCTGCTGCCCACCTACGACACCATCGGCATCTGGGCGCCGCTGCTGCTGGTCGCCTGCCGCCTGGTCCAGGGCATCGCGGTCGGCGGCGAATGGGGCGGCGCCGCCCTCATGGCCATGGAGCACGCGAGCACCGAACGCCGCGGCCTGATGGCCTCCTTCGCCAACATGGGCGGCCCCGCGGGAGCCGTGCTCGCCACCGCCGTCTTCGCCGGCTTCTCCGCGCTGCCCGAGGACGAGTTCCTCGCTTGGGGCTGGCGCGTGCCGTTCCTGCTCAGCCTGCTGCTCATGGCGATCGGCCTGTTCATCCGGATGAAGGTGAGCGAGAGTCCGGTGTTCGCCGAAGCACAGCGCCAGGCCGAGCGAGAGGCGACCGGGCACAAGACGGCCATGCAGGAGGCACCCCTGCTCACCGTGCTGCGCCGCTACCGCAAGAACATCGTCCTGTCCTGCCTCGGCGGCTGCGCGGCCCTCGTCCTGCAGTCACTGCTCGCCACCTTCATGCTCACCTACGCCACCGGGGTCGGCTTCGAGCGCTCGACCGTGCTGCTCGCCCAGACCGTGTCGTCGGCTCTGCACATCTTCACGATCCCCGCGTTCGCGATCCTCTCGGACCGGGTGGGCCGCCGCCCCGTCATGATCACCGGCGCGCTGGTCACGGCCGCGGCCGCGTTCCCGCTGTTCGCCCTGGTCAACAGCGGTTCCGTGGTGCTCCTGTTCGCGGCGTACATCATCGGCAACCCGATCCTCCAGGCGTCGATGTACGGCCCGATGGCGGCCTTCGTCAGCGAGATGTTCGGAACGCGTGCCCGCTACACCGGCGCCTCCCTCGGCTACCAACTCGCCTCCACGCTGGGCGCGGGCACGGCCCCGCTGATCGCCAGCAGCCTGCTCGCCGGGGCGGGCGGGGGGCACGCACTCCACCCCGGTCAGCGTCTACTTGATCGGCGTCTGCCTGATCAGCGCGGCGGCGATCGCGCTGACCCGGGAGTCGCACCGCACGGACATCACCGACGGCGCCGACTCCCCGTCCCCGCCCCCGGGACGTCAGCACTCCACCTCGAACTCGAGCTCCTCGTAACGGCGTTCCGCGAGCAGCTCCCTGCGGCCCGCGATGAGTGTGAGGTATCCGTCCCCGTCGGAGACCGCGCGCTCCGGGATGCGCAGGAGCAGCACGTGCCCGCGGTCCTCCACCGGGTTCTGCCAGGCGCGGGAGTGGCCGCCGAGCTGGATGTCCTGGGTCCACCGGGGGTACAGGATCGCGTCGATCCGCCCGATCAGCCGCTCCACGAGACGTCTGCGCTCGGTGTCCTCTCCGGCGTACTCCGCGGCCTCCGTGACGTCGGACCAGCGATGGAAATCGGGCATGGTGGCGCCCGGGACGGCGTAGAGGGGGAACGGATCGTGGAACTCCGGACCCTCCGTCCCCTCCACCTCCTGCAAGGGGCGTTCGGCGGCCCCCGTCTCCGACGGCAGATGGACGACGGCGCCTTCGCCCGGGTAGTCGCTGATCTCGGCGAAGACCACCAGGTGCCCGTCCGCGGGGAATTCGATGTCGAGGGCGTCGGCGGGTATGGCCGCGCAGTCGAGGGTCAGGATGTGCGGCAGGCCCCCGGGAGCCTCCAAGTCCTTCGGCAGACGGGCGGGTCCGGCGGCTCTGCCGACCGGCCGCGCCTCTTGTCTCTGGGCCTCCGGCACCATGTCGTGGGCGCAGAGATGGACGCAGGGGCGCAGGTGGCGGAGGAACGACCGCGTCACCGGATCGGGTACGCCGAGGGCCCGTCCGGCGTCGAGGACGGCTTCCCGCGTGGTCTCACGTACGGTCGAAGTCATGGACCGCACAGTGCCATGCGGCACTGACAACGGCGCCCGGCGGGCGATGCGTTACGACGACTCCCGCACCACCAGCTCCGTGTCGAGCACCAGCCGGGTCCGTGCAACCGCCGGGTTCCCGATCTCGCGCAGCAGCGTGCGCGCGATCGTGCCGCCGATCTCCTCCGTGGGCTGGCGGACCGTCGTGAGCGGCGGGTTGGTGTGGCGGGCGAGGTAGGAGTCCTCGAAGCCGACGACCGCGACGTCCTCCGGCACGCGGCGTCCCTGGGCGCGCAGTTCCAGGAGGGCGCCCGCCGCCATCAGGTCCGAGGCGGCGAACACGGCGTCCAGGTCGGGAGCGCGTTCAAGTAGCGAACGCATCGCCGCGCGGGCGCCGTCCTCGGTGAAGTCCCCGGCCGCGACCAGGTGTTCCCCGGCCGGGACGCCCGCCTCGACGAGCGCCTCCCGGAAACCGTGCAGCCGGCTGCGGCCGACCTCCATGTCCTGCGGGCCCGCGACCGTGGCGATGCGGCGCCGGCCGCGCTCCAGGAGGTGGCGCACCGCGGCGGCCGCCCCGCCCCGGTTGTCGGCGCACACGTAGCTGAGCGGATCGTCCTCGCGGCGGCGCCCGGCGAGGACGGTCGGCAGCCCGGCGGACTCCAACAGGCCCGGCAGCACGTCGTGTTCGTGCACCGACACCAGCAGCACGCCGTCGACCCGACGTTCGGCGACGGACTGGGTGAGCTGATCGCGTTCGGCCTGGTCGCGCACGAGCGTCAGCTGCAGCTGGGTGCGCGTGTCGGCGAGCGCCGCGCTCACCCCGCGGATCACGGCCGAGAAGTACGGCTCCGAGCCCAGGCGGCTCTCGGACTCGGGGATGACCAGGGCGACGGCGTTGGTACGGCTCGTGACCAGGCCGCGGGCCACCGAGTTGGGGACGTAGCCCAGTTCGGCGATGGCGTTGAGTACGGCCTCCCGCGCCTGCTCGCTGACCAGCTCCGAACCGTTCACCACGCGGGAGACGGTGGTGCGCCCGACACCGGCGCGGGCCGCGACGGTCTTGATGGTCGGCCGCGAGGCGGACGCCCGTCCCTGTACCTGCTCGCCGTTCGTCATCGTTCCCGATCCTCCAATTCGCCTCCAGGGCCGCCCCGTTGGGC
This sequence comes from Streptomyces sp. NPDC107575, assembly GCF_055657265.1. NCBI lineage: Bacteria > Bacillati > Actinomycetota > Actinomycetes > Kitasatosporales > Streptomycetaceae > Streptomyces > Streptomyces sp. NPDC107575. Next base: position 986,458 of record NZ_JBVKBG010000005.1, on the reverse strand, counting down.
GAGCTGCCCCTCCGGGTACCCCCTGGCCCCCTCCCGGCCTGCGCATTCTGCCAGTCGCCACCCCGATTCTGCCCGCTCCCCGACCCCCTTCGGGAAGCGTCCGTCGATAACGAGGTGGAAACGAGCTGGATTCGACTTCTTGACACGGGAGTTGTCGGCAGCGAGTCTTCCAGCAACTCAGTGGGCACGTTCCCACCAACTCTTCAGCAGGCGCGCCGGAGACCGTGAACCTTGTTCGTCGGCCTCCGTCAAACCTGCCCTGAGCTGGGAACTTGATGGTGCCTGCCGCGGGCGGCCGGGCTTCGGGCCGACTCGTGCCACCGGTGCGTCGGCGCCGTCTCAGGGAGGACGTTCATGCTCAAGGTCGAGCGGAAACTGCGTACAAAAGTCACAGCCGTGCTGGCCTGCACGGCGGCGAGCGCCCTGCTCGCGGGGTGCGGCGGAGAGGGGGCCGGCGCCACGGGCGGCGGCGTCAAGGACGGCAAGGTCACCATCACCATGGGCCTGTACGGCGTGATGGGCTTCAAGGAGACCGGCCTGATCGAGAAGTACGAGAAGGAGCATCCGAACGTCACCGTCAAGGTCGAGGCGGCCGGTGACGAGCAGACGTACTACACCGCCCTGCAGACCCACCTCGCCAGCGGCTCCGGGCTCAAGGACGTCCAGGGCATCGAGGTCGCGCGGGCCAAGGAGATCACCGAGACGCAGGCCGACAAGTTCACGGACTTCGCCGGCGCCAAGGGCACCGACCACTTCCAGCCCTGGAAGCAGGCCCAGATCACCACCAAGGACGACAAGGTCCTCGGTCTCGGCACCGACACCGGGCCCATGGCGGTCTGTTACCGCAAGGACCTGTTCGAGCAGGCCGGGCTGCCCACCGACCGCGAGAAGGTCGGCAAGCTGTGGGAGGGGGACTGGAAGAAGTACGTCGAGACCGGCGAGAAGTTCGCCAAGGGCAACAAGGACAAGAAGGTCTCGTACCTCGACTCGGCGTCCGGCCTGTTCAACGCCATGGTCTACGGCAACTCCGAGCAGTACTACGACAAGTCGGGCCAGCTGATCTACAAGACCAACCCGGCGATCAAGGAGGCCTGGAAGCTGTCGACCGAGGCGGCGCAGAAGGATCTGACGGCCAAGTTGCCGCAGTTCCAGCCTGGTTGGGACCCGGGGCTCGCCAACGGCACCTTCGCCACCACCGTCTGCCCGGCCTGGATGCTCGCCCACATCACCGACAAGGCGGGCAAGGCCAACAAGGGCAAGTGGGATGTTGCCAAGGCCCCCAAGGGCGCCAACTGGGGCGGCTCCTTCCTCGGCGTCACCGAGAAGAGCCCGGTGAAGGCGGAGGCCAAGAAGCTCGTGGCCTGGCTGACCGCCCCCGAGCAGCAGGCCTACCTCTTCGAGAAGCTCGGCAACTTCCCGTCCTCCAAGACCGCGCTTGAGGACCCGAAGGTGAAGGACGCGAAGTCGGAGTACTTCTCCGGCGCCCCGACCGGCCAGATCTTCGGCGAGGCGGCCAACGAGGTGCCCGCGGAGCAGGTCCTCGGCCGCAAGGACGGCACCATCAAGGACAACTTCCAGCAGGGCCTCCAGTTGGTCGAGAACGGCAAGTCCCCGGCGCAGGCCTGGAAGATCACCGACGAGCGCGTCAAGAAGGCCGTCGGCTGACGCGTACGGCACCGGGCGGGTGCGGCCGGATCGCCCTCCGGCCGCACCCGCCGCCGCACCGCTCACCCGCCAGCCCGCCGCCCCACGGAAGGACCCCCGGTGGCCGCCTCAACTCTCGCTTCGGACAAGCCCCGTTCAAGGATTCCGCTGCTGCACCGCCTCGACGTGAAGGGTGCACCGTACGCGTTCGTCGCGCCCTTCTTCGTCATCTTCGCCGCGTTCAGCTTCTACCCGCTGATCTATACCGCCTGGATCTCCCTCCACCAGGTCGAGCTGTCCACCTTCGACGTCATGACCTGGCGGGGCCTGGACAACTACACGGCGCTGTTCGCCGACGCGCGGTTCTGGAACGCGCTGCGCAACACCGTCACCATCGGTGTGATCTCCACGGTTCCGCAGCTGCTCATGGCCCTCGGCCTGGCGCATCTGCTCAACTACAAGATGCGTGGCTCGACCTTCTTCCGGGTCGCCGCCATCACCCCGTACGCCACCTCGGTCGGCGCCGCCGCGCTCGTCTTCACGATGCTCTTCCAGCGCGACTTCGGGATGATCAACTGGGGTCTCGGCCTGGTGGGCATCGACCCGATCGACTGGGAGAACTCCACCGGCGCCTCCCAGACCGCCATCTCCGCGATCGTGATCTGGCGGTGGACCGGCTACAACGCCCTGCTCTACCTGGCCGCCATGCAGGCCGTGCCGCTGGAGCGCTACGAGGCCGCCGCCATCGACGGCGCCAACCGCTGGCAGCAGTTCCGCACCGTCACGGTCCCCGGCATCAGGGCGACGATCGTCTTCACCATCGTCCTCTCCACCATCGGTGCCACCCAGCTCTTCGGCGAACCACTGATCTTCGGCCAGGGCCCCAACGGCGTCACCGGCGGCACCAACAACCAGTACCAGACGCTCGGCCTGCTGCTCTACGAAGAGGGCTGGAAGAACTACCAGATGGGCCGCGCGGCCACCGTCGCCTGGGCGATGTTCCTGCTGCTCGTCCTCGTCTTCGTCCTGCAGCGCGTCGTCTCGCGCCTGCGCAACCGCACGCACTGACCGGGGGAGCCACGCCATGACCACCGACACCGCTCCGGTCCGCACCGGCGCCGCGAAACGCGACGCCGTCGAACGCCCCGCACCCGCCCGCCGCCGGCGCCTGCGGCAGGGCGCGGGCAAACAGCACCACGCCGGGCCCCTCGCCTACATACTCCTCGGGCTCACGGCCCTGGTCTCGCTCTTCCCGCTCTACTGGACGCTGGTCGCGGCCTCCACGGACAGCGCCCGCATCTCGCGGACCCCGCCGACGTTCCTGCCGGGCCCGAACCTCTTCACCAACCTGTCCCGGGCCTGGACCGAGGCCGCCATGGGCAAGGCGATGATGAACTCGCTGATCGTGGCCGGCGCCATCTCGCTGTCCACGGTGCTCTTCGCGACGCTCGCCGGATTCGCCTTCGCCAAGCTCCGCTTCAAGGGCCGCAACGCGCTGCTCATGGTCGTCATCGGCACCATGATGGTGCCGCCCCAACTGGGCGTCGTCCCGCTGTTCATGATGATGAGCGACCTCGGTTGGGGCCAGCAGCTGCCCTCCGTCATCTTCCCGACGCTGGTCAGCGCGGTCGGCGTGTTCTTCATGCGGCAGTACTTCGCCGAGGCGCTGCCCGACGAGCTCGTCGAGGCGGGCCGGGTCGACGGCGCGCACTCGCTGCGCATCTTCTGGTCCATCGTGCTCCCGATCGCCCGCGCGCCCATGGCCGTCATCTTCATGATCACGTTCGTGCACGCCTGGAACGACTTCTTCTGGCCGTTCATCGCCCTCGACATGACCAACCCGACGGTGCCCGTGGCCCTCACCCAGCTCAGCGCGGGCTACGTCCGCGACCAGTCCCTGATCATGGCGGGCGCGCTGCTCGGCACGCTGCCGCTGCTCGCGATGTTCATCGTCTTCGGCCGCCAGATCGTCGGCGGCATCATGCAGGGCGCCGTCAAGGGCTGAGCAGCGCTGCCCTCCGGCCCGCTCCTGCGCGTGCCAACTCCCTTCCCCTTTCCGCCCGTTCTTTCCGGAGGAGCCCTCCATGTCATCCGCGCTCACGTTCCCCGCCGACTTCCTGTGGGGCACGGCGACCGCCTCGTACCAGATCGAGGGCGCCGCCCAGGAGGACGGGCGCACCCCGTCCATCTGGGACACCTACGCACGTACTCCCGGCAAGGTCCTCAACGGGGACACCGGCGACATCGCCTGCGACCACTACCACCGCTGGGCCGAGGATGTCGACATCATGGCCGACCTGGGCGTGAAGGCGTACCGCTTCTCGCTCGCCTGGCCGCGCATCCAGCCGACCGGCCGCGGCCCGGCCCTGCAGAAGGGCCTCGACTTCTACCGGCGCCTGGCCGACGCGCTGCGCGCCAAGGGCATCAAGCCGGTCGCCACGCTCTACCACTGGGACCTGCCGCAGGAGTTGGAGGACCTGGGCGGCTGGCCGGCCCGCGAGACCGCCGAGCGGTTCGCCGAGTACGCGGCGCTTGCCGCCGAGGGCCTGGGCGACCACATCGACACCTGGACCACCCTCAACGAGCCCTGGTGCAGCGCCTTCCTCGGCTACGCGTCCGGCGTGCACGCCCCCGGCCGCACCGAGCCCGTCGCCGCCCTGCGCGCCGCACACCACCTCAACCTGGGCCACGGCCTGGCCGTTCAGGCACTGCGCTCCCGCCTGCGCCCGGCCGCCGAGATCTCGGTGACACTCAACGTCCACCATGTGCGCCCGCTGACCGACGCGGCCGGTGATGTGGACGCTGCCCGCCGCATCGACGCCCTCGCCAACCGTGTCTTCACCGGCCCGATGCTGCGCGGCGAGTACCCCGATGACCTGCTGAAGGACACGGCGCCGCTGACCGACTGGTCCTTCGTCGAGGACGGCGACCTGAAGCAGATCAACCAGCCGCTGGACTTCCTGGGCGTCAACTACTACTCGCCGACCCTGGTCTCCGAGGGCGACCCGGCCCACGGCAACGACGGCCACGGCGCCAGCGCGCACAGCCCCTGGGTGGGCACGGACCGCGTCGCCTTCCACCCCACGCCCGGTGACAAGACGGCGATGGGCTGGACGATCGACGCCTCGGGCCTGGAGGAACTCCTCCTGCGCCTGGCCGCCGACCACCCCCGCCTGCCCATGGTGATCACCGAGAACGGCGCCGCGTTCCACGACTACGCGGACCCCGAGGGCGACGTGAACGACCCCCAGCGGATCGCCTACGTCCGAGACCACCTGGCCGCCGTGCACCGTGCACTGTCCGCGGGCGCGGACATCCGCGGCTACTTCCTGTGGTCCCTGCTGGACAACTTCGAGTGGGGTTACGGCTACAGCAAGCGCTTCGGCATGGTCCACGTCGACTATCCGACGGGGAGGCGGACGCCGAAGGCGAGCGCGCGGTGGTACGCGGGGGTGGCGGCGACGGGAGTGCTGGCGGGGTCGTAGCCACCCCGTCGCTCATCGAGCCACCAGCCGGCCGTCGAGCGCGGCACCGACGTCGGGGCAGTTCTCCCGGATGGTGTCGAGGAAGGCGCGCAGCACCGGGGAGCGATCGCGGGCCGCGAAGGACAGGACGAGATCGGGCAGGGGCGTGCGCGGGGTCACCTCGCAGAACCGCACTCCCGGGCGCGGGGCCGCCCTCATGCGGGACGGCCCCAGACCGACTCCCACTCCGGAGGCGGCGAGGCCGATGATGGTGTGCACGTCCCGCGCGACGGTCGCGCCGTCGAGAGCCGCTGCGTCCGCGCCCAGCAGGGTGCGCAGTCCGGCGATGACAGCGGGCTCGTCCTCGCCGGCCGACACGATCAGTGGTTGTCGCCGCAACTGGTCGACGCTCACCGAGGGTTGACCCGCGTACGGGTGCGTCGTGCTCACCGCGGCGATCATGTGGTCGCGTCCGATCGGGACGGACACGAGATGCTCGGCCCCTGCGCCCCGCGGCGGGCCGAGGGTGATCGCCACGTCGAGCTCCCCGGCGACGAGGTCCTGGCTGCTGCGGCTGGTCGCCATCTCGTGCAGTTCCAGCCGTACGTCGGGCCGGTCACGGCCGAACCGGCTCAGGACGTCCGGCAGCGGGTCGAGCAGCGCCGAGGCGATGAAGCCGAGGCGCAGCCGTCCCGTCTCGCCGCGCGCGGCCCGGCCCGCGTCGACCGTGGCGGCGGTGATCTCGTCGAGCGCCCGGCGCGCCCGCGCGAGGAACGCCTCGCCGGCGGCCGTCGGGAACACCCCCTGACGTGTGCGGTCGAACAGCCGGGCACCGACCTCGCGCTCGAGGTCGGCGATCTGCTTGGAGAGCGGCGGCTGCGCGATGCCGAGCGCGACGGCCGCCCGGCCGAAGTGTGCGTGCTCGGCGAGGGCCACCGCGTACCGCAGGTGTCGCGCTTCCATGACCCGCCTTCCGAACCGTCCATTGCCATCGCCGTCTGCTGGCGATACCTCAAGGATATGGCCGCGCCAACTGCCAGATCTTTGAATGGATGGCGCTGTGGTTCAGGTCTGGAATGGGGTCATGACGAACGTATCCCTGACCGACACCGTCTTCGTTCTCGTGCACGGCGCCTGGCACAGCTCCGGGCAGTGGGCGGCGACGCAGCGCGCATTGGCCGGGCGGGGGGCTGCGAGCGTGGCCGTCGATCTGCCGGGGCACGGCTTCGACGCACCCCTGCCCACCGGCTACCTGCTGCCCGGCCAGCCGGGCCTGGTGACCGAGAAGTCGCAGCTCGCCACCGTGTCGATGGACGACTGCGCCGAGGCAGTGCTGAGCGTCCTAAGCCAGGTGCGGCACCATCGCACTGTCGTGATGGTCGCGCACAGTGCGGGTGGTGGGCCCGCGTCCCTGGCGGCGGAGCGGGCGCCCGAGCTGGTGGACCGGATCGTCTACCTGTCCGCGTTCGTCCCGGGCGGGCGGCCGCGGTTCTTCGACTATCTGGGGTCACCGGAGAACGCCGGTGCGCTGGGCCGGAACCTGAACCTCGGCGACCCCGAGACTCTGGGCGCCGTACGGATCAATCCGCTCTCGCCGGATCCCGCCTATGTGGACGAACTGCGGGAAACCCACTACCACGACACCCCGTTGGAACACTTCGACCGGTGGCGTTCCGTGCTGAGTCCGGATCTGCCGCTGGCGATCCCGACGGCTCCTGTCACCTTGACCGCGGCACGGTGGGGAAGCATTCCGCGCATGTTCCTGCGCTGCGCCGAGGACCGGGCGCTGGCACCGGCCGTGCAGGACCTGATGATCGCGGAAGCCGACCGGGCCTTCCCGGGCAACCCGTTCACCGTCCAGACCCTGCCCGGCAGTCACAGCCCGTTCGCCGCCCGGCCGGTCGCGCTCGCGGCGGCCCTCAGTCCCGCGAATTGCCGAACAGCACCCGGTAGCCGATGAGGAGGACGAGCGAGCCCGCGATGGCGGCGATCCACGTGGGCAGGTCGAAGAAGTCCTTGGTGATGGGGCGGTCGAGGAAGCGGGACGACAGCCAGCCGCCCACGAAGGCGCCCGCCACGCCGATGAGCGTGGTGCCGATGAGGCCGCCCGGATCGCGGCCGGGGAGCAGAACCTTGGCGATGGCTCCGGCTATGAGGCCCAGGATGATCCAGCTGATGATGCCCATGAGGTGGTCGGTCTCCGTTCGCGTTCGTGCCTTGCTTGTTTGCGCAACTCTATAGGTGTGCAAGGGGTGTCATGAACGGCGCCAGAGGAGGCGTCAGGATCGGAGAAGGAACCTCACGGGCTCGCCCGGTCGAATCCGTAGCGCAACGGCTCGTTCTCCACCCGCAGATCGCGCCGGTAGACGTACAACGCCTCGGCGCGCAGGCCCTGTTCGTGGAGCGGGCCCTCCACCTCGCAGGGGTGGGTCACTTGGACCACCGGCGGGCGGTCCGTGACGCGCAGGTGCAGTCCGTGGGCGGGGCCGTCGTCGAGGATCGCGAGTTCCGTGCCGGTGGGGTCGCCGGAGTCGTCGGAGCCGCCGGTGTCGTCGGCGGGTGTGTTCGGCATGGCTCGCTCCCTGAACTCTCGGAGAACTTCCGGATCTTCCGGATGGCAACATCCGGCACTCCTTGGCTGACGGTGGCGGCAGCGGCGAGGCATGGCGGTGCCGCCGCGCCACCCATGATGCTTTAGGTATTGCGCAACCAATGGAATCATTGTCGCCGCGGCGGCGTCGCCCGGGGTGGGGAGCGGTCGGCCGGTCAGTGCCGTTCGGGGCTGATTCCCGCCACCGCGAGGCCGAGCAGCGCCTCGGCGCGGGTCGTGGGATCGGGGTGGTGTTCCGTCGCGAGGGCCAGGCCGACGGCCAGGGTGATCAGGTCCTCGACTGTGAGCCGCGAGTCCACCGCACCCTCCCGCGCGGCACCGCGCAGCAACGGCTCGCCCGCCTCGATCAGCGCCGCCGCGCAGGAGTTGCCGCCCACGGGGTCGTGGTCCGCGTCGTACGAAAGGGCGACCGCCAGTCCGCGTGCGGTGACGCAGTAGGCGAGCACCTCGCCCAGCCATTCCAGGAGCGCAGCGCGACCGTCGCCGCCGTCGAGTTCGCGTGCCCGCGCGCACAGTGTCTCGATCCGCTGCTGGGACACCGCCTCCAGCAGCGCCCGTCGGGTCGGGAAGTGTCTGCGCACGGTCGCGGAACCGACCCCGGCCACGCGCGCGATCTGCTCCAGCGAGGCGTCGGCGCCCTGTGTGGCGACCTCCTCCTCGGCCACGGCGAGGATCCGCTCGTAGTTGCGCCGGGCGTCGGCGCGCTGCCGCTCGACCATGTGATCAGCTCCAGGATTGCTAAGTGGCGGGGCCCGCCATATCGTATCGTGGCATAAGTGGCGGGACCCGCCACTTAGCTTGTCGAGGGAGTTCACTCATGCCTGTTCCGCACACCGATCCGTCGCGGCTCCATGCCCCGGTGCTCGTCACCGGCGCCACCGGGCGCCAGGGCGGTGCCACCGCCCGTGCGCTGCTCGCCGCAGGTGTCCCCGTACGTGCCCTGGTCCGGGACCCCGGCACGGAACGGGCCCGCGCCGTCGCCGCGCTCGGCGCGCAGCTCGTCACCGGGGATCTCCTGGACCGTGACTCCGTGGCGCGCGCCGCCGAGGGGGTCCGCGCCGTCTTCTCGGTCCAGATGCCGCTCTTCACCGAGGAGGGCGCAGACTTCGGCAACGAGCTGGCCCAGGCCACCAACCTCGTCGAGGGTGCCAAGGCCGCCGGTGTGGAGCAGTTCGTGCACACCTCCGTCGCCGGTGCGGGGCAGCACACCGAGGTGCCCGGCTGGGCCGAGGGGCACTGGGACTTCATGGCACCGTCCCTCGACACCAAGGCCGCCATTCAGGACCTGGTCCGCAAGGCCGGCTTCGCGCGCTGGACGCTCATCAAGCCGGGCTTCTTCATGGAGAACCTGCTGCCCTCCATGGCGTACCTCTTCCCGCACGGCATCGAGGGCGGCCTGATCACGCTCATCAAGCCCGACACCCGGCTATCCCTCACCACGGTCACCGACATCGGCACCACGGCCGCAGCCGCTCTGCAGGACCCGGACCGTTTCCATGAGGTGGAGCTCGAACTGGCCAGTGAGTACCGGTCGATGGCGGAGGTCGCCGAGATCCTCAGCCGCGTCCTCGACCGGCCGATCACCGTTCCGGACCTGACCCTGGAGCAGGCGCTGGCCGCCGGAATGCCGCCCATGGGCGCCTCCGGTGCCTTCATGAACGCCGCGAGCCAGCCGGGCCGCCCGGAGTTCGCGCGGGCCCTGGGGCTGCAGTTGACGTCCTTCGAGGACTGGGCGAGGGACAACCTGCGTTAGGTGGTCAGGCCCTGGCGTCCGTCGGACTCCCGTCGTCGTGTGCGGCCGCCAGTGCCACGTCGATGGCCGTCCACGCCATGCCGGTCGCCCCGTCGAGCACGGCCCGGTCCGCCGCCTGCGTGACGCACGCGGCGGTGAACTCCGGCTGGTGGTTGACCGCGGGAGTGCAGTCGAGGCCGAGCATGGGGTGGATGGTGGGCACGACATGGGAGACGTTGCCCATGTCGGTGGCGGCGCCCGCGACGCTGCCCGGCAGTTCGGGGAAACGGCGGCCGAGCGCCGTCGCGTTGGCGACCCACAGGTCCAGGAGGGCCCGGTCCGGGCGCAGGTCGGCGTAGTCGGGGCCGACCGGCGTGGTGGTCAGTTCGCAGCCGGTGGCCAGCGCGCCCGCCTCGAAGCAGCGGTACACCCGTTCTGTCAGCGGCTGCAGGGCGTCCAGGGTGTCGCTGCGTACGATCCAGTGGCCGCGGCTGACATCGGGGATGACATTGGCGGCGGAACCGGCCTGCGTGACGACGCCGTGGATGCGGTCGGATGCGGTGGTCTGCTGGCGCAGCAGTCCGATGCCCACCTGGGCGAGGGTCATGGCGTCCGCCGCGTTGACGCCCAGTTCGGGATAGGCGCCGGCGTGTGCCGGCCTGCCCCTGTAGGTCACATCGAGCTGGGTGACGGCCAGGCCCGGCATCGCCGCCATCTCGACCGCGGCCGGGTGCACCATCATGGCCGCGTGCACCCCGTCGAAGGCGCCCCGTTCCAGCATCAGCACCTTGCCGCCGCCTCCCTCCTCGGCAGGTGTGCCCAACACCCGTACCGTCAGGCCGAGTTCGTCCGCCAACGGGGCCAGTCCGATACCGGCGCCGACCGCCGCGGCGGCGATGATGTTGTGGCCGCAGGCGTGGCCGATGTCGGGCAGCGCGTCGTACTCCGCGCAGATGGCGATGTGCGTCGGACCGGTGCCGATGGTCGCTTCCACGGCGGTCGGCAGGTCGCAGTACCCGTGCCGGACCTCGAACCCCGCGTCGCTCAGCGCGTCGGCGACCCAGCGGCTGGCCCGATGCTCCTCGAAGGCGAGTTCGGGGTGGGCATGGATGCGGTGCGACAGGGCGATCAGGTCGTCCTCCGCGGCACGGATGCGCTGCGCCGCGGTCTCCTTGGCGGCCGTCACCGGGGCACCGCCGGGGAGGTGGCGGCGATGTGTACGGCGGCGGGCCGGGTCGCGGCGTCGTACGCGGCACGTGCGCCGGTGGCCCCCATGCCGCTGTCGCGGGCGGGTTCGTAGAGCCGCTCGGGGCCGCCGCCCTGCCACTGGTTGACCCAGACGACTCCCACGGGCAGGTGTGCGGCGGCCGCGATGTGGCCGGGGTCGTCGGTGTAGACGGTGGCGGCGAGGCCGTGGCGGGACGCGGCGGCGCGGGCGAGGCCCTCCTCGAAGTCGGCCACGACGGAGACGGGCGCGACCGGCCCGAACGTCTCCTCCGTCATCACCAGCATGGTGTCGTCGACCCCTGTGAGCACGGTCGCCGGGTAGAAGCAGCCGGGACGTTCCGGTGCGGCACCGCCGGTGTGCACGGTGGCTCCCTTGGCGACGGCGTCCTCGACATGGCGGCGTACGGTGTCGCGTTGCCGGGCGTCCACGAGGGGGCCGAGCACGGTGGCCGGGTCGAGGCCGTCGCCGATCGTGAAGGTGTGCGCCGCGGCGACCAGGGCCTCGACGAACGCGTCCGCGATCCGCTCATGGACGTAGATGCGTTCCATGGAGGTGCAGATCTGGCCGGTGTTGATGAACGCGCCGAACGCGACGGCCTGCGCGGTGGCCACCGGATCGACCCCGGCGTCGACCACGACGGCGTCCTTGCCGCCGAGTTCGAGCACACAGCGGTTCAGGCGTCCCGCGGTCGCCGCCCCCACGGTGCGGCCGGCCGCGACCGAGCCGGTGAAGTGGACGAGCCGTACGCCCTCGTGCTCCGCCAGCGCCGCGCCGGTGCGGCCGTCGCCGAGAACCAGGTTGAGCACGCCCGCGGGCAGCCCGGAAGCGGCGGCCAGTTCGCACAGCCGCACCGTCGAGAGCGGGGACCGTTCCGAGGGCTTGACCACGACGGTGTTCCCGGCGGCGAGCAGCGGGCCGAGGGCGCCGAGGACCATGGCGACGGGAAAGTTCCACGGGGTGATCACGGCGGTGACACCGAGGGGGTGGCGGACGATGTCGGTCCGTTCGCCTGCCGGGCTTGGACCCGGGCCGGTCACCGTTTCGCTGAACGGGTACGTGAGCGCCTGGTCCGCGGCGGCCTTCAGCCCGGCCACCGCGCCCTCGACGAACGTGCGCCCGATGCCGACCGGCTTGCCCATCTCCCGGCATTCCAGCTCCGCCAGCTCCGGGGCGTGCGCGGCGATCGCGTCGGCCCAGGTGTGCAGGAGTTCCACGCGCCGCGCGACGGTGAGCGCGGCCCACTCGCGCTGCGCGGCGCCCGCCGCGGCCACGGAGCGTTCGACGTCGTCGGCGTTGCCGGCGTGGAACTGGGCTACGGCTTCCTCGGTGGCGGGATTGACCACCGTGAGGACGTCCTCGCCGACCGGCTCTTCCCACCGGCCGCCGATGAAGTTCTGGAGGGTTTCCATGGTGGGGGCCGTTTCTGTTCGGTACGGGGTTCCGCGCGTCACGGAAGTGGTGTCAGGCGTCGAGCCGGTCGGCCATGAGCTCGCCGGTCATGATGGCGGCGAGGTTCGTGTTGGCCCGGGGCACGGACGGGAAGACCGAGGCGTCGACGACGCGCAGGCCCCGGACACCCTGCACCCGGCAGTCCGGGCCCACGACCGTCCCGGCGGCGTCGGGCGCGCCCATCCGGCAGGTGCTCGTGCCGTGTTGGGCGTCGAGGACCGTGGACAGCAAGTGGTCGTCGAGGGCGCTGTCGTCCGCCAGGGCCGCGAACAGCGGGCCGTTCGCCTCCTCGACCGATCCACCCAGGACGGCGGCCGTCTCCGCGCTCGCGCTCAACTCGACGAGGGCGCGCACTCCTTCCCTCATCGGGGCGAGGTCGCGCGCGTCGGAGAGCATGCGCTGGGCGACGTACGGGTGTGCCGACGGGGCGGTGGAGACGAGGGTGAGTTCACCGCGCGAGTGGGTCCGGTTCAGCCAGACACCAAAGGCACCCGCGTGTGCCTGGGTGTTCGCGGTGGCCATGGCCAGCACGTTCTGATTGAGCGAGACGAACATGAGGTCGTCGGAGTGCGTCCCCGACCGGCTCGACCAGCGTACGCACACGTTGGTGTGTCGGTCGTGCGGCGACTTGATGGCCGCTTCGGGCCGCAGCGGCAGCGAGAGCACCGCCATCGCGTGGTCCTGCATGCCGACACCGACCGGCAGGTTCTGGCGCACCTCGATCCCGAGCGACCGCAGTTGGGCGGCCGGTCCGATGCCAGAGCGCAGCAGGATCGCGGGGGAGTGGACGACCCCCGCGCTGAGGATCACCTCGTCCGCGTACTCGGTGACGAGTGAGCCGTCGATCACCGCACGCACACCGACCGCGCGGTCGTTCCCGAAGACGACGGTGTCCACGAGCGCGTCGCCGCGGACGGTGAGGCCGGGCAGGTCGCGCCCGCCTTCGAGGTAGGCGTCGTTGACGCTGACGCGGCGCCCGTCACGGGAGTTGATCGGGTACGGCGAGACACCGGTGGCGCCGGGGGCGTTGACGTCGGGAGCCCAGCCGAAGCCGGCCGCCAGGGCCGATTCGGCCAGCGCCCGGTCGACGCTTCCCCAGGCGTCCTTCGGAGTCCGGTGGATCGGGGTCGGACCGCCACGGCCGTGGTACGGCCGGTCGCCGAACGCGTCGTCGTCCTCCAGCTTCGCGAAGTACGGCAGCACGTCATCGGGCGCCCAACCGGTGCAGCCGAGCCGTGCCCACTCCTCGAAGTCCGCCATCGGGGGCCGGATCGCGATCTGGCCGTTGACGGACGAACTGCCGCCCACCCCGCGGCCGCGCCAGTACGGGGCCTGCGGCTGCTTCTCGGTGCGAGAGGAGTTCAGACCGGTCCATACGAGGTGCTCGGAGGCCGCGGGATCCATGAGGGCCACCACGGGGTTGGGGGAGCGCCACGCCTCCGGCATCTGCGCCGAACGGTAGTCGGGACCCGCCTCGAGCAGGAGGACCCGCCGGCCGCGAGCAGCGGCGCGGACGGCGAGCGCCGCACCCGAGGAGCCCGCGCCGACGACAATCAGGTCGTGAGTGCGCTGAGCCCCTTTGCGCTGATCCTTCGCGCGCTGAGTCTTCTGGTGCTGTGACATGTCTACTCCTTGATGCGGGAGCGTCCCGCACCGGTGACTGCCGCGCGGATGCTGGTAATGTGACGCACCAAGGAAAGTTCAGTCAAGAATGAATTTTCAGTTTTTTCCGTACGGGGAGGATCGGTGCCGCCAACCGCCGACAACGGTTCAGCCATGGGCGACGGGGCGCTCGTCGAGGACTTCGGCCGGCGGATCGGGCGCGCGATGGGTTGGCCGCCGATCGCCGGGCGCCTGGCGGGTGTCCTGATGCTCAGCCCCGAACCCATGACACTGTCGGAACTCCAAGAGGCGCTGGGGGCCAGCAAGGGTTCCACCTCGGAGATGACCCGCCTGCTCATCGCGAACGGCACGGTCGAGCGGGTCAAGGTGCCCGGCGTCCGCCAGGCCGGTTACGTATGGCGCGACGACGCATGGAGCGGCTGCCTCCAGCACCAGCTCGACCAGACCGAGCAGCTCCTCGAACTCGCCGAAACGGCGAAGGAGCGGGGTGCCGGCATGCCGGACGTCCAGCAGGCGCGGCTGCGCGACATGCACACCTACTACGAGTTCATGGTGCGGGAGCTGCGGCGCCTACTCGACGAGTACCGGCAACTGCACGCCGGATAGCGGCGGGTGGGTCTTGCTCAGACCCCCCGCCGGTCAGTCCAGGTCTTGCAGGTCTGACAGGTCTTCCAGGTCGGACATGTCGAGCACGAACCGGTAGCGGACGTCGTTCCGCTCCAGGCGTTCGAGGGCCACGTTCACCTCGGACGACGGCAGCAGCTCGATGTCCGCGGTGATGTCGTGTTCGGCGCAGAAGCGCAGCATGGCGGCGGTGGACGGGCGGCCGCCGCTGCCGGCCGAGCTGAGCTTCTTGCGGCCGATGAGCAGGTCCAGGGTGTCCACGGTGACCGGTCCGAGGTGGCCGAGGTGACTGAGGGTGCCGTCCATGGCGGTCGCGCGCAGGTACGGGGCCAGGTCGTGCGGCGCCGAAATGGTGTCGATGACGACATCGAACCGGTCGCGGACCGCCTCCAGTTGCTCCGGATCGGTGGACACGACGAACCCCTGCGCACCCAGCTTGCGCGCCTCCTCGGCCTTGTCCGGGCTCCGGCTGATGACGGAGGTCGTGGCGCCGAGCCCGACCGCCATCTTGACCGCGAGGTGTCCCAGACCGCCGAGCCCGGCCACGGCGACGGTGCTGCCCGGCCCCACGTCGAGCGCCCGCAGCGGCTCCCAGACGGTGACGCCGGCGCACAGCAGCGGGGCCGCGGCGGCCGCGTCGAGGCCCGCGGGCAGCTGGTAGGCGAAGCGATGGCTCACGACGTACTCGCGCGCGTACCCGCCCAGCGTCGTCGACCCGTTCTGCCGGTCGGCTCCGCCGTAGGTCAGTGTAGGGAACTCGCGGCAGAAGTTCTCCTGGCCGGCCCGGCACATACGGCACTCGCCGCACGAGTTGACGATGTTCCCGACGGCCACCGGATCGCCCGGGGAGAAGTCGGCCACCGCGCTGCCGATCTCGCTCACCACGCCGGTGAACTCGTGCCCGGGTACGAGCAGTTCCTTCGCCTCGCTCCCGTGTGCCCGCAGCGCGTGCAGGTCCGTGTGGCAGACGCCGCAGTAGTCGACGCGTACGGCGATGTCGTCCGGGCGCAGGTCCCGGCGCTTCAGTGACGCGCGGCGCAGTGTCCGCGTCGTGCCGTCCGCTTGCCATCCCACGGTGGAACGCATCGCCATCTCCTCCGGCAGATTCTCAGACAGACTGTTCAGTCTGTTTGAAGGTAGGCGCATGCGAGGCGAGAAGCAAACAGACGAGTCGGTCTGTTACGGTGCGGTGCATGCCCGACCAGCCATCAAGCAGCCGCGGAGCGGCGACGTATCAGCGCATCGTCGACGTCGCCACGCAGGAGTTCGCCCAGTACGGCATCGCCGGCGCGCGCGTCGAGCGGATCATCGCCGGAGCGCGCACCAACAAGGCGCAGCTCTATGGCTACTTCGGCAGCAAGGAACAGCTCTTCGACGCGATCTTCTTCGCCTCGCTGGAGCGGATCACCAATGTCGTCGCCATCGACGCCACGGACCTCGCCGACTGGGCGGTGCGCCTCTACGACGAGTACCTCAGCCGCCCCGATCTGATCCGGCTCGCGACCTGGGCACGCCTGGAGCGGCGCCCGACCGGGCACCTCGTCGCGGACCACGACCAGTACGACGACCGCAAGCTCGGCGCCATCGCGGAGGCCCAGGCCGCCGGGCGCATTCGCCAGGGAGACCCCTTCGACGTGATGGCCATGGTCATCGCCATGTCCATGGCCTGGTCCCCGGTGAGCAACGTCTACGCCGCCTCCGCCGAGGAGCCCGCGAGCGTGCACGAGCAGCGGCGCGCCCTGCTCCGCGACTGTGTGAGCCGGGCGGTCGCCCCCGACCGCGACTGATCAAGTGGCGGAGAAGGGCGCCCAGTTGGCGAGCCGGAAGCCGGAACCCTCGCGGCGCAGCTCGAAGGCGCCGTGGCCGGGAAGGTGGGCCGGGAGGACGAGGGCGTTGGTGTCGGCGGCGTGCGCGAACATGCGCGCACGGCTGGCGCGGGCGCCGTCCTCGTCCTCCTCGAAGCAGCTGTTGATGTGCGGCTCGTGCACCTGGATCGCGCCGTGCAGAAGGTCCGCCGCGAAGATCGCCCGATCGCCCGCCGACTCCAGGTGGATGATCGACGTGCCCGGTGTGTGGCCGGGGGCCGACTCAAGGCGGAGATGGGAGTCGATGGTGTACGACTCGTCCCAGGTCTCCACCAGACCGGCCTCGGCGACCGGTTCGACGCTGTCCTCGTAGACGTTCTGATTGCCCCGGCCGAACACGGTGTTGTGGAGGTTCTCCGGCTTCCAGTACTCGAAGTCGCGGCGTGGCATGAGGTAGGTCGCGTTGGGGAACGTCGGAACCCAGTCCCGGCCCTCGAGCCGCGTGTTCCAGCCGACGTGGTCGTCGTGCAGGTGGGTGTTGACGACGAGGTCGACGTCCTCCGGGCGCACCCCGACGGCGGCGAGGTTCTCCAGGTATCCGGTGTTCAGGTAGGACCAGATCGGCTGCAGCGGTCGGTACTTGCCGTTGCCCGCACCCGTGTCGATCAGGATGATCCGGCCCTCGCTGCGCAGCACCCAGGACTGGGTGGCGGCACGCGTGAGGTCGCTCCGCGGGTCCCAGTGGTGCGGCGCAAGGAGGTCGGTGTGGCGCTGCCACTCCTCGGGCCTGCTGTTGGGGAAGAAGACGTCCGTCGTCATCGGGGTGGTGTCGGAGTACTCCATGACGCGGTGGATCTGTACGTCGCCCAGTTCGAGGGTGGTGACGGTCGGTGCGGCGGTCGTGGTGCCGGTGTCGGTGCCGGATCCGGTCTGGGCCCCGGTCTCGGTTTCGGACGGTGTGAGGGGAGACATGTCGGCTCTCCTTGGTGGCTCGTTCGCCTTGGTGGCTGTGGACGTCCTTCAGCCTGCGGGTGGGGCATGCCTGGGCGGTATCGGTCACCTGACTGCACTTGCGCCGGGCCCGCCTTCGTACGATGTGGGGGAGGCGAAGAGGGCTGGTGGACGACGTGGTCAGGGACGCGGAACTGCGCACGCTGCTCGCGGCGGTGCGGCCTCCGGGCACCAAGGGCTCGTTGGTGACCGTGGTGGGGGCGCAGGGCAGTGGCAAGACCACTCTGCTGGAAGCCGTCGCGGACCGGTTCGCCGTGGACGGCGGGCGCGTACTGCGGGCACACGGCAGCCGGTCCGAGAGCGGCCTGCCGTACGCCGGCCTGCACCAGCTGCTGCGTCCGGTCCGTGAGGACATGGAGACACTGCCGCAGCGGCAGCGCGAAGCCCTGCGTGCCGCCTTCGGCCTGGCGGAGTCGGGCCGGGCGCCGGATCCCATGCTCATCGGGATCGTCGTGCTGGACTTGTTCTCCGAACTCGCCTCGCGGCAGCCGATGTTGGTGGTCGTGGACGACGCGCAGTGGGTCGACCCGGCCTCGCTCGACGCCCTCTCCTTCGCCGCTCGGCGCCTGGCCGCCGGCGAGCCCGTGGTCCTTCTGGTCGCCGCGCGGGACGGTGTGCCGCGAGACATCACCGCGCGGGAGGCGGCCCTCGAACTGGCGCCGCTCGACCGGAGCGCGGCGGCGCGGCTGCTCGACCTCCAGCCACAGGTGCCGGCCGGGCTCCTCCGGGGCCGCGTCCTCGACCAAGGCGAGGGCAACCCGCTCGCGCTGGTGGAACTGGCCCGCGCCACCACAGGTATCACCACCGGTGACCACGGCGTTCGTGGCCCCGACGGCCCGCTGCCGGTCAGCGACCGGCTTGAGCGGCTCTACGCCGACGAGCTGGCGGCCCTGCCCGACGCCACCCGCCGCGCCGTGGTGCGCCTGGCCACCGCGGCCCCG
This sequence comes from Streptomyces sp. NPDC107575, assembly GCF_055657265.1. Lineage (NCBI taxonomy): Bacteria > Bacillati > Actinomycetota > Actinomycetes > Kitasatosporales > Streptomycetaceae > Streptomyces > Streptomyces sp. NPDC107575. Next base: position 968,326 of record NZ_JBVKBG010000005.1, on the reverse strand, counting down.
GAGGACCCTGCGCAGGCGGTGCGGTCCTGGGTGCCCGACGTGGCCGACCCGGTGTGGACGCCAGCGGAGGAGGTCGGGCTCGTGCGGCGCGGCGGCGGACGGCTGCGCCACGGCCATCCGCTGTCCCGCCTCGCCGTCCACCAGGCAGCCCCCGCGCACGAGCGGCAAGCGGCACACCTCGAACTGGCCGAGCTCTTCCGGGAGCAGGACCCCGACCGGCATGCGTGGCACCTTGCCGCTGCCACCTCCGGGGCGAGTGCGAGGGTGTCCGCAGCCCTGGAGGCCGGCGCGGAGCGGGCGCGACAGCGCAGCGGCCACGCGACCGCCGCGCACATGCTGGAGAGTGCCGCGGAACTCCACCCCGACCGGGCCGAGAGCACCCGGCTGCTCACCGCCGCGACCAGGACGGCGGTCCTCACCGGCCGACTCGACGCCGTCGAGAGGCTGGCCGCCCGCACCCGCTCCAGCACCGACGACCCGAAGGCCGCGGCCCTCGCGGCCGTCCAGGTCGGCCGGCTGATGGCGCTGACCTCCTCACACAGCGCCGCCTTCGGCCAACTCATGCGCCCCGCCGCCGTATTGGCGGACCACGGTGCACCCGGAGCCGCGCTGGAAGCCCTGGCCGCCGCCGCGGTGGTCCGCTTCTACTCCGGTGACACGGCCCAACTGCACGAGATCGAGCGCCTGTTGACTGGGGTCGCCGATCGCCCCGGCCCTGAGTTCGGCGAGCGGGAGAGTCTGCTCGCGGCCTGGTCCGGGACCGTCGCGCACCCCCAGGCGGCCGACCGGCACCTCGTATCGCAACTGCCATCCCTGGCGGCGGCCGCGCGCAAGGAGCCGGAAACGCTGACCCTGCTCGCCGTCGCCGCCTGGCTGCTCGACGAGACCGACGCGGCGGCACGGATCTTCGACGACGCCTTCGCCTCCTGGAAGTCGCAGGAACCGCTGCCGGACGGCCTCGGCGGAGTCGCCGCCCTCGCCTACCTGGAACAGGGGCGGTGGGCCCGCGCCCAGAGCGCCTGCGCCGACCTCGAGGCCGTGGCCTCCCGTGCGGGCCTCGACCATGCCGTGGCCTGTGCCGTCTCGACGGAGGCGCTGCTGCGTGCCCTGCGCGGCGACACGGCCGGAGCCCGCACCCGGGCCCGGCACGCCCTCTCGCTGGTGGACCCGCACGAGAGCCGTTCCGTTCTCGCCCTCGCCCACCGCGCGCTGGGCACCGCCGCCACCGCGGAAGGCGACCACGAGACCGCGTACCAGCACTACCGGACGCTCTTCGACGGCCGCGGCAACCCCGCGCACTACCACCTCTCCTACCCGGCACTGCCCGAACTGGCGGCCGCCGCGGCCAGGACACACCAGGAGGAGGCCACCCGGATCGTCGACGGCGTCGAGGAGTCACTGACGTACGCGGGTGTCCTCGCTCCGCGCAGGAGCGCGCTCGTCCGGTTGAGCCGGGCCGTGCTCGTCCCCGCCGACGAAGAGGCCGAGGCCGAGCGGCACTTCGCCGCCGCTCTGGGCAACCCGGCGCTCGCCCGCCGACCCTTCGAGCACGCCCGGGCGCGGTTGGCGTACGGGCAGTGGCTGCGCCGCCGCCGTCGGATCGCCGACGCCCGTCAGCCACTGGTCGAGGCCGAGGCGGTGTTCCGGCGGTTGGGCGCGCAGCCGTGGACGGCGCGCGCCCAGGCCGAACTCAGGGCCGCCGGAGACCGGAGCGGTCCGACGGAGCCGGACGCCTTCGCGCGGCTCACCGCCCAGCAACAGGAGATCGTGCGCCTTGCCGCGCTCGGCCTGACCAACCGCGAGGTGGCGGAGAAGCTCTACCTCTCCCCGCGCACCGTCGGCTCCCACCTCTACCGCGCATTCCCGAAGCTCGGCATCACGGCGCGAGCCCAACTCAGGGACGTGGTCGACGCGGTGACGGCCCACTCGGACATGGGCTGAACACCGCGTCAGCCTGTGTGGCAGATGTAGATCGGGCCGAGCCAGTGAGTGCATGTGGGGGAGGGGGCGCTGGGCTCCGGAGGTGTCGTGGGCTCGGAGGGTTCCGTGGGCTCAGGTGTCGTGGGTGCGGGACTCGTCGGCGTAGTCGGCTCGGTCGTCGGAGTCGGGGCATCCGTGGACGGTGTCGGTGTCGGTGTCGGCGTTTGCGTCGGTGTCGGCGTAGGTGTCTCGGGTCGCTGCTCGTTCGGGGTCTCCTGCGGCGCCGCCCGCTCTGCGGCAGGCGGATCCGAGGGTGCGGTCGGAGTGGCCGGATCGCTCGGGGCCTCGGTCTCCTGCGGCTCGGCCGGCGCCTTGGGCGCGGCAGGCTTGGCTGCCTTCGGGGAGCCCTCGGGAGCTCCCTCCGACCCGGGTTCGGCCGCCCGCTGCGAGCGATCCTGCGGAGCAACGGGCTCCCGTGAAGCGGAAGTTGACGGATTCGAGGACGAGGACGGAGACGGGTGTGAGGACGAAGATGAAGGCGAGGACGAGGACGAGGGCGGCGGGGCCGCCTCACGCCCGCCGGACTTCTCGCTCTGCACCGCCGCCGACCGCTGCGGCGGCACCGTGTCGTCGTTCCCCGTGAGCATGAGCCCGGCCGCGACGGCGGCCCCTGCCACCGACACACCAAGCACCCCGGCCACGGCACCCTGCGCCTTCGCCCCACCGGTGAGCGCATGTCGTACGCCGTGCAGCAGTCCGGAGCCGGTGCCGTGTCCGCCCGCGGCTGCGCCGCCGGCCCCGGCCCCGGCCATGAGCGGCACCAGGAACTTCCCGGCCCCGCCGAGCACGAAGATCAGGAGCGCCGGACCCACCAGGGCCGGCAGCCGGTCGTTGGCACGCAGCAGGACCGCGAGCCGCGCCCGGCAGTCGTCGCAGTCGTCGACGTGCGCGAGGAGCTTCTCCGACTGGCGGGCGGACGCGCTGCCGCGCACATGCGCGGGCATCCGGTCCCAGTGGCTCTCGCACGCCGGATCGTCCGGGGTCCCCGGGTGCGCGCGCAGGAAGCCCTGCCGCATGCCCTCCCGCGCGCGGTGCAGCAGCACGGCCGTGGCCCCGCTGCCCGCGCCGATGCCCCGGCCCACCGCCTCCAGCGGCTGGCCCTCCGCTTCGGAGAGCCACAGGGCCTTCACCCACCGTTTCGGCAGCTGTCCGAGGACCTGGGAGAGCAGGTCCACGGAGGAGGCGCGGGCGGCCGGGTCCTGGTCGCCGTAGGCCCCGGATCCGTACGCGTCGCTCGACACCTGCATCGGCTCGAGGGCGGCGTGCGGATCGAGGGGTGTCTCGCGCGCCGCCCCGCGCCCGGCCGAGGCGGCGAGGTTCCGCACGGTCGTCGTCAGGTACGCCGCCACGTTCTCGATGTCGTGCCCGGCCGCGAGGCGCCGCCAGACCCGGAAGTGTGCCTCGGCGACGAGATCGTCGGCGAGCCAGGCGTTGCCGGTCAGTGAGCGGGCGTACGCGACGAGGTGCGGCTGCTCCGCCTCGTAGATCCGCGCGTACGCGGCGGGGCTGAGGCCGCCCTCCGTGGCGGCGGGGGGTATCGGCGCGGCGGCGGGGCCGTCGGTCATGGCAGGAGTCTTCCGTTCCGTCCGACGTCGGCGGTGCTCGTTCGGGTGCTCACTCGTCGCTCCGCCCGACTGCGGATCGGGGAGGAGAATGAGGAGGAGTTTGAAACCGTAAGCCACAAATGTCGGATTACGGGAGGGGTGAGTGGCACAGGTCACAACAGGCTTTTTCGGAAACGCCGTAATACCGCACCCCGCCGCTGCGTCGAACGGGCACCTGGAACACGCAGTACTGAAAGGGGCCTGCCATGCCGACCACGCTGCCCGTCACGCTCGAACAGTCCGCCCGCGCCCGCCTCGTCGTCGCCGAGGGCCAGGGTCCCGAGCGCAGTGTCACCGTCACCCTGCGCTACAAGTCCGCCGACCCCCTCGCCCTCCAGCTGGTGTTCCCGGCCGAGGCCACGCTCGACGGGATCGAGGTGACATGGGCCTTCGCCCGCACCCTCCTCGACGACGGCCTGCGTGTGCCGACCGGGACCGGCGACGTTCATGTGTGGCCGTGCGGCCGCGCCCGCACTGTCGTCGAGCTGCACGCGCCGCAGGGGATGGCCGTCGTCCAGTTCGACACCTCGGCCCTGCGCCGCTTCCTGCTGGGCACCTACGCGCTCGTGCCCGCCGGCAAGGAGAACGTGGAGTCCGTCGTCGACCGCGCACTGGCCACCCTCTTCGGCCCCGACCTCGAAGGCTGACGCCTGCCGGGCTCAGTCTCGGGCGTCCTCGTCGATGGCGGGCATCGCCTTCCCGCCCGGGTGCCAGCGGTCGAGGAAGGGGGCCTGCCTGGCCACGTCGACGAGTTCGATCCGTGCGCCGATGCTGTCCACCTGGTGATAGGCGAAGGGCCGGCCATAGGGGCAACCCGAGAAGTCCACGGGCAGGCCCTCCGCCTCCAGCCGCCGGGAACCCTCCCGTACGTCGCTGGTCCAGAAGCCGATGTGATCGAACCGGGCCCCCTCGGACGCGTCCCAGGGGCTGCCCGGCGGTCCTTCGATCAGCTCGATGAACGGCGGCCCGCCCGTGGTGAACACGATGCGGTAGTCCCACTCGCCGAGCCGGTCGGACGCGGGCTCGCTCCACTCGACCCCGGCGGAGCGCCGAAAGTCCCGCATCGCCCGCTCGAGGTCCGGGACGCCGAAGCACACATGGTAAAAGGCGGTCATCCACCCATGATCGAGCACGGTCCGCGGTCCCGGGCCCGTAACGGCCCGGGCCCGGGCGGCAGGTGTACGCCACACCTGGGTAACAAGCGACGGGCGGGGCGTGGTTCGGCCCGTGCGGCCCTCGTAGGATGAACGCCGTACGGTCGAACACGACGTGCCGGTGCCGGACGGACAGGACCACGGGGGAACGATGACCAGCCCGACCCAGGCCCCAGAGCAGGCCCGTGTCACCTATGAGCCCCACCCGTACATCGGGGGCCGCAACGCCGCGCTGCGCGTGCTCGCCGCGTGGCGGATGGAGTGGCCGGGCGCGCCGCGGGTCGTCATCCTGACAGGCAGCCCGGGCACCGGGTGTTCGCGGCTGCTCACCGGGTTCCTGATGCTCTGCGACCCGGAGTACCGCAAGGGACTCGACCTGGACGCGTTCGACCCGGCGACCGTGCCGCCGGACCTGCCCGCGCCCGCGGTGCCCAGCGTCGCGGGGCTGACGGCGGCGCAGACCCTGTGGCTGCTCGCCGACCACTACGAGCTGTCCGCGACCCGCGCCGCCGACATCTACCCCGAACTCGGCCAACTCGCCGCGAACGGGCGGCCGGTGACGATCGTGGTGCCGGACGTCGACCGGGCCGGACCGGTGCGCGGGGCCGGGGAGCCCGCGCGCCTGGTGCGGGAGGTGCTCAAGCCCCTCGCCGCCGTCGAGGCCGTGCGCCTTCTCGCCGACGTGCCCCGGGAGTTGGCCGCCGAACTCGCCGAGGGGTTGCCGCCCGGTGTCGCCCGGATCATCGACCTCGACGCCCCCGAGTGGGCCGACCCCGAAGGCCTCGTGCTCCAGGCCGAGGCCCTCCTCAGCCCCCAATTCGGCGCCCCTGAACTGCCGTTCACGACCGACCCCGCCGCCCGGCGCGCCCTCGCCGAGTCGATCGCCCGGCACGCGGGCGACGGCGCGGGCAGCCGCCTGACGGCGCAGCTCGCCGTGCAGTCGATCCTGACGCACCCGGAGGGATTCGACCCGGCGGCCGCTGCGGACGCGGGTCAACTGCCGGGCGACGTGGGCGAAGCGCTCGACCTGCACGCCCAGCGGCTCGGCGCCCACCCCCGCACCCTGCGGCAGATCCTCGCTCCCCTCGCCCTCGCCGAGGGCGAAGGACTGCCCGTGCACCTGCTGACCCCGCTCGCCTCCGCCGTCGCCGAACGGGACATGCGCGAGGACATGGCGCGAGGCATGCGGCTCGCCGCCCCCTTCATCCGGCCCGTCGAGCGGGACGGCGAGGACATCCCCGAGGGCGAGCAGACCCTCGTCGCCCTGCAACACCCGGGCATCGGCGAGGCCCTTCGGGCGGGCATCGCGGACGTGCCCGGCGCGCAGGCACGTATCGCCATGGAACTGCTGGAGGCCGTGCCCGACCAGGACTGGTCGCGGGCCGGCGAGTACGTCCGCGACCGCATCGCCGGACACACCCTGGAGGCCGGACTGCTGCCCCGCCTCCTCACCGACCCCAACCTGTTCGCCCAGGCCGACCCGGTACTGCTGCGCGCCGCGGTGGAGGCCCTGCCCTACGAGGAGTTGGCGGCGCCGGGACGCACGTATCTGCGCACCGCCCCGCTGCTCACCCGCACGCAGGCACCCGCCGTGCTGCGGGCGGCGTTCCTGGAGACAGCGTTCGTCGAGGACGGACTGCCGGAGTACGCGGCGGTGCTGCGCCAGGCGCTGCCCGAGCTTCCGTGGCACACCTTGTGGAGCGTGCCGGTCGTGGGTGTCGACGGCGTGACCGTCGGCAAACTGGCCGTCGCCGGGGCGGACGGCGTCGATGAGGGTCCGCTCGCGGTCGCCGTGAGCGTGGTGCCTCAAGGCACCCCGGGGTCACGCCCGTTGAGGGCCGATGATCCCGATGCGCCGGCCGTGCTGGTGCAGCACCTCGCCACTGGCGCCGTCATCAATGATGTCGACCCGGCCCGGATCCAGCGCCCCTCGGACGACGAGCGCGCCGCGACGCCGCTCGGGTTCAGCCGCGGCGCCGACTACGTCCGCATCTGGCGACGCGGCACGCAGAAGGGGGACGAGAAGCTCGTCACGGCCCTGGTCTCCGCCACGCCTCTCACGGGAACCGACCTCTCCGCCGAGGGCATCCTCCTGGTCGCCACGGAACGCGGTGTGAAGGCGCTCCAGATCCGCCCGGCGCAACCCGAACCGGACCCCGGGCCTGGGGCCGACGCCCGCCCGACCGCCTGACACTCAGCCGCCCGGCGCGCCGCCGCCACCCCCTCCATCCGTAGCCTCGAACGACCCGAAGGGAACTCCGTGATCAGCCAGGAGCAGGCGCTCGCGACCGCCGAGGGGTGGCTCAACCCCGAGGGACAGCAGCGCCGTGAGGTGCGCATCCAGGAGTTCGACCTCGGCTGGGTGGTGTGGGCCGCGGCCCCGCCGTTGGAGCGCGACCCGGTCACGGGCAAGCGCCGGCCTCCGGCCACGTTCGGCCACTCCTGCGGTGTCGTCGACCGCCGCACCGGCGAGCTGAGCACCTGGCCGTCCGTGCCGGTCGAGGAAGTCGTGCGGATGTACCAGCAGAAGCACGGCGGCGGCCAGGAGACACCGGAGCCGCCCGCGCAGCCGCCGGTCACCGGCCCCGGCAACACCGCGGTCTTCACGTACGTCGACCCGGCCACCGGCGAGGAGACCAGCCTCGCCCGGAACTCCGCCCCCGGCGAGCCGCCGTCCGAGTACCAGGCCATGGCGGACCTCGACCGCCTCGGCGTCCCGGCGCAGAACGTCATCGCCATCCACACCGACCTCAGCCCCAGCCTGCTCCCCGGCGGCTACCCGGGCCTGCTGCTCGGCCGCCGCTTCACCAACGCCACGTTCACCTGCGTCCAGGAGTACGGCCTGCGGGCCGAGGAGCGCGCCGAGGCGGTCGCCGGCCTGGTCGAGTACGTCGAGCAGACGCACCGGATCGCGGGCCAGCAGCCGCCGCCCCGCCCGCACCGCGCCCCGGTACCGACCGACGTCGAGCCGGCCGAGCCGCTCCGCGACGTCGCCCTGGGCCGTGAACTGGCGGAGGCCTTCGGCGCCGACGCGGTACGCCGCTACGACGCCGACGACGTGGCGGGCACGCCGCTCCCGGAGGCCGCCAAGGCGACGCTGACGTGGGCCGGTCTCCCGGCCGACATGCCGTTCTTCTTCACCGCCGACGGCCCGCAGGCGGGGCTCCCGGGCGGCCTGTTCGGCAACGCCGCCGCGCACCTGCGCGAGACCGGAACCCAGGCCGACGCCGACGCCCTCGCCTTCCTGGAGGGCCACGTCAGGATCGGCACCGACGGCGTCGCCCTCATCACCGTCCAGTGCACGGACTCCGACCTGGAGGGCGAGCCGGTCGGCCAGATCTGGGCCGTCACCCCGGACGACGGCGCGGGCCGCCGCGTCAACGCCTCGGCGTCCGCCTTCGTCCGCTCGCTGGCGCTGCTGCACACCACGCGCGAGGGCATGATCGCTCTCGACCCGGCCAGGGCGGGCGGAGTCGTCGCCGATTTCCAGGAGCAGCTCGTCGCCATCGACGCCTCGGCCCTGGATGACCCGCGGAACTGGTGGTCGGTGATCGTCGATCAGATGTGGGACGGGTTGTTCTGAGCGGAGGACGAGCGATGAGCCGTGCGGTCACGGTCGGTCCGCGTCACGCAATCCAGCTCGGGCCACCATCGGCGGTACGGTCCGGTCGACACTCCGTCGACATACGTCTGGAGCCGGATCAGCCGACCTTCTTTGTCGTGCGATACGACCTCGCCCGTACAGGGCTCGCCCACGTAGTGCACGATCACGTTGTCGCCCTCGGTGTACGTGTCTTCTCTGTTGACTCGCATGGTCATTCCGTTATCTCGCCGCCCGTCTCGTCGACTCTGGTCAAGCGAGTTGCCAACCGAGGCTGATCACTGCATCGATTCCGCGTGTGATATCGGCGACGCCGGAGCCGTTCTCCGTCCAAAGATTCCAATAGAGGGAGATGTCGAGGATCAACTTGCCGGACCTTCGGTGGATTCGGTACTCGAAGGGGGCGTGCAGGGTCGCCGGCAACGGCCCGTACACCCACGCGCCGCCGTCGACCCTTGTGATCGGGTGGTCCACAACCCCACCCGCGACGGCGACGGAAATTTTGGTGGCGTCGACGTCGGAAAAGCTGTGAGGCAGTCGCATCATTGCGGTAGGGACGTAGATGTCGGTCCACCCGATGGGCGTCCCCGTAGGGTCATTTGGGGTGGGCTCAATGAACTCTCGGACGAAGCTCGAAGCGGTGTGTTCGTCTACCACTTCTGCCGTGGTCACTTCTTCGCCCGGCCAACCAGGTCGGGGTGTGACGATCCCTGGGGGGAGTTGCTTGCGTCGCAGCATTCGCGAGTTCGTAGGACGTGCGGGGTAATTCATGGGGATGTCGAACTCGTCTTCCCAATAGGCCGTGAGCACTTCCAGGGCCAGGGGAACGCAGAGCCGTTCAGAGAACGTAAACAGGCCTTTCAAGGCGAGACGCGCCAGCATGCCGTGATCCATCGATGCATCCAGCACGTCACGCTCCAGACGTACTTCATGCCCGGGGAAATCAAGCATTCTGCTGTGCGCCATAAGACTCTCTGTCACGAGGCCCCCATCGTATGCAGGCGGCTTCAGGCGTACTCTTGAATTTTTCCGTGATGCCTTGAAGGGGATCCCCTCCCACGGAACACTGTCGCGCATGATGTTTGACCGTCATTGGGGCGAAGCTGCAGATAGGTTCCATCGGGCATGCGGTCGATCTTCATCCCGCGGGCGTCTTCCGTGCCGGTTGTGGGCGAGACCGGCGCATTGCCCTCAAGGGCGACGTCGATTGAGAACAGCCCTTTCGGCGCGGAGTCACGTGCTGTGCAGTACGTACGACCAAGCGGGCTGCTTTCCGCCCGTTTCATTGGTCTCGATCAGGGCGCCCACCACCCAGTAGGTGGCCTGCTGCCGTTCGGCGCTGGTCGGGGGTGCGAGGGCGCGTGAGCGCCAGCCGGTGACGAACACCGCGACCAGGGTGAGGAATTCCTCGAGGCTGCCTGCGACGGGGAGGCCGCCGAGGTGGTCCTCGCCCGGCTGGGTGGGGACGCGCAGGACGCGTCCTGTGGGGCCGTCGACGACGAGTTTGCCGCCCACCCACTTGCCGATCTGGAAGAAGGGGCCGCTCTCGGCGACGGGCTCGACCCCCTCGGGCCAGGAGGGCAGTTCGTCGAGGACGCCCATCTCCCAGTTGCCGAACGGGAAGAGCCCCATGCCCCCTTCCTTCATGTACGGCAGACCGAATTCCAGGAGGAGTTCGCGGGTCGCGGGATCGGTGAGCCGGTCCGGCAGGTCCTCGGGCTGGATGGGATAGATCAGGTCCTCGCCGAACACGGTGATGAGGTCCTCGTGGCTCGGGGCCGGAGCGTCGACCGGGCTGCACGGGCCCGCGTCCGTGTAGTCACCGCTGAGGGGGAGCGCCCGGGCGCCGAAGTCGGAGAGGTCCACGTCCTCCGCTGGTTCGATGGCGATCATTCCCAAGTCGCCTGCGAACAGGGTGACATCACCCACGGTCAGCGGCACGCAGGGCAGCATGCAGGCGCGGTCGTCCCGCCGCGGGAGCGACGCGGCGAACAGCTCGCTGACAGTGTCGGGCGCGGCGGAGTCGTGCCCGTGCTCCGCGGGCCAGGTGAGTTCCGTGCCGTACTCGTCCAGGATGTCGTCGTCCTCAAGGGACTCCGTGAGCTGCTCTCCCGTCTCCACGTCCCAGATGGCGACGTACAGCAACTCCTCCTCGTTCACCGTCCGCCGCTGCAGACCGGCGACGGCGGGCCGCCCCTCGAAGCGCACCGCCGCCAGCGCGGCCAATCGCCCCGCCTCGAGGAAGTCCGCGTGCAGGCCGCCCGGCGGCCGCCACTTCGCCCACTTGGCCCGCCATGGCAGCGCGACACCGGAGGCGGCGACCGCCGATGCGAACGCGTGGTCGTTGCGTGTGAGCGCCATCAGGTGCATCCACGACGCCCACTCCGTCTGCTGCCGCGGGACGATTCCCCAGCCCCACAGGTGGATGGCGTCGGCGGCGGCCGTGTTCCCGGGGATGTAGAAGGTGACGCTGCGCGCCGCGTCCATGAGGGCCGTCTGCGGCAGATGGGCGACGACGCGTCCGTCCCGGAGGAGTTCCTCGTACGTTCCCGCTTGTACGGCGTGCATGGCGAGCCCCGAGGCCGCGTACAGGCCGACGCTGCCGTGCCGGGCCCAGCCCTCGGGGTGCCGGAACTCGGGAGCCGAGCGCGTCAGCCAGTCCACCATGTGCCCATGGAGTCGGCGGAGTTCAGCGGCATCGGCCTCGGCTCCGGTGTCCCGGCGCAGCCTCTCGGCGAGGCCCTCGTCGACGAAGGAGACCCCGAGCGGTCCGGTCCGGAGAACTCCGGGTTCTTCTCGTACGAGCGCGGCGAGTTCGTCCTCGGTCGTCGCGTCACCGGTCAGCGCCGTGACCAGTTGGGCCCACACAGGAAGAGGTACGAAACGGGGCTCAGCCAGGGCCAGGGCCCGCAGGGCCGCCGAGTCCGGCGTCGGTGTCGGTTCGGTGGCGGGAGCCGAGACCCGGAACACCGTCTGGGCCTCGGCATCCGAGGGGAGTAGCCCCGGAACCGTGTGGATCAGCACGGTCAACTTGCCGCGCGCCAACTGCGGGAGCGTCCGGGTCACCAGGCGCTCCGCCTCGTACGAGCGTCGTGTCGGGCCGGCCCGGTGAGTGTTGACGACCAGCAGCAGCCGTTCCTGCGGCCACGCGCCGAGCCCGAAGCGCCAGGCGTGCGGCCTGTCCGCGGGCAGCTCGACCTCAAGCGCAGTGAGGGCCTGCCGCAGGACCTGCTCGGCGGTGAGGCCGGTGGCGTCGACGACGACACTGCCGGGTACCTGCTCGTGCGTCCGGCGTACGACCGCCGAGGCGTCGGGGCCGTCCTCCAGGGCGAGGAAGGCGAGGTGACCGCCACGCCCGCCCTCACGCCACCACGCGCCGACGCGGCCGGCGACCTCCTCCTCGGGGATCCCGTCGGCAGTGTCGGTGGTCGGCTCGGGCACTGTGCCTCTCCCTGGTTGGTGTCGGTTCCCTGGTCTCAGGTGGAAGGGGGCGGCCCGGACCGCTGAATCACCCGGTCGATGAAGGCCGCCGCTTCGATCTCCGAGATCTCCACGTGGGCGGTGTCATTGTGTCCCAGCGCGTACAGGTCGAAATAGTCGGTGGGTTCCCATCGCAGGTTCCGGCTGAAGGCCTCGTCGCGCGTGACGGGCTCCCTTCCGACCGCCCGACGTCGCATCAGCCCCATCGGCCGTTCCCTCGGGAACCCCTCGTCGACCACCGCGAAGTACGTGACCTTCCCCTTCGCGTCGGAATCCAGGGCGTCGAGCGTCGCCGTGCCCAACGTCAGGAACGGCGGAGCGGCGATGGCCGTGTCGAGGCCCCAGCGGGGCAGGCTCACGCCGTTGAGGTCGATGGCCTGATCGACATAGAAGCCGCCCCCGCGCTCGTACATGAGCAGCAAGGGTTCGTACGGTTCCGGGAGTTCGGGCAGATCCGTACGCCCTTGACGACGCAACTCCGCCCAGCGGACCGCACCCGTCACGGTCCGCTCGACCGAGTTCGGGCCGATCCCGCCGCGCAGGAACGCGTCGAGGTCGCTCGCGACGTCCGGGGGCAACTGCACAGACGCGTCGACGTGTTCGACGATGTCGAAGAACGGCCAGACGCTTTCGGCGCCGTAGTGCCGGGCCCACTGGGCGGAGCGGCGAAGGTATTCGCGCATCAGCAGGGCGCGCGACCGTGAGTGGTCGAAGGCCACTGTCCAGTCGTCCCAGTTGATGGTTTGGAGGCGGTCAAGAATCACTTAATTCCCAGGAGGTGCAGGGCTGTTGGAGTCCTCGGGGAAGGTCCCGTACTCCTGGAGGAGGTTGCCTTGCTTGTCCCACTTGCGGCCGCACATGCCTGTGCCGCGATCGGTGTAGAAGATGTGCTTGGCCAACTGGCCATTGCGGTGCCATGAATGCCACTCGCCAATGTGCGCTCCCAGGCTGAGTGTTCCCTCCGACCTCACGGATCCGTCAGGCCACCACCGGCGGTACGGGCCGGTCGACACTCCGTCGACATACGTCTGGAGCTGGATCAGCCGACCTTCTTTGTCGTGCGATACGACCTCGCCCGTATAGGGCTCGCCCTCGTAATGCACGATCACGTTGTCGTCCTCTGTGTACGTGTCTTCCCTGTCGACTCGCATGGTCATTATCCCTGTGTTCGGCCACCGTCCAGTCGTCCCAGTTGACGGCTCGGAGACGGCTTGAGGATCCCGTCGGACGGACAACGGGAAGCGGTCGCCACACCGTCTACTCGGGCGGCATTGGCTGGTCCGTTCCGTTCTCGAAAAGGTACCGGTACATGTCCTGTAGGTAGGAGTACAGGGCTACCTCGCTCGCGAACTCGATGTCGGTGATTCTCTCGTAATCGGCCGTCGAGAGCTGGTGATCTCGGAGTAAAGTTTCCAGTCCCTGTCGCACGCGTTCGACGTATTCAGGCTTAAATACGTGCAGAGTTGGGCGAAGTGTTCCACTGGTGTCGTACGCTTGGTCATAGTCCAGGTAGACCTTGATGAAATTCTCGAGCTCCCTGTTCACGAATGATGCTCGCGTCACTCGTTCTCGAGGATGTACGCCCATGCGGGCTGCCCGCCGCCCGTCTCGTCGACTGCGGCCAGCGCTTCCAGGGTCCTATGGGTGACCTGCCTCCGCTCGGAGCTGAGCGGGAGCGCAAGGTCGCGCGTACGCAGCCCGGTGACGAACAGGGCGACCATCGTCAGGAAGCTCTCCAGGTCGCGTGCGGCGGGAAGAGCGGTCAGGAATTCCTCGTCGGGGCCGGCCGGGTCGGGGCCGGTCGGGACGCGCAGGATGCGGCCCGTGGGCCCGTCGACGACGAGTTCGCCCCCCAGCCATCTGCCGATCTGGAAGAAGGGGCCGCGCTCCGCCGCAGGCTCGGTGTCGTCCGGCCAGTCCACCTCGTCGAGCAGGTCGACGTCCGCGTCCCCGTACGGCAGGAGCGCCATGGCGCCCTCCGCCATGTCGGGCAGCCCGAACTCGGTGAGAAGCTCACGCGTCGGCCGGTGGGTCAACTCCTCCGGGAGCTCTTCGGGTTCGGCCTCGAAGATTTCGTCTTCGCCGAACAGTGCGACCAGGTCCCGGTGGCTCGGCGGAGCGGCATCCACGGGACGGCTCGGACCGGGGGCCGGGTAGTCCCCGGACAGGGGCGTCAGCCGGAGGCCGAAGGCGTCCGAGGGGTCCACGCCGTCCGCCGACTGGAGGGCGACCAGCCCGAGTTCGCCCCCGAAGACCACTGACTCGCCCACGGTCAAGGGCGCGCAAGGCATCAGGAAATCGTGCTCGCTGCGCCGGGGCGACGACGAGGCGAACAGGTCGACGAGGCGCTGGGGCGACCCGGCCGGCTCGCCGTCCTGTGAGGTCAAGGCCGACGGGATCGGTGTGGACGTCGCAGTGGGCAGGGACAGGTCCGCACGGTGTTTCTGCGGAACCTCGTCCCGGTCCCAAGGGCCTGCGAGAAGTTCGCCCGTCTCCGCGTCCCGGACGGACACGTACGGTTCCGGAGACCTGTCGACCATGCGCTTCTGCAACCCGGCAAGGGCGGGCCGCCCCTGCCAGCGGACCTCCGCAAGCCTGGAGAACCTGCCCGTCTCGAGGAAACGTGCGTGACACCCGCCCGGCGGCCGCCAGCGGGACCACTTCGTACGCCAGGGAAGCGAGACACCGGACGAGGCCACGGACCGGGCGAACTCGAACTCGTCACGGGACCAGGCCATCAAGTGCAGCCAGGACGCCCAATCGCGCTGGCGGTTCGGTACAACTCCCCACCCCCACAGGTGAATCGCGTCGGCCGCGGGGCTGTTTCCAGGGATGATGGGGCTGTGACTGCGTGCCGCGTCGATGAGTGCGGTCTGCGGCAGATGGGCGACCGTCCGTCCGTCTGCCAGAAGTTCCTCGTAAGACCCGGCCTGCACGGCGTGCATGGCGAGCCCTGCGGCGGCGTACAACCCGACGGGGCCGGACCTGGCCCACCCTTCGGGATGGCGGAATTCGGCGGACGCGCGCAACAGCCAGTCGACCAAGTGCGCATTGACACGCCTGAGGTCCTCGGCATCAACCTCGCGCCGCAAGGCCTCGGCCACGCCCTCGTCGGCGAAGGAGACGCCGAGCGGACCGGCCACGAGAAGGTCCGAACGCTCCCGGGCCAGCCCCGTGAGTTCCTCCGCGGTCATGGTCTCGCCTGTCAGGGCGACAACGAGCTGTGCCCATACGGACACGGGTACGCTGCGCGGCTCCGCCAGGGCGAGAGCGCGCAGGGCAGCCGGAACGTCGGGAGCCGGTGTGTCAGCGGCAAGCCCGGCCAGGTGGAAGAGATTCTCGGGCTGCAGCCCCAGCGGCAGGAGCCGGGCGTCGGCATCGGTCAGCAGGGCCAGCTTCCCCGTCGCAAGGCGGCGGACGGTGCTGCGCAGGAGCCGCCGCGGCTCCTGCGACCGGCGAGTCTGCCCGGAGCGGCGGGTGTTGACGAGCACCAGCAACCGTTCCTCGTTCCACGAACCGAGCGCCTGCGGCCAGAAGCCCCGCTCGCCAGGAGACAGATCGACCCCCAGCGTGGTCAGGGCCTGGTGCATCACCTGCTCGGCGCTGAGCCCCGCGACATCGATCAGCACACTTCCCGGGACGGCCTCGTGCACCCGCCGCAGGACGGCCCCGGCATCGACCCCGTCCGGAGCGACGACATGCGCGGCACTTCCGCCCCGCCCTCCGGCACGCCACCATGCGCCCACCCGGCCTGGTACTTCTTCTGCGGGCATGCCCACGGATGTCACGGTCATGTCGCCTCTCGTCGCCACGGCTTCCGAAGTCCACCACGGTAATGGGGCAGCGTTGCCACCGGGAATCGATGCTCTGGCAGCCGCCGGCCCGGCGACTGCGCGCCCGGGGTCTGTACGACCTGCTCGGAGTTTGGCCAGGCCGACTAATGCGTGCGGATGGCTTCCTGGACGGATGCCCGTACTCGGTCGTCGCCGCTCATTGACAGATACTCGGCGAAAGCGCGTGCTTCCGGGGTGTGTGAGCGCTGGACGATGGACACCGCGTGCAGGAGAGTGCGTGGATGTGCCTCCTGTGCAAGCACGTCGGTCGCCAGTGTGACCGCGGTTGCCGCGTCCACGGGTGCCAGGGAGGCCGCTAGGTCCACAAGTTGGGTCGGCAGGTCGAACTTCCGTGGCTTCCCTGCTGCGAGAGCCGCCACGCCGTGCGCCACTACCGTGCGAATCGGTGAAATCAGGGTTGCGGCTGTCGGGGCGTCCAATTGATCCCCGAGCTTCTCGTCGAAGTACTCGCTGTCCGCGATCCCGATCAAACACCGGAAGGCCTCGGTGCGTTGGGCCCAG
The DNA here is from genome assembly GCF_055657265.1 of Streptomyces sp. NPDC107575. Classification (NCBI taxonomy): domain Bacteria; kingdom Bacillati; phylum Actinomycetota; class Actinomycetes; order Kitasatosporales; family Streptomycetaceae; genus Streptomyces; species Streptomyces sp. NPDC107575. The sequence goes on along the minus strand of NZ_JBVKBG010000005.1, from coordinate 952,152 downwards.
GTGCCCTTCTCGCCAGCGAGAACATCACTGTCGCCCACGGCGAGAGCCAATTGGGCGAAGGTGTTGTCCACCGAGAATTTGCGGTCGATGAGCAGGTCGTACCAGGGCGCCAGTTTGGGGTCCTGGGCGGCTTCGATCACGGCCGCGTACCCGGCCGGTTCGGCCCAGGTGGTCAGGGCGACGCAGGACAGGAAGCGCTCGCGGTCTTGGGCCGTCGTGTCCTGGAGGAGGGCAGTGAGCCCGGGCACGCGTTCACGATGGCGGGGGTCGTCGAGAGCTTCGTAGATCACGTCCTCAAGATCATTGGTGGGCCGGCCCTCGAAGTCCGTTCCCAGCAGTGCCTCGAACCCGTCTGCTCCTGTTCCTTTAACGAAGTCAGGCACCGAGCGACCCCTCAATGTAATCATGCGGAACGACGCCCTTGATGAGCCACTCTTCATCGCGTCGCGTGTTCATCATATCGATCATACGTTGCGCAACCCTCTTGGCCTTCGCGTTGCTCAGGCCCTGCGCTCGCGCCATTTCCTGGGCTTGCGCCTTGTTGGTCCCAGGCGGCACCGTCAGGTCCACAGGTTTGCCGGCGATCTTGTCGGCGTTCTCCTGGATGATGCTCTGGACCTTGTCGGGGGAGTAGACCTCGACGTTTTGGACGCGGCCGGCGGCAATGTCCTGCTCCAGCCGGTCCAGGTCGATGCGAATGCGATTCGACCCGAATGCCTTCGCGTTGGCACCTTCCGAACTCAAGGAAGTGTATGGGCTGTCCGACTTCGCCGGGTCGCGGCCCACTACGTGATCGACGACGCTCGCAGTGCCGTGCGGGTTTGCCGGGACCAGGTCTCCCTCCGAGTTGATGTGCGACTTGCGTTGTCCTCGACTGTTCATCTCGGAGTGGAAGTCATCGTCTTGCCGGACGAGGCCGGGCCTCGGTTCACCGGTGCCGGCCGGGTCCGCCGGGGGCCTGCGGTCCGCCCCGGCCGGGTCCGGTGGCGGTGTGCGGTCGGGGGCATCGGGCTTGTTGGGGTTCGACGAGCCCGACGGTGGTTCCTGGGCGGGCGGTGTCGTCTCGTCAGGCGCCTGGGGTGGGGTTGAGCCCTGGTCTTCGTTCTGGTTCTGGTCCGACAGGCTTTGGACAAAATTGCGAATGAAGTCCACATGCTGGTGGATTTCCGCGTCCATGAGTAGACGGTTGGGGGTCTTGTAACCTTCCGTCGCCTTCTTCGCCTGGGCTTCGGTCATGCCCTCCTGCTGTCGGGCGGCGCGCTCCTGCTGGAGCAACTGGTCGCGCTGAGGGTCGACCCGGTACGTCGTGCTGTAGTACACGGGCACGCCGTTCATGGCGGTTGACTTGCGGATGGTCTCGGAGCAGTCCGCATGTCCGGAGTTGTTCTTGCGCTCACCGCAGGGTTCTCGCTCGGTGTACAAGCCGGCGACCTTGTATGGGGGACGTCCTTCAGCTGCCCGGCCATCGTTGAGTTGGTGGATGGACTCAAGGATGTGGCTTTCTGAGTGCCGTGGGCGCACGGCGTCTCCGGCGGCCGGCACCGAGGAGTCGATGATGAAGTGGCTTTCGCCGTGCTCGTCGACGACCTCCACCACCGCGTAGTTCTTGTCGGAGAAGTCCGGGGAGTTGCGTTCCGTCGCGTCCAACAGATCCCCGAGGTCCTGTGGGACGTTGACCTTGGGGCGAGCCGTGGCCTCACGTCGCGTGGAGGCCACGGACTCGTGATGATCGTGAGCCGGGTCCGTCCTCTGCCTCTTCTTGGGCGGGGCTGTGGCGTACGGGTCGCTTCGAGGGGCAGGCTCCGGGCTTGAGCCCACGGCGTTGTTCGCGTGGAACGAGTGACTCATTCGTGCCAGGGTCGCGAGTGCTGCATAGCGGTCGCCGTCGTTCATTTGTGACCATGCCGGGTCGAGGTGGCGGCGGAGATCGCTGTCCGTGAAGTTCGTCCGCGGCATCGCGTTGTTGTCGCGGTGCGCCTGCAACGCATCTTTGTGTTGTTGGGCCGCCTGCTTCTGGGCATTCTTGGCGTCGGCCAGTCGCTGTTTGGCCTCCGCCTGCTCCGAAGGATCAGCTTTCTTCAGTGCCTGCTTAGCACGGGCGGCTTCCTTCTTGGCGTCGTCCAGCGCCTGCTTGGCGTCACGGACAGACAGTGCGGCCTCTACATGCTGCCGCCGCCGTTCCATGGACTCTTGCAACAGACCGTGCAAGGGGGACGAACCATCGCCCTGAGGCTGGGCCCAGGCACGCATCTGCTGCTGGACCGGTAGCAGATCAATGCGTCGCACCGGGTGCTTCTCGCGGAGGTCCTGCTGTGATTGGTCCGGAGGGAGGTTCGCATGCTGCTCGTTCTTGGCCTCCCGGCTGGGGAGGCTCTGGTTTCGCTGCGCGCGAGTTGCTTCGGCACTGCGTTGGCTGTCCGAAGGACCAGTCGTGCCCGAGGGGGCCTGCGATGTCGTGCGGGCGGTGGATGCCGGGGAAGCCGGGATCTGAGTGTGACCTGCGGGCCGGTTGGCGGTGTCGACAGGGCGGCGATTGGCGTCCAAGGGGATCGCGAAGACGCCGTTGTTGCCGCTGTGCAGCGGAGTGGTGCTGCTCCGGCCCGTCTGCGGGTCCGCGTAGACGATCTGGCCGTTGTGGTTGACCACGTTCCAGGCGTGGGCGCGGCCGTCCGCGTTCTGGGTGATGATCACGGCCTGTGAGCCGTGGCCCTCGTTGAGGAGGGTGGTCTCCAGGTTGTTGTACGCGTCGGGGCCGTCGCCGAAGTCGTCGAACTCGGCGCCCAGGGTGTTCTCGATACGGTCGCGGCCGCCCGGCTCGGGGGTGTCCGCCGGGGTGCCGTCCTCGTTCGGGCTGCGGCGGGCGGCGACCGTGGGGTTGCCGGCGTACGAGTCGGCGAACGCCAGGGCTCCGTCGGGGCAGTTGACGTCGCGGCCGGAGTCGTCGGGGTTCTGGCCGCGGATGTCCCCCAGCCAGGAGCCCTCGCGCGGATCGGGGGCCTGTTGGAACGAGCCGTCCTCGTTGCGCGGGAATCGTTCCTGCTGGGCGCGGTTGTCGGCGTCCGTGGGGTCGTCGTAGCCGTCCGGGGGGCCGGAGGGGCGGGTCGCCGTGGACGGTGTCGGTGCCTGTGTCGGCTCCGATGAGTCCTGGTCCTGGTCGGTGCCGTCGTTCGGGGTCTGTGCGTCGTCGGTGTCGCTGTCGGTGGAGTCCTGGGAGTTCTGGGAATCCTGCGCGGGATCGGAGTTCGGGTTCTCCTGCGTGCCCTGGTGGTCCGTGTCGTCCGTGGCTTCCGGCTGCTGGGGCGTGTCCGAGTCCGGGTTCGTGGTGGGCTCGGACGCCTGGTCCGGGGGCGGGTCGGACGACTGGGGAGCGGGCGTCGAGGTGTCGGTGCCCGAGGTGGTGTTCGTGTCCGGGGTTTCGGTGTTCTCCGTCGACGGCTGAGGCGTCGACGGCGTGAGGAAGTACGGGGTGATCGGGTTCCGGTCGGCGTCCAGCGGGGTGTAGAAGACGTCCTTGGCGCTCTGGTGGATCGGGGTCTCGCTGACGACGCCCGTTTGCGGGTCGACGAACAGGACCTGGCCGTTGTGGTTGACCGCGGCGAAGGCGTGGCCGCCACCGCCGGGCCAGTTGACGGCGATCATGGCGGCCGAGCCGTGACCTGCCTGCGTCAGCTCGTGGGATATTCGCGCGTACGGGTTGGGGTGGTCGCTGCCCGCGTACGTGCTGGGGGCGCCGGCCCAACGCGCCTGATTGTCGACCGAGTTGCGCTCCGCCGAGAAGGTGTTCAGGCTGCCGTCCGGATTGGTGTCCAGGGTGCGCGGGGCGGACACCGTCGGACGGCCGAACCATGTCTCGAGGAACGAACGGGTGCAGTCGGCGCAGTTGTTGGACCGGCCGGGCACGCCGGGGCCGCCGTCGTTCTGGAGACCGGCCCAGTTTCCTTGGCGCGGGTCCGCGAACACCTGCGGGGTGCCGTCGGGGTTGGTCGGGTGGGCGTTCTCGAGGTCCTGCTGGTGGGCCGGGTCGGGGGTGGTCAGGCCCTCGTGCGGGATGTTCAGGTCGCCACGGATGTCCGACAGGTTGTCCGCCTGGGGTGGGGGCGGAGGCGCGGTGGGCTGCTGCTGGCTCTGGTCGGGTGTCTGGTTGTTGTCGGGCGTCTGGCTCTGGTCCGGCGTCTGGTTGTTGGCGTCCGGCTGCGGGGTGTTCGGCTGGTGGTTGTCCGGCTGTTGGTTGTTCTGAGCCGGCATCCCCTGGTCGTTCGGAGTGGGCGTGGGGGACTGGGCCGGCGACTGGTGGTCCGTCGGACGGTCGCCGCGCGGCGACGTGGTCGGGCGGCTCGGCGTCTCCGTGCGCGGTGTCTCACGGCGCGGCGTCGTTGCCGGGCCGTTGTGCCCGTTGTCCCGGGACGGCGTCGTGGGCCGGGTGCCCGGCTGTTCCGTACGCGGCGTCGTGGCGCTGGGCGTGCTCGCCCGCGGAGTGGTCGTAGGGCCGCCCGCCGCCGGGGCCTGCGTCGGGATGGGGCCGGCCGTCGGCGGCGGCATGGCACCCGGGGTCGCCGTCGAAGGCGCCGCGGAGGACTGGGCCGCCTGCTGCGGGACGCCCGCGTCACCGGACTGCGCATGAGGGGCCGGGGGTGCCGCCGTGGCGGCGCCGCCCATGAGGTCGATGCCGTCCGGGTCGTTCGGGTCGTGCGGTGTCGGGGTGGCATGCGTGGGCGCGTGGCCCTGGCCGGGACTGGCGTGGGAGGCAGGAGTGTTGCCGGGCATGCCTCCGCTCGGGATGCGGCCGCTGCCGGTGCCCTGGCCCTGGTTGTCGTTGTTGGTGCCGTCGCCGGAGTCGCCCGGCGTGGGGCCCTGGGCGTGCGCGGGCATGGTGGAGACCGAGTCGGGGTCGACCTGGTGCACACCGGGGTCGGGCCTTGAGGTGTCGGGAGCCGGGGTCGGCGCGCCCTCGGGCGGCGTGGACGGCGTGGGCTCGGGACCGCGTTGGTCCGGGATCGAAGCGCCCTGGCCCGGGCTGGGGGTGTCGGCGCCCTCCGGCCGGCTCGGGGCAGCGCCCTCCGGAGTGGTGTCCGGCGTCGGGGACGTACTGACATCCGGGGACGGGGACGTGCCCTCCCCGGGCGAAGGGTCGGAGGACAGGGACGGCTCGTTGCCCGGGGGCGTGCTCGGAGGGGCGTCCGGTGTGCTGTCCGGCCGGGCGTAGTCCGGGGTGTTGTCCGGAGCCGGCCCACCTTGGATGTCCGGCGACGCGGCGGACGGCGTGGACGAGTCCGGAGCGGCGCCCGGCGTGGACGCGTCGCCGCCCGACGGCTGACTGATGCTGTCCTGGTACGCCTGCGTACCCACGTCGAACGGACTGGGCGGATCGGAGCCACGGCTCGGCGCGGGCGAGGACGACGAGCTGTCGGCGCCGTCCGTGCCGCCGCTCGGCGCCGTACTCGGGGAAGAGGAGGGCGAGCTCGCCGCGGACGTGTCCGAACCGCCACCCGAAGACGACGGCGAAGAACCACCGATGTCCGGTGCCCTGCGCCCGGAGTCCCCACTGCTCGAACTCGGCGAACTGTCGGAACCGGTGGAGGAGCCGCCCGGCGAACCGCCGTCGCCCGCCCCCGAGGTGGACGAGCCAGACGAGCCGCTGGATGAACTCCCGTCTCCCGACGAGGAGTTGCCGCCCGACGACGAACCACCGGTCCCCGACGACGAACCTCCCGAGCCCGACGAGGATCCACCCGAACTCGACGAACCACCGCTGTCGGAACTCGACGAGCCGTCACCGCCGGCGCTCGACGATCCGTCGCCGCCCTCGTGCCCGCCACCGGTCAGTCCGTGTCGCGCGCCGTGCCCCGCGCGCGAGCCGGCGCCGTCACGCAGGGACTCGCCGAAGGTGGACCCCGAGTTCTCCAGGGCGCTCTTGCCCTCTTCGTAACCCGTCTTGGCGGTGCGACCGAGGTCGTAGCCCGACTGCTTGCCGAAGTTCTGCTCGACGGTCTGGGCGACGACGTCGGAGATCATGGCTTCGAGTGCGGAGACGAAGGGTTCCTTCGCGGTCTCCAGCACCGCTTGCAGGATCTGTTGGGCTATCTCCTTGAGGAGTTTGCGCAGGATCATGCGCGTGGCGGCGGCCGCGCCCATCGCGCCGATCTCGGACAGGCCCAGGGTGAACGGTGCGGCGGCCTGCGCCGCGGCGATCTCGACCGCGAGGATGACCAACTGGGCGATCACCGCGATCTTCAGCCCGATGATGAGCATGGCCGCGGCGTCCATGCAGACGGCGATCAGCTCGGCGCCCTGGCGGGCGTCGTCGAAGTAGCCGGAGCCGCCGGCGAACTTCTCCCAGGTCTTGTTGAACCCGTCGATGGAGTCACCGGCGTTCTCGGCGAGAACGTTGCCGGCCGCCATCAGGCCGCGGGACTGGAGGTCCGTCACATCGGCGGCGAACTGGCGCCAGGTGTTGGCGCACTCCATCATCTTGTCTTCGTCGCCTGTGGGCCAGTCGAAGCCACACATCTCGAGAAGCCACTCAAGCCCGTTCGGCAGCATCAAAGCCACGACGAAAGACCCCCGTTGTCGCCATGCATATCGTGTTGTCCCGGCCTTGTGGGCCGGCCGGTCCCTTCCGCCGCACCGTCGACGGAAGGGTCAAAGGCCCGCGAAGTGGCCCGGGCCCGCTTGCGGGCGCCTCAGCCGCTGCTGCGGCGCATGCTGCGGTAGAGGTCGATCGCCGAGTCCGGCGGAAAGTTGGGGACGTACGTGACGGCCCCGTCGGCCTTGGAGATCACCATGTGGCTGCCGCCCAGGGGCGCCTGGGTGCCGGGCGGCGGCGGGGGCATGACCGCATGGACGAGGAAGCCGATGTCGAACTCCGCCACGTGCAGCGGCGCCGGGTTCCCCGCCGGGTCCAGCACTTCGAACCGGGACCGGGCGGCGGCGAGGGCCTCCTCGGCGGTGGTGGGGACGGGCTGCACCGGTGGTGGCGTGCCGGGCTGTGACACGGACTTGCTCCTGTGGGTGAGGTGAGGCGGGGCAGGGGGACCGCGAGCCGTGCTACTTGCTCACGGACTTCAGGACGTGGACCTCGCCGCCGAACTGGTTCTCCGGCGTCTGCTCCTTGACCAGAGCCTCGTTGAAGTCCTCGTTCTCCTCGTGGTTCTTCGCCATCCGCTCCAACGCCTTGCCGATCTCGTTGAGCTTCGTGGCCAAGTGGTCCATCGAGTCCGTCATGCCGTCGCGCAGGCCCTCGTAGACCACGCCGAACTTCTCGCCGAGCTCGTCGTCGCCCCAGGGCGGGGTGCCCTGCTTGTCGCTGAAGGTGGTCATGCCCTTCCAGGCGTCCTGGGCGACACTCGCGAACGACGTGTCCTTCGGCGCTTCGCCTCCGCCGCCCCCGCCGTCGCCCTGCGCTGCCAGGCCGCTCCTCAGCCTGGCGGTCGCCTGGTAGAACTCCCTGCCGATGTCGGAGAAGTTCTTCCCCTCGACCCTCAGTGTCTCCGGACTGCTCCTGAATCCGTCACCCATGACCACGCCCCCGTTTCACCAACCGGCCGCACAGCGCCACCGGTTCGCGTCCGCCTCATGTCTGTTCCAGAGTACCCAAAGGGACTGACAAGCCCTCAACCTCCGGGCGTCACAGTGTTGTTCCAAGACCAGGCCAAGACCGGGGGTCACCCCCGGTGGCCGCCGCCGCCCTGGCCCCGCTTCTTGGAACCGGTGAACAGGTTGGTCGAAGGGCCGTCGCGCTCCTCGCGCTCCTTCTGTGCTTCCTCGTCCCGCTTGCGCTCCCACTCCTCGCGCTTTCCGCGCTCGGCCTCGCGGTCCTGCATGGTCTGCGACTCGGCGGCGTTCCGGATCTCGGTCATGCGGTCGCCCAGCGCCCCCATGTAGCGCTCGTCCTTGATGGCGTCGGTCATGCCCAGCCGACCCGACAGGATGCCCTGGGCCATCTCCTGGAGCGGACCGTGCACATTGGGGTTGTGGGCCAGCGTGCGCAGCGCCTTGTGGAGGCTTTCGGCCTGCTCAGGATCCTGCGCGACGTCCATCAGTTCCGAGTCGTCGATCTCCCGATCGTTCGACCCCGGCCCGCTTCCCGGCCCGTTTCCCTGCCTGTTGGCCATGAGTTCCCCCTCCGAGCCCGAAGGGCCCTTCCCACACACCGAACGCGGCTTGCGCACTGATCGCGGCCCGCCGCACTGGTTGACGAGCCTACCGAGCCGACCGTTTGCCCCGTCAACCCATCCCCGTACGCGCCCTCTTCGCGGTGCTCCGGTTCCGTGCCGCTACGGGAGCACGGGAGCATGTACCGGAGGTCGAGTACCGCGGGTGCGTGTTCCTCAAGGACCGGTTCGTCCGGACCACCGTCGACGACTGGTTGTCGAAGCTGGGTGACGACCGCCGACGCATTGAATCCGTTGTCAACCACGTGGAGTTGTGGGACACGTTCATCAACACCCCGCTGACGGACGACGACCGGTTCGGGGAGGAGCTGCCTCAACTGGCCCTGGCGTTGGGGGAGTGCTGGCAGGGAGTGCTGTCCAGGCGCTACCCGGGGCGCGGCATCACCGTCCACGTCAGCGATGAGGAGGACGGTTCCTACGGGCCGACCGTAACCCTCTGGACCTCGCCGGACGGTGCGCCGGCGTCGGGCGCGTCCGCAGGCGGCTAGTGCGGCGCCTTGGCCGGTGCGGACGCCCCCGCTTCCTTGACGAGGCGCTGTCGCCCACGGCCGGGCCGCCTGGCAGCTGCCTCCCTCGCGGCGTGAAGCCGACGGCTGGGAGGGAGGCAGCGCGGCACTCTCATGCCGGGGTCCAGTGGACCACCGTCGCGCCCGCCGCGAGGAGCGTGTTCACCCGTTCGCCCGCAGTGTCACTCCAAAATGCGGCGCGGGGTGTACGCGTGGTCCTCTCCGTCGACCACGCAGCCGCATGACCGGCAAGAGCCACCGTGGGACGGGGCCGCAGCGGCTGATCCATGAGGGTGACGGACGGGCGTCATCGGGCGGCTCACGAATGGCGCCGTGCGCGTTCGTATGACTGATTGTCAGGAATGGAGGACGTGCGGAACTAAGGAGAAGTCATGGCCGGCAACAGACCTCGATGGAGCAATCGAAGACGATTCTCGCTGATTTCGGCGGGCGTTCTGATCCCGCTGGTGGTCGCGTCCGGGCCGGTGTCCATCGAACGCGCGGACGCCACTCCGCGCAACGGCCCGAGCCCGTCCGGCTCGGCGGACCCGCCTCCCGCCGCCTCGGACAGCCCCAAGGCCTCCTCCACCCCCAGCCCGCCCCCGAGCGCGTCCGCCTCTCCGAGCACGAGCACGAGCGCGAGCCCGAGCGTCAGCCCGAGCCCGTCCGCCTCCGGCACGGACGACACCAAGGACGAGTTCTCCGCCTTCGGCGCCTACCTGGACTACGGGCCCCAGGGCGTGACCCGGATGACGAAGCTGTCGGACTGGCTCGGCGGGGCCGACGTGCGCGTGGGGCACACCTATTTGCCGGGCGACCGGTGGAGCAACATCGAGGGCGCGCCGACGTTCCTCGACAGCTGGGCCAAGTGGCGCAGAGCGGGCGACGACAGGCTCTTCGTGCTCAACGTGCCCATGCTGGAGCGCAACGAGGCACGCGTGCCCGACGCGGAGGTGCGCACCCTGCTGCGCCGCGGCGCGGCCGGTGACTTCGACGCGCACTTCAAGGTCCTCGCCGAGCGCCTGGTCGACCTGAAGGTGCCCGACACCGTCGTGGTGCTCGGCTGGGAGATGAACGGCATCACCTACACGCACCGCTGCGGACCCGACCCGGCGGCGTGGAAGAAGTACTGGACCCGGATCGTGACGACGATGCGCTCCGTGCCCGGGCAGAAGTTCCGCTTCGACTTCACGCCGAGCCGCGGCCGGGACGCGGTGCCGTGGACCGACTGCTACCCGGGCGACGACGTGGTCGACATCGTCGGAATGGACTCCTACGACCAGCCGGAGGGCAAGTCCTTCGACGAGCAGGTGTCCGAGCCCTACGGACTGCAGAAGCAGGTCGACTTCGCCAAGGAGCACGGCAAGCCGCTCTCCTACCCGGAGTGGGGGCTGTTCCGCAACGGCGACAATCCCGAGTACATGCGGCGCATGCTCGCCTGGATGGACAAGCACAAGCCGCTCTACAACACCCTGACGGACTACTGCCCGCACGGTGTGTGGCAGTGCGACGAGAATCCGAAGGCCTCGAAGGTCTACCGGTCCACGCTGACCGGACGCGACACGGCGATCGTGCCCACGCAGCCCGCCACCCCGACGAAGCCGACCGCCCCGAGCACACCGACCAAGCCGGCCACCCCGACGAAGCCCGCGGCCCCCGTGCAACAGCCGAAGCCGGAGCCGAAGTGTCACCCGATCCGGCTGGGTGACTGGGTCGAGCGCTGGCTCGGCGGCACGGTGTGCGTCCGGTTCGACTGGTGGGACCGGAGTTCGTAGGTCAGTCCGACCGCGTGACGGTGGCGGCCCCGGCCCTCAGGCCCGGCCGCCACCGCGTTCGCGCCGGGCGGTGGCCCGCTCCCGCCACCCGTCCCGCACCCGCTTCGCGCCGCCGCGGGCCCGGATCCCGGCGACGAGCGCGGCCAGCTGGGGCGCGGAGCTCGGTCGCGCCAACAGGAGCCGCTGGTTGACGAGTTGCTCGGGTCTCCAGTGCAGCTTGTAGGGCTCGGTGCCGCGCAGCAGGCTCAGGACCTCGGACCGCGAGGCCTCCCGGAGGTGCTCGGCGTACGAGCGCAGCAGCATCGTCGCCACGTCGACCTTGTGTTCCCGCAGGCGTGGGTGGGCGCCGTAGAGATAGCCGCCCGCGAGCCGTGGTGACACGAGGGTCAGGTCGGCGGCCACGAGGTTGCCGTCGAGGGTGAACTCTGTGACCACCGCGTCGCCCGTCCCGGCCATCAGCGCGGCCGAGCGGGACAGGTGCTCGGCGAAGCGCGGGGTGGTGTGCTCGGCGGTCACCTTGCGGCCCTGCCACTGGAGTTGGTGCAGTTCGAGCAGCCGGTGCACCGAGGGGCCGGCCTCCGCCGCGGGCACGACCCGGCGTTCGATCCCGGCGGCGTCCAGCTTGCGCATCTTGGCCCGCGCGCGCTGCGCCGTGGGCCGCGGCAGGCGCCGCACCAGCTCGTCCATCGGTAGCGCGGGCAGCTCCAGGCACGCCGAGTCGTCGTAACGGCGGCGCGGGCCGGGCCAGTCGTCGTACAGCGCACCCAGGACACTGCCCGGCCGCACCTCCCGGAGGTCGAGCACCGCGCCCCTGGCCAGCCTCCACAGCCCCGCGCCCAGGGCTTTGACGGCGGACGGGGCCGATCCGGTGTCCGCTTCGTCGACGAGTACGTCGCCGAAGTCGGAGATGCCCGTTCCGAGCGGCGTCAGCACGGGGAAGGGGAGCGGGCGCAGCATCAGCGGGGCCGCCGCGACGAGCCGGCCGCCCCGGCGGACAAGGACGATGCGCAGCCGGCAGCCGCGCCCGTAGGAGAGCCACCACGAGTGCAGCCAGGCGTGGCTCTGGAAGGGGGTCGCGGTCGGTGAGGACCGGTGCAGGCGGTGCCACTCCTCGCGCAGGGACTCGAAATCGGCGGTGTCCGTGCACACCGTGACGACGGGCTCGGGCCCTGCCTGTGTCATCAGGCGCCACCCCGCGCTCCGGCCGCCGTGGCAGGAGCCGGGACCGTGGCCGCGCCCGGCTCGCGGCGCGGCCGGACCAGCAGCACGAGCCCGCCAAGCAGCCCGCCCGCACACCCGCCCACGAGCGTGGTCAGCCCGGTGGAGGGCGTCGAGGGCTCGGTCGGCTCCGCCGCCTTGGTGAAGCGCAGGAGTTTCACGTGGGTGTCGGACTTGGCGTCGGTCGCGCTGCTGGTGAGGGCGCGGGCGACGGCGTCGGCCAGCTTCTTGGCCTGCGCGGGATCGGCAGCCGACGCCGACAGAGCGACCATGGGCGCGTCCGGCGAGGTCTCGGCGCGCACCCGCGACTTCAGGTCCCGGACGGACACACCCGCGCGCTCCTGGGCGTCGGCCAGCACCGCGACCTGCGTGGCCACCCTGCTGTATGCCTGGGCGAAGCCGAGCGCGGACATCGGGTCGGACTGCTTGGTGGGTACGGCGATCACATAGCTCGTCGCCGTGTACTGCGGCGTGCTCACCGCGCCGTACACGCCGCCGGCCAGTGCCCCGGCCGCGAGGCCCAGGGGCAGCGGCCACCACCGCGGCAGCCTCCGCGCGGCGGTGACCCGGGCGAACGGCGTCCGGGAGGGGGCGGCGTCCGGTGCGGTCGCGGTCTTCACGTCGGATTCGGTCTTCACGTCAGCACTCCTGAGGCCTTGATGTCGGTGCCGCCCAGGGCCGTCGCGTACACCTCGTGGTGCAGGGCGGCGCTGCGGGCGATGTCGTAGTGGAGGGCGGCCGGCGACGGCGGCCTGGGGAGCGCCGGTTCGGCGCGGATCGCGGTGACCGCGCGGACGAACGCGGCGGGGGCGCAGGGGAGCCGCACGGCGCGCGCCCTGATCCCCGCGGGCAGGTCGTCGAGGGCCGGGCTGGTGACGTAGAGCACGGGCAGCCCGCAGGACTGCGCCTCCACCACGGCCAGGCCGAACGCCTCGTCACTCGACGGGGAGGCCAGCACGTCCATCGCGGACAGCAGGGCCGGCAGGTCGACCGCGGACCCGGACGTGGCGGTGTGCGGGCGCTCCCCGGCGAGGACGAGGCGGTCGCGCACGCCCGCCCGCAGCGCCGCCTGCCGCAGCGCCTGCTCCTCGGGCCCGGTGCCGACGAGCAGCAGGTGTACGTCGCCGGGCAGCTTGCGCAGCGCGTCGATCAGTACGTCGAACCGCTTGCCCGCGACGAGGCGACCGACGCCGCCGATCACGAACGCGTCGGCGGGCAGGCCGAGTTCGCGGCGCGCGGCGGCGCGGGCCGCGGCGTCGAAGGCGAAGCGGGGCACGTCGACGCCGTTCGGAACGACATGCACCCGATGCCGCGCCACGCCCCACCGGCCCAGCCGATCGGCCACCGCGGGGGAGACGGCGATCGTCGCGCGGCCGAGTCGCTCGCCCGCCAGATACAGGGCACGCACCCCCGGTGTCAGCGCGCGCCCCTCGATCTGGCCGTCGCCCAGGGAGTGTTCGGTGGCCACCACCGCCCGCACCCCCGCGAGGCGCGCCGCGAGACGCCCGTACAGGCAGGCCCGGTACAGGTGGGTGTGGACGAGGTCGTAGCGCCCGTCACGGATGAAGCGCGTCAGGCGGGGCAGTGCCCGCGCGTCCCGGTTGCCCGCCATGCCGAGGTGGGCGACGCGCACCCCGTCCTGGCGCAGCCCGGCGGCGACCTGCCCGGGGTTGGTCAGGGTCAGCACGTCGTGCGTGCCCGGCAAGTGGCGCAGGAGCAGGCGCAGTTGCTGTTCCGCTCCTCCGGCCCCCAGGCCCGTGATGATGTGCAGGGCTTTCATCGGGCACTCTCCTCGACCTGGCGGGCACGGCGTCGGCCGGGGCGGATGCGGCGCTTGAGTTCGAGCCGCCAGGGGGTGTCGCGCTGGCCGACGAACACACGGGGCAGGGCGTGGATGCCGGCCAGCGGGCCCGGGGAGACGGCGCAGCCGTACTGGTAGCCCGCGCGGCGCACCGCGTCCACCGTCGCCCGGTCGATGCTTCCGTACGGGTAGCAGAAGCCGTGCACCGTACCGCCGGTGAGCTCGGCGATCTGTGCCCCGCTGCGCTGGATCTCGGCCCGCCGCTCCCGCTCGCCGAGGCGGGTGAGGTCGACGTGCAGCAGGCCGTGCGAACCGATCTCCATCCCGGCCTTCGCGGCCGCCCTGATGCCCTGCGCGGTCAGCAGGGGCTTGCGCGGGCCGTCCGCGTCCCACGCGTTGTCGCCGCCGAGCCGGCCGGCGAGGACGAAGACCGTGGCCGTGCACCCGTAGTGCTTCAGCAGCGGCAGGGCGTTCTCGACGAAGTCGCCGTAGCCGTCGTCGAAGGTCAGGCCGACCAGGCCGCGCCCGGCGCCGCGCCTGCGGGCGGCGAGGAGTTCGGCGACGCCGACCCCGCGCAGTCCGCGCGAGCGCAGCCAGCTCAGCTGCTGGCGCAGGCGCTCCGGCGTGACGGTGACGTTGTACGGATCGTCGGGGGAGTCGTCCACGGAGTGGTACATCGCCACCCAGGGGTACCTGCCGGTCAGCGGCCCGCCCGGGCGGGCCCCGCAGGTCTCCGGGAACGGTGAGTCAGCGTGCATGGCGGAGCTTTCTGGTCGCGAGGCGGACGGCGGGCGAGAACGCCTGGACCCTCAGGGCCCACAGCAGGAGGCCGAACACGGCCCCGATGGCCAGGCAGCCGGCGGTGAGGGAGCCCAGGGGCTGCTCGAACCGGGCCGCGCACAGCAGCCCGGCGGCCGTGGCGGCCACCGCCGCGAGCAGCGTCTTGGCGAGTTCGAGCAGCACCACGGGAATCCGGACGGGCACACTGCGCCGGCCCATGGCGGTCAGGAGCAGCAGGGCGGTGGCCGTGATGCCCAGCGCGTTGGCCGCGGCGATGCCGCCGACGCCCCAGACACCGACCCACCACACCCCGGCGCCGGCCGTGAGGAGCATGCCCGCGGCCATCGAGGCCACGGGGTACCAGGTGGGGCGCCCTGCGGAGAAGTAGGAGCGGACGAGCGCCCCCACCAGGCAGTGCCCGAGCAGGCCCAGGGAGTAGACCCGCATCACGGCCGCGGTGGCGGCGGTGTCGGCGGCCGTGAACGCGCCGTGCTGGAACAGGAGGTGGATGATCTGCGGGGCGCAGGCGAACACCACGGCGGCGCCCGACAGGACGATGCAGGCCGCCAGCGCGACGTCGCGTTCGACACGGTCCCGGGCCTGCTCGACGTCTCCCCGTGCCAGCGCCTTGGCCACGACGGGGAAGGTGACGGTGCACAGCATGAGGGAGAGCATCATCGGCAACTGCGCGACCTTCTGCGCGTAGTTGAGCTGGGAGATGGCCCCGGACGGCAGGGACGAGGCGAGGAAGCGCTCGATGAAGACCTGCGACTGCCGGCACAGCGCGAAGAGCAGCACGACGGCGACCATGGTCAGGTCGATCGACCGCCTGTCCGGCACCTTCACCGCCTTCTCCGCTGCGGCCCCCGGGCGCGTGCCCCGCAGCCGCCGCCGCAGCGACGGCGCCTGCACGAGCACCATCAGGCAGCCCCCCACGGCCACCCCCGCCGCCGCGGCGCGCACCCCCCAGCGGTCGGCAAGGACCAGCAGGGTGGCGATGATGCCCGTGTTGTACGCGACGTAGATGGCGGCGGGCGGCAGATAGCTGGCGTGGGCGCGCAGTGCGGCACTGCAGTACCCCGCAAGACCGAACGTCAGCACACACGTCGCGGTCAACCGGGTGCAGTCGACGGCCAGTTGCGGATCCGGCAGACCGGGCGCGAGCAGGGTTACCAGGGGGCGCGCCCCGGCCATCAGGAGCACGGAGCACGCCAGGAAGGCCAGGGCGAGGCGGGGCAGCGACCCGGAGACCAGGGCCCGTACCGGGTCCTGCGCCCGCGGGTCGGGTACGGCCGCGGCGCGTGCGGCGATCGCGGCGCTGAAGGCGGGCACGAGCATGAAGGCCAGCCCGTCCTCGATCAGCAGCGTCGTCGCCACCTCGGGCACGGTCCACGCCACCAGGAAGGCGTCCGTCTGCGGGCCCGCCCCGAACAGCTGGGCCAGCGCCTGGTCGCGGCCCAGGCCGAGCAGCGACCCGGCGGCCGAGAGTCCGGCGGTCAGCAGGGCGAAGCGGGCCAGGGACGTGCCGGACGTGCGCTGCCCGTCGCTGCCGCGCCCCGCGTCGGCCTGGGCCGGCACCACACGGGACAGCGGGCCCCGCCCGGCGGACAGGACGCGCCTCATCGGCCTCCCGCCGTTCCGGACGCCGCGGGCGACAGGGCCCACCAGGCGGCCAGGCCGAACACGACGGAGGTGAGCACCGTGGACGGGCCCCCGATGTCGGAGTAGACGAAGTCGACCAACTGCCAGGTGAGCAGCCCGCAGCCGATGAGCGCGCAGTCCAGGCCGCGCCCCCGGCGGTGCGCCGCGACCAGTCGACGGGCGCCGCACACCAGGAGCGCGGCCCAGGACCCCACGACGGCGGTGAGCCCGAGCAGCCCCTGCTCGCTCAGCACCAGCAGATACATGTTGTGCGGCGACAGCAGGGGCTGGCGGTGGTAGGCCGCGCCGGCGCCGGCCACGTCGCTCCCGGCGGACAGGGCGATCGAGGCGTGACTGTCGCGGTAGGCGGGGAAGTTCTTCAGCCCGACCCCGGTGGCCGGGTGTTCCTGCCACATGTCGATCGCCGCCGCCCACATCGTGTACCGGTCCGTGACGGACTGGTCCGGCGCCGCGGTGACCTGCGTGATGCTGCTCAGCCGCTCCTCCAGCATCGACGTTCCCACGCCGAAGCCGCCGACGAGGACGACCGTCGCGGCGAGCGCGGCGGCCAACAGCCGCACGGCGCGGCGCAGTCCGCCGAGCACGATCTGCAGCACGCAGACGACGGCCGTGGCGATCCAGGCCCCGCGGCTGAAGGAGAGCGCCAGCGGCACCACGAGCGCCAGGGCGCAGACCCGGGCCGTGATCCGCACGCGCGGCGTCCGGCCGCCGAGGGCCAGGGCCACCGCGCAGACGAGCCCGTAGGCCACCACGGTGGACATGCCCATCACGTCCGAGGCGCCGAACGTGCCGACGGCCCGGATGTCCTGCCCCGCGTACGAGGCGCCCGTCCCGGTCAGATACTGGTGGACGCCGATCGCGCCCTGCCACAGGGCGAGGGCCACCAGCGCCCAGGCGACCAGCCGGAAGTCGTCCCGGTCGCGTACGAGCAGCAGTACGGCGGCCGGGACCAGCACGAGGATCTGGTAGTAACGCGCTGTCCCCTCCAAGGCGTTGGCCGCGGAGGCGGCCCCGAGGGCGGCCACCGCGACGGCGACCACCGGCAGCGCCAGGACGACGAACCCGGTGCGGGTCAGCGGGCGCCGCCGGCCGCGCGTGAGCCTCACGGCGCAGAGGGCGACGACGAGTCCGGAGACGGCGTCGGCCGGCGTGCCCCCGCCGCCGTCGCCCTCGCCCGCGCCCACGGGCAGGGCGAGCATGGCGACCAGGAGCAGCACGGGGAGCACGGGTCCGGCGCGGCGCACGTGCCGCCACCCCGCGGCCAGGGGGCTGGTGTGCGGACCGGTGACGGCAGGCAGAACGGTCACGGCGTCAGCTCCCCGTCGGGCGGAAGAACTCGCCGGCCGTGCGCAGCAGGATCGTGATGTCCCGCCACAGCGACCAGTCGGCGATGTACGCGTTGTCGTAGCGGCAGCGGTCCTCGATGGAGGTGTCGCCGCGCAGTCCGTTGATCTGGGCGAGCCCGGTGATCCCGGTCGGCATCCGGTGCCGGTCGCCGTAGCCGGGGTGCTCCTCGCTGAACTGCCCGACGAAGTAGGGGCGTTCGGGACGCGGTCCCACCAGGCTCATGTCGCCGCGGAAGACGTTCCACAGCTGGAGCAGTTCGTCGAGCGAGGTGCGGCGCAGGAAGCCGCAGAACCACGACATCTGCTGGTCGCCCGCGACGCTCCAGCGCGTCGCGGACTCGAGCGGGTCGGCCGGGCGGTGGGTGCGGAACTTGAGCAGGGTGAACGGTCGGCCGTCCTTGCCGATGCGCTCCTGCCGGAAGACGACGCCGGGTCCCTCGCTGACCCGCAGCCACAGCGCGCACGCCGCCAGCAGCGGGGCGGCCGGCACCAGCAGCAGCGCGGAGACCACCACGTCGAGCACCCGCTTGCCGGGAGGCAGCGGCAGGTGCGGGCCCACGAGGGGGCGGCAGCGGAACCCGGCCAGGTACGTCCCCGGCTCGCGCAGCTGCGGCACGTACGGCGACGGTTCGGGATCCAACTCCCAGATGTCGCAGTGCAGTTCGGCCAGTGCGCGCAGCCACGGCCGGTGCTGGGCGGCACCGGCGCTGCCCAGTAACAGCGCCCGCCGCACATCGTTCTGGATCACCGCGCGCCGCAGGTCCTCCACGGTCGTCAGTGCCGGCAGGGGCGACGGGACGCCGTCCTGCTGCTGTCCGACGCCATCACCGGCGATGCCCACGACACGGATCCCGCACGCCGGGTGCCGCTGCAGCGCGGCGGCGACGCGCGAGGCGGCCGGCTCGCTTCCCACCACAAGGGCCGTGCACGGCCGGCGCACCAGGACGGCCCGCCGCCACCGGTGGACCAGCCCCCGCCCCAGCAGGGCGCACACGACATGCGCGGCGCACCCCAGGACCAGGTCCTGCCCCGGGATCCGCGGGAGGAGGGACAGGAGCGCGCATGCGGCGGTGAGGACACACCACGCGGCCGCGGCCCGGCCGACGAGTGCGGGGCAGTCGTCGAGCATGTGCCGCTCATGGGCGAGCCGGTAGAGACCGGCGGCGGCGAACAGGACGAGGGCCAGCAGCACGAACCCGGCCACCAGCCAGGGGCGTTGCAGGAGGGGCGCCAGGACGAGCGCGCCGATCGCGGCGGCCGCGCCGTCCGTCACGAACAGCAGCAGCCGGTACGCGCCCGGTGCCGGGCCGCCGGTCGGGACGGCCCTGCCGGTGTGCGGCCCCCGCTGCGTGACGACGACGGCGGAGCCGCCCGTGTCGTCCCCGGCCAGTGGCCGGGCGGGCGACGATACGGTTCGTTCCCGGCTCACGTCGTGATCGGCTCTCTGCACTCGATGCTCTCCAGCCCCAGAAGTTCTCGGTACACGTCCTCGACCGCAGCGGCGGTGCGCCGGACGTCGTGGTGCGCGCGCACATGGCGCAGGCCGTCCTCGCCCAGCGCGCGCAGGCCCTCGGCGTCGCGCAGCAGATCCGTCAACGCCCTTGCCAGCGCCGGGGGATCGTCCGGTGGGATCAGACACCGGGGCGCCAGCCGCGGCGGCAGGCTCTCGCGGGCGCCGCCCACGTCCGTGGCGAGCACCGGGCTCCCGCAGGCCATCGCCTCCAGTGGGGCGAGCGCCATGCCCTCCCAGCGGGACGGCAGCACCACCAGGTCCGCGGCCCGGTACCAGCCGGCCGGATCGTCGAGCGCCCCGGTGAAGGTGACCCGGTCGGGCGCCGTGGCCCGCAGCCGCGCCGCGTCCGGCCCGTCGCCCACGAGGACGAGGCGGGCCCCCGGCACCGTCCGGCACACCTCGGGCCACGCCGCGAGCAGGAGGTCCTGGCCCTTTTGCCGGCACAGCCGCCCCACGCACACGACGAGCGGTCCGCCGGGGGCGGGTCCGGGAGGCTCGCGCTCGCACGGACCTCGCGGGCAAAAGCGTTCCAGGTCCACGCCGTTGGGCACGAGCCGCCATGCGGCCTCGATCCCGTGGTCGCGGCCGACGCGCTGCTCGGCGCCGCTGACGCAGAGCAGCCGGGAGGCCCAGCGCGCTCCGCGCCGCTCCCAGGCGCGGGCCAGCCGTGCCTCGAGGCCGTCGACCGCCTCGAAGGACCAGGCGTGCGGCTGGAAGACGGTGGGGATGCGGCCGCGCACCACGAGCCGGGTGACCAGACCCGCCTTGGCGCTGTGGGCGTGGACGACATCGGGGCATACGCGCGACACCAACTCGGCGAGCGTGCGCGCCTCGCGGAGCAGGCCCGGGCCCGGGGACCTGGTTGCCTCCCACTCCAGGACCTCGCAGCCGAGGCCGGCCAGGCCGTGCCGCAGGCCGCCGGAGGCGGGGCAGGCCACCGACACGGCCAGTCCCGCGGCCCGTTGCCCGCGCACGAGGTCGGTCACCACGCGCGCCACACCGCCGTCGGCGGGTTGCGTCACGTGGAGGACGTGCGGCGCCGGGGGCACGGGCGTCGCTTGCATGGATTCGACCGCGGTCCCGCGGCGCAGGAAACAGCCTTTCGAATGGGGCACGGCCTGCTTCCCTTTCCGGGAGGAATGGACGCTCCGCAGCGCGATGCTGTGCGGCGCCAGGCGAATTCGAGAAAGTCGTACTTTCCCGTCGGCTCGGGTGGTGGGAGTCGCCTCGAACGAGGCGTTCGTGAAGGTACCGGAATGCGACTTCACTTAATACACCACTGTGTATGAGTTGTGAAACTTTTACCCGCCGAGTGGCGACGCGTCGTGGCGCACCCCGGTGGCCTGGTGATTGTCCGTCAGGTGCCGTCCGCAACTAGTGCGTCATGCACCGATGTTCCGTGCGTCGGACATTTGTTCCGGTGAAATCGGAATCGAATGTGTGGCATGTTCACGGCTGATTCGTGGGGGCCTCTTCCCGGTTTCCTCCGACAATGCGTCAAACGACGAGTTTCGACGCCTGCATGGTTATGTTGGTGATGTGACCATCTCGACCAACTTGAAACGGCATCCCGCAGTGACCCGACGCAGCGCGGGCCTGATCCTCCTCGGGTCCGCCTGCAGCGCCGCCGCCGTCCTGCGGGTCCGGCCCCTCGCGCGCGACGATCCCAAACCCCAGGGCGAGGGCTTCGACGAGACGTACATGGGCCGCCGCATCGTCGGCACCCGGCTGCCGGGCCCCGAGCCTGCGGGGGCGGACGCCTGGCACGTCACCGTCGACGGCCGCCCCTTGCACCTCATGCGCCGCGCCGACGGCACGTACCTGAGCATGGTCGACCACTACGCGTCCTGCCCCACTCCACTGGACGCGGCCAAGGGGGCCGTGGCGGAGCTCGGCGACCAGCAACTGCGGGCCCACGGCAAGGAGATGTGAGGCCATGGTGCACACACGTCAGAACCAGCGCACCCTCACCAAGGCGCAGAAGCGGCGCTTCGTGGACGCGGTGCTCGCCATCAAGCGCTCCGGCCGCTACGACGAGTTCGTGCGGATGCACATCGACTTCTACAAGGGGGACGGGGACGGCGGGCTGCGCGTGGCGCACATGACACCGTCGTTCTTCCCCTGGCACCGCAAGTTCCTGCTGGAGTTCGAGCAGGCCCTGCAGGAGAAGGACCCGGGTGTCACGGTGCCCTACTGGGACTGGACCGTGGACCGCACACCGGCCGTCTCCCTGTGGGGCGACGACTTCCTGGGAGGCAACGGGGCCCGCGGCGACCGCCGGGTGACGTCGGGCCCCTTCGCGTACCGGCACGGACACTGGAAAATCACGGAGGCCGTGACCGACGGGGACTTCCTCATGCGGGACTTCGGCCGACCGCAGTCCCCGGTCGACCTGCCCTCCAAGAGAGAGCTCGCGAACGCCATGGACGAGCCGGAGTTCGACGTGCAGCCGTGGAACTCGCTGGCGCCGCGCGGCTTTCGCAACCGGTTCGAGGGCTGGCCCGCCCGGCGCGGCGGCCGCACCTGGTTCAACCACAACCTGGTGCACCGCTGGGTGGGCGGACACATGCTCGGCGCCGGTTCGGTCAACGACCCCGTCTTCTGGCTCCACCACGCCTTCGTCGACCTGTGCTGGTCGCGGTGGCGGCAGCGGCATCCGAAGGCGGCCCGCTATCTGCCCGCGCGGCCGCCCGCACTCGGCGAGTCGCAGTACGGCCGGGTGCTGGCCCTGGACGACACCCTGCCGCCGTGGGACACCCCGCTGCGCGACATGCTGGACCACGCGTCGCTGTACCGGTACGCGTGAGCGTCGGCACGAACGACGGCCCCCGGCACGGGGTGCCGGGGGCCGTCGTCGGGTTCGGGCGAGGATCAGCCGCCGTAGCCGCCGTCACCCTCGTCACCCTCGTCGCCGTTGACGCAGGTGTTGCCGAAGGCCGGGTTGAGCGCGCCGATGACGTTCACGGTGTTGCCGCAGACGTTGACCGGGATGTGGATCGGAACCTGGATCAGGTTGCCCGACAGGACACCCGGCGAGTGGGTGGCCGCGCCCTGAGCACCCGCGTCAGCCATGGCCAGACCGGCGCCACTGAGCACCACGGCGCCCGTGCCGACAGCCACAGCGGCTGCCTTCGCGATGCGAGACATCACGTTCTCCTTCTGTTCTGCAGGTGCGGCCGCGTGATCGCAGCCGTCGGCTCATACAACGGCGTTCCCTACGGACGGTCACGGCTGATACACGGATACTTCGCGAAAAAACCGAGGAATTGGGTCCCAACAGGTGAACACGGGCCCCACCGCATCCCGGAACGGAGCGCCGCGACCGCGGCGGAGAGGAACACACCATGCAGGTGGTCTGCGTCGGCGGCGGGCCCGCGTCCTTGTACCTGGCCATCCTCCTGAAACGACAGGACCGCGGCCGGGACATCACCGTCCACGAGAAGAACCCCGCCGGCTCGACCTACGGATGGGGTGTCACCTACTGGCCGGACATGCTCACCCAACTCGCGGCGCACGACGACGTGTCCGCGCGCGCCATCGAGGCGCATTCGGTCCGCTGGCGGGACGGCGTGGCGCACGTCCGCGACCGCGTCACCACCCACCACGGCGACGAGGGCTTCGCGATCGGCCGCCACCGCCTGCTGGAGATCCTCGCCGAACGGGCGGACACCCTCGGCGTCGACGTCCGCTTCGGCAGCCCCGTCCCGCGGCCGGGATCCGGCCTCGAGGGCGACGTGATCGTGGCGGGGGACGGAGCACACAGCACCCTGCGCGACCGGCACGCACACGACTTCGGCACCCGGACCGCACTCGGGCACAACCGGTTCATCTGGCTCGGCACCACACGCGTGTTCCGCTCCTTCACCTTCGCCTTCGTCGAAACGGACCACGGCTGGCTGTGGTGCTACGCCTACGGGTACGACGGCACGCACAGCACCTTCATCGTCGAATGCGCACCCGGCACCTGGACGGGGCTCGGCCTCGACACCAAGGAGCGGGCCGACGCCCTGCACCTCCTCGAAGGCCTCTTCGCCGACGTACTGCGCGGGCATCCGCTCATCGGCCGCACCGACACCGACGGCCCCTCGCAGTGGCAGCGGTTCCGCACCGTCACCAACCGCACCTGGTCCCGCGGCAATACGGTCCTGCTCGGCGACGCCGCCCACACCACGCACTACTCCATCGGCGCCGGCACGACCCTGGCGATGCAGGACGCCATGGCGCTGGCCCGCGCCCTGGGTGAGCCGGGGTCGCTCCCGACGGCGTTCGCCCGCTACGAACGCGAGCGCCGACGGGAGTTGCTGCCCCTGCAGAGCGCGGCCCGGCACAGCGCGCACTGGTACGAGAACCTGACGCGCTACATCCACCTGGAGCCGCACCAGATGTTCGCCCTGCTCGGACAGCGCCACTCGCCGCTGCTCCCGTACGTGCCGGCCCAGCTCTACTACCGCGTCGACCGGGCGGTCGACCACACGCAGGCCCTGCGCTCCCTCAAGCGCTGGCTCGGCCCGCGCGTCGCCCGCATCCTGCAGAACAAGTGACGTTCAACCTTGGCCGGGAACGGAGAGGGGCGCGGCGTTCTCGGCCGCCTGCCACGGAGCGCCCGGCACCACCAGCGGGCTGCCGGTCACCGGGTCGGGGACCACCACCGAGTGCAGGCCGAAGACCGTGTGGACCAGGTCCGCCGTGATGACCTCGGCCGGCGGGCCCTCCGCGACGATGCGGCCGTCCTTCATGGCGACGAGATGGTCGGCGTAGCGGGCCGCCTGGTTGAGGTCGTGCAGGACGGCGACGACGGTGCGGCCGCGCTCGTGGTTGAGGCGGCGCACCAGGTCGAGGACCTCCACCTGGTGGGCGATGTCGAGGTAGGTGGTCGGCTCGTCGAGCAGGAGCAGCTCGGTCTCCTGGGCGAGAGCCATGGCGATCCACACCCGCTGGCGCTGCCCGCCGGACAGCTCGTCGACCAACCGCTCGGCGAGGTCCGTGGTGTTGGTGTGTTCCAGGGCCTGCGTGACGGCGCGCTCGTCGGCCTCCGACCACTGCTGCCACCACTTCTGGTGCGGCTGACGGCCGCGGGCCACCAGGTCGGCGACCGTGATGCCGTCGGGCGGCGTGGGGCTCTGCGGGAGGACACCGATGGCCCGGGCGATGTCGCGGCCCGGGGTGCGGGCCAGTTCGGTGCCGTCGAGCAGCACCGTGCCGCCGCGCGGCTTGAGGAGCCGGCCCAGGGCGCGCAGCAGCGTGGACTTGCCGCAGGCGTTGGGGCCGACGATGACGGTCACCCTGCCGTCGGGCACCTGAAGGTCGAGGCCGTCGACGACGGTGCGGTCCTCGTACGCCAGCGTCAGGGACTCGGCGGTGAGCCGGCTCGTACGGCCGGTCGCAGCGGTGCTCGTACGGCTGTCGGTCGGACTCATTTGGTGCCTCCGGAACGACTGCGGCCGCGGGCGATCAGCCACATCAGATAGGGGGCGCCCACCGCTGCGGTGAGGACGCCGACGGGGAGTTCGACGGGCGAGAACAGCTGCCGGGCCAGGAGGTCCGCGACGACGACCACGAGCGCCCCGGTCAGCGCCGAGGACACCAGCGGGATCTGCGCGGTCCGCGTCAGGCGGCGGGCGATCTGCGGGGCGAGGAGGGCGACGAAGTCGACCGGCCCGGTGGCCCCCGTCGCCATCGAGGCGAGGACGACGCCGAGCACGGTCAGGCCGAGCCGCACCCGGTTGAGGCGGATGCCGAGCGCCGTGGCCGTGTCGTCGTCGAAGGAAGCCGAGCGCTGCGCCCGGGCTGCCCACAGCACCGCCGGGACCGCGACGAGCAGGACCAGGGCCAGCGGCGCCGCCTGCTCGTAGCCGCGGCTGTTCAGCGAACCGGTCAGCCACACCTTCGCCTGCTGGGCAACCAGCGCGTCGCCCTTGGTGAGGAACAGCTGGGTCAGCGAGCCGAGCGCGACCGAGATGCCGATGCCGATGAGGACGAACCGCGAGGCCTGCATCCCGCGCCGCCAGGCGAAGACGTACACCAGCAGCGCCGCCGCGATGCCGCCCGCCACCGAGACGTAGGGCAGCGCGGTGTACGAGGCGAGGCCGAAGCTCATCGCCGCGACGGTCACCGCGCCCGCGCCGTGGGTCACGCCGATGATGTCGGGGCTGGCCAGCGGGTTGCGGGCGACGGTCTGCACGAGGGCGCCCGCGATCCCGAAGGCGAGCCCGGCGAGCAGCCCGACCGTCAGGCGCGGCAGCCGCAGCGTCCCGACGACGAGCTGGTCCGGACTGGGCCTGCCGAGCAGGACGTTGACGACCTCGGCGGGGGAGACGAAGGCCTCCCCGACGCACAGGTACGCGACGACGGCGGCCAGCAGCAGCACGGCGAGCGCGCCGGCGACGACGACCGACCTGCGGTGGACCAGGAAGCTGGAGCGGCCGGGGCGCAGCACCGTGTGTCCGGCCGGACGGATCCGGCGCTCACGCGTGGTGGTGGCGCTGCTCATGCGGCGACCACCGCCCGGCGGCGCACCAGCGCGATGAGGAACGGCACACCGAGGATCGCGGTCATGACGGCCACCGGCACCTCCGAGGGCGGGAAGACGATGCGGCCGAGCACGTCGGAGACCAGGATCATCACGGGGCCGAGCAGCGCGGCGGCCGGCAGCACCCAGCGGTGCGCCGTGCCGACCAGGGCCCGCGCGATGTGCGGAACGGCCAGGCCCGTGAAGGCGATCGGCCCGGCGGCGGCGACCGCGGCGCCGGTCAGTACCGTCGCGGCCACCGCGCCCTGGATGCGCAGCAGGCCGACGTTGTGGCCGAGGTTGCGGGCGGCGTCGTCGCCGAGGGCGAGCGCGTCCAGGCCGCGGGCCGCGACCGCGACGAGCACCAGACCGGCGAGGACGAACGGCCAGATCTGGCCGATGACTTCGCTGTCCCGGCCGCTGATCGAGCCGACCTGCCAGAACCGGAACTCGTCAAGGGCGTGCGCGTCGGTGGTCACGACGCCGGAGACGATGGCGGCCAGGAACGCGTTCATCGCGGCGCCGGACAGCGCCAGCTTGACGGGCGAGGCCCCGCGATAGCCCCCTGCGGCGACGGCGTACACCGCCACCGCAGCCAGCGCCGCGCCCGCGAACGCGAACCAGATGTACCCGGTCAGGCTGTGCACACCGAGGAACGCGATCGCACACACCACACCGGCCGAGGCACCCTGGCTGACGCCGAGGATGCCGGGTTCGGCGATCGGGTTGCGGGTGATGCCCTGCATGACCGTCCCGGCGACGCCGAGGGCCGCCCCGGCGAGGATGCCGATGACGGTGCGCGGCACCCGCAGGGAGCGCACCAACTGGGCGTCGGGGCTGGTGCCGTGCTGCACCAGCGCCCGGACCACCTCACCCGGTGCGATGGGGCGGCTGCCGACGGCCAGGCTCAGCAGGACGGCGATCAGCAGCATCGCCGCACACCCGAGCAGCCAGGCGATCCGGCGGCGGGAAGCTCGCGCCATGTGCCGCGCTCACTCTCTTCTCTTGCGGGTGTGTGGCTACTTGGTGAGGTGTCGGCCCAGGTCGTCGAGGACGGCGTCGGCGGCCATGGTGCCGAGCCCGAGGTACCAGGTCTCGTCCGGGACGTCGTAGGCGTGGCCGGCCTTGACCGCCTTGAGGTTCTTCCACAGCGGGTTCTTCTGCACCGTGGACTTCTCCGTGGCGCTGGGCTTGCCGTAGACACCGGTGAAGATGTAGTCGGCGTCGGCCTGGTCGATGTTCTCGGCGCTGACCTCGGCGGCCAGGTCGGAGATGTCCTGGTTCTTCGGGCGCGGGATGCCGACGTCCTTGAGGATGGTGCCGATGAACGAGTCGTTCGCGTAGAGGCGGATCAGGCCCTCGGGCATGAAGCGCAGCATCGTCACGGTCGGCTTGTCGGCGCCGAGCTCCGCACCGAGGTCCTTGGCGCGCTTCTCGTACGCGGCGAGGTTCTTCTTGGCCAGCGCGGTCTTGTCCAGGGCGGCGGCGTTGAGGAGGTAGTTCTCCTTCCACGTGAAGCCGGGGCGGATGGAGAAGACGGTCGGCGCGATCTGCGACAGCTCGTCGTAGGAGTTCGCGGCGCGCAGCTGGCTGCCGATGATCAGGTCCGGCTTGAGCGCGGCGATGGCCTCGAGGTTGAGGCTGTTGATGGTGCCGACGTTCTTCGGGTGGCCCGCGTCCTTCTTGAGGTAGGACGGCAGCTCGGGCGAGCCCTCGCTCGGCGCGAGGCCGACGGGCTTGATGCCGAGGGAGACGACGTTGTCCAGCTCGCCGACGTCCAGGACCACCACGCGCTTGGGCTGCTGCTTGATGTCCGTGCTGCCCATGGCGTGCTTCACGGTGCGCGGCCACTGGCCCGGCTTGGCGTCGGTGCCCATCGCGGCGGTCTTCTTGGCGGCGTCGCCGAAGTCCTCGCCGCCCTGCGCGACGGACTTCGAGTCCTTGCCGCCGTCGGCGGCCGCGGTCTTGCCGCCGCCCGCCGCGCCGTCGCCGGATCCGCCGCACGCCGTGAGGGACAGCAGACCGGCAAGAACGATCGAAGCCGCGGCAGCGCCGCGCCGTCGGAGAAGCATGGTGCCCCCGGAGCAGTTATCAAACATTCAAAGGAAAGGTGAGGCATACCTTACGCACAGGAATGGAGGGTTCGACAAGAGGGGGTGAAGAGCTTCCGGCAGCTCAGCGGGGCCACGGGCGTCCCGTGCGCTCCTCGATGTCGGTGTTGAACCGCTCGAGATCCTCGACGAACCGCCGCAGCCGGTCCTCGGGCCAGTCGCCCAGGACGTCGGCGAGGCCGGCCGCGATGGCGTCGCGGTCCGTGCGCAGCCGCTTGCGGCCCTCGTCCGTGATCCGGAACTGCCGGGCGATGCTGCCGCCCGGATCCAGGGTCCGCTCCACGAGGCCGTCGCGCAGCAGCGCCGTCGTCTGCCGGGTGAGGGTGGAGGGGGTCAGGCCGAAGGCGTCGACGAGGTCGGGGACGGACATCGGCCCCTGCGCCTCCAGGCGGCTGAGGAGGACGTAGGCGCTGCGGTCGAGGGCGTTGTGGTCCAGGCGGGCGCGGCGCGGTGAGGTCATCTCCAAGTGCCGCGTCAGGATCAGCAGTTCGCGCTCGATACGGCCGCCCGCACGCCGTGCGTCCACGCCGACCTCCCCCTGTGTCAACCGCCGTTGCCTGGTACGCGATTGAAGCATCATGCGCTGTTGTGCGCCATGCATGGAAAGTGCATCATGCACAGGAAGTGCATGATGCACTTGACTGAACGCCGCATCGTGCCGCCCCTCTTCCGCCACCGTCGCCACCTGCCGCCTCCACCCCCACAAGGAGACGCACACCATGACCGAACAGGCCGAACACCCCTACGTCCAGCCGCCCGTCCACCTGCCGCTGTCCGGCGACACCCCGCTGGAGCCGCCCGCCGTGTGGGAGGAGCTGCGCGCGCGGTGCCCCGTCGCCCACGCCACGCTGCCCAGCGGTGACACCGCCGTCTACCTGACCCGGTACGACGACGTCCGGGGCCTGCTCTCCGACCCCCGGTTCGTCCGCCCCACCGAGCAGGACAACGCCGCCCGGATGGCGCCCGAGGGCGCCGGGGGAGCCGCCGCCACCGGCAGCTCCGCCATCAAGACCCCCAACCGCGGCGAACCGCACCAGCGTTGGCGCCGCCAGGTGGGCCGCTACTTCACCGCCAAGCGGATGACCGCCCTGCGCCCCGGCATGACCCGTCTCGCCGAGGGCCTCGTGGACACCATGCTCGCCGAAGGCGCCCCCGCCGACCTGCGGGCGAGCCTCGGCTTCCCGTTCCCCGTCTACGTCATCTGCGACCTGCTCGGGGTCCCAGCCGAGGACCGGGACCGCTTCTCCGGCTGGTCCGACAGCTTCCTCAGCGTCACCCGCTACAGCGCCGAGGAGATCCGCACCGCCCAGGAGGAGTTCGTCGCCTACATGTCGGCGCACATCGCCGCCAAGCGGGCCGCCCCGGCGGACGACCTCCTCAGCGTCCTCATCACGCAGAGCGAGGAGGCCGGGAGCGCCGGGAGCGAGGTCGAGGGCGGCGGGCTGAGCGACGAGGAACTCGTCTCCACCGGCATGGGCCTGCTCGTCGCCGGCCACGAGACCACCGCCAACAGCATCGGCAAGATGGTCTCCCTGCTGCTCGCCGACCGCGGCCTGTGGGAGCGGCTGTTGGCCGTCCCGTCGCTGGTGCGCACCGCCGTGGAGGAGTCCCTGCGCTTCGACAGCAACCTCGGCTTCGGGCTGCGCCGTTACCTCGGCGAGGACGCCGAGATCGGCGGCGAGACCGTCCCGGCGGGCAGCACGGTGGTGTGCAGCATGCCCGCAGCCAACCGGGACGAGCGTGCCTTCGCGGGCGCCGACGCCATGGACCTCGCCCGCACCCCGAACCCGCACCTCACCTTCGGTGTGGGCCCGCACTCCTGCCTCGGCCAGGCACTGGCCCGAACCGAGCTCCAGGTCGTCCTCGAGGTCCTGCTGGCCCGCGTCCCGACCCTGCGCCTGGCCGTCCCCGCCGCCGAACTGCGCAAGACGGAGGGGCTGTTGGTCGGCGGGCTGAGCGAAGTCCCGGTCAGCTGGTGACCCGTGGACCCGGAGAGGAGCAGACCGTGAAACTCACCGTCGACCAGGACAAGTGCTGCGGCGCGGGCGCCTGCGTCCTGTCCGCGCCGGAGGTCTTCGACCAGCGCGACGAGGACGGCGTCGTGACGCTTCTGACCACCGAACCCGCGCCGGCACACCACGCCGCCGTACGAGAGGCGGCCGCGATGTGTCCGACGGCGGCGATCGGTGTGAACGAGTCCCCTGCGCCCGACTGACCGTCAGAAGCCCGCGGTCAAGGGGCGTTTGCGGCGCGGAGGGTCAGATGTTCGGCGCGGTCGTGACCTTGCCGGACGGCGCCTTCGCGCCGACGGGCGTGCCGAAGTCGGACCACGTGATGGTCTGGTTGCCGGTGCCGTCGGTGTACGGCGTCTCCTGCTGCACCAGGTAGGGCTTGCCCGTGGTCGCGACGCTGTACGTGGCCTTCTTGCCCGGAGCCGTGCCCGTGCCGACGACCGTGGCGACGGGCCGGCCCGCCACCTCGGCGGCGGAGCCCTTCGTCAGCTTGATGGAGGGCTTCTCCTGCGCGCCGAACTGCTCGCCGTGGCAGTAGCTCACGAGCACCTTCGTGAGGGAGGCGGTGGGCGAGCCGTGCATCCACTGGTCGGCCTTGATGGTGCCGGCGCCGTTCTTCTTGGCCCAGGTCGAGAAGGTGGCGTCGACCTTGCCCCAGACGTCGTTGCCCTTGCGGACGACCTCGAAGGAGCCCATGTCCTTGAGGTCGACCGTGCCGACGCACTCCGTCGCGGACAGGCGGAGGTCGGACGTGGCGTCCGAGCGGGACATGACCTCGTGGACCGAGCCCGCCGCGGCCTTCGTCTCCAGGCCCTTGGCGCGCAGTTCGGCGGCGCCGAGCTTGTCGACACCGTTCGGCTTGGCGTCGGCCTTGGCCGGCTTGTCGGCTGCGGTCGACGGCTTGCTGTCGCCGTCCGCGGCCTTGTCCGAACCGCTGTTGCAGGCCGTCAGCGACAGCAGGGCCGCGGCGCAGACGAGCGCGGTGGCGGCGCGGCGGGCGGACAGGACGTGCGTGTTGTTCATCAACTTCCCCGTGGTTCCCCGTGAATGGTCGGTTGCCGTGTGTGGCATGTCCCATTCAATCAGTGACGGGTGACGCCTCGTGACGGGGGGCCGACTCAACGTTGTGAACGGCGGCCTGGTAACGGGGCCGGACGAGGCCCGCCCGTCACGCCGATTCGAGGACCGGCCGCAGCTCGAGCGCCTCGGGGGTGGGGAAACTCCGGGCCAGCTCGACGGCCTCGGCGTGGTCGGCCACCTCCAGCAGGAACCAGCCGCCGAGGGTCTCCTCGCCGCCGTGCACGGGCCTCTCGGCCACCGTGACCGAACCGTCCGCCGCCGTACGCACGGTGACGGGGCCCCGGGTCTCGGTGTCGAGGGCGTCGCCGCCCACCAGCTTGCCCGCCGCGGCCAGTTCTCCGATCCACTTCTCGTACGCCGTGCGGTGGGCGTCGCGGTCGGCACGGATCCGGGCGCGGGACGCGTCGGTCTCGAAGATGACGAGGGCGTACTTCATGACGGATTCCTTCGTTCGGTGGGTACGGCGGAGTCGGTGGTTCAGGAGGCTGCGGCGGTCGGGGCGAGGCGGGCCAGCGCGCCCGTCTCCAGGGCGGTCCACAGCGCGCCGTCCGGGCCCACGGTGATGCCGTGCGGTTCGGAGGCCGGGGTGGGCAGGTCGTGGACGGCGACCGTGCCGTCGGAGGTGATCGAACCGACCCGGTTGGCGCCCCATTCGGTGAACCACGCGGTGCCGTCCGCGTCGGTGGTGACGGCGTGCGGCCGCGCCGAGCGGTCGGGCAGCGGGTACTCGGTGATCCGGCCGTCGGGCGTCCTGCACCCGATCTGACCGGCCGCGATCTCGGTGAACCAGACGCTGTGGTCGCGGGCCACGGTGACACCCACCGGCGCCGCCCCCTCGGTGGGCAGCTCGTGGACCGTGACGCGGCCGTCCATGGCGATGCGGCCGAGGGCGTTGGCCTGGTTCATCGTGAACCACATCGCGTCCTCGCCCGCGGCGAGCGCGGAGGGGAAGGCGCCGGTGCGCGGCAACGGGTACTCGGTGACCGACCCGTCGGTGGTGATGCGGCCGACGCGGTCGGCGGCGGTCTCGGTGAACCACAGCGCGCCGTCCGGTCCGGCGGCGATGCCGAAGGGGCCGCACTGCGCGGTGGGCAGCGGGAACTCGGTCACCTCGCCGGCGGTGGTGATCCGGCCGATCCGGTGCGTGCGGTACTGGGTGAACCACAGGGCGTCGTCCGGACCGGCACAGATGATGGTCGGGCCGCTGTCCGGGTCCAATTGGTGCAGCACCGGCTCCTGCCCCGGGACGAGCCGGCCGATCCGGCCGCTGTGCACCAAGGTGAACCACAGGGCCCCGTCCGGGCCGGTGGTGATCGCGTACGGGCCGCCGGCGGGGTCGGAGACCACGTGCTCCTGGACTGTCGGTGTCGTCGTCACTGCTGCTCCAGCCCCTCGGCCGCGGCGATACGGGCGATGTCCTGCGGTGAACCGGCCATGATGGTCCGCGCGTTGGCGGTCACCAGGTCGACGGGCCAGTCCCACCAGGCGGCGCGCAGGAGCTGTTCCACGGAACGGTCGTCGAAGCGCTGCCTGATCGCTCTCGCCGGGTTCCCGCCCACGATGGTGTACGGCGGCACGTCGGCGGTGACCAGCGCGCCCGCCGCGATCACGGCGCCGTCCCCGATCCGTACGCCAGGCATCACCGTGGCCCCGTATCCGAACCACACGTCGTTGCCGACCACCGTGTCACCGCGGCTCGGCATGCCGGTGACGATGTCGAGCGTGCGCTCGGCCCACTCGCCCCCGAACATGGTGAACGGGAAGGTGGACACCCCCATCGACGGATGGTCGGCGCCCGCCATCAGGAACGTCGTGCCCGTCGCGAGCGCGCAGTACTTGCCGATGACCAGGCGCTCAGGACCGTAGGCGTACAGCACATTGCGCCGTACGAAGTCGGTCGCGCCGTCGGGGTCGTCGTAGTAGGTGAAGTCACCCGCCTCTACATGGGTCCCGGCGACCAGGGGCTTGAGGAAGACGACCCGCTTGTGGGCGGGCACGGGGTGCAGGGTGGCCGGGTCGGGTGTGCGCGCGGCACTGTCGTCGGATGTCACGCGGGAATCTCTCCAGGGTGGTCTCTACGGGGCGGGGCAGGGGGCGCGGACGGCACCGCTCCCTGTTCCCACACAGCATGCGCAGCGAACCCGCGGGGAACAACAGCCGATCTTGCTAGGGTCGTTAACCCAGAGGTTCACGATCCGAGGCGTCCGGTGTCCTGCGGCGGGGCCACGAGGAGCGGGCGGGGCAAGGATGGAACTGCGGGACATCGAGATCTTTCTGACGCTCGCGGAGGAACTCCACTTCGGCCGCAGCGCCGAACGGCTGAACGTCTCCCCGGCCCGCGTCAGCCAGGCGATCAAGAAGCAGGAACGCCGCATCGGGGCCCAGCTTTTCGAGCGGACCAGTCGGCAGGTGTGCTTGACGCCCATCGGCGAGGAACTGCACCAGCGCCTGAAACCGGCCTACGACACCATCCAGACCGCCATCACCGAGGTGGCGGCCCTCGCCCGCCGGCCTCCCGCCACACTGACGCTGGGGATGATGGGTGCCCAGATGCACGAGATGCGTCCGGCTCTCGACCGCTTCCGGAAGCGCCACCCCGACGTCGAACTCCGGTTCAGGGAAGTGTTCTTCAGCGATCCGTTCGGAGCACTGCGTGCGGGTGAGGTCGAGGCGGTGGCCGCCTGGCTCCCGGTGCGCGAGCCGGACCTGACCGTCGGCGTGGTGCTGCGCGAGGAACCGCTGCGCCTGATGGTGGCCGCGGACCACCCGCTCGTCGGGCAGGAGTCGGTGAGCCTGGAAGTGCTCGGCGACCACCCGGTCCCGAGCCTGCAGGGACCGATCCCCGCCTACTGGACGAGCGCGGTCCTGCCGACCCGCACACCGAGCGGGCGTCCCGTCAGCCAGGGCCCGGCCGTCTCCACCTTCTACGAGGTCCTCGCGCTCGTCGCCGCGGGGGACGTGGTGTGCACCGTCCCGGACGAGGGGCGGCGCTATCACGCACAGTCCGACGTGGCCTTTCTTCCCCTCCGCGATGCGCCGCCCGTCCAATGGGGACTGATCTGGCGCACGGACCGCGCGACTCCACTGGTGCGGTCGCTCGCCGACGCGGCGGCGGAGTGCGGGGGAGTGGTACCGCAGTAACCGCGGTCCGTCCGCCGCGGGTTCACGCTCTTGATCGACTCTTGCGCGGCGCTTAGGCTCTCCTGTTCATGGGGACGGGGGAGCCCGATCGCGGGCGGCGTGCATGGTACGGCGGGCCGGTCGCGCGGCGCGTGGGCGCGGGTCTGCTGGTGGCCGCCGGACTGGCCGCGCTGGGCACGGCGTTCGTCCTGCTGCCCGGGGTGGTGGTCGGCCACGATCTCGCCGGAGCGAAGGTCGACGCGCAGGACCGGCTGAAGGCCGTCAACGATGTCCGTACGACACTGCTGCAGGTGGTGGGCGGCCTCGTCGTGCTCTTCGGCGCGTACGCCACCTGGCGCCAACTGCGGGTGAGCCAGGACGGGTTGCGTGCCACGCAGGAGGGCTACGTCACCGACCGGTTCAGCCGCGCCGTCGACCAACTCGGCAGCGACAAACTGGATGTGCGCATCGGCGGGCTGCACGCGCTGTGGCGGATCGCGGAGCAGTCCGACCGCGACCGGGAGGCCGTCATCTCCATCCAGGCCGCGTATCTGCGCACCCACCTGCCCTGGCCGCCCACCACCCCGGAGTCACCGGCGGCGGACGTGCCCATCAACGACATCGCACCCCTGGAGACGCGTGCCGCGGACGCCCAAGTGGCCCTGACCGGACTCGGTGTGCTGTGTCAGCGCCGGGAACAGTCCTGGGTCAACCTCAGCCTCACCGACCTGCGCCGGGCCGACTGCGACGGACTGTGGTTCCCCGAAGTCAACCTCGACCGCGCCTGCCTGGAGGCGGCGGGCCTGTACCGCGCCAACCTGACCCAGGCGTCCCTGGTCTCGGTCAACCTGCGGCACACCGACCTCACGACGGGGACCCTCCGCCGGGCCCGCTGCGTCATGGCCGACCTGAGGGCCGCGAAGCTGGTCCAAGTCGACCTGCGCGACGCCGACTTGACGGGGAGCGACCTGCGCGAGGCGAACCTGCGCAAGGCCGACGCCCGCGGCGCCGTCCTCCACCGCGCCGACCTGCGCCTGGCCGATCTGCGCGGCACCGACCTGAGCACGGCCGAGCTCGCCGACGCCCGCCTGACCGGCGCGCTGGCCAGCGAACACACCCGCTGGCCCGACGGCTTCGACCCCGCGGCGGCCGGAGTCGTCGACGGCGAGGACCCGGGCCCCGAGCCCTCGCCGCTGCTCCAGCCGCCGAGCATGACGCAGCAGGCACCGCCGCTGCGCACCGCTCCCTGACACGGGCCCTGGACGGCAGGTCCTACGGGACGGTCAGTCCTCGACCTTGCTGCGGCTCTGGTAAGCGAGGTCCTGGTAGTCGGGGTGCCGGGCCATCCAGCCGGAGATGAACGGGCACACGGCCAGCACCCGGAGCCCGTCCGTCCGGGCGGCGTCCAGGGCCGCGCGGGCCAACGCCGAACCGACACCCTGCCCGTTGTACTCCGGGTCGACCTCGGTGTGCGTGAAGACGACGAGCCCGCTCTCCTTGGTGCGCATGTACTCGGCGAATCCCGCGTGCTGCCCGTCGACCCGGGCCTCGTAGCGGTTGGTTTCGGGGGAGTCGGTGATCTCGATGGCCATCGGGGGCCCTCCGTGAAGTGGGTGACTTTTGCGTAGTTTGACGTAGTGGGGCGGATCAGGTCACTGGACGGCAGGGCTCGGCACGGCGGCCGCCTGGCGCACAGGGTGCTTGCTGAGGATGGAGACCCGGTTGAAGGCGTTGATGGTGATCGCGGCCCAGATGGCGGCCGAGATCTCCGCGTCGTCGAACACCTCCCGGGCCGCGGCATACGCCACATCCTGTGCGGTGGCGTCGTCCGGGTGCGTGACCGTCTCGGCCAGGCCGAGCGCCGCGCGCTCCCGGTCGGTGAACACGTCCGCGTCCCGCCACCCCGGCAGCACACCGAGGCGCAGCGGGGACTCGCCGGCGCGCAGGGCGGCACGGGTGTGGGTGTGGAGGCAGAAGGCGCACCCGTTGATCTGTGAGACGCGTACGTTGATCAACTCGAGCAGGGCCGGCTCCAGGCCGGCCGCGGCGGCCGTGGCGCGAACGGTCTCTGAGGCGTGACGGAAGGCCTGGTACGCGTCCGGGGACTGCTTGTCGATGAAGACGCGGCGCCGGTCCTGCGTGCCGGTGGTGGTCGCGGTGCTGCTGGTCATGGGTGAGCCCTCCCTCGTCCGTGGCCGCCGATGGGAGTGGCGGCCCACGCCAATATAGTTTACCGTTCAATCACCTTGCGACAGGGAAGATCGAAAAAGAGGGGGCGGGGCATCATGTCCGCACACGAGCAGGCACCGGCCGAGACGGGGCGTCCGACGGTGACGCCGCATCAGACCACCGCGGACGAGCGGCGGGTGGAGGTGCTCCCGGCCCGCGAGGTGCCGCTCGGCGGGCCGCGGGCGATGACCGTGCGACGCACGCTTCCCCAGCGGGAACGCAGCCTGATCGGCGCGTGGTGCTTCGTCGACCACTACGGACCCGACGAGGTCGCCGCCACCGGCGGGATGGACGTCGCACCGCACCCGCACATCGGCCTGCAGACGGCGAGTTGGCTGTTCGACGGGGAGATCGAGCACCGCGACAGCCTCGGCACCCACGCCATGGTGCGGCCCGGCGAACTGAACCTGATGACCGCCGGACGGGGCATCAGCCACTCCGAGGTGTCCACTCCGGGTACCACGGTGCTGCGCGGCATCCAGCTCTGGATCGCCCTCCCGGACGGCCATCGCGACGTCGCCCCGGCGTTCCGCCACCACGCGCCCGCCACCATCGCCCTGGACGGAGCCGAGGCCAGGATCTTCCTCGGCACACTGGCCGGAGACACCTCCCCGGTCTCCACGTACTCCCCGCTGCTCGGCGCGGAACTCGTCCTCGACCCGGGCGCACACCTCGCCCTCGCGGTGGACCCGGCCTTCGAGCACGGCGTCCTGGTCGACGAGGGGACCGTCCGGGTGGACGGCACGGCCGTTCCGGACGGACAACTGGGCTACCTGCCGCCGGGCGGGGACACGCTCACCCTCACCAACGACGGGAGCGGCCCGGCGCGGCTTCTGCTGCTCGGCGGCACACCCTTCGGCGAGGAGATCGTGATGTGGTGGAACTTCATCGGCCGCAGTCACGAGGACGTCGTCGCGGCGCGGGCGGAATGGGAGGCCGGGACGGAACGCTTCGGCACGGTCCCGGGCTACCCCGGGGCGCGCCTCCCGGCCCCCGAACTGCCCAACAGCCGCCTCAAGTCGCGCGGCAACCGCGGGCGGCACTGACCCGCCCAGGAACACACCGACACACCAACGCCGTTCACGTAGGACGCGCGCAAGACACCAGGAGACAAACGCCATGACATCTGCCCCCACTCCGGCCGTGGAACACCGCCCCGACGAGCAGCGCTACGTCATCACGGTCGACGGCGAACAGGCCGGCCTGACCGAGTACCGCGACCGCGACGACCAGCGGGTCTTCTTCCACACCGAGGTCGACGACCGTTTCGCCGGTCAGGGCCTCGCCTCGACCCTGGTGACGGAGGCGCTGGCGGACGTCCGCGCCGCCGGCAAGCGGGTGGTCCCGGTGTGCCCCTACTGGGCCAAGTACGTCAAGAAGCGCGAGCAGGAGACGTCCGACGTCGTGGACCCGGTGACCCCGGACATCCTGACCTGGCTGCGCGGCCGGATCGGCTGAACCGGGAGCCGTCTCCCTTCGGTCGAAGTCGGCGCGCCGCGCGAAGCCTTCGGCCGGGTCCGCCCGGCCGTGGGTACGCTCGGTCTGCCCAGACGTGAGAAGGGGACAGGCATGACCGCCGACGCCGCACACACCAAGACGGCTCCCGAGCCCGTCCGTGACACCACCGCCGACCACCTGCTCACGCCGGACAACTGCGCGGTGGTCTTCATCGACTACCAGGAGGGTCAGTACGCCACGATCGGCTCGGCGAGCCGCGAGGAGATCGACCTCGGGGCCGTCACCCTGGCCAAGCTGGCCCGCGCGTACGAGATCCCGACGGTGCTGTCCACGGTGGCCGTGGGCATGGGCGTGAACCGGTCGACGGTCCCGGAGATCACGGACGAACTCCCGGACGTTCCCGAGGTCGACCGCACTGGCGTCAACTCCTGGGAGGACGCCGACTTCCGGGCTGCGATCAAGGCGACCGGCCGCAAGAAGATCGTGATGGCCGGCCTGTGGACGGAGGTCTGCCTCGCCTTCCCCACACTGGACATGCTCCGCGAGGGCTTCGAGATCTACCCGGTCGTCGACGCGGTCGGCGGAGTCTCCCCGGTCACCCACGCCACGGCGATCGAACGCATGACACAGGCCGGCGCGCAGCCGATCACGTCCCTCGCCTTCGGGTGCGAACTGATGCGCAACTGGGCCCGCCCGGACGCGGACCTGTTCCGGTCGGTCATCAACGACTACTTCGAGCGCAAGCGTGCCATCGGCGACAAGACGGGGACCCTCTTCACGTAGCCGTCCGTACGGCGCGACGGCGGCCCATCGACCCCGCCCGGGTTGACGTATTCCCATATCGGCATACGATGAGTGGCATGGCACGAGCAGCGGCGACGTCGGACGTCTTCAACGCGATCGCCGAGCCGCAGCGGCGGGACATCCTCGCGCTGTTGCGGGCGGGGGAGCGGCCGGTGGGTGAGCTGGCCCAGGAGTTGGGGCTGAGCCAGCCGGGGGCGTCCAAGCATCTGCGGGTGCTCCGGGAAGTGGGTCTTGTGCGGGTCCGCGAGGCGGGCAAGCAGCGGCTGTACGGCCTGGATGCCGACGGGCTGCGGCCGGTCCACGAGTGGGTCGGCGGGTTCGAGCGGTTCTGGAGCGAGAGCTTCGACCGGCTGGATGCCTACGTGCAGGACCTCAAGCAGGCGCGGCAGGAGGAGTGACCGATGGCAAGGGCTGGGCAAGAGGCACAGGCGGAGTCGGTGGCTGATCGGGAAGTCGTGATCTCCCGAGGCATCGACGCTCCGCGGGAGCTGGTGTTCGAGGCATTCACCGAGGTACGGCATCTGTCGCGGTGGTGGGGGCCCGAAGGGTTCACCACCACCACGTCGTCCTTCGAGTTCCGGGAAGGCGGCGAGTGGGTCTTCGTCCTGCACGGGCCGGACGGGACCGACTATCCCGAGTGGATCCGCTGGGTACGGATCGCGCCGCCGGAGCGGATCGAGCTGCTGCACGGCGAGTACGCCGACGACCCGAACTCCTTCGAGACGGTCCTGACCTTCGAGGCCGACGGCGCGGCGACCCGGATCGAGATGCGCTCCGTGTTCCCCACCAAGGAACAGCGCGACGAGGCTGTCGAGAAGTACCACGCGGTCGAGGCCGGCCGGCAGACCCTCGGCAACCTCGCGGACTACGTCACCGAGCTCGTGCGGAACGGGGAGGAGGGCTGATGAGCGGCAAGGTGTTCTTCAGCGTCTCGATGTCGCTGGACGGGTTCATCGCACCCGCGTCCCTCGGGGAGTTGATGGGGCGGCAGTGGATGGAGCTGCAGCAGTGGATCTTCCCACAGCGGTTCTTCCGGGAGAACCTGAAGCTGGGCGAGGGCGGCGAGGAGGGGCGCGACAACGACATCGTGCGGGAGGCCTTCGAGCGCACCGGCGCGAGCGTCATGGGCAAGCGGATGTTCGACGCCGGTGAGCAGATGTGGCCCGAGGACCCGCCGTTCCACACACCGGTGTTCGTCGTGACGCACACCAAGCGCGACCCCTGGGAGCGGGCGGGCGGCACCACGTTCCACTTCGTCAACGACGGCATCGAGTCCGCGCTCGACCGGGCCCGCGACGCCGCCGGGGACCGCGACGTCCGCATCGCGGGCGGCGGCGAGACGATCCTGGAGTACGTGAACGCCGGCCTGGTCGACGAGTTCTCGATCGCGCTGTCACCGGTGCTGTTCGGCTCCGGAATCCGCCTGTTCGACGGCGTGGACGCGTCCAAGGTCGCGCTGGAACCCGTCCGTTCGGAGTCCTCGCCGCGGGTGACACACCTGACGTACGCCGTGCGCCGGAGGTAGCCGCGCCGCCCCGGAGTGTCACGCCGGGCGCGGGAAGTCCGCGGCACGGACCCGCGTACGGGGAATACGACGAGCGCGGCAGCGATTGCCCACAGCATGAAGGCCATCGTGTACAGCAGCAACGGCGACTCCGAGGTTCTCAAGGTCGAGGAGCGCCCCGTCCCCGACCCCGGACCCGGCGAGGTCCGCGTCGAAGTCCATGTCTCCGGCGTCAATCCCACCGACTGGAAGGTCCGGGCAGGGGTGTCCGGAAGCCTCGGGGACGGCGAGAGCCAGGTGCCCAACCAGGACGGCGCGGGCCGGATCGACGCGGTCGGCGAGGGCGTCGATCCCGCGCGGATCGGGGAGCGGGTGTGGCTGTACCTGTCCGCGGCCGGGCGCCCGGACGGCGGCACGGCCCAGGAGTACCTGACCATCCCGGCCGAGCGCGCCGTGCCGCTCCCGGAGGGCGCCGGCTACGACCTGGGCGCGGCGCTGGGCGTGCCGGCGCTCACCGCCCACCGGGCCCTCACCCTCGCCGCCGACGGGCCGGACCGGCTGGCGCACGGCGCGCTCGCCGGGTGGACCGTGCTGATCGCCGGGGGAGCGGGCGCGGTCGGCAACGCGGCGATCCAGCTCGCCCGTTGGGCCGGGGCGACGGCCATCACGACCGTCAGCTCCCCCGAGAAGGCCGACCTGGCGAAGGCCGCAGGCGCCCACCACATCGTCAACTACCGCACGCAGGACGCCGCCAAGGTCATCCAGGAGCTGGCGCCGGACGGCGTGGACCTCGTCGCCGAGGTCGCCCCGGCGGTCAACGCGGAGCTGGACCTCGCCGTCACCAGGAACAACGCGACGATCGCCTTCTACGCCAACAACGGCGGCGACGAACTGCGCCTGCCGCTGCGCGCCACCTTCGGCCGGAACCTGGACTGGCACGGCCTGTCCCTCTACACGGTCCCGGCCGAGTCGATGCGCAACGGCGTGGCCGCGGTCTCCGAGGCGGTCGCGGCAGGCGCGCTGCAGGCCGGCGCGGCGGCCGGACTGCCGCTGGTCCGCTTCCCGCTCGACGAGACCGCCCGGGCACACGAGGCCGTCGAGGGCGGCGCCGTGGGCAAGGTCCTCATCGACGTCGCGCGGTAGGTGTCACACGCCCCGCTCACGACGTGCTCGCAGCGCGCGGAGCGGGGCGAAGACGCCGGGGCCCGGGTGTCACTTCCCGCTGTAGACGGGGAACACGCTGTGCTCCCCGTAGTCCACGTGCCGCAGGCCGCGCAGGGCGTCCATGTCGTCGCCGGAGATCTCGAAGTCGACCTCGGCGTTGGAGCGCATGTGGTCGGGGTTCGCCGTCTTGGGCAGCGACACCGTGCCCAGCTGCAGGGTGTAGCGGATGCACAGCTGCGGGACGGACACACCGTACTTCTCGGCCATCGCCCGGACCTCGGCGTTCTCCAGGATCGCCCCGTGGGCGATCGGCGAGTACGCCTCGACGAGGATCTCCTTGTCCTCGCAGTAGTCCAGGAGCTCCGACGGGGTGTTGCCCGCGTGCACGAGCAGCTGGTTCACGTGCGGCACGAC
This sequence comes from Streptomyces sp. NPDC107575, assembly GCF_055657265.1. Lineage (NCBI taxonomy): Bacteria > Bacillati > Actinomycetota > Actinomycetes > Kitasatosporales > Streptomycetaceae > Streptomyces > Streptomyces sp. NPDC107575. The sequence continues at coordinate 910,976 of NZ_JBVKBG010000005.1, read as the reverse complement.
GCTCGCGCCCTGGAGGATGTTCTCCAGGTCCTGCTGCTGGAAGTTGGACACACCGATGGAGCGGATCCTGCCCGCCTGGTGTGCCTCTTCCAGCGCGCGCCAAGCCGCGCGGTTGCCCTCGGCGTACTCGCCGCCGCGGAAGTCGTCCCACGGCTGCGGGCTGTGGATGAGCATCAGATCGATGTACTCGAGGCCGAGCGTCTTGAGCGACTCGTCGATCGAGGCGACCGCCTCGTCGTAGTCCTTGATCTCGGCGGCGAGCTTCGTCGACACGAACAGCTGCTCGCGGGGTACCGCGGCGGTGCGCACGCCCTCGCCGACGCCGCGCTCGTTGCCGTAGGCCTGGGCGGTGTCGATGTTGCGGTAGCCGATCTCCACGGCCGCGCGGACCGCCTCGGCGGCCTTGTCGTCGTCGATGAACCAGGTGCCGAGCCCCAGCTTGGGGATCTCGACGCCGCCCGCCAGCGTGCAGGTCTCGTCCAGGATGCTCATGCGTTCGCTCCGTTCCTCGGCAGCTTGCCGTACACCTCGTCGGTGACGGGCTCGAGCCATTCGTTGCTCACGTCCTCACCGGGAGTGATGAGGGCGACGTGGGAGAACCACGAGTCGGCCTTCGCCCCGTGCCAGTGCTTCGTGCCCGCCGGGACGCGGACCACCGTGCCCGGTTCCATGCTGATGGGGTCCTCGCCCTCGGCCTGGTACCAGCCGCTGCCCGCCGTGCACAGCAGGATCTGGTCACCGCCGCCGCCCGTGCCATGGTGGATGTGCCAGTTGTTGCGGCAGCCCGGCTCGAAGGAGACATTGCTGACGGGAACGCTTCCCGCGGCGAGCGGGGCCAGGTAGCTCTGACCGGTGAAGTACTGGGCGTAGGCGTCGTTCCGCTCCCCGAGCGGGAAGATCTGGTCGAATCCGTTGACAGTCATTTTCTGGTGCGTTCTTTCTGTTGCAGCCCGTCCCGCCCGGCGTTCCCCGGCGGCCGTGCCCTCCACGCTAAGGCGCGGAGCCGCGATGAGGGAGGCACTGTCAGTACGCCCCTCAGCGGGGACACTCTCGCTTGGACCACTTGCAGTAGCACACGGTGGAGGCGTTCCCACGAAGGGAGCCCCGACACGGGTGTCGGCATGGGTTTCGACACCCGATTCGACACCGCATTCGACAACGTTGTCCGCGCCCTTGTCGCGCGCCCCTGATGTTTGTACGTTGCACCAGGCATCTCACAGGAAGCGCTTTCACCGCTTGCTCCCGGGAGGGGACATGACGCCTCGCACAGTCACGCCTTCACGCCGACGCAGATCCTTAAGAGCCAGGTCAGGGCCCCTCGCGACGGCCGCGGGTGCCGCCCTGCTCGCCGCCGCGCTCCTCACGCCGCCCGCGGGCGCGTCGGTGCCGGACGCCGGGGCCGCGGCCACCGCGTCGGGTGTCCGGGGGAGCCTGGTCGCGGGCTACGACTTCGAGCATCCGGACCCCGCGGACGCCGGGCGCGAACGCGACGTGGGGCCGTCCGGCACCACCCTGTCGCTCGTCAACGGCGGCGCGGCGATGCGCGTGCGCGACGACGCCGATCCGCGGCGCGGCCACGTCCTGCAGACCCGGCAGATCGCCCCGGACACCGCGGGCAACGACGACTGGAAGGCCGGTGTGTACGACCCGGACGGCGCGGCCTCGCTGCACGCCTTCAACGGGGCGCGCCAGGCCACCGTGATGGGCTGGTTCCGGACCACCGGGCAGAACCCGAGCCCGAATTCGGGTTCGGCCGACCCCGCCGACCGCTACAACGCCATCGGACTCTCGGGCCTCCTGACCGGCGACTCGAACGGGCACGACGTACGGGCCCTGCTCGAACTCATCGACGTCAAGGGCGAGTTGCGGCTCGTCGCCCTGGGGCGGCGCGTGGACGGATCCGCGTCCCAGACCTTCGCGGCGGACGGCGACTGGCGCACCCACCTGCCCGACGGGCAGTGGGTCCACCTGGCCGCGACCTTCGACTTCGACACGGGCGAGATGGCGCTGTACCGCAACGGGCGTGCCCTGCCCGGCAGTTACGTGCGCGACGACGACCCGTGGGCGCTCGCCGGGGAGCCGGAGCCCGACCTCGCGTCGCCGACCGACCCCCGCGGCATCAAGATCGGTGGGAGCTTCCCGCAGAACACCCGCGAGGCCAACCCCTGCAACTGCCGCATGGACGGCCTGCTGTTCACGGACCGCGCCGCCACCCCCGGCCAGATCATGGCCGAGTACCGCCGCACCGGCGGGCGCCCCGCGTCGTGATCCTCTCGTCCTCCCGCGCCGCCGCACGCGCCTTCCGCGCGTCCCACACGAAGGGATCCCTCTTGTCCCCATCGGCCCCGCACGTCCGGCCACGCAAGAGACCGCTCCTCGTCCAACTCCTCACCGGCGCCCTGCTCGCCGCGGCGCTCACCGCCGCGCCGGTGGCGGCGTCCGCGGCCGAAGCGCCCGTCGACGCCGCGTCCGCCGCCGTCACCGACCCCATCCCCGGCAAGCCGGTCACCTCCGGACTCGGCCTCGAAGTACAGGAGTTCGCGCAGCTCCCGAAGTCCGAGCCGCGCCCGGGACCGGTCGAGGACGACCGGCTCGTCCGGTACAACCGGATCAACTACCTGACCCCGTTCCCCGACGGCTCGAACCGCCTCGCCGTCGCGGACCAGAACGGCATGTTCTACTCCCTGAACAAGGACGGCTCGGGGCAGCGCCCCTACCTGGACCTGTACAAGGAGTTCTCCTCCGCCTACTACGCCAGCCGGGGCCTGGGCACCGGCTTCGGCTACGTCGCCTTCGACCCGGACTTCCGGCACAACGGCCGCTTCTACACCGTCCACACCGAGAAGCCCGAACTCACCGACGCCAAGCCGGACTTCGACCAGCCGAGCGGGAACGGCTTCCACGGCGTCGTCACCGAATGGACCGCCGACGACCCGAGCGCGCCCACCTTCTCCGGCACCCACCGCGAACTGCTCCGCATCGGCTTCAACGGCCAGGTGCACGGCATCCAGCAACTCGACTTCAACCCGAACTCCCGGCCCGGCGACGCGGACTACGGGCTGCTGTACATCACGGTCGGCGACGGCGGCAAGGGCAGTACCACCGGCGACCCGCAGAACCGCGCCCTCCCGCACGGAAAGCTCCTGCGCATCGACCCGCGCGGCCACGACAGCGCGAACGGCGAGTACGGCATCCCGCCCAACAACCCGTTCGTCGGCGAGTCCGGCACCCTCGGCGAGATCTACGCCATCGGCATGCGCGACCCGCACCGCTTCAGCTGGGACACCCGCGGCAGCCATCGCATGTTCCTCTCCCACGTCGGCGAGCACGCCATCGAGTCCGTGTACGAGGTGAAGGCCGGCGACAACTACGGCTGGAGCGAACGCGAGGGCGCCTTCGTCTTCGACAAGAAGGCCACCGACCCCTGCGCCAAGATCCTCCCGCTGCCCGCCGACGACGCGAAGTACGGCTACACGTATCCCGTCGCCGCCTACGACCACGACCCGCCGGCCGACTGGAACTGCAAGTCCGACGTCGGCGTCGGCATCTCAGGCGGCTATGTCTACCGGGGCCACGACCTGCACGGACTCCAGGGAAAGTACATCTTCGGTGACATCGTCGACGGCCGACTCCTCTACTCCGACGCCGCCGACATGCGCCGCGCGAAGCCCGGCACGCAGCAGCGCCTGGCGCAGCTGTACAGCCTGATGGTCTACGACGCGAAGTCCGGCAAGCGGGTCACCATGCAGCAACTCGCCGGTGACAAGCGCGTCGACCTGCGGTTCGGCCAGGACGCGGACGGCGAGCTGTACATCCTCTCCAAGGCCAACGGCAAGATCTGGAAGGTGACGGGCACGCGCACGTTCGCGAGCTGCGACACGAGCGGCACGACCCTCACCCATGTCATGTCCGCTGACAACTGGGCGCCCGTGACCCCCTCCAAGTGGCAGTTCAAGGAGGGCGAGGCGGTGATGACCGAGCCGGGCGTGGAGCGGCCCGGGCCCCGCCGCCCCTACGAGTACGCGGTGCTCAAGGCCGGCCCCGCCTACCGCAACGTCCGCATCGACGCCGAGGTCCGCATCGACACACCGACCGACATCGACAACCGGGACGTGATCGTCGTCTTCGGCCACGAGTCGGACACCCGCTTCGGCTACGCACATCTCTCCCAGGACAACACCATCTACCCGCACAACGGCGTCTTCACGGTGGACGACGCCGACCGCCTGCGGGTCGAGGACCAGTGGAACGGCACCACCGGCGCCCCACCCGCGATCAGCGACGCGGCCTGGCACCGGGTCACGGTGGTGCGCTGCGGGGACACCGGCGAGACGGCCGTCTACATGGACGGCTCACGGCACCCGCTGATGACCGCGGTGAGCGCCCGCCCCGGGGACGGCCGGATCGGCTTCGGCTCCTTCGACAACGCGGGGCGCATCCGCGGGGTGAAGGTCTCGGGCACCTCGTAAGGTGCTTGCGCGGCGGCCGGCGACAAGTGTGCGCCGGTCGCCGCGGTGTTGCGGGGGCGCGGGTCGCACGTCGCCCGGGAGTCACGGTGGGGATCAGGTCGCGGGCGAGGCGGGAGCGAGGCGGCCGTCGTTGCGCGCGGCGTCCGGCGTGAGTCCGGTCCAGCGGCGGAAGGCGCGGTAGAACGAGTTGGTGTCGTCGTAGGCCAGGAGGTAGGCGACCTGGGAGGTGGGCAGCGACCGGTCCGCGAGGTAGCGGCGGGCGAGCTTCTCCCTGGTGTCGCCGAGTACCGCCTGGTAACTGGTGCCCTCTGCCTGGAGCTGCCGCTGGAGGGTGCGCGGGCTGATCGTGAGCTGGGCGGCGATGGCGTTGATGGAGCTCTCGCCGGCGGGCAGCCGCTCGTGGAGCGCGGCGCGCACGCGGTCGGCCGCGGTCGCGGACGCCTCGATTTCGGACAGGCGACGGCGAAGCTCGGGCGCGAAGAAGTCCCACATGGACTCGTCCTCGGTGAGGAACGGCAGCGAGGCATCCGCAGCTCAGAAGGCGACGGTGTCGGCCGCGCCCTCGTGAACCTGCGTACCGAAATAGGAGGTCGTCGCGGCCGAGGGCTCCGGGACGCGGCGCATGGCGACCCGGGCCGCTCGCACCTCCCGGCGCGTGCCGATCCGCGCCAGCGCCACCCAGAACGCGAGCTCGGCCGCGACCAGCAGCGGGGGTGGCGTCGGCCCCTCGGGCCAGTGGAACGTGATCGTCAGGCCCGTCCGGTCGAAGGTGACCTCGAGCCGCGCCGGGCAGATGAGCGGCTTGAACGCGGCGATGCGCTCGGCCGCCGTACGCAGGTTCGCGCTGCACAAGGCCGCGAAGATCGGCGGGTTGAAGGCCTCGACGGACACAGCTCGCCCGATCCGCACCGCCAGGTCGGGATCCGCGGCCTCGGCGTCCAGCGCCTCCCAGAACCGGTAGTACTCCTCGGTCGGCATCGTGACCGCGCTCTGGGCGAACAGCCCGGCAGGGAGCCGGGCCCACCGCAGCACGCTGGTGACGGAGACCCCGAGGTCGTGCAGGAGCGCACGCGTCCCCGGATCCAGGGTGAACTGCTGTGATGCCATGCCTTGAGGTTAGATCCTCCTTGGGGGAGCGGAGGATGCCGTGCGCGCCAAACGACATGCAGAAGGCGCCATCCCGGAATGGCGCGAAAGGCAAGTGGTCGGGCGTCATCGGCTAGTTCCTCGGCGGGCTCGCCGGCCTAGCGTGGAAGCCACGAACCACCGCCCGGACCGGCCACGCTCTCTCCGGCCAGACGACGAGGAACCCCCATGACCACCTCCGCGCCCACACCCAGGACCGCCCTCGTGACCGGCGCCTCCTCCGGCATCGGCGAAGCGACCGCCCTCAAGCTGATCGGCCTCGGCTACACCGTCTACGGGGCGGCCCGCCGCACCAACCGCCTGCGGCAACTCGCCGAACACGGTGTGCGCCCGCTCGCGATGGATGTCACCGAAGACGAGTCCATGCGAAGCGGAGTCGACCGCATCGTCTCCGAGACCGGCCGCATCGACGTCCTGGTCAACAACGCCGGATACGGCTCGTACGGCGCGCTGGAGGACGTCTCGCAGGACGAAGCCCGCCGCCAGTTCGACGTCAACGTCTTCGGCGCGATCCGGCTGACCCAGATCGTCCTGCCGCACATGCGGGCCCGGCGCAGCGGAACGGTCGTCAACGTCACCTCGATGGGCGGGAAGATCCACACCCCGCTCGGCGGCTGGTACCACGGCACCAAGTTCGCCCTCGAAGCCCTCAGCGACTGCCTGCGCCTGGAGGTCAAGCCGTTCGGGATCGACGTCGTCGTCATCGAACCCGGCGGCATCCGCACCGAGTGGAGCGGCATCGCCGCCGACAACCTGGAGAAGTCCTCCGTCTCGGGTGCCTACGCCGACCAGGCCGAGGCCGTCGCCGCCTCCATGCGCTCCGAGGCCATGGTCAAGCGCATGTCTCCGCCGACCGTCATCGCCGACTCCGTCGGCAAGGCCGTCACCGCCCGCAGGCCCAGGACCCGCTACGCCACCGGCTTCGGCGCGCGCCCGCTGCTCGCCCTGCGGCGTATCCTGCCCGACCGCGCCTTCGACGCCATGATGGCACGGTCCGTAAGCCTCCCTCGCTGAATCCGCCCACTGCCCCCTCACCCCCGGGAGAACTCGTGCGCGTCATCGTCTTCGGAGCCTCCGGAATGGTCGGGCACGGCGCCCTGCACGCCAGTCTGCGTGACGATACGGTCACCGAGGTCCTCGCCGTCGTCCGCTCTCCCCTGAACGTGACCCACCCCAAGCTGCGGCAGATCGTCCACGCCGACTTCACCGACTACGCCGCGATCCAGGATCAACTCGCCGACCTGGACGCCTGCTTCTACTGCCTCGGAGTCTCCGCCGTCGGTCGTACCGAGGCCGAGTACACCCGGATCACCTACGACTACGCGCTTGCGGCCGCGAACGCTGTGACGGCGGCTTGCCCGAACCTGACGTTCGTGTACGTCTCCGGCGAGGGCACCGACGCCACCGGCAAGAGCCGTCAGATGTGGGCCCGCGTCAAGGGGCGTACGGAGAACGGCATCCGGGCACTGCCCATGACCGCCTACATGTTCCGCCCCGGCTTCATCCAGCCGGTCGACGGCGCGGTCTCCCGCACCCCGCTCTACCGCGTCCTGTACCGGGCCACGGCCGTCATCCACCCGCTCCTCAGGCGTCTGTTCCCCCGGTACATCACCACCACGGACCTCGTCGGCCGCGCCATGCTCGCCGCCACCCGCCCGGACAACAACGCCCCCACCGTCCTGCGCACCCCGGACATCAACCGCCTTGCCACAGCAACGAAGGGGCCCACGGAGCAGAACGCATGATGGACGTATCCGTCCAGGGGGCCGGCGTCGCGCTCCGGTTTCGCAGCCACGAGTCCTCTGCCTGAATGGCAAGCCAAGGACTTCAACGCCTTCGAGTTCCACCTGCGGTTCAACTCGGTTGCGGAACTGCGTGTCTCGGGGTGGTCCGCTCCGGCGGCGAAGTCCGTGCTGGTGTCGTCCGGTGCCGACGGAGGAGTGAGGTTCTCCGCGCGCGGGCCCGGGTCACTTCTCGAGTTCACGGCCGGGCAGGTCGAGGTGACCTGCACACGTGCCTACCTGGCCTCCGCGGCTCCGTGAGCACATGCGGTGCCCGCTACCGGGCGGCTCCCGCCGTCACCCCCACAACCCCAACGCGAACTCCGCCGCGACGGTCGACAGGACGAAGGAGGCGATGATCGCTGTCGTGCCCACGGGGATGATGCGCCAGCCGATCTTGCGCAGCATCGGGAGGTCCTTGCCGAGGCTCAGGCCCGCGATGGTCAGGAGCGTCGTGATGACCGTGAGGATGTCGACGCTCTCGCCGACCTCGGTCAGCCGGTCCGCGACCGGGGACATCGGTGAGGTGAGCAGCGCGCCGAGCGTGATCACCACGACGACCGCGGGCAGCCGGCCGCGCGTGACCCGGGCCGCGCCCAGGCCCGCCAGGACGAGCGCGGCGAGGACCGCGTAGCAGGCGAGCATCGACCAGGAGAAGCGGTGCGCCGCGACCGTCGCGACCAGGAGTCCGATTCCGGCGACGATGGCCGTCGTGGTCCAGAGCGGGACGTGGGTCGTGGCCGGGGCGGGTGTGGAGACTGCCGACGCCGACTGCTCGCGGTGCGGGGCGGTCTCCCGGTTTCCCGTGAGCAGGCGGTAGCAGCGGTCGGCCAGTGGCAGGGACACCCATACGCCGATGTAGAGGCCGAGGACGCTGGTGATCAGGTTCGACGTGGACGCCAACGCGAGGGCCTGGTCGGAGAGTTCGGGGTGCGCCGCGACGATCGAGGCGGCGCCCGCGGCCATCATCGACGACGAGCCGATGCCCGCGCCCATGGCCAGCGCACGCGGGTCGAAGATCCCGAGGGAGGCGGCCAGCGAGGCCACCAGGCTGACGACGAGCGCGCCGAAGATCGTGCCGTACACGTACATCGACAGCACACCGCGGTACTGCGGGGAGTCGGAGCCGTAGCGCTCGCTGACCATCGCGAAGGACGTCTCGCGGTCGATGGAGAAGGTGGCGCCGATGGTCGCGGGGCCCATCCGAAGCAGCACCGCGAGGGGGAGGGCGACCAGGATCGTGCCGAACAGGTGCCCCACCTCCTGGAGGAGCAGCGCGGGCCCGGCGTCCAGGAGCATCGGCATGCTGGGGCCGATGGTGAACGCCAGCCGGGCGCCGAGCACGAGGACCGCGATGCCCATGACGATGTTGGCGGCCTGTTGCAGGTCGACGGGCAGCGGCCTGATCCGCTGGCCGGAGGTGACGGCGCCGGCGAGCAGGCCCCAGATCATCGGCAGGAGAGTGACCGCCGCGGCGCCGATCGGGACGACGATCGGGCCGATCGCCTGGGCGGCCGCCGCGAACACCGCGGCGAGCGCGATCAGGATCCACAGGCGGGCGTCGCGCAGGGTGAGTCTGACGGCGGGCGTGTCATCGCCGCGTGCGGTGCTCACGCTGGTGGCGTCCGCGGCGGTGCTGGAGTTGGTGCTCATTCGTTGTCTCCTGGCTGGGAGGCGCACGGTTGCGACGAGGAGGGGATCGGGTGCGGTGCGGAGAGCGCCGGTCTCACGCCTCGAAGGCGATCCGCGTCGCCCCGGCCGGGCGCTCGGCGGTGCGGCGGCGGAACTCGGCGCGCAACACGTCGTCGAGTGCGACGTCGAGCGCGGTCCAGGCGAGCGCCACGGCCCCGTCGACGACCGCGTCGTCGGCCGCGGGGGTGGCGGCCGCGGCGGCGAAGTCCGGGTTGTGCGGCACGCTGTCCTCGCCGAGGAACGCGATCATGGGGTGGATGCTGGGGACGACCTGGGACACGTTGCCCATGTCGGTGGAGCCCCCACCGGCCGCCGTGGCGCCCTCGATGGTCCGGCCTCGGGCGGTCAGGTTGTCGTCCCACAGGGCGCAGAGGGTGTAGTCGGGTGACATGGGGGCGTACGGGTGCTCCGTCGGCGCCCACTCCCAGGTGCACCCCATCGAGATGGCGGATCCCTCGAAGCAGGCGAGGACGCGCTTCTTCATGTCGCGCCAGTCGTCCAGCTCGTAGGCGCGGATCTCGACCTGGACGGTGGCACGGTCCGGGATGATGTTCGTGGCCTCGCCGCCCAGGGACACGAACGCGTTGAGGTTGGTGTCACGCGGCAGGTGCTGGCGCAGCAGGCCGATCGCGGTGAGGGACAGGGTCGCGGCGGCGCCGGCGTTGATGCCCTGCTGCGGGGCGGCCGCGGCGTGCGCGGTGCGGCCGCTGAAGGTCACCTCGAAGCGATCGACGGCGGTGGACCGGAACGCGTCCGCCGGCCGGTCGCCGCCGGTCATGCCGTGGACCATCATCGACACGTCCACGTCCTCCCACGCGCCCGCGACGAGCATGGGGACCTTGCCGCCGCCGTGCTCCTCCGCCGGCGTGCCGAGCAGCTTGATCCGAAGCCCCGCCTCGTCGGCCACCGGAGCCAGCGCGAGCGCGGCGCCGACGCCCGCCGCGGCGATCACGTTGTGGCCGCAGGCGTGCCCGATCCCCGGCAGGGCGTCGTACTCCGCGCAGATCGCCACGGTGAGGTCCCCGGTCCCGTACACGGCCTCGATGGCCGTCTCCACCCCGTACGCCCCCACCTCGACGGCGAAGCCCGCGTCCTCGAGGACCCGTGCCACGCGCGCGGCCGACCGGTGCTCCTGCCAGGACAGCTCGGGGTCGGCGTGCAGCGCGTGGCTCAGCTCCAGGAGCTGCGAGCGGCGACGGGCCACCTCGGCCTCGGCGCGGCCCTTCGCGTCCGTCGTCGCGAGGCGTTCGGGAGTACGGGGGGAGGTCGTGTTCGTCAACGTCGGTCCTTCGCGCTCGGCATTCTGGTGGCGTGCAGTGTGAGCCGTACGACGAGGTCGACCGGGCAAAGTGCAGATAAACTGCGGAAGTGAGCACTCAGGCACAGGAAAATATGCTCGCGCCCACCGATGAGCGCCTCATCCATGCTCTGCAGATCGAACCGCGCGCCAGCTGGACGGAGCTCGCGCCGGTGGTGGGGGTGGACGCGGCGACGCTGGGCCGCAGGTGGAGCAGGCTGCGCGACGACGGCATCGCCTGGGTCACCGGCTTCCGCCCGCGCCGGCAGCTCGCCCTGATCGAGATCGAGTGCGAGCCCGCCCAGATCGAGGCGACCGCGCGCCAACTCGCGCGCGATCCCGCCGTGTGGGTCCTCGACTGCTGCTCGGGCGCACGGGACCTGCTCGCCATCGTCTCCTTCGACGACCTCGCCACGCTCTCGGACTACGCGCTGCGGGGCCTGGGAGAGATGAAGGGACTGCGCAGTGTCCGCACCCACCCCGTCAACGAGGTCCTCGTCGACGCGGCCAACTGGCGCCTGCGCGCACTTACTTCAGAAGAAGCCGCACGGGTGCGACCGCCCCGCGGACCGCGCGCCCGCGCGGCACGCCTGGTGGCCGACGACCTCAGGGAGGCCATCGAGGCCGAGGTCTGGCGCGACGGGCGTGTCCCGGTCACGGACATCGCCGAGAAGCACGGATTCTCGCCCCAGCGGGTCGCGGACGCCCTGGCGACCCTGCGACGCAACGGCGATCTGCACTTCCGCACCGACCTCGCCCGCGAGGTGTCCGGCTGGCCCGTCTACACCTGGTACTTCGTCGAGGCGTCCGCCCGCACCATCGAGACGGTCCGCGCCTCACTCGCGACCGTGCCCGAGGTCCGCCTCGCCTTCACCTCGCCGAGCCGCTACAACCTCATCCTCGCGGTATGGCTGCGCAAGCTCGCCGACGTCAACCGCTTCGAGATGGCCCTCGGCTCGGCCCTCCCCGACTCCCGCATCGCCGACCGGTCGGTGGTACTGAGCATCAGGAAACACATGGCGCAGATCATCGGACCCGATACGCGGTCGTTGGGGCACGCCGAACGATGAACACAACGAACGAGAGCCCGCCCGACGACGTGCACAGCAGGGCCTGCGCCCTGATACGCCCTGTCGGCCCAGCACTTGACGTCGTCAGCGGCGAGAGCGGCGGGTATGCCGTGGAGACCGACAGGTGCTGCAGAGAGCGGCTGGACAGGTCGATACCGGACGGGCAGACAAGCATGCGGAAGCTCCCGACAGACTGGTGATCTTGGTTGAAAACCCACCTACCAGGGCTTCCTCCTGTTGTCGGCCCAACGGCGTACTGCTGATGCAGGTTGAGAAGGCTCAATGTCAGTGCCGTGCTGTTCACTTGGCCACGTGGACGCCTCAGCTCTGCGCGCCCGTCTGAACGACGCCTGGCGCGCGCCCGAATTGCACTGCCCGCTGCCCATTCATGGGGCAGGGCATGTCTGCGTGCCCAGTGACGCGGAGGATCTGGCCGAGCTGGAGCGCGTCGCTGCAGACGTGGTTGACGGGGCGGGCCGGCCGGTACGTGCCTGGGTCGTCGGGGGGCAGGGCAGCAGGGGTGCCCGACGGTCCGCCGGTGGGCGGGGAGGGTGGGCTCCCCATCGGCGGGGAGGGTGGGCTGCTGGAGCTGCGCGGGTGGGCGCTGGCCGAGCACTGGTTCGGATACGGCGTGACGGCCACCGCCGATGGCCCGCGCCCCGTCGTGATCCTCGCCCGGCGCGCGTTCACCCGCCCGCCCGGGGTCGCGTGGGCAGCGTTGCTGCGGGAGGCCACCGGGCGGACGGAGCCCGATCGGTGCGGCGTCGACTGGGCCGCGACGGAGGCAGCGCTGGGCACCGCGCTGCCCGGTGACTACAAGGACATCGTCGACGCCTTCGGCGCGGGCAGCTTCGACGAGTACCTGGACCTGCTGGTGCCGGGTGCGCTGGGCACGGATCTGGTCTCCTGGGGCCAGGACATGGCGCGGTACGCCGACCTGTACCGGCCATACCCCGTCTACCCCGCGCCCGGCGGCGTGCTCATATGGGGGACCTCCGAGCAGGAGCTGACCTTCCACTGGCTGACCGGACCGGCCGATCCCGACGACTGGCCGGTTCTGGTGCAGTACGTGGACGGTGAGTGGCAGCGCTTCGACTGCGGCACCGGCGAGTTTGTGCTGCGCCTGCTCACCGACCGCACGCCGCCGTTCGCCTTCCCGCCCTCCGCCGGACCGTTCCCCCACTGGTTCGCCTCATGGGAGCCGCCGGAGGGCTGAGCCCCTGCCAACCCGGCTGTCAGCGCCGCTGACCATGCTCGGCGAAGCGTCCGGGCCGCCGGGACGGACTGCGGATCTGCTGGTCACGCCCCCGCTACAGATTGGTTCAGTGGCCAGCAGGCCGACGAGCGTACAGGGATGAGGTTGGAAAAGGCTCACTGACCGCGGCGCGCGACTGGCTCCGCGCGAGGCCCTCGTGAGTACGGAAGCGGTGCAGGGCAAGGAGGGGCCCGGGCTCAGCGCAGCCCGGGTAGGCGACGCAGTTCGTCGACCTTCAGCAGCCGGGCGAGCAGGACGTATCCCACGGCTGTGGCGAGCACTCCGACCGCCAGGGCGACGGCGGTGGGCCACGTCCCGGTACCAAGGCGCGCGCATGCGCGTGCTGCGGCCCAGCCCAGAGCGGCGGACGGAGCCGCGGCGCAGAACAGTTTCCCGTAGGTGCGGCGCAGGGTGCCGTCGTCGATGCGGCTCCCGAGCCTCCTGCGCAGCAGACGCGCGGTGAGGGCGAGGCCCGCCGCGTAGGAGAGGGTGTAGGCGCCGGCCATGCCGACGACTGCCCAGCGGGCGGGCAGCAGCAGATGACAGGCGGTGGCCAGGGCGATGTTCACGCCCGCGGTCCAGGTCGCCATGAGGAACGGCGTACGGGTGTCCTCGAAGGCGTAGAAGCCGCGCAGCAGCAGGTACTGGGCGGAGAACGGGACGAGTCCAAGGCCGAACGCCTGGAGCATGTACCCCAGCGGACGGGCCGAGGCGGCGTCGGCCGCTCCGTGGGCGAACAGCAGCGAGGAGATCTGCGGGCCCAGGGCGAGGAAGAGAAAGGCGGCGGGCACGATGACCACGCCGCTGATCCGCAGCGCCCGCGACAGGTCCGCGCGCAGGTCCGGGATGCGACCCTCGGCGACGGCCCGGCTCATGCGGGGCAGCAGGGCCGTGACCAGGGAGACGGTCACGATCGACTGGGGCAGCAACCAGATGGTCTGCGCGTACGTGTAGGCCGAATATCCGGCGCCCGCCTGGGGCAGTTCCTGGTCGGCGGCGTTGGCGTAGTTCGTGACCACGGTGAGGGCGACCTGGTTGGCCAGGACGAACAGGAGCGTCCACTTCGCCGCGTGGACGCTCTTGCCCAGTCCGGTGCCGCGCCAGTCGAACCGGGGCTGGAACCGGAAACCGGCCGCCCGGGCGAACGGGACGAGGGCCAAGGCCTGCAGCGCGATGCCTGCCGTCGTCCCGATCCCGAGCAGCCGTACCTGGTCGGCGGTGATGTCCGCCACCTGGTCGGGCACCGTCATCAGCCCCAGGTAGGCGGCGAACATGCCCACCAGCACGACGTTGTTGAGCACCGGCGTCCACATCATCGCGCCGAACTTCTCCCGGGCGTTCAGCACCTGCCCGTAGATGCCGAACAGTCCGTAGAAGAAGATCTGCGGCAGCAGGAACCGCGCGAACGTCACCGTCAGTTGAAACGCCTCGTGACTGCCCGGGGTGTCCCGCATGTACAGACCCACGATCTGCGGAGCCGCCCACACCGCCAGCGCCGTCCCCACCGCGAGCACGCTGACCACCAGCGTGACCAGCCGCTGCTCGTACGCCCGCCCGCCATCGGGCTGCGTCGCCCGGGCCCGCACCAACTGCGGCACCAGCACGGCGTTCAGCGCACCGCCGATGAGCAGCGTGTACAGGCTCGTCGGCACGGTGTTCGCCGTGTTGTACGTACTGGCCAGCAGGCCCGTGCCCAACGCCGCGGCCTGCAGCACCTGGCGGATCAGCCCGGTCGCCCGGGACACCACCGTCCCGCCGGCCATCAGCAACGACGAACGAACCAGCCCACCCTTGCTCCCCGCACGCCCAGCGCCATCCCGCCCCGTCCCCTGCTGCTCCTGCGACACCAACCGCGCCGCGGAGCCCGACCCCTCCACCATGGGGTCAACTTACGCGGTCAGCGGTGAACGGCCCGGATGGGCGGCCTAAGGGTTGTCCCGTAACCGAAGCCGCCGCAGGCCCTGGGCCGTTCCTGTCCTGGGCGCCAATGGGCCACTGCGGGCGTTGTCAGTGGGCGCGTGCACACTGACGGCATGAGCGTCTCTTCGTCCACTGCAGCCGATGCCTCCCATGCCTCCCCTGTTTGGGTGGAGTCGATGGGTGGGCCTTTGATTGTCATCCCCGTTTCCGCGTTGGCTGCATGGCATGGGTGTACGGAGACCGGGGTCATGGCGGGAGACTCCACCATTCCAGACGACTACGACCGGGCCTGTGCGGTGGACGATCTGGCCGGTGTGATCGCCGTTGGTGAGAACGGTTCACAGGCGCTGGTGCTGGCGGATGAGCCGGCCACCAGCTGTTATCTACCCGAGTATCGAGCGTTCCTGCGGTGGCTTGCCGCCGACTCCGAGACCGAACTGAGAGCTGCGGCCCGGGCTGTCCTTGCAGACCCGGCCATCCAGTGGGAGGAGTGCGGCACGTGGGTGTCTGACGGTCCAGCCACGCTCATGGACTCCGCCGAAGCAGGCTCCGCGCTGGACACCGAGTATCCCGGCGGCGGGATGCCCGCCCAGGCATCGGTCTCGCTGCCCGCCGGCCGCTGGAGGGTCCGTGCCACCCACACCAAGGCGGACACGGAGAACTGGGTCGGCCTGGTCCAGATCCTGCCCATCGAATCGTGAACGGGCAGATCACGCGCTGGACGCAAGATTGTGCAGATGGGCGAGGCGGGTGTCTGCATCGATAACGACCTGGTGGTTGGTGGAGTCCTGTAGTTCTTGGACTCTTCGGCCACTGTGTGGTCGCGGGCGGGCACCAGGGTGCCGTCGACGATGAGCACGGTGCCCTTGGCGAAGCGGAGCCGGGGCCGAAGCGCCAGGAGTGGACCGACTTGGTCGATGATCCGGTCAGCCGCGGACTTAGATATCCCGAACAGCGGAACCAGTTGGCGCATCGTCAAGTTCGTGCGCCAGTAGGCCGTGACCAGTAGCACTCGGTCTTCGAACGGCAGGCTCCACGGTCGTCCCCGACGCCCCGCATCAGCGCCTTCGCGGCGCAGTGCAGTGACCAACGCACGAAAACGGAGCGGCCTCAGGCCGGTGAACGGACCTATCCACGACGGCTCAGACGCCGTGATCACACCAGCCACATCAAGATCGTCTCACTTATGGCCAGGCGTTACGGGACACCCCTTAGTTGCGCGTTCCGTCGGCCCCTTTTCGCCGGGCCACGCTCTCCGCCTGGCCTTCGTGGATGTCGTTCACCCACTCCCAGCCTGGCTTCGCGGAGGCGCCGAGGCGGGGGTCGTCCTTGGGGGCGAGGCCGGCGCGCAGGGCGTGGAGGTACGCGCGGTCCTGGTCGATGCGGGCGCGCACCTCGTCGCCCGTGCCGACCGATCCGTGGCCGGGGATGACGATGTCGACGGCGTCCGCCATGTCCTCCAGGCGTCGTAGGCCGACGAGGTAGTCCTCGATCGGGTCGGTGGAGTTGTCGAGCATCGGGATCAGGACGTCCGAGAGCATGTCGCCCGCGATGAGGACTCCGCTCTGTTCCAGCAACAGCGCGGCGTGGCCCGGGGAATGGGCCGGGTGCTCGATGATGCGGAGCTCGGGGCCTGTCCAGGGGAGTCGGGTGGTTCCGGCGGGCAGGGGCGTGATGCGGCCGAAGAGGTCCAGTGGCGTTTCCTCGGCGATCTCCGGTGGCAGGCCTGCGGCGAGCTGGGTCTTCCAGTCCGTTTGTGACAGCAGCTCGTCCAGGAACTGTGCGCAGCGGGCCGTTCCGTAGCGAGGCGCCTCGCCCAGTTCAGGGTGCCAGAGCGCGTGGTCCCAGTCGGGGTGCGTCGCGAAGCCGGCTGTCACGGGGCGGCCGTACGTGCGGAGGTCGTTCGCGAGGCACGTCATTTCGGCGTCCGTGATCCCGGGGTCGACGAGCAGCACGCCGTCCGTGCCCTGCACGACAACGGTGTTGTTCTGGAGCAACGCGCTCTGGTGGACCAGCACTCCGTCCGCGACCTGCTGCAACATGGGGGTCCCTCCCGTTCGTGGCCCGCAGTGGGTTGCTGGGACGGTAGCGCACCGGCGTCGCCTCGAGGGTGGTTCGTACGGTTATGGCGTGCTGGTTCGGAGGGGGTGGGACGGCCCGGACTCCACCACCGCGCCGTCCTCCAGCGCCTTCGTGATCTCCGCGTCCGTGCAGCCCGCCGCCGCGAGCACTTCCCGGGTGTCGCCGCCCGCGGGGCTCGGGGGTGGAGCCGCGTGGCCGGGGGTGCGGCTCAGTTTGATGGGGACGCCGACGCCGCGGTAGTCGTCCTGTTCGACGACGAGTTCGCGGTGGCGTACCTGGGGTGCCGTCATGGCCTCGGCGATGTCGTGGACCGGGGACGCCGGTACGCCTCGGGCGAGGAGGTGTTCCGAGAGTTCGGCGCGGCGGCGGTGCGCGATGCGCTCGGTGAGGATCGCGCGCAGCTCCGCGACGTTGCGTACGCGGTCGGGGTTGGTCGCGAAGCGGGGGGCCGTGGCGAGGGCGGGATCGCCCAACACGTCGGCGAGCGCGGCGAATTGGCGGTCGTTGCCGGCGCCGATGAAGAACAGGCCGTCGAGCGTGGCGAAATTTTCGTACGGGGCGATGGTGGGGTGCGCGGATCCGGTGCGGGACGGGACCCGGCCGTCGGCGAGCCAGGACGCCGAGTGGGGGTGGAGGAGGCTGATGACGGTGTCGAGGAGGGTGGAGTCGACGAGTTGGCCGCGGCCCGAGCGCTGCCGTTCGTGGAGGGCGAGCAGGATTCCGGAGAAGGCGAGGATGCCGGTGACCTGGTCGACGACCGGGACGCCGATGCGAAGTGGGGGACCTTCCTGCTCGCCGTTGATGCTCATCAGGCCGCCGTACGCCTGGAGTACGGCGTCGTAGCCGGGGAGCGCGCCGAGGGGGCCGTCCGTGCCGAATCCGGTGATGCGGCAGTGGATCAGGGCGGGCCAGCGCTCGCGGATCACGTCGTCGGGGTAGCCCCAGGCGGCGAGGGTGCCCGCCTTGAAGTTCTCCACCACGATGTCGGCGTCGGCCATGAGGGTGCCCAGGATGGTGCGGCCCTGGTCGGTGGCCAGGTCGACGACGATGTTCTTCTTGCCGCGGTTGACGTTCGCGTAGTACGCGCTGGTGTCCTCGGTGAGGAACGGCGGCCCCCAGCGGCGGGTGTCGTCGCCCGCCGGTGACTCGACCTTGACGACGGTGGCGCCGTGGTCGGCGAGCATCTGGGTGCACAGCGGTCCCGCGAGGACGCGGGAGAGGTCGAGGACCTTGAGACCGGACAGCGCGCCGGGCGCAGCGGAGTCGGGAGCAGGTGTGTTCATCAGTAGGACCTCGGCAGACCGAGCACGTGCTGGGCGACGTAGTTGAGGACCATCTCCTGGCTGACGGGCGCCAGGCGCATCAGGCGCGACTCCCGGAAGTACCGCTCGACGTGGTACTCCTTCGCGTACCCCATGCCGCCCAGTGTCTGCACGGAGGCGTCCGCGGCCTGGAAACCGGCGTCGGCGCAGAGCCACTTGGCCATGTTCGCCTCGCGCGCGCAGTGCTGTCCCTGGTCGTAGCGCCAGGCGGCGTTGCGGGCCATGAGCCGTGCGGCGTCGAGGCGGGTGAGGGCCTCGGCGAGCGGGAAGGCGATGCCCTGGTTGCGGCCGATGGGGCGGTCGAAGACGACGCGGTCCTTGGCGTACTGGGTCGCCACGTCGAGGGCGGCGCGGCCGATGCCGAGCGCCTCGTGGGCGAGCAGGATCCGTTCGGGGTTGAGGCCGTCCAGGAGGTAGCGGAAGCCCTGTCCCTCCTCGCCGATCCGGGCGGTCGCGGGCACCCGCAGGCCGTCGATGAAGATCTCGTTCGAGGCGACGGCGTTGCGGCCCATCTTGGGGATCGGCCGGATGTCCATGGCGCCGCGGTCGATGTCGACGAGGAAGACGGACAGCCCGTCGGTGGGCTTGGCGACCTCGTCGCGGGGCGTGGTGCGGGCCAGCAGCACCATCTTCTGCGAGTCCCCGGCCTTGGTGATCCAGATCTTGCGGCCGTCGATGACGTAGTGGTCGCCGTCGCGGCGCGCGAACGTCGAGACGCGGGTGGTGTCGGTGCCGGCGTCGGGCTCCGTGACACCGAAGCAGACATGCAGGTCGCCGGTGACCGCGTGCGGAAGGACCTCGCGGCGCAGCTGCTCGCTGCCGTGCTTGGCCAGGACGTTGAGCCCGAAGATGGTCAGGTGCATGGTGCTGCACCCGTTCATGCCCGCACCGGACGCCGCCACCTCCTCCAGCAGGAGAGCGGCTTCGAGGACACCCAGGCCGCCGCCCCCGTACTCCTCCGGCACGGCGATGCCGAGCCAGCCCGCCTTGGCGAATGCCTCGTAGAACTGCCAGGGAAATTCGGCGCGTTGGTCCTGCTGCGCCCAGTAGTCGGGGCTGAAGGAACGGGCCAGGTCGCGGACGCCCGACTGGATGTCCTTCTGCTGTGCGGTCAGTTCGAAGTCCATGTCGCAGTCACTTCCTTGTGTCGTGGCGGCCGGTGTCGTCGGACGGTTCCAGGGCGGATAGCACCGAGCGGGCGTGGGCCAGGACGGGGGCGTCGACCATGCGGCCCTCGTACCGGAAGACGGCCCCGTGCGTCTCCGCCGCCGCGAGGATCTCGCACGCCCACCGGCCCTCTTCCTCGCTGGGCGCGAACGCGGCGCGGATGGGCGCGACATGGCTCGGGTGGATGCAGGCCTTGGCGCGGAAGCCGACGGCCGCGGCGTCCTCAGCCTCGACCGCGAGGCCTTCGAGGTCGGGGATGTCGAGGTGCACGGCGTCAACGGCGTACTTCTGGGCGGCTGTTGCGGCGAGCAGGACCTGCGCCCGCGCATGGAGCACCACACTGCGGTAGCCGCCGTCGGGGCCGCGGCTGGAGCGGCCGCCCAGGTCGGCGACGAGATCCTCGCCGCCCCACATGAGTCCCGCGCAGTTGTCGGTACGGGCGAGGGATTCGGCGGCGAGCACCCCGGCCGCCGTCTCGCACAGAGCGAGGACGGTGTGCGGCGCGCAGGCCCGTACGTCGGCGGCGGCACCGGCCTTGGGCAGCATGACCATGGTGTGTGCGGGCAGCGCCGCCAGGTCGTCCGCGCCCCATGGTGTGTCGAGGGCGTTGATCCGTACGAAGGTGTGTGCCGGGTCGAGGTGGGGGAGGGCCCGGACGACGGACTGCCGGGCGCTTTCCTTGTCCCCGGGGGCCACGGCGTCCTCGAGGTCGAGCATGATGCTGTCGGCGCGGGCGGCGGCCTTGGCGTAGCGGTCCGGGCGGTCGGCGGGGCAGAAGAGCAGGGCGGGGCCCTTGCGCGCGCTCATCGTTGTGAGTGCGCTCATCGGTCCGCCTTCGCCGGGGAGTCGGCCGGGAGGCGCCGCATCAGGGCCACGCGCCGGACGACCGCGACGAGTTCGCCGCGCTGATTGCGGCCGCGGTGCTCGAAGGTGACCACGCCGTTGTCGGGGCGGGAGGCGGAGGTCCGCTTGGTGACGACCTCGGTCTCGGCGTAGAGGGTGTCGCCGTGGAACACCGGCGTGGGGAAGGTGACCTGCTCGAAGCCGAGGTTCGCGACCGTCGTGCCCTGGGTGAGCTGGCCGACGCTGAGGCCCACGACGGTGGAGAGCGTGAGCAGGCTGTTGACCAGGCGCTGCCCGAACTCCGTTTCCGTGGCGGCGTGTTCGTCCAGGTGGAGGCTCTGGGGGTTCATGGTCAGCGTGGTGAAGAACGTGTTGTCGGCCTCGCCGAGGGTGCGTCCGGGGCGGTGCGCGTAACGCACGCCGGGCTCCAGTTCCTCGAAGTACAGCCCGCGTTGGGTGATCTCGGGGGGCGGGCCGGTTGGCGGGGCGGAGTGCGGATCGGTGTGCGGCTCGGTGTGCATGACGATGTCCGTTCGTATTTGCGTCATCACGTTCGTAGATACGATCAACGTAGGCGTGGGGACGCGGCCGGTCAAGAGTCGACCGGGAGCTTCAGGGGCGGATAGAGTTCGTAGATACGAACCGAGAGGGAGGGCCGCCGTGGCCGAGACCGTCGCCAAGGCGCACAGGACCGTCAGCCGGGTGACCGACATCCTCGAGATCGTCGCGCAACGGGACGGCGCCCGGATGCACGAACTCTCCACCGCCCTCGACGCCCCGAAGTCCTCGGTCTTCGGGCTGGTCAAGGGTCTGGTGTCGACGGGGTACCTGGTCGAGGAGCACGGCGTCTACCAGCTCGGTCCCGCGCTCGCGAACCTGCTGTCGCAGCCGTCCCTCGACGTGGCCGGGGCCGCGCAGCCCAGCCTCGACGCGCTGCGCGAGCAGTTCCAGGAGACGGCGATGCTCGGCGTGGCGGTCGGTGACTCCGTCGTGTACCTGGCCTCCGCCGAGTCGCAGCAGCTGATCCGCTACTCGGCGCCGATCCGCGTCCGCCGCCCGCTGTATCCGCCGAGCGCGGGCAAGGTCATCCTGGCGTACCGCACCGCGGCGCAGCGCGAGGCGTACCTGCGTGAGGCGCTCACCGACCCGGACGCGTACCGGTCCGCGCTCGACGAACTCGCTGCCGTGCGCACCGATGGCGTGGCATTCAACCGGGGCGAGACACTCCCCGACGTCAGCGCGGCGGCCCGCCCGATCCTCGTCCAGGGCGCGGTACGCGGCGTCATCTCGGTCGCAGGCCCCACCCAGCGCATCGCGGAACACCTCCCCGCGATCGCGGAGGCACTCACGGGCGCGGTGACGGCGGCGGCGACGCGGCTGGGGGATCGGTAGTCGGCGGCTGTCTGTAGGGGGCCTGTACATCCGGGACCATGAACCATGCTCTCTGATGACTGGCAACTCACCGCAGACGTTGACGACTTCCTCGCCCGAGCCGGAGGCTTCCTGCGCTCGCGGCCCGCGCTGCACAACACTCCGCTGACGGACATCGAGAGACTGCGGACACGAGGGGCCGGCGCGCAGCGGCGCGGAGCCGGCGTCTTCGGTCGGCTGGTGTCAGGGGGTGAAGTCTGCGCCGTCTTCTATCGCAGGCCGAGCGGGTATCTGTGGGTCACCCCGCTCTCCGGCGAGCGGGTCGATGCCCTCGTCGCTCGCCTGGTCGGCCTCGGTGGCTCCTCGCCCGGGGTCCTCGGCGACCACGACACCGCCACGGCCTTCGCGGAGGCGTGGCAGCGGCGCACGGGTGCGACGTACGTCCCCATCTGGCAGACGCACCTCTATCGTCTTGGCGCGCTCACCCCGCCGCAGCGGCACCCGGAGGGCCGGAGTCGCGTGGCGGGCGAAGGTGATCGCGAGCAAGTCGTGCGTTGGTGTCGTGAGTTCTGTGTCGTCGTCGGGGAGCAGCCCTCCATCGACTTGATCGACGCCGGCTCCTGGGGCGAATCGCGCTTCGGCGACAGGTACTTCACGTTCTGGGAGGACTCCGGCGGCGCTCCCGTCTCCATGGCGGCCGTGACTTCGATGATCGGAGGGATGGTCCGGGTGGACCCCGTGTACACCCCGGCCCATCTCCGGGGGCACGGCTACGCGGGCGCCGTGACGATCGCGGTGAGCGAGGCGGCGCTCGCCGCGGGTGCGACGGACGTCGTCCTGTTCACGGACCCGGCCAATCCCACCAGCAATGCTCTCTATCGGCGCATCGGGTACGTCCACCTCGCCGACTTCACCGGATACGAGTTCTCCCACGGCACGCGCATGTCCTGACGCTCCCCAACGCCCGGACGCCATCCCGGGATTCGGTCCTGCCGACTCCTTGACGCCTTTTCCGGCGCTCGCCTAGCCTTCGTATATCCGAGTGATGGTTCGTATATAAGAACCCGCGAAGGGAACTCGCCCGCTCCTCCGGGCTCCGACGCACCGCAGGCACGATCCGCGTCCGGCTCGGGCACCGAAAGAAGAGGGACATGGCAAGTACGCTCGACGAAGAGCGCGCCACCGCCTCGCGCGCGCCGAAAGGCGTGCGCTCGGCCGTCGTCGCGGGGTCCGCGATGGAGTGGTTCGACTTCTACCTCTACGCCTCGATGGCAGCCCTGGTGTTCGGGAAGGTGTTCTTCCCCGCCGGGGAACCGGCGCTGGCCACCATGGCTGCCCTCGGCACGTTCGCGGTGGGATTCTTCGCCCGCCCCGTCGGCGGCATCGTCTTCGGGATGATGGGCGACCGACTGGGCCGCAAGAAGGTGCTGTCCCTGACCTTCACCCTGATGGGAGCGTCCTCCGCCTGCATCGGCCTGCTCCCGAGCTACGCCTCCATCGGTGTCATGGCCCCGGTCCTGCTCATCCTGCTGCGCCTGCTCCAAGGCCTGGGTGCGGGCGCCGAGTTCGGCGGGGCGATCGCCGTGGCGTACGAGCACGCGGACACCAAGTCGCGTGGCCGGCAGGGCTCGTGGCCCGCGCTCGGGGTGAACGTCGGGCTGCTCGCCTCGTCCCTCACCGTCGCCGCCCTGACCAGCATGAACGACGACTTCCTGTACAGCGTCGGCTGGCGGATCCCGTTCGTCCTGAGCTTCCTCCTCGTCGGCATCGGTCTGTGGGTGCGCCGCAATCTGCCCGAGACACCCGCCTTCCAGGAGATGACACACCAGGAGGAGATCCGACCGGAGCGCAAGAAGAAGAACCCGCTCATCCAGCTCTTCAGGACGGACTGGCGCGGTCTCGCCGTCGTCATGGCCATCACCATCGGTTACAACGGAATCAGCTACACCTTCAAGACCTTCTCGCTCTCCTATCTCACCGATTTCCAGGGTGTCTCGGCCAGCGTCGGCGCCCTGGGCATCAGCATCGCGAGCTGCTGCTCACTCATCACGGTGCCGCTGGCGGGCCGGCTGAGCGACGCCATCGGCTCGAAGAAGGTGGTCGTCTGCAGCGCCGTCGCCACCGCCGCGCTGGCCTTCCCGTTCTTCTGGCTCCTCGACACCCGGAACAACTGGCTGATCTGGCTCGGACTCACCCTTGCCACCGGCATCACGGTGCCCGCGCTGCTCTCCGCCCAAGGCGCCTTCCTGGCCCGCCAGTTCCCGCCTGCGGTGCGTGGCACGGGCCTGGGCACCGGCCGCGAGGTGGGCGGCGCCTTCTCCGGCGGCCTGGCCCCGCTCGCCGCCTTCGCCATCGTGCAGGCGTCCCCGTCCCACGCGACGTGGGGCGTCTCGCTGCTGTTCCTCGCGGGCGCGCTCTTCATCGGCATCGGAGCGCTCTGCGACCAGAGCCGGCGGTACAGCAGCGACCTGAACTGACCGGCCCCGCCAGACACCCAGCGAGCCGAGGAACCCTCGGACGACCGCGGCGAACTGCGCTGGGACGCTCTCGTGGACGGCGTGCCCGGCCGGGAGTTCAACGAGCTGGGTATGCGGGCGCCGCTCTGTCATGTCCCTCGCGTGCTCGGCGCTGAGGACCGTGCTGTCGCTGCCGCGGATGAGCAGGGCCGGGCAGTCACCGGCGAGCCAGTCGTCCCAGTGGTCGCCGTTGAGGTGCTGCTGCGAGACGTTCATGTCCTTCGGGTCGAAGGCAAGGCCCCAGCCGTCGGGGTGCTCACGTACGGCGTCCGTGAGGTAGCTCGCCGACGGGCCGAGCTCCTCCAGCAATCGGGCCCGGGTCGGCGCCCGGTGCGGCCAGTCCAGGCTGAAGGAGAGATCGTCGTCGACCTCGGCGCCGATGTCCTCGACGATCAGCGCATCCACGAACCCGGGGTATCGGGCGGCGAGTTGGTCGGCGTTCACGCCACCGAGGGAGTGGCCGAGTACGACCGCCCTGCCGATCCCCAGATGTTCCGGCAGAGGGCGTCCCGGGCCGCCGAAGTCGAGGAAGGAGAGGCGGCGCCCGGCGACCGTCGTGGCCGCGCGCTTCGGTTCGGTCGGGATCGTCGAGGTCATGGCGGCCAGTATGCGGGCCCGACTTCCGCGCGCTCCGGCCTGGACAGGATCTAGGCTCGTGGCCGACCACGGTTTCCGACGAGGGGGTTTCCGGCGTATGAGCGGGACAGTGACGGCGGTCAGCAGCAACGGGGAGTACTCGTTCACCAAGCCGAACCGGGAGAGCGTCCGACTGCTCGCCGGACTCGGTGTGGAGGGGGACGTGCACGCCGGTGTGACGGTCAAGCACCGCTCGCGCGTCGCACAGGATCCCACCCAGCCGAATCTGCGCCAGGTCCATCTCATCCATGAGGAACTCTTCGCTGACGTCGGCGGAGAGGGGTTCACCGTGGCGCCCGGCGAACTCGGCGAGAACATCACCACGCGCGGCATCGATCTGCTCGGACTGCCGGTCGGCACCTTGCTCCGCATCGGCGGTGACGCGGTCCTGGAGGTCACCGGGCTGCGCAATCCCTGCCTGCAGATCGACAACTTTCAAGGCGGGCTGCTGAAGCAGGTCGTCGGCCGGGACGAGGCAGGGAACGTCGTACGCAAGGCCGGGATCATGAGCATTGTGAGGGAAGGCGGCGTGGTGCGCCCCGGAGACGCCATCACAGTGGAACTTCCCAGCGGCCCGCACCGCGCCCTGGACCGTGTCTGACCGGACTCAACTCATGGTCGGCGCGTGCGTTCCTGCCGGAGGACGCGCATGGAGCGCGTGGACAGCTAGCGCCGCGGCCTCCATTCCGCCAGGTACTCCTCCAGCCCCTCCGCCGTCTCCCCGGCCCACGCCACATAGCCGTCCGGGCGGATCAGGAACAGGCCCGGGCCGTACGCCGCGTACTCGGGGATGCGGGCGGAGTGTACGAAGTCGGGCGTCAGTGGTGGGAGTTCGGTCTCGGGGTCCACCGCCAGGAGTGTCCAGTGCGGCCCCCGGAAGATGTCGAAGAGGCGCACCCCGCCTCGCCGGCCGTCCGGTGCCCGGTCACCCGCCCGCAGGGCGTCGTCCGTGAGGTCGGGCCGCGTTTCGCGGGTCAGTGGTGATGCGCGGTAGCCGATGCCCAGTTGGCGCATCTCTCCGCCCCGCCGGGTGTGCCGGCCCTCCGCGCTCGCGCGGTGGATGCGGGTGCTGATGCCGAGGATGCCGGCGGCCACGGGCATCCGCTCCTCCTCGTACGTGTCCAGGAGCAGGGCAGGGGCTCCGGCGAGCACCGCCGCCAGCTTCCAGCCCAGGTTGTACGCGTCCTGCACGCTGGTGTTCAGGCCCTGGCCGCCTGCGGGGGA
Source organism: Streptomyces sp. NPDC107575 (assembly GCF_055657265.1). Taxonomy (NCBI): domain Bacteria; kingdom Bacillati; phylum Actinomycetota; class Actinomycetes; order Kitasatosporales; family Streptomycetaceae; genus Streptomyces; species Streptomyces sp. NPDC107575. The sequence continues at coordinate 885,185 of NZ_JBVKBG010000005.1, read as the reverse complement.
GTGGATGTGCGCCGCGTCGCCCGCGAGGAAGACCCGGCCCACCCGGAAGCGGTCCGCAAGCGCCGCCCGAGCCTTGAAGTCCGAGGCCCACGGCACCTCGGCGATGTGTTCCGGGGACAGCACCGTGCGGCTCGCCAGGAGCTTGGTCACCCCGCCCGGCGACACGTCCGGGGTCGCCGACTCGTCCGCGTACTGTGCCGCCAGTTGGAAGAGACGGCCCTCCCGTGCCGGGTCGGGCGGCAGCGGGCAGAAGGCCACCGTGCCCTCCGCCGCCTTCGGCCACACGTGCCAGTGCGTGTCCGGGAGCGGAGCGTCGGCCGTGAGCCGCACGTCCGCCACCAGCATCGGCTTCGGGTCGACGGTCTCCCCGGTCATACCGATGCCCAGCAACCTGCGGACGGTGGAGCGGCCGCCGTCCGCCGCCACCGCGTAGCGGGCGCGCACCGTCGAGCCGTCCTCGAAGGTCGCCGTCGCCGCGTCCCCGTCCTGGGTGAGGCCGCTCAACGCCGCGCCGAAACGGACCTCGCCGCCCAGCTCCCGCAGCCGCGCGTACAGCACTTCCTGCGTGCGGGTCTGGGGTATCAGCCAGCCCTCCGCGTACGGGATCTGCTCGGTCGGCTGGGAGCGCTCCATCATGTCCCACTCCTCGCCCGGCCTGTCGTCCTCCCACACCCGCATCGTCGGGTACCGCGTGCCCGCCGCGTGGATGGCGTCGAGGACCCCGAGGTCGTAGAGCACCTCCTGGGTGCGGGGCTGCAGGCCCTTGCCCCGCGAGCCGGGGAACAGTCCGTCCGCCCGCTCGACCAGCAGTGCCCGCGTGCCCCGCCGCGCCAGGTCCACCGCGAGCGCGAGCCCCGTCGGGCCCGCTCCCACGATCAGCACCTCCGTCGACTCGCAGGCCTGTGCCCCTGCCCCCGTGTTCTGCCGCGCGCTCACCATCGCCACCATCACCCGCTCCTTAACGCCGTTAAGTTCCGATGTCTCGAGCATCGCCTTAACGGCGTTAAACTGTCAAGCGTGTCCGAGAACAAGAAGCCGAACGAGAAGCCGAGCGCCAAGCGCGCCGAGGCCAAGCCCGCCAAGGCCAAGCTCGACAAGGCGCACGTCGCCGACACCGCCCTCGACGTGCTGAACGACGTCGGCCTCGAAGGCCTGACGCTGCGCGCCATCGCCAAGCAGCTGAACGTGCAGGCCCCCGCCCTGTACTGGCACTTCAAGAACAAGCAGGCGCTGCTCGACGAGATGGCGACCGTGATGTTCCGGCGGATGACGGAGGCGGGCGGAGCCTCGGCCGCCTACGAGCCGGCGACGGACTGGCGCGAGCATCTGCTGCGGGCCAACCGACACCTGCGGGCCATGCTCCTGCGGTATCGCGACGGCGCGAAGGTCTTCAGCGGCTCGCGGCTCACGGGCACGGACCACGGCCCGGAGATGGAGGCGCACCTGCGGCTGCTCATCGACGCCGGGTTCACCGCCGAGCAGGCCGCCTGGGCGGGCAGTACCGCGAGCATGTACACGCTCGGCTTCGTCACCGAGGAGCAGGGCATGCGCCCCGAGCCGACCCGGGACGACTCGCTCGTCGACATCGCCGAACGTGCCGAGAAGCTCGCCGACTACCCGCTGGCCGCGGCCGCGGGCGACCAGCTGTTCGCCGCGTACGACGAGCGGTTCGAGGAGGGGCTCCAGGTGATCGTCGCGGGGATCGAGGCGCGTTACGGGGTGCGCTGATCAGCCCGCCGCCGGCGGTGCACGGCCTCGGTGGTGAGCGCCTCGTTCTCAACCCCTGAACACCGCCGCCCCGAGGGCCGGATCTCTTGTTGAATCCAACGATCGACCACAGCCACAGCCACAGCCACAGCCACAGCTACGACCACAGCCACAACGACGACTACCGCACCGAAAGCGAAACCCTGTGACCAGCATCGCGTACCAAGGCGAGCACGCCTCCAACTCGGCGACCGTCGCCCAGACGTTGTTCCCGGGGTGCACGGAACTGCCCTGCGTCGGCTTCGAGCAGGCGCTGGACGCGGTGACGTCGGGCGATGCGGACCTCGCGGTGATCCCCGTGGACAACTCCACGGCCGGTCGCGTCGCCGATGTGCATCATCTGCTCCCGGAGTCGGGCCTGTTCGTCGTCGGCGAGTACTTCCACGCCATCCGCTTCGACCTCATGGGTGTGCCCGGGACCTCGCTCGGCCAACTGGAATGTGTGCGCAGCCATGTGCACGCCCTGGGGCAGTGCCGGAAGGTCGTGCGCGCCGGCGGCTGGCGCACCCGGGTCAGCGACGACACCGCGGGCGCCGCCCGCGAGGTGGCGGAGCTGAACGATCCCCGGCACGCGGCGCTCGCTCCGCCGGCCGCGGCCGGGCACTACGGGCTCGAGGTGCTGCAGGCGGGCGTCGAGGACGACCCGGCGAACACCACGCGGTTCGTCGTCCTGTCCCGTGACGCCGATTTCGCCCCCGTGTCGGGCGGGCCGACGATGACCAGCCTGTTCTTCGCCGTGCGCAACATTCCGAGCGCCCTGTACAAGGCGCTCGGCGGCTTCGCCAGCAGCGCGGTGAACCTCACCAAGATCGAGAGCTATCAGATGGGCGCGGGCCTCAACCCGAGCTGCTTCTACGTCGAGATCGAGGGCCACCCCGACGAGCCGCGGGTCGCGCTCGCCCTCCAGGAGTTGCAGTTCTTCTCGTCCGAGGTCCGCGTGCTCGGCGTCTACCCGGCCCACCCGCACCGCCTGGCGGAGCGGGCCGTGTGAGTCACCCTGCCCGCACCCCCTGAATCGACCAAGTACCCCAAATGCCATATCGCGCGTAACCTGCGCAAATCGTCGGCCGTTCTCGGGCAATACCCCGCTGACGACCCATGGAAGCGCATTGCCTCGGTTCAGTGTGATCATCCCTGTGTATCGGGTGCAGGCATATCTGCATGAATGCCTCGAATCCGTTCTGGAGCAGTCCTTCACGGATGTGGAGCTGATTGCGGTCGACGACTGCTCGCCGGACGCCAGCGGAGCGATCATCGACGAGTTCGCGGCCCGCGATCCGCGGGTCCGGGCCGTACATCTGGCGGAGAACGTCGGTCTCGGCCGGGCCCGCAACGCCGGTCTCGAACGCGCCACCGGCGACTATGTGATCTTCCTGGACAGCGACGACTCGCTCGTCCCCGACGCGCTGCAGGCGATCTCGGACCGGCTCAGGACCACCGGCGGTCCCGACGTCCTGGTCTACGACTACGTACGGACGTACTGGACGGGCGCCACGCTGGCCAATCCCGGCACCGGCCATCTCGCCGAGACCGGGCCCGCGTCCTTCCCGCTGGACGACAGGCCCGGCCTGCTGCGGGTCCTGCACGTGGTCTGGAACAAGGCGTACCGCCGCGAGTTCCTCGCGAGCGCGGGCTTCCTCTTCGCCCCCGGCTACTACGAGGACGTGTCCTGGACTTACCCGGTGCTGGTCACCGCCGAGTCGATCGCGGTGCTCGACCGCGTCTGCGTGCGCTACCGGCAGCGCAGGACAGGGGCGATCACCTGCTCGCCGGGGCGCCGGCACTTCGAGCTCTTCGGCCAGTACGACCGGGTCTTCGCCTACCTGGACGCGCACCCCGCGACCTCGCGCTGGCGACCCCTCGTCTTCGGCCGGATGCTGGACCACTTCAGCACGGTGTTCACGGCACCGGACCGGCTGCCGCGCGGCAGCCGCGCCGCGTTTCTGCGGCAGGCCCGCACCTACTGCCGCCGCTACCGCACCCTGGGCGCGACGCCTCCCCTGCGCACCAGGATCCGGCACGCGCTGGTCCGCCTCGGCGCCCACCGCAGCTACCGGACACTGCAGTTCGCGGGCGCCCTGCGGCGACACCTCCAGGACGCCGCCCGCGCGGTTCGGCACGCCGTGCGAGGGCTCGCCCTCCAGGTCCACTACCGCATCCAGCGGCTCCTGCCGCTGCGCCAGAACGACGCCGTGTTCTCCGCCTACTGGGGGAGCGGCTACAGCTGCAACCCGGCGGCCGTCGAGGCGAAGGTCCGCGAACTGGCGCCGCACGTCCGCACCGCGTGGATCGCCGACCCCGCGCACCGGCACACGGTCCCGCCGGCCACCCGCCTCCTCACCCCGGGCACGGCCGCGTACTGGACGGCGCTGGCCCGCTCCAAGTACCTCGTCAACAACGTCAACTTCGACCGAAGACTCGTCAAGGTCCGCGGCCAGGTGTTCCTGCAGACCCAGCACGGCACCCCGCTCAAGCGGATGGGCCTCGACCTCCTCGACCGGCCGCTCGCCCTCGGCGACAGTGACGTCCGTCGCGCGCTCGCCAACTGCGACAAGTGGGACTACGTCCTGTCCGCGAACCGCCACTCCACCCTCGTCTGGGAGCGCGCCTGCCCCGCCGGCTACACCACGCTCGAATACGGCTACCCGCGCAACGACATCTACCGGAACGCCACCCGCGAGGACGTGGCCCGGCTCCGCGCATCCCTGGGCATCCCCGGCGACACGACCGCGATCCTGTACGCCCCCACCCACCGCGACCACCGGCGCACCGGCCACCACGCCCTCGACCTGGAGCGCCTGGCGCGCCTGCTCGGCCCCCGCTTCCTGGTGCTCGTCCGCGCCCACCACCTGTCCACCATCGCGCGCGTGGGAGGCCGTTCACCCCGGCTGGTCGACGTCTCGGACCACCCCAGCGTCGAATCCCTCTGTCTGGCCAGCGACGTCCTGCTCACGGACTACTCCTCGCTGATGTTCGACTACGCCCACCTGGACCGCCCGATCGTCGTGCACACCGGCGACCGGGAGGTCTACGAGGCGGTCCGCGGCACCTACTTCGACATCCGGGACTTCCCGCCCGGCGCGGTCGCCGCCGGCGAGGACGAGCTCATCGACCTCTTCGCGACCGGCGCGTGGCGCGCCCCGCACACCGACCGGCAGCGGGCCGCCTTCCGCGAACGGTTCTGCCCGTACGACGACGGCCGCGCCGCCGAGCGGGTCGTACGGCACGTCTTCCTCGGCGAGACGGCCCAGCCGCCGCCGGGGGAGCGGCGGGAGGCGCCCGCACCCGGCCCGCGGCAGGAGCCGGGGTCCACCGCGACGCTGCCCACCGGCGCTGCCTGAACGCCCATCGAAGGAGTGTGTGTTGCCCCGTTTCAGTGTCGTTGTCCCGGCCCACGACGGGCCGGGGCGGCTGCCCGACTGTCTCGACTCGGTGCTCGGCCAGGACTTCACCGACGTCGAGCTGATCGCCGTGGTCGGCGCGCCGGAAGGGCCGTGCGCGTCGATCGTGGGCGCGCACGCGGACCGCGATCCGCGGATCACGGTGGTGCGCTCGAGCCCCGAGCAGGGCCTGCCGGGCGCGCGGAACGCCGGGATCGCGGCGGCCGGGGGCGAGTTCCTGCTCTTCCTCGACGGCGACGACACACTGGCGCCCGGCGCGCTGGGAGCCCTCGACGCACGGCTCACCGAACTGGCCGGGCCCGATCTGCTGCTCTTCGACCACGAGCGGGTGCACTGGTTCGACGGCGGCCTCGGGTCGACACTGGGACGCCTGTGCCACGGCGCGCCGAGCGGGGTCTTCGCGGTGGCGGACCACCGTGCGCTGCCCGACGCCTGGGTGCCCGCATGGAGCGCGGCCTACCGGCGCGACTTCGTGGACCGGCACCAACTGGCCTTCCCGCCCGGCATGTTCACCGACACCGTGTGGAGCATCGTCGCCGCGCTCCGGGCCGAGCGGATCGCGCTGCTCGACCGGATCTGCGTACGCCATCTGCTGCGCCGCCAGGGCAGCAGGACCCAGCTGCCCGGGCTCCACCACCTGGACCTGCTCGACCAGTTCGACCTGGTGATGTGCCGGGCTGCCGAGCTGACGTCCGACCCGGAGCTGCTCGACAGGGTCTTCCAGCAGATGGTGGGCAAGGTGCTCAAGACCGCGGCGACCCCCGGGCGGCTGCCGACCCCCGCGGTGCGCCGCCAGTACTTCCGGCGGGCCACCCGGCTCTACCGCAGGCACCGCCCGGCCGGCAGCCGACGGCCGGCGGGCAGCGTCGGGCTGCAGCAGGCCGTGCTCGCCTCCGGCTCCTGCGCGGCGTTCGGCGCGCTGCGCGGCACCAAGCGCCGCCTCGGCAAGGGGGCCCGGTTCGCCCGGCGTTGGGCGAGGCGGCTGCGCACGCGCGTGGCCCACCCGTACCGCACGTACCTCAGGCGGCCCATCGACGAGAACCTCGCCGTCTTCTCCGCCTACTGGGGCCGCGGCTACGCCTGCAACCCCGCCGCCGTCCACGCGGCCGCACGCCGCCTGGCCCCGCACATCAAACCGGTCTTCCTGGTGACCAAGGGCCACACGGGCACCCTGCCCGACGACGTGGAGCGCGTCGAGATCGGCAGCCCCCGCTACTGGGAGGTCATGGCCACCGCCAAGTACACCTTCAACAACGTCAACTTCGAGATGGCGGTCAAGAAGCGCCCCGGCACCGTTCACGTGCAGACCCAGCACGGCACCCCGCTCAAGTCCATGGGCGTGGACCTGGTGGAGTACCCGGCCGCGGCCGCAGCGGCCGGCTCGCTCGGCAAGCTGCTCCAGCGCGTGGACCGCTGGGACTTCAACGTCTCCTCGAACCGGCACTCCACCGAGGTCTGGGAGCGGGCCTACCCGGGCGCGTACGAGAGCCTGGACGTCGGCTACCCGCGCAACGACGCGTTCTACACGTCGACGGCCGACGACGTCGCCGCGATCCGGCGCCGCCTCGGCATCCCCGCGGACCGGGTGGCGGTGCTGTACGCGCCGACCCATCGCGACTACCGCGCGGACTTCCTGCCCCAGCTGGACCTCGCCGCGTTCTGCCGCGCGCTCGGCGACGACTTCGTCGTGCTGCTGCGGGCCCACCACTCCTACGAGGGGGCCGCGGGCCTCGAAGGCATGCTGCGCTCCGGCGCGTTGATCGACGTGACCGGGCACCGCTCGCCCGAGGAGGTGTGCCTCGCCGCCGACGCCCTGGTCACGGACTACTCGTCGATCATGTTCGACTACGCCAACCTCGACCGCCCCATCGTCGTGTACGCCGACGACTGGGACATCTACCGGGAGACGCGGGGCGTCTACTTCGACCTGCTGGACGCACCGCCGGGGCCGGTGGCCCGCAGCCAGGACGAGCTGGAACGGATCTTTCGCGACGGGCGGTGGCAGGACACGGCCTCGGCCCGCCTGCGCGACGCGTTCCGCCGCCGGTTCTGCGAGTTCGACGACGGCCGAGCCGCCGAGCGGGTGGTGCGCCGGGTGCTGCTCGGCGAGGAGGCGAAGGACCTGCCGCCCGTCGTTCCGCTGGGCGAGCGCGTGCCGGCACCGGCCGCCGCCCGCGTCCCCCGCCCCTGATCCGTCACCCGTCCCCGCGGACGCCCGTCCCCATCCCCACGACAAGGGAAGAGCCCGTGCCTCGCTTCAGCGTCATCGTCCCCGTCTACAAGGTCCAGGGGTACCTGCGCGCGTGCCTCGACTCGATCCTGACCCAGTCCTGCACCGACATCGAGGTCATCGCGGTCGACGACTGCTCGCCCGACAACTGCGGCGCGGTCCTCGACGAGTACACGGCCCGCGACAGCCGGGTCACCGTGCTGCACCTGCCGGAGAACGTCGGTCTCGGCCGGGCACGCAACGCGGGCGTCGAACACGCCTCCGGCGACTACCTGCTCTTCCTCGACAGCGACGACAGCTACACGCCCGGAGCGCTGCGGGCCATCGACGAGCGGCTCACCGCCACCGACGACCCGGACATCCTCGTCTTCGACCATGTGCGCACGCACTGGTGGGGCCGCGGCGGCAGGAGCATGACGGCGGACCTGCTCGCGTCCGCTGGCACGGACACCTTCGACATCAAGAGCAGCCCGCACTATCTGCACCTGTTCCTGGTGGCCTGGAACAAGGCGTACCGACGCGACTTCTTCACCGGCCAGGGGCTCACCTACCAGCCGGGCCTGTACGAGGACGCCCCGGTCACCTATCAGGCCCTGGCCTGCGCCCGCCGCATCGCGTGTCTCGACCGGGTGTGCGTCGAGTACCTGCAGCGCAGGCGCGGCGCGATCACCCGCACCCCCGGACGCAGACACTTCGACATCTTCACGCAGTACGCGGGCCTGTTCGCGTTCCTCGACGCCCACCCGGAACTGCGCGAGACCCGGCCGTACCTCTTCGAGCGCATGATCAACCACTTCCTGGTGACGCTGCCGCTCGGCGAGCGGGTCCTGCCCGAGGACCGGGCCGCGTTCCACCGGGAGACGGTGGAGCTCTACCGGCGCCACCGGCCCGAGGGCTTCACCGCGCCGCACGACGCCTACCGCGGACAGTGGCACCTGATCGCCGCCGCCCCCTACCCGGTCTTCCGGGCCTACATGCTGGCCGAGCGCCTGAGCCGCGCCGCCCTGCGCAAGAAGCGCGAGCTGGCCACGGCCGCCGCCCGGCGGGCCAAGCGCGGCTACGCACGCACCCAGCGCCGACGCCCGCTCGATCCCAACCTCGCCGTGTACTCGGCCGGTTGGCACCGCGGCGTGCTCGGCGACCCGGCGGCCGTCCACCAGGCGGCCCGCCTCCTCGCCCCGCACATCGACGCGGTGTGGGTGGTGCGCCCGGACGCCGTGGCCCACCTGCCGAGCGGCATCGACCACGTCACGCCCGACAGCCCGCGCTACCACCGGGTGACGAGCCGCGCCACGTACTTCGTCAACAACGTCGGCTGGACCCTCGCCATGACCAAGCGCCCCGGTCAGATCCACGTCCACACCCACGAGGGCACACCCCTGGGGCACATGGGCGCCGACCGGCTCGGCCGGCCCGCCGCCAGACACCAGGCCGACGTCCGCGGCGAACTGCGGCGCGCGGACCGCTGGGACTACAGCCTGGTCTCCAGCCCGTACGCCCAGCAGATCTGGGACCGCGCCTACCCCTGCCACTTCACCTCCCTGCCGACCGGCGCCCCGCGCAACGACGTGCTTGTGCACGGCGACCCGCTGCGCACCCTCGCCCTGCGCAAGCGGCTCGGAATCCCCGACGGCAACACCGTCGTCCTCTACGCCCCGACCCGGCGCGAGCACCGCAGGTCGTACGTCCCGCGGATCGACCTCGAACGGCTGGTGCGCGGGCTCGGCCCCGGCGTCACCCTGCTCGTGCGGCTGCATCCGAAGGACGCCCGGTCCGCGTACCGCGGTCTGGAGCTGCGCGACCTCCAGCGGCGCGGGCTGCTCCTCGACGTCACCGACGAGCCCTCGGCCGTGGACATGATGCTCGCCTCCGACGCCCTGCTGACCGACTACTCGTCCCTGATGTTCGACTACGCCAACACCGACCGGCCGATCATCGTCCACGGCGACGACTGGGAGTCCTACCGGGCGGCTCGCGGTGCCTACTTCGACGTCCTGGCCGACCCGCCGGGCCATGTCACCACCAGCGTCGAGGAGTTGACGGAGCTGTTCGCCTCCGGGGCCTGGTGCGACGCACGCTCCGCCGCGCTGCGCGCCGACTTCCGCAGCCGGTTCTGCGCCTTTGACGACGGGAACGCGGCCGCCCGGGTGGTCTCCCTGGTCATGCTCGGCCGGGCGGATCCGTCGGCCGTCCCCGAGCAGGACACCCCACCGCACCGCGAGGCCGCACGCCCCGCCCTTCCGGACGGCACCCGCTGACCGTGCGCACCCCGGCCCCGCCTCCCGAGGAGAACCCCGCCATGTCCGATGCCCAAGCCCCGCCCGTCTCCCCGACGCGGGCCCTGTGGGAGCGCGTGCCGCAGTACCTGCGGATGCCCCTCGTCGTCTATCTGACCTGCCAGACGATCTACCTGCTGTGGTGGGCGGCCTTCTACCCCGGGATGATCGACTACGACGCGCTCGCCTACACCTGGCAGGTCACCACCGGGCACTGGATCTCCAACCACTCGGTCCTCTACAACTCCCTGCTCTGGCTGAGCCTCAAGTCCACCGGCGGGCATGCCGCATTGACGCTGTGTCAGACCGTGGCGATGTCCGCCGTGCTCGCCTACACGTGCGCGAGCCTGCGCACCCTCGGCGTGCGCGGCCGGTGGAGCGCCCCGGCGGCGCTGGCCTGCGCGCTCGTCCCGTCGCTCGCCGCGTTCACCGTCTACGTGGCCAAGGACGTGCCGTTCACGATCTGCGCCGTCCTGGTCTTCGCCGTCACGGCACGGCTGACCGGCAGGCGCCTGAACGGCAGTTGGCAGGGCCGCCTGCACCGCTCCGAGATCCTGCTGCTGTGCGTCGGCTTCCTCGGGATCGGCCTGTTCCGCAACAACGGCTTCCCCGTCGCCGTGATCGCCGCACTGTGCCTCATCCTGGCGCTGCCCGGCGCACGGCGCGTGCTCGCCCTGCTCGTCACCGCCACGACCGCCGTCACCCTGGCGCTGATGTTCTCCGGCTACGCGGCGCTCGGCGTCGAGAAGCCGCCCAAGACGCTCGTCTACAACCTGCACTACGCCGACCTGTCGGTGACCTACGCGAAGGCCCCCGAACTGTTCACCAAGGACGACCTGGCGGTGATGTCCAAGGCGGCCCCGCTCTCGACCTGGCGCGAGAACGGCGGGTCCTGCTTCGCCTCCGACCCCATGTACCGCAGCCTCAACCGGCAGGTCACCGACCGGCTCACCGAACCGCTCGTCCAGGTGTGGTGGCACACCCTGCGCAAGGCCCCGCAGGACGTGCTCGGCGCACGCCTGTGCCGCGGCCACATCGCCTGGGCCGTCTTCCCCGGACCGCAGGACCAGGGCGGCAGGACGTACAACCAGCTCAACCGCGTGGATCCGGTCTTCTACAAGTGGTACGAGGAGATGCGGACCAGCCCCTACAACGAGGCGGCCAAGCCCCGTCCGCTGTCCGCGACGCTCGGCCACGTCGGGACCTTCGCCTACGAAGCCGCCCACACACCGCAGTTGGAGTGGATCCTGTGGCGCGGCGCCATCTGGTCGTACGCCACGTACCTGCTCGTCACCCGGTTCGCCCGGTCGCGCCGCTGCCGCCCGCTGTTCGCGCTCGCGGGTGTCACCTTCGGCACGCAGCTCACCGTCCTCGTCGCGACACCCTCGCCGTGCTTCCGCTACATGGCGCCACCCATCTTCATCGGGCTGCTGTGCCTGTCGCTCGTCCCGGCGCTGCGCGGGGCGGCAGGCCCCGTCATCCCGCCACGGGCCTCCGGAGACACCGCGGCCGCCCCACCGCCGAAGAACGTGGCCCCCGCGGACGCCCGGCTGCCCTCCACGGTGCCGGAGTGACCGCGGCCCCGGCGGCGCGCGGCCTGCCCGTGCGCGTGCCGCCCGCCCTGCGGCTGCCGCTGGCCGTCTTCGTGTCCTGCCAGGCCTGCTATCTGTTCTGGTGGGCGGCCTTCCACCCGGGCCTGATGAGCGTGGACTCCGCGGTCTACACCTGGCAGGTCACCACCGGGAACTGGCGCGCGGACCACTCGGTGCTCTACAACGCCCTCGTCTGGCTGAGCCTGCGCGTCACCGGCGACCTCGCGGCCCTGACCCTGCTGCAGACCCTCGCGATGTCCGCCGTCCTCGCCCACACCTGCGCGGGCCTGCGGACCCTGGGCGTGCGGGGGAGGTGGAGCGCTCCGGCCGCGGTGGCCTGCGCGGCGGCACCGCCGCTCGGGTCCTTCGTCGTCTTCGTGTGGAAGGACGTGCCGTTCACCATCTGCGCCGTCCTGGTGTTCGCCGTGTCCGTACGGCTGGTGGGCAGGCGGGCGCACGGCACCTGGACCGGCCGTCCGCGGCCCTCGGAACTCGTCCTCCTGTGCACCGGTCTGCTGGGCGTCGACCTGTTCCGCAACAACGGCTTCCCGGTGGCCCTGATCGCCGCGCTCGCGCTCGTCCTGGTGCTGCCCGGGGCCCGCCTCCTGATCGCCGCAATCGCGGCCGCGACCACCGCGCTGACCCTGCTGCTGGCCCTCGCCATCTACCCGGCGGCCGGCATCGAACAGCCGAACAAGGCGTTCCTGTACAACCTGCACTACGCCGACCTCGCCGTGACGTACGCGCGCGAGCCCGCCCGGTTCACCCCCGACGACCGCCACCTGATGGCCCAGGTGGCACCGCTGTCGACCTGGCGGACCGCCGGCGACAACTGCTATGTGTCCGACGTCCTCTACTACAACGCCTCCTGGAACAGGACCGAGGCCGCCCGGCTCAGCGAACCGCTGGTACAGCTGTGGTGGCGCACCCTGCGCGCCTCCCCGCAGCGGATCCTCGACGCGCGCCTGTGCCGCGGACACATCGCCTGGGCCGTCTTCCCCGGCCCGCAGGACAAGAGCGCCAGGACATGGACGTACGACACACGGATCCCCGCCGACCTGTGGGGGTACCGCGCGATCGACGACAGCCCCTACCGCTCGGCGCTCACGGCCCGCCCGCTGTCGTCGACGCTCCACGACGCCGCCACCTTCGGCCGCTCCGCCTTCCTCGTCCCCCAACTGGAGTGGCTCCTGTGGCGCGGCGCCCTCTGGTGCTACGCCACCTACGTCCTGGTCGCGCTGCTCGCCCGGGCCCGCCGGCGACGCACCCTGCTCGCGCTCGGCGGTGTCACCCTCGGCGCGCAACTCACCGTGCTCGCCGCCAATCCCGCACCGTGTTTCCGCTATATGGCGGCGCCCATGTTCATCGGCGTGCTCTGCCTTTCGCTGATCCCCGCCATTCGGTCCAATTCCGCCGAACACCCCGATCGTGTCGATTCTTGCGCGGGGCCGGCCGACGCACAATCATCCCTGCTCACGACGGAGAATTCGGGAAGGCACTGAAAGAGATGGCCTACGACCCGCAACAACGTTTCCTGAACCTTGTGCCCGGCGGCAACGGAATCATCTACGCGATTCAGGCCGACGGAAAGCTCTACTGGTATCGGCACACCAACTGGAGCACCGGCACCCCCGCGACCTGGGCCAACTCCGGCTCGGGACGGGTCATCGGGAACGGCGGCTGGCAGAAGTTCCGCTTCGTCCTGGCCGCGGCGGACGGGCAGCTCTTCGCCTGCATGCCCAACGGCGACCTGCTCTGGTACCGGTACATCCTGTCCAACAGCTCGACCGGCGCCGGAAGCTGGCACTCGGCGAGCGGCACCCGGATCGGCACCCAGTGGAACTTCCCCCGGGTGATCGGCGGTTGGAACAACGTCCTGTACGCGCAGGAAGCCAACGGGGACCTGCGCTGGTACAAATACACCGGCACCAACGGCTCCTTCAAATGGGCCGCCAATTCCGGCGCCAAGATCGGCGCGCAATGGCAGCCGTATACGCAGCTGTTCGCCGACCCCAACGGCGTGATCTACGGAACGCGGCACGGCAGCGCACTCAGCTGGTTCCGCTATCTGGGAACCGACGGAAGCTTCAAATGGGCCAACGGCGGCGAGGCCGTCGACACCACCCTGCTGGGCCCGTTCGAAAGAGGACTCTTCTCCAACGGCTCCGGCGCCATCTACAAGATCCAGACGAACACGGCCAACCCGCCAGGACCCGACAACCGGCTCCAGTGGTACCGCCTGCTCAACTCCGAGACGGTGAACACCAGCGGCGTCCAATGGGCCAACGGGTCCGGCACCGCCGTCGGTTCGGGCTTCACCCGCGAGGAATGCGCGGCCCTGCAGGGATATCCGACCTCGCTGTCCGTCCGGCAGGGCACGAGCCTCGGCATCCAGGTCTCCACGACGTTCCCGTCGTACACGTCCTCCACCATCCGCCTCGCCCCCGCCACCGGCGCCCCCGTCGTGGTCACCCAACCGGCCGCCAGGACGGGGAAGTTCCAACCGCTGCAGAGCGGATACCACAGCGCGGGATGCGGCTGGAGCCAGTCCTTCTCCGTCGCCGTGGGCACGGGATCGAGCTGGCCCTCGGGCGTCTACGCCTCCCAGCTGAAGTCGCCGCAGGGCAAGGAGCACAACGTCATGTTCGTCGTGCGGCCCTCCGCGCCGCAGCGACAGCTCGCCGTCCTGGTGCCCACCAACACGTACACCGCCTATAACTTCTGGGGCGGACACAACCAGTACACGACCGGCCAGGGCGGCGCCCAGCGCACCGTCTCCATGCAGCGCCCCAACACCGGGACGTCCTGGGACAACGTCTACCGGACATCCCCCGGCATCATCGACCACCTGCTCCACAGCGACCTGCAACTGCTGCGCTGGATGACCTCCAAGAGCATCGGCTACGACTGCTACGCCGACACCGACCTGCACGCGACGGGCGCCAGTTGGCTGCGCACACCGGCGCAGGGCGGCAACTACAAGGCGCTGGTGCTGACCTCGCACCCCGAGTACTTCACGCAGACCGCGCGGGACAACCTCGTGGCCTTCCAGAACAACGGCGGGCGCATCATCTACCTGGGCGGCAACGGCATCTACGAACGGATGCGGTACACGGCGGACGGCCACGCGATCGTCTTCCGGCGGGCCGACGGCAGCCGGGACGTCTACGCCGACTCCGGACAGTCCGAGGCGCAGATCCTCGGTGTATCCCACTACCAGCCCACGTACATGAGCTTCTCCCCGTACCAGGTGCGCGACACCAGCAACAACCCCTTCACCCCGGGCACCGGCATGAGCGTGGGAGACATCTTCGGCACCGCCTCCTACAACATCGCGGCCAGCGGCTGGGAGGTCGACCGCCGACCGGCCGACGTGCCCGGCTCCGTGCTCATCGCGGAGGGGCTCAACAAGACCGGCGGGGCCGAGATGCTCTACGTCCCGCCCGTCGCCACCAGGGGATGGGTGTTCTCGGCAGGCTCCCTGACCCTGACCGCCAGCGTCCCCACGGACACCGCGCTCCAAAAGCTCCTGCAGAACGTCTTCGCGCAAGCGGTGGCCTAGGCACCCGCGAAGCACCCCCCTCGACCGACAGAGAGAAGCGAACATGAAGGAGATCTCGCGGCGCACCGTGCTGGCCGGCGCGGTGGCGTCGACGGCGGCCCTTGGCCTGCCCGCGGCGGCCGTCGCGGCGGCGCCCGCGCGCGACGAGCCGCCGACCAACAATGCCTGCGGAAAGCTCGGTGCCACCGAAGTGTGCGTCACCGCACGCGAGGTCCAGGACGTGACCGCCCTCCAGTACGTCATCACCAACGGCGGCACGCAGGAAGCGACGTACACGGTCTGGTACTCGGACGTGACTGGCGGACCCGAGTCGGGCAAGGTCAAGGAGACGGTGGCGGCCGGAGGCGCCGTCGTCGGCTACTTCTACGGCGCCATCCAGCACTGCTTCACGCTGCACGCCTGCGACGAGTCCGAAACCGAGTGCGTCGTCCTCGGACCCGTCTGCGGCCCCCACCCGTCGGACTGGTGACGGCGGGCCGAACCCCCGCACCCAGACGCCCGCCGGTTCGTTCGACAACACATGAAGCAGACCAGTGACATGACCCGCCATCAGGTCCGCACGGCAGCCGGGGCCCAGGTCGACGCGTCGGCCGCGCTGGGCCCCGGCACCGCCGTGTGGGAGCTCGCCCAGATCCGCGAACAGGCCGTGCTCGGCGACAACTGCGTGGTGGGCCGGGGCGCCTACATCGGCCCCGGCGTACGGATCGGCGACGGCGTCAAGATCCAGAACCTCGCGCTCGTCTACGAACCGGCGGAACTCGGCGACGGGGTCTTCGTCGGGCCCGCCGTCGTCCTGACCAACGACCACAACCCGCGCTCCGTCGACCCCGACGGGCGGCCCAAGGGGCGCGCCGACTGGGAGCCCGTCGGGGTCACCGTCGCCGAGGGCGCCTCGCTCGGCGCGCGCTCGGTGTGCGTGGCCCCGGTCCGGGTGGGCCGCTGGGCGATGGTCGCCGCCGGAGCCGTGGTCTCCCGCGACGTGCCGGACTTCGCGCTCGTCGCCGGCGTCCCGGCCCGCCGCATCGGCTGGGTGGGACGCGCGGGGCACCGGCTGCGGGAACTCCCCGGCTCGCCCGGCGTGTGGGAGTGCCCGCACACCGGGGCGCTGCACAGGGAGAACGGCGACGTGCTCACGGAAGCCTGAGTCACACCGAGCTTGCGACGGGGGAGGGGACCGCGGCCGTCGTGGCGGCGGCCCGGCGGTCCGGGCTCTCCTGGATGTCGAGCATCAGGGCGCCGATCAGAAAATGAATTCCGGTGAGAATCGGCAGCGTCGCCAGCAGAACACTTCCCGCACTGGCACT
The DNA here is from genome assembly GCF_055657265.1 of Streptomyces sp. NPDC107575. NCBI lineage: Bacteria > Bacillati > Actinomycetota > Actinomycetes > Kitasatosporales > Streptomycetaceae > Streptomyces > Streptomyces sp. NPDC107575. The sequence continues at coordinate 869,053 of NZ_JBVKBG010000005.1, read as the reverse complement.
CGCCGGCCCGAGCGTGTGGAACAGCACCCAGGTGCTCGCCGCGCCGCCGAAGGCGACCAGGCACATCCCCGCCAGAAGCAGCAGGGCGATCGGCGAAAAGGAGAACACGACGTACTTCAGGACGACACGCCGGCCGATTCCCCGCGTCAACTGGGCCAGCAGAGCGGGAATCACCTTGTGCATCCGCATTGTCGACACCTCGTTCCCGTAGACCGCGGGAATGGGGACGTCGCAGGCCGGAATCCGCAGGATGTTCAGATTGATCAGCAGGTCGTTCTCGAACGAGTAGTCCTTCGCCACACGGTCGAGGTTCAGCCGTTCAAGGGCCGTCCGATGGATCGCCGTGTATCCGTTCTGCGGATCGAACAGGTGCCAGTACCCGGAGGCCAGCTTGGTCATGAAAGAGAGCACGATGTTGCCGAGAATCCGGTACTTCGGCATGCCCCGATAGGAGTCGCGCGAGTAGAAACGGTTCGCCTTGGTGAACAGGGCGGTGCCGTCGCAGATCGGGGCGAGCAGGGCCGGCAGATAGGCCGGGTCCATCTGGCCGTCACCGGCCATGACCACCGAGATGTCGCAGCCCAGGCGCAGGGCCTCCTGGTGCCCGTCGCACACCGCGCCGCCGACTCCGGTGTTCGTCTTGTGCCGGATGAGCACCGTCCGCGGATCGCCGGCGTCGGTCGCCTCGGAGGCCGTCTGATCGCTGCTGGCGTCGTCCACCACCACGATATGGTCGACGAAATCGGGCATGGTGCGGATCGTCCGGGCGATCAGCTTTTCCTCGTTGTACGCCGGCACGACGACGGCGATTTTCGTGTTCTGATACACGAAGAAAACCCTCTCACGATTCTTTCCCGAAACCTGTCTGCGACAACGGTCTTGAGCACGGAGGAAGGTACCAGACATCATTCGGAGAACCTGGAACTCGGCCCGCCGCCTTTCCTCCGCCGGGGCGACAAGATTCCTCCTCGTGGGAGGGGTGTGCTACGCCATTGATGTCGGGACGCTCGTCCTGCTCCACGGCGTACTCCATATGCCGTTGGCCGCCGCCACCACACTGGCGTTCGTCACCGTTCTGGCGGTCAATTTCGGGCTCAACAGATCATTCGTCTTCCGGAGCGGAGCGATGGTCGGCCCGGCCTTCGCCAAATACCTTGTGCTCGTCGCACTGAATTACGGCGCGACCCTGGCCACGGTCACCGGACTGGCCGCTCTCGGCCTGCCGTACGTGGCGGCCAAGACGACGTCGACGGTCCTCAACGCGGTGGCGAACTACGCCGCGTTCCGCTGGTGGGTCTTCAGGACACCGGGCGCGCCCGCGGTCCAGGGGCCGGCCGCGGCCGCGCCGGCCCAGGATCGCTGACGGCGGGTCAGGCGCGCCGGCCCGCCGCCGCCGGACTCCGCGGAGGCGGGTTCTGCAGCGGCAGGGAGGCCTTGCGCCGCGCCGAGTCCAGGACCACCTCGGCGACCTCCACCGTCCGCAGCCCCTGCGCGAGGGTGACGATGTCCGTGGCCTTGCCCTCGACGGCGTCACGGAACCGCTCGTGCTCGACGAGCAGCGGCTCGCGCTTGGGAATCGCGTACCGGATCATGTCGCCCTCGGCGGCTCCCCGGAAGGCGCTCAGCGCCTCCCACTCCGTGGCGAACGCGCCGTTGGCGTGGAAGGTGAGGTCCGCGGTGAGGGTGTCCGCGACGAAGCAGCCGCGCTCGCCGGTGACCGCCGTGAAGCGCTCCTTGAGCGGGCTCAGCCAGTTCACGAGATGGCTGACCATGGTGCCGTCGGTCAGCTCGCCGACGACCGCGACCATGTCCTCGTGCGGGCGGCCGCTCTTGGACACGGTGCGCGCGGACAGGGAGGCGTAGCCGCAGCCGGTCACCCAGCTCGTGAGGTCGATGTCGTGGGTGGCCAGATCCTTGACGACGCCCACGTCCGCGATGCGCTGCGGGAACGGCCCCTGGCGCCGCGTCACCACCTGGAAGATGTCCCCCAGCTCGCCCGCCTCCAGACGTGAACGCAGGCTCTGCAGCGCCGGGTTGAAGCGCTCGATGTGCCCGACGCCGGCAGTCAGCCGGACCCCGTCGAAGGCGTCGGCAAGGCGCCGGGCCGCGGCGGCGGAGTGCGCGAGCGGCTTCTCGATCAGCGCGCACACGCCGTTCGCGGCCAGGGCGAGACCGACCTCCTCGTGCAGCACCGTGGGGCACGCGACCACGGCGTAGTCGAGGCCGAGCGCGAGGAGTTCGGGCAGGGCGGCGACGACCGGGGCGCCGCGGGAGGCCCCCGTCGGGTCTCCCGCCGGGTCCATCACGCCGACGAGCTCGACACCGTCCAGCTGGGACAGGACCCGGGCGTGGTTGCGCCCCATCGCGCCCAGGCCGACGAGGCCCGCACGCAGCACCGGCCGGTTCATCGGGCACCTCCGACGACGCTCACGGCCCGGGCGATCCGCTCCAGTTCGCCCGGCCCGAGGGTGGGGTGGACCGGCAGCGACAGGACCGAGGCGGCGGCGCGGTCGGTCTCGGGCAGCTCGGGCCCGGCCGCGTCGCGGAACGGCGCCAGCCGGTGGATCGGCGTCGGGTAGTACACCGCGCTGCCGATCCCCTCCGCCGCGAGCTCCTGCCGCACGGCCTCCCTGCGGCCGTCCGGGACGGCGACGGTGTACTGGTGGTAGACGTGCCGGGCGCCGTCGGCCACGTACGGCGTGGGCAGCCCCTCGATACGGGAGTCGAGCACCTTGGCGTTGGCGCGCCGCCGCTCGGTCCAGGCCGGCAGCTGCGTGAGCTGCACCCGGCCCACGGCCGCCGCGACATCGGTCATGCGCAGATTGGCGCCGACGATCTCGTTCTCGTAGCGCTGCTCCATGCCCTGGTTCCTGAGGAGACGCAGCGTGCGGGCCAGTTGCTGGTCGGCGGTGGTGATCATGCCGCCTTCGAGCGCGTGCATGTTCTTCGTCGGATAGAAGCTGAAGCAGCCGGCCCGGCCGAAGGAGCCGACGGGCCGGCCGTGCAGCGCGGCGCCGTGCGCCTGGCAGGCGTCCTCGACGACGGCGAGGCCGTGCCGCTCGGCGAGCGGCATCAGCTCGTCCATGGGGGCCGGGTGCCCGTACAGGTGCACGGGGATCAGCGCCGCCGTGCGCGGGCCGATCGCCGCGGCCACCGCGGCCGGGTCGAGGCAGTAGGTGTCGGACGTGATGTCGGCGAAGACCGGTACGGCACCCACCAGGCGTACCGCGTTGGCGGTGGCGGCGAACGAGAAGGACGGCACCACCACCTCGTCGCCCGGACCGATGCCGAGCGCCATCAGGCTCAGCTGCAGCGCGGAGGTGCCGGAATTGACGGCGACGCAGATGCGGTCCCCGGCCAGCTCGGAGAATTCCTCCTCGAAGGCGGCCACTTCGGGCCCCTGAATGACAAGGCCGCTGCGCAGTACGCGCACGGCGGCTTCGATCTCGGCTTCGCCGATGACAGGCCGGGCGGCGGGAATTGGCGGATTGGACCCAGACACGAGCAGTCTCCATGGGAAAGCGAGGGAGTCGGCCTGCGTTCAACCCCGATTCACCGCCCGGGGTTTCTGTTGTCGCCTTTTATCCATCCTTAGGCGGTATGCGTAGGATGAATGCATTGGCGGAGGAGTGACGGTCGGCCGTCGACGTCAGCCGGTGAGACGCGCCGCCGCCCGGCTGTTGTGGAGGTACCGCGCCCGCCCCTGCTCGTCCTCGCCGACCAGGACGAACACCTCGTGCCGTCCCGCGCGCTTCTCGACGGTGATCAGACGGTCGGGGCCGAGGCCCGCCAGTTGCTGGGTGACGCTGTCCTCGCCGAGCAGCACCCGGGCCTCGCTGGTGCGCGGCGTGGTGGTCAGCCACGCGGTGCCGTCCGCGTGCACCGCGACCTCGAAGTCGAGCAGCGTGGAGCGGTAGGTGCCCGCTGCGCGGTGCGCGTCGACCGGCGCTGGCTCCTCGGGGACCCGGGGCGGCTCCGCGAGCCGTGCGCCGGCGAACTCGGCGAGCAGGTGACCGCCGACGTCCTGGAAGAGCGCGGCGGCGTCCCCGCCGTTGGTGAGCACGGCGACCGCGACGCCCGCCTCCGGCACCACCCGCAGGAACGCGTACTGCCCGATCGTGCCGCCGTCGTGGCCGATCATGGAACGCTCCGGCTGGTCGAACAGCATCCAGCCGAGCCCCCAGCGGTCACCCAGCGCGCCCAGGGGAGGCACGGTCACCTGCGTCTCGCGCATCCCGCCGAAGGAGCGTTCGGCCAGGTGCAGTCGGGCGAACCCGAGCAGGCTGCGCGCGGGCATCGCCAGGGAGGCGCCCGCCGGGGCGGTGGCGGGCGGCAGACCGTAGACGGGGGCCGGCTGCGGGTCGGGGCCGAGGTGGCCGATGGCCGGGAGCTCCAGGATGGCCTCGCCGATGTGGGTCGCCACGTGGCCGAGGCCCAGCGGGGTCACCAGGTGCTCGCGCAGCGCCGCGTTGAAACCCTGCCCGCGCAGCACCTCGACGAGGCGGCCCAGGACGACGTAGCCGCTGTTGCAGTACGAGAACTGTTCGCCCGGCGGGTACAGCTGCTCGGCGTCGGACAGGGTCGGCAGATAGCGCTCGACCGCGTCCTCGTTCGCGCCCGTGTCGGTGAAGCGGTCGCCCTCGATGCCGGAGGTGTGGCAGAGCAGCTGGCGGACGGTGACGGTGGCGGCGGCGTGCTCGTCGGCCAGGGTGAACTCCGGCAGGTACTGGCGCACCGGGCGGTCCAGGTCGAGGCGGCCCTCGTTGGCCAACTGCTGGACCAGGGTGGCCGTCCAGACCTTGGTGATCGACCCGATCTGGAAGACGGCGTCCGGCGTGACGGGCACCCCGGTCGCCCGGTTCACCACGCCGGCGGCCGCGTCCACCACCTCGCCGTCCACCAGCACGGCCACCTGCGCGCCCGGCACCCGGTGCGTGGTGATCAGCTTGGGCAGGTTCTCGGTGATCCAGTCCTGTGCGACGGCCGCTCGTGACATGGCTTCTCCCTCGTGGGCGCGAGTGGGTCAGCCCATGGTGCTATCGGTCCCGGCGTTTCGGAACCGGGCGGTGCCGGTGGAACCGCCCGGCCGGGCTCAGACGCCGAGTCCCGCGTGGGCGAGGGCCTGCTTGAGCAGGGCGCCGTGGCCGCCGGGCATCTCGCTCTGCACGGACGGCGACAGCGCGTCCTCGGGGCTGAACCAGACCAGGTCGAGCGCGTCCTGCCGGGGCTGGCAGTCCCCGGCCACCGGGACGATGTACGCCAGCGAAACGGCGTGCTGGCGCGGGTCGTGGTACGGCGTGACGCCCTGCGTCGGGAAGTACTCGGCGACGGTGAAGGGCTGCAGGGACGCGGGCACGCGCGGCAGCGCCACCGGGCCGAGGTCCTTCTCGAGGTGGCGCAGAAGCGCGTCGCGGACGCGCTCGTGGTGCAGTACGCGGCCGGAGACGAGCGTGCGGTTGACGTTGCCGTCGGGGCCGATGCGGAGCAGCAGGCCGACGCTGGTCACCTCACCGCTGTCCGCGACGCGCACCGGCACGGCTTCGACGTAGAGGATCGGCATACGGGCACGGACCAGCTCCAGCTCGTCGGAGGCCAGCCACCCGGGCGTTGTCTCGGTCATGTCGGGCATGGCGTGATCATATTTCAGCGGGTCCCCTCTGTGGCCCAATTGGCCTCGGCCGGGCGTCGTTGCACCGGCGCGCGCCCGGCCGTGCCGGAGCACGGCCGGGCACGCACCCCGAAGGGCCTACTCGGTGGTGTGCGTCGGGTAGACCTCGACGTCGGTGTAGGCGCCCTTGATGGGGCCGGCGTTCGCGGGCCAGTCCAGGGTGACGGTGTGCGTCTCGTTCGGGGGCGTCACCAGGATGTTGGTCGGGGACGCGAGGCTCTCGCCGGAGCTGTCGATGTCGTAGGCGAGGTCGAAGACCGCGGCGTCGCCGGGCTTGAGGGTGGTGACCCGGGGCTGGGCGTGGCCGCGCTCGATGGGGCTCGAGGTGTGGTCGGCGTCCTTGATGTCGACGCCCGCGAAGCCCGTCGCCGAGCACGTGGTCGAACCCCGGTTGACCATGGTGATGTTGATCCGGCCGGAGGTCTCGTCCGGCGCGGCGTCCACGGCGTCGATCGCCAGGTCCTCCGTCTTGCAGAAGCCGGTCCGGGTACCGGAGTTCGCGGCGCCGGCCTGGACCTCGGTGTCGCTGCCGGAGTCCGCCTTCGAGCCGCTTTCGGAAGAGGACGACGGGGTGTCCTTGGAGGACGTGTCCGACGTGGTGTCACCGCCGCCGCACGCGGTGAGCGAGAGGGTGGCGGCGACGCCGAGGGCGGCGATGGCGGAGAGGCGGGTGTACTTCATGGTGTTCCCCCGTGGGTGTCGCGGTCGGTGCGGTCTGAAGTATTTGTATCCCGCACCGAGTCACGGGCAGTCCTCCGCGACGTCTTCGTTCTGTCACAGGCGTCCGGACGAAAAGACCAGCACAACGCCCCTCCCGCCCGCGTCAGCCGACCGCGCCCCGCAGCGGTCGCCCCGGAAGCGCGTCGGCCCGCAGGGCGCCGTCGGAGACGACCGGCACGCCCGCCACGTACAGGTGCCGGACGCCGAGCGAGGGGCGGGTGGGATCGGCGTACGTGGCCGTGTCGGTCACCGTGGCCGGGTCCAGGACCACGAGGTCGGCGTCGGCGCCCACGCCGAGGTGGCCCTTGGCGCGGGCGGCAGGTGACACGTCGTCAAGGATGCGCGCCGGGAGGTAGGAGCAGCGGCGGAAGGCCTCCGCCCAGGTCCAGGCCCCCGTCTCCCGCACCATCAGGCGCAGCGTCTTGGCGAACGTCCCGGCCGTACGAGGATGGGTCGTGCCATCCGGCGGCAGCGGCCAACGGGTGCTGTCGTGGCTGCCGTCGGGCCAGAAGACGGGCATCGCGTCGCTGGCGACGACGGCGTCGGGGAAGGCGAGCGCCTGCCGCAGCAGGGCGAGGTCGCGCGGGTCGTCCTCGTCGAGGAACTCCAGGAGGCAGGGGGCGCCCGGGTCCTGGGCCCGCAGCTGCTCCAGGCGGGCCGCGTCCGCGATCCGCTCCCCGGTCTCGACCATGACGACGCTGCTGGGTCCGAGGCCCTTCAGACGCAGCCGCTCCGGGGCGATGAACGCGGCGCCGACGGCCGTGCTCCCCGCCCCGTACGGGTAGGCCTCCACGGTGACCCGCGAGCCCGACCGCTGGGACTCGTCCAGCGTGTGGAGCACCCGGTCGATGTGCCGCCCCGAGGTGCTGTTGACGTGGCAGTGGTGCATCGCCGCGCCGGTCTCGGCCGCCGCGGTCGCGATCTCGGTGGAGCCGTCGACGGGGACCGAGGGGTCCATCTCGACCAGTTCCCGCACGTGGGTGAAGGTGGGCGCGCCCGCCTTCGCGGCGAGCCGGGCCACCGCAAGGAACTCGGCGGGCTCGGTGGTGGGCGCGTAGCCCATGAGGACGCCGATCCCGAGGGCGCCCGCCGCCAGCTCGTCCTCGAGCAGGGACAGCCAGGCCGCCAACTCGCGCGGCGACGACGAGCGTTGCCAGCGCGGATTGCCCAGTACCGCCAGGCCGGACGTGATCCGGGCGTCGGGGGAGATGCCGGCGAGCACCTGCGCCCGCGCGCCGCCCCAGGAGGCGGAGAAGCCGAAGTGGAGCGGACGGCCGTCCGCCGCGGCCTCGGCGTAGGCCCGCTCGACCGGCATCAGGCCGGCCTCCAGGTCGAGCGCCGTGGTCACGCCGTCCATCGCCTGCAGCCGGTGCCCGGCGATGGAGTGGACGTGGCTGTGCAGGTCGACGAAGCCGGGCCCGACGACGAGGCCGGTGGCGTCGATCACCCGCGTGTCCGGCGGTGGTGTGAGGCCCGTCCCGACAGCGGCGATCTTCCCGTCGGCCACGAGGACGTCGGCCGTCCCGTCGCCCCCGCCGGCGGGGTCGATGACGCGACCGCCCTGCAGCAGTGTCCGCATGCTCTCGTCTCCCTCTTGAACGCCCGTCGGCCGGCCCCGTATGCACCTCGGGGCCGGCCGGTGGAGCGTCACTCAGTGGTACCGCTCGGTCGTACGCTTCGGCTCAGTCAACTGGCATCGAGGCCGAAGTGGAAGATGCCCCAGGTGAGGTCGGACGCGCGGCCGCCGTCGACCCAGTGGCCGAGCCCCGTCTTCATCTGGGCGAGGTAGTCGTGGCTGATCCTTCTGGCCAGCCCCTCGGCCTCCTGGCGTTCGGTCTCCTCGAGGACCCGCGTGTAGTGGTTCACCAGCTGCTCGCGGTGCTCCTCGAACCCGCCGTCGACGGCGGTGAACCCGAGCCGGTCCAGCTCGCGGGTGTAGAAGCCGGGGGAGCCCATGTCGTCGAGGTGGATCCGGTCGAGGATCGGCTGCAGCACGTCGGCGCGGGCGCCGTCCGTCGCCGCCATCGGGTCGGTGAAGATGAGCCGGCCGCCGGGCTTCAGCACCCGGGCGATCTCCTCGAGGACCTGGACCCGGTTCCCGCTGTGCAGGAAGGCGTCCTGGGACCAGACGACATCGACCTGGTCGTCCGGGTACGGGATGTCCTCGAAGGACCCGTCCACCACCTCGATCCTGTCGGTGAGTCCGCGGGCCGCGTTCAGCTCCTTGTGGCGCTGGTTCTCCACCTCGCTGAGGTTGAGGGCCAGGACCCGGCAGCCGTACGTCTCGGCGAGGTAGCGCGCCGAACCGCCGAACCCGGAACCGAGGTCGAGCACCACGGAGTCCCGCGTCAGGTCGAGCTTCGACGCCATGTGCTGGACGGTCCGCCGGCTGGCGTCCGCGATGGGCTCGTCGGGCCTCTCGTACAGGCCGATGTGGATGTCCTCGCCGCCCCACACCGTGGCGTAGAAGGTGTCGGCGTCGGGGGAGTTGTAGTAGCTGCGGGCGGTGCCGACCGCGCCCTTGTACTGCTCCTCCGCCGCCTCCGTCCTGTACTCCTTCTCCGCCACATGGACGAAGAAGTCCGGCTGTTCACGCCGGTAGGTGTGCTGGAAGTCGCCGTACGTCTCGATGCGCTGGAAGCCGACGTCGGACATCAGCCGCCGCGTGTAGTCCTTCCGCAGCGGAAACATGTTGAGGTAGTACATGGAGCTGTCCGGGAAGCTGTACCGCATGCGGCACAGCCCCTCGTCGACGTACTCCGGCTCCACGATGACGTCCTCACCGCAGTAGTAGTAGCGGTGTTTGCTCGTGTATCCGTCGTCCAGGATCGCGTCGTAATTGCGCTGGTCCAGGATGAGAATTCCGTCGTGCTTGAGCATCGCGTAGAACTCGGCCAGCGCCTTGCGCCGGTCGCGTTCGGAGAAGAGATGCGTGAACGAGTTGCCGAGGCACACGATGGCGTCGTACTCGCCGTGGACGTCCCTGTTGAGCCACCGCCAGTCCGCCTGGACGACCCGCAGGATGTGTCCGCCCTGCTTCTGGCCGTTCTCGAAGGCCCTCGCCAGCATCTCGGCGCTGCCGTCCGCGCTGACGGTCTCGAACCCGGCGGACAGCAGTGCCACGGAGTGGAATCCCGTGCCGGTCGCGACATCGAGCACGCTCTTCACCCCCCACTTCCGCAGCAGGTCGATGAAGAAATTGCCTTCGCTCTCCGCCCTCTTCTCCCAATCGATGAGGGAGTCCCACTTCTCGACGAAGCTGGGGACGTATTCCTCGGTGTAGTGCCCGGTTTCGCGTACTTCGACAGGGTTGTCGCCGAACTCTTGGGCCGGTTGCACGATGATGGGGAACCCTTCAGTTTTGAGGAATCTTGCCCTGGCGCGGCAGCCCAAGACGGCACAGAGCTCCGGTCTCGGGAGCCGCACGGTCTGTGTCGGATCGCTGTCCAAGACGGTGTGCTCCCATGCCTCCAAAGTTCGTATACAGGGGCCGAGTTGGGGTCGGCAGCGCTCCTGGCCAGTGTCTCTGTGTCTCAAGATTGTCGGCGCCGGAGAAGGCGAAGGTGTCTCGCATAAGGGGTGTTGGTGGGCGAACCGCCGCACCGGCGATCGTCGGCCAGGGCCGGAATTCGACCCACGGCGGCCGCGTGCGGCGTGCAGGGGTGTTGACGGGCGGTCCGGCCCGCGTGAGATCTTGGCTCCCGTTCAGGACTGTTCGGTAAGTCAGAGGCTGTTCGGAATTCCGAACGATGCCGTAACTCCCGTGAAAGGGGAGGGACATGTCGACATCCGGTGGCCGGTCCATGCGACGGCGTGACTTCATGGCCGCTTCGGCCCTCGGCACGGCGGCCGTGGCGGCCGGGTCCTGGCCGGCCGCCGCCCAGGACCCCGCGTCCGGCCCAAGTGTGGCCCCCGAGCTCGCGAAGGACCTCCCGCCGTACGTCGGCGCGGGCAGCACGGCCCCCGTCCGCCCCTTCCGGCTGAACGAAGTGGCCCTGGGCGAGGGGCTGTTCCAGGAGAAGCGTGACCGCGTGAAGGCCTTCGTCCGCGCCTACGACGAGCGGCGCTTCCTGGTGCTGTTCAACAGGACCGCGGGCCGGCCCAACCCGCCCGGCGTCGAGGTCCCCGGTGGCTGGGAGGACGGCGGCCTGCTCAGCGGCCACTGGGCGGGCCACTACCTCACCGCGCTCGCCCAGTCCCACGTCGACCAGGGCGAACAGGTCTACAAGGACAAGCTCGACCGGATGGTGCGCGAACTGGCCGCCTGCCAGGACGCCCTGAAGGGCACGACGGTGCACCCCGGCTACCTCGGCGCGCTGCCCGAGGACACCGTGCTGCGCGCGGGCCCGCCCCGGTTCGCCGTGTACGGCAGCGACCCGGACAAGAACACGTGGGCGCCCTGGTACACCCAGCACAAGATCATGCGCGGCCTCCTCGACGCGTACACCCTCACCGGCAACGAGCAGGCCTTCGAGGTCGTCAGGGCCATGGCGGACTGGGCCCACCTGGCCCTGACCCTCGGCGACGTCGAACACCCCGACTACGAGGGGCCCGTCTCCCGCGACGACCTCAACTACCTGTGGGACACCTACATCGCGGGGGAGTACGGCGGCGCCAACGAGGTCCTCGCCGAGGTCCACGCCCTCACCGGCGACGCACGCCACCTGGAGACCGCCCGGCTCTTCGACAGCCGCGAGTCCCTCTTCCAGGCCTGCGTCGACAACCGCGACATCCTCACCACCACGGACGCGACCCGCCCCGGCCGCAGACGCCCGAACCATCTGCACGCCAACACGCACGTCCCCAACTTCGTCGGCTATCTACGGGTCTTCGAACAGAACCGGGACGACGACTACCACCGCGCTGCGCGGAACTTCTTCGGCATGGTCGTCCCGCACCGGATGTTCGCGCACGGCGGCACCAGCGGGGCCGTGCCCGGCGCCAACACCAACCCCGAGGCGTTCCAGAACCGCGACAACATCGCCCACGCCATCGCCGGCGACGGCGCCGAGTCCTGCACCACGTACAACCTGCTCAAGCTGGCGCGCAATCTCTTCGCCTTCGACCCCGACCCGGCCTACATGGACTACTACGAGCGCGGCCTGGTCAACATGGTGCTCGGGCAGCGCGCCGACACGGACCGTACGGACGATCCGCAGCTCGCCTACTTCCAGCCGCTGACCCCGGGCGCCGCCCGCGAGTACGACAACACCGGCACCTGCTGCGGCGGCAGCGGCCTCGAAGGCGGCACCAAGTACCAGGAGACGGTGTACTTCCGCTCGGCCGACGACAGGACCCTGTGGGTCAACCTGTACGTCCCCTCCACCCTGCGCTGGCGGGAGCGGGGCTTCACGGTCGTCCAGACGACCGGCTTCCCGCGCGAACAGGGCAGCACACTGAAGGTCGAAGGACGCGGCCGGCTCGCCCTCAAGCTGCGCGTCCCCGGCTGGGTCGCCGACACCCGGGACGGCTTCGCGGTCTCCGTCAACGGACGCCGCCTCACGGGCCCGCGCCCGAAGCCGGGCAGCTACCTCACGATCGACCGCGACTGGCGCCCCGGGGACACCGTCGAGATCTCGATGCCGTTCACCGTCCGCATCGAGCGCGCCCTCGACCGCCCGGAGATCCAGTCGGTCCACTGGGGCCCGCTGATGATGCCGGTGCTCGGCGAGGTGCCCAAGGGCGAGTTCCAGGAGCTGACGCTCTACCGGCACCTCAAGCGCGACGGCGACTACGCCCGGTCGGCGTTCGCACCGGGCCGCGGCCAGACCCTCACCGTCGGCAAGCACACCCTGCGCCCGCACTACGTCGGCGACCGGCAGCCCCAGTCCGCGTACTTCAAGCGCGTCGAACCCGAGGTGGTCTTCGGCTCCCTCACCACCGGCGTCCCCAACCGCAAGCACGACGACGACCTGCCGGACTACGACGTACCGGTCGACGGCGTCGCCTCACCCGGCGACGACGGGCTGACCTTCCTCGACGTGGTGTGGGACGGCGCGCCGTTCGCCGAGCACCGTGACTTCGTCCGCCGGGTGGAGCGGACCGCCGCCGAATGGGCCACCGCCGGCCTCTTCACGGAGGAACAGCGCGCCACCGTCGTCGAGCGTGCGGCCGCGGCGGAGCGGGAGCTCGCACCCTGATGCCGTGCTGTCCGGGTTGTGGCGATGAATCCCGGCGCGATGACCGGTCTGCACCTTCGACGGGCGATCCATCGCACACCAGGAGGGCATCATGGCCGCTTCCTACACGTTCGACGTCTTCTCCAGCCTCGACGGGTTCGGCGCCGCCGACGGCGGCAGCTGGACCGGGTACTGGGGCAAGCAGGGCCCCGAGCTGCTCGACCACCGCCTCGACCTGTACCGCGAGGAGCAGCGGATGGTCTTCGGGGCCGACACGTACCGGGCGTTCGCGCGGATGCTGGCCTCCAGCACCGAGGAGTCGGAGGTCCGCGACCCCTGGGTGACGCGGATGATCAGCCTGCCGGCCACGATCGTGTCGAGCACCCTGGAAGCGCCGCTGGACTGGCCGGACGCGACCGTCGCGCCGGGCGACGCCGTCGATGTCGTCGCCCGGCTCAAGGCGGAGTCCCCGGTGCCGCTGCGCTCGCACGGCAGCCTGTCCATGAACCGGGCGCTGATGGCGGCGGGCCTGGTGGACCGCGTCCAGGTGACGCTCTTCCCCGTGATCACCGGGCTGACCGGGCTCGACCCGATCTTCAAGGGCGCGGCCGACTTCGACCTGGAACTCCTTGAGCAGCGCACGCTCGACAGCCACATCCAGGAGCTGGTCTACCGGCCGATCCTGCACGTCTGATCAGTGCTGGTCCGCGGCCGCCAGGACCGGCACCTCCGGAAGCGCCGTGCCGTGCACCCACGCCCGGAACACCTCGTCCACGGGCCGCTGCGCGAACCGCTCCAGATGCGCGGCGAACATCTCCGTCGTGACGACGCCGTGCCGGTGCAGGTCCGTCCAGGCGCGCAAGGCCCGGAAGAACGCCTCGTCGCCGAGCGCGCGGCGCAGTGCGTGGATCGCCAGGGCGCCGCGCTCGTAGAGGCGGTCGTCGAACATGTGCTTGCGGCCCGGGTCGGCCAGGGACAGGTTCTCGGGGAGCCCGGCGAGCAGGCGGTGGGACGCGGCGGCCAGCTCCTGGGCGGTACGGCCGCCCGAGCGCTCGCACCACAGCCACTCGGCGTACTTGGCGAGGCCCTCGTTGAGCCAGATGTGCTGCCAGTCGGCGACGGTGACGCTGTTGCCGAACCACTGGTGGGCCAGCTCGTGGGCGACGAGCCGCTCCGCACCGCGGGCACCGTCCACATGGTTGGTGCCGAACAGCGACAGGCCCTGCGCCTCGACCGGGACGTCCAGCTCCTCGTCGGTGACCACCACCGCGTACTCGTGGAAGGGATAGGGGCCGAACAGCTCCTGGAACAGCTCCATCATCTGCGGCTGGCGCGCGAAGTCGCGGGAGAACTCGGTCAGGAGGTGCGCCGGGAAGTGCCCGGTCTGCGGCACCCCGTCGAGCCCCGGATCGCCGAGCAGCGCCGTCTGGAACCTGCCGATGGCCAGGCCGACCAGATAGCTGGAGGTGGGGGCCGGCTGCTCGTACAGCCAGGTCGTGGTCGAGGCCCTGGTCGTCCGGGTGAGGAGGCGGCCGCCGATCACCACCTGGTACGCGGAGGGGGTGGTCAGGGAGATCTGGTACGCGGCCTTGTCCGCGGGCCGGTCGTTGCACGGGTACCAGGAGGGGGCGCCCACCGGCTGGCTGGCGACGAGCGCCCCGTCGGTCAGCTCCTCCCAACCCAGGCCGCCCCAGGGGCTCTTCACCGGCTTCGGGTTGCCCGAGTAGTGCACCTCGACGGTGAACGCGGCGCTCGCGGCCAGCGGCTTCGCCGGCCGGATCCGCAGCCGGCCGCCGCGCAGCGTGTAGTGCGCCGGGCGGCCGTCGACCCGGACCCGGCCGATGCGGAAGTCGGCGAAGTTCAGCTGGAACTCGTCGAGTTCGGCGTGTGCGGCGATGGCGCTGAGCCGGGCCGTGCCGGACAGCCGGTTGGGCTCGGGGCGGTAGTCCAGGTCGAGTTCGTAGCGGTGCACCCGGTAGCGGGGGTCCCCGTTGGACGGGAAGTAGGGGTCCGGCTTGTGCTGCCCGTTCACGACTCGTCCGCTCCCTGTCCCCGCGCCCGGTCTCGATCCCGGGCCCGTTCTCGTACGACATGGCCAACGCGCGGCCGTCGTCCGCCGGTTCACGGACGCCAGGCCTCGATCGGGTTGCCCAGCCACCGGCTGTCCGGCGGCACCGATTCGCCGGCCATCACCAGGGACGCGGGCCCCAGCGTGCTGCGGGCGCCGATCTCGCTGCCCGGCAGCACGATTCCGCCAGGACCCAGCGTGGCGCCCTCGCGAAGGGTCACAGTATCCGTCCGCAAGATCCGGTCGTGGAAGAGGTGCGTCTGCAGGACACAGCCCCGGTTCACACTCGCCCCGTCCTCCAGGGTGACGAGGTCGGTCTCCGGCAGCCAGTAGCTCTCGCACCACACGCCCGCCCCGATGTGCGCGCCGAGCCCGCGCAGCCAGGCGGTCAGGACGGGGGTGCCGGGCACGGACCCGGCGAGCCACGGCACGGCGAGCATCTCCACGAACGTGTCGGCCAGTTCGCCCCGCCACACGAAACCGCACCACAGCGGGTGCTCGCCCGTGCGGTGGCGGCCGACCAGCAGCCACTTGGCCACGATCGACGCCGTGCACGCGAGGACGCCCGCGGCCAGCAGGACGGGACCGCCGAGGAGCGCCGCCGCCCACAGGCCGTACGCGGCGGCGAGGGCGGCCAGTGCGCCGAGGACGAGGACGACCAGGGCGGCCGAGCAGAACACCGGGACGAGCCGGCCCAGTTCGACCAGGGCGCGTGCCCAGCGCAGCCGGGCGGGCGGCGCGTAGGTGCGGCTCGGGTCGGCGCCGGTGTCCTGCCGCGGCAGCCGGACCGGCGGCAGGCCCAGGTAGGAACTGCCCTGCTTGGCCTTCTTCGGGGTGGCCGACAGGACGCCCACCAGACCGTCGTCCGGCACCGAACGGCCGGGCGCCGTCATGCCCGAGTTGCCGAGGAACGCCCGGCGGCCGATCCGGGCGCGCCCGATCCGCACCCAGCCGCCCCCGAGTTCGTACGGTGCGGTCAGCGTGTCGTCGGCGAGGAACGCGCCGTCGCCGACCGTGGTGAGACCGGGCAGCGCGAGCACCGTGGACACCTCGGTGTCGCGGCCCACGCGCATGCCGAGCAGCCGCATCCACACGGGCGTGACGAGCCCCGCGTACAGGGGGAACAGCGTCTGCCGCGACAGGTCCATCAGCTGGGTGACGGTCCAGGACTGCCAGCCCGCCCGGCTGTGCACCGGGAAGGTCCCTGCGGTCAGGCCGAGCCCGATCAGGCGGACGCCGGCCAGGATCAGCACCGCGTACGTGAGCCCGTAGGCGAGGGCGGCGGGGACGACCGCGAGCAGGCCGCCGCGCACGGCCTCGCCGAGCCCGGCGTCCGAGGGAACGAAGGCGTGGGCGACAAGGAGGGCCGGGAGGGCGGCCAGGAGCGGCAGGAGGGTGAGGGCGAGGCCTGCGGCGCCGTACATCGTGCGCCAGCCCGCCGTGCGCGGCGGGCGGTGCTCGGGCCACTCACGCTTGGCCTTGCCGAGCTTGACCGCGGGGGAGCCCGCCCAGCGCTGGCCGGTCGGGATGTGGCCCCGGGCGGCGGAGCCCGGCGCGATCTCGGCGCGCTTGCCGACCCGGGCGCCCGGGAACAGCACGCTCCGTGTGCCGACCACGGCGCCCGCGCCGACCTTGACCGTGCCGATCTCCAGGCGGTCGCCGTCGAGCCAGTGCCCCGACAGGTCGACCTCGCTCTCGATGGCGCAGCCGCGGCCGAGCTTGAGCAGTCCGGTGACCGGGGGCAGTGAGTGCAGGTCGACGTCGGGGCCGACGCGGGCGCCGAGCGCGCGGGCGTAGCGCTGCAGCCAGGAGCCGGTCAGGGAGGTGGCGCCGCTGTGCTCGGCGAGGCGTTCGGCGGCCCACAGCCGCAGATGGACGTGGCCGCCGCGCGGGTACGTGCCCGGGCCGACGCCGCGCAGCAGCAGCCGGGCGCCGCCCGCCGCGAGGGCGAGCCGCCCCGGTGGGCTGAACAGGAGCAGCGCCGCCGGTGCGAGCAGCCACCAGGAGGCGGGCGGCGCCCACGCGTAGCCGCCGAAGCGGTGCAGGACGTCGGCGAGGGCAGCGAGTGCGACTGTCCAGCGCAGCCCGTTGAGGGTGAACAGGGGTATCAGGAGCAGCAGTTGGACGAGCTTCGCACGGGTCGGGACCGGGGTGATCACGCGCTGGGCGCCGTCGTCCTGTGCCGACTTCTCCAGGCGGCGGGCCAGTTTGCGCAGGACGGGACGTTCGTAGATGTCGATGACGGCCGCGCTCGGGTAGCGGGTGCGCAGCCGGGTGGTCAGCTGGGCGGCGGCAAGGCTGCCGCCGCCGATGGCGAAGAAGTTGTCGCCCGCGCCGGTGACGGGGACGCCGAGCGTCACGCTCCACTGCTCGGCGAGCCAGGCCTCCGTGCCGTAGAGCTGCTCGGCAGGGGCGCCCGTCGTCTCCACGTCGGGCAGCGGCCAGGGCAGTGCGTCGCGGTCGACCTTGCCCGAGGTGCGCGTGGGCAGCTCGGGGACGGGGGCCAGCAACGGGACGAGGGCGGCGGGCAGTTGGCCGCGCAGCTTGTCGACGGCGGCCGCGTGCTGCCAGCCCTCCTGGGTGACGAGGTAGCCGACGAGCAGCTGGTTGCCGCCGCGCGCGGTGCGCACGGCGCAGGCCGCGCCCGCGACACCCGGTAGCGCCTGGAGTGCGGCGTCGACCTCGCCCAGCTCGATGCGCCGCCCGCCGAGCTTGACCTGTTCGTCGCCGCGCCCGAGGAAGACCAGGCCCTCGGGGTCGGCCTTGACCAGGTCGCCGCTGCGATAGGCGCGCTCCCAGCCCAGGGCGGGCAGCGGCGCGTACTTCTCGGCGTCCTTGGCCGGGTCGAGGTAGCGGGCCAACCCGACGCCTCCGATGACGAGTTGACCGCTCTCGCCCATCGGTACGGGCCGGTCGTCCTCGTCGACGACGGCGAGTTCCCAGCCGTCCAGCGGCAGCCCGATGCGCACCGGCTCGGCGCCGGTCATCAGGGAGGCGCAGGTGACGACGGTGGCCTCGGTGGGCCCGTACGTGTTCCAGACCTCGCGGCCCTCGGTGACCAGGCGCTGGACGAGTTCGGGCGGGCATGCCTCGCCGCCGAAGATCAGTAGCCGGACGTCGTTGAGGGCCTCCGGCTCCCACAGGGCGGCCAGCGTCGGCACGGTGGAGATCACGGTGATCTCCTGCTCGGCCAGCCAGGGCCCCAGGTCGGCGCCGCCGCGCACCTGCGAGCGCGGCACCGGAACCAGGCACGCGCCGTGCCGCCACGCCAGCCACATCTCCTCGCAGGACGCGTCGAACGCGACGGAAAGCCCCGCCATGACGCGGTCCCCCGGACCGATCGGGTCCTCGGCGAGGAACAGGGCGGCCTCCGCGTCCACGAACGCGGCGGCGCTGCGGTTGCTGACGGCGACGCCCTTGGGCCTGCCGGTCGACCCGGAGGTGAAGATGACCCACGCGTCGTCGTCGGGCCCGGGCCGGGCGGCGGGGACGGGGGAGGAGTGGGCAACGTCGAAGGCGAGCCCCGCCCCGATCACGGCCCGCACCCCCGCCTCGCCGAAGACGAGTTCGGCCCGCTCGTCCGGGTCCTCGGCGTCGACGGGTACGTAGGCCGCGCCCGCGGCGAGCACGCCGAGAATCGCCACATACAGGTCGTTCGACCCCGACGGCACCCGCACGCCGACCCGGTCGCCGCGGCCCACCCCCGCCCCGGCCAGACGCCGGCGCAGCCGGTCGACCTCGGCGTCCAGCGCCCGGTACGTCAGACGGCGCACGCCGTCGTCGAGTGCGGGTTCGTCGGGGTGCCTGCGGACGGTCGCGTCGAGGATGTCGACCAGGGTGCGCGGGGCGGCGGCGGCCTTCGCGTAGAAGTGCGCCGGAGCGTCGAGCCGTTCGGTCAGCTCCGCTTCGAGCAGGCTGAGCTCGTCGTGTGCGCGAGTGGCGTCCATCGGGTCCCAACGTCGAGACGACGACAGCCCGGCGGACGCGACGCAAGTACCCCCGAACTGCCCTGAGTTGACCGACCAGGGCCGGACAACCGGGACATGTTACGGCGTCCGGGGCGCGGGGCGCGGATCGTGCAGGTCAATCGGGGCGTGGGGCGGGGTCGGCGAACTCCGTTGGATCATCGCCCAGTTGGCGGGCCGGGACGCTGCGCACAGAACCCGACATCGCCCCGGCGTGCGGAACGTCGCGGCGCCGGGGCGATGTGTGCGGAGAGGGCGTGGGTTGGTCAGTTGTGCTCCTCGTCGATGGTGACCGCGGCGCCGTTGTCGAGCTTGACGGCGACCCGGACGCCGCCCTTCTTCGCCGCGGCCTCCAGCTCGCCCTCGGTGCAGCGCTTGTTGTCGCCGTTCTCGCCGCAGATCCAGCCGTTGCCGTTGATGGTCGTGGCGGTGGCGCTGTAGAAGGCGGTGGTGTTGCCGTCGCTGTCGAGCAGCGTGTACTTGCCCGGGGCCAGGTAGCCGAGCTCCCCGGAGCGCATGCCGCTCGGCTTGCCGGTGTCCGAGTCGCCGCCACCGCTGCCGGCGTGGTCCTCGACGATGCTGACGGCCGTACCGTTCTTGATCTTCACCGTCGCCGAGACGCCCTTCTTGGACGCGGCCTCGAGCTGCTCCTCGGTGCACTTGGTGGCGGCCTGGCCCTCGGCGTCGCCGCAGATCTCGCCGGCGCCCTGGATGTCGGTGTCGGTCGAGGTGAAGAACGCCTGCTCGGTGTCCTTCAGGTCGGAGACGGTGTACTTGCCGGGCGCCAGGTAGGAGACGTTGCCGAACCAGGTGCCGCTGACACCCTTGCCCTGCGACGTGCCGCCCGAGCCGCTGCCGGCCTGCGACTCCGAGCCCTCCGCGGCACCCGAACCGGCCGCCCCGCCCTTGTCCTTCGCGTCCGAGGCCGCGGTCGACGACGACGCCGAATCGCTCGACGACGCGCCCTCGTCCGCGCCTCCCTGGCAGGCCGTCAGCAGCGTGGTCGTGGCCATCAGGGCGGCGGCGGTGAGGACGGCCTTGCGGCGGTGGTTGCGAAGCATGATGTGGTTCCCCCGTTGCTGGATGGGCGTGCGGTCGGTTCGAACGATTGGGCTCTGTGCCCTTGTTCGATCTTGAGCCTGCCTGATCGCATGTGTTCGGGGGAAGCGCCGTTACGAGGTGATGACGATCTCGCCGTGTCCCTAAGACACCCAAGACAGCAGAGACACCAAAGAGACCTTCATGCGGGGAGTGCGTCCCCGGGGAAGCCGTGGCACGGGTGCACCTCGCAGCGCATCATTCCGGCCCGTACGCAGGGATCCCCGGCCATGATCTCCGCGGCCTCCTCGGCCGACACGGTCATGATCGCGGCACCGGCCACGGTGTCCGAGGCGACCGGACACAGGACCGCGATCACCCCATCGGCGCGCAGTGACACCATGCGTCGCTGGTGTTCGCGCTCGATCGCGTCCGCGCCGTCCTTGGTCCGCTCCGGCCCCCAGTGCAGCAGCGCCAGGCTGAAGGGCTTCGCGGTCGCCGCCAGAGCCTGTACCTGTTCGTCGGTCACGGTCGTCCCCATGCTGTCTCCCTACGTCGCGATGCGCTCGGTCAACGCGACGATAGATCTCCCGGCCCCGCGGACGTGGGTCATCCGCCGCACGCCCGGTTCCCGGCAGCCGGCGGACGTGGTTCGTTGCCGGGGGCGGGAACGTTCACGCGGACCCCGCCGCCCGCACAATGGGGGCATGCCGGAAGCCTCGAACACCCCACCGCGCTTCCCCCGGGCCTGGCTGGCGCCAAGCGTGTTGCTGCTGGCCGGGATGGCGGCCTGGGGCATCGCCGTGTACCCGAGCCTGCCCGACCGCATCCCGCAGCACATCGGCGGCAGCGGCGTGGACGCCTGGACGGACAAGTCCGTGGGCGCCGCGTTCATGCTCGTCTTCGTCTACGCGGGGGTGACCGCGCTGCTGTCCGCCACCGCCGCGATGGTGCTGCGGGCCACCCCGACCTCAGAACTGCCCGACGGCGAACCGCGGTTCGCCGTCACCGGCAGCCAACGCCCCGCGACGCGTGCCGGAGCCCGTCGGATGGCCGTGGCGCTGCTCGTCACCAACCTCGGGATCGGGCTGTCCTTCGTCGTCGGCAACCTCGTGCAGTGGCGCACCAGCGTCACGTCCGAGGTCCCGTGGTGGTTCTTCGTCGGGCTGCTGGCGCCGATCGCGGCCGGGACCGCCCTCACGCTCGTCGTGGGCCTGCGCGACCGCAAGGAGGGCAACAGGATCCGCGCCGCCACCGATTCCGCGCGCGGCACCCGTTAGGGCCTCAGCCCTGGGCCGACGCCGCCGCGGACGTGTCCCACAGCGCGCGCGTGCCGCATCCGGCCACGTCCAGGGCCAGTTCCGCGTACATCGCGTTGGCCCAGGAGAACCAGTCGCGGGTGAACTTGTGCGGGTCGTCCTTGTGGAAGGACTCGTGCATCGCCCCGGTGCCGCCGTCGGTGGCGATCAGGGTGTGCAGCAACCGCAGCCGCCGGTCGGGGTCGTTGCTGGTCAGCCCCTCCACGGCGAGGGCGATCGGCCAGATGTAACCGTCGGGGGTGTGGGGGCTGCCCACGCCCTCGGCGGCCGTTCCCCGGTACCAGGTCGGGTTGGCGGGGGAGAGCACGAACGCGCGGGTCGCCAGGTACAGCGGATCCGCCGGTGACACATCGGCGACCAGCGGCAGCGACAGCAGGCTGGGCATGTTGGCGTCGTCCGCCAGGAGCGCGTTGCCGAGCCCGTCGACCTCGTAGGCGTAGATCGGGCCCTGGCCGGGGCGCTCGACGGTGCCGTGCCGCAGGGTCGCCGCGCGCAGCTCGCCCGCCAACTGATCGGCCTCGTCGGCGAGTTCGGCGTCCTGTACGTGCCGCGCCATCGTGGCGACGCCGTCGAGCGCTGCGGCCGCGCACAGGTTGGCGGGCACGTTGTATCCGTAGGTGCACGCGTCGTCGCTGGGCCTGAACCCGCTCCACGTCATCCCGGTCGGGGCGACGGGCGTGCCACGTCCGTCGTTCTGCAACGTGTCGGTCGGCGGGACGTCCGCCCGTACGAAGCGGTACTTCGAGCGGTTCTCGTGGTCCTGCTCCGTGCGCCACACGGAGATCGCGGAGCGCGCCGCCTCCAGCGCCTGCGGCAGGTGGTCGGTGCGCCCGCTCGCCCGCCAGAAGCGGTGCGCGAACAGGAGCGGGAAGGCGAGGGAGTCGACCTCGTACTTCTCCTCCCACACCCAGGGGTCCTCGCACAGGTCGTCCGTGTCGTGGGCACGGCCGGACGGTTCGGCGTTGAACGCGTTGGCGTACGGGTTGTGCGCGATCTGGCCGAACTGGCGGCGCAGCACGGCGAGAAGGAGGTCCTGAAGGTCCGTGTCGTCCTTCAGAAGGGCGAGGTAGGGCATCATCTGCGTCGTCGAGTCGCGCAGCCACATGGCGGGGATGTCGCCCGTCACGACGAAGGCGGTGCCGTCCGGCATCGGGCGGATGGTGCGGGCCAGCGTGTCGTCCAGGCAGCGCACCAGCGTCTGTCCGAAGCGGGGGTCGCCGAGCTCGTCGAGGCGGCGGACCGCCTGCTGGACGACCGGGTTGTGCTGGACGCTGGTGGGAAACGGCATCGTCGGCCTTTCGGTGGCGGGCGATGCCAAACGTAGATCACCAAGGTGGGCCGCGGAAGGGTGCGGAAGACATCGGGCGGGGGCACCGACCCGCCGGGCAGGGGAGCGGACGACCGGTCAGCGCCGGACCGGATACCGCAGGTGCAGGGCTCGGCGTCCCTGGACGACGACCGGGTCCTCGAGGAGCAGGTGGCCGCGTGCCAGCTTGGCGAAGTAGGGGATGCCCTCGCCGAACAGCACCGGCACCAGGCTGACGCACACCTCGTCCACGAGCCCCAGGTCGAGCGCCTGCTGGGTGATCGCCGCGCTCGCGATGGTGACGTCCCGATCGCCCGCGATCTCCCTGGCCCGGGCGATCGCGGCCCCGACCCCGTCGACGAACGTCGTGGTGGGCCACTTCGCGGCGGCGTCCTCGGGCGGGCGATGAGTGACCACGACGACGGGTGCGCCCGCCGGGTGCTTGTCGCCCCAGCCGTCCGCGATGTCGAACAGGCGCCGCCCGGCGACGAGCGCCCCGCAGTTGCCGGTCAGCTCGCCCAGCACCCGCGCGCTGGAGTCGTCGACCTGGAAGGTGACCGTGTCGTTCGGGTTGGGGACGCTCACCTCTCCCGCCTCGAACCACTCGAACAGCTCCCCGATCTCGTCCCGCGGATTCGCCATGAATCCGTCGAGCGACATCGTCATGTGCGTGAACACCTTGGCCATCGTGCGTCTCCCGTCGCTTCTCGGCGTCTTCGCCCTCACAGGCATCGACTTCCTGTGACCGTGGAACTCATCGGCACCCCGGCACCGCACCTCAAGTCCGGGGCCCGTCGCGTGCCCGCACGTCCATTGACAGTGCGTCAGGTCTCCCGCACCGTGCCGCCATGAGCATCGTCCCGCCACCCGCCCGATTCCGTCCCCGCGGTGCCGAGTCCTGGCGCGATCCCCACGCGATGTACGCGGCCCTGCGCGATCACGACCCGCTGCACCACGTCGAGGACGGCGGCTACTGGGTGCTCTCGCGCTACCACGACGTCCTGGACGCGCTGCGCCGCCCCGAGGTGTTCTCGTCGCGCAAGGGCCTCACGGTGGTCGGCGACGACATGGCCGCGGCCGGAGTCGATGCCGCGCCGCCGCTGGTCATGCTGGACCCGCCGGAACACACCGCGTTCCGCGCGCTGCTGACCAGGGGATTCACGCCGCGCCGCGTGGAGTCCGTGGCCGACGCGGTCCGCGACTTCGTGCGCGCCCGCCTCGACGTGATCGACGCGGCGGGCGGCACCGTCGACATCGTCGCCGAGCTGATGCGGCCGCTGCCGTGCTTCGTCGTCGCCCACTACCTGGGCGTCGACGAGGCCGACCGGCAGCGGTTCGCCGGCTGGACCCGGGCGATCGTCCAGGCGGGCGCCAAGGGCCACGTGCTCGACGCGCACGAGGCGGTCGGCGACCTCTTCGCGTACTTCGCCGCACTCGTCGAGCGCCGCCGCGCGCACCCCGCCGACGACACCGTCTCCGACCTCGTCCGGGTCCTGGGCGACGACCCTCAGGCCGTGATCCGCATCCTCGGCTTCGCCTTCACGATGATCGCGGGCGGGAACGACACGACCATCGGCCTGCTCACCGCCGCCGCTCAACTCCTCACCGAACAACCGGCATTGAGGGGGCGGATCGGATCGCACCCGGCCGCCATGGGCCCCTTCGTCGAGGAGACGCTGCGCCTGGCATCGCCCGTACAAGGCCTGGCCCGCACCCTCACCGAGAACCTGAGCCTGCACGGCAGGACCGCGCCCGCCGGGGACAGGATCCTGCTGCTCTACGGCTCCGCCAACCGCGACCCGCGCGCCTTCGGCCCCCGCGCGGACGAGGTCGACCTGGAGCGCGGCGCCCCGCAGCACCTCGCCTTCGGCTACGGCCCCCACCACTGCCTGGGCGCCGCAGCGGCCCGCCTCCAGGGCCGCACGGTGCTCACCGAACTCCTCGCCCGCTTCCCACGCTTCGAGGTCGACGCCGCCCGCGGCACGTTCGCGGACGGGGCCTACGTACGCCGGTACGAGACGCTGCCGTTCACGACCGGCGGATGAGGGCGACCCGGTCCCCGCCGAGGTCTGGACCCCGTGAGGATCTCCGGCGAGCATGGTCCATGCACGGTACAGCGGCCGGTGCGCGGGGCCGGGTCCGTGCGCCGTACGCGCATCACCTCCGAGAAGACGAGCGGGATCGACGAGGGGACGGCCGCATGCCACTGGAACCGGTGACCCAGATGTTCCTGGCGGAACTGGCCGAGGCCGACGGCCCGGCGATGCACGAGTCGACGCCGGCCATCGCCCGGCTGCACGGCCCGATCCTGTCCGGTCTCAGCGGCCGGGGCCCGGAGGTCGGCGAGGTGCGGGACGCCAAGGTCGAGGGCCGGGACGGCGGGCGGTTCCGCATCCGGTTGCTGCGCCCCGAGGGCACCCCGCGGGCGGTCCTCGTGTACTTCCACGGCGGCGGCTGGGTCATCGGCGACATCGACCTGCAGTACGACCACGTGGGCCGCCGGCTCGCGAATGCCACGCAGTCGACCGTGGTGATGGTCAACTACCGCAAGGCGCCCGAGCATCCTTTCCCGACCGCGATCGAGGACAGCTGGGCGGGGCTGACCTGGGCCGCGGACCACGCGGCCGAACTCGCCCCGGACGACGCCCCCTTGATCGTCGCGGGCGACAGCGCGGGCGGCAACATCGCCGCCGTGATGACCCAGTGGGCGCGGGACCGCGGCGGCCCCACCATCGACTACCAGGCCCTCGTCTATCCCGTCACCGACTGCGACCTGGACCGGCCCTCGTACATCGCACCGCAGAACCAACTCCTGCTCGCCCGCGACACCATGGTCTGGTTCTGGCGCCACTACCTCCCCGACGAGCAGGCCCGCGCGCACCCGGACGCCTCCCCGCTGCGCGCCGACAGCCTCGCGGGTCTGCCCCCGGCGCTCGTGTACGTCGCCGAGTACGACCCGCTGCACGACGAAGGCGTCGCCTACGCGACCGCGCTGCGCGAGGCGGGCGTCCCGGTGGCGCTGAAGGAGGCCGCGGGCCAGATGCACGCCTTCTTCCAGATGGTGGGCATCCTGCCCGGCTTCGAGGACGGGCTGCGCCTGGTCGCGGAACACATCAACGCGTACGTCGCCGAAAGGACGGTGTGAGCCATGGCCGACCACGACGTGATCGTCATCGGCGCCGGTTTCGCCGGCCTGTACCAACTGCACCGGCTGCGCGCGCTCGGCTTCGACACCCTCGTCGTCGAGGCCGGCGCGGACGTCGGCGGCACCTGGTACTGGAACCGGTACCCCGGCGCCCGCTGCGACATCGAGTCCGTCGAGTACTCCTACTCCTTCGACGCCGACCTGGAACAGGAGTGGGACTGGAGCGAGCGCTACGCCGCCCAGCCGGAGATCCTCTCCTACGTCCGCCATGTGGCCGACCGCTTCGACCTGCGCAAGGACGTCGTCTTCAACACCCGTGTGGAGTCGCTTGGTTGGGACGACGCGACAGGCCGCTGGACGGTCATGGCGTCCGACGGCACGCCCCGCACCGCCCGTCACGTCATCGCGGCCACCGGGTGCCTGTCCGTGCCCTCCCGGCCCGACTTCGAGGGCCTCGGGGACTTCGCGGGCGAGGTGCTGTGGACGTCGAGCTGGCCGCACGAGGGCGCCGACCTGACCGGCAAGCGGGTGGCCGTGATCGGCACCGGTTCCTCCGGGCTGCAGACCATCACGGCTATCGCACCGGTGGTGGGCTCGCTCGCCGTCTTCCAGCGCACCCCGTCGTACGCGGTGCCCGCCCACAACGGCCCCAACGCCGCCCGCCTCGCCGAGGCGCGGGCGCGCTACCCGGAGCGCCGTGAGGTGTCCCGCGCCTCCTCGAAGGGCTTCGACTGCGACGAGGACGGGCAGGTGCTGCTGGCCGAGACCGAAGAGGCGGCAATCCGCGCGGAATTGGACCACCGCTGGGACGACGGCGGTCTCTGCTTCGGCAGCGGCTTCAGCGACCTGCTCAAGGACGCGGACGCCAACGAGGCCGTCGCCGAGTACGTCCGCGCCCGGATCCGCGAGAAGGTGAAGAGCCCCGAACTCGCCGAGCGGCTCACCCCGCGCACGTACCCGATCGCCAGCAAGCGCATGTGCGTCGACACCGGCTACTTCGAGGTGTTCAACCAGGACAACGTCACCCTGGTCGACCTCACGGAACGTCCCATCGAGCGCATCACGGAGCACGGAATCCGCACCGCGGACGGGGTGGAACACGACGTCGACGTCATCGTCATGGCGACCGGCTTCGACGCCATGACCGGCGCCCTGAACGCCATCGACATCCGGGGCGCCGACGGCCGCTCACTGCGGGAGAAGTGGGAGCACGGGCCGCGCACGTACCTCGGCCTGATGTCGGCCGGCTTCCCCAACCTCTTCACGGTCACCGGCCCCCAGAGCCCGTCCGTGCTCTCCAACATGATGACCTCGATCGAGCACCACGTGGACTGGATCACCCGCGCCCTCACGCACCTGCGTGAGCGCGGACTGCGCCGCATGGAGGCCGACCCCGACGCCGAGGACAACTGGGTCAACACCACCAACGACCTCGCCGACCTCACGCTCATGCCGCAGGCCGCGTCCTGGTACATGGGAGCCAACATCCCCGGCAAGCAACGGGTGTTCATGCCCTTCATCGGCGGCGTCGGCCTCTACCGCGACCTCACGAACGGCATCGCGGTGAGCCATTACCACGGGTTCGAGCTGAGCTGACCGGCAGCGTGACGACAGGCCCTACTTCTCGACGCGCATTTCGCTGCGGATGTGTCCCGTGAGTTCCGCCGCGTCTTCCTTGGACATCCCGAGGGTCCCGTCGTGCGTAGTGACGATCCCGACCGTCGAGTAGTCGGCCCAACCGCACCACGTCGTCTCGGTGGCCGGCTCGTCGTCGGCCCGGTTGTCCACCTCGAAGTCCACGCAGTCCATCACCGCGCCGCTGAGCGAGTCCGCCTCCGCCTCCTCTTGCGTACTGAAGAACGTGACGATGTTGCCGGGAGCCTTGTCCGTAGCCGCTCTGACCTTCTTCTCCACGAGTTCGAAGTAGTAGGTCAAGGCCAGTTGGGGGTTCTCGAACCTGCCGTAGGCGGCCGTGACCGAGAAGCTCTTGCCGTCCTGCGCACGCTGCAGCGAGTCCGCGGCCGCGCCCGGATCGGAGGTGTCGACGTTGCCGAGCATCTGGTCGGAGTAGCTGGCGGCGAGCTCCGTGGGCTTGTCCATCTCGTGCCACGCCAACACCTTGGGGTCGCCCGAGGCGAGGTCCGGGTCTGCCTCGTCGCCGTTGCGGTAGTAGTTGGAGAACGACATCGTCGACGGCGCGGTCAGCGTGTGCGGGCCGTCGTCCTTGAGGCCCTTGTAGCCGAAGAACCAGAACAGCGCGCCGCCGATCGCCACCAGAGCCACCGCCACACCGCCGGTGATCAACAGCGCCTTGCCGCCTCCGCCACGGCGCGGAGGATATCCACCCGGCTGCTGCGGGAACCCGTAACCACCTTGCTGCGGCTGCCCGTAGGGAGCGGGCGGGCCCGGCTGGGCGTACGGACCGGGCTGACCCTGCTGGGGGAACGGTCCGGGTTGACCCTGCTGCGGGAACGGACCCGGCTGTCCAGGCTGCGCACCGTACGGGCCCGGCTGACCGCCGTACGGCCCGGGTTGCCCGCCGTACGGTCCCGGCTGCTGGGGGCCGCCGGCGTACGGACCTGGATGGTTGCTGCTCACTGGTGAATTCCTCCCCCGTGCGATTGCGTCCGCACATCCTGCCCGAAGCACCGGGCCCATGCGTAACTCGGTCACCGGGGGTCACGGGGTGCGTTGGCGCGACGGCCGACGGGGTTCCTCAGGCATCTCACGCCGCCCGCAGGGGCGTTGTCAGTGGGGCCTGGCACTGTGTGCGTATGAGTCGGATCATCTCGTTCAGCACGGCGGACAAGGCGCAGGTCATCGGGTTTCTCGGCGCCGCCGCGAAGTTCACCGCGGAGCAGCGGCGCATCGCGGCGTTCATGCACGAGCGGGCGCAGGCCCGGCAGGTGGATGTGGAGCGGCAGGACCTGGGCTGGGAGTTGACGGTGCCCGAGGCGCTCGACCATCTGCTCGCCGGGCACGCCACATGCACTGCGGACGCGGCGGGCAACGCTTACGCGGCGGCGATGCAGATAGTCATCGACTGCAACGCCTCGGACCCGGTGGACCTCGCCGTCTACTCGAAGCCGGCGACGTTCTTCGACGCGCTCGACACTGAGTTGCGGCGCGTGGGAGTCCCCGCCGCCCTGCTTCCTGGCGACCACGTCATTGGCGGCCTTCCGGCCGAGTTCCCCTTTCCGCTGCCGCTGCCCGAGCACGCCATGGAGAACTTCGGCCACTGGCCGCTGGAGAGAGTCAAGCCGGCGGTCGACGCCTACCGCGCGGTCCTGGACCGGATCGATGACAGTTTCGTGTTTGATCTGCAACTGCTCATCGAGCGGCTCGAGTTCGAGCACGAGGAGTGGGAAGAGCACCACGAGCGCGACTGGTTCACTCAGGACACGATCTTCTTTTCGATCACCGGGTGACGGGCATGCCTGATCCCCCTCGGCAGCCAAGGAGCCCTTCATGAAAGCCAACGCCGCGCGCACCGTGGTCGCCCTGCCCGGGACGTTCTGCTCGCCCGTCATCTACGAGCGGATGCGGGGGCTGCTCGACGAGCGGTTCGACGTGTGCGCGCCCTCCTGGATGACGGACGCGCCGAGCTGCACCCTCGACGGCGTGGCCGCCTGGGTCGCCGAGCGGCTCGGCGCCGACGGGAGCGCGCCCGTGCTGCTGATCGGGCACTCCACCGGCGGCGCCATCGCCCTGCGCCTGGCACTGTCCCGCCCCGACCTCGTCGGCGGGCTCATGCTGATCAACACCGGGCCCCACATGCGCGGGCACGGCGACGTCACGGCCCTGATCGCCGGCATGGAGCGCGACGGCGCCTCCGGCGTGGTCGGCCCGGTGCTCGACCGTTCCTTCCACCACGCCCCGACACCGGAGGACCGGCAACGCCTGCTGGACTACGCGATCGAGGCGCCCCTCGGCTCGGCGCTGGAGGTGCTGCGCAGCCAGCACGCCGCCGACCTCACCCCGGACCTGCCCTCGCTGCGGATGCCGGTCTCCGTCGTGCACGGCCGCCTCGACCCCGTCCGGACCGTCGAGGCCGCCCAGGACATGGCCGCCGCGATACCCGGCGCCCGACTGCATCTCGTCGACTCGGGCCACAGCCCCATGTACGAGACACCCACCGCGGTCGTCGCGGCCATCGAGGAACTGGACGGGCGCATCGGCGCCTGACCGCCCGCCCGCCGGGAGTGAACCGGACCGCTGGTAACCCCCCTTGGGGATGGCGTGCCGTCAAATGGCCCGCGCAGCGAAGCGATTCAAGATCCCGAGACGGCTTCACTCGAACGTGTGGCGGAGGGTAGGGTCGAAAACGGCAGGCGGGCTTCCGCGCCCTGCCTCCTTCCCCCACCCACCCCTCCTCGCAGCCGGCCCCCACGCCCTGTTCCCCTCGAGGTCCGCATCCATGATTGAGATACCCGAGCTGGCCGCGGGCGCGCTGGCCGCCGGGACCGTTTCGGCGTTCGCGCTCGGCGGCGGCCTCGTCAAGGCCCGTCAACGCGGCGGCAGGCAGCGCGTCGAAGCCGCGTCGCTCCGCTCCCGCCTGGAAGTGTCCCGCCTGGAGCTGGAGGCGTCCCGTGAGGAGGCCGAGGCCGCCCGCGAGGAACTCGACGAGCTGACCGCGGCGTTCGCCTCCGAGATCGCCCACCTGTCCGGCACCCGCATGCCGGCCACGGCCACCCACGCCGCCCACCCGCACTACCAGGTGCCCGGCCCCCTGCAGCCCGACCTCGGCGGCAAGGAACTCACCGAGGGCCTCGACGCCGTGCTCGACGGGCTGCGCACCGCCATCGCCCAGGAGCGCAAGCGCGTCGACGCCGCCGCCCGCGCCGGAATGCGCGGCGCCACCCGCGAGATCCAGGCGGGCCTGTACCGGCTGCAGGACGTCCTGCGCGGCCTCCAGGAGCGCTACGACGACCCGGAGTTGGCGCAGACCTTGTTCGCGCTCGACCACGAGAACGAGCAGTCGCTGCGCCGCGCGCAGGTCGCCGCCGTGGTCTGCGGCGCCTGGGTCGGCCTCGC
Source organism: Streptomyces sp. NPDC107575 (assembly GCF_055657265.1). Lineage (NCBI taxonomy): Bacteria > Bacillati > Actinomycetota > Actinomycetes > Kitasatosporales > Streptomycetaceae > Streptomyces > Streptomyces sp. NPDC107575. The sequence continues at coordinate 838,671 of NZ_JBVKBG010000005.1, read as the reverse complement.
CCGCGGCGAGTCGCACCTGGTGGAGGCCGTCACCGGCGGCCAGTCCCGGCTCGCCGGATACGAGCGGGTGGAGATCCACAACCACCTCGAGAACGGCACAGGGCTGATCTCGCACGCCGTCGAGCCGGTCGCCATCATCGTCGCCGAACTCCTCGACAACGCGCTGCGGCACTCCTCGCCCGACACCTCCGTGGGCGTGCACCTCGAACGCGTCCACCACGGTGTCAGCGTGACCGTCGACGACGCCGGTGTCGGCATGAGCTCCGACGAACGGGCCCACGCCCAGCGGATGGTGGCGGGGGAGGAGCCCATCCTCCTGTCGGAGCTCGGCGACCCGCCGCGCATGGGCCTCGCCGCGATCGGCCAGCTCACCCGCCAGTTCGACCTGTCCGTCGACCTGTCGTCGCCCTCCCCGTACGGCGGCGTCCGTGCCGTCCTGCTCGTACGGGACCACCTCCTGTGCACGATCGCCCCCGAGGAGCGCAGGCCCGCCGCCGCGGCGCCCCGGTCGACGCGCGAGGCCGCCGACGACACCGGCACCACCCACGCCCTCGCGGCGGACGAGACCCCGGCGGCCCCGGCCCCTGCGGTGCAGCCCGCCCGCCCCGACACCCCGCCCACCGACGGCGACGAGCTGCCCCGGCGCCGCCGCCGGGTCCGCACCGACGCGCAGCCCGCCCCGGGCGCCGCGCAGGCGAAGCCACGCCCCGCCGCGCACCGCAGCCCCGAGGAGCAGGCCGCCGCGCTCGGCGCCCTGCAGGCGGCCACCGCCGCGGCGCGGGAGGAGCGGCCCGCACAGCAACCGCACGACACCGCCGGCGACCGCCCCGGCACCGGCGAGCACAGTGAAGGGAACACCCCCGATGAGTAGCCGCGACCTCGGCGACAGCGCTTGGGTCCTCGATCCGATCCTGGAGATCCCGCACGTCCAGGCCGCCGTCCTGCTCACCAGGGACGGACTGGTCTCCGGATACACCGAGGCGCTGACGCAGGCGTCCGCGGAGCGTGTCGCCGCCATCACCAGCACCGTGCAGGGCGCCTGTCGCACCGCGGCGGCCGCCTTCGCCGACCAGGAGTCCGCGGACGTACGCCAGGTGGTCATCGAGTCCGACCACGGCTACATCCTCGTCGCGCCCACCGCGCACGGCACGTGTGTGGCCGCCTTCGGTGACCCCGAGGTCCGGCTCGACCTGCTCGGACACCGGGTGCACTCGCAGGTCGCCAGGCTCGGCGAGAAGGCCATGGCGGCCGCGCCCCGTGCTGCCGACGGCGGCACCGGGGAATGACGGGCCGCCGGAGCGGCAGGCCGCTGGTCCCCGCCTACCTCGCCACCGGCGGGGTCGCGCGGCCGAGCCGCAACAGCCTGGAGCGGCTCTCCGTCCTGACGGGCGTCGGCGCGCCCTGGCCCGCCGCTCTGCCCGCCGCACAGCACGCCCTGCTGCGCACCCTGGACGGCGGCTCGCTCACGGTGGTCGAGTCCGCCGCCCTGCTCGAACTGCCGGTCTCCGCCGTACGGGTGCTCGCCGCCGCACTGATCGACCAGGGGCTCGTGGGCGCCCGCCCGCCGGTCCCGCCCGCCGCGCAGCCCGATCCCGACCTGCTGAAGAGAGTCGCCGATGGCCTCCGCGCCCTCAAGCGCTGAGCCCGCGTCCGCGGGCGCCCACAGCTCCGTACATCTCCCGGACACCGCGCGGGAGTTGGTGAAGATCCTGGTCACCGGTCCGTTCGGGGTGGGCAAGACCACCCTGATCGACTCCGTCTCCGAGATCCGCCCGCTGCACACCGAGGAGCAGCTCACCGAGGCCTCGGTGGCCGTCGACGACCTCGCGGGCGTGCGGGAGAAGAAGACCACGACCGTCGCCATCGACTTCGGGCGGATCAGCCTCAAGGGCGGGGCCGTGCTCTACCTGTTCGGCACCCCCGGGCAGGAGCGCTTCCGCGCGCTGTGGGACGACATCGCGTACGGCGCGCTCGGCGCCCTCGTGCTGGTCGACACCCGCAGGATCGACGAGTCCTTCGACGCCCTCGGCCTCGTCGAGGAGTCCGGGCTGCCCTACGCCGTCGCCCTCAACACCTTCCCGGACAGCCGCAGTTACACCGAGGAGCAGATCCGGGTCTCCCTCGACCTGGACCCGGACACCCCGATGGTGGTCTGCGACGCCCGTGACACGCACTCCTCCGTCGACGCGCTGCTCGCCCTCGTGCAGCACCTGATCGACCGCAGCATCCCGGAGCCCCGATGACGTATCCCGCGCAGGCCGAGGCCTTCCACCTGTCGGCGCCGGTCCGCCTGTGGGAGGACGGTTTCGCCGCCGACCCGCACAGCTACTACGCGGCCCTGCGCGCCCAGGGCCCGGTCGGCCACGCCGAACTCGCCCCCGGCGTCCCCGCGTACGTCGTCACCGACCGGCGGGCCGCTCTCGACCTGCTGCACGACACCGAGGCCTGGTCGCACGACCCGAGGGCGTGGGAGGAGAGCGTCGACGGTGACGCCCCGATCCTCGGCATGATGCGCTGGCGGCCCAACGCCCTGTTCAACGACGGCGACCTGCACGTGCGCTACCGGCGCTCCCTGTCCGACGCCTTCGACCTGGTGGAGCCGCACGACCTGCGCGAGCGGGTGCACCACGCCGTGGACGTGCTGGCCGCCCGGATGGCGCCGCGGGGCCGTGCCGACCTGGTGAGCGAGTTCGCCCGCCCGCTGATGTCGCTGGTCTTCAACAACCTCTTCGGGCTGCCGGACCACGAGAGCGACCGGCTCCAGGACGCGATCGCCCGCGTGATGGACGGCGGCGAGGACGCCGCGCGCGGCGAGGAGGAGTTCGGCCGCTACATCCTGGACCTCGTCGCCGCCAAGAGCGCCGAGCGCGGCCAGGACCTCACCAGCTGGCTGCTCGACCACCCCCTCGGCCTCACCCCCGAGGAGGTCACCTGGCAGGTCTTCCTCATGCTCGGCGCGGGCCACGAGCCCACCGCCAACCTCGTCTCCAACTCCCTGTCGCGGATCCTCGGCAACCCGGCGTACTACTCGACGCTGACCAGCGGATCCCGGCCGGTCATGGACGCGGTCGTCGAGGTCCTGCGCCACGAGACGCCGCTCGCCAACTACGGCATCCACTTCGCCCGCAAGCCGCTCACCTTCCACGGTGTGTGGGTGCGCGCCGCCGTCCCCGTCGTCATCTCCTACGGGGCCCTCGGGCACACCGCGGAGGAGGCGGCCGCACAGTCCTCGGCCCCGCGCCACCCGCAGGACGCCTCGCACCTGTCCTGGTCGGCGGGGGAGCACTCCTGCCCGGTCAAGCAGCACACCCTGCTCATCGCCACCGAGGCCATCGAGCGCCTCACCCAGTGGCTGCCCGACCTCGAGCCGGTCACCCCGCGCGATCAACTGACGTGGCGCACAGGCCCGTTCCACCGCTCCCTGACGGAACTGCCCGTCCGCTTCGTCCCCCGTACCGCATCCCAGTCAGGAGCAGCCGAGTGACCGAGACCGCGTCTTCGCCCCGTATCGCCATCGACCCGTTCGGCGCCGACCTGCCGGCCGAGGCCGCCAGACTGCGCGAGGCGGGATCCGTGGTCCCCGTCGACCTGCCCGGCGGCATCCCGGCCTGGGCGCCCACCCGCTACGACACGCTGCGCTCGCTGATCCTGAACCCGCAGGTGAGCAAGGACCCGCGCAAGCACTGGTCGCTGTGGCCCGAGGTCGGCGAACACCCCGAGTGGGGCTGGGTGCTCGGCTGGGTCGGCGTGGTCAACATGCTCTCCACCTACGGATCCGACCACACGCGGCTTCGCAAGCTCGTCGCCCCCAGCTTCACCGCCCGCCGCACCGAGGCGATGCGCCCCCGCGTCGAGGACATCACCGAGACACTCCTCAAGGCCCTCGACACGGCGGCGCCCGGCGAGGTCGTGGACCTGCGCCCCACCTACGCCAACCCGCTGCCGATGCAGCTGATCTGCGAACTCTTCGGCGTCCCTGACGAGTTGCTCGGGCCGGTGGAGCGGCTCGTCGACGCCATCATGGACACCTCCGACCCGAGCCCCGAGCACGGCGCGTTCGTGCAGGAGCAGATCGGCACCGTGCTCCCGGCGATCATCGCCCACCGCGTCGAGCACCCCGGCGACGACATGACCACCGAGCTGCTGCGGGTGCGCGCGGAGGACGGCGACCGGCTCAGCGAGGAGGAGCTGCTCTACACGCTCCTCCTGGTCATCGGCGCGGGCTTCGAGACGACCGTCAACCTGATCGGCAACGCGGTCGTCGCCCTGCTCACCCACCCCGAGCAGCTCGCCGCCGTCCGCGCGGGCGAGATCTCCTGGGACGCCGTCATCGACGAGACGCTGCGCGTGCACCCCTCCATCGCCAGCCTGCCCCTGCGCTTCGCGGTCACCGACGTGACGGTCGACGGTGTCACCATCCCGGCGGGCGACGCCATCCTCACCACGTACGCCGCCTCGGGCTACGACCCCGAGCACTACGGCCCCACGGCCGACGAGTTCGACGCGACGCACGCCGCCGACGACCACATGTCCTTCGGCATCGGCGTCCACCGCTGCATCGGCGCCCCGCTGGCCCGCCTGGAGGCCCGCACCGCGCTGCCCGCCCTCTTCGACCGCTACCCGGACCTGCGGCTCGCGGTGGCTCCCGAAGAGCTGCGCCAGGTCCCGTCGTTCATCGCCTACGGCTGGCAGGAGATCCCGGTCCACCTGCGCGGCTGACTCAGGTGTGCAGCTGGGCGCGGAAGTCCTGGGGGTCGACGGCGGGGCCGTCGACTTTCACGACGGGCACGACCTCGTCGTCGTACCAGCACACGGGCGTACCCACGACACCGTAGGACCCGAAGTCCCCCACGGCCCGGCCCGCCCAGTCGCCGTAGGTGTCGTCGATGACCTTCTGGTCGAAGCCGGGGGAGCGCAGCCCGTTGACCTTGCTCGCCAGGGACAGCAGCACCTGCGGCTGGGCGAAGTCGTCGTTGCCCGGCGGGAACGGCTGCGCGTCGAACAGCACGGCCAGGTAGTCCAGGAACTGCCGCCGCCCCACGTCGCTCGCCGCGGCGAGGGCACTCAGGCCGCGCACCGATCCGCTGCCGCCGACCGTGTCGTCGAGCGTGGCCGAGAAGTGGAACATGACCACGTACGAGCCCTCGTCGGCGCCCTGCCGCATGGTGTCGAGCAGGCTGTCCGCCATGCGGTGGCTCGCACGGTCCCGCAGCTCGAGGAACACCTGGAGCTTGTGGGGACTGCCCAGGCTTCCGTAGTACAGAACGGTGTCGTCCGAGCCTGTGGTGTTCGCCGGATTCATGTACAAAAGGGTCCCATAACGCCATGAAACGCGCCGGTGTGCCGACCCGCCCCAGGGCCGTGCACGACCACGACGGCCGGGAGAGGACGAAGCGATGGGGAGCACCGACCAGCCCCGGGCACACACCGGACACAGCCACCTGTTCCCCGGAGCACGGATCCGGGTGGAGGGTCTCGACGCCCCGGCGGCACACCTCGACACCCCGCAACCGCTGAGCTTCGTCGTGCGCTTCGCGGACGACGAGGAGGCCGCCGCCGAGGTCCTCGTGCCCGGGGACGGCCGACCGGAGTCGACCGTGCTCGCCGTCGAGGCCCACACCAGCCGCGCGGGGACGGCACTGCCCGCCCAGTCCTGGATGATCAAGGAATACCTGCTCGACGGCGGCGCGCTCGTACTGCGCCTGGGCGTGCGGCTCACGTGACGCCACCGGATGCAGACGGTCGAAACCTGGGTGAGCATGGTCGAACTGCCCTCGATCCGCTGGGGAGCCATGACCGGCCTCATCGACGGGACGACGGGCACATGACGTCGACCCAGAGGAGAAACCATGGTTTCCGACCAGGACGCGAACGAGCACGAGGGCCCCGCCGACGGCGGAGCGGCCGGAGTGCCGGGCGTGCACGACGGTGGCGCGGACGGCGGTGCCGAGGGGCCCGCTGACGGCGGTGCGGCCGGGCAGCCCGGTGTGCACGACGGCGGTGCGGACGGCGGTGCCGAAGGGCCTGCTGACGGTGGTGCGGCCGGGCAGCCGGGTGTGCACGACGGTGGTGCGGACGGCGGCGGTAACGCCTCTTGACCGCTCCTCGGACCGGGCTCCGGAATCCGGGTGGCTCAGTGGGCGCCGGGATTCTGGAGAGCCGTCTGACCGGCCTCGCCTTCGAGGAGTTCGCCCACAAGGTGTGGTCCCGCACTGCCCTGCTCACGCACGCCGCGAGCGACTTCTCCGATGTGTTCGGTGCCGACGCCGTGGACGAACTCGTCTCCAGCCGCGGACTGCGCACGCCGTTCCTCCGCGTGGCCAAGGACGGCGCCGTGCTCCCCGAGTCGTCGTACACCTCGTCCGGCGGCGTCGGCGCGACCATCGCGGACCAGTTGGACGACACCGCGCTGTGGCGGCTGTTCGCGGACGGCGCCACGCTCGTCCTCCAGGCGCTGCAGCGCACCTGGGCCCCGGTCGGTGACCTGTGCGCGGAGCTGAGCGCCGAGCTGGGGCACCCCGTGCAGGCCAACGCGTACATCACCCCACCGCTGAACCGGGGCTTCGACGACCACTACGACGTCCACGACGTGTTCGTCGTCCAGATCCAGGGCCGCAAACGCTGGATCGTCCACGAGCCCGTGCACCCCGACCCGCTGCGCGACCAGCCCTGGACCGACCGCCGCGACGCCGTCGCCGAGGCCGCGCGCGCACCCGCGTACATCGACACCGTCCTTGAACCCGGCGATGTGCTGTACCTCCCGCGCGGCTGGCTGCACGCCGCCGAGGCGCAGGGCGAGGTCTCGGTCCATCTGACCCTGGGCGTGCACGTCTGGACCCGGTACACGCTGGCCGAACGGCTCGCCGAGGCGGCTCTCGCCGCGATGCGCGACGACCCCGACACGCGCGCCTCGCTGCCGCTGGGCGCCGCGGCGGGGGCCGGCGCGATCGACGACATCAGGGAACGCCTCACCGCCGCCGTCGCCGAGGCCGACCCCACCCCGCTGTTCCACCGCGCCCGCCGGGGCGGGGCACGCCCCGCCCCGCTCGGCCCGCTGGCCCAGCTCGCCGCCGTCGACACCCTCGACGCCCGGTCGCCGGTGCGCCTGAGGGCGGCACTCGAAGCCAGATGGGAGGGCACACGCCTGACGACCCGGGTGGGCTGGCTCGACTTCCCGCAGAGCGACAGGGCCGCCGTGAACGGCCTGCTCGACGGCGAGGTCCGGGCGGCGGGCGACATCGGCCTGGCCCTCGCCGAACGACTGCTGCGCGCGGGCGTCCTGGTACCCGCCGGACGGTAGCCGCCCCGTGCCTCCCGCCGACCGCTTCTTCTGCGCCGAGGCCGCCCGCATCCGCGGCGACTCCCTCGCGGGCACGGCGCCGCGCGGCGCCGTCTGGGTGCTCGTCGAGTACCGGGGCGCCTGGCCCACCAACGGCTTCGACGGCATCGGCCTCGACCCGGAGGTCAAGGCACATGTCTGGAACGCCGCCCACGCGGTCAGGGCCCGCATCCTCCTGGTGCGACGGACCGCCCGCCCCCGCCCCGAAGGACCCGGCCGCTGGGCCGTGTTGCACCACGAACCGTCCGGCGCGTACCGGCAGCGCTGGGGGACCTGGACCCGCGACGCCGATCTGCTGGAGATCGCCGAGGCCCTGCGGACACCGGGCGGGCTCGACCACCCGCCGGTCGTCCTGGTCTGCGTCCACGGCCAGCACGACATCTGTTGCGCGGTGCGCGGACGCCCCGTCGCGAAGGCGCTGAGCGCGCTGTGGCCGAACCTCGTCTGGGAGTGCACCCACGTCGGAGGGGACCGCTTCGCCGCCAACGTCGTCGTCGTACCGGACGGGGTGTACTACGGCGACCTCGACCCGGACTCGGCCGCCGAGGTCGTCGAGGAGCATCTGGCCGGGCGCATCCACGCCCGGCACCTGCGGGGGTACACGGACCTCGCACCGCCCCAACAGGCCGCCGTCACCGCCCTGCTCGCGCACTTCGGCCCGTCCGGCCGTCACGACTACACCGTCACCGGCACGGCCCGCGACGGCGACGTGTGGCGCGTCCGCGTCGAACTCCACGCGCCGCGGCCGACCGCCTTCGACATCGACGTGCACGCCCACCGCACGGCCCCGCACCGGCTGACCTGCCGGGGCCCGCAACCGAGCGCCACCGTCGCCTACGAGGCGCGCTCGATCCGGCCCGTCTGAAGCGGTCCTTGCTCCTGGAGAACGCCGCGCCCATACGGGCGCTGCCCGTATCCGGCCACTAGCCTGCCCCGATGATTACCTGCGTAGTGGAGTACGTGATCGACCCGGCACAGACCGAGGCATTCGAACGGTTCGGGCGGCGCTGGATGGAACTGGTCGATCGGCACGGCGGTACGCACCACGGCTACTTCCTGCCGGCGGAGGGGGCCAGCGACAAGGCGCTCGCCCTGTTCAGCTTCCCGAGCCTGGCCGCGTACGAGGAGTACCGCTCGTTGTTCGGCCGGGACCCGGAGTTCGTGGAGGCCGACCGGATCAGGGACGAGAGCGGCTGCGTGCTGCGCTACGACCGCAGCTTCATGCGGCCCCTGCTGCCCCAGGATCCGGGTCGCGCACCGTCGTCGGCCGCGTGGTCCTGAGACCGCGCGGCCGGACCGTCAGGCCGCCGGTACCACCGTCACCTTCACGTGCTTCATGATCGGCTGGTCGCTCTGCGTGCTGTGATCGCCGATCGCGCAGAGGACGTTCATCTCCGGCATGTAACCGGCCGCGCAGCCGCGCGGGATGTCGTACGGGACGGCCAGATAGCCCTTGAGGGCGCGCTTGCTGCCGTCGCGGGCCGTGCTCGTGATGTCGACCGGGTCGAACTCGGCGATGCCGCGCTCGCGCATGTCGTCCTGGTTGAGGAAGACCAGCGTGCGCAGGTTCTTGATGCCCCGGTAGCGGTCGTTGTCGGAGTAGATGGTGGTGTTCCACTGGTCGTGGGAGCGCATCGTGCCCAGGGCCAGGGTGCCCGGCTCCGGGATCACGTCGGGGAGCGGGGCCGCGGAGAACTCGGCGCGGCCCGAGTCCGTGAGGAAGACCAGTTCGCGGGCGGGCTGCTTGATGCGGAAGCCGAGCGGCAGGCGCACCCGCCGGTTGCAGTCCTCGAACCCGTCGATGACCTGCGCCATGGTGTCGCGGACACGGTCGTAGTCCTCGACGTACCACTCCCAGGGTGTGCCGCTGTCGGGCAGCGTGGCGCGTGCCATCCCGGAGATGATCGCCGGCTCGGACAGCAGGTGCTCGGACGCCGGGCGCTTCATGCCGACGGACAGGTGCACCATGCTCATCGAGTCCTCGACCGACGTGGACTGCAGGCCGCTGCGCTGTTCGTCCTTCTCGGTGCGGCCCAGGCACGGCAGGATCAACGCCCGGCGCCCGTGCACGAGATGGCTCCGGTTGAGCTTGGTGCTCACCTGCACCGTCAGCTCGCAGGTCCGCAACGCCTCGTACGTGTAAGGGGTGTCGGGCGCCGCGAGCGCGAAGTTGCCGCCCATGCCGACGAACACCTTCACGTCGCCGCGCCGCATCGCCTCGATGGTGCCGACCGTGTCGAGCCCGTGGGCACGCGGCGCGTCGATGTCGCAGGCCTCCGCGAGCCGCGCGAGGAACGCGTCGGTGGGGCGGTGGTCGATGCCGCAGGTCCGGTTGCCCTGGACGTTGCTGTGGCCGCGCACGGGGGAGGGGCCCGCGCCCTCGCGGCCCAGATTGCCGCGCAGCAGAAGGACGTTGACGATCTCGCGGACCGTGTCGACGCCGTGCTCGTGCTGGGTCACGCCCAGGCACCAGCTGATGATGCTGCGGTCCGCGTCGCGGTAGACACGGGCCGCCTTGAGGATGTCCTCGCGGCTCAGCCCCGACTGGCGCTCGATCTCGTCCCAGGGCGTCGCCTCGCACAGCTCCCGGTAGGCGTCGAAGCCGTCGGTGTGCCGGTCGATGAACTCCCGGTCCAGGGCCTTGGGGTCGGACGTCGACTGTTCGAGGACCGCCTTGGCGATGCCGCGCAGGAACGCCATGTCGCCGCCGATGCGCACCTGGAGGTTCAGGGTGCTGGTGCGCGTTGCCTTGTTGAGCGCCATGTCCTTGAAGTCGTGCGGGATGATCGTGCGGGTCGCCGCCGCCTCGACGAGCGGGTTGATGTGCACCACCTGCGCGCCGCGGGCGTAGGCCTCGGCGAGCGCGGTCAGCATCCGCGGCGCGTTGGAGGCCGCGTTGACCCCCATGATGAACAGGGCGTCCGTGCTCTCCCAGTCCGCCAGGTCGCACGTCCCCTTGCCGGTGCCGAGAGAGGCCTGCAACGCCCGGCCGCTCGCCTCGTGGCACATGTTGGAGCAGTCCGGCAGGTTGTTCGTGCCGAACTCGCGCGCCCACAACTGGTAGAGGAACGTGGCCTCGTTGCCGAGCCGCCCGGACGTGTAGAACGAGGCCTGGTTCGGGTTGTCGAGGCCCCGCAGGGTGCGGCCCACCAGCTCGAAGGCGTCCTTCCAGCTGATGGGGACGTAGTGGTCGCTCTCCGGGTCGTAACTCATGGGCTCGGTCAGCCGGCCCTGGTCCTCCAGCGCGAAGTCGCTCCACTGCGACAGCTCGCTCACCGAGTGCTGGGCGAAGAACTCACGGCCGACCCGCTTGCGCGTCATCTCCCACGAGACGTGCTTGATGCCGTTCTCGCAGATGTCCAGGTGCAGGCCCTTGCGGTCGTCGGGCCAGGCGCAGCCGGGACAGTCGAAGCCGCCGTTCTCGTGGTTCATCTTGAGGATCGCCCGGGGGCCGTCGAGCAGTTCGCGCTCACGCACCAGGAACCGGGTGACGCTCTTGGCGGCTCCCCAACCCGCGGCCGGGTGGTGGTACGGGGCGAAGTCCGGCTGGCCTTCGGGCTCCGGGCCCACCTGCGACTCGGGTGCTTCCTTGCCGTCCTGGGAGGCGTTCACTGGGCTCGTTCCTTCTCGGCGGAGTTCGTGCTCGTACGGATCGTGCAGTGCAGGGTGTCGTTCTGTACGTCGGCGACGATGGTGTCGCCCGGCTCGGCCTCGCCGCCCAGCAGCAGCGACGCGATGCGGTTGTCGAGCTCGGTCTGGATGGTGCGGCGCAGCGGGCGCGCGCCGAACTCCGGCTGGTGGCCGTGCGCGATGAGCAGCTTCTTGGCCGCCTCGGTGACCTCCAGGTTCAGCCCCTGCGCGTGCACCCGGTGCTCGCTCTGGGCCAGCAGGTGGTCGACGATCTGCCCGAGGTCGTCCTCGGTGAGGCTGTGGAAGACGATGATGTCGTCGATGCGGTTGAGGAACTCCGGCAGGAAGCGGCCCCGCAGCTCCTCCATCAGCTCGTCCTTGAGCTCCGCGGCGTCGCCCTGGTGGGCGAGGATGCGGTGGGCGCCGATGTTCGACGTCATGATGACCACGCAGTGCCGGAAGTCGACGGTGCGGCCCTGGGAGTCGGTGAGCCGGCCGTCGTCGAGGATCTGCAGCAGCGTGTTGAAGATGTCCGGGTGCGCCTTCTCGACCTCGTCGAACAGGACGACGCTGTACGGCTGGCGGCGCACCTTCTCGGTGAGCTGGCCCGCCTCGTCGTAGCCGACGTAGCCGGGAGGGGCACCGACCAGACGCGCGACGGTGTGCTTCTCCTGGAACTCGCTCATGTCGAAGCGGACCATCCGGCTCTCGTCGCCGAACAGCAACTCCGCGAGTGTCTTGGCCAGTTCGGTCTTGCCGACACCGGTCGGGCCGAGGAAGAGGAAGGAGCCGACGGGCCGGTTCGGGTCGCCCATGCCCGCGCGGTTGCGGCGCACGGCCTGCGAGACAGCGGTGACCGCCTCGTCCTGCCCGACGATGCGGGCGTGCATCTCCTCCTCCAGCTTCAGCAGCCGCTCCTTCTCGCCCGCCGTCAGCTGGGCGACCGGGATGCCGGTGCGGCGCGAGACGATGTCGGCGATGTCGTCGGCCGTCACCGAGACGACGCCCTCGCGGCGCTCCTCGATCCCGGCGACCTCGCCCTCGACCTCGGCGATCTGCTTCTTCAGCTCGGAGGCCTTCTCGAAGTCCTCGGAGGCGACGGCCTGGTCCTTCTCGCGGGTCAGCTTGGCGATCCGGTCCTCGCGCTCGACGACCTCGGTGGAGCGGCTCGCGGAACGCAGCCGCACCCGGGCACCCGCCTGATCCATCAGGTCGATGGCCTTGTCGGGCAGGAACCGGTCGCTGACGTAGCGGTCGGACAGCTCGGCCGCGGCCGCCAACGCGCCGTCGGCGAAGCGGACTTGGTGGTGTGCCTCGTAGGCGTCGCGCAGCCCCTCCAGGATCTGCACGGTCTCCTCGACCGTCGGCTCCGGGATCAGTACGGGCTGGAAGCGGCGCTCCAGGGCCGCGTCCTTCTCGATGTGCTTGCGGTACTCGTCGATGGTGGTGGCGCCGACGACGTGCAACTCGCCCCGTGCAAGGGCCGGTTTGAGCATGTTGCCCGCGTCCATGGAGCCCTCGCCGGTGGCGCCCGCGCCGACGACGGTGTGCAGCTCGTCGATGAACAGGATGATGTCGCCGCCCGCGTTCTGGACGTCCTCGATGACCTTCTTCAGGCGCTCCTCGAACTGGCCGCGGTACTGCGCACCCGCCACCATCCCCGACAGGTCGAGGGCGACGACCCGCTTGTCCTTGAGCGTGCCGGGCACCTCGCCCGCGACGATGCGCTGCGCGAGTCCCTCGACGATGGCGGTCTTGCCGACACCGGGCTCACCGATCAGCACCGGGTTGTTCTTCGAGCGCCGGGAGAGGATCTCCACGGTCTGCTCGATCTCCTCGGCCCGGCCGACGACCGGGTCGAGCTTGCCGGCCCTGGCCTCCTCGGTGAGGTCGCGCCCGAACTCGTCGAGCGTCGTGGACGCCCCCGACGTACCGCTGCCGCCGCTCCCGCCGCCGGTGTCCGCCCTGGTCGCCTGATCGGTGGCGTCCGTCAGCCGGTTCAGGTCGAGTCCCGCCGCGCTCAGCAGCCGCGCGGCCCCGGTCGCCGGGTCGGAGAGGAGGGCGCCGAGGATGTGCTCGGGCCCGATGTAGGAGACACCCGCCGCCTGCGACTGGGCGTGGGCGGCGGCCAGCGAACGCTTGGCCGCCGGGGTCAGACCCGGCTCCGCCGACGGCTGTCCGGCCTCCTGCGGCAGGACCTTGGCGATCTCCTCGGCGAGCCGGTCGGGGTCGACGCCGGCCTGTTCGAGCACCCGGCGCGACGGCTGCACCTTGGTCGTCGCCCACAGCAGATGTTCGGTGTCCAGGTCGGAGGTGCCGTCCTCGTGCGCCTTCTGCGCGGCCAGGTTCAGCAGTTCCTGGGACGACTCGGTGAGCAGCCGGCCAATGGGCACGCGCTGCACCGCGGGCGGTGAACTCGCGGGGGACGTACCGAAGAACCGGTTGAACATTTCACTGAAAGGGTCCGAGGGACCGAACCCGAACGGCGACATCGACATGGTGACTCCAGGTGCGCAATGGGTTTGTCCAAGCCAACCCCCGCCCTTGACCCCTCGCAAGCTGATCTTTGCAGAACGGGTGTGCTGGTCGGGCGCCCGAAGAGGATTCTGGAATCCGCCACAAAATACTTTGTCCGGCCGCACAAACGGTTAATGATTCCGGTGCGGCGAGGCAATTCGAATAGCTTCTTTGTTTGACTTGTCCGGCGATTTCCCGGACGGTGAGAAAACGATTCCCGGGCCGTTTGGACAGTTGAGTGAGACACCTGCCGCATGTGGCCGAGCGGGTACGGCGGGCGCTCTCCCCGCGCGGCGCCCTGGCACTGCACAGCGTCGACGGAACCCTTTCCTTCGGACTGCGTGCCGCGCTCGCCATGGCCCTGGTCGCCGTTCCGATGGCGCTCGCCGGACATGCCGAAGCATCCGTCTACGCGATGCTGGGCACGTTCACCACCACGTTCGGCCGGAATTTTCCCTATGCCCGAAGGGCCAGGGTGCTCGCGCTGGTCGGGCTCGCGATGACGGCCTGCGTGGGGGCCGGTGCGGCGCTCGGCGTCCGGGCCCACCCGCAGGACGGGGGAGCGGGCGCCGCGGTGGTGGTCGCCGCCATGGCGGTCGTCGCCGGAGCCGCGAAGCTCGGCTGCGACGCGACGCGCTTGCGGGGGCTCGGCGCGGTCCTGCTGCTGTTCTCCTTCGCGGTGTCCGCCTACGGGGCCCCTGCGCCGTCCGATGTGTGGGCGCGCACCGGGCTGGCGGCGCTCGGCGCGGCGGTGGCCTGGGTGCTGGCGATGGCCGGCCGCGTCGTGCACCCGGAGCGGCCGCAGCGGCTCGCCGTGGCCGTCGCCCTGCGCGAACTCGCCGCGCTCCTCGACGCCACCGGCGCAGGCGGGGCGGACCGGCTCGCCCGCCACCAGGCGACCGCCGCCGTCCTCGAAGCACATCGGGCCCTCGGCCTGCCGCCCGCGACCGCCGCCGAAGGCGGACGTGCGGGCGGGCCCTGCGTACGCCTGGCCGCCGTCTCCTGGACCGTGCTGATCCGTTCCGCGAGCCGCCCGCCGGACCTGCCGACCGGGCTGACCGGACACCTGCGCGGGCAGGCGGTCCTCCTCTTGGCACGCCGCCGCGGGCAGCCGGAGCTGCTGCCCGGCCTGGCGGCGCTCGCGGAGACCGAGGCCGCGTCAGGGTCCGTCGTGCGCGGCACCACCCGGCCGCTCGCCCCCGCTGAGTCGGCGGCGACGCTGGAACGGCGCGCCTCCCTCCTCACCGTCGGCCGCCGCGCCGACGCCGCGGGCCGCGCCTCCCGCCGCGCCGTCCTGCTCGTCCCCGCCCTGCGCATGACGCTGGGCACCGGCCTCGCGGGCGGCGTCGCCCTGCTGTTCGGCCTCGGTCACGGCTACTGGGCGGCGATCTCCGCCGCCGCCGTGCTGCACTCCATCAACGTGCGTACCGCCGCGCAGCGCGCCGTACAGCGCACCCTCGGCACCGCGGCCGGACTGGCCCTCGCCCTCGCCGTGCTCGCGCTGCACCCCGGGCCCCTGACGCTCGTCGTCGTGATCGTGTTCCTGGAGTTCCTGCTGGAGTACGGGGTGGCCCACAACTACGGCATCGGGGTGGTGTTCCTGACGCCGCTCGCCCTGCTGATGAGCGACCTCGCGACCCCCGTACCGGCCGAAGACCTCGTGCAGGACCGCGCGTTGGGCAGCGTGGTCGGCATCGTCGTGGCCCTGCTGTGCGCCCTCGTCCTCGTCCACGGGCGTGCGGCGGAGCGGGTCCAGCGCGCCCTGACGGCGTGCGGCGCCGCCGCCGAACTCGCCGAGCGGGCCCTGGCGAACCCCGGCGCCGCCACGCTGCCGGAGCTGCGCTCGCGCCTTGCCGAGGCCGTCGTCGAACTGCGCGAGGCCGACGACGCGGCGGCCGGCGAACTGTGGCCCGCAGAGCTCGACCCCACCGAGCTCGCCGCCGCCGAACAGCGCGCCCACCGGCTCCTGCACCGCCTGGGCTGACTCCTCCGTCTCAGCCGTCGGTGCCCAGCCGGACCGCGTCCGTCGCGGTCACCAGCTCGGCCAGCGAACGCGGATCACTGAGCGAACGGCCGGTGAGCTCGCGCACGCGGTTCAGCCGGTACCGGATCGTATTGGGATGGCAGTGCAGCGCCCGGCCCGCGCTCTCGGCCGACCCCGCGTGATCGACGTACGCCTGCAGGGTCTGCAGCAGCGCGACCCGGTCCTCCGCCGGCAGCGCGAGCACCGGCCCGAGCACCTCCTTGGCCAGGCGCCGCCCCTCGTCCGGGTCGTAGGCGATCAGCGCGGCGAGCGGGCTGGAACTGAACTCCCGTACGTCGGGCCTGCCCACGGGAAGGTCGGCGAGGGCCGCCCGGGCGAGGTGGAGCATGCGCGGGGTGTCGGCGAGCGACTCGTACGAGGGGCTGACACCGGTACGGGACGCGGCGGCCGCGCGCAGCACGCCCAGGACGTCCTCGCGCTGGTCGTCGCGCAACGCGATGACACCGGCCTGGAGGGCGGGCGTCAGATGCCAGGCCGACACGATGCCGAGCCTGCCCAGCATGCGCTCCACGCCGACCAGGCTCTCCTCGGCGAGACCCGCGGTCTCCGCGGTCGCCACCATCAGCTTCGAGTCCAGCGGCAGACCGAGCAGCCTGCCGACCTCCCACGAACCGGACTCGGGCACCAACTGACCGGTGAACAGCGCCTCCATGAGCGCCGAACGCCGCCGCTGCTGGGCGACCAGCAGCTCCGCGGTCGCCGATCGGTAGGCCTCCGTGAGCGCCAGCGCGTGCTCGTCGGAGAGCCGCCACAGCGTGCTCGACGCGGACAGCAGCGCGTCCAGGACGTCCGGGCGTGCGACGCGGCGGGCGTGCTCGACGAACAGGTCCCAGAGCATGGCGCACGCGATGCGGTAACAGCGCAGCACCTCCGGCAGCGGCGCCCGCTGGCGCGCGCGGCGGCGGCCCGTCTCGGAGGGCGCCGACAGATCGGGCGCGGACGAGGGCCCGGCGAGACCGTCGAGGATGAACCGCAGGTTCGCCGCGACGGAGGCGTGCAACTCCGTGGCCGGGACGATGCTTTCGTCGCGGTAGAGGTCGATGCGCTCGCGGCTGGCCGCGCACACGTCGTCGATCAGAGCGGGCAACCGCTGCTCCGCCCACGCCACCAGCTCACCCAGCAGGGGATCGGGCAGCTGGGCGGGCGGGCCCGCGACGTGATCGGCCATGGGCGGTGCTCCCCTTGTGGGTCCGGGACGGTCGGGCAAGGGCCCAAGAAGTAGCCGCGGCGCGTCGCGGGCGTCAAGTCGGCGGCCCGTCCGTGTCGGGGCGACGAGCGGGGGCGGGGCGGCACCCGTCGGTCTAGGGTGCGAGCCATGAGTGCCTGGCTGCCGACGTCCGCGGTTCCCCGCCTGGCCGTCTCCGTGGGGGTCGGCCTCGTGGCCGCGGTGGCCGTGGGTCTCGTGGTCGGCGTCCCCCTGGGCATCCTCACCGGCATCGCCGCCGCGGAGCTGGTCTTCGTGGCCGCGGGCTGGCTTGTCCTGTGGCCGATGGACGCCGCCGCCACCCGCCTCGAGGCACGCCGTGAGGACTTCGCCCCCGTCACCGAGGAGTTCGCGGTCGTCGGCACCGCGCTGTGCGGGCTCGGAGCCATCGTGGTGCTGCTGCTCCTGCACGGCTCGGGCGCCCGCAACGCCGCGGCCGCGGTCGCCCTGGGCGGCGTGTTCATGGCGTGGGCGGCCCTGCACCTGATGTACGCCGCGCGCTACGCCTACCTGTACTACCGGGACACTGCGGGCGGCATCGACTTCAACTCCGACGACCCGCCCGCGTACCGGGACTTCTTCTACTTCAGTTACAACCTCGGCATGACGTACCAGGTGTCCGACACCAACGTCTCCAGTTCGGTGATCCGCTCGGTCGTGCTGCGGCACTGCCTCCTCTCGTACCTCTTCGGCACGAGCCTGCTGGCCACCGCCATCAACCTGGTGGCGGGCATGGTCACGGGCTGACGGGTTCTGTTGCGCGCGACAAAGGACTTTGTCGCGCGGTTGCCTCTTCCACGTGCCGAGCGCCGGCTTCCTGGACGACCAGCCCGCCGTGTCTACGGGTTCCGGGTGACCGCCCGCGAGTCGCCCTGCCGGTAGCGGTCGAGTTCGGACGGATCATGGGCGGAGAAGATCTCGACCTGGTCGCCGTGGTCCTTGGCGAGACGGCGCAGTCGGGCCTGGTTGCGGTGGCGGGCCGGGCCCTCGACCTGGACGAGGCTCTGGAAGAGGGCATGTCCGGGCGTGCCGCGCGGGGCGAGCAGGTCGATCTCGCCGGGCGAGAAGTACGCGTCCCCGGCGTGCAGCAGCCAGCGCGAGCCGCTGTGGCGCACCGCCACACCGGTGTGGCCGCGGCTGTGTCCGGGCAGCGGGATGAGCGCGATGTCGGCCGGGACTCCGCGGAGTTGGCGTACGGCCTCGAAGCCGAACCAGTCGTCTCCGCCGGCCGCGGGGTCGTAGGTCACCCAGTCGGGACCATGGGCCCACTGCCCGGCCCGGTACCGGTGGCGTTCGGCCCGCGTGGCGGCCCTCGTCGCCGCCCGGTGCTCGGTCGCGTGGAGGTGCACCTTCGCCTTGGGGAAGTCGGGCAGCCCGCCTGCGTGGTCGAGGTCGAGGTGGGTCACGACGATGTGCCGGACGTCGTCGACCGCGTACCCCAGCGCGGTCACCTGCCGCACGGCCGTCTCGGCGGGGTCGAGGCGCGGTCGAGTGAGGAACAGGAACTTGCGGCCCAGGGACCGCGCGGGGTCGGCGACGTCGCGCGCGCCGATCCCGGTGTCCACCAGCACGAGGCCCTCGTCGGTCTCGACGAGCAGGCAGTGGCAGACCATCCGGGCGCTCCGGTACGGCGGCCGGTCGCCATTGACGAGCCTGCCGCCGATCGGCCTCATCGTGCCGCAGTTCAGGTGATGGACGCGCATGGTGTTCCCCTCCGGATCGCACCGCCGTGGTGCCGAGTTGGACAGCGGGCCTCACGCTAAACAGTGGAGTAGGGTCCAAGGTCAAGCCATGATCTGCAGGAGGGGCATGCGTATCGGGGAGCTGGCCGCGCAGGCGGGCCTCACGAAGGACACCATCCGGTTCTACGAGAGGCTCGGCCTCGTCACCGGGAGGCGGCTGGCCAACGGATACCGCGACTTCCCTCCCGAGACGGTGACATGGTTGCAGCACATCCGCACCGGCCAGGCGCTCGGATTCTCCCTGGCGGAGATCGCCCGGCACGGGGAGGAACTGCGCGACGCGCCGGACATTGGGCAGGCGTTGTCGGCGCTGCTCAAGGAGAAGATCCGGGACGTCGACGCGCGCATGGCTGAACTCGCCGCTCTGCGGGCCGACCTCGAGGTCCGGGTGGACGAGCGATGCCCGTTGGAGCCGGCCGGCTCGTAGCATGCGGCGCATGGCCATCAAACTTGAGAACGTCGCCATCGCCGTCCGCGACCTCGAAGCCACGATCTCCTTCTTCACCGACCTGGGCCTCACGGTCCTCGGCCGGGACACGGTCAGCGGTGAGTGGACCGACACCGCCGTCGGTCTCGACGGCAACCACGCCAAGATCGCGATGCTGCAGACGCCGGACGGACACGGCCGCCTCGAACTCTTCGAGTACATCCACCCCGACGCGATCGAGACGGAGCCGACCCTCCCCAACGAGATCGGCATGCACCGCGTCGCCTTCTCGGTCGACAACATCGACGAGGCCCTGGAGACGGCCGCACGGCACGGCTGCCACCCGCTGCGCGGTGTCGCCACCTACGAGGACATCTACAAGCTCACGTACGTGCGCGGGCCCAGCGGCATCATCGTGATGTTCGCCGAGGAGCTGAAGAAGGGCTGACGGCCGATCGGACCAACCGTCCCGATGTCGGGATGCCGCGCCCCGGGTGGGCTGCGACGATCGGCAGGCGTCCATTCCTGCTCGAAAGGCCCACCCATGCACGCTGTACCCGTGAAGCGGAGCGCCCGACGCACCCGACGCCGCGCCGTCGGCGTCGTGTGCGCCGTCGCCGCGTCGCTGACCCTGCTCAGTGCCTGCTCGTCGGACGACGGGGACGACACCTCCTCGGGCACCAAGGGGAGCGAGAGCGCCGCCCCGAAGGACGAGTCCGGCGACCCGAGCCCGTCCGGCCGGCTGAACGAGGACCAGAGCGAGCGCAAGAAGCTGCTCTCCGCGACGAAGGTCGCCTGGGACAAGGCGGCCCGCACGGCGCAGAAGGAGGTCTCCGGCAGCAAGCTCCTGGAGATCGAGCTCGGCGACGACAAGCAGGGCAACCCGGAGTGGGACGCCGAGGTCGTCGCGTCGGACGGCACCGGCACCGACGTCCGGATCGACGCCGTCACCGGCAAGGTGAGCGGTTCGACGACGGACAAGGACCAGGACGCGGACGACAAGAAGGAGAACACCGACAAGCTCGCCGCGGCCAAGATCAGCGCGACGAAGGCCGCCGACACCGCCACGGAGCGCAAGAAGGGCAAGGTCACCTCCGTCGCCCTCGACGACTCCGACGGCGGGTCCACGGTCTGGTCGGTCGACGTGGTCACGCCTGCCACCTGGGACAAGACGTCGTTCGACATCGACGCGGCCAACGGCAAGGTCCTGAACGAGCACGTCGACCAGGACTGAACCGCGCAGGGGGCGGGCGGCTCGGCCGCGCCCGCCCCACCGGTGGTGCCTCAGGTCCGGATCGCCGGGTCGCTCACACCCGCCTGACCGTTCTCCACGTGGCCCGCGAAGCGGCGCAGGAAGCCCTTGTCGGCGTCCGAGACCACCGACACGTCGTACCAGCGCTTGCTCGCGCGCAGGTCCACGGTGTGCTGCACCGTGGCACCGGGCTTGACGGTGAAGGTCTCGTTCCCGTCGCCGTAGGCGTTGCTGACGGTGAGGTGGACGGCCGCGTCCGTCGGGTTGGTCATCGTCAGCGCGAGGTTGCCGGAGTCGGCGGCGTGCCGGGCGGTGACCTCGGGTGCCTTGGCGGCGCCGGGGCCGCGGAAGGCGCGCAGGAACCCGTTCGGCCCGTGCACCGTGAGGTCGTACGTCCCCTTGGAGTACTCCGTGTTCCAGCTGTCGGAGATGCTCTTGCCGGCCTCGGTGGTGTAGGTCCACGGGCCGTCGGTGCGCACCGGGGCGGTCACGTAGAACTGGGAGCCTGTGTCGGGGCCGCCGGTGAAGGTGAGCTGGTAGCGGCCGCTCGCCGGGTCCACGGCGCCGTCCACCGCGGGGGCGTAGCGCAGCGGGCGGGAGGGGCGGCTGCCCTTCTCCTGCACGGGCAGCGAGCCCTGGGCCGGCGGCTTGGGCACGTAGCTGTCGTGGCGCTCGCGGTCCGGCGGCTCGTAGGCGTCGGTGTCGGGGAGTTCGGCCGGGTCGGTGTCCTTGAGGGAGAAGTCGAACGCCGAGGTGAGGTCGCCGCAAATGGCGCGCCGCCAGGGGGAGATGTGCGGCTCCTGCACTCCGAAGCGGCGCTCCATAAAGCGGATGATCGAGGTGTGGTCGAAGGTCTCGGAGCACACATAGCCACCGGTGGACCAGGGGGAGACCACGATCATCGGGACGCGCTGGCCGAGGCCGTAGACGCCCGCCGCGTACTTGGCACTGCCCTCGAAGACGTCGAGCGTGGTGTCCACGGTGGAGCGGCCGTCGTCCGCGGAGCGGGGCGGGTAGGGCGGCACGACGTGGTCGAAGTAGCCGTCGTTCTCGTCGTACGTGATGAACAGGGCCGTCTTGGACCACACCTCGGGGTTCGAGGTCAGCGCGTCCAGGACCTGGGAGATGTACCAAGCGCCGTAGTTAGTGGGGAAGTTGGGGTGCTCGGAGAAGGCCTCCGGGGCGGCGACGTACGACACCTTCGGCAGCTTGTCCGCCTTGACGTCGGCTCTGAGGAGGTCGAAGTACCCGTCGCCCGCCTTGGCGTTGGTGCCGGTGCGGGCCTTGTCGTACAGCGGGTCGCCGGGCTTGGCGTTGCGGTACTGGTTGAAAAAGAGCAGCGAGTTGTCGCCGTAGTTGCCGCGGTAGGCGTCGTCGATCCAGCCCCAGCCGCCGTCCGCGTCCAGGCCGTCGCCGATGTCCTGGTACACCTTCCAGGAGACCCCGGCCTCCTCCAGGCGCTCGGCGTACGTGGTCCAGTCGTAGCCCGCCTCCTCGTTGCCCAGGACCGGGCCGCCGTCCTTGCCGTCGTTGCCGACGTGCCCGGAGAGCATGTAGTAGCGGTTGGGGTCGGTGGCCCCGATGATCGAGCAGTGGTACGCGTCGCACACCGTGAACCTGTCGGCGAGCGCGTAGTGGAACGGGATGTCCTGCCGGGTCAGATACGCCATCGTCCCCGTGGACTTGGCGGCGATCCAGTCGTCGTACTTGCCGTCGTTGAAGGCCTTGTGGCCGCCGGCCCAGTCGTGGTTGAGGCCCGCGATGAACTGCATGCCGAGGTTCTCGGCGTCCGGGTGGTACGGCAGTGTCTCCTTGCCCGTGCCGTCCGCCTGGTGCCAGACCGGCTTGCCGCTGGGCAGCGTGACGGGGCGGGGGTCGCCGAATCCGCGGACGCCCTTCATCGCGCCGAAGTAGTGGTCGAAGGACCGATTCTCCTGCATCAGGACGACGATGTGCTCGACGTCGTCCAGGGTGCCGGACCTGCGGGCCGCGGGGATCGCGGCGGCGCGGTCGATGGAGTCGGTCAGCGCGGCGATACCGGTGGCGGTTCCAGCGGTGCCGGCGGCGGCGCCGGCGATCTGGAGGAAGCGCCGTCGATTCAGTTCTGCCATGGGTGGAAGGCCTCGTGGGGGAGAAGCGAACAGAAGTCGCCAAAGTGTTTCAAGAGGTCTGGTCCACTGGGAAGAGTGCAGGGATGTCCGGACAGTAAACCGATGGCCAATTCCGGCGGCCCCGACCCACGTACTTACGCCAGGGAGCGGGTCATTCGGCCCGGGCGCCGCCCATTTCGGCCGGGAAGTCCGTCGCGTCGCAGTCGAAGCCCTGGATCAGCTCGTGGAGCTTCCATGCCTCCGACTCGTTCCGCCGGAACTCCACGATGGTCGCCGCGGTGGACCCGGCCACGGGCGTGAAGTCCGTCTCCAGGAGGTCCGTGTACTTCTCCACGACCAGGACCCCGGCGTTCTGGATGTCGGAGAAGGTGCGCGGGTCGGCGTCCTGATGGATCACCACTCCGACCACCACGCGGCTGTACGAGGGGGCCAGGCGGTCGAGTTCGAGCGCCATGACCTCGACGAAGCCGAAGCCCATCCCGGTCTCGCTGTGCCGGGTCATGTTGATGGTGCCGTCGGGGGAGCGGCTGTCGTAGTGGACGACGTACGCGGGGTCCCCGTAGGGATCGTCGGCGGAGTAGGTCGCGGCGACGATGTCGAGATGGCGTGGTGACTCGCCCACGGGACTGGGATCCCACCGCAGCCTGACCTCGATCTTCTGCAGTCCCGTCGTGACGCTGCTCACCGGACGCCGCCTCCCTGCGTCGAATCGACCAGGAGCCCTTCCGCCCCCGTGCCCTCAAGTATGGCCTGCGACCAGCGCCTTGATGCTCCCTTAGCGCAATTCGCCCCGCTCCCGAGGGTCCGGGCCGAGCCGGCGGGCCCGCCCCGCGTTGATAATGGGATCCATTTTCATGTAGCGTCCTGGTGTCGCCGCCCCCGTCCCGCACCCACTCCCACCAGTAACTCCATGGAGGACCCGATGGCCGTTCCCAAGCGGAAGATGTCCCGCAGCAACACCCGCCACCGCCGCGCCCAGTGGAAGGCGACCACACCCCAGCTCGCCCCGGTCACGGTCGACGGTGTCTCCCATCTCGTCCCGCAGCGGCTGGTGAAGGCGTACGAGCGCGGACTGCTGCGCCCCGAGGGCTGACGCGACATGACCGCCGAACGACTCCCCGTCACCGTCCTGTCCGGCTTCCTCGGGGCCGGCAAGACCACGCTGCTCAACCACGTGCTCGGCAACCGCGAGGGGCTGCGGGTCGCCGTCATCGTCAACGACATGAGCGAGATCAACATCGACGCCGCCCTGGTGCGGGGCGGCGAGGCCGCCCTGTCCCGCACCGAGGAACGCCTCGTCGAGATGACCAACGGCTGCATCTGCTGCACCCTGCGCGACGACCTCCTGGAGGAGGTCGACCGGCTGGCCCGCGAGGGTCGCTTCGACCATCTCCTCATCGAGTCGTCGGGGATCTCCGAGCCGATGCCGGTGGCCGCCACCTTCGCGTTCGCCCGCGACGACGGCGCCACGCTCGGGGACGTCGCCCGCCTGGACACCATGGTCACGGTCGTCGACGCGGCGAACTTCCGCGCCGAGCTGGACAGCGGCGACGAACTGGCCGAACGCGGCCTCGACCAGTACGAGGACGACGAGCGCACCGTCAGTGATCTGCTGATGGACCAGATCGAGTTCGCCGACGTCATCGTGGTCAACAAGCTCGACCTCGTCGACGGGCGGGCGGCCGACCGCCTCCGGGCGGTGCTGGCCCGGCTCAACCCCGTGGCCCGCATCGTCCCGGCGGTGCACGGCCGCGTCCCCGCGAGCGCCGTCCTGGGCACCAGGCTCTTCGACCTCGACCGCGCCCAGCAGGCCCCCGGCTGGGTCCGCGAACTCAACGGCGACCACGTGCCCGAGACCGAGGAGTACGGCATCTCCTCCACGGTCTTCCGCGCCCAACTGCCCTTCCATCCCGGCCGGTTGTGGCACTTCGTGACGGAGGGCATGGACAGCGGCGCCTACGGCCGGATCCTGCGCTCGAAGGGCTTCTTCACCCTGGCCGGCCGCTCCAGGGTCACTGGCCTGTGGTCCCAAGCGGGCTCCGTCGCCCGCTTCGAACCCTCGGCGGCCCACGACACGGACGGCCCCGAGCCCCAGGAACTCGTCTTCATCGGCACCGACCTCGACGTGCCCGCCCTGCACGCGGCACTCGCCGCCTGCCTTATGACCCCCGGCGAGCCTCCGCCGACCGTCGACCCGTTCCCTGCGTGGGACACGTATGGCTTCGACGAGGCATGCGATGCGCACCTCGCGGCGAGGTAGTCCGTCGGCCGCGTCGTCGACGGAGCACGGTCCGTGCGTGCTCGATTCGGGTGAATCTCGCGCTCTTTCCGTTGCGCAATTCACCAGAAACCGTCTGGTCGAGTAGCAGTATGCCCCTCATGCAACGTAAAAGAACTATTAGCCGAAAAGCCGTCAGAACCGGCGCGGTGGCCGCTCTTTGCCTCGGGGCCGTGGCCGGCGGAAGCATCGGTGTCAGTGCCGCTGCCGCGGCGCCGGTGAAGGTGCACCCCTCCGACCTCGGCCCGGAGGGGCCCTGGTACCGGCTCCAGGACGACCCCTCGAACGCGGGCAAGTCGCCCGGAACCCAAGAGGTCTCGCCGGAGCCGGACCCGGTCCATTTCAACGGAAGCCTGCACCTCGCGGTGAAGGACGGCCAGCAGGCCCAGGCCGCCCACTACTTCACGGGTGCGGCGTCGCTCTCCACGCTGCTGTCGCGCGGCATCTCCTACCGTGCCTACGTGGATTCGGACCGGTCCAGCCTTACGGGATACGGCCCCAACCTGCAACTGCCGTCGCTGTGCCTGGGGGCGTTCACCACGCTCAGTTTCGAACCGAACGCCAACGCCGACACCGGAGGCCATCAGGGCATGGCGGGCGACACGTGGCAGAAGTTCGATGTCACGAAGACCTCGCTGGTGAAGACGTCTCGGGCGATTCCCGGAGTGGCGGCGGCCGGAGCCACCGCACCGCTCGGCGAGTTCGCGCAGGCATGTCGTGCGGAGGGGGACGGTGCCATCGGCGTCATCGCCAACGTCGGCTCTCTGGGCAGTACGGACGCGAGCCTCGACACCTACGTGGACGACATCGCCGTCAACGGTGCCACCTACGACTTCGCCCGCACCGGGACCGCGCGTGCCGCGCTGTCCACCCCGGCCAAGCTGGTCAAGGGCAAGCGCGCCGGCGGCGCCACCATCGAGTACACCAACCCGGCCTCCGGCCCGCGCTATCCCGCCACCGGCAGCCGCCTGGTGTTCAAGGGGGCGAAGGCGCTGGCCCCCAAGGACCTGCGGATCACCTCCCAGGGGCAGCGCGTCCAGCCGACCCGGGGGCCCGGCGGCTCGCTGGTCGTGGAGCTGAACTCGGTGCGCCGGGCGGGCGCGGACCTGGCTCCCTCGGGCAAGGCCGGGTCCGACTTCCAGCTGGCCGCCACCCGCAGCGCGCCGGTCGGCAAGCTCTCCGTGCAGGGCGAACTCACTGTCACCGCCGCCTCGGGGGACCGCGTGGGCACCGGCGTGCGCGCCTCGGACACCACCATGATCACCGCGCCGCGTCCTTCGGGCCCGGTCGACACCGGCGTCGGCGGCACCGCCCCGGAGACGCGGTGACCGCGCCTCACCGAACCTCGGTGCCGCTCGCCGCGGTGCCGGTGCTGCTGGGTGCGCTCCTTCTTCCGGGAGCGCACCCAGCAGCGGCCTCCGCGGACGGGCCGGCCCAGGCCGCCCGGACCGCCTCGACCATCCGCGCCCACGTCCCGTCGGCACACCGCGCGGTCGACCCAGCGCCCGTACGGCTGCGCATTCCCAGCCTCCGGGTGTCCGCCCCCTTCACCGGCCTCGCGCTCGACGCGCGGGACCGGCTGCAGGTCCCCAGCAAGAAGAACCGCAATCTCGTCGGCTGGTACGAGGACGGGGTCCCGCCGGGCGGACGGGGAAACGCCATCGTGTTGGGCCACGTCGACACCAAGGCCGGACCGGCCGTGTTCTACCGGCTCGGCGAACTGCGCGCTGGAAACACCGTGAACGTTCGCCGCGCCGACAACAGCACCGCCGAGTTCCGCGTCACGGCCGTCAAGACGTACAAGAAGAGCCACTTCCCCAACCGCCTGGTCTACGGCGCCACACGCGACGCCCAACTGCGCCTCATCACCTGCGGCGGCGAATACCGCAAGAGCGAGGGCGGCTACCAGTCGAACGTCGTGGTCTACGCGAAACTCAGGAGCATCCACCGGGCCTGAGGGCTTCCGGCCCGCGGCGGACCATCGGCGTCCGGGTCCTGCCGCGCAGGAACCCGGACGCCGATGCAGCTACGAGCGCAGCAGCTCCGCGCACTTCTCGCCGATCATCATCGTCGTGATGCACGGATTGACGGTGACGAGGTTCGGCATGGCCGAGCCGTCGGCGACCCTCAGGCCCTCGGTGCCCTTGACGCGGAGGTGGGGGTCGAGTGGGGCGAGGGGGTCGTCGGGTGCGCCCATCTTTACCGTGCATGCCGGGTGGTAGACGGTGTTGTGGGTCTGGTGGATGTAGGCGAGGAGTTCGTCGTCGGTGCGGACGTCCGGGCCCGGTGCCAGTTCCGCGCCCTTCCAGCCGGTCAGCGCGGGCTGGGCCGCGATCTCGCGGGCCAGTTTGAGGCCGTGCGTCATCACGCGCGCGTCGTGTTCGTGGGTGAAGTAGCGCGGGTCGACGCGCGGCTTGTCGCGGAAGTCGCGGGTGCGCAGGCGGACCGTGCCGCGTGATTTGGCGCGGGTCACGTTCGGGGTGAGGCAGAAGGCGTTCTCCGTGGTCGGATAGCCGTGCCGGGCGGTGTTCATGTCGAACGGCACCGAGCCGTAGTGGAACATCAGGTCCGGCCGGTCGAGGCCGGGCTCGGTGTCGTAGAAGATGCCCGCCTCCCACCACTGGTTCGACGTGGTGGGCATCGGCTGCTTCGCCTCCCACATGATCACGCCCTCCGGGTGGTCCTGGAGGTTCTCGCCGACGCCGGGCGCGTCCACCAGTACGTCGATCCCGAACTCCCGCAGGTGCGCGGCCGGTCCGATGCCCGAGAGCATCAGGAGCTTCGGGGTGTCGATCGAGCCGCAGGAGACGATGACCTCGCGGCGGGCGCGTACCGCGTGGGTGTGGATCATGTCGGGGGCGAGGTACTCGGCGCCGACGCAGCGGTTCTGGTCGAACAGCAGCTTCTTGGCGCGTACGTCGGTGCGCACGGTCAGGTTGGGCCGCTTGTCGAGGATCGGGTGGAGGTAGGCGACCGAGGACGACTGGCGGATGTTGTTCTCGTCGGAGTTGATCTGGAACCAGTTCGCGCCGCGGATCACGGTGCTGCCCGTGTTGAACGGCGTCGTCGGGATGCCGGCCTGCGCGCACGCCTCCAACAGGGCGGTGCCGCACGGGTCTTCGCCCTTGACCGTGCGCAGCTTCACCGGACCGCTGCGGCCGTGGTGGTCGCCGGGCGCGTCGTTGCTCTCCAACTTGCGGTACAGCGGGAAGAGTTCGTCCGCGGTCCAGCCCGTGCAGCCGCCCGCCGCCCAGTCGTCCAGGTCCTCGGCCGGCGCCCAGAACGCGATGCACGAGTTGTGCGAGGAGCAGCCGCCGAGCACCTTCGCGCGGGCGTGCCGCATGAAGCTGTTGCCGCTGGACTGCGGCTCGACCGGGTAGTCCCAGTCGTAGCCGGACTCCAACAGGCCCATCCAGCGGTCGAGTTGGAGCACGTTCGGATCGCCGACGTCGCTCGGCCCCGCCTCCAGGACACAGACCGACACCGAGGGGTCCTCGGAGAGTCGGGCCGCGACCACATTGCCGGCGGTGCCGCCGCCGACCACCACGTAATCGAAGACGTCAGTGCTCATGTGCGGTTGACCTCCAGGGGTGTTGCGGACGGTTCGGACTGCTCGGACTGTTCGGCGGCGTGCTCCGTCAGGACGCCGGTGCGGTGGCGCTGGACGAACCAGTAGTAGGCGAAGCCACCGCCCGCGATGACACCGATGAAGAGGACGGCGCCCCAGCGCAGGTACCAGTGGTGCGGGGGCGCGGCGTTGTAGACGGCGGCGCGCGGCCAGATGAGATTGAGGGTCATCGCCGCGCCCCACAGCACGGCGAGGATGTTGACGGGCAGACCCCAGCGACCCAGCGAGAACTTTCCCTCGCCCGCCGGCCGCCACTTGCCGCGCAGCCGCGCCACCAGCATGGGCACGGTGACCAGCAGATACGCCAGGTAGATCATGATGATGCCGATGCTGGTGACCACGGTGAAGATCTGCGGCTGGCGGATGTTCACCAGCAGGATCGCCAGCGCGAGCACCCCGATGATGACGGCCGGTGCCACGGGTGTCTTGAAGCGCGGGCTCACCCGTGCGAGCAGCGACGCGGCCGGCAGATTGTTGTCCCGGGACATCGCGAACGCCAGCCGGATCGCCGCCGTGTGCACCGCGAGCGCGCACACCGTCACCGCGATGAGCACACACCACAGCATGGCCTTCCCGGCCGTCGGACCGAGCACGTCCAGAACGACGTACTGCAGCCCGTCCGTCGACAGCTCGCCGCCCCGCAGCGACGAGACACTCATCAGCGCGAGCAGCAGGATGAGCCCGCCCAGGACGAACGACGCCAGGATGGCGCGGATGATGGCACGCGGCGCGTTGCGCGACGGGTCGAGGGACTCCTCGCCCAGCGAGGCCGCCGTGTCGAAGCCGTACATGACGTACGCGGAGGCCAGCGATGCCACCAGGAACGTGCCCAGATAGCCGAACGAACCGCCGCCCCCGGCGTGCGCGGTGTGTGTCACCACCTGCGGTCCGCGCACCACGTGCACCGCGAACAGCACGATCAGGACGACCGTCGCGAGCAGCTCCAGGAACACACCAGCCGTGTTGATGGTCGCCATCAGCTTCACACCGAAGGCGTTCACGAGCGTGGTGAACAGGATCAGGACCGCGGCCAGCACGACCGCGTTCGTCGCGACGTCGTACGTCCCCGTGCCGTCCCCCACGAACTGGAACACCGACGAGATCTGCGGCAGCGTCAGCTGGTAGGCGAGGGACACCGCCGCGATCGACACCACCGAGGCGACCAGCATCATCCAGCCCGCGAGCCAGCCGACGTGCCCGTTGCCCACCTTCTTGGCCCAGTTGTAGATCGAGCCGGCCACCGGGTAGCGCGCGGCCAGTTCGGCGAAGCACAGCGCCACCGTGAACTGGCCTGCGAACACCATCGGCCAGGACCACCAGTAGGCCGGGCCGCCGTGCGCGAAGCCGAAGTAGAACAGCTGGAAGGTGCCGGTCAGGATGGAGATGTAGCTGATCCCCGCGGCGAAGGTGTGAAAGGTGCCGAGGGTGCGCTTGAGCTCGGGCCGGTAGCCGAACTCGGCGAGCCCGGCGTCGTCGCCGCCTTCGTGCGCGGGCCGCGTCATGCGAACCAGCCCTGGACGGTGGGCGCGGCGGTGCGCCAGATGTGTTTCGTCTCTCGGTACTCGGCGAGCCCGGCCGGCCCCAGCTCGCGGCCGAACCCGGACTGCTTGTAGCCGCCCCACTCGGCCTGCGGGACGTACGGGTGGAAGTCGTTGATCCACACCGTGCCGAGACGCAGACCGGCCGCGACCCGCTCCGCCTTCGCCGCGTCGCCCGTCCACACGGCGCCCGCGAGGCCGTAGATGGAGTCGTTGGCGAGGCGCACGGCCTGCTCCTCGTCACGGAACCGCTCGACGGTGAGGACCGGGCCGAACGACTCGTCCTGGACGACCGACATCCCGCTCGCACACTCGTCGAGCACGGTCGGCAGGTAGTAGAAGCCGTCCTCGTACGCGGGGCCGTCCGGGCGTGCGCCGCCGCAGCGCAGCACCGCGCCCTCCTCGATGCCGCGGGCGACGTACGCCTCGACCTTCTCGCGGTGGGCCGCCGAGATCAGCGGGCCGGTCTGGGCCCGCTCGTCGAACGGGCCGCCGAGCCGGATCTCCCGGGCCCGCCGCACCACCTCGTCGACGAACCGGTCGTGCAGCGAGTCCTCCACGAGGAGCCGGGTGCCGGCCGAGCACACCTGGCCCGAGTGCACGAACACGGCCGTGAGCGCCATGTCGACGGCGGCCTCGAAGTCCGCGTCCGCGAAGACGATGTTGGGGTTCTTGCCGCCGAGTTCGAGCGCCACCTTCTTCACCGTGCCGGCGGCCGCCGCCATCAGCCGCCGACCGGTCGCGAGGCCCCCGGTGAACGACACCAGGTCCACGTCCGGATGGTCGGCGAGCGGGGCACCGGCCTCCGGGCCCGCGCCCAGGACCAGATTGGCGACGCCGTCCGGGACACCCGCCTCGGCGAGCAGCCGGACGAGGTGCAGCGCGGTGTGCGGAGTCAGTTCGCTGGGCTTGAGGACGAAGGTGTTGCCCGCGGCGAGGGCGGGTGCCACCTTCCAACTCGTCTGCAGCAGCGGGTAGTTCCACGGTGTGATCAGGGCGCAGACGCCGACGGGCTCGTGCACGACCCGGCTGTCGGAGCCCGGCACCCCGTTGTCCACCACCCGGCCCTCGTCGACGGCCGCGAGCCGCCCGTAGTAGCGGAAACAGGCGATCACATCGTCGATGTCGTAGCCGCTCTCCACCAGCCGTTTTCCGGTGTCGAGGGACTCCGCGCGGGCCAGCTCGTCCTTGTCACGGGCGAGCAGATCGGCGACGCGCAGCAGCAGATCGCCGCGTTCGGCGCCGGTGGTGTGCGGCCACGGCCCCGCGTCGAAGGCGTGCCGGGCGGCCGCGATGGCCTCGGTGGTGTCCTTGCCGCCGGCCTCGTCGACGACCGCGACCAGCGAGCCGTCGGCGGGGCAGTGGATCTCGCGGGTGCGTTCGTCCCGCGGGGTCGTCCAGGTGCCTCCGATGAAGAGGTCAGACACTCTCGGCCTCCAATGGCTCGATCGGGCAGGGGTGGATGTGGGTGGTGGCAGTGCGGAGGGTTGCGGGGTCTTCGTCGCGAGAGGCCTTCGGGACGTTTTCGGGTACGGCGGACATGCCCCTCCTGGGACGTGGCGGGGAGAAGGGTGTGCCTGGAGGTGTGGAGCGGCTCAGGGCGCGGGGACGTTCGCGCGCTCGGCGTCGACGGTGGTGTCCGGGCCGTGGCCGGTGTGGACCACCGTGGGCCCCGGCAGGGTGAGCAGCCGGTCGCGGATCGACGCCGCGATCGTCGGTGCGTCGGAGTACGAGCGGCCGGTCGCGCCGGGGCCGCCGTGGAAGAGGGTGTCACCGGTGAACACCGCGGCGAGGGCGGGGGCGTAGAGACTGCAACTGCCCCAGGTGTGGCCGGGGGTGTGCAGGACCTGAAGCTCGATGCCGGCGACCGTGAGGCGCCGGCCGTCGGCGAGTTCGCCGTCCGGCTTGCGGCGCGGGTACACCGTCTGCCACAGCTCCAGATCGGCCGGGTGCAGCAGGACGGGCGGCGAACCCACGGCGGCGGACAGTTCGGCCGCGGCGCCGATGTGGTCGTCGTGGCCGTGCGTGCACACGATCGCTGTGACCCGGCGGCCGCCGACGGCCGAGGCGATGGCGGCCGCGTCGTGTGCGGGGTCGACGACGAGCACTTCCTCGTCGTCCCCGATCAGCCACACGTTGTTGTCGACGTCGAAGGTGTCACCGTCGAGGCTGAACGTGCCCGAGGTGACGACGCGTTGGGCCCGGGCGGACGGGGCGGCGGCGGGGGTCACAGGACCACCACCGAGCGCAGCACCTCACCGGAGCGAATCTTGGCGAAGGCCTCCTCGACCCCGTCCAGGGAGATCGTCTCGGTGACGAAGCCGTTCAGGTCGAGCAGCCCGTACAGGTGCTGGTCGATCAGGACCGGGAAGTCCCGGCTGGGCAGACAGTCCCCGTACCAGGACGACTTGAGGGCGCCGCCGCGCGAGAACAGGTCGGCGAGCGGGATGTCGACGCTCATTCCGGGCTCGGGCACACCGACCTGGACCAGCACCCCCGCGTGGTCGCGCATGTAGAACGCCTGCTTGTACGTCTCCGGGCGGCCCACCGCGTCGACGGCGATGTCCACGCCGAAGCCGTCGGTCAGCGCCCGCACGGCCTCGATCGGGTCCATGCCACGGGAGTTGACGGTGTGGGTGGCGCCGAACCGCTCGGCCTGGGTGAGCTTCTTGTCGTCGATGTCGACGGCGATGACCTTGCGCGCGCCGTTGAGACAGGCGCCCGCGATGGCCGCGTTCCCGACGCCACCGCAGCCGATGACCGCCACGGTGTCACCACGCTGGACGTTGCCGGTGTTCACGACGGCGCCGTAGCCGGCCATCACGCCGCAGCCGATCAGGCCCGCCGCCTCGGGGCGGGCGGTCGGGTCGACCTTCACCGCCTGCCCGGCGGCGACCAGCGTCTTCTCCGCGAACGCCCCGATGCCGAGGGCGGCGCTCAGCGGGGTGCCGTCGAGCAGGGTCATGGGCTGCGCGGCGTTGCGCGAGTCGAAGCAGTACCAGGGGCGGCCGCGGCGGCAGGAACGGCAGGCGCCGCAGGGGGCGCGCCAGGCAAGCACCACGTAGTCGCCGGGCGCGAGGTCGGTGACACCGTCGCCGACGGACTCCACCGTGCCCGCGGCCTCATGGCCGAGGAGGAACGGGAACTCGTCGCCGACGGCGCCCTCCCGGTAGTGCAGATCCGTGTGGCAGACGCCGCATGCCTGCACCCTGACCAGGACTTCGCCGGGTCCGGGATCGGGCACGACGATCGTCTGCACCTCGACGGGGGCACCCTTCTTCAGGGCGACGACGGCGCGGACTTCTTGTGGCACGACCCAACTCCTCTGCGGTGACTGCGCAATGACACCCGCACGACCGCGTGTTGCGTATCGCAGGATGCATTGCGCGATGAGAGACGACCGCAGTCATAGTGGGAAGGACACCAAGACGCCGTCAAGGGGCGGGAGTTAACCGACCGCAAATTGGCCGGAACGCTCGAAACCTTCCCGGAACACAAGAACGCGGAGCAGGGTTTCCCCTGCTCCGCGTCGAGTGCCCTGCCCCGTCCGGGGCGGGCCTCCTCAGAAGCCGTGCCCCATGCGCTGGGAGAGATCGACGGCCGCCGCCACGGTGGACTTGGCGAGCTCCGGCAGATGTTCCTCGGTCATCCGGAACACCGGCCCGGACACGCTGATCGCCCCGATGACCTTCCCGTCGTGCGCGCGGACGGGCGCCGACACCGCGGCGAGCCCGAGCTCCAACTCCTCGACGGCGATGGCGTATCCCTGCTCCGCCACCTTCTCGAGCTCGGTCCGCAGCACCGCCGTGCGAACGGTGGTGTGCTCGGTGAAGCGGGGCAGTGTGCGGGCGAGGAGTCCTTCGCGGACCACCGGCGACAGGTGGGCGAACAGCACCTTTCCGCTGGAGGTGGCGTGCAGCGGTGTGCGTCTGCCCAGCCAGTTCTGCGCGGTCACCGCGGCGGCGCCGCGCGCCTGCATCACATTGACCGCCATGTCCTCGTCGAGCACGGCGATGTTCACGGTCTCGCCCAGCTCGTCGGCGAGGTCGCGGCAGACCGGCGCGCCCTCCTGGGAGATGTCCAGACGCACCGCCGCCGCACCGGCGAGCCGCAGCATCCCCGCCGCCAGGAAGTACTTGCCGCGGTCCTTGGCCTGGCCGACGAGGCCCCGGTTCTCCAGGACGCCGAGCAGCCGGAACGCCGTGGACTTGTGGACGCCGAGATCGTCGGCGATCTCGGTGACGCCGGCCTCACCGTGCCGGGCCAGGATCTCCAGGACGCTCACCGCCCGGTCCACCGACTGGACCGAGCTCGCGGGGCCCTTGCCCGACTTCTCCGTACCGGCTGCGCCTGCCGCTTCCGACGTGCTCGATGTGCCCGTTCCCACCTGCGATTGCTTGCGGGTCATAGCTCAACTCTCACCACCTCGCGACCTGTTGTCGGGTCGCATCTTCGAGCAGCCCTTGACGTGAACGGGCACTCGACCGGATTCTGTTGCGTAATGCGCTCCCCCGTGCGGCATGTAGAACAACACGTTACCGAAGAGTTCCGGTTCAAGAAGGGGACCCGCGATTCCCGTCCACCGCCTTGACGGCCCCCCACCCGAGGCGGAGGGCCGTCTGGTCGGCTGCCCGCTGACGGACACTTCATTCGATCTCCGTCGCGGGGAAAGGCGGAGGGCGCTCAGGCGTCGTGGTCGTCCTTGCACCGCAGGAACGCGAGCGTCATGGCGCCCAGGTCCTCGATCAGCGTCGGCAGATCGCTGCCCTCCGCGGCCTCGGCGGCCACATCCAGGGCCAGGGCGCGGGCGAGCGCGGCGTAGACGGTGGTGAAGCAGGAGCCGACCGCGCGGACCGGGTCCGGGTGCTCGATCTCGTCGCGCCGCGAGAGGACGAGGTCGACGAAGCGGTCGCGGGCGTCCATGTAACCGGCCTTGCCCACCTTGGCGACCGCCGGGTCGACGGCACCCCGCTGGAGGAAGGCGCCCAGCGTCTTGCCCTGCTGTTCGAGCACCCCGGCGAAGTCCGCGATCAGCTGCGGCACGAGTTCGGCGAGGCCGGCACCCGCCCAGCGCTCGGGGTCGGTCATCCTGCGGTGGTCCGCGAGCAGCCGCTCCTGGAAGCGGGCCTGCGCGGCGCGCAGCAGGTCGTCCTTGCCGTCGACCCGCGTGTAGATCGAGCCCACCGACACACCGGAGCGCCGGCTGACCTCGGTGAGGGCGAAGCCCGAGTAGCCCTTCTCGGCGAGCAGGCCGAGGGTCGTGTCGAGGACCAGGTCGAAGGAGCGCTGGCTCCGCTCCTGCTTGGGGGCGCGGATGCCGCTGGTCTTCGATGTCGGCTGTGACGGTGTGGGCATTCGCCAAGTCTATGCAGTCCGGTGTCCCTCCAGGGCCGAGCGGCCCCGGAGGTCGCCGTGCCGTACGCCGCTCAGGCCGCGTACACCGTCCGCCCCGGCGCCGCGGTGCGCCCGGCGAACCCGTGGACCTGGTCACCGAGCAGGGACAGCTGCGCCGCCGCGGCCGGGTCCGCGCACGCGCCGTCCGGGGTGAAGAGCCGGCCCTGCCCCGAGTTGAGCGTGACGCCGAGCGGGGTGGGCCAGCCGCGCATGGCGTGCACGACGTTGCGCAGCGCGCCGAGCGTGGTGCCGCAGGCCTGCCAGCCGGCGGCCGTCACCACGAGCCCGACCGCGCGCCCGTCGAAGTACACCCGCTCGTCGTCGCGGAGGTCCTCGAGCAGGTCGAGGGCGTTCTTGACCAGGCCCGAGATGCCGCCGTGATAGCCGGGGGAGCCGATGACCAGGCCGTCCGCCCGGCGCACCGCGTCGACCAGGCGGCGCTGTTCGTCGGTGCGCTCGGGACGCTCGGGCGCGTAGTGGGGGAGCGAGGCGAGGAAGTCGCCGCCGAAGTGCACGGTGCGGGCGCCGCGCTCCTCGGTGGCGGACAGCGCGGCGCGCACGGCGAGTTCGCTGCTGGAGCCGGGGCGGGTGGTGCCGCCGATGCCGACGATCAGGTGGCTCATCGCTCGCTCCCCGCGGGGGTCTTCGTACGGAAGCGGGGCATGACCTCGTTCGCGAACAGGTTCATGGACTGCCGGGTCAGGGCGTAACGCTCGGGCGTGAGCGGCCCGTTGGTGAAGCCCATCAGGACGTTCCCGACGCCCAACTCCTCGTAGTGGCCCAGCTGTTCGGCGACCGTGTCCGGGCTGCCGTACAGGCACCAGGTGCGGATCCACTCCTCGCTCAGCGCGTTCGGCGCCTGCGCGGAGGTGAGGTCGACGCCGCTGATGTCCTCGGCGCGCTTGTTGTACGCGTACTCGCGGTCGATGGCCTCCTGGTACGCGGCGAGGATGACCTCCAGCTCCGCGCGCGCTTGCTCGTCCGTCTCGGCCACGTGGACGCACTGGTAGGAGTGGGTGGTCCACGACATGCAGTCGTCGATCACCTGCTGGGGGTGGCCGGAGGCGGCCATCGCCGAGCGGTAGGCGTCGAGGTACTTCTGGAACGCCGTCGAGGGTTCGCCGCTGGCGGGGATCGGCGGGACGAAGGCGGGGATGAACGCCGGCCAGCCGTACTTGGCGGCCCGCGCCGTACTGGCCTCGCGCATCGCGACACTCATCAGGCGGCGGCGCTCGCTGTAGGGCGCCGGGACGATGCGCTGGACGACGGCACCCTTGTACGGGCCGTGCTCGAACTCGATCGGGTCGTCGTCGATCTTCTTGGACCACAGCCGCTGGACCAGCTCCACCTGGGTGTCCATCAGGCCCTTGGAGTCCTGGAAGTCGACGCCGAAGCCGATGGTCTCCTCGGGCGTGGTGCCCGAGCCGATGCCGACGAGGAGTTTGCCCTTGGTCAGGTGGTCGAGCAGGTTCACGCGCTCGGCGAAGCGGACCGGGTGGTGCAGCGGCAGCGTCGTCACGGAGAAGCCGTAGTGCACGTTCTGCGTCCGCGCGGCCAGGTGGGCGGCGAAGAGGAAGGGGTCGCAGGACATCGGCGCGTAGCCCGTGAAGTGGTGGTCGGGCAGGAACACCGCGTCGAAGCCGAGCCGGTCGGCCTCCAGGGCGTGTTCGGCGAGGGTTTCGATGACGTACGCGTCGTCGGACGGGCTCATGGAGCGGCCGACGAGGAAGGCGGAGAAGCGCACGGAGGGACCTCCCGTTAGGAATCCGGTGCGGAAGCCGATGAAGAATCAGAATTGTGATTCTGAAAGTAGATGCGAGGGGGTCGCCCGTCAAGGTAGCTTGAAGCGAAATCAATCTTCTGATTCTGAGATTTCTTGAGGTGGTCATGGATCGACGCACGCAGCCACCCGCATCGCCCGCCGCGCTCACCGCGGGCGAGACCGGCTGGAGCACGGTGGCCGAACCCGCCCTGGGACTACGGCCGTTGCACCTGGTCGACGGCCCGCTCGGACTCGTCAGCCCGGCCTTCGACGAACGGGACACCGCGCTGCTGCTGCCCAGCGGCATCGCCCTCGGGGCCACTTGGGACGAGGGCACGGTGCGCACGGTGGCGACAGCGCAGGCGTCCGAGGCCCGCCGACGCGGATACGACGCCGTCT
Source organism: Streptomyces sp. NPDC107575 (assembly GCF_055657265.1). Classification (NCBI taxonomy): domain Bacteria; kingdom Bacillati; phylum Actinomycetota; class Actinomycetes; order Kitasatosporales; family Streptomycetaceae; genus Streptomyces; species Streptomyces sp. NPDC107575. The sequence continues at coordinate 801,406 of NZ_JBVKBG010000005.1, read as the reverse complement.
ACGCCCCGAACCTGAACCTCGCCAGGACCGGCCTGTCCGGGCGGACCTTCGAGATGCTGTCCGAGGACCCGCACCTCGCCGGTGTGCTCGGCGCGGCCTGCGTCGAGGGGCTCCAGGGGCAGGGTGTGGCGGCCGTGCCCAAGCACCTGGTGTGCAACGACACCGAGACCGCACGCCAGACGATGAGCGCCGACATCGGCGAGGTGGCGCTGCGCGAGGTGTATCTGCGCCCCTTCGAACTGGCCGTCAGAGCCGGGGCATGGGGCCTGATGGCCGCCTACAACCGGCTCAACGGCGTTCCCTGCACGGCCCACGCCGAGCTGCTCGCGATCGTGAAGGGGGAGTGGGGCTTCGACGGGCTCGTCGTCTCCGACTACTTCGCCCTCCAGGACACGCTCGGCCCCGCGCTCGCCGGACTCGACCTGGAGATGCCGGGGCCCGCGATCCACTTCGGCGACCGCCTCGGCGAAGCCGTCGCGCGCGGAGACGTCCCGCGAGAGCGGCTCGACGACGCGGTGGAGCGACTCCTGCGCCTGGCGCGCCGCGTCGGCGCCGTCGAGGGATCGGAACGCCAAGTGGCCGACCCCAGCGTCCATTTGGAACCGGATGCGGCCGAGGAAGCCCTGGTCGACGCGGCGGCCGCGGCCTTCGTCCTGGCCCGCAACGAGGGCGAGCTGCTGCCCCTCGACACGGGCACGGTCCGCCGCCTCGCCGTCATCGGACCCAATGCCGACCGCCCCTGCTACCAGGGAGCCACCTTCGGCCGGATCCGTCCGGCGCGCGAGCCGGCCACCCCGCTCCAGGCGCTCCGGGAGCGCTTCGGCCCGCACTGCGAGATCGTCCATGAACGCGGGATCGACACGGCACCGCCCGCATCCCTCGGAGCTTTCCGCGTCACGACCCCAGACGGGAGCCCCGGCGTACAGCTCGAGCATGTACGGGGCGGGCGCACCGTCTTGACGGAGGTCAGGGCCGACAGCGCGTTCATCTGGTTCGGCGAGGTGCCCGGCGCGGGGCCGACCGCCGAGCCCGGCGTGCTGCGTCTGACGGCTGTCCTCACGCCGGACAGCGACGGGGAGTGGACGCTCGGCGCCGGGGGCTCCGGGGGGACCGTGCTCTCCGTCGACGGGACCGCCGTCGCCGAGCGGAAGGCGCCCGCGCCGCAGGATGTGATGGGTCAGGTGGCGCGTGCCGAGACGGCCACCGCCCGGGTCGAGCTGCGTGCCGGGGAACCGGTGACCGTCATGGGCGAGATGACATCGCAGGAGGGTGCCCGCGTGCAGGCCCTGACGGTCACCTGCACACCACCGGTCCGGCACGGGGCCCTGGAGCGCGCGCGGCGGGTCGCCGCAGGGGCCGACGCGGTCGTGCTCGTGGTCGGCGACGAACTGGAGACCTCGCGCGAGAGCAAGGACCTGGAGGCCTCCGAACTCCCCGCGAGACAGGACGCGTTGATCGAAGCAGTGTCCGCCGCGAACCCGCGTACGGCCGTCGTCGTCAACGCCGGGCGACCGGTCCACGCGCCGTGGGCGGACGACGTGGCAGCGGTCGTCCAGGGCTGGTTCGCGGGACAGGGCTTCGGAACGGCGCTCGCGCGTGTGCTCGCGGGCGATGCCGAGCCGGGTGGCCGCATGCCCGTCACCGTGCCGCACGGTGACGCCGACCGGTCCACGCACGGCGAGGGGCTCGACGCCGACCTGCGCCGCGACTACGACGCCGCCGAGCCGACGGGCTACCGCCACCTCGCCCGTACGGGAACCAAGGCCCGCTTCCCGTTCGGCTCCGGACGCGGCTACACGACCTGGCGGTTCGGCGAGGCGGCGCTGCACCGCAGCGGAGCCCGCTGGGCCGTGCGCCTCGATGTCACCAACACCGGCCGCCGCCATGGTCGCGAGGTCGTCCAGGTCTACGTCCGCGCGCCAGGCGAGGCGGACCTGCGGCTCGCGGGCTTTACGGGCGTGCGGCTCGACGCGGGCGCGAGTACCCAGGTCGAGGTGCTCCTCGACGACCGCTCCTGGGAGCGCTGGGACAGGCAGACCCAAGGGTGGACCGTGCCCACCGGCCGCCACGAGGTGTTCGTCGGACGGTCCGTGGAGGAGATCGTGCAGGTGCTCGTCCACGAGGCGTAGGGGCAGGGCGAAGGGGAGGCCCCGGGCGGGCGCCTCCCCTTCGCGTGTCTGCGAAGTCCTCAGAGTAAGCGCACGATGTCCTGGATGGCCCGTAGACCGGACCGGGTGTCGGTCGTCGGCAGGTACTCGAGCCCGACCGGCCCCGTGTACCCGAGCCGCTTCAGCGCGCCCAACTGCGCGCCCCAGTCGACGGACCCGGTCCCCGGCTCGCAGCGGTGCGGCAGATCGGCGATCTGGACGTGCGACACGAGGTCCATCGTGCCGGCCCCGGACAGGACGTCCTCCGGCAGCTCGCCCATCTGCAGCGAGTGGTACGCGTCGTAGAGCAGCGCGAGGCCGGGGGAGTCGACCTCGCGGACGGCGGCCAGGCACTCGGCCGTCGTGTCGAAGAGGGTGCCGGGGTGGTCGACGCGGGTGTTGAGGTTCTCCAGGAGGATCGACACCCCGTGCTCGGCGGCGATCTCGGCACCTGCCTTCAGCGCGTCGACGACGATGCCGTGTTGCACGGCGCGCTTCATGTACGGCAGGCCGACGCCGGAACCGGTCACGATCCGCGTGCAGTTGAGGCGGGCGGCCGTCTCGGATGCCGCGCGGACGTGGTCGAGGAACGCGGTGTGCGTGGAGGCGTCCGCGAGGGTGAGGCGGCCCTCGATCAGCAGGGTGTGCAGCGACGAGCCGGTGGCGTCGAGGGCCTTCTGGAGGGCGGCCGGGTCCTTGTCGCTGTGCGACCAGATCTCGATGGTGTCGATGCCGTGGTCGGCCGCGGCGCGGATGCGGTCGCCGAGGTCGTCGCCCGCCTCGCGGAAGAGGAGTTCGACGTTGACGGACAGCGGCAGGGTGGGCGATGGCATGGTCACTCCTGTGTGGCGGGGGAGGGGGAGGGAAACAGGCGTTGCGCGTACCAGCCGTTGAGCATGGCGCTGCGTGCCGGGTTCGGGGTCTGCTCGCTCTCGAAGACGGCCCAACCCGACCAGGCGCGTTCCCGCAGCCGCCGCGCGAGGGCCGGGAAGTCGACGAGTCCGCCGGGGGTGCCGCACTCGTGGAACCAGCGGTCGATGCCGCGCGCGCCGCCCTCGGACAGCATGCTGAACTCCGCGTGCGGGGCGAGGCGTTCGCCGGATTCGTCGACGTACCGGGTGTCCTTGAGGTGGAGGTGGTCGACACGTGTGTGGTGGGTGTCGAAGAGCCGCACCGGGTCGATTCCGGCGACGGTGAGTTCGGCGGTGTCGAGGGTGAGACCCACCAGCGCGGGGTCGGTCGCGTCGAGCAGCGCCCCGAGGGTCTTCTCGTCGGCCGCGGCGCTGAGGCAGTCCACGTGGAGGGAGAGGCGTACGCCGGTGTCGGAGAGTGCCGCGCCGACCGTGTTCCAGCCCTCGGCGGCCGACTCGATGTCCTCGGCGGACAGCGGCCGGTCGAGCGATCCGGCCGACGGCAGTGCCCGCACCACAAGCCGGCTGCCCCCGGCCTCGGCCAGGAAGCGGGCGAACGGCAGCAGCGACGTGGCGATGGCGGTGTGTTGCGCCCGGTCCAGGACACTGCGGCCCCGGCTGAGCTCCTCGTCGACGGGCTCGCCCGGGTCCACGTACCAGCTGCTCACACCCTCAAGGCCGGTGCCGCGTACCATGGCGAGGAACGCGCCGGTGGAACCGTACGTGGCCGCGATGGACGCCGGACGGCCGAGCGGGTCCCAGCGGCCGGTGCCGCCGCGCAGTTCGACGCCGCTGAAGCCGCAGGCGGCGAGCACCTTGAAGGCGCGCTCGTGCTGTTCGGGGCGGGTGAAGTCGTCGAAGTTCGGCTTCCACTGGTTGACGGCGTAGGCGCGGCGGACCGAGGCGCTCATGCGTAGATCTCCGAAAGGACGTTGCGGGCGTACCACATGGACAGGGCGGTGGCCTCGGCGTAGTCGCCGCCGATGTTGACCTTGTCGTGCTCGACCGTGATCCACCCCTCGTAGCCGACGTCCTTGATGGCCCGCATCAGGCGCGGGAAGTCGACGAGGCCGCCGTCCGTGCCCATCTCGTGGAACCACTGGGCGGTCTGAGGAGCCATCAGCTCGGCGTCCGGGCTGTGCCGGTACGCGCCTGTGGTGTCTCGCTGGCGCGTGTCCTTGAAGTGGAAGCCGGAGCAGCGCTCGTGCAGGTCGATGAAGAGGGCGACCGGGTCGATACCGGCGATGCAGTGCTGCGCGGTGTCGCAGAAGAACGACACGTAGCGCGGGTCGGTGAACTCGTAGAACCTGCGGATGTCGTCCTCGGTGCGGATCGCGCAGAAGAACTCGTGGTGGCAGGTCGTGCGGACACCGAACTCGGTGAGTGTCATCTCGCCGACCCGGTTCCAGCACTCGGCCGCGGCCTTGATCTTGTCGTCGGTGACCGGGGCGGTGTCCTTGTAGAGGCTCGCGGGCATCACGATGAGGCTCTCGATGTCGAGGCTCTCCCACATGCCGAGCATCCGGCGGGTGCTGGTGACGATCTCGTCGTGGGTCTCGCGCACGTGCGCGTCGGCGACCCGCGGGTCGTACATGATGCCGCGGAAGAGATTGACGATCTTCTCGATGCCGTGGTCGCGCAGGTAGCGCTGGTACTTCTCGACGGAGCCGAACATGCCGGACAGTGCGTGGACCTGGAAGTCGAACATGTCCAGGCCCTCGAAGCCCACGGCGCTGATCTGCTTGACGAAGTCGTCCATGTGCCGGCGGGCGGCGTACTGGGTGACGGGACCGCGCGGGCTGTCCGTTCGCCAGTGGTCCATATAGCTCCAGCGGAGCGCGTTCATGGGATCAACTCCAGGGGGAGGGGCGCGGGTTCGTGGGTACGGGGGACGTGCCGCGGTTCATCGCCCGATTGAAACAGAATCACGATTTCGTTTCTAGGGGTGCGGGGGGTGTGGTGTGCCGGGAGTGGAGCGCCCGGCGCGGCAGCCGCAGTGCGCAGCCGAACCCGCAGGCGAAACAGGCGGCGACCGCGGCGAACACGGGCGTGAACGCCGCCCCGTAGTCGCCTGAGCCCGCGCCGCGCGCCACCAGCGAGCCGAGCGCGGCGGACCCCGTGACCACGCCGATCTCGCGCAGGAAGGCCATCGCCGCGGTGGCCTTCCCGGTCGACTCGGCGCCGCCCGCGTCCTGTGCCACCACGACCACGATCTGCAGGAACAGGCCCGCGCCCAGGGCGAGCAGGCCCAGCAGCGCGGCGGTCACCGGCAGCGGAGGCCGTGTGTCGCTCAGGGCGGCGAGTGCGGTGGCGGCCGCGGCGGACACCGCGCTCCCGACGAGCGGGAAAGGGAGGTGCCACACTCCCCAGCGTCGGACGGCGAGCCCCGAGCCGTTCATGCCGAGTGCGATCCCGAGGGTGACCGGGAGCAGCATGAGCCCCGCCGTGGTCGCCGAAGTTCCGTACGCGCCCTGGATCCAGGTGGGCACGTAGGCCAGGACGCCGAACAGGCCGATCCCGCCGAGCAGGGCCAACAGCGCACTGGAAAGCACCGGTTGACGCCCCATCAGCGCCACCGGAAGCACGGGATTCGCCGCACGGCGCTCCCGCCGCCAGGTGGCCAGGGCAAGAATCCCGGTGCCCGCCGCGACCGCGCCGGACGCGGGTGTCCACCCCTGCGCGACGGTCACCACGAGACCGGCGGTCGTGGCCGCGAGCAGCACCGCCCCCGCCGTGTCGAAGTCCGGGCGGCCCGGCGCGCGCCGTGGCACCACCGCGCGTACGAGAACGGCCGCCGCGACGCCGAGCGGGACGTTCAGCCAGAAGATCCACCGCCACGACGTGTGGTCGGTGAGCCACCCGCCCAGCAGTGGACTCACCACGGTGGCCAGCGCGAAGACCGCGCCCAGCGGGCCGAGGTAGGCGGCCCGCTCGCGCGGTGGCACCGCGTCCGCGACCACCGCCTGGGGGAGTGTCAGGAGTCCTGCGCCGCCGACACCCTGGACCAGCCGGGCGGCGGCGAGCGTGGTGACATCGCCCGCGAACCCGCAGGCCACGGATGCCAGGACGAACACGGCGATCGAGACGAGGAGCATCCGGCGCCGGCCGAACCGGTCGCCGAGGGCGCCGAACGCCGGCATGGCCGCGGCCAGGGCCAGGGTGTACGCGGTCACGACCCAGGGAGCGCGCGACGGCGTACCGAGGTCGGCGACGACGGTCGGCAGGGCAGTGGCGACGATGGTCTGGTCGAGCGCGCCGAGCGCCGTGACCAGGACCAGGCAGACGAAGAGGGCGCGACGGGGCATGAGGTGTTCCCGAGTGCGGCTGCGGACGGCGGCATCGGGCGCGGGAGAGGGGTCGGCTTCCCGGCGGGCGGCTCGCGGGCGCACCCCGCCGTCGCGGGTGAGTATGCACGTCCGGCGCGGGGCGCCGCACGGGAGTGGCGGGCGGCCACGTCGCGCCGTGGCGCGTGCCGGACGCGGAAGCCGCAGGTCACAGTGGCGTCCCCGGACGGGTATCCATTGGACGAATAAACGAAATCCGAATTTTGAATTTACTTTGTCTTGTGCGGGCCGCGACGGTCGTGTGCTCTGTCTCTCCAAGGTGCCGCGACGTGGTGGCACAGTGCGCGCGAAGGGGCGGAGCACGTTGGACATCACCAGTAAGGCGATCGAGCAACAGGCGGCCCAGCGACCGGAGTTCCGGATCGGCTGGCGGGAGAAGCTCGGCTACGGAGCCGGCGACCTCGCCTCCAATCTGTCCTGGAACCTCGTCGGCGGATTCCTGCTCTACTACTACACCGACGTCGCCCGGGTGCCGGTCGCGGCGCTCGGCACCCTCTTCCTCGTGGCCCGGCTGCTCGACGCCGTGGTCGACCCGGCCATCGGCGTTCTCGTGGACCGCACCAAGTCCCGCTGGGGCAAGGCCCGCCCGTATCTGGTCTTCGCGTCGGTGCCCTTCGGTGTCATCGGCGTCCTGACGTTCATGGTCCCGGACGTCGGCGACGGGGGAAAGCTCGTCTACGCCTTCGTCACCTACCTGACCCTCGGACTGCTCTTCTCCCTGGTCAACGTCCCCTACAGCTCGCTGCTCCCGATGATGACGCGGGACTCGCACGAGCGGATGCAGATGGGCGGACTGCGGGCGGTCGGCAGCTCCGTCGGCTCCATCATCGTGACGGCGAGCACGACACCCTTCGTCGCCTGGCTCGGCTCGGGCGACGAACGGCGGGGCTGGACGCTCGCCACCATCGTCTACAGCGTGCTGAGCGTCGCCTTCTTCGTGGTCACCTTCCTGGCCTGCAAAGAGCGCTACGCCCTGCCCGCGGAGTCCGAGAGGATCTCGCCGGGCACGGCCCTGCGGACGCTGTGGCGCAACCGTCCCTGGGTGGTCACCTTCGTCTACGGGATCCTCAACTTCGTACGGCTCTCGCTGGTCCTCGGTGTGACGGTGTACTTCGCGCTCGCCGTCCTGCACGCACCCTGGGCGATCTCGGTGCTGCTGCCCCTGGTGTCCGGCACGATGATTGTCGGCGGGCTCGTGGCGCCGCCCTACTACCGGCGCTTCGGCAAGCGCCGGGGCAACCTCCAGGCACTCGCCGTGGGCGGGACCGCCTGGGCGGCGATGTACCCGGCCGAGGGGTACTTCCCCCTGTTCCTCGGGTTCTACGTCGTCGCCACCTTCGCCATCGGCCTGTCCATGGTGTCGATGTTCACGATGGTCGCGGACACCGTCGAGTTCCAGCAGTGGCGGTTCGGCACGCGCAACGAAGGGCTCCTGTCCTCCGGCGTCAGCTTCGCCACCAAGGTCGGCTCCGCCATCGGCTCGGCGGCCGTCGCGTACGGACTCGCCCTGGCCGACTACCAGCCGGGGCAGGCGAGCGGCGCCGCGCTCACCGCGATCCGCGTGATGTTCTACGGACTCCCGCTCCTGTTGGTGGCCGCACAGGCCCTGACGATGTCCTTCTGGGACCTCGATGGGCGGCACGAGGAGATGCGCGCCGAGATCGACGGCCGTGCGGCCGGGCCGCACGGGCGGTAGCGCCCAAGAGGCGGGCGTGCGGCGCCTGTTGAGAACGGCGCCGCACGCTCAAAAAACAGAATCAGAATCTTGAATTTATTCTTCGTGGGACCCAGACTGGCCACACGGGACCACGGACCCCACGGGGTCGACGAAGGAGACGACAGCCGAGCATGACGCCCCTGACACCCACCCCAGCCGCGCCGCAACCGCACGGCATCCGCCGCGCCGTCAGCCTCTACTCGTTCCAGGAGGAGTACTTCCTGCGCACCATGACCGTCGAGGACTGCGTGTCCGCTGCGGCCGACATGGGCGCCCTCGGTATCGAGATCATCCCCGAGCAGTCCATCCCCGGCCACCCGCTGCTCAGCGACGACTTCGTCGAGGACTGGCACGGCTGGATGCGCACCTACGGCACGACACCCGTCGCCACGAACGCCTTCCTCGACACCAAGCTCCACCCCGGCCGCCTGCTCACCCCCGACGAACAGGCCGCCTCCGTGCGCCGCGACATCGACATCGCGGTCCGCCTGGGCGCCCCCATCGTGAAGGCCACCATCAACTTCCCGCCCGAGGTGATGGAGGCCGCCGCCCCCTACGCCGAGGAGCACGGCGTCCGGATCCTGCTCGAAGTGCACGCGCCCTTCCACTACGAACACCCGTGGATCCTCGAGCACTTGGAGGTCATGCACCGCGTCGGCCCCCAGGCCCTCGGCCTCATGCCCGACATGGGCATCCACGTGAAGACCTTCCCGCGGGTGGTGAGCGAGCGCGCCCTGCGCGACGGGGCGCGCCCCGAACTCGTCGACTACATCGTGCGCACCTACGACGACCACGGTGACACCCACGCGCTCATGGACATCGTCAACTACCGCGGCGGCGGCCCCGTCGAGTTCTCCCTCGCCCGCCAGGCCACCCATTACATCTGGACCGAACCGAAGGACTCGCTCGCGCACATGCCCCTCATCGGGCACGTCCAGGCGAAGTTCTACGAGATGACCGACGAGGGCCACGAGTTCAGCATCCCGTACGAGGACATCCTCCCCGTCTACGTCGAGGGCGGCTTCAGCGGCCACTTCTCCAGCGAGTACGAGGGCAACCGGCACATCCAGGACGCCTTCGAGGTCGACAGCGTGGAGCAGGTCGGCCGGCAGCAGCGGATGCTCGCCCGCCTCCTGGGTGAAACCGGCGCCTGACCACCCCATCGTCACACCGACCACGACCGCAGGGAGCAACACCGTGTTCGACCAGTACATCGTCTGCGAGGACGGCTTCCGGGCCCGCGACGACGGGCGCCCGGGTGGGCGGGTAGAGGTCAGGATGCCGTACTACCGGGGCCTGTTCCTCTCCATGGTGGAGGCCGTCGACCTCGCCGTCGACGGGGCACCGATACCCCCGGAGCGCACCACCTTCACCGTCCACGGAGCCACGTACACCTTCGCCCAGCTGCCCGAAGTCACCGACGACCGATGGGAGATGGGGGAGCGGGCCGTGCTCGCCTTCGAGACCGACGAACCGCTCGCGCCCGGAGCGCACGAGATCGCCGTGTCCGTACGGCTGCGGATCTCCTACATGCCCGTGCCCGGCGGCGGCAGCGACCGCAAGCGCCTCACCCTCGGCTCATGACCGCGCGCTTTCCGGCGTACGTGGACGTGGCCGTGGTCGGCAGCGGGCCGTGCGGAGCCGCGTACATCCGCATCCTGTCCGAACGGCGCCCGGACCTTCGGCTCGCCACCTTCGAGGTGGGACCGCTGCTCGCCGACCCGCCCGGACTGCATGTGAAGAACATCGCCGACCCGGCCGAACGTCAACGCGCCCAACGCCGCTCCCAGGGCCCCGGTCCCGCCCCGGCCGACGGCCGCCTCGCCCGCCCCGGCACCTTCCTCCTGGAAGCCACAGAGGACGAACCCGGCGAGGACGGCCTGCCGAACGCGGCGATGTCCAGCAACGTCGGCGGCATGGGCGCCCACTGGACCGCGGCCTGCCCCCGCCCCGGCGACAGCGAACGCATCGGCTTCGTGCCCGGACTCTCCGAACTCCTCGACGAGGCCGAGCGGTTGCTCGGCGTCGACGCCCACGCCTTCGACGACGCACCCTTCGCCGCCGAGGTCCGCAAACGCCTCGCCGATACCCTCGACGACGGCCGGCCGGAAGAGCGGCGCGTGCGGCCCATGCCCCTCGCCGTGCACCGGGCCACCGACGGCACGGTCACCTGGTCCGGCTCCGATGTCATCTACGGAGAGGCGACCCGCGGCAACCCCCGGCACACCCTCTTCGCTGAGGCGCTCGTGACGGGCATCGTCATCGAGGACGGGCGGGCGGTCGGCGTCCGCGTACGGGACCTCACCGACGGCAGCCACCACCACGTGCGGGCCGCGCGCGTCGTGGTCGCGGCCGACGCGCTGCGCACCCCGCAACTCCTGTGGGCCTCCGGCGTGCGCCCGGCGGCCCTCGGCCGCTACCTCAACGACCAGCCGCAGCTCGTGTACGCGGTGCGGCTGCGGGACGTGCGGGCGGCAGCCTACGACGGCGCCCGGGAGGAGGGCCTCGCCCGGCACAGCGGCGTCAGCTGGGTGCCGTACACCGACGACGAGCCCTTCCACGGCCAGGTGATGCAACTCGACGCCTCACCGGTGCCGTTGGCGGACGACGACGTGCCGGCGCCCGGTTCGATCGTCGGCCTCGGCTGGTTCTGCGCCAAGGACGTCCGGGCCGAGGACCGGATCGAGTTCGACGCCGACCGCCGCGACGGCTACGGCATGCCCGCGATGCGCGTCCACTACCGGCTCACCGACCGCGACCGCACCACGCTCGAAGCGGCCCGCACCGCCGTCCGGCGCGCCGCCGCGGCCCTCGGCGACCCGCTCGACGACGAGCCGCGCACCCTCGGACTCGGCGCGTCCCTCCATTACCAGGGCACGGTCCGGATGGGCCCCGTCGACGACGGCACGTCGGTGTGCGACCCGTCCGGCGAGGTGTGGGGCGTGCGAGCCCTGTACGTCGCGGGCAACGGCGTCATCCCCACGGCCACCGCCTGCAACCCGACCCTGACATCGGTGGCGCTGGCCGTGGCGGGTGCGCGGCACATCGCCGACAGCCTTGAGCTAGAAGGGGAGTAACGCCATGCCGGACGGTTGACGAGATGGGCTCAGTGCCTGTTTGCATCGAGGTGCTCGAGGGTCTCGCGCTCGGTGCCCGGGACCCGGCCGAGGGGCTGTTCCGCACCGGGCCTGCCCTCGCGGTCGTCGGTGAAAGTGATGTTCACGCTGCATCCCATCGCGGAGGCGATGCGCTCCAGCAGAGGTAGTGTCGGCACGTCGGTGCCCTTTTCAATGCGCGAGATCGATGCCTGCTGTGTACGAGCGGCAGCCGCGAGCTCCGCTTGTGTGAGACCACGCTGAATCCGCCAGTGACGGACCTGCTCGCCCGCCGTCACAGCTCGCCCTCAGCGTCGTAGCGCGGAAGATGTGCGGTGTCGATCTTCCAGTCGCCCATGCTGATCAGGTCGCCGTAGCGGTAGTGCACCTCGTTTTCGTACGCAGGTTTTCCGCCCTTGGAGCTGATCCCCCAGTAGCGCACGGCGCTTCCCTCTCCGCGAGGGTCGACGATCAAATATTGAGGTACGCCCATGCGTGGGTAGTCGGCGAGCTTGTCGTGGTAGTCGTTCGAGGAGTTCCAGCGCGAGACGATCTCGATGATCAGGTGGACGTTGTGCGGATCGAGCGATTCGCGTTGGGCGAGATCGGTTGTCTCTTCGACGACGACCAGGTCCGGCGTCCGCAGGATGCCCAGTGATGCGACCTCGACATCGGTCTCGATCATGAGAAGCAGGTCCTCGGGAAGCTGCGGTTCGAGCTGTTTCCGCAGGCGGTGACCAACAAACTGATGCCGGGCGCGCGGGCTCATCATCACGATGAGGCGGCCGTCGGAGATCTCCGGCCAGCGCGCGCCGTGTTCCTCGGCGTGGGCGCCCAGGACGTCGCGGTATTCGCGCAGGTGCCGGTAGATGTCCGGCTCGGTCATAGCTCCACCGTACATGCGGATTTAGACATACGCGTGGGTTGGCTGTCCGTGCGCGGGGCACCGAAACGCTGCGTTCACGACGTGCTGCCGCCCGCGGGCTCGCCGTCCCGAGCCGGCCGCCAGCGGGCGAACAGTGCGCTGCCGCCTCCGTCGCAGGCGAAGCCCAGGAGTATGCCGACGGCCAGGGACGTCAGCAGGAGGAGCAGGTCGTTGTCCTCGATGGCGAAGAGGGAGTAGCAGCCGACGAAGGTGCCGGGGACGAACGAGGTCCAGCGGAAGCGGCCGAGCAGCACGATGCACGTGACGAGGACGCCGACTGTCAGCGCGTACGCCGAGTCGGTGCTGCCCAGGGCGTCGGCGCCGCGGATCATCAGCCACGCGCAGAGCACCCCCGCGCAGCTGCTGGTGAGAGTGAGGGCCGCGCCCGGCAGCAGGCGTTTCTCGCAGGCGAAGTAGGCGGTGCAGCCCGCGAATCCGGCCCAGGCCGACAGGCCGAGCGCCCCGGCGAAGCCTCCCCAGAGGCCGCACAGAAGGCCGGTGAACAGTGCGGTGCAAAGGAAATAGCGGTTCACATTGCTCCTCGGTGTTCGTGGGGAGGCACGCCGGTCGGCGTCAGGAGAACTTCGCGGCGAGGGCCACGACCGCCTTCTCGAAGACCTCGGCGGGCGGGTGGGTGATACCGGCGCCGATCATGCCGATGCCCGGTTCCTTGTGCGCGATGGCGGTGTTGATGACCGGCAGGATGCCGGTGTCGAGCACCTTGCGGACGTCGATGCCGGTCGGCAGGCCCTGGAAGTCCAGGGACGGGATGGTGATGTTCGGGTTCTGCGCGGTGGTGATCTCGCCCATCTCGCGGGTGTAGGCGAGGGCCTCCTCCACGGTGCCGCCGACGAGCGCGACGATGGCGGGCGCCGCCGCCATGGCGAAGCCGCCGAAGCCGTACGTCTCGCTGATGGCGCTGTCCCCGATGTCGAGCCCGGAGTCCTCGGGGCGGTAGCCGGCGAACATCGGGCCTACGACCTTCTGGGCGGGGCCCGTCAGCCAGTGGTTGCCGGGCAGGCCGCTGACGCGCAGCCCGAACTCGACGCCGTTGCGGGCCATCGTCGTGACGACGGTCGAGTCCTCGATGCCGTGTGCCGCGTCGAGCGCGGCCTTCGCCATGGCCAGCCACGTCGGACCGGAGAAGTAGTCCGAGCTGGCGATGAAGTCGAAGACCTCCTTCTGCTGCTCGGCGGAGAAGCTCGTCTGCACCATCCGGGGCGCGAGCTCCTGCATGAGCAGCAGGCTCCCGGCGATGTTGCGGTTGTGCGCCTCGTCGCCCATGTGCAGCGCCTGGGACAGGAGCAGGCGCAGGTCGATGGGGCCGCCGAGCTCCATGGCCTCCTTGAGCATGGGGCCGAGGACGTCCCGCATCCAGATCAGGCGCTCGACGACCGTCTCGTCGTTGGCACCCATGCGCAGGATCTTCGACATCTGCTCGGAGAGGTTGGTGTACGCGCGGTTGCCGTGCGTCTCGTTGTGCAGGACGTGCATGTACATCGACGCCGAGGTGACGCCCGCCATGGAGCCCACGCAGTCGTGCTCGTGGCAGGGGGAGAAGGTGATCCGGCCGGAGGCCGCGACCTGTTCGGCCTCGGCGAGGTCGGCGGCGAGGCCCTCGAAGACGAGCGCGCCGAGGACGGCGCCCTTCATCGGACCCGACATCTTCTCCCAGGATATGGGCGGCCCCGCGTGGATGATCGTGGTCGGAGTCATGCCGGGCACGACGTCGATGGCCCGGCCGAAGCCGACCAGCATCGGCTTGGCGCTGGTGATCCGTTCGACGGCCTCGGCGTTGGCGGCCTCGATCCGGGCGGCGATGTCGGGCCGGGCGAGGTGGTCGAGGGCGGCGATCACCTCGGGCTTGCCGTTGCCCGGCGGGACCCAGTCGAGGGTGGTGACCTTGGCGTTCTGGGCGGCGATGTCCTCCTCGAACATCGCGAGCCCGACGTTGACGACGTTCAGTTCGCCGCCGAAGAGCTGGGCGATGGGCGTGCGGGCGGATGCGTTGGCGGGCGTGGTCATGCGCGGGCTCCCTCGCTGACGATGGCGCGGGCGTACTGCCCGGTCTCGGTGCTGCTGCGGGTGACGGTGACGCCCGCGCTCTCCAACGCGGAGACCTGGGCGGCGAGTTGGGGTGTGTCCTGGTCGGTGCCGAGGACGTAGCCGACGATCTCCAGATGGCGCCCGTCCGCTGCGGCGATGCTCTGCGCCTCGGCGATCGCCGGCAGGGTCGCGCCGACGGGGTCCTCGTGCGCGCCGTAGCCGAGGACGAAGTCCATGACGACGACGGCCACGTCCGGATCCCGGGCCTCGAGCACCAGGCGCTCCAGGCGCGGCGACGGGTCGATCATCGGATGCGGCCGACCGTTGGTGAACTCGTCGTCGCCGAAGTCGAGGAAGGTGTGGCCGCGGCTCGCGTCCGCCGCGCGCAGAACGCGGTCCGGGTTCTTCTGGATGTTGCTCCAGACCTCGGTCTCATCGGCGTCGAGGAGCGCGTACATCGACTCGTCGCACAGCGTCCCGCCGCAGAACAGGCCGCGTACGTACCGCTGTTGTGGGCTCAGCTTCGCGCGTACGGACTTGATCCGGTCGGCGTCCGGGCCCGGCACGGCGGCCTCCGGGGCGCTGGTCAGGCGGACCGCCTGCAGTGCCGCGTCCTGGGTGCTCGCCGCGTAGTGTCCGCCGGCCTCGGTGACCGCCTCGCGTGAACCGCCGACGAAGTGGACGACGACCGGCTTGCCCGCCGTGGCGATCTCGGCGAGCACCTTCCGCTCGACGTCGGGGGCGGGCGGCTTGGAGACGAGGACGATGGCCTCCGTCCCCGGGTCGGCGGCGAGGGCGCGGATGGCGTCGATCATCATGACGCCGCCGACCTCGGCACTCAGATCGCGCCCGCCGGTGCCGATGAGCTGGGATATCCCGCCGCCGAGCGCGTGCACGCGCACGCTGACCTCCTGCGAACCGGTGCCCGAGGCGGCGACGATGCCGACGGAGCCGGGGCGGACCGCGTTGGCGAAGCAGAGCCCGACGTTGTTGATGATGGCGGTGCCGCAGTCGGGCCCCATCATCAGCAGGCCCTTGTCGTGGGCCAGGGACTTCAGCGCGATCTCGTCCGCGAGCGGCACGTTGTCGCTGAACATCATGACGTGCAGACCGTTCTCGAGCGCCGTGCGGGCCTCGCGGGCCGCGTAGGCGCCGTTGACGGCGACGACGGCCAGGTTCGCCGTCGGGTCGGCCCCGACGGCGGAGGCGAGGGTGCGGTGGGTGACCCGGGAGTCGCCGCCCGCCGGGGCCTTGCGCTGCAGGAGCTCCTCGATCCGGGCGAGCGTGGCCGCGGTGTCGACGCCGTCCCCGGTCACGGCGACGATCATGAGGTCGCCGTTGCCGGCCGCCGCCAGCTCGTCCGTGAGCAGGTCGAGGTTGCCGAGCACCTCCTTGTTCTTCTCGGTGGCCATGGCGACGAACGCCTGCTCCACACCGTCGAGTTGGTTCGCCTTCGTCGAGATCGACATCAGCGACACCGAATCGAAGTACGTATTCTTTTTGATCACTGCGGTGGCGTTCACATGGAACCTCTCAGTTCTGCTTCCAGGCGGAGTCCGGCCAGAAGGCCGGACAGGAGGTCGGCCCCGGAGGTGTGGCCGATGGCGAGCACGCGGTCGACCGGGGGCCGCAGGCGGCGGGACAGTCCCGCGGCGTCGGGTTCGGCGGGGGCGAGCAGCGGGTGCAGCGCGTCGAGCAGGCTCTGCCGCACGCGGCCGCGCAGCGCTTCGCGCAGGGTGGTCCGGCTCAGCAGCGTCGTACGGTCGGGCAGGCGGTCCAGTACCTCCCGCGCGGCGGTGACGTAACCGGCGGTCCGGCTGCCGGGCTGGGCGGCGAGGAGGGCGAGCCCCGTCAGGAAGTCGTCGCCGGACGGGGTCAACCCCGGCCCCAGGCCCAGCAGTTGAGTGATCGAGGCACGTTGGCCCGGCCCGTCACCCGCGAGCACGGACCGGTGCAACGCCTCCTGCCCCCGCCGCAGTTCGGCCCCGACGGCGGCCTCGAAGGCGTTCGCCGCGTCGGGCGGTGTGGGCATGCCGCCGTGCGTGCCGTGTGCGTCGAGGAGTTCCGCGAGAATCCGGGCCCGCACGGCCAGTTGGGGTCCGGTCAGCCGCAGCCCGACCGGTTTGGAATGCCATTCCCGCGGACGGTGTGTCATCAGCACGACGAGCCGGGCCGGGCCCCCGAAGGCGCCCTCGTCGGCGGTCAGCGCGACGGGGTCGCCCGCCCTGAGGCCCGAGGCCGACCAGTCGGCGACGTCGACGCGCGCGCTCCACGGCGCGTCGTCGAGGCCACGCGCGCACAGGGACACCAGCTGGTCATCGTCGGCCAGAACGTTGACGACGTGAGTGAACACGCTGTGCACGCGCCCGCCGGTCCGCCCGCGGCGCAGGTGTGCCAGCAGTTCGGCGTCGGCGGAGAGTGCGGACAGCGCCGTCGGGGACGGCGGGGCGGGCTGGGTCATGGGCGCCACCTTCTTGCGCGTGAGCTTCTGGCCGAACCCTAGCCCATTTGGTATACCATTTCGAGGGTGCTGCCTCCCGGGAGCACGGAGAGCGGGAGTACGGAGAGGGGAGTCACCATGCGAGTGGTGGTCGCACTGGGCGGAAACGCCCTGGCCCGTCGCGGGGAACCCATGACGGCCGACCGGCTGCGCACCAACGTGAGGTCGTCCTGCGCGGCCCTGGCGGGACTCGCCCGCGAGCACGAGGTCGTCATCACGCACGGGAACGGGCCGCAGGTCGGCCTGCTCGCCCTGCAGAACCTGGCCTACCAGGACGTGGCCGCGTACCCGCTCGACATCCTCGGCGCCGAGACGCAGGGGATGATCGGCTACGTCGTCCAGCAGGAACTCTCCAACGCCCTCGCCGGCGAGCGCGAGGTGACGGCCGTGCTCACCACGACGCTGGTGGACGAGAACGATCCGGCCTTCGAGCAGCCTACGAAGCTCATCGGGCCGACCTACTCGGCGCAGGACGCGGCCGAGGCGGCGGCCGAATACCGCTGGACCATCGCCCGGGACGGCGACACCTTCCGCCGGGTCGTGCCCTCGCCCGACCCGGTCCGCGTCCTCCAGGCACCCGACATCAGGCTCCTGCTGGAGAACCGGCGGCTCGTGGTGTGCGTCGGCGGCGGTGGCGTACCCGTGAAGGCCGACAGCGCGGGCCGTACCAGCGGCGTGCAGGCGGTGGTCGACAAGGACCTCGCCAGCGCGGCGCTTGCGGCGGAGCTGAAGGCCGACACGCTCGTCATGCTCACCGACGCCGAGTACGTCAGCGAGAACTGGGGCACGCCAGAGCAGCGCGACATCAAGGCCGCGGCCGCCGAGGACATCGCCAAGCTCACCTTCGCCGCGGGCTCGATGCAGCCCAAGATCGACGCCGCCGTCCGTGTCGCACGCGCGGGCGGCCGTGCGCTCATCGGCCCCCTGGACCGGCTCGACGACCTCCTCGCCCGCAAGGTCGGCACCGAGATCCGCGGCGATGTCCCGGAGGGCATCGTCTACGCCTGACCCCGCGCATCCCTCCGGGCGGAAAGCTCCCGGCTCCGGTGGCCGGCGCCACGCCCCACCGGAGTCGGGTCAATTCCCCATCGGGGTCCGGTCAGTCCAGCTTGTGGGCGCGCGCCTCCTGTTGGGCCCGCCCGGTCTCCAGGTGGCGCAGCACGAGCGCCTCGACACCGGCGACGTCGCGCTGCTCGATCGCCTCGTAGAGCAGCCGGTGCTCCTCGGCGACCTTCGACAGGTCGTCGTGCTGGCTGAGCAGCCAGCGCATCCGGCTGCGCAGGGTGAGTTCCAGCTCGTTGAAGACGTGGTTGCCCGCGAGTTCCGTGGCGCACTCGTGGAACTCGGCGGCGATCCGGCGCGCGGTCACGGCGTCGCCCGCCGCGGCCGCGGCGAGTTCGGCGTCGAGGACGGTGCGCAGCCGCTCGAGTCCGGCGCGGGTGCGGCGCTGCGCCGCCAGCTTGAACGTGACGGTCTCCAGGGCGAACCGCACCTCCTGGAGGTCGGCGATGTCGCTCTTCGTGAACTCGCGGACGACGGCCCACGTCCGGGGCCGCGGCGTGACGAGCCCCTCGGCGACGAGCGTCTTCAGCGCGTCCCGCACCGGCACCCTGCTCACACCGAGCTCGCCCGCCAGGTCCCGCTCGACGAGCTTGCTGCCCTGCGGGCGGGTGCCGTTGACGATGTCGTCACGGATCAGCCGCGCGATCCGCACCGACTCGGCCTCCCTGCCCTCTTCCACTGCCATCCGGTCCTCGCGCATTCCTTCGGTATATCAAGGGGTGACTTGGTATACCATTCTAGATCCACTCTTGGACCGCTCCGGGCGCGCCATGTCCTACTGAGCGCACGTCGGCCCCCGGGAAGCCCCTCGATAGACTCACCCCCATGGTTCCAGCGTCCCGCGATGAGGTGAATCGCGGGACCGTGCCCCGCGAGGCGGGCACCGTGGTGCGCCAGGTCGTGGCGTCGGCTGAGCAGGTCCCCGCCCCCTTCGCCATCACCGCCGGATTCCGGATACCCCGCGTGCCCACCGAGTGGGCCCCGCACTCGCACGCCTTCCACGAGCTCGTGTGGGTGCGCGGCGGAACCCTGACGTCCCGCGTGGAGGACCGTGTCTTCACCGTGTCCGAGGGGCACGGGCTGTGGATGCCCGCCGGGGTGGCCCACGGGGGACGGTCGACGGCGGGGGCACGGTTCCACGACGCCTTCTTCGCTCCGGACCGCACACCGTCCGCCTTCGCCTTCGAGGAGCCGAAGGCGATCGCGATGACACCGCTGCTCGAATCCCTGCTGGTCCATCTGTCCGCCGGAGATCTCGACGAGGCGGCCAGGGCCCGGGCCGAGGCGGTCGTGTTCGACGTGCTCCGCCCGTCCGAGCGGCAGTTCGCCCTCCAGCTGCCCAACGACCCCCGGATCGACCCGATCGCCGAGGCGCTCCTCGACGATCCCGGCGACGGCCGCTCCCTGGAGGAGTGGGCGGCGCACCTTGGTGTCAGCGACCGCACGGTCACCCGCGCCTTCCGGCAGGCAACAGGTCTCTCGTTCGCACAGTGGCGGCAATTGCTCCGGGTGCACCGGGCGCTGACGCTGCTCTCCGAGGGCTTCGACGTCCTGACGGTCTCCGAGGTGCTCGGCTACGCGCAGTCCAGCTCGTTCATCGCCGCCTTCCGGCGGGTCATGGGCACCACGCCGGGCGCGTACTTCGAGGCGTCGGGCGGCGACCCGGGCGATGTCCGGAATCCCGTATCGGGTGTCCAGAACGCGTGATTGTCGACGCGACGGGCGGAATATAACCTGCTCGGAGTTAGGTAACCCTTAGTTGTTGCTCGACGTGTACGGCGCTGCCCGTACGCGGGCGAGTTCGCGGACCGGCCGGTGACGGCCGGACGGAGGGTGCCGCGGCCCACGCCCCTCCGACCACCGGGACCCACCGATGTTCACGCGCCCCCGCAGACCCACCGAGCGTTCGGTCGCGGCTGTCGACACACCTGCGACCGCCGCTCTCAACGGGCGCGATCTGGTGCTCAGTTACGACGGCAGGACGGTGGTCCATGGTGTCTCGGTCGACCTGTCGCCCGGCCGCGTGACCGCCCTGGTGGGGCCCAACGGCAGCGGGAAGTCCACGCTGCTGCGCGCGCTGTCCCGGCTGCACCGGGTGGAGGGCGGCCGGGTGACGCTCGCCGGCCCCGACGGCGGGCCGGAGCGCGACGCGGCGCTGCTCGGCGCCCGCCAGTTCGCCCGTGAGGTCACCCTGTTCTCGCAGTCGAGGCCCGCGCCCCAAGGGCTGACGGTCGCGGAGGTCGTGGCCTTCGGACGCCACCCCTACCGCCGCGGCTTCGGGGGACCGACCTCCGACGACCGGGCCGCCGTCGACCACGCCATGGGTGTCACCGGCGTGCGGGACATGGCCGCCCGGCCCGTCGGTGAACTCTCCGGAGGCGAGATGCAGCGCGTGTGGCTCGCCGCCTGCCTGGCCCAGGACACCGGCGTCGTCCTGCTCGACGAACCCACCAACCACCTCGACCTGCGCTACCAGTTCGAGACGCTCGACCTGGTCCGCGAGCTCGTCGAGGAGCACGGCATCGCGGTCGGCATCGTGCTGCACGATCTCGACCACGCCTCCCGCGTCGCGGACACGCTGGTCCTCATGCACTGCGGCCGGGTGCACGCGGCGGGCGCCCCCGCCGACGTCCTCACGGCAGCCAACATCGGCGAGGTCTACGACATCCGGGTCGAGGTCGAGGTGGACCCCCGCACCGGACGCCTTCGTATCGACCCCGTCGGGCACCGCTCCGCCTGAGGCGGAACGCCTCACCCTCCCGTACCGCGCACACATCACGAGTACGCGCCGCGCACACATCACCGGCGCGCACCGCGAACACCTCACAGAAAGAGGCCCCTTCATGAACCGTGCCCGTCTCCTGGCGGCGTCCGCCTCCACCGGGCTCGTCCTCCTCGCCGCGACGGCCTGCGGCACCACGGACGTCGACACGTCCGCCGACGCCGGCGGCGCCAGTGCCTCGCCCGCCTCGAAGGACTGCGCCTCCGACACCACGGCCACCTCCACGAAGCCGGTCTCCTTCAAGGACGGCGTCGGCCGCACCGTGCGGCTCGACAAGCCCGCCAAGCGGATCGCGGTCCTGGAGTGGCAGCAGGTCGAGGACGCCCTGACGCTGTGCGTCACCCCCACCGCCGTGTCCGACGCGAAGGGATACAGCACCTGGGTCAGCGCGGAGAAGCTGCCGAAGGGTGTCACCGACATTGGCACCCGTGAGGAGCCCGACCTCGACACCCTCTACGCGGCGAAGCCCGACCTCGTGGTCGTGGAGGCCTTCGACGCCGACGACGAGACCGTCAAGAAGCTGGAGAAGCGCAAGGTCCCCGTGCTCGTCACCAAGGGCGCCGACCCGAAGGACCCGATCGGCAACATGCGCGACGTGTTCAGCATGATCGGCAAGGCGACCGGCCGCACCGAGCGGGCCGACCAGGTGCTCAAGGAGTTCGACGACCACCTCGCGACGGCGAAGAAGAAGGTCACCGACGCCGACCTGCCCACGAAGGACTTCCTGTTCTTCGACGGATGGCTGCAGGGCGGCAACCTCACCGTCCGCCCGTACAGCGACGGCGCCCTGTTCACCGAGATAGGCAAGGAACTCGGCATGAACCCGGCCTGGACCAAGGCCGTCAACAAGGACCACGGGGACGGCGGCGTCGACAAGTCCTACGGCCTCGCCCAGACCGACGTCGAGGGCCTCACCGCCGTGGGCGACGCCAACCTCTTCTACGCCAACGACGAAGGCGCCGGCGGCTATGTCTCCGCGCTGAAGAAGAACCCGATCTGGAAGACCATCCCCGCCGTCAAGGAGGGCCGCGCGCACTCCTTCCCGGCCCGGGTGTGGGGCGCCGGCGGCCCGCGCTCCTGCGCGCAGGCGATCGACGCGTACGTCGACGTGCTCGACAAGAAGTGAGCGCACGGCAAGAAGTGGGCGCGCCACGGCGGACGCCCACCACACCGTCACCCGCCGGAGGCACCCCGCTCCCGCGCCCCGAGCGCGGCGGCGGCCCCACCGGCATGGCCGTCCTCGCGGCCCTGCTCGCCGCGACCGTCCTGGTCGGCATGTGGCACCTGACGCAGGGGACTTCGGGCGTCGGCGTCGGCGACCTGCTGCGGTGTCTCGCCGGCGGACGCGAGCACGCCGGTGGGGCGCCGGTCGGTGAGATCTTCACCGGCTCGCGGCTGCCGCGGCTGTTCGCGGGCATCGCGGTCGGTGTGGCGCTCGGCGCCGCCGGAGCGCTGCTCCAGTCCGTCACGCACAACGCCCTCGCCTCGCCCGACACCCTCGCGGTCACGGCCGGGGCCTACTTCACCCTCACCCTCGTCGCCGCCTTCGGCCTCGCCGTCCCGCTGTGGGCCTCGGGCGCCGTCGCCTTCACCGGCGGACTGGCCGCGGCGGCGCTCGTCCTGCTGCTCGCGGGGCGGGCCGCGGGCACCGCGGGCACCCGCCTCGTCCTCGCCGGTTCGGCCATCGCGATGGCCCTGGACGCGGCGACGGGCGCGCTCCTCATCCTGTTCAACCAGAACACCACCGGCCTGTTCGCGTGGGGGAGCGGTTCGCTCGCGCAGCTGAACATCGACGCGGCCGTGCGCGCCTGGCCGTTGGTGGCCTTGGTGCTGTGTCTCGCCCTGGCGCTGTCCCGGCGCCTCGACGTGATGAACCTCGGCGACGACACCGCGGCCACCCTCGGCGTCCCGGTCCGTGCCACCCGGGTGACGGCCGTGCTCTGCGCGGTTCTGCTGACCAGCACGGCGGTGACCCTCGCGGGACCGATCGGCTTCGTCGGCCTCGGCGCCCCCGTCCTGGTCCGCCTCCTCGCCGGACGGGTGCGGGCACTGCGCCGACACCTGTACGCGGTGCCGGCCGCCGGGCTGCTCGGCGCGCTGCTCATCCTGCTCGCGGACGCGGGCCTGCGCGCGGTGCAGGGCGCGGACGGGGCCGCCGCCATCCCCACCGGTGTGCCGACCGCGCTGCTCGGCGCCGTGGTGATCGTGGCACTCGCGCTGCGGCTGCGGGACACGGGCCAGGCCCCGCGCCCCCCGCGTGCCCGGATCGCCGCACGGTCGCGCCGCGCGTTCCTCCTCGTCGTGCTCGGCGCCGTGGCACTACTGGTGGCGGCGGCCGTCGTGGCGGTCCTCGCGGGCAGTCTCTGGCTGCGTACGGGAGACATCGTCCTCTGGGCCCAGGGCCTGGCCCCCGACCTGATCGGCCAGGCGCTCGACGACCGGGTCCCGCGGGTGACCGCCGCGGTGTGCGCGGGCGCGGCGCTCGGGCTGGCCGGATGTGTCGTCCAGGGCGCCGTCCGCAATCCGCTGGCGGAGCCCGGAATCCTGGGCATCACGGCGGGCGCCGGGCTCGGCGCGGCGAGCGTCGTCACCTCGGGCCTGCCGGGCGGGCAGCCGGTGCTCGTCGCGGTGGCGGTCGCGGCGGGGCTCGCCACGTTCGCGATGGTTGCCCTGCTGTCCTGGCGCGGCGGCTTCCTGCCCGACCGGTTCGTCCTGATCGGCATTGGCTGCGGGTACGGGCTGAGCGCCGTCACCACATTCCTGCTCCTGCGCGCCGACCCGTACAACACGCCCCGCATCTTCACCTGGCTCTCCGGTACGACCTACGGCCGGACGCTGCCCGACGTCGTACCGGTCGCGGTGGCCCTGGCCCTCGCGCTCCCCGTGCTGCTGGCCATGCGCGAGCGGCTCGACCTGCTCGCCGTCGACGAGGACACACCACGCATCGTCGGCGTCAAGGTCGAGCGCACCCGCCTGACCGCGCTGGCGATCGCCGCGGTGCTCGCGGCGCTCAGCGTGATCGCGGTCGGTGTCGTCGGCTTCGTGGGACTCGTCGCCCCGCACCTCGCCCGCTCCCTGGTGGGCGCCCGGCACAGCCGCGCGATCCCGGTCGCGATGCTGCTCGGCGCGGTGCTGGTCTGCGTGGCCGACGCGCTCGGCCGCACGGTCGTCGCACCCTCCCAGATGCCGGCGGGCCTCATGATCGCCCTGGTCGGCGCCCCGTACTTCGTGTGGGTGCTGCGGCAGTCCCGCGCATGACGCCGCCCGACCACAGGACCTCGCCCCAAAAGGAAACGCCCGTGCAGCACTTCACCGTCGTCCCGTACGAGCCCGAGACCTCGCCGAGCCCGGTCGAGCGGCTGGCACACCTCGAGGTGCCCGAGCGCTGGCACACGGTCGACCGCTCCGCCCACGCCCCGCACCTCGTGGCCGTCCCGGACGGCGCGCACTGGACCGCCGCCGCGCTCGTGTCGGCGCGCCCCGGCACGGCGTACCTGAAGATCGTCGACGCGGTCGGCGACGTACCGGCGGCTGTCGCGGCCGTCGTCGCCCACGCGCGCGAGCAGGGGCTCGCGCAGGTCAAGTGGGAAGGCTGGACCGCCAGTTGCGAGGAGGCCGCGGCCGCCGGCTTCACACCACTGCGGCCGCCGATCGCACCACCGGAGGACGCCGCGGGCCCCACCACCGGCTACGTGCGCTGGATGCACGGGGGAGCGGTGCCGGAACTCCCG
Organism: Streptomyces sp. NPDC107575; assembly: GCF_055657265.1. Lineage (NCBI taxonomy): Bacteria > Bacillati > Actinomycetota > Actinomycetes > Kitasatosporales > Streptomycetaceae > Streptomyces > Streptomyces sp. NPDC107575. The sequence goes on along the minus strand of NZ_JBVKBG010000005.1, from coordinate 777,146 downwards.
TACTACGGCCAGAGCACGCACTTCACGTGCGGCGCGGTCACCGCCCTCGTCGCCCAAGTCCACGCGGGGGAAGTGTCGTTGGACGCCCTCGACCGCCGGGCGGAGCTGACGCTGTGGCGCGACGCGACCAACTTCCTCGCCTGCGAGCCCGTCGGCCTGGGCGTCGCCGTACGCCGGGCATGGCCTTCGGCCCCGGTCACCGTGCACCTCGACGTGGACCACCCCGTGCTGCTCGACCACCTCCCGGAAGCCGACCAGGAGTGGCGCGCCCTGCTGCAACGCGAGTCACGTACGCAGGCCGCAGGGACCGGAGTCCCGGTCGACGGGCACCGCCTCTCCATCGACGACGTCCGCGCGACGATCGGCCGGGGCGACCACGTGCTGCTCCTGCTCTCGCTCGCCGCGATGCAGGGCTTCGACGTGCCGCACTGGGTGCTCTGCCACGGCGTCGTCCCCGGCGCCGTCGTCGTCGAGGATCCGTGGGCCGGCGCGGAGAAGGGCGACACCTGGGTCGACGCCCATCTGCTGCCCGTTCCCGACGCCTCGCTCGACACGATGGCGAGCGTCTCGGCGGCAAGCTTCCGCGGCGCCGTGACCGTCGGACGGCCGCCGCGCGCGTGAGGCACCAACGAGCAGGGCGGCGGCAGCCGTTGCCGGCCCCCGCCGGTCTCCGGCCACGGTGGCCGAGTTCTCGGGGTAGAGTCACTGCGCCATGTCCGACAGGTACATGATGGGTCCGGCGTGCAACTGTGCCGCCGGTGACCAGCTGTGAGTCCAGGGGGACCCTTCTTCATGCGTGTTCGTACGTCTCTGTCTGCCGCCGTCGCCGTTGTCGCCTGCGGCGCACTGCTCACCGCGTGCGGAGGTGACTCCGACAAGACCGACGCCGCGTCCGACCCCACGCCGACGCGCTCCGCGTCCGCGACGGCCGACGCCGCCTCCCCGTCGGAATCCGCCGAGGGCGCCGAGGGCTCCGAGGGTGCGAGCGCCGGCACGCCCAAGACGGTGAACAAGTCGTTCGAGGACGACGCGATGGGCCACAAGGCCACCGTCCTCAAGTACGTCCCCGACTTCCAGCCCTCCGCGGCCGCGAAGTCCAAGTTCTCGGCGCTCGAGAACGAGAAGGTGGTCCTGGTCAATGTGAAGGTGACCGCGAGCGCGAAGTACTACACCAGCTTCGGGTCGACCAGCTTCCGCCTGACGGGCATGTCCAACGGCATCGACCAGGCCAGCACCACCATCCTGGACGACGAGGTGAAGGCGGCCGGGTACGAGCCGCTGGAGGACGCCAAGACGGGCAAGACCAGCACCGGTTGGATCGTCTTCACGCCGGACAAGGACACGCAGAAGCTCGTGCTGCGCTACAAGCGCCTCGCGGCCAAGACCTCCGACGGCAAGTCCATCCCCGCGAAGAACTTCGACACCCCGCTGGACTGACGACGCCCCGTACGGGACCGGCCCGCCCGCGCCGCCGCACCGCCCGGGCCGCGCGCACGATCACACACCGTCGCCGACCCGCCCCGCAGCGCGACAGGGGCGGGTCGGCGGCGATCGTGGTGGCCGACCGGTTCGCGGATGTGCGTTGTGCGGCGGCCCGCGACATGCTGGAATGCAGGCGATCCGGCTTCGCCGGTCGCCTGGTGTGCGAAGGCGGTGGGCGGCGTGACTGAGTACGGCTTCACGATCGGGCCGACCGAGGCGCGCGACGGCGACGTGTTCTCCGCCCCCGGCGGCCTGCTCGACCTGCTGGGCGTGGCCGCCGTGGTCCTGGACGTCGAGGGCCGGATCACGCTGTGGAGCCCCGAGGCGGAGCGGCTGTTCGGCTACAGCGCCGCGGAGGCCCTCGGGCAGAGCGCGGAGGACCTCCTCGTAGAGCCGGAACACGCGCCGCAGGTGCGGGAGTGGTTCCAGCGCGTCCTCGACGGCGAGCCGTGGGCCGGCGGATTCCCCATCCGGTGCAAGAACGGCACGGTGTGCCAGGCGGAATTCCGCAATGTGCCGCTCAAGGACATCGAAGGCCGGATCTACGCGCTGGGCATCGCCACCGACCAGACGCAGCTGCGCGAGGTGGAGACCGGCCTCGCGCTGACGGCGCCGTTGTTCTACCACTCGCCCATCGGCCTCGCGGTCTTCGACACCGAGCTGCGCTACCGGCTCATCAACCCCGCGCTCGAGAAGTTCCACGGCACACCGGCCGCGGAATGCGTCGGCCTGCGCCCCGCGGACGTCCTGCCCTTCATGGACACCACCCCGATCGAGGCGGCGCTGCGCCACGTGCTCGACACCGGGAAACCGATGCTGGACCAGCTCACCTCGAGCACCACCCCGTACGATCCCGACCCCGAGCGCGAGCACGCGTGGTCCACCTCGTACTACCGGCTGCAGGACACCCGCGGGCGCGTCATCGGGGTGGCCGCCGCCGTCATCGACGACACCGAACGGCACCAGGCCGCCGTCGAGGCCGCCCGCGCCCGCAGGCGCCTGGCCACGCTGGCGGACGCCGGGGTGCGCATCGGCTCCACGCTCGACATGGAGCGCACCGCGCGCGACCTCGCGGACATCGCCGTGACGGACCTGGCCGACGTGGCCGCGGTGGACGTCCTGGACGTCATCTTCACCGGGGTCGATCCCGCTGTGCCGGACACCGGGCAGGGCGCCGCCTTCCGCCCGCTCGCCGTCGCCGCCCGGCCTCCCAGCGATGCCGTCCGGGCCGCCGACCCGGTCGGCGAGGCGGCGGTGTACGCGGCCGACCGGCTGGTGACCGAGTGCGTGACCACGGGGCGTCCGGTCCTGGTGCCGGAGCTGACGGCCGACACCTTACGGCGGCTCGGCACGAACCCGGACTCGTCCACCCTCGCCCGGGCCGGCGCCCACTCCTACCTGGCCGTGCCCCTGACCGCGCACGGCGTCGTCCTCGGCGCCCTCTCGCTCCTGCGCGTCAGCAACCCGCGCCCCTTCGACGCCGAGGACTGCGCCTTCGCCTGCGAGCTGGCCGACCGCGCGGCGATCTGCATCGACAACGGACGCTGGTACCGCCACGAACGCGACACCGCCCTCGCGCTCCAGCGCAGCCTGCTGCCCCAACGGGCCACCCACAGGCCGGGGTTGGAGATAGCCACCCGGTACCGTCCGGCCGACGACGCCTCCGGGATCGGCGGGGACTGGTTCGACGTACTGCCCCTGCCCGACGAGCGGACCGCCCTGGTGATCGGGGACGTGATGGGCAGCGGGATCAACGCCGCGGCCACCATGGGTCAACTGCGCACCGCCACCCGCACCCTCGCCCAACTCGACCTCACACCCTGCCAGGTGCTGCACCAGCTCGACCGCCTCAGCGCCGAGCTCGACGGCTCCTCGTTCGTCACCTGCAGCTACGTCATCTGCGAGCCGGCCACCGGCCACTGCCGGATCGCCACGGCAGGACACCTACCGCCCGTCCTGGCCCACCCCGACGGCCGCGCCGAAGCCGTCGAGATGGACCCGGGTGCGCCGCTGGGTCTTGGCGATTCGGTGTACACCGCGCGGGACTTCACCCTCGACCCGGGCAGCCGACTCGTGCTGTACACCGACGGCCTGGTCGAGACCCGGGGCGACGCCATCGACACCCGCATCCAGGTGCTCCTCGGCCTCCTCGCCGACCACCGGCCCCTGGAGGAGTCCTGCGACCACCTCCTGGAACACCTGCGCCACCCCGGGGCCCGCGACGACATCGCCCTGCTCGTCGCCCAGCGCGACGGTGCGGCGGGCCGGCTGTCGCCAGGAGCCCTCAGGCCGCCGTCAGCGCCGTCAGGGCGCGGTCCATCGCGGCGTTGAACTCCTCGGGCGCCAGCGGCAGTCGAGCCTTGACGTCCCGGCTCCACTGGTCGGCGAGGACCTCGGCGGAACCCGCCTCGACACCGTCGAGCGCCGCGTCGGCCAGGTCCGCGGGCGCGATCTTGGCCACGGGCCAGCCCGCGGCCATGTCGGTGTCGGCAAGGCCGAGGTGCACCGCCGTCACGAGCGTGCCCTGCTCGGCGAGTTCGAGGCGGACGCCGTTGGTCATCGCCCAGGCGGCGGCCTTGGTCAGGTGGTACGCATTGGCGCCCGCGCCACCGAACCACGACATGGCGGACAGGACGTTGACGATCGCGCCCCCACCGCTCCCGGCGAGCACGGGCGCGAACTCCCGGATCATGCCCAGGTGACCGAACACATTGGTCTCCAGCTCGCGGCGCACCGCGTCCAGCGAGCCGGTCACCAGGTCCGTCCCCGTCTGGATCCCCGCGTTGTTGACCAGCAGCGAGACGTCCGGGGCGGCCTCGGCGGCGGCCCGTACGGATGCCGGATCGGTGATGTCGAGGGGCAGCGCCACGACCCCGGGCAGGTCCACGGTCTCCGGGCGGCGGGCCGCCGCGTAGACCTTGCGGGCACCCCGGTCGAGCAGACGCTGGGCGAAGGCACGGCCCAGGCCACGGTTGGCACCGGTGACCAGGGCAACTGAGTTGTTGATGTCCATGCCCGGTACGCTAAAACCTGACGTTGACGTCAGGGGCAAGTGCTGCACGTCAGGACCGAGGTGGGAGGGACCGCCATGACCGTCACGGTGCCCGCGGCCGAGCGGCTGATCCGCATCGGAGAGGTGGCGCGGGGCGCAGGCGTCTCGGTGCGCGCCGTGCGCTACTACGAGCAGCAGGGCCTCCTCGTTGCGGAGCGCAGCCCGTCCGGCCAGCGCCTGTACCGGCAGGACGCCGTCACCCTGGTGCGCTTCTTCCAGCAGATGTACGCCGCAGGACTCACCAGCCGAAGGATCGCGGAACTCCTCCCGTGCTGGAACTCCGGGCGCACCGACGCCGAGCAGCGCGCCATGCTGCACGACGAGCGGGACCGCATCCAGGCCAAGGTCGACGACCTGCAGGCCGCCCTGGACCGCCTCGACGAGGTCATCGCGATCGCGGACAGCCACCCGTAGGCGCGGTGTCGCCGCTCCCCGCACTCCGTTTGCGGCGGAGCGGACATCGCGATTCAGTGGAACGCATCCCCTCGGACGGCCACTGACGGAGCCGCCGTGCGAACTCCCCGGTCCGGCCGCGTGACGAGCCCTTCCACAGCGGCACCTCGGACCGGCATTCAGGAGGAGACATGTCGGGTCACCACAAGTCCAACAAGAAGGTCGAAGGCGACCCGGAAACGGGTCACGGCCGGGGAATGCCCCTGCGGCCCGACGCGGAGGAACTCGAGCGTCGCACGCGCGAGGACGAGCGCGAAGCGGGCATCCCCGAGAAGGCCCGTGAGAGCTCCCGCGAGCAGTACGAGGAGGCGCGGTCCGAGGTCGACCGCGCAGCCGACCGGCGCACGGAGCGGTGACAGCCGGAGAACCCCTGGACGTGAACCTTCGACGTCGGCGAGGTCGCGGAGCCGCGGGACCCGGCGATGGTCACGTACGCCCCTGTTCGGCGCTCTTCGTCTCGTCGTACGCCGCGCGCGCCGCCGTCACCTCGGGAAGGCGCCGGTCCGTCCAGTCCGCGAGCGCGCGGACCTGCGCGGCGGCCTCGCGGCCGAGTTCGGTGAGCGAGTAGTCGACGCGGGGCGGGATCACGGGCTTGGCGTCGCGGTGGACCACGCCGTCGCGCTCCAGGGTCTGCAGCGTCTGCGCGAGCATCTTCTCGCTGACGCCGCCGATCTCGCGGCGCAGCTCGCTGAACCGGTACGAGCGCTCCTCAAGGGCGAGCAGCGCGAGGACGCCCCACCGGCTGGTGACATGCTCCAGGACCAGACGCTGCGGACACATGCCCTCGTCGGTCGTCGTCGTCCACTCCCGTACCCTGCTCACCTTCACACCAGTACCTTACTTCAAAGTGGGTACTTACGAATTCTTAGTACCCGTTTTACGGTGAAGGAGAACCGCTGATCAAGGAGATTTGAGACATGAGTTACGTCGTCACCGGCGCCACCGGGAAGCTCGGCCGTCTGGTCGTCACGGGATTGCTGGACGCCGGTGTCCCCGCCGCCCAGATCGCCGCCGTCGTGCGGGACAAGGACAGGGCCGCGGACCTCGCGGACCGGGGCGTCGAGCTGCGCGTCGCCGACTACAGCGCCCCCGGGACGCTCGCGGACGCCTTCCGCGCGGGCGACCGCGTGCTGCTGGTCTCCGGCAGCGAGGTCGGGCAGCGCGTCGCCCAGCACCAGGCCGTGATCGACGCCGCGAAGGCGGCGGGCGTCGCGCTCCTCGCCTACACCGGTGTGCTCGGCGGCCCGGACGCCGACTTCGAGCTCGCCGCCGAGCACAAGGTCACCGAGCAGGCGATCCTCGACTCGGGCCTGCCGTACACCTTCCTGCGCAACGGCTGGTACCACGAGAACTTCACCGAGAACCTGGCCCCGGTCCTGGAGCACGGAGCCGTCGTGGCGAACGCGGGCGAGGGCCGCTTCGCCTCCGCCTCGCGCGCCGACTTCGCGGCGGCCGCCGTCGCCGTACTGACCGGCGAGGGTCACGAGGGCAAGACGTACGAGCTGAGCGGCGACGTCGCGTGGTCGCTCGCCGAGTACGCCGCCGAGGTCGCTCGGCAGTCCGGCAAGGAGATCGTCTACCGGGCCGTCACGCCCGAGCAGAACCGGGAGATCCTGCTCGGCGCCGGACTCCCCGCCCCGTTCGCCGACATCCTCGTGGGCGTCGACACCGCGGTCGAGAAGGGGCTGCTCGCCCGGCAGAACGGCGACCTGGCCCGCCTCATCGGCCGACCCACCACGCCGATCGCCGACGCCGTCGCCGAGGCGCTGCGGTAAGCCTCCTTGCCGACGGGCCCGCTTTGTAAAGTCGGGGCGTGACGGACACCGAACGGGACTCCTCCGGGCCGCCCGGATACGCCGGGCGGCACATGCGCACCGCACCGGCCGACGCCGAAGCGGCCGCGGTCCTCGCCGACTGGGCGGCCTCCGAGTTGGACGTCACCCTGGACGCCACGTACCTGGACCTGTCGGGCGCCGACCTGTCCGGCGCCGACCTGGGCAGCGCGCTGCTGTGCCCGTCGACGGCCCACGGCATCGTGCTGAAGGACGCCGACCTGTACCGGGCGAACCTCGGCTGGTCGGACCTCACCGGCGCGGTGCTGACCGGCGCCTGCCTGGTCAAGGCCGAGCTGGCGGAGACGGTGCTGCGCGACGCGGACCTGTCGGGAGCCGACCTGGGCAGCGCGGACCTGTACGAGGTCGACGCCCGCCGGGCGTGTTTCGCGGGCGCGCGCCTGAACGGCGCCTCCCTGCTGGGCGCCACCCTGCTGCAGGGCGCCGATCTGCGCGGGGCGAGCGTGTCCCGGACGAGTTTCCACGTGGTCCTCGACGAGAGCGCCCGCCTTGAGGGCCTGTGCGGCAGCGTCTACGGCCCCGCATACGTCACCGGCAGCGGCGACGGTCGACGTGAACTCGCGGGCCTCGCCCTGGAGTTGTGGCTCGCCGGGCGGGGTGCGGCGGTGGAGGTGCTGAACTCGCCCGCGGACACGACGACGTACTACGCGCGCGTCGGGGACGGGTTCTCGCGCGACAATCCGGCAGGAGTCGTACGTCGCCGCCGGGCCGGAAACCTCGTCCGTGACGAGGCCTTCACCCGGAACCTGCGCTGGCGGACGACGGAGTACCTGCGCCGCCACGCGCTCGGCCACAACGACGACGACCACGTCGAGATCACCCCTGCGGAGGCCGACGTCTTCGTCCGCCGCATCACCCGGAAGCTCGGCACGGGGGACCCGCCGCCGGACGCCTGACCGGTGCCGCTCTCCTCACGTGCACTTTATGCGCATGATCGGCTACGTTCTGTGCCGATGGGGATCTCGTTCGCAGGGCGTCGCGACCGCCGCACCGGGTCATGGGCCGGTGCGGTTCTCGTCGTGCTGCTGGCCGCGCTGCTGCACGTCCTGTGCTGCGCCCACGGGCCCGCGTCGGCGAGTTCCGGGCGGGCCGACACCGTGGCCGCCGTGTCCCACGGCCACGCCCACGACCACGGCGCCTGCGACCCCGGCCATCACGAGGGCGACGAGGAGTGTCGCGGCGCGGACGAGCCCAGCGTGCAGGCGCCGCGTGGCATTCAAGTGGCCCCGGACGCCGTGCACTTCGTCGTGCCCCGCGCCGAGACGGACGGCGGCTGGGCCCTGCGGTGCGGGCCGCCTCCGGACGGGATGCGCGCGCCCCTCCCTGACCTTCAGGAACGCTCCCGGCTCGGTGTCTGGCGGACCTGATCGGTCCCGCGCCGTCGCTGCTGACCGACGGCGTCCCGGTCAGTCCCTTCCGTCCACCGAACGGCCGCCCCGGCACCCCCGCCGTCGGCCGTAGGAGAAGCACGCCATGAACCCGCGTACAGCTACCCGCACGCCCGACGCCCCCGCCCAACTGCTCGCCGACACCAAGCGGCCCCAGCGCACCCCGGCCGGACTGGTCGGCGACACACCCGTGTTGTGGATCGGCGCCCCCTTCACCGCCGCAGGACGCGGCTTCTGGGCCAAGCTCGAAGGCCACAACCCCGGCGGCATCAAGGACCGCACCGCCCTGCACATGGTTCGCGCGGCCCGCGAGCGCGGCCGACTGGCCCCGGGCGCACGCATCGTCGAGTCCACCTCCGGCACCCTGGGTCTCGGCCTGGCGCTGGCCGGAGGCACGTACGGACACCCGGTCACCGTCGTCACCGACCCCGGCATGGAACCGCTGATGACCGGGCTGCTCTCCGCCTACGGCGCCGACGTCGAACTCGTCGACACCCCGCACCCCTTCGGCGGCTGGCAGGAGGCGCGGCGCCGGCGCGTGGCGGAGATCCTGACCGGGCACCCCGACGCCTGGTGCCCCGACCAGTACAACAACCCCGACAACGTGGCCGCGTACGCCCCGCTCGCCCATGAACTCGTCGCCCAGCTCGGCCGCATCGACACCCTCGTCGTCTCCGTCGGCACCGGCGGGCACTCGGCGGGCATCGCCTCCGTGCTGCGCGGTTTCTTCCCGCACCTGCGCGTGGTCGGCGTCGACACCACCGGCTCGACCATCTTCGGCCAGCCCGCCGCGCCCCGCCTGATGCGCGGCCTCGGCAGCAGCATCCACCCGCGCAACGTCGCCTACGACCTGTTCGACGAGGTGCACTGGGTCGCCGCGCCCGAGGCGGTCGGGGCCGCCCGGCACCTGGCCCGCCGCCACTACGCGACCGGCGGCTGGAGCGTCGGCGCCGTCGCCCTCGTGGCCCGCTGGCTGGCCCGCACGCTGCCCGCGGAGGAGCGCATCGTGGCCGTGTTCCCCGACGGGCCGCAACGCTATGTCGGCACCGTCTTCGACGACACGTACTGCCGGACGCACGGCCTTCTCGGCGGCGAGCCGCCCGCCGACGACCCCGACGAGATCGAACGGCCCGGCGACCGCGTCGTCACCCGCTGGACGCGCTGCACGCACATCGTCGATCCGCTCGCCGCCGAGCCGCGGCCCATCGCCGGGAACGAGAACGAGACCGGGGCCGGGGTGGAGCGGTGATGACCGAGATCTGGCGGCAGACCCGCTCCTTCTCCGCGCCCGTACGCCTGCTGATGGTCAATCAGTTCGCGATCAACCTCGCCTTCTACATGCTCATGCCCTACCTCGCCGCGCACCTGTCCGGCGCGCTCGGCCTCGCGGCCTGGGCGGTCGGGCTCGTGCTCGGCGTGCGCAACTTCTCGCAGCAGGGCATGTTCCTCATCGGCGGCACCCTCGCCGACCGCTTCGGCTACAAGGCGCCGATCATGGCGGGCTGCCTGCTGCGCACCGTCGGCTTCGGGCTGCTTGGCTGGGTCGACAACCTGCCGACGCTGATCGCGGCCTCTGCGGCCACCGGGTTCGCGGGCGCCCTGTTCAACCCCGCCGTACGCGCGTACCTGGCCGCCGAGGCGGGCGAGCGGCGCGTGGACGCCTTCGCCACCTTCAACGTCTACTACCAGGCGGGCATGCTGCTGGGCCCGCTGGTCGGACTCGCCCTGCTGGCGGCGGACTTCCGCCTCGTGTGCAGCACGGCAGCCCTCGTGTTCGCGGCGCTCACCGTCCTTCAGGCGCGGGCGCTGCCCGAGCGGCGCGGAGCAGGGGGCGAAGCGGACCGCGAGGGCGTCCTCGCCCAGTGGCGCACGGTCGTCGCCAACCGGCCCTTCCTGCTCTTCGCCCTCGCGATGATCGGCTCGTACGTGCTGACCTTCCAGGTGTACCTGGCGCTGCCGCTCGCGGCGCGGAGCGTCCTGGGCGACCGGGGCACGTGGGTCACGAGCGGACTGTTCGTGGTGTCCGCCGCGGTCGCCGTGACGGGCCAACTGCGCCTGACGGGCTGGGCGAAGCGGCGCTGGGACCCGCCCCGGGCGCTGGTGCGCGGGCTGACCGCGATGGGCCTCGCGTTCCTGCCGCTCGCGCTGGCCCCGTCCGGCACCGCGTGGGCGGTCGTCGGCGCGCTGGTCGTCGCCGTCGCCCTGCTCGCCATGGGCGGCGCGGTCGTCTATCCCTTCGAAATGGACACCGTCGTGGCGCTCTCCGGCGACCGCCTCGTGGCCACGCACTACGGCCTGTACAACACGGTGTCCGGCCTCGGCATCACCCTGGGGAACCTGGCCACGGGCGCCCTGTGGGACGTCGCCGCGCGCCACGACGCCCTGTGGCTGACCTGGTGCGCGCTGACGCTCACCGGCCTCGGCTGCGCGGCGGCCGTGGCGGCGCTCGCTCGTGGCGGGCGCCTCGGTGCAGCCGGTCGCGAGCCCAGGACGGCGGCGGCGAAGGTGTAGTCCGCCCGCCCGGCTCAGGGGCCGGCGGCGCCCGTCGGGGGCGGTTCCGGCGTGGCGAGCAGCAGGCCGGTGGTGCCGGAGATGTCCAGGACCCGGCGGACCGGCCTGCTGACGGCGATCAGGCGCAGGCTGCCGCCCGCGTCGGCGGCCAGCCGATGATGGCGGACGAGGAGGTTGATGCCGGTCGAGTCGGTGAACGGCACGTCGGCGAAGTCGAGTTCGCAGCGGCGTGGATGCAGCGGGACCAGCGCGCGGTCGAGGCCGGGCGCCGTGTTCAGGTCGAGTTCCCCGCGCGCGTGGAGGAGTACGAGGTCTCCGGCGTCGACGACGTGGATGTCGAAGACGGGTGAGGTCGGCGTGCTCATGGTTGTTGCTCCTCGGCCTACCCGCTTGAGGTGCGTTGAGCTTTCCATGGAAGCACCGAGCGCCCCGTCCGTGCATCAGATCCGGCGGAAGGCGGCCAAGGATGCTCGCTGGTCATGCCTCCGGCATATGGCGGCGCGCCAAGCGCAACGCGCCCCGGGTCGCCGGGGGTTCAGCGCAGCCCCCGCGGCATGTTCGTGTACCGGTGCTCGTCGCGGCGCAGCCAGCCGGGCGCGGCCATCGTGCCGCCGTCGAGGTTCAGCGTCGTGCCGGTCACGAAGCGGGACTGCTCGGACAGCAGGAACACCGCCGCGTCGCCGTGCTCGGAGGGATGCCCGAAGCGGCCCACCGGCACCCATTTGCCCACATGGTCCCCGTACTTGGCGGCGGTCGACGCCCACATCGGGGTCTGCGGGGTGTCGGTGAGGTCGGGCGCGATGCCGTTGACGCGGATGCCGTACTGGCCGACCTCCGCGGCGAGGGACGCCGTGAAGGCGATGGCGGCCGCCTTGAACGCTCCGTACACCGCACTGCCGGGGATGCCCCGCCGGCCCTCCACGGACGACAGGTTGACGATGCCGCCGCGCCCGCGTTCCACCATCCCGGGCAGGAAGGCCCGCGTCACCCGCAGGATGTGCAGGAAGTTCAGCTCGTACATGGCCTGCCAGTCCCGCTCCTCGCTGGTGAGGAACGGTCCCGGGGGGCGGAAGTCGCCCACGTTGTTCACCAGGAAGTCTGGCTCGCCGGCCGCCGCCACCAGCGCGTCGACGGTGGCGTGTGCACGGATGTCCCCGACCACGACCGCCGCCTCGGGGGAGCCGTCGGCGCGCACCGTCGCCGCCGTCGCCCGCGCCGCGTCGCCGTCCGTGTCGCACAGCACCACACGCGCCCCGTGATAGGCGAGCGCCCGCACGATCCCCGCGCCGATGCCGAGCGCCCCGCCCGTGACGACGGCCGTCCGCCCGGCGAACAGCGGGCGGTCGGGGTCGCGCGGCAGCGCGGACGGCAGTTCGGGGCCGGGCGGGGGAGCGAGGTACTCGGTCATCGGCCCAGCCCCAACTTCGCCGAGCAGTCGGCCATTTCCTCCAGGAACGCGTCCAGAGAGGTCGCGCGCCGGGACCCGGACAGCAGGAGCCGCTCGGCGCCCAGCGACTCGGCCCATTCGGTCCTGTCCGCGGCGCGCGGCAGCGTCGCCCCCAGCGTCAACTCCACGTCCCCGGGATCCCGTCCGGCCCCACGCGCCGTCTCCCGTACGAGAGCGATGGCGGCGGCCAGTTCGTCGCCCGCCAGGCCGAGCGGCTGGAAGCCGTCGCCGATGCGTCCCGCCCGGCGGGCCGCCGCGTCGGAGTGGCCGCCGATGTGCAGCGGCACGGCGCGCCCCGCGTGCGGCTTGGGGTAGCTGTGCGCGCCCTCGACCGCGTGGAACTCGCCCCGAAAGCTCAGGCCCTCGGGCGACGTCGACGCCCACAGCTCCCGCATCAGCCGGATCGACTCGTCGGCGATTCTGCCGCGCCGCGCGAAGTCGCCGCCGCACGCCTCGATCTCCTCGCGCATCCAGCCGAGCCCCGCGCAGATCCGCAGCCGGCCCCCGCTCAGCCGGTCGAGCGTGGCGAGGCGCTTGGCGAGGACGAACGGGTTGTGGTTCGGCAGGACCAGTACGCCGGTCGACAGGCCGAGGCGTTCGGTGCCCGCCGCGAGGAAGGCGAGCAGTTCCAGGGGGTCGGGGTAGGGGAGGTCGTCGGGCAGCGGAAGGCGGCCGTCGGGCGCGTAGGGGTAGCGGCTCTCGGTGGCACCGATCACGACGGCGTGCTCGACGGCGGACACCGCTTCGAAGCCGAGCTCCTCGGCGTGCCGGGCAAGGCGCAGCACGTCGGCGGGCTCACCGAGGACGCCGAGGTCGACGGGGAGGACGACGGAGTACTTCACGCGGGGCTCCTGTGGGACGTGGCGGTCAACGTGGCGCGTGCACAAGGGAATTAGGAGGGGGCGTCGGCTCACGTCCTCGACGGCGGCTCCCGGCGGGCGCGTTCGCGCAGCGCGACCTTGTCGACCTTGCCCGCCGCGTTGTGCGGCAGGGCGTCCACGGCGACGAAGGCGCGCGGCACCTTGAAGTTGGCGAGCCGCTGCCGCGCCCAGCCGGCCAGCTCCGGCGCGTCGATCCCGGCGCCGCTCGCCGCGACGCAGTACGCGACACCCACCTCGCCGAGCCGCTCGTCGGGCGCGCCGACGACCGCCACGTCGGCGAGGGCCGGATGGCCGCGCAGCGCCTGCTCGATCTCGGCCGGGTAGGCGTTGAACCCGCCGACCAGGAACATGTCCTTGAGCCTGTCGGTGATGGTCAGGAAGCCGCGCTCGTCGAGGCGCCCGACGTCACCGGTGCGCAGCCAGCCGTCGGCGTCGAGCGCGGCCGCGGTGGCGTCCGGGTCGTCGAGGTAGCCGCGCATCACCTGGTAGCCGCGGATCAGGACCTCGCCCTCGCCGTCCGCGAACCGGCCGGCCGAGGCGTCGATACGGATCTCGGTGCCGGGCATCGCGGGCCCGGCCGTGTGGGCCAGCGTGTGCGCGTCCTCGTGCGGCGAGCAGATGGTGGCGAAGCCGTTCGACTCGGTGAGCCCGTACGCGGTGAACACGGTGTGCGCGCCGAGTTCGCGGATCTGCTCGATGATCCTGGTGGGAATGTTGGAGGCGCCGGTGCCCGCCATGCGCAGCGACGACAGATCGTGGGCGGAGCGCCGCGGGTGGTTCAGCAGGGAGAGGAACACCGTCGGCGCGCCCGTGAGCACCGACACGCGGTCCCGTTCGATCCGCTGCAGGACCCGCGCCGCGTCGAACACCGGCTCCGGCAGCACCGCCGCGCCCTTCAGCAGGCAGGCCACGAAGCCCGCCTTGTAGCCGAACGTGTGGAAGAACGGGTTGACCAGCAGATACCGGTCCCCGAACTGCAGGGTCACCGACCGCGCCCAGTCCCGGGAGGCCCGCACCACCTGTCCGTGCTCGCCGATCACCCCCTTGGGGCGGCCCGTGGTGCCCGAGGTGAACAGCAGATCGCTCGGTGCGTCCGGGGCGATCGCCGCCGACCGCTCCGCGCGCTCGCGGGCGGTGACCGCGTCGCCGGACGCGAGGAACGCGGACCACTCGCCGTCGTCGTGGAGCGCCACCACCCGTTCCAGGCCCGGGAGTTCATGGCCGTCCTCGATCTCGGCGCGGTAGTCGCGGCCCAGGAAGTCGTGCTCGGTCAGCAGCACGCGGGCCCGCGCCCGGCGCAGGATGTCGGCGGCCTCCGCGGCGCGGTAGCGGGTGTTGACCGGGACGAGGACGCCGCCCGCGGCCAGGGCTCCCAGCGCGGCGATCACCCACCGGTCGCTGTTGGATGCCCAGATGCCGACCGACTCGCCCGGCCGCAGCCCCTGCGCCATCAGGGCCCGCGCGGCCCGGTCCACCTCGTCGCGCAAAGTGCGGAACGTCCAGCGGTTCCCCCGGAACGAGAGGGCCTCCGCGTCGCCGTGGGCGTCGGCCGCCCAGTCGGCGAGGCGGGCCAAGGTGTGCGGGCCGCCCATGTGTTGTCGTCCTCCCGGTCGCCGTGGCAGTGCAGAGCAATCAGACGGTCGGAGCGTGCCACGGGGGAGGGGAGGGCGCAGCGGAGTGTTCCCGGTGGGTGGGAAATCCGGCGCACCGGCGGAGCCACCGCCCTCGGCCGCACCCGGACGGCCACCACTCCCACTGGCCGGGAACGGGCCATTGAGCCACGCCAACTCCCGTCGCGAGACTCGCCGTTCGCGGGCGCGCCACCGGGCGGCGCGCGACACCGGGCGATCGATCCGAGGAGGCCGCCATGACGGGACGTATGGACGGGAAGACCGTACTGATCTCGGGAGGGGCCGGCGGGCTGGGCGCCGCGCACGCCCGCCGGATCGTCGCCGAGGGCGGCAGGGCCGTCATCGGCGACGTACGGATCGAGGAGGGCGAGGCGCTCGCCGCCGAACTGGGCCCGCGGTGCGCCCTGTTCGTCGAGCTGGACGTGACCCGGGAGGCGTCCTGGCGGGCCGCCGTGACCCGCGCCACCGAGACCTTCGGAGCGCTGAACGGGCTCGTCAACAACGCGGGCATCGTGCACAACGCCCCGATCGAGGAGCTGACCGAGGCCGACTACCGGCGGGTCGTGGACGTCGACCAGCTCGGCGTCCTCCTCGGGATGAAGGCGGCGCTCGCCCCGCTGCGGGCGGCCGGAGGCGGCTCGATCGTCAACATCTCCTCGACCGCCGGCCTCATCGCCTTCCCGAACATCCTTCCCTACGTGGCCGCCAAGTGGGCCGTACGCGGCATGACCAAGGCGGCGGCGCAGGAGTTCGCCCCGGACGGCATCCGCGTCAACTCCGTCCATCCCGGCCTCGTGGCCACACCGATGACCGCCGACTCGGCGCCCTCCCACGCCGCCCTCCAGCGCCAGCCGGTCGCGCGCATGGGCCGCCCCGAGGAGATCGCGGCGATGGTGGTCTTCCTGCTCTCCGACGAGGCGACGTACGCGACCGGGGCGGAGTTCGTGATCGACGGCGGGTACACGGCGCTGTGATCCGGGGGCCGCCGGCTCCCGGACCTGACTCATGGCTCTAACTGGAGATGGTGTCTCCAGTTTGGTGGTACGGTGGACCCGTAAATGGAGATGGCTTCTCCATTTTGCTTTTCATGGTCGGAGAAGCCGCCACCCCGGACGGAAGAGGGAAGTCAGCCATGAGCATCCCCGCACCCCGCGCCCTGATCGTCGGCATGGGCATCGGCGGCCTCGCCACCGCGATGCGGCTGCGCGAGGTCGGCTGGGAACCGGTCCTCGTCGAGCGCGCGCCCGGGCGTCGCGCCGCCGGGTACTTCATCGGGCTGTTCGAGACCGGGCGCGCCACCGCGCAGCGCATGGGCGTTCTCGACGCCATCGGAAACCGCGCCGCCCCGGAGGGCGTCACCTACGACGTCGAGCGCAACGGCTGCCGCCGCCCCGGCATGGGCTACGGCGACCTGCCCGGAGGGCCCCGCCTCATGCTCCGCGGCGACATCGAGGCCGCCCTCCACGACGCCGTCGCCGCCGACACCGAGATCCGCTACGGCACCACACCCACCGCCCTCGACGAACACCCCGACGGCGTCGATGTCACCCTCCGGACCACCACCGCCGGCAGCGACGTCTCGGAGCTCACCGAGCGCTTCGACCTCGTGGTCGGCGCGGACGGACTGCGCTCCACCGTGCGGCGCCTCGCGTTCGGCCCGCACGAGCGGTACATGCGGCCGCTGAACCACGTCATCGGCGCCACCGTCATGAAGGAACCGATCCCCGGCTACCGGCCGCAGGACGGCATCGTCCTGGCCGAACCGGGCCGCTCGGTGTGGACCTTCCCGTTCTCCGACCGCGCGCCCGGCCTGCTGTTCAGTTACCGCACCGCCGACGTCGACGCCCAGTTCCGCCGCCCACCCGTCGAGTCCCTGCGCGCCGCCTTCGGCCCGGAGCCCACCGGCCCCCTGCTCGAGCATCTGCTCAGGGAGTTCGAGCAGGCCGACGACCACCTCTTCGACTCCGTCCACCAGGTCGAGATGGACACCTGGCACACCGACCGCGTCGTCCTGCTCGGCGACGCCGCGTGGTGTCTCACCCTCTACTCCGGCATGGGCGCCTCCACCGCGATGGCCGGCGCCGACCTCCTGGGCACCCTGCTCCAGCGCAACCCCGGCAACACGGCCCGCGCGCTGCGCGAATGGGACCAGCGGCTGCGCCCCTTCATGGATGTCCAGCAGCGGTCGGGCCGCACGATGGGCCTGACGATGTTCGTCCCGCAGACCCGCAGGGACAAGGTGCTGCGCACCGCCATGCAGCGGGCGCAGGCCAACCGCGTCGGCAAGAAGGCCATGTCGGCGCTGATGGCCAAGGCCTTCAGGGAGAAGTCGATCGACATCGCCGCCGCCTGACCAGGCGCCCTCGACGGGGGCTCCTGCAATCGGGTGGCGCGGCGCGATCACCGGCGTGGAGCGTTGCGCACCGGTGGCATTGATGGCGGGGACAGTCGGGCCGGGGTGACACACCTGCCGCGGCCCGCCCCGCCACACCGACAGGAGTCGTAGATGGGTCGCCGCACCGGCACGCGCAGCGCAGTGATCGCAGCCGCTTCGTTTCTGGCACTGAGCCTGCCCGCCACACTCGCCCACGCGGACACCGCCGCCCCGGCGAAGGACTGCACCGCCTACGAGAAGACGGTCGCACGCCACCAGGCGACCGTGGAGGTGCTCGACGCGCAGTTCGCCGCGGAGGAGCGCACGGCCGAGAGACTCTCCGACGCCGACACGGACGCCACCACCGAGGCGGACGGGATCGAGTTCGAGCTCGGTGACCTGAACGAGAAGCTGGAGTACACCGACCCCTCGGACCCCGGGTACGCCGAACTCGTCGCGCAGCGCGACGCCAAGCGGGAGGAGCTCAAGGAGGCGGGCGTGCGGGAGCGCGTGGCCAATCAGGCCTGGCTGGCGTTCAAGGCCGATCCCCAGCTGGCCGCGGACCGTACGAAGGCCCACAAACTCCTCATGCGCGCCAAGGCACGCCTGGCGACCTGCGAGAGCAGGCTCGCCGCGTAGGGGCCCGGTCCCGTGTGGCCGCGGGCCCGCAAGCGGTGGATCACACCGATGTCGTGCTCGCGGCCACCGACTCCGTGTCCGTGTCGGTGTCCGTATCCGTGTCGGTGGTCGCCGGGAAGCCGTCGCGGCCACGCCTGGCATCGGCCCGCTCGACGACCACCGACCGCGACCGTCGCCCGGCCCTCCGGGTCGGCACCGTGAGCACGGCCAGGCACGCGACGACCATGCCGATGCCCAACCACCCCAGTGTCGGCAGGCGTTCACCCACGACGAGGACGGCGAGGATCGCCGCGACCGTCGGCTCGAGGAGCGAGAGCGTCGTCGCCGTGCTCGCGGGGACGTGCGCGAGGCCCCAGCCGAAGAGGACGTAGCCCGTGAACATGGGGACCAGGGCCATGTAGATGCCGACCCCCGCGTTGGTCCAGGAGTGCAGGAGCGGCGCGCCCGTCATCAGGAGCACCGGCATCAGCAGCACCCCGCCGATGCCGAACACCGTGCCCATCGCGGCGCGCGCCGTGACACCCCGGCTGATCAGGCGGTGCGCCGCCCAGGAGTACAGGGCGTAGGTGAGGCCCGCGAGCAGGCCGAGTGCCACCCCGAGGACGGTCGAGGCGGCGGAGCGGGGCTGGTCGCCCGAGCCCGCCGACGCCGCCTCGGCCGCGCACAGCAGGGCGGTGCCCGTGAGGCCGAGCGCCGCTCCGGACATCCAGCGGCGCGTGAGGCGGCGGCCGTCGGCGAACCGCTCGATCACCGCGGAGGCGAGCGGCGCCGAACCGATCGAGACGACCGTTCCGGCGGCGACGCCGGCCAGGTGCATCGAGCTGTAGAAGGCGAGGGGATAGGTGGCCACGGCGAGCGCGCCGAGCAGCACGACGCCCCGCTGCGTACGGAGCCGGGGCCGCTCCACGGCGATGCGGGGCGCGGCGATCAGTGCCTGGAGCAGTCCGCCGAGCCCCATGGCGACCGCGCCGATCGCGAGCGGACCCACGTCCGGGGCGAACGTCGCCGAGGTGCCCGTCGTGCCCCACAGCAGCGAGGCCGCGAGCACGCACAGCGCCCCCGCCCCCGCTCCCGCATGGGTGGGCCGTCCCGTTCCGGTCATCGCGTTCCTCTTGTTCGTGGGCAGCCCGTGACGCGGCGCAGTGGCGCGCCAAGTGCCCGACCGTTCCGGCCAGTTGGGACTACTCGGGTTCGTGGGATTGCTGGGGACCGGAGGGGGTTCTCCGCCAGGACCGTTCGAGGAGGGCCGTCAGGGACGGGTGTCATCGGATGTCGGTACTGAGGGCTCAGCACGGCTCGGCGACCCCCGGTCGACCGGAACATTAATCTGTGATCACAGATCACACAAGGGTTTCCGTGGACGGGCTCGCCGCGTAGAGTGCCGCCGTCGTCCAGGGACGGGTGTCACCGAGCCACTGGAGACGCCTCTATGGAAATCCTGTCCACGATCAGCGGATGGATCTGGGATCCGCTGGCCTATGTCGCTCTGGCCATCGGCGTGCTGTTCACGCTGGTCACGAAGGGGGTCCAGTTCCGCCGCGTCCCGGACATGATCCGGCAGCTGCGGGCGGGTCAGGCGGGTGAGGGCGGTCTGTCCTCGCTGCAGACGCTCGCGCTCTCCCTGTCCAGCCGCATCGGGGTCGGCTCCATCGCCGGCGTGGCCACGGCCGTCGCCTCCGGCGGGCCCGGCGCCCTGCTGTGGATGGTCGTCACCGCGCTGCTCGGGGCCACGGCCGCGTACGCCGAGGCCGTCCTCGCCCAGGTCTACAAGCGCCGCAGTCACGGCGAGGACCTCGGCGGCATGCCGTACTACATCAAGTACGGGCTCAAGGCGCCGTGGCTCGCCTCCCTGGTGGCGCTCGCGACGATGATCGCCTACGGCTTCGTACTGCCCGGCGTGCAGGCCAACAACATCGCCTCCAGCGCCCAGTTGGCCTTCGGTACGGAGGGCTGGCAGGTCGGCCTCGTGCTCGCCGCCGTCCTCGGCGTGGTCGTCCTGGGCGGCACCCGCAGGATCGTGAAGGTCGTCGAGTCCGTCGTCCCCTTCGTGGCCCTCGGGTACATCATCAGCGCGTACGTCATCGTCGCGCTGAACATCGAGAAGGTGCCGTCCGCCATCTCCCTGATCGTCTCCAGCGGGATGGGCGTCGACCAGGTCTTCGGCGGTGTCATGGGCTTCGCCGTCGCCTGGGGTGTGCGCCGGGCCGTGTTCGCCTCCGCCCTCGGCCTCGGTGAGGGCACGTTCGCGGCGGCTGCCGCCACCGTCTCGCACCCCGGCAAGCAGGGCATCGTCCAGGCGTGCAGCATCTACATCGACGTCCTGCTGATCTGTACGGCGAGCGGACTGCTGCTCGTGGTGACGGGCGCATACAACGTGCAGGACCCCGCCGGGGGCTTCCTCGTGGAGAACGTGCCCGGCGCGGTCGCGGGCCCCAACTACATGCAGGAGGCGATCGATTCGAGCCTGCCCGGCTGGGGCGCGGGCTTCGTCGCGGTGGCCGTCGCCATGTTCGCGTTCGTCTCGATGGTGTTCTTCTTCTACGTCGCCCAGACCAACCTCGCCTTCCTGCTCGGCGAGCGGCGCAGCCGGAGCCTCGACGCGCTGCTCAAGGCCGGCACGGTGGCCATCGCGTTCATCGGCACCGCCGTCACCGCCGACGCGATGTGGGCCGTGGGCGACATCGGCTACGGCATCCTCGGCTGGCTGAACATGGGCTGCGTCCTGCTCCTGACCCCCGTCGTGCGCAAGGTCATCAAGGACTACGACCGCCAGCGCAGCCAGGGCCTCGATCCGCACTTCGACCCGGGGCCGCTCGGCATCCAGGGGGCCGACTACTGGGAGCCGCAGAAGGAGAGCGTCAAGCAGCCGGAGAGCGTCTGAGGCGACTCCCGGGAACGCGAAGGGAGTTGGACGGGGTGCAAGCAGGTGCCTCGTCCAACTCCCTTTGTTCTCCCGCTACTTCTTCTTCTGTTCCTTGAGCTGCGCCTTGATGCGGTCTATGGCGCTCGCCAGGGACTCGCGCGTGATCGCGGCGGCCGCCTCCGCGTCGCCCGAGGCGACGGCCTCCACCAGGCGCTCCTGGTGGCGCCACAGCGCGTCGTCCTCGGGCTTGTCGAGGGCGGAGCGCGCGCCCACCGTCTTGTAGGCGCGGCACTGCGCCCACAGGGAGCGCACCGTGTCCACCAGGACCGGGTTGCCGGACGCCTCGTACAGGACGCCGAGCACGGCCTCGTCGCGGTCGAGGTAGTCCATCACCCCGCGCTCGGCGATGGCCTCGCGCATGCTCACCAGGCCCTCGCGCATCTCGGCGACGCCCGCCCCGTCGATGCGCCGGGTGCCGAGCCGGGTGGCCTCGACCTCCAGCAGGAGCCGCACGTCGTAGGCGTGCACCAGCTCGGCGAGGTCCAGGCCCTTCACCACGGAACCCCGGTGCGGCGCCCGCTCGGCGAAGCCCGCCTCCTCCAGGCGGCGGATGGCTTCGCGTACGGGCATCTCGCTGGTGCCCACGAGTGCCGCGAGGTCACGGATGCGCAGCCGGTAGCCGACCGGGAACTCTCCGCTCATGATCGACTCGTGCAGCACCGCGTAGACGCGGTCGGCCATGGAGGTGGCCGGTTCCAGGCGTTTCGAGGTATCCACGTGCGCATCCTAAACAGCTGGGGGGCGGCGCATCCGGGGGTTGCCCGGCTCCGCCGGGGCCCTCGTCGGCCGCTGTGTGATTTTTGATCACACCTTAGTCCGGCCCGTCGCGCGCCTGCCGGGCACCCCCTGTCGGCGCCCGGGTGCGAGCCCGTCGAGATTCATGGAATCCGTGCCGCGAACCCCATTGTGTGATCTGTGATCACATCCTAGTGTTGCCCTCAGATCGCCGCGCGGCCCATCCGTTCGCGCGCGTCCCCACTCGGCATTCCCAACCCACCAGGCGGGCCGTTCGGCCTGCCATGAAGCAGGGGGCACTCCCATGAAAGACGTCGTCATCGTCGGCGGTGGCATCGCCGGACTCTCCGCCGCCTGGCGGCTGCGCCACCTCGACACGCTGGTCCTGGAGTCGGACCACCGGGTCGGCGGCCGCATCCGCTCCGAGAAGCGCGGCCGCTACTTCCTGAACTGGGGCGGTCACGTCTACGCGGGCGGCGACTCCGCCACCTCGTGGCTGCTCGACAGCACCGGCGTCGACGCCGTCCCCGTCCCCGGCTCCCTGTCCGGCCTGCACATGAACGGCAAGCTGCTGCTCAAGGGGCGGGTGGAGACGTACCCCTTCCGCATCCCGATGTCGCCCGCCGCCCGCATCGGCATGCTCACCACCGGCGCCAAGGTCTTCACGAAGGTCGGCAAGTACGCCCGGATCGTCGGCCGCCGCAAGGGCGAGAGCGAGGCCCAACGCCAGCAGCGGGTCTACGACTTCATGAACGACATCAGCTTCAAGGAGTTCATCGGCGACATCCCCGCCGACGCCCAGGCCCTCTTCGAGCCGACCGTCACCCGCTCCGCCGGTGACATCGACCAGATCTCGGCCGGGGCCGGGGTCGGCTACTTCAGCCTCGTGTGGAACATCGGCGCGGGCCTGTCGAACTCCATCGTCGGCGGCCCCTCCACCCTCACCGAGACCATCGCCGCGGCGCTCGGCGAGAGCGTCCAACTCGGCGCGACGGTGCGCGAAGTGGTGCACAAGAAGGACTCCGTCGTCGTCCGCTACGAGCAGGACGGCCTCGAGTTCGAGGTCGAGGCCCGCACCGCCGTGCTCGCCACCCCGGCCCCCGTCACCCACCGCATCGCCCCCGACCTGGAGACCGACGTCCGCGACGCGCTCTCGAAGATCCAGTACGGGCCGTACGTCAGTGCCGCGTTCCTCACCAACGAGACCGGGCCGCGCGCCTGGGACAACGCCTACGGCATCGCGACGCCCAAGCGGTCCTTCAACGTCGTGCTCAACATGTCCAACATCCAGCACGGCTACAGCCGCGACCGGCACCCCGGCTCCTCGCTCATGACGTTCTCGCCGGGCACCCTCGCCCGCAAGCTCATGGAGAAGGACGACGAGGACATCACGAACACGTACCTGGAGGACCTCGACCAGGTGCTGCCGGGCGTCGCCTCCGACGTCGTCGAGTCGCACGTGTGGCGGCTCCCGCTCGGCGCCCCGTACTGCTTCCCCGGGCGCGGCAAGCTCCAGCCCACCCTCACCCGCCGCACCGGCCGCGTCCTGCTCGCCGGCGACTACATGGGCTCGCTGTACACCGAGACCGCCATCCAGTCCGGACTCAACGCCGCCACCGACGTCCGCGGACTGCTCGCCACCGACCGGCAGACCTCCCGCGCGGGCCTGGTCACCGCTTCCTGAACCACCCAACCCCCGCAAGGAGAACGGAACCACCATGACCCTGAACAACGGCATCCTGACCGCGCTCGCCACCCCCTACGACGCGGCCGGTGACATCGACGAGAAGCTCCTGCGCGTCATCGTCGACCGCTCCGTCGACGGCGGTGTCTCCGGCGTCGTCGCGGGCGGCTCCACCGGCGAGTTCGCCACCATGACCGGCGACGAGCGCCGCCTGCTCGTCGAGACCGTCGTCGACCAGGCCGCGGGCCGCGTCCCGGTCATCGCCCAGACCGGCGCCGTCGCCACCCGCGAGGCCGTCGCGCTGACGCGGCACGCCGAGAAGGCGGGCGCCGACGTGGTGATGGTCGTCGCCCCGTACTACGAGGCGCTGACGATGGACGAGACGCTGCGCTACCTGCGCACCGTCGCCGACTCCGTCTCCATTCCGGTCATGCTCTACAACATCCCGGACGCCACCGGCGTGAACCTCGACCCCGACACCGTCGGCGCGCTCGCCCGCGAGGTCGAGAACATCAAGTACATCAAGGACACCAGCGCCGACATGGCGCAGGCGGGCCAGCTCATCCACCGCCACGGCGACGTCATCGACACCTTCCTCGGCTGGGACAGCCTGCTGCTCGCCTCGGTCGCCGAGGGCGCCGCCGGTGTCATGGCGGGCTCGGCCAATGTGATGGCCGCCGACCTCGTCGCCGTCCACCAGGCCCTGACCGCGGGCGACCTGGAGCTGGCGCGCTCGCGCTGGAAGCGGATCTTCCCGCTCATGGACACCCTGATGACCGGCGGCCCCTTCATCCAGGGCGTGCGCGCCGCGATGGAGGAGATCGGCCTGCCCGTCGGCGCGCCGCGCGAGCCGCTGCTGCCCGTCGAGGCCGTGCACCGCGAGCGCATCCGCGCCGCGCTCGCCGACCTGCCGCACCTGTCCGTCTGAGACCGCGACCCGAGGGAGCCACGCCATGACGTTCACCGTCCACCGCCCCGCAGCCGGCACCGCACCGCTCGTCGGCGCGGACGAGCTGCCGCCGCTCGGCCACTTCATCGACGGCACGTTCTCAAAAGAAGCTGCCACCGAGCCGGGCGTCGAACTCACCGACGTCCTCGACCCGGCCACCGAGGAACTCCTCGCCCGCGTCCCGCTCGGCACCGTCGAGGACACCGACCGCGCCGTGACCGCCGCCCGCGCCGCCCACCCGGCCTGGGCCCGCATCACTCCCAAGGAGCGCGCCGACCTGCTCCTGGCGATCGCCGACCGGGTCGACGCCAATGCCGACCTGCTCGTACGCCTCGAATCGGCCGACACCGGCAAGCCGTTCGCGGTGTCCCGCGACGACATCTCCATGACCGCCGACGGCTTCCGCTTCATGGCGGGCGCCCTGCGCGCCACCGGCAGCAGCCTGGCCTCCGGCGAGTACGTCGCCGACCACACCTCGCTGATGCTGCGCGAGCCGCTCGGTGTCATCGGCGCGGTCACCCCGTGGAACTACCCGCTGCTGATGGGCGCCTGGAAGATCGCGCCGATCCTGGCGGCAGGGAACTGCCTGGTCCTCAAGCCGTCCGAGCAGACGCCGCTGTCCACCCTGAAGTTCGCCGAGCTGGTCGCCGACCTGCTGCCCGCCGGTGTCTTCAACGTGGTCACGGGCCGCGGCTCGGTCGTCGGCGACCGGCTCGCGCGCCACCCCGACATCGCGATGATCGCGCTCACCGGTTCCACGGGCAGCGGCCGGGCCGTCGCCCGCGCCGCCGCCGACACCGTCAAGCGCGCCCACCTCGAACTGGGCGGCAAGGCCCCGTTCGTGGTCTTCGAGGACGCCGACCTCAAGGCGGCCGCCGAGGGGCTGCGCACGGCCGGGTTCTGGAACTCCGGGCAGGAGTGCGGCGCCGCCTGCCGCGTCCTCGTGCACGCTGACGTGGCCGAGGAGTTCACCGCGCACCTCGTGAGCGAGATCGGGCAGATCACGGTCGGCGACCCGCGCGTCGGCGACGACGTCGAGATCGGCCCGCTGGTCTCCAAGCAGCACTACGACCGGGTGCGCGGCTACGTCGGCCGGGCCGTCGCCCAGGGCGCCCGCGCGGTCGTCGGCGGCGAGCCCCTCGAAGAGGACAGGCCCGGCTACTTCGTCGCCCCGACCGTCCTGGTCGACGTCGCCGAAGGCGCCGAGATCGCCCGCGAGGAGGTCTTCGGCCCCGTCGTCGGCATCGAGACGTTCACCGACGAGGACGAGGCGATCCGCCGCGCCAACGCCAACGACGTCGGCCTCGGCGCCTCCGTGTGGACCGAGATCGCCCGCCGCAGCCACGCCGTCGCCGCCCGCATCGACGCCGGCACGGTCTGGGTCAACTCCCACCTGGTGCTCGCCAACGAGCTGCCGTGGGGCGGCTTCAAGGGCTCCGGCTACGGCCGCGACCTGTCCGTGTACGCCCTGGAGGACTACTCGCGGACCAAGCACGTCATGCACCACCACGGGCGCTGAGGCCCAGGATGAGCAGCAGCATCCGGATGTCCGGGTCCGAGATCTCCGCGCTCTGCGTCCGGGCGCTGCTCGCGGCCGGCGCCGCACCGCCGGCCGCCCGCATCCTCACCCGCAGCGTCCTCGACGCCGAGCGGGTGGGGAAACGGGCCGTGGGCCTCGCCCACCTCTTCGACTACCTCGACGCCTACCGCGAGGGTCGGATCGCGGCGGGCGTCGTCCCCGAGGTGACCCGTCCCGCGCCGTCCTGCGTGCTCGCGGACGCGCGGGACGGGATCGCCCAGGAGGCCTTCGAGGCCGCCGCCGACACCCTGTTCACGGCGGTCCGCGAGAACGGCATGGCCGCCCTGTGGATCCGTCGCTCGTACACCTGCGGCGAACTCGGCCACTATGCGCGCCGCGCCGCCGAGCACGGATTCACGGCCGTGGCCTGCGCCAACAGCCCCGCCCTGATGGCACTCGGCGGCTCGGCGGGACCGGTCATCGGCACCAACCCCCTGGCGTACGCCGTCCCGCGCCCGGGCGCGCCGCCCCTCGTCATCGACCAGGCGTCGTCCCAGACGGCCTACGTGAACGTACGCGGGCAGGCCGAGGCCGGTGAACCGGTCCCGGAGGGCTGGGCGGTCGGCCCCGACGGCGCGCCCACCACGGACGCCTCGGCGGCCCTCGCGGGGGCGCTGCTCCCGTTCGGCGGACACCGGGGCGGCAACGTCGCCCTGCTCGTCGAGCTCCTGGCGACCCTGGGCGGCGGCGCCTTCTCGCTGGACGCGCCCCCGTTCGACCACGGGGACGCACCGCCGGGCATCGGCGTGTTCCTGCTGTGCCTGGACTCCGGCGTGCTGCCGGGGGAGCGGGGGCGGGCCGCGTCCCACCTGGAGCGGCTCCGCGCGGAGCACGGCGTACGGCTTCCGGCGCTGGAACGCGAGGAGGGCGCCGACGACCTGGCGGTGGACGAACAGCTGATCCGTCGTCTGCGGAGGGCCGCGAGCGCCACGTAACCTCCTCCTGTGTCAGCCTCCCGCCCGCACCGTGTCGCCGTCCTCGTGCTCGAGGGCGCCAAACCGCTCGACGTCGGGATCCCCGCCCAGGTGTTCACGACCCGCGCGAGCATGCCGTACGAGGTGCGGGTGTGCGGGGCGGCGCCCGGGCTCGTGACCGGCGGCGACGGCCTCGCCTACGCCGTGGCCCACGGCCTGGAGGCGCTCGCGTGGGCCGACATCGTCTTCGTCCCCGGCTACCGGTTCCCGGACCGCGAGGACCCGCCGCGGGACGTCGTCGACGCGCTGCGTGCCGCCCACGAGCGCGGGGCGCGCCTCGCCGCCATCTCCACCGGCGCCTTCGCGCTCGCTGCCACGGGACTCCTCGACGGCCGACGCGCCACCACGCACTGGCACTACACGCGCGCCCTCGCGGCCAGGTACCCGGACGTCCGGGTCGACGAGAACGTGCTGTTCGTCGACGAGGGCAGCGTGCTCACCTCGGCCGGCGCCGCCTCCGGCATCGACCTGTGCCTGCACATCCTGCGCGGAGACCTGGGAGTCGCCGCCTCCAACCACGCGGCCCGCCGCCTCGTCGCCGCGCCCTACCGCAGCGGCGGCCAGGCCCAGTACGTGCCGCGCAGCGTCCCCGAGCCGCTCGGTGAGCGCTTCGCCGCCACCCGCGAATGGGCGCTGCACCGGCTCGGCGAACCCCTCACCCTCGACACCCTCGCCCGGCAGGCCGGCGTGTCACCGCGCACCTTCTCCCGGCGCTTCGTCGACGAGACCGGCTACACGCCGATGCAGTGGGTGATGCGTGCCCGTATCGACCTGGCCCGCGAACTCCTGGAGCGCTCGCAGCGCGGCGTCGAACAGATCGCCGCCGACGTCGGACTCGGCACCGGCGCCAATCTGCGTCTGCACTTCCAGCGCATCCTCGGCACCACACCGAGCGAGTACCGGCGCACCTTCACACCGGGGGAGTGACCGGCCCGCACCGTCGGTGGCGGCATCCTTTCGAACCCTGGCGATCCCGCCACTGTCAGCGGCGCGCGCCGCGCGCGAGCCTGGTGGGGAACGGAAGGGACACCATTCATGACTCGCATCGCCATCAACGGATTCGGCCGCATCGGACGCAATGTGCTGCGCGCCCTGCTGGAACGCGACAGTGACCTCGAAGTGGTCGCCGTCAACGACCTCACCGAGCCCGCGACGCTGGCCCGGCTGCTCGCCTACGACAGCACGGCGGGACGCCTCGGGCGCCCGGTGACCGCGGACGGGGACACCCTCGTCGTCGACGGCCGCCGGATCAAGGTGCTGGCCGAGCGCGAACCGGCGAGCCTGCCGTGGGCCGAACTCGGCGTCGACATCGTCCTGGAGGCCACCGGCCGCTTCACCTCGGCCAAGGCCGCCCGCGCCCACCTCGACGCGGGCGCCAGGAAGGTGCTCGTCAGCGCGCCCTCGGACGGCGCCGACGTCACGCTCGCGTACGGGGTCAACACCGACGCCTACGACCCGGCCGTGCACACGATCGTCTCCAACGCCTCCTGCACCACCAACGCGCTCGCCCCGCTGGCCGCCGTCCTCGACGAACTCGCCGGTATCGAGCACGGGTTCATGACGACGGTGCACGCCTACACGCAGGAGCAGAACCTCCAGGACGGCCCGCACCGCGACGCCCGCCGCGCCCGCGCCGCCGGGATCAACATCGTGCCGACCACGACCGGCGCCGCCAAGGCGATCGGCCTGGTCCTGCCGAACCTCGACGGCAAGCTGTCGGGCGACTCGATCCGTGTCCCCGTACCGGTGGGCTCGATCGTCGAACTCAACACGACCGTCGCCCGCGACGTGACACGCGACGAGGTGCTCGCCGCCTACCGCGCCGCGGCCGAGGGCCCGCTCGCCGGCGTCCTCGAATACTCCGAGGACGCGCTCGTCTCGTCCGACATCGTGGGCAACCCCGCCTCGTCGATCTTCGACTCGGCCCTCACCCGCGTCGACGGGCGACACATCAAGGTGGTCGCCTGGTACGACAACGAGTGGGGCTTCTCGAACCGGGTGATCGACACGCTCGGGCTCCTCGCCGCGAGCTGATCCCCTACGCGGGCCGGGGCCCGGCCGCGCGGCGCAGCCGGTTGGCGATCGCGAGGCCGAGGCCCTCCTGCGCGGGCAGCGAGACGAGGATGAGGTCGCAGCCCTGCTCGTCGAGTTCGCGCAGGTAGCCGTAGAGGCCGCGCGCGTAGGCGTCGAGCGACGCCGGGACGGCGGCCACGGCGTGCGCCTTCAGCGGGGCGTCGGCGAGGGCGGACGGCAGGAACACGCCCACCCGGTGGCCGAGTTCGTTGGCGCGGGCCGTCTCCGCGAGCAGCTCCTCGGGGTCGACGAGGACGACGCGCGCGTTCGGCGCGTAGTGCGAGGGATGCTGGCCCGGCACGCGCACCTCGCTGGTGTCGGGGACGTCGAGGGGACGGCCCAGCGCCTCCTCCAGGTCCTCGCGCGTCACCCCGCCCGGCCGCAGAATGCTCAGCGACTCGCTCGTGGCGTCGACGATGGTCGACTCGACGCCGACCTCGCAGGGGCCGCCGTCGAGCACGAAGTCGACGCCGTCGCCGAGTTCGGTACGGACGTGGTCCGCGGTCGTCGGGCTGACCGAACCGAACCGGTTGGCGGACGGGGCCGCGACGCCGCCGCCGAACGCGTTGAGCAGCTCAAGCGCGACCGGGTGGTCGGGCACGCGCACGGCCACCGTCTCGAGTCCGCCGGTGGTTTCGAGGGGCACCCGGGCGCCGCGCGGCAGCACCATCGTGAGCGGCCCCGGCCAGAAGCGCTCCGCGAGCAGCCGCGCCGCCTCGGGCACCTCGTCGGCCCAGTCGTCCAGGTGCTCGGCGCCGCCGATGTGGACGATCAGCGGGTGGTTGGGCGGCCGGCCCTTGGTCCGGAAGATCCGGGCGACGGCGGCGGGGTCCTCGGCGTCGGCGGCCAGTCCGTAGACGGTCTCCGTCGGGAGGGCGACCAGGCCGCCGGCGCGCAGCACGCCGACCGCCTGGTCGATGTCGGTCCCGGTGACGGCGGGTGCGGTCACCGGTGCGGTGTCCTTCACTGTGGTGCGCTTCTTTCGACGGTACGGGGTCAGTGTGCGGCGGCGGTCTCGCTCAGGCCGTGCGAGGCGACCAGCTGGGCCGTGCCGTCGGCCAGTCGGTAGGACAGGCCCACCACGGCGAGGCGCCCGGCGGCCACCTGCTCGGACAGCACACGGGAGCGGTCGAGCAGCAGGTCGACGCTGTGCCGTATGTGCTCGTGGAGGATCTCCTGGTCCCCGCCGCGCCCGGCGGCGCGGGCCGCGAGCACGCTCGGCGTCACCCGCTCGACGACGTCGCGCACGAAACCGGCGGGCGCCCTGCCGCCGTCGGCGGCGTCCTTGGCGGCGGCGATGGCCCCGCACGAGTCGTGGCCGAGGACGACGACCAGCGGGCAGCCCAGCACGCTCACCCCGTACTCGATGCTGCCCAGCACCTCCGAACCGACCACGTGCCCGGCCGTGCGGACCACGAACATGTCCCCGAGGCCCTGGTCGAAGATGATCTCGGCGGCGAGCCGGGAGTCGGAGCACCCGAACAGCACCGCGAACGGGTTCTGCCCCGGCGCGATCTCGGTACGCCGCGCGGCGTCCTGATTGGGGTGCCCGGGGGTCCCGGTGACGAAGCGCCGGTTGCCGTCCAGCAGCATCGCGAAGGCTTCGTCGGGAGTGGGATTCAGCGTCTCGTTCACGACGGAAGCGTACGACCTGGCTCATCCCGCCCGCGGCCCGGGCCCCGCCTGGTGACGCCGGTGGCCCGACGAGGCTTGCCCGACGACCTCGCGCCCTCGATCAAGCAGGCCGCCGACGCGGCCGGCCTGAGCGTGAACGCGTACGTGGTGCGCGCCGCGCGGCGCGCCGCGACCCTGGACGCGGCCCGTCAGCTCGCCGAGCTGTGCCTCGGCCAGGACCTCGCGGGCGAGGGCGACACCCTGTGAGCACCGACATCGGGCGCGGCGAGATCTGGACGCTCGCGGACGGCCGCGACGTGCTCGTCATCTCCCTGACCGGGCTCGACGAGGCGTACGGCGCGGTCCTGGCGCTCGTGCTGCACCCGGCGCGGCGCTACCCGGACACCGCGATGTCCGTCGAGCGGCTGCGCCTCGGGGGAGTCGGTGCGGTTCCCGTCCTCCTCTGCCGACGGCGAAGAACCGGCCCGGCCCGGCCGGACGGGCACTACGGTCCAGACTCATGACGATCACCACACGTACGGTCGCCTACCCGGCCGACGGCCTCACGATGATCGGGCACCTCGCGCTTCCCGCCGGTGACGGACGTCGGCCCGCGGTCCTCGTCGGGCCCGAGGGGACGGGGCTCAGCGACGTCGAGCGCGGCCGTGCCGATGCGCTGGCCGAGCTGGGGTACGTGGCGCTGGCCTTCGACATCCACGGCGGGCGCTATTTCGACGACCCCGAGGAGATGCTGGCCCGTTGCCTGCCGCTGCTCGAGGACCCGGAGCGGATGCGGGACATCGGCCACGCGGCGCTCGACGTGCTGCGCGCCGAACCGCGAGCCGACCTCGACCGGGTCGCCGCCATCGGTTACGGGACCGGCGGCGCGATCGGGCTGGAACTCGGGCGCGACGGCGTCGACCTGCGCGCGATCGGCACGGTCAACGCGGTGACCACGGGCAGGACCGGCGAGGCGGCACGCATCGGCTGCCCCGTGTGGGCGGGGGTCGGATCGGAGGACCCGATCATGTCGCCCGCGCAGCGCGAGGCGTTCACCGCCGAGATGCGGGACGCGGGCGTCGACTGGCGCCTCACCGTCTACGGCGGGGCCCTGCACGCCTTCCACCACCCACCGGTCGACCACCCGACTCCTCCCGGCGTCGGCTACCACCCGCGCCACGCACAGCGGGCCTGGCGCGACATCGTCGCCCTGCTCGACGAATGCCTTCCCGTGACGGAGTGACAGGCTCCCGCCAAGGCGCCTAGTAGCCGCCGAACGGCGTGTGGTCCACCAGCGCCAGGTCCCGCAAGAAGCAGCGCAGGCGCAGCAGTTGACGGGCCGCGGCCCGGACGGCGGGGGAGCGGCGAGGGGAGTGGGCGGCGGTCCACAGGGCGGGTACGCGGTTCATGGCAGCAGGATCCGGCGCCCCCGGCCGGTCGGTCCAACAGATCGTGTCGCTGGCTGCCATCGATAAGGTAGATGGATGGAGATGCGTCAGCTCCGCCACTTCCTGGCGGTCGTCAGCGAGGGCACGTTCACGGCCGCCGCCCGGTCCGAACTCATCGTGCAGTCGGCGCTCAGCACCTCCGTCCGCAACCTGGAGCGCGAGCTGGGCGCCGACCTGTTCGACCGCACCGGCCGCCGCGTGGTGCTCACCGAGGCCGGACGCGCGCTGCTGCCGCAGGCCAGGTCGCTGCTCGCGGGGGCCGACGCGGCCCGGGACGCCGTCGCGGCGGTCGCGGGCCTGGCCACCGGGCGCGTGGCCATCGGCACGATCCAGACCCTCACCTGCGTCGACCTGCCCACGGAACTCGCGCTGTTCCACCGCCGTCTGCCCGGCGTCCAGGTGTCCGTGCGCGACGCGCCGGTCGACGAGCTGTACGCGGCCCTGCGCGCAGGCGAACTCGACCTCGCCTACCTCGCCCCGGACGCGGCCGAACTCCCCGAAGGACTGGTCGAGTTCGGCTCCTGGCACGAAGAGCTGGTGCTCATCACGGCCCCCGGACACCCCCTGGCGCGCGCGGGCCGCACCCTGATCCGGGACCTCGCCCAGGAGTCCTTCATCGACTTCCGCGCGGGCACCGGCCTGGAGACGGCGGTGCGCAGGCTGTCCGCACACTGCGGCCTGGAGCGCCGTATCACCTGCGACGTGACGCAGATCGGCATGCTCGTGGCCCTCGTCCGGGCCGGCATCGGTGTCGCCTTCGTGCCCCGGCGCATCGGCGAGGACGCGGGACTGCCGTGCGTGGACATCCGCCAGCCGGACCCGGGCCGCACGGTCGTGCTCGCCGGCCGCGGCCCGGGCACCCGCAACCCGGCCGCCACCGCCCTGATCGACCACCTCACCCGCGCCCCCGACGAGGCGCCGGGCGCGCGCCGATAGTCGGCA
Source organism: Streptomyces sp. NPDC107575 (assembly GCF_055657265.1). Lineage (NCBI taxonomy): Bacteria > Bacillati > Actinomycetota > Actinomycetes > Kitasatosporales > Streptomycetaceae > Streptomyces > Streptomyces sp. NPDC107575. The sequence continues at coordinate 744,514 of NZ_JBVKBG010000005.1, read as the reverse complement.
CGCGCCCGGTCACCCGCCGCGAGATCGCCTCAGGCCTTGTCCTGCATGCTGCTGCGCGCCGGATTGGCCTGCTCCGCCGCCTTGGGGTCCTTCTCGTCGGCCTTGGCGCGCACACCCTGCTTGATGCGCTCGCCGATGTTCTCGTCGATGTTGGACCAGTACTCGAAGGCCCGCTCGAGGACCGGATCGCTCACGCCGTTGAGCAGGTGGCCGACCACGTTGTCCACGAGCCGGTCGCGGGCCGCGTCGTCGAGGACCTCGCGCACCATCGTGCCCGGCTGGCCCCAGTCGTCGTCCTCGGCGTGGTCGACGTACGCGGCGCGGGTGATGTCACCGTCCGCGTACCAGCTCGGCGGTGTGCCGTAGCGGTCCGTGTCGGCCGCCGGGCCGCCCTTGGAGTTCGGCGCGTACACCGGGTCCTGGGCCTTCTTGTAGGCCATGGCCCCGTCCTTGGAGTACGAGTGCACGGGCGCGACCGGCGCGTTGACGGGCAGCTGCTGGTAGTTGCCGCCGATGCGGTGACGGTGCGCGTCCGCGTAGGAGAAGAGCCGCGCCAGGAGCATCCGGTCCGGGCTCGGGCCGATCCCCGGGACCAGGTTGTTCGGCTGGAACGCGGCCTGCTCGATCTCCGCGTGGTTGTCCGTCGGATTGCGGTCCAGCGTCATCCTGCCGACCTCGATCAGCGGGTAGTCGGCATGCGGCCACACCTTCGTCAGGTCGAAGGGGTTGAACCGGTACGTGGCCGCGTCCTCGTACGGCATGACCTGCACGTGCAGCGTCCAGCTGGGGTACTCCCCGTCGCGGATGTGCTCGAAGAGATCGCGCGTGTGGTAGTCCGTGTCGGCCGCGGCCATCTGGTCCGCCTCGTGCTGGGTGAAGCACTCGATGCCCTGGTCGGTCTTGAAGTGGTACTTCACCCAGAACCGCTCGCCCTGGGCGTTGATCCACATGTAGGTGTGCGACGTGTAGCCGTTCATGTGTCGCCAGGTGCGCGGGATGCCCCGGTCGCCCATCAGCCAGGTGACCTGGTGCGCGGACTCGGGCGAGAGCGTCCAGAAGTCCCACTGCATGTCGTGGTCGCGGAGGTTGTTGTCCGCGCGGCGCTTCTGGGAGCGGATGAAGTGCTGGAACTTCATCGGGTCCTTCACGAAGAACACCGGGGTGTTGTTCCCGACCATGTCGTAGTTGCCCTCGGTCGTGTAGAACTTCACCGCGAACCCGCGGGGGTCACGCCACGTGTCGGGGCTTCCGCGCTCGCCGGCGACCGTCGAGAACCGCGTCACCAGCTCGGTGCGCGTCCCCGGCTGGAACACCGCCGCCTTCGTGTACGCACTGACATCCGCGGTGACCTCGAAGTGGCCGAAGGCACCGCTGCCCTTGGCATGTGGCTGCCGCTCCGGAATCCGCTCCCGGTTGAACTGCGCCATCTGCTCGATCAGATACGAGTCCTGGAGGAGGATCGGTCCGCCGGCGCCGACCGTGAGCGAATGCTCATCGCTCTCGACCGGAACACCGGCATCCGTGGTGGTCGCTTTGGCTGTCTCGTCACTCATGAGCTACGCGTGCCTTTCGACGGGATTCGCTCTGTGCCGCGGTCGCCCCGCGGGGTGCGGCCGCGCAAGCGGTTTCGGGCGGAGCCGCCTCTGGCATGGCACACCGGGCGAACCGACGACATCACCATGCTGGGCCCTCCGTCCGGACACGGCCATTCGGCCGCTCACGCGGAGCGAGTGCCCACACGTCGCGCGGCGATGCACAGCAGGGCGACCGCGGCGACGGCCAACACGACATGCCCGACGAGATTGACGGTGCCCGCCGAGCCCTGGTCCGGGACCTGGCCGAAGCCGACCCACGCGTAGGTCAGCGTGGCCCCGGCGGCCAGCGCGAAGACGTGGACGGGCCCCCAGTCGTGCGCGCGCGACCAGTGCCGGACCAGGCCAGCGGCCGCGAGGGCGACGGCCAGCGCGGCGGCCACCCCCGCCCAGCTCGGCTGCAGCACCAGCCAGAAGACACTGGTGGCCGCGCACGAGGCGGCGCCGGCGAACAGCGGACGGGGCGCGCCTCGGGAGTCGAGCCCGGCGCGCGGGCGGGGCATCAGGAACGCGGCGGCCACCAGCGCGGCCACCACCACGGCCGTGCCGACCAGCTGCGGCCACGGGGCCATGAAGCCGCTCTCGTCGTAGCTGCCCCAGCCGACGACCACGGCCCCCAGCACCAGCAGCCCGGCCGTGACGGCGAGCCCGGTCCTGCCGAGCCACGGGCGCGCCGCCCGGTGCGGGACGAGGGCCTCCATGAGCGCGATCGGCACCGTGATGCTCCACAGCGCGTGCACGGCCAGGACGGAGAGCAGGCCGTAGGCGCCGGTGCCGGCCAGGGGGATGGGCGTCACGGTCACCATGTCGTAATTGCCGGAGTAGTCGGCGTTGAACAGCATCTGGTCCAGCAGGCCCTCCTCGAGCAGGGCGTACGCGGCGCCGAGCAGCAGGATCGACCCCCAGCCCCGGCCGGTTCCGCGGACCAGTTCGCGGATGAGGAGGGCCCCGCTGCCGTACAGGAGGGCGAGGACCGGCAGCAGTGCCAGGGCGTCGAGGGAGGTGGCGCCCAGGAGCATCTCGCCGACCAGCGGCGACAGGAAGAACAGTCCGACCGCGGGCATGGTGTGTCGCATGCGGCCGACGCTACGGGCGCCGGTCCCGCCCGCGGATCGGCCGAGCGTCTGCACCGGTCGGCCGAGTGGCCACGGGGGAGCAGTCACCGATATCCGAAAGTGGACGAGAGGGAGACTTTCGTCGGATGCGAGGGCGCCTCCTGCGCGCAAGTGCCGTGTGGTGCACCAGGGTTGACGGTGAAAATGCCACCTGGTTTGGTTCTCGGAGCGCGGCGCCGCTCGAGCGTGCTTTGACAACGATGTCATAGGTGTACGGGGTGCGGTGTCCGCGCGTCGCCGGTCAGTTCCGCCTCTCCGAAGGGACCGCACGATGCGCACCCGTACAAGACGGCTCTCCCTGCTCCTGACCGCCGCCACGCTCGGCCTGGGCCTGCTGGCCGCGGGCCCCGCCACCGCGGCCCCGCGCGCCGACCGGCACCAGGACGCGGTGGACGCCGTCGACGGCCTGATGACCTGGTGGAACGAGGACACCGGCGCCTTCGAGAGCACCGGCTGGTGGAACAACGCCAACGACCTTCAGGCGCTCCTCGACTTCTGGCAGGCCCCCGGTGACACGGGCGGCCACGACATCAAGCGGATCGCCGCCACGATCTACGACAAGAACGTCGGCGCCAAGGAAGGGCAGTTCCGCAACGAGTACCTCGACGACACCGGCTGGTGGGGCCTTGCCTGGCTGAGGGCGTACGACCTCACCGGCGAGAAGCGCTACCTCGACACCGCCATCGCCGACGCCGACCACATGTGGAAGCACCACGACGACACCTGCGGCGGCGGGGTGTGGTGGAACTACGACCACAAGTACAAGAACAGCATCACCAACGAACTGTTCATCACCCTCTCGGCGGCCCTCCACAACCGCCTCGACGGCGACACGACGTACCTGGGCCGGGCGCAGAGCGTCTGGGGCTGGTTCCAGTCGAAGAAGCTCATCAACAAGGACAACCTCATCAACGACGGCCTCAACGACGCCTGCGTCAACACGGGCGAGTCGACCACGTGGTCGTACAACCAGGGCGTCATCCTCGGCGGCCTCGTCGAGCTCCACAAGGCCACCGGCTCCCACGCCGTCCTCACCAAGGGCCGCAAGATCGCGGACGCGGTCGCCGCCTCGCCGCTGCTCGCGCCCGACGGGATCCTCTCCGAGCCGAACGACGACGACACGGACGGCGGCGCCGACGGCCCGTCCTTCAAGGGCGCGTACATGCGCGGGCTCGGCGCACTGAACCGGGCGCTTCCCGACCACCCGTACTCCGCCTTCATCGACCGCCAGGCCGACGCCCTCAACACCCTCGACCGCAGCGGCGACTTCTACGGTTTCCACTGGAACGGCCCCTTCGACAAGGCCGACGCGGCGCGCCAGCACAGCGCGCTGGACGCGCTGACGGCCGCCATCTACTGACCGAGCCGTTCCGTCGGGTGCGCACGCCGTGGGCGTCGCACCCGACACGCGTCCGCTCAGCCGATCGGCACTGGCAGCGCCGCCACCTCGTATGCCAGCGAGATGGTGTCCCCGGTCGTCGGGTCGGACAGCTCCACGCGCCACGCGTCGCCGAACTGGTCGACGCCCTCGGCCATCGGGATGGTGCCGGAGATCAGTACCGTGCCGGGGAGCAGCTCGCCGCGTTCGCGCAGGACGTCGGCCCAGTAGGACGGCGTGAGCAGTTCCGCCAGTGAACCGTCCTGGATCAGGGACTCCTCGCCCTTCACCGTGACCCATGCGCGCAGCGCGATGTCGTCCAGGCGCTCCTCCATGTCCGCGAGGCGCCAGGCGCGGCGGGCCAGGACGTCCGGGCTCGCGTTCTTGCTCCAGGCCACCCCGTGCACCTCGAGCTCGCGGTCCGTGTGGTCGCAGGCGGCCGTGAGCAGCAGCTCGCCGTCCGCCGCCACGACGAGCGCCCACTCCGCCTCGCCCGAGGTCCGGCCGTGCTGCACCGCGACCCGCCCGGTCTGCTGCGCGAGGTAGGGGGAGATCGGGTACAGGGCAGGGGTCGTGGTCGGCGCGGGCACACCGAGTTCGGCCAGCTCGGCGACGTGCGCGGCGACGTCGTCCTGGCTGCGACCGGCGTAGCCGGCGTTGAGGACCTGGACGACGTCCACGTCGCGGGTGGAGCCGTCGGGCAGTTCGAACGTGAGCAGGGCCATGGGAATCTCCAGCGGGTGAGGGCAGGGTGGACGGTTGCGAAGCGGTTAACTTCCCGTTCAGGGCTTGCGCATACGACCTGTATACAAGAAGTATGCCGGAAGGTCGATGTCTCCCCGAACGTCGATGTCCCCACCCGACCGCCGAAGTCCCCCGAACCGAGGACCGAAATGCTGCAAGACTCCCCGCGCGACCCGGCCGCCGCACCGGTCGTCACCCCGAACCGCTCCGGCCTCGTCCGGGCCTTCTTCGCCAGCCTGACCGGCACCGCCCTGGAGTGGTACGACTTCGCGGTCTACTCCGCCGCCTCCGCCCTGGTCTTCGGTGACCTGTTCTTCCCCTCCGAGGACCCGCTCACCGGCACCCTGCTGGCCTTCTCCACGTACGCCGTCGGCTACGTCTCGCGCCCGCTCGGCGGCATCGTCTTCGGGCGGCTCGGCGACGTCATCGGCCGCAAGAAGGTGCTGATCGCGACGCTCGTCCTGATCGGCGCGGCCACGTTCCTCATCGGCCTGCTGCCCACCCACAGCAGCATCGGCGCCGCCGCGCCCATCGCGCTCGTCGTGCTGCGCTTCGCCCAGGGCGTCGGCGTCGGCGGCGAGTGGGGCGGCGCCGTGCTGCTCTCCAGCGAGTTCGGCGACCCGAAGAGGCGTGGCTTCTTCGCCTCGGCCGCCCAGGTCGGACCGCCCGCGGGCAACCTCCTCGCCAACGGCGTCCTGGCCGCGCTCGGCGCCCTGCTCACCGAGGACCAGTTCCTCTCCTGGGGCTGGCGCGTCGCCTTCCTGATCTCCGGCATCCTGGTCGGATTCGGCCTGTGGATCCGCGCGAAGCTGGAGGAGACCCCGGTCTTCAAGGCCATGGAGGCCGAGCAGGCCCGCCCCGAGGCGCCGGTGCGCGAGGTGCTGACCCGCCAGCCCCGCGCCCTGCTCGCCGCGATCCTCTCCCGCGTCGCCCCCGACGTGCTGTACGCCCTGTTCACCGTCTTCGTGCTGACCTACGCCACCGACCAGCTGGACATGTCGCGGGGCTCCGCGCTGGCCGCCGTGCTGATCGGCTCCTCGCTGCAGATCGTCCTGATCCCGCTCGCCGGTGCCCTGTCCGACCGCGTCAACCGGCGGCTGCTGTACGGCTGTTCCGCCGTCGGCGCCGGCGTGTGGCCGTTCGTCTTCTTCGGCATGGTCGACGGCGGCTCGTGGGGCCTGCTGGTCCTCGGCGTGATCGTCGCGCTGGTCCTGCACTCGCTGATGTACGGCCCGCAGGCCGCGTTCATCGCCGAGCAGTTCTCGCCGCGGCTGCGCTCCACCGGTTCCTCGCTCGCGTATACGCTGGCCGGTCTGATCGGTGGCGCGATCGCTCCGCTGCTGTTCACGGCGCTGCTCGGCTCGTTCGACAGCTGGGTGCCGCTGGCGATCTACGTGGCCGTCACCGCGGTCGTGACCGTCACCGGGCTCCTGCTGGGCCGCGACGCGGAGGCGGCCACGGACGAGGACGCGGAGCTGGTCGCGCAGGCGTCCGCCTGAACCGTCACACCTGTCGCCACGCCCGTCGCCACACCAAGGAGGGACACCTCATGCTGATCGCCCTGAGCCAGCTCACCACCGGGCCCGACCCGGCCAAGAACCTCGACCTGATCGAGGAGCAGGCGCGCCGCGCTGCCGACGCGGGCGCCCGCGTCGTCGTCCTGCCCGAAGCGGCCATGGCCTGCTTCGGCACGAAGCTCGCCCCGCTCGCCGAGCCGCTCGACGGACCGTGGGCGAACCGCGTGCGCGAGATCGCGGAGGCGGCCGGCATCGTCGTCGTCGCCGGCATGTTCACCCCGGCCGACGACGGGCGGGTGACCAACACCCTGCTCGCGACCGGTCCTGGCGTCGAGGCGACCTACGACAAGATCCACCTCTACGACGCCTTCGGCTTCGCGGAGTCCAAGGGGGTCGCCCCCGGCACGCGGGTGGTCACCATCGATGTCGACGGCGTCCGCCTCGGCCTCGCCACGTGCTACGACGTCCGCTTCCCCGAGCTCTTCCGGGCGCACGCCGACGCGGGCGCCGTCGGCACGCTGCTGCCGGCGTCCTGGGGCGCGGGCCCCGGCAAGCGCGAGCAGTGGGAACTCCTCGTACGGGCCCGGGCCCTGGACGCCACGGTGTGGGTCGCTGCGGTGGACCAGGCCGACCCGGAGGCGAGCGGCATCACCGTCAAGGGCACGGCGCCGACGGGCATCGGACACAGCATGCTGGTCGGCCCGGACGGCACGGTGCGCGAGAGCCTGAGCGCCGAACCGGGCCTGATCGTCGCGGAGTTGGACGTCCCCGAGGTCGACCGGGTGCGCGAGAAGACCTCCGTGCTGGCCAACCGCAGGCTCGGGCGCGACGACGCGGGGATCACGTACCCGAAGTAGGACGTGCGGAAGGGCCGGCCCCGGGGGAGCCCGGGCCGGCCCGTCTCATCCCGCCAGCAGCACCTTCAGCGTCGACTCCAGATGGCTGTCGATCGCCGCGGCCACCGCGTCCGCGTCACCCGCCGCGAGCGCGTCCAGGATCAGCTTGTGTTCGTCGATGACCGACTTCTGACGGCCGCTCTGGTTGTACAGCGCGACGACGCCCGCGCGCACCTGGCGGCTGCGCAGCCCGTCGTAGTGCCGGTCAAGGAGGCCGTTGCCGACGGCCGAGACGATCGTCGCGTGGAAGCGGTGGTCGATCGCGATGAATTCCTTGGCGTCGTCGGGCCCGCTCAGCCCGCGCTGCCGCTCCAGCAGCTCGCCCAGTTCCTCCAGCGGCACCCGGCCCGCCTTGATGACCTGCTCCGCCGCGTACCGCTCCACCATGCCGCGCAGTTCCATCAGTTCGGTGATCTGCCGCCCGGTCAGCCGGGACACGCGCGCGCCGCGCCGGGGCACCATCTCGACCAGGTCCTCGGCGGCGAGCAGCAGCAGGGCCTCACGGATGGGGGTGCGCGAGACGCCGATACGGTCCGCGATCTCCTGCTCGGAGAGGAACTCGCCCTGCATCTCCGGGTCGGTGAGCACCGTCCCCTTGAGGTAGGCGTACGCCTTCTCCCGACCGGACGTCCCCATGTGAGCTCCCGTGGACCGTGGACCGTAGGCCCTGGATCTGAATCGCATACAACTTGTATACGGAAGTTACCACGGGGTGCGGCCCGTCACGAGGTGTGCGCGATCGTCAGGCGGAACTGGGCGCCGCCGCCCGGCGCGGCTTCGGCGACGAGCTCGGCGTGGTGCGCGTGCGCGATCTGGCGGGCCATGGCGAGGCCGAGGCCGGAACCCGGCAGGGCGCGGGCGCTGCGGGCCCGATAGAAGCGGTCGAAGACGTAGGGCAGGTCCTGTTCGCCGATGCCGGGGCCGTGGTCGCGGACGGTCAGCTCCAGGGTCGACGCGGCGGCGGTGAGGGTGACCTCGACGGGGCGGCCGGGCGGGCTGAACTTGGCCGCGTTGTCCAGCAGGCTCGACAGCAGCCGGGCGAGCCGGGCCGGCACACCGGCGACGGTGGCGGTGCGTGCCTCGGGGGCGATCGACAGGGCGAGCGGAGTGGCGGGCCAGTGGCCGCGCGCCGTCCCGACGGTGTGCGTCACGATGTCCGCGAGCCTGACCTCCTCGATCAGCGGGTCGGGTTCCTCGTTGCGGGCCAGCTCGACCAGGTCGTTGACGAGCAGGGTGACCTCGCGCAGCTGGCGGCTCAGCGCGCCCGCCGCGCGCTCGCGCTGGGCGTCGCTGAGGCGTGAACTCCGGGTGAGCAGCTCGGCGTTGGTGCGCAGCGCGGTCAGCGGGGTGCGCAGTTCGTGGGAGGCGTCCGCGACGAGGCGCCGCTGCGCGCCGACGGACTTCTCCAACTCGTCGAGCATGGTGTTGAAGGAGGCGGCGAGGCGGGTGATCTCGTCGTCCTGCCCGGCGCGTTCCGGCGGCAGCTCGATGCGGTGCCGGGCGTCGCGGGTGGCGGCGATGCGTTCGGCGGTGGCGGTGAGCCGGGCGACGGGCGCGAGCCCGGTGCGCGACACCCACGCACCGAGCGCACCGGCCAGCAGCACCCCGGCCACCCCCATGCCGCCGAGCAGCACCGCGGCCTGCCGCACGCCCCGGTCCACGGTGTCGGCCCGCACCGCGACCTGCAGCGCGCGCCCCTCGGGCAGCGGTGTCGTCAGCATCCTGGCCCGGTGACCGGCGAGCTTCAGCTCGCTGTAGTACGGCCCCCGGTCGCCGGACGCCACCTCGCGCGTGGAGCGGGTGACCGGCAGGAGGTACGGGTCGGACGGGTCGTCGGACGCCTGCGCGGGGACGAGTTGCGCGCAGGCCGGGGCGGCGAGGTAGCGGCACTGGCCCTGCACCACACCCGAGGGCTCGTGGCCGAACTGCTGGGTGGCCAGCCGCGCGGACTGCGTCAGGTGCAGGTCCAGCTGGTGCAGCAGCTGATGACGGATCACCACGAAGCTGCCGGCGCACAGACCGATGGCCACGGCCGCCACCGCGGCGGAGGCGGCGAGGGTCAGACGGGTGCGCAGGGGACGGCGGCGCATCCAGCGGGCATGCCTGCGCCCGCCCTTGGGCTGCGGCGAGGTCTGCGCAGGAGCGCTCACGGCTCGCGTACTCACGCCAGGTCCAGCCGGTAGCCGACGCCGTGCGCCGTGTGGACGAGCCGCGGCTCCCCGCCGGCCTCCAGCTTGCGACGCAGATACCCCACGTAGACGGCGAGGGAGTTGGAGTCGGGGCCGAAGTCGCGGCCCCACACCCGCTCCATGATCGTCTCGCGGGGGAGCACCTGCCCGGGGTGGCGCAGCAGCAGTTCGAGGAGGGAGAACTCGGTGCGGCTGAACTCGATCAACCGTGTGCCGCGCCGCCCGCTGCGGGTGGCCGGGTCGACCACGAGGTCCGCGAACCCCAGCGCGGGCACCGACTCCTCGGGCGGGGCGCTGCGCCGCAGCAGGGCCCGGATCCGTGCCACCAACTCGTCCAGGGCGAACGGCTTGACGAGGTAGTCGTCGGCTCCGGCCTCCAGACCGTCCACCCGCTCGCTCACCGAGCCCAGCGCCGTGAGCACCAGGACCGGCGTGCGGTCGCCCAGCGCCCGAAGGCGACGGCAGACCGCGAGTCCGTCGAGGCCGGGCATCATCACGTCGAGCACCATGGCGTCGGGCTCCCAGGCGGCGAGGACGGAGAGCGCCGCAAGCCCGTCCTCCGCGCCGCGCACCTCGTAGCCCTCGACCGCGAGTCCGTCCTCGACGGCGTACCGCACCTCCGGCTCGTCGTCCACCACCAGAACCTTCGGTGCGTTCGTGCACCCGTCGGCCGCGTTCATGGTCCCAGCCTGCCAAAACCTGGTCTTAGAAAGTTCTTAGAGCGCGTCAGCAGTGTGTCGGCCATGAGGACACAGCGAACATCCCATGGCCGTCTTTCGGTGGTGATCGGGGCGGGCGGCACGGGCGGACACATCTACCCGGGGCTCGCCCTGGCGGACGCGCTGCGGCGGGCCGTGCCCGACGCCGAGATCTCCTTCGTCGGCACCGAGCGCGGGCTCGAGACCCGACTCATCCCGGAGGCTGGGTACCGCCTGCACACCGTCGACATGATCCCCTTCGATCCGTCGCTCGGCGCCCGGCGGTACCTGCTGCCCGCCGCGCTGATCAAGTCCGGCACCCAGGCCAAGTCGGTGCTCCGGGCGCAGCGGGCGCAGGTCGCGGTCGGCATGGGCGGCTACCCGAGCGCCCCCGTGATCGTCGGCGCGCGGATGGCGGGGCTGCCCAGCGTCATCCACGAGTCCAACGCGGTGCCTGGGCGGGCCAACCGCTTCGCCGCGCTGCTCACCGACCAGATCACGCTGGCCTTCGAGGAGAGCCGGGCGCATCTGTCGGGCAGCCGCTACGCCGACGTCGTGGGCATGCCGATCGCCTCGGAACTCGCCGCGCTCGACCGGCCCCGGCTACAGGGCGAGGCGCGGCGTGCGCTGGGGATGCCCGCCCACGGACGGCTCCTGCTCGTCAACGGCGGCAGCCTCGGCGCCGTCCGGCTCACCACGGCCGCCGTCGATCTCGCCCGGCGCTGGCGCGACCGCCCCGGCGTCCACCTCCTGATCAAGACCGGCCCCGCCACCCTGGACGAGGTCCGCGGGCGGCTCGCCGAGACCGGCGGCGACCGGGTGGCGACCGCCGTGCCCTACCTCGACCGCATGGACCTGGCGTACGCGGCCGCCGACCTGGCCGTCTGCCGCGCCGGTTCCGCGACCGTCGCCGAACTCGCGGCCACCCGCACCCCCGCCGTCCTGGTCCCGTACCCCTACGCGCCGGGCGACCACCAGACCCACAACGCGCGGGTCCTCACCGACGTCGGCGCCGGTCTCCTGCTGCCCGACGCGGAGACGGACGCCGACCGCCTGGCCGCCCTCGTCGAACCCCTGCTGGCCGAACCGGCCCGCCTGGCCGCCATGTCGGCCGCCGCCCACCCCGGACGGCACGGACAGGCTGCCGACCTGCTGGCCGCCCACGTCCTGCGCCTGGCAGGACACCCCCTCACCCACACCCCGCACCACACGGAGATCGCCATATGACCGCCGACACCCAGTCCAGCGCCGCCGACTTCGACTGGACCGGCCGCACCGTCCTCGTCACCGGGGCCGAAGGGTTCATCGGCTCCACCCTCGTCGACCTCCTCGTCGCCCGCGGGGCCAAGGTCCGCGCCTTCGTCCACTACAAGCCGTACGGCGAAAAGGGCAACCTCGCGCCCTACCTCGGCGCCGCCGACGGCCCCGTCGAGATGATCGCCGGTGACGTCCGGGACGCCGGGCGGGTCATGGACGCCGTCGAGGGCTGCGACACCGTCTTCCACCTCGCCGCGCTCATCGGCATCCCCTACAGCTACGACTCGCCCGGCGCGTACGTGCAGACCAACGTCGTCGGCACGGAGAACGTCGCCGAGGCCTGCCGCCGCCACCAGGTGCGCCGCCTGGTCCACACCTCCACCAGCGAGGTCTACGGCACCGCGCTCACCGCCCCGATCAGCGAGGCGCACCCGCTGCAGCCGCAGTCCCCGTACTCCGCCTCGAAGATCGGCGCGGACATGATGGCCCTGTCGCACTGGCACGCCTTCGAGCTGCCGGTGACGGTCGTGCGCCCCTTCAACACGTACGGGCCCCGGCAGTCGGCCCGCGCCGTCATCCCCACCATCCTCGCCCAACTGCACGCCGGGCGCCGCCAGATCAAGCTCGGCTCCCTCACCCCGACCCGCGACTTCACCTACGTCACCGACACCGCCCGCGGCTTCCTGGCCCTGGCCGCCTGCGACGCGGCCCTCGGCCACAGCGTCAATCTCGGCACCGGCCAGGAGATCGCCATCGGGGACCTCGCCAAGGCCCTGATCAACGCCTCGGGCCGGGACGCTGAGGTCGTCGTCGACCGGGGCCGGCTGCGCCCGTCGGGCAGCGAGGTGCACCGCCTGCTCTCCGACAACTCCCGCGCCCGGGACTGGGCGGGCTGGGAGCCGGAGGTCACGCTGGAGGAGGGCCTGCGCCGCACCTCCGACTGGGTCGCGGAGCACCTGCACCTGTTCGCGGCGGACCGCTACCAGGTCTGACGGTCAGGGGGCCGTGGACACCGGGGCGTCGGGGGCCGCGACGACATCGAGGTGGTCCTGGCGGATCCGGTCGCGGCCCCACTCACCCAGGGGCGCCAGCGCTTCGTTGAGCGCCGCGCCCGACTCGGTCAGGGAGTACTCCACCCTCGGCGGCACCTCCGCGTAGACGGTGCGGAGGACGAGGCCGTCCTCCTCCATCTGGCGCAGGTGCTGGGTCAGCATCTTCTCGCTCACCCCATGGAGCGCGCGGCGCAGTTCGGAGAAGCGCCGGACGCCGTGTGCGTCCAGCTCCCAGAGGACGAGGCCCTTCCACTTTCCGCTGACGACGTCGAGCGCGGCGTCGATGCCGCAGATGTAGGGGCCGTTGCGGGGCGCCTTCGACATGACCTGGAGTCTCCCGTCTCTCCTGGCTTACCCAAAGGTAAGTACCGCAGTAAATAGTGGGTACTTACGCGACGATACAGGCTCGCGCAGCATGGTCGTCGTGTCCGAACCCACAAGAAGACCAGCCCAGTTGACCGACGTCAGTGTGCTCGGCCTCGGCGCGATGGGCAGTGCGCTCGCGAGCGCACTGCTCGACGCCGGCCGCACCGTGACCGTCTGGAACCGAACTCCCGACCGTGCGCCGGAACTCACGGCCCGCGGCGCCCGCCGCGCGGGCCCCGTCCGCGAGGCCGTGACGGCGAGCCCGCTCGTCGTCGCCTGCCTGCTCACGTACGCATCGGTCCGCGACACCCTCGGCCCCGTCGCCGACGAGCTGCGCGGCCGCACCCTCGTCAACGTCACGACCACCACGCCGAACGAGGCACGCCAACTCGCCGCCTGGGCAGCCGAGTCCGGCGCCGACTACCTCGACGGCGCCATCATGGCCGTACCCGCCATGATCGGAACCCGCGCGGGCCAGATCTTCTACAGCGGCTCGCGCACGGCCTACGACGCCGCCCTGCCGACCCTCGACATCTGGGCCACGAGCGAGTTCCACGGCGAGGACGCCGGCCGGGCGTCACTGGTGGACCTGGCGATGCTGTCGGGGATGTACCAGATGTTCCAGGGCTTCCTGCACGGCGCGGCGATGGTCGCCACCCTGGGCATGAGCGCGTCCGAGTTCGCCGCCCGGCAGGCCCCGTTCCTGTCCGCCATGACCGCCGGGTTCGCCGGGTTCGCCAAGGTCGTCGACGGCGGCGACTACACCGTCCCCGGCCAGCAGAGCCTGGACTTCTCCGACCTCTCGCACCTCGTGCGGGCCAGCGAGGAACAGGGCGTCGACCCCGCCCCGATCGCCGCCGTCCAGGAGCTGATCGGCCGACAGATCGCGGCGGGCCACGGCAAGGAAGGGTTCGCGCGGATCTACGAGAGCCTGCGCGCGGCCCGCCCCGCCATCAGCCCTGCCACCCGCCCCGAGGAAGGAACCGCCGCATGAGCGCAGCCCCCGTCACCCTGATCGGCCTCGGCCCGATGGGGCAGGCCATGGTCCGTACGCTGCTCGCGGCCGGTCACCCCGTCACCGTCTGGAACCGCACCGCCGCCCGGGCGGAAGGCCTCGTCGCCGAGGGCGCCACCCTGGCCGCCTCGCCCGCCGACGCGGTCGCCGCGAGCGAACTGGTCGTCCTCAGCCTCACCGACTACCAGGCGATGTACGACATCCTCGGCGACTCGACCGGGGCGCTGGCCGGGCGCACGCTCGTCAATCTGAGCTCGGACACCCCCGACCGTTCGCGCGAGGCCGCGGCCTGGGCGGCGTCGCACGGGGCGACGTTCCTGACCGGCGGCGTGATGGTGCCCGCGGAGATGGTGGGCACCGAGGCGGCGTACGTGTACTACAGCGGACCGGCCGAGGCCCTGGAGGCGCACCGCCCGGCGCTGGCGCGGATCGGGGCGCCGCGCCATCTCGGCGAGGACGCAGGGCTGGCGCAGCTGATGTACCTGGCCCACCTCGACGTGTTCCTGACGAGCCTGTCGGCACTGATGCACGCCACGGCGCTGCTGGGCTCGGCCGGCATCACCGCGACCCGGGCGGTCCCGGAGCTGATGCCGACGCTGGCCGACATCCCGGCCATGCTCCAGGCGGGCGGGGACGTCGGCGCGCAGATCGACGCCGGCGAGCACCCCGGCCACCTGAGCACGGCGACCATGATGGGCGCGACGGCGGACCACATCGCCGCCGCCAGCCACACCGCGGGCATCGACCTCACGCTCCCGCGCGCCGTCCGGGCGCACTACCTCCGCGCGATCGCCGACGGGCACGGGAAGGAGAACTGGACGCGCATCATCGACGGGATCCGGGCCCCGCGGGCGTCGGCGTAGGGGTAACTGGGCGCGGCTGATGGTGAATTCAGCAGCTGCAACTGGCCGCCGGCACGTTTGAACGATCGTCCACTTCGCCATTGAACGATCGTCCAGACGTGGCTATGTTGAGGCCATGGTTGCTCTCACCGCAGATGAGTTCAGCACTGTCGCCTCCGGCTACGACACGGACCCAGCCCGCTCCATGTCGCTCAGGGCCGAGGCCTACACCGACCCGAAGTGGCACGCCGCGGACCTCAAGGCGGTCTTCGGCCGCACGTGGCAATGGGTGTGTCACGTGGAGGAGTTGGCGAAGCCCGGAAGCTATGTCGCAGCGACGGTCGCCGAGATGCCGGTGGCCGTCGTGCGCGACCGCTCCGGGCAGCTGCGCGCCTTCTACAACGTCTGCAAGCACCGGGCCCATGAACTCCTGTCCGGCTCGGGCACGACGCGCGCCATCGTGTGCCCGTACCACGCGTGGACGTACGACCTGAGCGGTGCGCTGGTCGGGGCGCGCAAGACGGACCGTATGGAGACGTTCGACAAGAGCGGGATCTGTCTCGACCGGATCCAGGTCGAGGAGTTCTGCGGATTCGTCCACGTCAACCTCGACCCGGCCGCGAAGCCGCTGGCCGAGCAGGCGCCCGACCTCGCCGCCGAGATCACCGGGCGGGCGCCGGACATCGCCCGGCTCACGCACGCCAAGCGCCTGCGCTACGAGATCAGGACCAACTGGAAGAACGTCGTCGACAACTTCCTGGAGTGCTACCACTGCCACGTCGCGCACAAGGAGTTCGTCTCCCTCGTGGACATGGACACCTACGACGTGAAGACCCACGGCATCTGGTCCAGCCACTTCGCCGACGCGGGCAAGAGCGCGAACACCGCCTACGACGTGTCCGGTGCCACCGTCACCGAGCACTCGGTGTGGTGGCTGTGGCCCAACACCTGCCTGATGCGCTATCCCGGGCGCGGCAACTTCATGGTCCTGCAGATCCTCCCCGACGGCCCCAATCGCACGCGCGAGACGCTCGACTTCTACCTGGAGAGCACGGAACTCGACGAGACCGAGCAACAGTCCGTGCGGTACATGGACGAGGTGCTGCAGGTCCAGGACATCGCCCTCGTCGAAAGCGTCCAGCGGGGCATGGAGACACCCGCGTTCGACCAGGGCCGGATCGTCTACGACCCCGAGCGGGCACCCGGCCTCTCCGAGCACGGTGTGCACCACTTCCACGGGCTCGTGCTCGACGCCTACCGCGCGTTGGTGAGCGATCCCGGCGTCGCCTGACCACAGGCCCGTACTCAGTCCTCAGTGAGGTGCGTCAGCATGCCCAAGTCCGTCATCATCACGTGCGCCCCGACCGGCGGCATCCACACCCCGACGATGTCCCCGCACCTGCCGATCACCCCCGACGAGATCGCCCAGGCGTCCGTCGAGGCGGCCGAGGCGGGCGCCGCCATCATCCATCTGCACGCCCGCGACCCCGAGACCGGCAGGCCCGACCCCCGCCCGGAACTGTTCCAGCAGTTCCTGCCGCAGATATCCGCCGCGTGCGACGCCGTCGTCAATGTCTCGACCGGCGGCGGCCTCGGCATGACACGCGAGGACCGGCTGCGGGCCGCGGTCGCCACCTCGCCCGAGATGGCGTCGCTCAACGTCGGCTCGCTCAACTTCGGGATCTTCCCGATGCTCGACAAGTACGAGAACTGGAAGCACGACTGGGAGCCCGAATTCCTGGAGTCGACGCGCGACCTCGTCTTCAAGAACACCTTCGCCGACCTCGAGTACATCGTGAAGGAGCTGGGCGAAGGACACGGCACACGGTTCGAGTTCGAGTGCTACGACCTCGGCCATCTCTACAACCTGGCCTGGCTCGTCGAACAGGGCTGGGTGCGGCCGCCGTTCTTCGTGCAACTGGTCTTCGGCGTGCTCGGCGGAGTCGGCGCCGACCTCGACAACCTCGTCCACATGCACACCATCGCCGACAAGCTCTTCGGGGACGACTACGAATGGTCCGTGCTGGCGGCGGGCCGGCACCAGATGTCCTTCGCGACCCAGGCCGCCATGCTCGGCGGCAATCTGCGGGTCGGCATGGAGGACAGCCTCTACATCGGCCCCGGCGCCCTGGCCCCGTCCAACGCGAGCCAGGTCACGAAGATCCGCACCATTGTCGAGAGCCTCGGCCACACCGTCGCCACACCGGCCGAAGCACGCGAACGGCTCGGCCTGAAGGGGGCGGACCATGTCGGATTCTGAGCACCCGGAGGCCCGCGGGGTCTCGCACGTGGCGAGCCTCGGCGGCGGCGTGATCGGCCAGAGCTGGACCGCCCTGTTCCTCGCCGCGGGCGCGTCCGTCACCGTCCACGACCCCGACCCGCACGCCGAACGGCGGGTCCGCGAGGCCGTGGACACCGCCTGGCCCGTCCTGGCCCGGCTCGGCCTCACCGAGCACGGCGACCCCGACGCCCTGCGTTTCACGAAGGACGCACGATCGGCGGTCGAGGGCGCGCAGTTCGTCCAGGAGAGCGTGCCGGAACGCCTCGGCATCAAGCACGAGCTGTACGCGGCCGTCGAACCGGCCCTGGAGGAGACAGCGATCGTGGCGTCCTCGGCTTCCGGGCTGACCCTGACGGAGATGCAGGCGGGCTGGCGTGACCCGGGGCGCCTCGTCCTCGGCCACCCGTTCAACCCGCCGCACCTCATCCCCCTGGTCGAAGTGATGGGCAACGAACGGACCGCCCCAGGAGTGGTGGAGCGCGCACGCGCCTTCTACGAGTCCGTCGGCAAGGTGACCATCGAGGTCAGGCGCGAGGTACCGGGCCATGTCGCCAACCGGCTGCAGGCGGCGCTGTGGCGCGAGGCCATCCACCTGGTCAACGAAGGCGTGGCCAGCGTCGAGGACGTCGACACGGCGGTCGCGGCCGGACCCGGCCTGCGCTGGGCGGCGATGGGACCGACGACCCTGTTCCACCTCGGGGCGGGCGAGGGCGGCCTGGCCGACTTCTGCGCGCGCTACGCCGACAGCTTCAACCGCTGGTTCGACGATCTGGGGCGACCGCACCTCGACGGGGCCACGGCGGAGCGGCTGGTGGAGGGGCTGCGTCCCGTCACCGAGAAGAGCTCGGTGGACGAACTGTCGCGGCAGCGCGATGCGTTGATCACCGGGATGATCGCCCTGGCCCGGGGGAGTCGACCGGCCCCGGGGCCGGGATAGTCTCTGGCCGATGAACGACGCGACGGGGGAACCCGACAAGAAGGTCGACCGAGAGGGACGGATCCTCGACGCCGTCCTCACCCTGCTGTCGGAGAACGGGATCTCGGGCGTCAGCATGCGTGCGGTGGCACGGCAGGCGGGCGTCTCCCTCGGCCTCGTGAACTACTACTACGACGACAAGGTCAGCCTCATCGGCGCGGCCCTGCGCCGCATCGAGCGGCAGGACATGACCATGCTCGAGGCGCACCCCGCGAAGAGTCCCGAGGCCAACCTCAGGGCCGCGCTCCGCCGGGTCGCCAGCGCCGAGTTCCTCACGACGCAATACCTGTCGCTGCGCCTGCAGTTGTGGGCGCTCGCCCAGGCCCACCCGGACTTCGAGAACATCAACACCGCCGCCCAGAAGCGCTACCGCTCCTCCCTGGCCGCCCTCATCCGGGCGGCCAGGCCGGACCTCTCCCGCGCCGAGTCGAACCGGCGGGCCACCGACATCGACGTCGTCCAGAACGGCATGTGGCTGACCGCCCTGCTGGGCCTCAACCGTGCCGCGATCCGGCGCAGCGTCGAACGGTGCGAGGAGATCGCCTTCGAGTAGGCCGGCTCGGGCGTCTTGAATCAGACGCTGTGAGGTGCGACCTCACCGGCCAGGAACGGACGCAGCAGAGCAAGCAGTGCGTCCGGCCGGTGCAGCGGGACGATGTGGCCGCAGTCCTCGATGAGGTGTGCGGTGAGATCGTCGGTGACCGGACGGAGTTGGCGTTCCAGAGCGCCGCCCACCGGCTGCGCGCCCAGAGCCATCGTCGGCACCGTCAGCCGGGCCGTGCCCACCGCCTCATCGATCTGCGCCGAACTCTCGGGCATGGCCCGGTAGTACGAGAACGCGCGGCGCAACGCCTCGCGGCCGGTGTACGCGCGGACGAAGGCGTCCCGGACGGCGGGGCGCACCCCTTCGCCGAGCGTCCCGGCGCGCAGGAACCAGTCGACGTAGTCGGCCTCGTGGCCCTCGATCACGGTCTCCGCCAGGCCGGGCGCGGCGGAGTGGAAGCCGAACCACCACGGTGGACCGCCGGCCAGGAAGTCCTCGGCGCCGGGCAGCGTGCCCAGCAGGGACTCCATGACGGCCAGGCGGCGGACGAGGCCGGGGCGGCGCACGGCCAGGAGGAAGGCCGGCGGGGCGCCCGCGTCGATGCCCACGACCGCGGCCGAGGACACACCGAGCGCGGTGAGCAGCGCCGCGGCGTCCTCGGCCAGGGTGCCCGCGTCGTACCCGGAGTCGGCCCTGCCGCTCGCGCCGAACCCGCGCAGATCCGGAGCGATGACGCGGTAGCGGTCGGACAGACCGTCCATGACGTCCGTCCACAGCTCCCAGGTGTGCGGGAAACCGTGCAGGAGGAGGACGGCCGGACCCGATCCGGCGAGGGCGACGTTGAGGTCGACACCGTTGGCGCAGACGCGACGGAGCTCGGGCATGGAGACACTCCAAAGGACGATGCTGTACGTGGGAGGTGGTGAGGAATGGTGACAACCTCACGTTAGGGAACTAACCTGGTCCGCCCAAGACGGCACTTTCCCTTCAGGTGGTGAGCCCCAGGTGACCACGTCGAGTCCCGGCGGACGTGCGCGGCGGCGCGGTGAGCGCGGTGACCTGATGGACCCGCTCTGCCCGACCCGACGGCTGCTCGACCGCATCGGCACCAAGTGGACGTCGATGGTGGTCAAGGTGCTGGCCGAGCAGGCCCCGGGCGAGATCCGCTTCGCGGAGCTGCGGCGCCTCGCGCCCGGCATCTCGCAGAAGATGCTGTCCGTCACGCTGCAGAACCTGGCCCGCGACGGCCTGGTCGCCCGCCGCGTGGAACCCACCGTGCCGCCCGCCGTCCACTACCGGCTCACCGACCTCGGCCTGTCCCTCGAAGCGCCGCTCGCGGCCCTGCGGGTCTGGGCCGAGACGCACATGCCGGAGATCGACCGCAACAACCAACGCGCGGACGAGTCGTCGTCGCCCGGCACCCGTGAGGCATGATCGGGCCCATGAGACACCCGCATCTGCCGAGTACCGAGGCCGCCGTGGTGGCGGTGCGCGAGGTCGCGCAGGAGTACAACGTCGAGGTGACGGTCACCGACGACATCGGCGCCGACCAGACGTCGCGCCGCACCTCGGCCGGAGCCTTCGCGGTGCTCGACCCGGGCGGCGCGCTGCCGCACGAGGCGCACATCGACCTCGGGGGCTCGCCCGCCGTCTCCGTCCGGATCTTCCCGGACGACGACGCGCGGATCACCGTCGAGAACGTCGACTTCGAGGATGTCCCCCGGGACACCGTCCCGGCGTTCCTGCGGTCCGTCTACGGCGGCCTGGCCCACGTCAAGCGGAAGATGTTCCCGCCCGCGCTGTGGCTGATCGTTCCGCTGCCCGGTGACGACACCTACAAGGAGCTCATCCTGCCCGGCGCGCTCAGCCCGTGGCTCGCCCGCAACGTCCGGTAACGGAGGCACGTTCCCCGCGCGGCGATGAGTTCGCCTCCCGACAGCGGTCCCCACCTACGTCACCGCGACCGCGGACGACCGCCCAGGGAAAGGACGACCCGTGACCACCACCCGCACCCTCGATGTCCCCGGTGCACGACTGCGCTACGAGGTCCGTGGCTCCGGACCGCTGCTGCTCCTGATGGGATCGCCGATGGACGCGGAGGCCTTCGCGCCTCTGGCCGACGCGCTCGCGAGCGACCACACGGTCGTCACCCACGACCCGCGAGGCATCTCGGGCAGCGTCCTCGACGACCCCGAGCAGGATTCCACGCCCGAACTGCGGGCGGACGACGTCGCCGCGCTCCTCGACGCCCTCGACGCGGGCCCGGCCGACGTGCTGGGCAGCAGCGGCGGAGCGGTCACAGGGCTCGCCCTCCTCGCGCGGCACCCCGGGCGGGTGCGCACGCTCGTCGCGCACGAGCCCCCGCTCCTCGAACTGCTCCCCGACGCCGCGGAGCAGCGCGCCGCGTCCGAGAGCATCGTCGAGACGTTCCACCGCGAGGGGGTGGGAGCGGCGTGGGGCAGGTTCATGGCCAACGCCGGATTCGACGGCGGTCCCGACGAAGGACCGGCCACCGGCGAGGACGCGCCCGGCCCGCCGCCCGGGGAGCCCTCGGAACAGGACCTCGCCAACAGCGCCCGCTTCTTCGCCCACGAACTGCTCGGCACCAGCCTCTACGTACCCGACATCGCCGCGCTGACGGCCGGCCCGGCCCGCGTCGTCATCGGCATCGGCGCCACCTCGGGAGGCCTGATCACGGCCCGGACATCCAGGGCACTGGCCGAACGCATCGGGACGACACCGGTCGAATTCCCCGGCGACCACGGCGGCTTCACCGACCGGCCCAAGGAATTCGCGGAACGGCTGCGGGAGGTGCTGAAGGGCTAGCCGGCGAACCAGGGGGAGGCGTCCTCAGCTCCGCGTGAACGGAAGCTTCGCGGTGAGCCAGGTGATCAGTGCGCCGGGGTTGCGGCTCTGGGTCCACACCCGCCCGGGGCCGCTCATCTCGAAGACCAGTCCCTCGCCGGACTTCAGGGTCTGCATCAGCCCCCGGCTCACCTTCCGGGTCGTGTA
This sequence comes from Streptomyces sp. NPDC107575, assembly GCF_055657265.1. Classification (NCBI taxonomy): domain Bacteria; kingdom Bacillati; phylum Actinomycetota; class Actinomycetes; order Kitasatosporales; family Streptomycetaceae; genus Streptomyces; species Streptomyces sp. NPDC107575. The sequence continues at coordinate 723,040 of NZ_JBVKBG010000005.1, read as the reverse complement.
CGAGACGCCGTCGTCGAAGGCGACCATGTGACCGGAGTCGAGGACGATGTTCTCGCCCGCCTTGAGGTCGAGCACATCCAGCGCCCCGTAGCAGGAGGCGAGCACCGTGCCCCGGCCCTCGGCGCGGACCAGGAAGCCGCCCTCGCCGCCGGCCAGGTTCTTGAAGCCGCCCCACTTGGTGTCGAGCTCGACCCCGTCGGACGAGCACAGCCAGGCGCCGCGGGCCAGGTTGAGGCCGCCGTCCACCGCGATGTCGGTGACGTCGCCGGGCAGGTTCGCGGCGAGGTCGACCCAGCCGCCCTCGGGCCCGGCGGTCAGCCGGGTGACGAACAGCGACTCGCCGCCCAGCACGCTCCGCTTGAGCCCCTTGAACAGGCCGCCCTCGGTCTTCGCCTCGACGTCGATCCCGCCGGACATCGCCATCATCGCGCCGGATTCGGCCCGGACGCTCTCGCCTGCGGCCAGCAGGACGCGGGCGACCGCGAAGGACGGGCTGTGACGGACCTCGATGTGCATGTCTGGCCTCTTCTCACGTGGGGGAGGACGGCGGGCCGCCGTCCCTCTCCATCGTCCCGCGCGCATCGTCGTCGCAGGTCAACCCGGACTCCCGACTCGCCTGCGACCGGGGGACGAGCCACCCGGTGGGACGATCCTCCTCACGGATGACAGCCGCTAGAAGGTGATCTCGAGCCCGATGACGGGATGCCTGCGGTGACGCCCCGAGACCGCGGAGTACCAGTCGCCGATGCGCGCCATGACGTACTTTCGGCGCAGCAGCGCCCCCGCCTTCTTCGTCCCCGACTCGTCGAGTACGCGACCGGTTCCCGTGGCCCGTACGGCATCCGGGGCGACGCGCCCGCGAACGTCACAGACGGCGACCTCGGCCCGCGAGTCACGCCGCAGCCGCTTGACCTTCCAGGCGTCGGCCGCGCTCCGCACGTACAGCCGGTCACCGTCCATGGCGTGCCAGACCGCGGTGGCCCGGGGCGTGCCGTCCTTGCGGTACGTGGTGAGGCTGACGTAACGGGCGCGTTCGAGCGCGGCGAGTGTGGTGGGATCGAGTGAGGTCACAAGGGGACGGTACCGGGGTGGCGGGCCGGGAGTTCACCGAGTGGCGACTGTCATGTCACGAACGTGTCCTGAAGACGATCAAGGGGCAACTGGGGAACCCGCACCACCTGTCTCACGGGGCAGAACGCAACACCGGCGAACACCCGCCCGGTTCACTCGCTCGCCGCTCCCCAGGAGCGCCGGCCCCACGCGAAGGACAGCAGCATGCGCACTCGGAAGATCTCGGCACTGACCCTGACCGCTGTGGCCCTCGGCCTGTCGCTCACGGCGTGCAACGGCAGCGGCGGCAACGACAACGCGTCCTCCAGTGCCTCTTCCTCCGCGAGCGCGACGTCGACGGCCACCAGCACGCCGAAGACCGAGGCGACGAAGGGCACGTCGACGGGCACGCCCGCCGCGTCCGACACGAAGTGCACGGACCGGATCAACTACGCCGGCGACCCGCGTTCCAACGCCGAGATCAACTCCATCGGCGCGGACACCGGCACCTGCCCGCCCGTCCAGAAGCAGCAGTCCGACAAGCCCTCGGGAACCCCGAAGGACCCCGGCACCAAGTGCACGGACCAGGTCAACTACGCGGGTGACCCGCGGTCCAACGCCGAGATCAACTCCATCGGCGCGGACACGGGCTACTGCCCGCCCGTCAAGCAGCAGTAGCCGCCGCGCGCCGGGTGGCGGATAGGTGCCGTGGCGCCAACCCGCCACCGCAAGACAAGTGCCCCACCCCGCACGGTAGTTGACACTCTTCCCAGCTCTCGGAGCGCACCCCCGCACCCGAAGGTTCCAGGAGAAGAGGCAACGATGACCAGACGTACCGCGCGACGCGGCGCGGCCCTGCTGTCGGCCGGTCTCGCGTTCGCGCTGCTGCCCGGTGGCGGCGCACATGCCGCCGCCGACAAGGCGAGACCGCAGTCCACGAAGACCGCCCGCGCAGCCCACACCGTGACGCTGGTGACCGGCGACCAGGTGACCGTGACGGAGATCGGCGGCGGGCAGCGGACCGTCGACGTCAAGCGGCCCGAGGGGGCCACAGGACTCGTCCGTACGCAGGTCACCGACGGCGCGATACGGGTCGTGCCGGACGAGGCCGCCCCCTACCTCGCCTCGGGCAGGCTCGACGCCCGGCTGTTCGACGTGAGCGGGCTCATCGAGCAGGGCCTCACGGACACCAAGGCCGACGCCACCCCGCTCATCGTCACCTACGGAGGCAAGAGCGCGCGCAGCGCCGCCGCCACCCCCAAGGGCGCCGACCGCACCCGCAGGCTCGGCAGCATCGGCGGCGCCGCCCTCGACGCCGGCAAGGGGCGCACCTTCTGGAACGACCTGACCAGCAAGGGCGGTTACACCGACGGCATCGGAAAGGTGTGGCTCGACGGCCGCGTCGAGGGCGACATGGCGGAGTCCAACGCCCAGATCGGCACCCCGAAGGCCTGGGAGGCCGGGCTCACGGGCAAGGGCGTGAAGGTCGCCGTCCTCGACACCGGGTACGACACCGGCCACCCCGACCTCGCCTCCCGCGTGAGCGAGTCGAAGTCCTTCATCGCCGGGCAGGAGGTCGCCGACCGCAACGGCCACGGCACCCACGTCAGTTCCACCGTCGGCGGCTCCGGCGCCGCGTCCGACGGCAAGGAGAAGGGTGTCGCGCCCGACGCCACGCTCGCCGTCGGCAAGGTCCTCTCCGACGAGGGGTACGGCACCGAGTCCGAGATCATCGCCGGGATGGAGTGGGCGGCCAAGGACATCAAGGCCAAGGTCGTCTCCATGAGCCTCGGCTCCGACACCGGCAGCGACGGCACCGATCCGATGGCCCAGGCCGTCAACTCCCTCAGCAAGGACACCGGCGCGCTCTTCGTCGTCGCCGCGGGCAACGCCTACGGACCCGGCACCATCGGCTCGCCCGGCGCCGCCGACTCGGCGCTCACCGTCGGCGCGGTCGACGCGGGCGACGAGCGGGCCTCCTTCTCCAGCCAGGGCCCGCGCCTCGGCGACGACGGACTCAAGCCCGACCTCTCCGCCCCCGGCGTGGACATCCTCGCCGCCCGCTCCTCGCTGGTGGACGGGTCCGGCAGCTACACCACCATGAGCGGTACGTCGATGGCGACACCGCACGTCGCAGGCGTCGCCGCCCTCCTCGCGCAGGCCCACCCCGACTGGACGGCCGCCCAGCTCAAGAACGCGCTGATGTCGTCGTCTAAGCGGCTCGACGACTCCGCGTACGCCATCGGCTCCGGCCGGGTCTCCGTCCCCGACGCGATCGCCGCGAAGGTCACCGCGACGGGCAGCGCCGATCTCGGCTCCTACCGCTGGCCGTACGACAGCAACAAGCCGGTCACCAGGACCGTCACCTACTCCAACTCCGGTGACGAGGCCGTCGAGTTGGACCTCGCCGTGCAGGGAGCCGCCGACGGCGTCGCGACGCTCGCCGACTCCAAGGTGACCGTGCCCGCGCACGGCACCGCCTCCACCACCGTCACCGGCGACGGCGCCAAGGCCTCGGTCGGCACCAACAGCGGGCGGATCGTGGCCAGTTCGGGCGGCCAGGCCGTCGCGCACACCGCCTTCGGCCTGGTCAAGGAGGAGGAGCGGTACACGCTCACCGTCCACGTCAAGGACCGGGACGGCAAGCCGGCCGCCGCCAACCTCATGTACCAGCAGCTAGCCAAGGACACCCTTCCGCAACCCGCCACGGTCGACGCGTCCGGCACGGTCGAGCTGCGCCTCAAGCCCGGGACGTACTACCTGGACACCTTCCTCGACGTACGCGGAGCCCACGGCAAGGACTCCCTCGGCACTGCCTACCTGGCCGCCCCCGAGGTGAAGGTCGACAAGGACCGCGAGATCACGCTCGACGGCACCGAGCTGCGCGAGGTGGCCACACGCGTGTCGAAGGACACCGACCCGCACCAGACGCTCGTCCAGTACGACCGCAAGGCGGGCGGCACCGACCTGTTCGGCATGGCCCTGCTGCCCATCAAGTACGACACCCTGTACGCCCTGCCCACCCGCCAGGTGAGCGACGGCAGTTACGCCTACCGCACCACCTGGCGCGAGGCCCAGCCGCGCATCACCGTCGACGGCGTCGACGAGGTGTGGGAGCAGCCCGGCTCCACGCTCCTCCAGGGGCAACGCAGACTCGCCCTGGTGAACGCGGGGGCCGGCGCCCCCGGCGACTACGCGGGCAAGGACGCCACCGGCAAGGGCGTCCTCGTGCACGTCGACGGCACCCGCACCCCGGCGGAGCTCGCGCAGGCCGCCCAGGACGCGGGCGCGAAGGCGCTGTTCCTCACGGACGACAGCCCGGGCCGCCTGAACACCCTGTTCTACAACGACGACAACACCGAGCGCCCGCTGCAGATCGCGAGCGTCACCCACGCCGACTTCGCCCGGCTGCTCGCCAAGCAGCAGCGCGGTGAGCGGATCAGCATGACGGGCGTCGAGGACCCCACGTACTCCTACGACCTGTCGAAGGGCTACAAGGGCGCGATCCCGGACCGGAGCCTGCTGTTCGCGCCGGACGCCAAGGACCTCGCCACCGTCGACACCACCTTCTACGGCGCGAAGAAGGCCGCGGGCAGTGAGTTCCGCCACTCCGTCGACCCGTCCTTCCCGGTCGCGGGCGGCTTCCAGGAGCGGTACGGCTTCCCGGGGCACCGCACCGACTACGTGTCCGTCGAGCCGGACCAGAAGTGGCACGAGTCCGTCAACCTCGGCTCCCTGGAGGAGCGCAGCGGCCTGGTGGCCTACCGGCCGGGCAAGCGCACCGAGCTGAACTGGTTCAAGCCGGTCTGGCACCCCTACGGCGGCAGCGGTCTCGGCTGGGGCCAGGAGCGGCGCGGCGACATGCTCCGCTTCAACATCCCCGGCTGGGGCGACTCAGGACCCGACCACACCGGCTTCGGCGACCCGTACAGCGACGAGTCGGGGATGACGCAGACCACGGAGGCGTTCGTGAACGGCGAGAGCACGGGCCGACGCACGGGCAGCTCGGCCCAGTTCAGCGTCAGTGACGGCTCCGTACAGCCGTTCAAGGTCGTCACCGACACGGCGCTCGACCCGACCGTGTGGGGCATCGGCACCACCTCGCACAGCGAGTGGACGTTCCGCTCGGGCACGACGCCGGACGACCGGTACACGTTCCTGCCGTTGATCAACCTCAACTACGACCTCGCCACCGACCTCGCCGGGACGGTCCGGGCGGGCAAGCGGCTGCCGGTCGGCCTGTCCGCCGAGTACGTCAAGGACGCGGCCGGTACCGGCGCCATCGGCGGCGGCACCCTGCAGGTGTCCTACGACGACGGCAAGACCTGGAAGTCCGTATCCCTCACCGGATCCGGCGCCTCCTGGAAGGGCACCCTGAACGTGCCGAAGGACGCCGCCTCGCTGTCGCTGCGGGCGAGCGCCAAGGACGACAAGGGCGGCTCCGTGTCGCAGGAGGTCGTCCGGGCGGCGGCCGTCAAGTAGCAGCGCACGAAGGCGGAAAGGGAAACGGCGGCCCGGCGCGGAGCAACTGCGCGCCGGGCCGCCGTCGTTCATGCGCCGTCGCGCGCCGGGCGCCAATTCTCGTCGCCGTGACGGCGCGTCAAGATCGCTTGTGAAATTTGCCCTTGAGGTAAAACTTGCATGTGGCGTACCATTTTTGAAGCGGGCGCCCTGCGTGCCGCGTGGCCCCATGCCCCCGGGCCAGGTGACAAATGATCGAGCCGGTCAGAGCCGCATCGCCGACACAGCGGCTCCGGCCCTCCGCCGCTGACGCGGCCCGTGGGGCGGGTCTTTCCGCACGCTCCCGGACCGCGGCACGCCGTGCGGAGTTCGCGAGGCGCGCGCGAAGGGGAGCCGCGCGCCTCTCCGGTGGCCCTCGCCGACGTTCCCGGTGATTTCCGGTGGGGGCCACCTCAACAGTCTTCCAACGCCGCCGGCCCGTCATGCCACGACGCCGCGACGTTCCCACCGGGACTCCGTTCCTGCACCGTGAGAATCCGGCATTGCCAAGATCGGTTCACCGGGCAAGCATTCCCCGCGCGCCCGCCCGGCGGCCCGAGCACCCGGCCCTCCGGACGCGGGCCCTGCCCATGGCCCGTCCGTCCGGAGGGAGCACGTCCCGTGTCACGCCGCTGGATCCTCTATCTGCTCAGCGCCGTCCCCGTCGCCGGGTCGTTGATCGTCGTCAACACCGAGCAGCCCTACGTCCTCGGGCTGCCGATGGTGGTGTTCTGGGCCGCCCTGTGGGTGGTGCTCACCACCGTCGTCATGGCGGCCGTCTACTGGCTCGACCCCGCGAACCACGAACCCGACGAACTCCCCGACGAACAGGGCGAGTTCCCGGCCGACGCGCCCCCGGGCGCCACCGCCGAAGGGGCCGCCCGATGAACGCCGCCCTCGCCATCCTCGGCAGCGCCTTCGTCCTCGTGCTCGTCCTCGGGCTGCTCGCCCGGCGTGGACGCACCATGGACCTCGAACAGTGGTCGGTGGGCGGGCGCGGACTCGGTAGCCTGCTCGTCTTCCTCCTCGCCGCCGGCGAGAACTTCACCACGTACACCTTCCTCGGTGGCAGTGGCGGCGCCTACTCGATGGGCGGGCCGATGATCTACATGTTCTCGTCGATCTGCTACGTCGTCTTCTACTGGCTGGCCCCGCCGATCTGGGCGTACGCCCGCCGCCACAAGCTGCTCACCGCCCCGGACCTGTACGCCCACAAGTACCGCTCCAAGGGCTTCGGCGTGCTGACGGCCGTCGTCGGCGTGGTGTCTCTCGTGCCCTATCTGGTGCTGCAGCTCAAGGGGCTCGGCATCATCGTGTACGAGTGCTCGTACGGCCGGATCCCGCAGGGCGCCGCCGTGTGGATCGGGGTCGCCGTCATCGCCGTGTACGTCACCGTCTCCGGGCTGCGCGGCACCGCCTGGAACGCCATCATCAAGGACACGCTGATGCTGGTCCTCGTCGTGGGGCTCGGCCTGTATCTGCCGATCCACTACTACGGCGGCCTCGGTGACATGTTCCAGGCCCTGTCCGCCGCCCACCCGCACTTCCTGACACTGCCGGACCACGGGTACAGCGTGTGGTGGTACATCTCCACCAGCCTGCTGTTCGCCCTCGGCATCTGTACGTGGCCGCACATGATGCCCGGCATCCTCGCCGCCCGCAGCGCCAAGGCACTGCGCCGCAACGCCGTGATCACACCCGCGTACCAGATCGTCCTGGTGATGGTCCTCGTCATCGGGTTCACCGCCGTGCTCAAGGTGCCCGGGCTGAAGGACGGAGACCTCGCGCTGCTCTCGCTCGCCAAGGACGCGCTGCCGCCGTGGCTGGTCGGGCTCGTGGGCGTCGCGGGCATGCTCGCCGCGCTGGTGCCCGGCGCGATGCTGCTGCAGTCCGCCGCGATGCTGGTCGCGAAGAACATCTACCAGACGGCACGCCCCGCCACGAGCGAGCGGACCGTGGGGCGGCTCAGCCGGCTCCTCGTGCCGGTGCTCGCGCTGGTCGCGGCCGTGCTCACCTTCCGCGGCGGCGAGGCCATCGCGATGCTGCTGATCATGGCGTACGGGTTCGTGGTCCAGCTCTTCCCGGTGCTCGTCGCGTCGATGTGGCGACGTAACCCGGTCACCACCGCCGGTGCCTGGGCCGGTGTGTGCACCGGTGTCGCCATCGTCGGCTGGACCACGCTCACCGATGCCACCACCGCGAGCCTGCTGCCGTGGGCGCCGCGGCCGGTGCAGGACCTCGACGTGGGTGTCGTCGCCATGGTCGCCAACATCCTCGTGCTCGCCGTCGTCAGCGCCGCCACCCGGCACCGCGCCGGACACCGGGACGACCCCCGCCCCGCCACCACCGCCACCGTCCCGGAAGGAGCCGCCCTGTGACCACCACAGCCACCGCGGCCATCGAACCCCTCGTCATCGGAGAGCGGCCGCTCACCCTCGACGATCTCGTCGCCGTCGCCCGCCACCACCGGCCCGTCGCGCTCGGCGCGGCGGCCGAGAAGGCGATGGGGCCGAGCGCCGCGTGGATCTCCCGGCTCACCGACGACATGGCCGAGGGCGGGGCCGCACGCCCCGTCTACAGCGTCAACACCGGTTTCGGCTCGCTCGCCGGGCGGCAGGCCTTCGAGACCCCCGAGGACGCCGTCGAACTGTCCCGCCGCCTCATCGTCTCCAACGCCTGCGGCGTCGGCCGGTACTGCGGCGAGGACATCGTCCGCGCCACCATGCTCATCCGCGCCTCCAGCCTGGCGCGCGGCTACTCGGGCGTGCGCCCCGACGTCGTGCACACCCTGCTCGCCATGCTCAACTCCGGTGTCCACCCGGCGATCCCCGAGTACGGCTCCCTCGGCGCCAGCGGCGACCTCATCCCGCTCGCCCACCTCGCCCTCGCCCTCAGCCGCCCGGCCGGTGACACCGATCCGGACGAGGACAGCGGACTCGCCCACCACGAGGGCGAGTTGATGAGCGGCCGCGCCGCCATGGCCGCCGCCGGCATCGAGCGGCTCGCCCTCGGCGCCAAGGAGGGCCTCGCCCTCACCAACGGCACCTCGTACTCCACCGCGCTCTGTGCCCTCGCCCTCGCCGACGCGGAGAACCTCCTCGCCACCGCCGAGGTGACCGCCGCGATGAGCATCGAGGCGCTGCTCGGCTTCGGCGACGCCTTCCTGCCGCAGCTGCACGAGGCCCGCGGTCACCCCGGGCAGATCGCCACCGCGGCCCGGCTGCGCGAACTCCTCGACGGCAGCGCCTTCGTGGACGGCGCCGCCGACACCGATCCCGTACGCCAGCCACCCCAGGACGCGTACTCGCTGCGGTGCGTGCCGCAGGTCCTCGGGCCGGTCCGGGACACCCTCGGCTTCGTCCACGGCATCGTCGAGACGGAACTCAACGCCGCCACCGACAACCCGCTCGTCGTGCCGAGCCTGCCGCGCGACCTCAAGGCGGTCTCCGGCGGCAACTTCCACGCCCAGTACCTGGCGTTCGCCTCGGACTTCCTGTCCATCGCCGTCACCGAGATCGGCTCGATCGCCGAGCGGCGCCTGTTCCGGCTCAACGACGGCACCCTCAACCGCGGCCTTCCCGACATGCTCGTCGACGGCGAGAAGGTCGGCATGGACTGCGGCTACATGCTGCCGCAGTACCTCGCCGCCGCCCTGGTGTCCGACTGCAAGACACTCGCGCACCCCGACAGCGTCGACTCCATCCCCACCTGCTCCAACCAGGAGGACCACGTGTCGATGGCGTCCAATGCGGGCCGGCACGCCCGCCAGGTCGTCGCGAACATCGAAGCGGTCGTCGCCACCGAGCTGCTGATGGCGGGTCAGGCCCTGGAGCTGCGCCTCGCCGAGCAGGGGAGGGGCCCCGACGCCCTCGCCCCGGCCACCCGCGCCGCCCTCGACCGGCTGCGCGCCACACCGGCCACCGACGGGCGGCCGATCGACCACCTGACGCGTGACGTGGTGCTGTACCCGAGGGTGCACGCGGCGCTCGATCTCGTCCGTACGGGGGCGGTCGTGGACGCGGTCGCGCAAGTGGGGTGAACCGTACGACGGGGGTGCCTGGGCCTCACACGTCGAGGACCAGGCGATCCCCCTGACACCGCGACACACAGATCATCATGACGTCGCCCGCGGCCCGTTCCTCCTCGCTCAGGAGCTGGTCGCGGTGGTCGGGAACGCCTTCGAGCACGGGTGTCTCGCACGTCCCGCACACACCCTCCCGGCACGAGGTGAGCGTGCGCACCCCGGCCCGCGTCAGGGCGTCGACGACGGACTGCCCGGCGGCCACCGGGATCTCCTGCCCGTCGGCGGTCTCCACCGTGAACGCCCGGTCGCCTTCCCGTGATGGGTCCTGCGGCGCCGCGGTGAAGCGCTCCAGTGTCAGCCGCGACCCGGGGCGCGCGTCGGTGTACTCCTGCACCGCCGCGAGCAGCCCGGCCGGGCCGCACGCGTACACATGGGCCTGCGCCGCGCCCAGGCCGTCCAGCTCCGCCGCCAGGTCCGCGACGCCCGAGACATCGTCGCGGTGCAGCCGCACCCGGTCGCCGTACCGGCCGAGTTCTCCGGTGAACGCCATGCTCTCCGCGCTGCGCCCGAGATACAGCAACTGCCACTCCAGGCCCGCCCGTTCGGCCGCCGCCAGCATCGGCAGGATCGGGGTGATGCCGATGCCGCCGGCGACGAACACCAGCCGAGGCGCGTCCAGGTCCAGGGCGAAGTTGTTGCGCGGCGCGCTCACCAGCAGGGTGTCGCCCGCCTCGACCCGGTCGTGCAGATACGCCGAACCGCCCCGGCCCTCGGGCTCCCGCAGCACGGCGATGCGCCACCCGGCCTCCTCGGGGCCCGCGGACAGCGAGTACTGGCGCACCAGGTCCCGGGACAGGACGACATCGATGTGCGCGCCGGGCGTCCACTCCGGCAGTGCCCCGCCCTCGCGCGCGGCCAGCATCAGGGAGCGCACCCCCGCGGCCTCGGAACGTGTCTCCTTCACGGTCACCGTCAGGTGGTCCTGCGTCGGCATGCTGCACCCTCCATGTCGTCCCGGCCGGCTCGTCCCGACCGACGGCGGAACGTTCCGCACTCCTCCGCATCGTCAAAAACGCGGGCGCACGGCGGCAACAGCGGTTCTCAGCAGGTGATAACGCCCATGTCCCGGTGGCCGCCCACCGGTCTACGTTGCGGGTGCCGGCCCCGCCCGGCCCACCCCGCCGTACCCAAGGAGGCCAGATGTCCGCCCCGGCCGACACCCCCGTCGCACACCTCGCCGACGACCCCTACGACGACGCCCGCCTCACCGACCCGTACCCGCTCTTCACGCGGATGCGCGACGCGGGACCCGCGGTGTGGCTGGAGCGCCACGGCGTGCACGCCTTCACCCGGTACGAGCAGTGCCGGGAGATCCTCACCGACCACGGGACGTTCCTCTCGGGCGCCGGGGTCGGACCGCGCAACTACCACCAGGAGCCCCCGTGGAGGCCGGCCGGCATCCTCGACTCCGACCCGCCGACGCACACACCACTGCGCACCGCCATGTCCGGTGTCATCTCCCCGCGCAACGTGCGCGCGCTGCGCACCGACTTCCAGGCCTACGCCGAGCGGCTCGTCGACGAACTCCTCGACAAGCGCGAGTTCGACGCGGTGACCGAGATGGCGGAACTGTTCCCCATCGAGGTCTTCGGCAACGCGGTCGGCATCCCCCGCGCGGGCCGCGCCGAGAACCTGCTCCCGCACGGCGCCATGAACTTCTCGGCCTTCGGCCCCGAAGACGCCCGCTACGCCGCGTACTTCGCCGCGGGCGAGCACACCGTCGACTGGGTCATGGAGAACTGCGCCCGCGAGAACCTGACCCCGGACGGGCTCGGCGCGAAGATCTGGGAGTACGCCGACCAGGGCGTCATCACCGGCGACGAGGCGACACGCCTGGTGCGCGCGCTGCTGTCGGCGGGGCTCGACACCACGGTGCTCACCCTCGGCAACACCATGAGGTGCCTGTCCGCCAACCCCGGGCAGTGGGAGCTGCTGCACGCGAACCCGCGGCTCACCCGGTTCGCCGTGGACGAGGCGCTGCGCCACGAGTCACCGTTCCAGTCCTTCTTCCGCACCACCGCGCGCGAGATCGACTTCCATGGTGTGCGCATCCCCGAGGACAGCAAGGTCGCCCTGTTCACCGGGGCCGCCAACCGCGACCCGCGCCGCTTCGGCGACGATGCCGACAGCTACCGGATCGAGCGGGACGCCTCCGGACATCTGGCGTTCGGCTTCGGCATCCACCAGTGCGTGGGCCAGCCCGTCTCGCGCCTGGAGGCGGAGGTCCTGATCGGCGAACTGGCCCGCCGCGTACGGACGGTGGAGCCGGCCGGTGACCCGGTGCCGTTCCTCCACAACACACTGCGCGGCTGGAAGCACCTGCCGGTGCGGATCACACCGGCCTGAGACGTCACCCGGACCCGTACTCCAGGATCTCCGACAGGCGGGTGCTCGCCGCCTGAAGCCGGTCGCGGGCCTGCCGCCGCCAGGCGGGACCGCACCGCGACTCGGGCCCCGCCACGGTCAGCGCGCACACCACCTCGCCCGTCGCGGTCACCGGCACCGCGACGGCGACCGCGCCCTCGTTCAGCTCGCCCTGGGAGATGAGGAAGCCGCTGGTGCGGATGCGCTCCATCTCCCGCGCCAGACGGCCGCGGTCGGGGGTGTGCGCGGTGATCGTACGCATGGGTTGGCACAGCACCCGCTCGATCACCGGGCGGGGTGCGTGCGCCAGCAGGATGCGCTGCCCTGCGCCCGCGTACAGCGGCAGCAGCTGGTTGACCCGGAACGCCATGCGGATCGCGTGCGGCGACTGGGTCTGGCGCAGACACATCGCCTGCGACCCGACCCGCACGGTCAGCACGGCCGTCTCCCCGGTGGCATCCGTCAGCTCCTGCAGCAGCGGATGCCCGAGCTCCACGAGCCGGGTGTGCGTCAGATGCTGCCCCGACAGTTCGAGGAGCCGCCACCCGGGAACGTACGTCCCCGAACGCTCCTCGACCAGGTCGAACTCCCGCAGCGTGCGCAGATACCGGTACACCGTGCTGACCGGTATCCCCGCGTCGGCCGCGATCTGCTCGACACGGGTCTCGCCGGACTCGGCGACACTGATGAGCACACTCAGCCCGCGCTGGAACGACACACCGGCACCGGAGGCCGCGGTGCGCGCGGTGGTTGGTGTCTCGTCGGATTCGTGCGGGGCAGCCCTGGACATGTCATCTCTTCTCGGACCGGTGCGCTGAACGGCGGCGTGGCCTGTCGACGGCGCCGCCAGGTTAGATCAGCGGACCGGTTCGCACGAGACCTGTCCGCTGCGAGAGACGGGCGGGTGCCGCGACCTGGGCTAAGGTCCCCTGGACCAGTGGGGCGGCATCGCCCGTCGAGCGGTGTCCGGGGGAGACGAGGTGGCACGTTGCGGATGAAACGAGTCCAGGTGCTCGGTGCGGTGTTGCTCGTGACCGGGGTGTGGCTCGGGTGTGCGGAGTGGCCCGTCGAGACGCCTTCGGAGGTCAGGCGCAGTTCCGACGGACCGATCGAACTCGACGACGGGCGCCGCGTCACGGTGCGTTTCACCGAGCAGGGACTCGTCGAGCGGCACCAGAGCGCCGACGGCGGCGCGTGGTCGAAGCCCAAGGTGCTGCACCCGGCGGCGGGCGACTACGAATGCGACCCCGAACTCACGACGTACGACAACACCGTCGCGGTCATGGCCGATTGGGACCACGGCTGCGATGGCGATCCCGCCGAGATCGCGATCGTCGCGGTGAGCGACGGTGATCTCGATGAGTGGGACACGCACGGCATCGAGAACATCGACGGATGGGAGTGGACCCGCTTCTCGTGGAGCGGGTACCGCGTCGTCTTCCGCAAGGGCGACGCCGACGGAACGACCGAGCTCAGCTGGCGGCAGAGCATCGGCTTCACCGGCCCGGACGTGATCGCGGGGCCGGGCGAGGGCTAGCGATTGCCGTCCCGGTGGTCGTGGTTCGGTCCTGGGGCGCGGAGCTGCGAGCGATGCCGATGCCCGTGTACCCGCAGATCACCGCGAACACGGCACCGAGGTAGCAGAGGAAGGCGTAGGGCGCGTACGAGATCGTCGCCACGCCCAGCGTCGTCGACATGTACATCGCCGCCTCGCTCCAGGGGATCAGCGGCACCATCACCGTGCCGGAGTCCTCCAGCGTGCGGGAGAGGTTCTTGGGGGCGAGTCCCTTGTCGGCGTAGACCTTCTTGAAGCCCTCGCCGGGGATGAGGATCGTCAGGTACGAGGTGCCGGTGGCCAGGGCCACACCGAGCGACGACCCGACGGTGGCCAGGACGATGCCTCCGGTGCGCCGGACGCGGTGCAGCAGGCGGGCGATCAGGACGTCCATGAAGCCCGCCTCGGTGATGATGCCGGCGAACGCGAAGCCGGCGAGGCCGATGAGGACCACGCTCGTCATGGAGGAGAGGCCGCCGCGGTCCAGGAGGGTCCTGGCGGTCTCCGGGACGGCCTGCGGGTCCCAGCCGTGCGCGACGAGCATGTCGGAGCTGAAGCCCTCGGACGCGGCGGCGCTCAGCTCGGACAGCGAGAAGCCCTGCACCACGCCGCCGAGGACCGCGGCCATCACCGAGGACAGGATGATCGTCGGCAGCGGCGGCTTGCGCAGCACCGCACCCACCAGGACCACCAGGGGCGGCAGCAGGAGCAGCGGGCTGAACGTGAACGCCTGGCCCAGGAAGCCGAGAAGCTCCTCCGTCTGCTTGCCCGTGCCCTCCGCCGAGCCCGTGTGCATGGTCAGGCCGAGGAAGAAGTAGGCGACCAGTGACACGACCGCGGCGGGCACCGTGGTGTAGAGCAGGTGGCGGATGTGCTCGAAGAGGTTGGCGCCCGCGACGACCGGCGCGAGGTTGGTGGTGTCCGACAGCGGTGACATCTTGTCGCCGAAGTAGGCGCCCGCGACGATCGCCCCCGCCGTCATGGGCAGCGAGGCACCGAGGCCGCCCGCCACGCTGATGAGCGCGACACCGACGGTGCCGACCGAGCCCCACGACGTTCCGGTGAGCGTGGAGACGACCACGGTGACCAGGAACGACACCGGGAGTATCCAATGGGGCTCGATCACCCGGAGGCCGAAGTCCACGACCATCGGGATCGTTCCGCTGATCATCCAGGTGCCGGTGAGCATGCCGATCGAGATCAGGATCAGGAGCGCGGGCATCGTCGAGTCGATCTTGCGGCGGATGCCGGTGAGCATCTGCTCCCAGGACAGACCGAACCACAGCGCGTACACCCCGGCGAAGCTCGAGGCGACGATGAGCAGGATCACGGGGTCGAGGCCGAGCCAGACCGTGCCGACCACCAGCAGCGCGATCATCACGGCGATCGGGGCGAGGGCCTGGAGGAAGGTGGGTGTCCGGCGCGGAGCCGCGACCGGAGCGTTTTCGGACATGGTTCGCTCTTTCCGGGGTGGGTGAGGGCAGGTCGAACCGGGCCGTCGGGCATGCCGACGGCCGGTGGGTGTGCGGTGTGCGGTGTGTGGTGTGTGGTCGGGGGAGGGGCGGGCTACGCCGAGGGCTCCGAAGGCCCTGCGGAACTGAGCAGTTGGGCCACCTGGTCCGTGGGCAGCGCGGGCGCGTGGTGGCCCCGGATGCCGGTCACGGCGTGGGCCGCGAACAGCGAGCCCAGGACGGCCTCCTCCGTGGCCTCGGCGGCGGCCCGGAACATCAGGTCCATGAGGGGCCCGTCCTCGGCCAGGGCCGCAGTGGTGCGGACCGGCCCGGACGGGACGTGGGGCGTGCGATTCGTCGTGGACCAGGCCAGGGCGTACTCGCCGCTGCCGTGCTGGATGATGCCGCCCGTCCGGGCCAGGCCCACGGAGGCGCGTTTGGCGATGCGCCGCAGCTGCCGGGCGTCCGCGGGGGCGTCGGTGGCGACGAGGACGACACAGGACCCGGCGCCGCGGGCGAACTCGGCCTGCTCCGCCGCCCTTTCAGGCGTGAGGTGTCGGCCGACCGGGGCGCCGAGCACCGTCAGGTCCGCCGCCCGGCCGAAGTTGGCGAGGACGAGGACGCCCACGGTGAAGCGGCCGCCGTCGCCGACGTCGACGATCCGGGAGCTGGAGCCGATGCCCGCCTTCCAGCCGAAGGACACCATGCCGGTGCCCGCTCCGACGGCCCCCTCCGCGACGGGCCCGTCGGACGCCGAGGCCAGCGCGTCCAGGACATGACCCGGGCGGACGAGGAGCCCCCGGATGTCGTTGAGCCAGCCGTCGTTGCACTCGAAGACCACCGGGTTGACGGTGCCGGTGGAGACGCCGATCTCCGGGTGGTCCTGGAGCGCGTGCCGGGCAACACCCTCGAAGGCCGCGCCGACGCCGAGCGTGTTCGTCAGCGCCAACGGCGTCTCCAGCACGCCGAGTTCGTCGACCTGGCTGAGTCCGGCGGCCTTGCCGAACCCGTTGACGACCTCCAGGCCGGCCGCCGGTTTGTGGCGGAACACGGAGTCGGCGGCCGGGACGACGACGGTCACGCCCGTCCGCGCCGGACGCGCCCCGTCGTCGTGGTGGAGGGTGAGGTGCCCCACGCGGACACCTCGTACGTCGGTCAGGGAGTTCGCCGGTCCGGGCGGCAGGGTGCCCGGGGCGATCCCCAGGGCGCGGGGGCGGGGCCGGTGTGTCACTTCGCCTCCGCTCGGCCGGCGCGGCGCGCGGGCGTGGCCCCCTCGCCGTGGTCCGGGTGCGGCGCGTCCGGCTGCGTGGAGTGCAGCAACTCGGTCTCCACCAGGCCGAGATGGGCCTCCATCAGGCTCGCGGCGAGATCCGCGTCGCCGTCCGCGACCGCCTCGGCCATCGCCTCGTGGTCGCTCAGCGAGGCCTCCGTGTGCGCGGGCCGCGACAGCAGTCCGCTGCGCAGCACGATCACCTGCTGCTGCACCAGCCACACCTGCTCGGCGATGCGGGGGCTGTGCGCGGCCTCCATCAGGGAACGGTGGAACTCGAGGTCCAGGTCGTAGGGGAGCTTGCGTCCCGTCTCGCGCGCCTTGCGGGAGCGTTCGCACACCTTGCGCAGCCGTGTCACCTCCTTGGGCTGCCTGCGGAGCGCGGCCAGGCGCGCCGCCCGGCACTCCAGCGCCGAGCGCAGCTCGAAGAGGGCCGCCACGTCCTCGGGGCCCGCGGTGAAGACGGCCGCGCCCTTGTTCGGCACGTGCACGAGCAGTCCGTCGCTCACCAGCTGGCCGATGGCCTCGCGCAGCGGGCTGCGGCTGATGCCGAGGTCGCGGGCGATCTCCACCTCGTTGAGGCGGGAGCCGGACGGCAGTACGCCGGTGAGGATCTGCTCACGCAGCATCTCCGCCACCTGGCCGGCCAGGCGACGGTGGACCAGTCCGGTCACGGGAACCTCCGAAGGGCAAAGTGTGCTGCCGAAATGTGCTGCCGAAGTGTCGACAGACGTCAGTGGACAGGCGCCCCGAACTCCGTGTCAAGGCTTCTCGGTGACCATCTTTCATCGCGGACAACTGTCGACACTTGCCGCTGAAGCTGATAACTGTCGACACTTGCAAACCCGTCGGAGCCGTCGCGCCCGCCGCCACGGCCCCGCGCCACCGACACGACACGAAGGACACTCATGACCGCCGCAGCGCCCAGCAAGTCCACGCCCGACTGGCCCGTGCTCGCGGAGGTGTGGCGTGGTGACTTCCTCGAATCCGTGCACCACGGATCGGTCGTGGTGCTCGACGCGGACGGCGGCGCCGTGCTGTCGGCCGGCCCCGTCGACAGCCCCATGTACCCGCGGTCGTCCAACAAGCCGCTCCAGGCCGTCGGCATGCTCCGCGCCGGGCTCGACCTCGAAGGCGAACTCCTCGCGCTCGCCTGTGCCAGCCACTCGGGCGAGGCCTTCCACCTCGACGGCGTGCGCCGGATCCTCGCGGCGGCGGGACTGACCGAGGACGCCCTCAAGTGCACCGCGGCCCTGCCCATCGGCGCCGACGCGCAGCCCGCGCACCTCGCCGCCGGACTCGGCCCCAGCCGCATCACCATGAACTGCTCGGGCAAGCACGCGGCGATGCTCGCCACCTGCGTCGCGGCGGGCTGGTCCGTCGACGACTATCTCGACCCCGCCCACCCCCTGCAAGTCGCGCTGCGCGACGCACTGGAGGACCTTGCGGGGGAGAAGTCGACGGCGGTCGGCGTCGACGGCTGCGGCGCCCCGCTGTTCGCGCTCACCCTCACCGGCCTCGCACGCGCCTTCGCGAGGATCGCGACCGCGGCCGAAGGCACCCACGAGAAGCGGGTGGCCACCGCGATGAACACCCACCCCGAGTACGTGGGCGGCACCGGCCGCGACGTCACCACCCTCATGCGGGTGCTCCCCGGCGTCGTGGCCAAGGACGGCGCGGAGGGCGTCTACGCCCTCGCCCGCCCGGACGGCTCCGCCGTCGCCCTCAAGATCGCGGACGGCGCCCAGCGGCCGCGCCCCGTGGTGATGACCGCCGCGCTGCGCCACCTCGGAGTCGACGTGGACGCCGACCCGCAGCTCGCCGAACTGAGCGAGGCCCCCGTCCTCGGGCACGGCGAACCGGTGGGAGCGGTGCGGCCTTCGGCCGTCCTCAGTACGGTTCCGCGGCAGGCGTGACCTGCGCGTGCCAGTCGGCCCGGGCGGCGATGGCCGTGCGCCAGCGGCGCAGCTCCTTGGGCGGCATGCCGACGGCCAGCGCCCCGCTCAGCGTCGCGCCGGTGCGGTAGGCGACGAGGAAGCGCCCCTCCGACAGGGACCCGGCCACGACGCGCGCCTCGTCGTGGCCCCGCAGGTGGCCGTACGCCTGGATCTTGAGCCCATGCTGGTCGGACCAGAAGTAGGGCACCGGTGCGAACGGCTTGGCCTGCTCCGGGCGGAGCAGGTTGCGGGCGGCGGCCATGCCCATCTCGGCGGCATTGGTGCGGTGCTCGACGCGCATGCTCGTGCCGAACAGGGGGTTGTGCCAGCGGGCGACGTCCCCTGCCGCGTACACGCCGGGGGCGGCGGCCGTGTACTGGTCGCACACCACACCGTCCTCCAGGCGCAGCCCGCTGTCCGCGAGCCATGCGGTGTTGGTCTCGGAGCCGATGGCCACGAGCACGTCGTCGGCCGGGACCAGGGTCCCGTCGGACAGCCGGACGCCGGTCACGCGGGCCGCCGCGGTCACGAACTCGTCGACCTTGGTGCCGGTGCGCAGGTCCACGCCGTGCTCGCGGTGCACCCCCGCCAGGTAGGTGCCCACGTCCTGTCCGACCGCGTGGGCGAGGGGGAGCGGGGCGGGCTCGACGAGGGTGACCCGCGCCCCCAGTGCCCGCGCCGACGAGGCCACTTCGGCACCGAGGAACCCGGCACCGACCACGACCAGGCGACGGCCCGCGCCCAGCCGGTCCCGCAGGGCGAGCGCGTCCTCCAGGTCGCGCAATACGTGCACGCCGGGCAGGCCACACTGCGGCAGCTTCCGTGGGCGTACGCCGGTGGCGACCACGAGGCCGTCGTAGTCGAGGGCGGTGCCGTCGGACAGGGTGACGACGCGGGTCTCGGTGGACAGCGCCGCGGCCGCGGTGCCCAGGCGCAGGTCCAGGTCGAGGGCGGCCAGATCGGCCGCGGGCCGCAGCGTGGCCCGCTCGGCGTCCCAGTCGCCCGAGAGGATCTGCTTGGACAGTGGCGGCCGGTCGTAGGGGTGGTGCGGCTCGCGTCCGACGAGGCTGATCGAACCGTCGTAGCCCTCGCGGCGCAGGGTCTCCGCGGCGGCGAGGCCGGCCGCCGAGGCGCCGGCGATCACGACCCGGCGCAAGGGGCGACCGGAGGTCACTGGCCCGCCAGGTGGATGGCGGCGGCGGGGCAGACGGCGGCCGACTCCCTGACGTCCTCGTGGTGTTCGGCGTCGGGGGTGTCGGTCAGCAGCTCGACGATGCCGTCGTCGTCCTGGTCGAAGACCTCGGGGGCGAGCATGACGCACTGGCCGGAGGCGACGCATTTGGGCTGGTCCACGGTGACGTGCATGGTGGTTCTCGCTTCTCTGGGTGGGGGTGGAGTACGTAGGGGGGGAGAGGAGTTACCAGGTGACCGGGAGTTCGTAGACCCCGTACACCAGGCCGTCGTGCTTGAACTCCAGCTGGTCGAAGCCGGTGGCCAGGGCCAGGGTGGGGATGCGGCGGTACAGGGTGCTGTAGACGACCTGGAGTTCGACGCGGGCCAGCGGCTGGCCCAGGCACTGGTGCACGCCGTAGCCGAAGGCCACGTGCCGGCGGGCGTCGCGGGTGATGTCGAGCTCGTCGGGGTTGCCCGCGAAGGCCCGCGGGTCACGGTTGGCGACCTCGTTGGCGAGGACGATGCCCTCGCCCGCACGGATGACCTGGCCGTCGATCTCGATGTCCTCCAACGCCACGCGGCGGCGGCCGGAGTGCGTGATGTTGAGGTAGCGCAGCAGCTCCTCGACCGCGGCGGAGACCGCCTTGGGGTCCTCCGTCCCGCGCAGCGACGCCAGTTGGTCGGGGTGCTCGAGGAGGGCGAGGGTGCCCAGGGCGATCATGTTGGCGGTGGTCTCGTGCCCCGCGGCGAGCAGCAGGACCCCCATGTGCGCGGCCTCGCGCCGAGTCATCTCCCCGGTGGCCACCCGCTTGGTGGCGAGCTCGGAGAGCAGGTCGTCCGCGGGCCGGGCCTCCTTGGCCGCGAGCAGCTCCTCCAGGTAGTCCGCGAGGGCCGTGGTGGCGGCGACGGTCTCCTCGGGCGCGGAGTCGCGCTTGACGATGACCTTGGTGTGGCGCTGGAACAGGTCGTGGTCCTCGTAGGGCACACCGAGCAGTTCGCAGATCACGAGGCTGGGGACCGGCAGGGCGAACGCCTGGACCAGGTCGACCGGCTTCGGACCGGCGAGCATCTCGTCGATCAGGCCGTCGACGATCCGCTGGACCGAGGGCCGCAGCGCCTCCACCTTCTTGATGGCGAAGGGCGCGGTCACCATGCGCCGGATCCGGGCGTGCTCGGGGTCGTCCATGTTCAGGAACGTGCGGCGGCTCTGGGATCCCGCCTTCTGGCCCGCCGAACGGTGGGGGTAGCCGGGCCCGTTGACGTCGGCGCTCACGCGCGGGTCGCCGAGCAGGGTGCGCAGGTGGTCGTAGCGGGTGACCAGCCACGGGCTGCTGCCGTCCCAGATGCGTACGCGGGACAGCGTCGGCTCGGACTGCAGGGCGTGCAGGGCCGGCGGCGGGTCGAAGGGGCAGCCGCTCGCACGCGGGCTCGGGTGGTGGGGAAGGGCGACCGTCGTGTCGGTGGGGGTCTCGGTCATGGGGGTGCCTCCGTGGGGAGTGGAGTTGCGTCCCCACACACCTAACAGCGTTAGGTGCCTAGGGCAACCATGTGATCGGGTTCGGCCCGCTGAAACGTCGTTATTCGGCCGACTCCCGCCAAGGGTGTGTTGACGGTGGGGACTTCACGCCCGGGAGGCCAGCAGATCGAGCAGGTCGTCCGCCCGCGCCAGCACCGACTGCCGGTCGGTGGGGAACGGCAGCGCCACGGCCATGGACACGATGCCGTGCAGCGAGGCCCACAGCAGGACGGCCAACTGCTCGTCGCCCGGGCCCGTTTCGCCGCGGCGCAGCGGAGACACCGCGTCGCGCCACACCTGGAGCACCTCGCGCATCGGGCTCGGATCGGCGTCCTCCCGGGGCACCTGGATCCGCTCGATGCCGAACATCAGGTGGTACACGCGCGGGTTGTCCAGCGCGTAGGCGCAGTAGTGCCGCGCCATCGTCCGCAGCGCGGCGCCCGGGTCCTCGTCCGCGGCGGTGTCCCTGGCCGCGCGCAACTCCGCGGCCAGCCTGCGGTGGGCGCGCTGCGTGAGCGTGTCCACCAGCTCCGCCCGGTTCCTGAAGTGCAGATAGATGCTGGGCGCGGAGATGCCCACCTCGCGGGCCACCGCCCGCAGCGACAGATCCCCTTCCCTGCCCGACTCCATCAGCAGCCGCGCCGCCGTCCGCAGGATCTCGTCCTTGAGCGCCGCCCCCTCGCCCCACTGACTCTGCTCGCGCCGCTTGAACCCGTCACTCATCCCGCGCCCCTCCACCGGTGGCGCCGACCGGATCCGCCCGGTCGACGCCACCGCCCTGTGCCCGTCCCGACGGCTACTTGACGGTGCGGATGAGCTTCTTGTTCACGAACTCCTCGATGCCCGGCCGGCCCAGCTCACGGCCGAAGCCGGAGCGCTTGACGCCGCCGAAGGAGAGCTCCGCCCCCTCGGCGCCGACGCCGTTGACGAAGACCATGCCGGCCTCGATGCCGTGCGCGACCCGCTCCGCCTGGGCGGGGTCGTTCGTGAAGACGTACGAACCGAGACCGTACGGGGTGTCATTGGCGATCCGCAGGGCGTCGTCCTCGTCGGCGGCCTTGAAGACCATGGCGACGGGGCCGAAAAGCTCCTGACGGGCCGTGGCGTGCTCGGTGGTCAGACCGGTGAGGACGCCGGCCGGGTAGTGGGCGCCGTCGCGCTTGCCCTCGGAGTGCAGCGTGGCGCCCTCGGCGACGGCCGCGGCGACCTGGCGCTCCAGGGTGTCGGCCGCGGTCACGGAGGACAGCGGGGCGCCCGTCTGCCCGGCGAGCAGCCGGGCCGTGAACTTCTCCACGAACGCGTCGTACAGACCGTCGACGACGATGAACCGCTTGGCCGCGTTGCAGGCCTGGCCCGTGTTGTCGAGGCGGGCGGCGACCGCGGACTCCACCACCGCGTCGAGGTCGTCGGTGGACAGCACGACGAACGGGTCCGAGCCGCCGAGCTCGAGGACGACCTTCTTCAGGTTCCGCCCGGCGATCTCGGCGACCGCCGCGCCCGCCCGCTCCGAACCGGTGAGCGAGACACCCTGGATGCGCGGGTCGGCGATGACGTCGGCGATCTGCTCATTGGTGGCGTACACGTTGACGTACGCGCCGGTCGGGAAGCCCGCCTCGAGGAACAGCTTCTCCAGCAGCGCCGCCGTGGCGGGGCACTGCGGGGCGTGCTTGAGGACGATGGTGTTGCCGATGGCCAGGTTCGGGGCGGCGAACCGGGCGACCTGGTAGGCGGGGAAGTTCCACGGCATGATGCCGAGGAGGGTGCCGACCGGGCTGCGGCGCAGGACCGCCCGGCCGGGGCCGGAGGTGACGTTCAGCGCCTCGTCGGCGAGGAACTCCTCGGCGTGGTCGGCGTAGTAGTGGTAGATGTCCACACAGAAGTCGGCCTCGCCCTCGGCCTCCTCGCGCGGCTTGCCCATCTCGCGCACGATGCTGTCGGCCAGCTCGGTACGGTGCTCGGCGTGCAGGTCACCGAGGCGGCGCAGCAGCGCGGCGCGGTCGGCCACGGAGCTGGTGCGCCCCCACGCGGCGGCCCGGTGCGCGGCGTCGACGGCCGCGGTCACCTCGGCGTCGGTGGCGGTGGGGTAGGTCTCGACGATCTCGCCGGTGGCCGGGTCGGTGACTGCGTACATCGAATCTCCAGAGGTGCGAAGGAGCAAGGAACGAGGTCGGTCCCGCGGTCCTCACGTGCCGCGGAGCCGACGGGAAGAACCCTACGGCTCCGGGGCGGGTCGGGCCGAGGCGGCCGACCGGAGTCGCCCGCGGGCCACGCTCCGAAATTCATCGATCCGGTTCCCGTCGGAGGGGCCGTGCGGGACACTGGCAGTGCCGCGACGGTGTGCTCGGTCGACCGGAATTCGGGGCGGAAGGAGGCTGCGTGATGGCGCAGTGGGAGCGGGACGAGAGGCTCGCGCGGGCGTTCCTGGAGCTGGCCGACACCCTCCGGGACGGCTTCTACCTGGTGGACTTCCTGCACGTGCTGACCGACCACATGCGCGAGTTGCTGGACGTGACGGCGATCGGGGTCGTCATGGTCGACGCCCAGGACCGGCTGGTGGACGTCACCGCC
Organism: Streptomyces sp. NPDC107575; assembly: GCF_055657265.1. Classification (NCBI taxonomy): domain Bacteria; kingdom Bacillati; phylum Actinomycetota; class Actinomycetes; order Kitasatosporales; family Streptomycetaceae; genus Streptomyces; species Streptomyces sp. NPDC107575. The sequence goes on along the minus strand of NZ_JBVKBG010000005.1, from coordinate 699,572 downwards.
TCCACCCACACCGCCCATCAACTCGAGGAGACACAGGTCGAGTTCGACGAGGGCCCGTGCAAGGAGTGCTGTCTGGGACACGAGGGGGTCGGCCCCGTGGACCTGACGCTGCCCGCCGCCGCGGAGCGCTGGCCGCGGTTCACCAAGGCCGCCCGCACCTTCGGATTCGAGACGGTGGCCGCGCTGCCGCTGCGGCTGCGCGACGAGGTGATCGGCGCGGTCAACATGTTCCACGACCGGCGCGACGCCCTCCATCCGGCGGCCCTGCGCCTGGGCCAGTCCCTGGCGGACGCGGCGACCATCGGCATTCTGCACCACCGCCTCTCCCAGGACCAGGTCGAGCGGGTCGGCCAACTGCAGACCGCGCTCAACAGCCGTATCGCCATCGAACAGGCCAAGGGCGCCCTCGGGGCGCGGCTCGGCATCACCCCCGACTCCGCCTTCGAGCGGCTGCGGTCCCGCGCCCGCAGCCGACGGACCTCGCTGACCCAGCTGTGTCAGCGCGTCGTCGAGGGCCACATCCCCGCCGAGGAGTTCGCACCACCCCCGGGCAGACAGCAGCGTCGTTGAACATCTCCGCCGCCAACGCGTTCTGCGGCCCACGCCACCGGCGACCCACCACCCCAGCAAAGGAGCGCCCACCCGGTGACCGCAGACTCTCCTGACATCCCTGCGCTCCTGGCCGCCGCCGGCCGCTCCGGCCACGGCCTGAGCGCGCTCGCCCCCGCCGCCTGCGCGCACGCGGTCGGCCTCGACGGGCTCACCCTGTGCCTGCTCAACAAATCCGGCCTCGAACTGGTCTGGTACGACCCGGAGCACACCGCCGGAGTCGCCTTCGAGGACCTCGAGTTCACCCTCGGCGAGGGACCCACCCATGACACCGTGCGCACCGGTGACCCCGTGCTCGTCCCCGACCTGCACACCGTGCCCGACGAACGGTGGCCCGCCCTGCTGCCCGCCGCCCGCCTCAGCCCGCTGCGTGCCGTCCACGCCGTCGCGCTGAACCTGGGGGCCACCCGGCTCGGCGCCCTGACCGGCCACCGCGCCGCCCCCGGGCCGCTCACCCGCCCGCAGATGAGCCGGTTCCTCGCCCTCGCCGAAGGCGCCGTGTCGATCCTCACCACCCCCGACGGCATCCACGACATGCGGTCCGACCAGCCGCTGTCCCTGCACCGGGCCGTCGTCCACCAGGCGACCGGCGCGCTCACCGTCCGCCTCGGCGTCCCCCTCGACCAGGCCCTCATCCGGCTGCGCGCCTACGCCTTCACGCACAACCGCCCCCTCCACGAGGTCGCGCACGACGTCGTCCACCACCAGGCCGACCTGGACATGCAGACGCCCTGACACGGGTGACGGATCATGGTTCGGTGGACACCATGAAACACCGACTGCCCCAGATCTCCGAGCTGCGCCCCCTGCTGAAGTTCGACGGCTTCAACCCCGACAGGCGTGCCGCCCGGCTCGGCAGGGCCGCCGACATATGGGACCTGCGGTCGATAGCGAGGCGCCGCACACCACGACCCGCGTTCGACTACGTGGACGGTGCGGCGCAGCGCGAGTTGACGGTGCGTCGGGCGCGCAGGGCGTTCGACGAGGTCGTGCTGCTGCCGCGGATCCTGCACGGGACCGCGAAGGTCGACCTGAGCACGGAGATCGCGGGCGCGACGTCCGAGCTGCCCTTCGGGATCGCGCCCACCGGATTCACGCGCTTCATGCACGCCGAGGGGGAGGACGCCGGAGCGGGTGCGGCCGCCGCGGCGGGCATCCCGTTCTCCCTGTCGACCATGGGCACCCGCTCGCTCGAACAGGTCGCCGCCGCGGCGCCGGACGGACGCCGCTGGTTCCAGCTCTACCTCTGGAAGGACCGCCAGAAGTCGCTCGACCTCCTGCAGCGGGCCACCGCGAGCGGCTTCGACACACTCCTGGTCACGGTCGACACACCGGTCGCGGGCCAGCGGCTGCGCGACAACCGCAACGGCATGGTGATCCCGCCGCGGCTCACCCTCAAGACCGTGCTCGACGCCTCGTACCGGCCCGAGTGGTGGTTCAACTTCCTCACCACCGACCCGCTCAGCTTCGCCTCGCTGTCCGGCACCAGCCAGGACCTGCCCACCCTCATCAACTCGATGTTCGACCCGACCCTGTCGATCGAGGACCTGGAGTGGATCAGGTCCCAGTGGCCGGGGAAGCTGTTCGTCAAGGGCGTCCTCACCGCGGAGGACACGCGCCGCTCGCTCGACGCGGGCGCCGACGGGCTCGTCGTGTCCAACCACGGCGGACGCCAACTCGACCGCGCACCCGTCGCGTTCCACGCGCTGCCCGAGGTGCGGGCCGAGGCCGGCGAGGACGTCGAGATCATCCTCGACTCCGGCATCATGTCGGGTGCCGACATCGTCGCGGCCCTCTGCGCGGGCGCCGACTTCACCCTCATCGGACGCGCGTACCTGTACGGGCTGATGGCCGGCGGCCGCGAAGGTGTGTCGCGGGCCGTCGAACTGCTCGCGAAGGAGATCGAGGTGACCATGCAGCTGATCGGGGCGGCGACGATCGCCGACCTCGGGCCGCATCTCCTGCGCACGCGGCACACGGGCTGACACGGCTGACCGCGGGTGACCGGCGCTGTCGCGCGCCGGTCACCCTCCCCGTACGTCAGACCGCGGGCTTGGTCTCCGACTCAGGCTGCGCGGTGAGGAGTTCGGTGATCTCGTCAGCGAGGTCCTTGCCGAGCTCGCCCCAGCCGTCCTTGTAGCCGTAGACGCTCGCCAGGGACCGGGCCTCGTAGTCGCCGTTCATGATGTCGATGTCATGGGGCGTGATGAGCGAGGGGTGGGCGACGCCGACCGCCCCCGACACCTTCAGCAACTCCTTGCGCAGCGTGCGCAGATACATCGCGGCGCGGTTCGCCTTCGAGGGCGCGTCCACCCCGCGCACCAGCCACGGGTCCTGGGTGGCGATGCCGGTCGGGCACTTGTCGGTGTGGCACTTCTGCGCCTGGATGCACCCTATGGACAGCATCGCCTCACGGGCCACGTTGATCATGTCGACGCCCAGGGCGAAGGCGACCGCGGCGTTCTCTGGCAGGCCGAGCTTGCCGGAGCCGATGAACGTCAACTGGTCGGTCAGGCCCCGCTCGGCGAAGGTGCTGTAGACGCGCGAGAAGCCCATCCGGAACGGCACCGACACCGAGTCGCTGAAGATCAGGGGAGCGGCGCCGGTGCCGCCCTCGCCGCCGTCGATGGTCACGAAGTCGACGCCGCGGTCGCCGCGCGCCATCAGCGTGGCCAGCTCCTCCCAGAAGCCCATGTCGCCGACGGCGCTCTTGATGCCGACCGGCAGACCGGTCTCGGCGGCGAGCAGCTCCACGAAGTCGAGCATCGAGTCGACGTCGTGGAACGCGGTGTGCCGCGAGGGCGACGCGCAGTCCTTGCCGACGGGGATGCCGCGGATCTCGGCGATCTCCGGGGTCACCTTCGCGCCCGGCAGCATGCCGCCGAGCCCCGGCTTGGCGCCCTGCGAGAGCTTGATCTCCAGCGCCTTGACGGGCGCGCTGTCGACGATCGCCTTGAGCTTGTCGAGGTTGAACGAGCCGTCCTCGTTGCGGCAGCCGAAGTACGACGTACCGATCTGCAGGACGAGGTCACCGCCGCCGCGGTGGTACGAAGAGAGGCCGCCCTCACCGGTGTTGTGCATCGTTCCGGCCAGCGCCGCGCCCTTGTTGAGCGCCGTGATCGCCGCGCCGGACAGCGAACCGAAGCTCATCGCCGAGATGTTGACGATGCTCGCGGGCCGGAACGCCTTGGCGCGCCCGCGCGGCCCGCCGAGGATCTTGGCGGAGGGCAGCGGGGCCTGCGGGTCGTGCAGATCGGGCAGGACACCGGCGAACGTGCGCTGCTTGATGTACGCGTGGCCCTGCACGTGCTCGACGTTGTTGTCGGTGCCGAACCCGAAGTAGTTGTTCTCCTCCTTCGACGAGGCGTAGATCCAGCTGCGTTGGTCGCGGCTGAACGGACGCTCCTCGTCGTTGGACGTCACGATGTACTGGCGCAGCTCGGGGCCGATCGTCTCCAGCAGGTACCGGGCGTGGCCGACCACGGGAAAGTTCCGCAACAGTGCGTGCTTCTTCTGCACGAGGTCGCGCGCGGCGACCACCGCCAACGCGGTGGCGGCTGCCGCACCGATGTTCCGAGCACGCATGACGTTCCTCTCCTCGACTGCCCGATACCCGACGTCACCACTGCCCAGCGGCCGACGCGGACGCCCGCCGCCGAACAGCCCTGTCCGGGCTCGCGAGTTCGACGTCGAAACGCCACCTGATCGTAGAGGCCGGGGGTCGGGGAGGGCAGGGCCGGGGGAGGGGAGCCCGCGGAACGGATGTGCACCTGCGTGCAGGACAGCAAAAGCACGAAAAGCGGGACGGTAGAAACGCCAATAAAGCGGACGTAACGTTGATGGCGGGTTTGCGGCACTCGCACGCAGAACACGTTCAGGGGACGGTCACGGCCCGGACCGCGATCTGGGGGAAACCGACGGATCTTTCAAAGGCACAGCGCCATGAAGCACAGCACCGAAACCCCTGGAAATTGGTCGCCCCCTCAGTGGGGACCCGGCGGCAGCCCGACCGCCGCACACTCCGCGCCGGCGGCTCCCGCCCCGCCCCCGCCGCCCCAGGGAACCGTCTCCCGGCGGCGCCCCCGCTGGTTCATGTGGTTCTTCCTCGCCGTGCAGGCGATCTTCCTGCTCTGGATCATCCTGGGGACGCGCTCCAGCGCGGGAACCCCGGACGGCTGCGGATCACTGGACGCCCAGACATGCAATGACGCCGAGAGCGTGGGGACGGCCATCGGCGTCGGTCTCGTCATCCTCCTCTGGGCCATCACCGACATCATCCTCGGCATCACCTACGCAGTCGTCCGACTGGCGCGGCGCCCGGGAGGTGCGTCGTGATGAAGAGAGTCATCGCGGCGGTCGGCACCGTGCTCGTCCTCTTCGGAGGGGCCGCGGCCTGCGGCTCCAGCACGAGCAACGACACGAGCGGGGACACCGTCTCGACCGAAACGAAGAAGGAGACCCCTGCGGAACCCAAGAAGGAAACCCCTGCGGAGCCCAAGCAGGACAGCCCTTCCGAGCCGAAGAAGGACGGTTCTGCGGAGCCGAAGCAGGAGACGCCCACAGAGCCCAGGACGGAGAACCCCGCGCAGCCCGACGCGCAGACCGAGGAGACACCCTCGGAGCCGGAGTCCCAGCCCGCCACAGAGGGCGCACCGACCCTCAGGACCGGCGAGGCGGTGCAGGTCACGACGACCGAGATCAGCGACGAGGACTTCAGTACCTTCGAGGGGACCGCGGACGTCACTCTCGTCTCGGTCAAGGAGTACGGCGCCGGCGACCTGTCCGCCGACTCGTTCGCGAGCGATCTCTCGCAGGGCGAGGAACTGGTCGTCGTCACACTCAAGGTCGAGAACACCGGCGGTGACGAGATCAGCATGACGCCGTACAGCACCAACATCACGTGGACGGGCAAGGACGGCCAAGTCGCCAGCGTTTCGTCCAGCTATTTGGACGAGACGTACGTGCCCGAGGACCTGACGTCGACCGAGAGCCTTCAGCCGGGCGAGCACGTGCAGGGCGGCACCGTCGTGGTCATCCACGCCACGCAGCCCGGCAAGCTGCACTTCGCGGACGACAGCGAGAACCACCTCTTCGACGTCGACACCCAGGGAGTCGGCTAGCGCATCCGGACACGGACAACAGGAGGCCCCCCGCCGTAAGGCAGGGGGTCTGCTCCTGCACGCTCAGCCTGGGTCGCCGCGTTCCGCGCGTCAGGCGCCCGGTCGCACGGGCCCCACGACCGTGCCCTCACCGACCCGCAGCCTCCCGGACGCCGCGGACTCGCCCGGGATCTGGCCGGTCGGCGTGGAGAGCGTGAACGTGGCCTCGTCCGCTCGGATGCTCGGGACGTGGTGGGGGACCTGGATGTCGAAGTGGGCCGGGTGCCCCGGGCCGAACCGCACCGGCGCGTCCTGCGGGCCGTACCCGGCGGCGGGGATGACGATCGGCACGCCGTGGTCGGAGAACTGGACGTCGACGGGCGAACCCGCCAGCGTGCACGGCTCGTACCCCGGGGCCGCGGTCAGCGTGACGCGGTAGTGGCTGTGCCCGGAGGACGCGGCGTCCTGGGTGATGCGGGCGGTGTGGTTGGCGGGGCGGCAGGAGGAGGGCATCGGCCCCTCCTGCGAACCGGCCGCGGCCACCGAGGCCTGCGCGAGGCCGCCTCCCAGAGCTGAGGCCAGGACGGTGGCGGTGACGGCGATCTTCCCAGTGGTCGTACGCACGGCAGGGGTGCTCCGTTTCTCTGTCTGCCCGGTGTCTGGTGTGCCGGGTTCCTCCCATCCCTCCCACCGGCGGGCCCCGTTGTACCGGTCGGACGCGGAGCCTTTCGCTGTCACAGCTCTTGTATTGCTTGAACCCGCAACCTACTTTGAAGGCGCTCAGGTGATCTGTCGCTTCACAGCATGAAGGCGTGACCCTCCGCGCTGCCCACCCGCCGGACGGCGACGTGGCTGCAGGAGGCATGGCAAGCGCTCAAGTGGACCTCGATGGAGAGGAACGCATGCGTTCACGTAATCACCGCACGGGCGGCCGTCGAAGAGTGGCCGTCGGGGCCGCCGTCACCACCGTCGCCGCCCTCATCGCCCAGCCGGGCATGCTCACCGCACCGGCCGGAGCACACGGAAAACCCACGGCCGCGCCCACACTGTCCTCCCGCGACGCACCGATCCTCGACCGGGACGGCATCCGCTTCCGCGACCTGGACCGCAACGGCCGGCTCACCCCCTACGAGGACTGGCGCCTCGGCGCCGACGCCCGCGCCCGCGACCTGCTCTCCCGGATGACCCTGGAGGAGAAGGCCGGACTCCTCGTCCACGGCACGCTGCCCACCTCGGGCGACGGCTACGACACCAAGGGCACGGCCCAACTCGTCGGCGACCGCCACGTCACCACCGCCATCACCCGGCTCTCCAAGTCGCCGGAGAAGGTCGCCGCCGCCAACAACAGCGTGCAGGCCGTCGCCGAGAAGCAGCGCCTCGGCATTCCCGTGGTGATCTCCACCGACCCGCGCAACGGGTTCGCCGTCGTCGAGGGCCAGACCGTCGCGGGCGCGGGCACGACGGCCATGCCCGACGCCATCGGGATGGCCGCCGCCCACGACCCGCGGCTCACCGAGAAGCTGGGTGACATCATCCGCCGCGAGTACCGCGCCGTAGGCATCACCGAAGGTCTCTCGCCGCAGGCCGACATCGCCACCGAGCCCCGCTGGGCCCGTATCAACGGCACCTTCGGCTCGGACCCGGACGCCGCGGGCCGCCAAGTGAACGCCTACGTCAAGGGAATGCAGCACGGCTCGCGGGGCCTCGGACCGGACAGCACGGCCACCGTCACCAAGCACTGGGTGGGCTACGGCGCCCAGGCGAACGGCTACGACAGCCACTACTACTACGGCCGCTACGCCACGTTCCCCGGCAAGAACTTCGCGGACCACATCACCCCGTTCAAGGGCGCGTTCGCCGCGCACACCTCCGGGATCATGCCCACGTACTCGATCCTCAAGGACCTCACCTACAAGGGCCACAAGCTGGACCAGGTGGGCGCGGGCTTCAACTCGTACCTCCTGAAGGACCTTCTGCGAGGCACGTACAAGTTCGACGGTGTCATCGTCTCGGACTGGGGCATCACCGGCGACTGCCCGCAGCAGTGCCGCGACAACCGGCCCCCTGCGTCCTTCATCGGACCGTGGGGCGTCGGCATGCCCTGGGGCGTGGAGGACCGCTCCATCCTCCAGCGCACGGCGCTCACCCTGAACGCGGGCGTCGACCAGATCGGCGGCAGCGACCAACCCGCGTACGTCGTCCAGGCCGTACGCCAGAAGCTCGTCACCGAGCGGCGGGTGGACGAAGCGGCCCGGCGTGTACTGGAGCAGAAGCTCCGCCTCGGCCTGTTCGAGAACCCGTACGTGGACGAGGACGCGGCCGGCCGCCTGGTCGGCAACGCCGGATTCCAGGCCGTGGGCGACAAGGCGCAGTCCGACTCCCTCACCCTGCTGAAGAACGACCACCGGACCCTGCCCGCGCGCGGCGACCAGGTCCGAAGCGTCTACCTGCACGGTGTCTCCGCCGACGCGGCGAAGGCGCGCGGCCTGCGCGTGGTGGACAACCCGGCGGACGCCGACCTGGCTGTGGTCCGGCTCGCGGACCCGAGGGCCGGCTCCGACCTCACGGGCCTGGACTTCCCCGACTCGGACCCCGCGTACCGGGCCCTGCGCGAGGCCGCGGCCACCGGCACCCCGACGGTCGCCGTCCCGAAGCTGGACCGCCCCCTGATCCTGACGAACGTCTCCCGCACCGCCGACGCGGTGATGGCCAACTTCGGCGTCTCCGACACGGTCCTGCTCGCCACCCTCTTCGGCGAGCGCACCCCGAACGGCAGGCTCCCCTTCGAGCTGCCGTCGTCACAGGAGGCGGTGGAGGCGCAGCAGGGCGACGTACCCGATGACACGGCGCGTCCGCTGTACGAGAGGGGGTTCGGCCTCAACTACCGGTCTCCGAAGGGGCATTGAGGAGCTGAGCCGACAACGGTTCGCCGCGCGCGTTCCGCTGGAGCGGGATCCGCCGGAACGGGCCCGGGTACGGCAGTTGGGGAGCATGCCAGTACTCGGGCACGCGGCGGGCGCCGGCGTCCGTTGTACGCACGCCAGTGGAAGACCAGAAGGTGTGGCTCCCACCGAAGGCTAGGCTCACCCGATGGACATTCGTGGCATCGACCCCCGAGACACCTCCTGGGAGCAGGACCACGCGAACTATCGGGTCTACTTCTGGGACCGCTCGACCACCAACTCGTACGAGTACGAGGTCCTCGGCGAGATCGACATCGACGAACTCCTGCCGTGGGCCGAGGAGTACGCGACGGCACGCGGATGGGACTACACGATCTACGCCGTGACCACGGACGCCGACCGGCGCGGCCTCATCCGACTCGCCGGGGTCATCGGAGATCCGTTCGCCCAGGGCCAGGCGGCGCCGTCCAGTCCCGACGCGTCACCGGCTTCGAGTCACTAGCGTCTGACGACAAGGCCGTCCACGAGGGCGCGGAGTCCGCCCTCGTACGTGTCCTCCGCGGTCAGCGGCGTCCAGCGGCCCGCGATTTGTGCCAGGCGCGGCAGTTCGCTCGGGTCGAGATCGGCGAAGACCTTCTCCCGGTAGGTCGCACGGCCGTCGTCGGAGCGCCGCCGGGCCGCCGTTGTCCTGACCACGATCTCTCCGGCGGTGTAGTACCAGATCGCGCGGTATCCGTGCACGGCCGCGTCGAGAGAGAGGCCGCATTCGACCAGGCCGTCGACGATCTGCTCGACAAACCACAGTGCCGACGTGGACATCAGGTCGTCGGCAGTGAGCACCTCCACGATCCAGGGGCAGTTCGCGAGCGCCTCATGGATCGCGGCGGCGGCGACCACGACCCGCTCGCGCGGAGCAGGGGGCAGTTCGGGGCGGCGCAATGTCCGTGCGGCGTAGTCGTCCAGTAGAAGGACGAGTAGTTCTTCCTTGTCGCGGACGTGGTGGTAGAGCGCCATCGGCGTACTGCCGACCTCGGCGGCCAGCCGGCGCATGGTCAGCCGCCGCACGCCTTCCTCGGTCACGATCCGACGAGCTGTTTCGACGATCTCTTCGCGAGAGATACGGGGAGGTCGGCCCTGGGTTCTGCGCGGTGCGGACGGCTGTGGCATGCCCGTCATCATCCCTCACGTATCGACAGCGGCGGTCTTCGGCGCTACTTTTCATACATGTATAGAAACTCTGGAGGGCGGTCCGGTGCGGTGCTGGCGGCGGCCGCCGTCGCTCAGTTCGTCGTCGCCCTGGACATGTCCGTGGTGAACGTCGCACTGCCGGCCATCCGCACCGCTTTGGGATTCACGCCGCTCGATCTGTCCTGGGTCGTGCACGTGTACGCGCTCGCGTTAGGCGGGTTTCTACTCCTGGGAGGGCGTGCTAGTGATCTGTACGGTCGGCGCCGGATGTTCGCGCTGGGACTGAGTGTCTTCGGGCTGTGCTCGCTGGCGGCCGGGCTGGCTCAGGCACCCTGGCAACTGATCGCCGCCCGCGCGGGGCAGGGCATGGGTGCCGCCGCTGTCGCACCGGCCGCGTTGGCGATGCTCACCACCACCTTCGCCGAAGGCCACCGGAGGGTACGCGCCCTCGGGGTCTGGAGCGCGGTGAATGCCGCAGGTGGAGCGCTGGGCGTGTTGGCAGGAGGGCTGTTGACCGAGTACGCGGGCTGGCGGTGGGTCATGCTGATCAACCTGCCCATCGTCGTGGTGGCCCTCGTGCTCCTGCCGGCAGGGGTGCCCGTGGCGCCATCGCCCGCACGGCGCGAGAGGCTGGACGGGCTGGGCGCCGCCCTGGCGACCTGCGGCGTCGGGCTCCTGGTGCTTGGTGTCGTCCGCACGGATGCTCTGGGCTGGGGCTCCCCGGCCACGTGGCTGACACTCACTGCGGCGGCGGGACTGCTGTCCGTCTTCGTCTGCGTCGAGTTGAGGGTCGCCGCGCCGCTGCTGCGCCTCGGCCTGCTGCGCAGCCGCTGGGTCGCCGGCGCGAACTTGCTGGTGTTCCTGGCGGCGGCTGGGCAGTTCACCGCGTTCTACTTCGTATCTCTGTACTTGCAGCAGGTCCTGGGCATGGGTGCGGCGGCGACCGGCACCGCATTTCTCCCCTTCTCCCTGGGGCTCGTCGCGGGAACCATCGTCGCGACCCGCGTCACTTCGGCACGCACCCCTCGCACGTCACTGGTGCCCGGCGCACTGCTGGCCGCCGCAGGGCTGGCGTGGTTCGCCTTCATTACTCCGGACGGCAGCTTCCTCGCCGACGTCCTCGGCCCGTCCCTCGTCACCAGTGTCGGTGCCGGGCTGGTCCTGGCTCCGGTCGCCGCTGCCGCGACCACCGGCGTTGCGCCACGCGAGTCCGGCATGGCCTCCGGGCTCATGAACAGTTCCCGTCAACTCGGCGGCTGTATCGGCTTGGCAGCCCTGGCCACCGTTGCGGCGCACCGCACAGGAGAGGCCACCGGACCCACGGCGCTCAACGATGGCTATGCCCTGGGTCTCGCCGTTACCGCAGCCATCTTCTTGCTTGCGGCGGTCGTGGGGATGACCGTGCTGCCACGTCGCCACTCCGCCGGGCCCTCTCCACAACGCGCCGCACTCGCAGACAAGTTGGAAGGAACACCGTCATGACAAACACCATCGTCGATCTGTTCGCCTCGGCATTGCGCTTCAGTGCCGACGGCGGCGTCCAGGCCGCCGAACGACAGATGGCCGGCAACGACTCCAGCGACTGGCAGATCGCCACCTTCCACGTCGAAACCGACGCTGACGTGCACGCCGACCACTGGGAGATGCACCCGGAGGCCGACGAGGCGGTGTGCTGCTTGACCGGTGGCGTACGCCTGTACTTCCGTTCCGACAAACCCGGCACCGAGGACGTGGTGCAGGTGCGGGCGGGCACCGCCGTGGTCGTCCCGCGCGGCCGCTGGCACCGTATGGAACTGGATGCACCCAGTGACCTGATGTCGATCACCCTTCGCAAGGGCACCCGACTGGAAAGGCGCACGGACACCCGCTGAGCGGACGTGAGTGGGGCTTCTTCACCGGGGAGGTGCTCACGAGTGCTGCGGGAACACGGTGCGTGCAGCGTCGTCCGAGCCGACCGCCTCGGCGCCCCCGTCCTCCTCCGTCAGGCCGTGCCGCCCCGTCTCGGGTGCCATGCGGTGCGAGACGAGCGCGCCCAGGACCAGGAAGGCGACCGTGCCGATCATGACGGCCTGGATGCCGAAGGACGCCAGGAGGATCGGGAAGACGAACGTGCCGAACGCGGCGCCGATCCGGCTGAGTGCCGCGGCCATGCCGGTGCCGGCGCCGCGCAGCGACGTGGGGAACAGTTCGCTCGGGTAGACGAACTGCAGGTTTCCGGCGACGGCCTCGATGAAGGCGTACAGGCTGAGGCACACGATGACGATCGCGGCGCTCGGTTTCGGCAGCACGGCCAGTGCCGTGACGCTGAGCGCCATCAGCCAGAACGTGGAGATCAGCAGGCGGCGGCGGCCGATCCGGTTGATGACGACCATGCCCGCGAGGCCGCCGAGAGCGAAGAAGACGTTCTGCAGGATCGTGGCGCCGCCGCCCTCGACGCCGAGGGACAGGAAGACGGTCGGCAGGAAGGTGAAGATGGCGGTCTGCGGGGTGGACTGGGCGATCCAGAAGAACCCGGCGAAGAACGTTCTGCCGCGCCACGTGCGGTTCAGCAGGGTCCGCAACGGGCGGGTCTCCCTGCGCTGTTGACGGCCCGCACGTTCCACGATGTCGTCGATGGTCGCGTCGGCGGAGATGTGCTTCTTCACGATGGCCTCGGCCTCGTCGTGCCGCCCCTGCTGGACGAGCCAGCGCGGCGACTCCGGCACACCGATGCGCAGCGCGGCGATGACCGCGCACGGCACCGCGCTGCTCGCCAGGATCCAGCGCCAGGCGTCGGGGCCCGCGTCCTGCAGCAGGAAGCCGACCACCACCGCGGCCAGGAAACCGATGCGCCAGATGGCGGCGAGGCTGCTGAGCAGCGGGCCGCGCAGCTTCGTGGGCAGGAATTCCGCCAGATACGTGGGGCTCACCGCGTAGTCGGCGCCGATGGCGAGACCCGCGACCAGGCGGACGAGGAAGAGCTGCATCGCGTCCTGCAGGAAGAACTGTGCGACCGAGGCCACCAGGAACAGCACCAGGTCCAGGGTGTACAGCTTCTTGCGGCCGATCCGGTCGGCGAGCGGCCCCAGGGTGAGTGCCCCGAGGAACAGGCCGATCAGGGCGGAGGAACCGACGAGCCCTTCCCACAGCGGTGTCATCCCGAAGCTCGCGGGGAGCAGCGGCAGCGCGATCGTCAGGACACCGAGGATGTAGCCGTCGATCAGCATCCCTCCCGCGCTGAACACCGCGATCCGGTAATGGAAGGACGTGGGTCGCGCGGTGTCCATGGTGACGCTGGGCACGGTCATGAATGATCCCTTCGCAGGGCATCCCAGGAAGGGCATCCCAGGTGAGGGCGGGGCAGGCGGGTGGTGATTGTTCTAGCGGTGCTCGGAGCGGCTTGGTAGAGGGGGCAGGTTACGCGTCGCTTAACCTGCCTTCAGAACCCTTCAAGCACGTCCCCGGTGTCACCTCCAAGTCCACTACTCGTGAAAGGGCTTGAAGGAACTCTGCAGCTCCGGCGATTGCGGGCGCCTGCGGAGCGGGGCGAGCATCGCGGCATGACAGCACTTGACGGACGCGTGGTCGTCGTCGGCGGCGGCATCATCGGAGCGTCCATCGCCCATCACCTGAGCGCGCGCGGCTACCGGGACATCACGATCCTGGAGCGAGGGCTCGTGGGGGAGGGCGCCACGGCGTACGCGACCGGTGGCATCCGGCGGCAGTTCTCCTCGCGGGTGAACATCGAACTCGCCCGGCGGTCCCTGCCGTTCTGGCAGACCTTCGCCGAACGCACGGGTCATCCGCTCACCTTCCGGCAGCACGGCTATCTCTTCCTGCTCACCGACCCGGCGATGCTCGCCACCTTCGAGGGGAACGCCGACCTGCAGCGTTCGCTCGGTGTGCCCGTCGAGACACTCGCCCCGGACGCGGTCGCGGACGTCTTCCCCGGCATCCGCGTCGATGACCTTGTCGGTGCCACGTACACACCCACCGACGGCTCCGCGTCGCCGGCGGACGCGGTCGCCGGGTTTCTGCGGGCGGCCCGCGCGGGCGGTGTACGGGTCCAGCAGCGCACCCCCGTCGTGGCCATCGACCGGGACGGGGACGGCGCGGTGTCGGGTGTGCGGACCCCGGACGGTGTCATCGAGGCCGACCGGGTCGTCATCGCGGCGGGCCCGCAGTCCAGGGCGGTGGGAAGGCTGTGCGGGGTCGACATCCCCGTGTACCCGCACTCACGGCAGGCGTTCGCCACAGGGCCGCTGCCGGGTGTGCACGGCGGGCTGCCGCTGACCGTCGACATGGCGACCGGTGCGTACGTCCACCCGGAGGCCTCCGGCGGAACCGCCGTGATCGGGGGCAACGACCGCGAGGTCCCGAGCACGGAGTCCGCGCGCGTCGACTGGGAGCGCGTCGGCGGACTCGCGGACGCGCTGAGCCACCGGTTCCTCGGCCTCGCCGAACTGGAAGTGACGCGCGGCTGGGCGGGGTTGCGCGAGATGACTCCGGACGACCACGCGATCGTGGGGCCTGTCGACGAGGTGCCGGGGCTGTGGGTCGCGGCGGGCTTCTCCGGTCACGGGTTCATGCAGTCACCCGCGGTGGGGCAGGCGCTGGCGGACTGGTTCCTCGACGGTGCGCCCGGGTTCGACATGAGCGCGCTCGGGCTTGCCAGGTTCAACGACCGGGCCGGTGCGGTGCTCGAGAACGCGGTCTTCTGAGACCGGCAGAGCGGCAGAGCGGCAGACCGGCAGGTTCGGCGGGTCGGCACACCATGCGCGTCAGACATCCGGGCGGGCCAGGGGCAGCCGCTCGGTGTCCGTTTCGAAGGCGCCGGTGGTCCACTCCACGAACGCGGCGATCCCTTCCCTGAGCGCGGTGAGCGCCTCGTCGAGAAGCGGGTTGGGATCGGCCGACCGATGGATGGCACGCACACGGCGCCGCGGCCGGTGATCGCCGACCCGGTGCATGAGGATCGACGAGTCGACACCGAGGGCGAGGGCCGGGGCGAACGCGATGCCGAGATTCTCCCGGACGATGCCCCGGATGACATCGAAGTCGTCCGTCTCGAACCGGACGCGCGGCGCGAAACCCGCCTGGGCGCACCAGTGCTGGAGGTTGGCCCGGCCCGTCGAGCCCGCAGGGTTGCCGACCCAGATCTCCTCGGCGAGCGCCGACAGTTCGACTCGCGGCGGCAGCCGGTCCGGGCGGCCGGCCCCCGAGATCACCACGATCTCCTCGTCGAGCATCGGGTGGACGGTCAGCTCCTCGGACCACTGCTCGGGCACGACGTCGTACTCGTAGACGAGACCCAGGTCGGTGCGGCCGCTGTGCACCGCCTCCGCGACCGCCGCCGACCGCGCGTTGTCGTGCACGGTGAACCCGGCCTCGGGGAACCGGCCCACGAGCCGGGCCAGCGCCCGGGGCACCAGTTGCGCACCCACCGTAGGGAAGGCGCCGAGGTGCAACCGCCCCCGGTCGCCGCGTGCCAGGCTGCGCACTTCGGCCTCGAAGTCGTCGACACGCAGCAGGAGCGACTCCGCCACCAGCCCCACCCGCTCGGCCGCGTGCGTCGGCCGCAGACTGCGCGGCCCGCGCTCGAAGAGCCGCACGCCCAGGCCGCGTTCGAGGGCCGCCACCTGCTGCGACACCGCCGACGTGGTGTAACCGAGCCGCTTGCCGGCGGCACTGAGCGACCCGGTCTCCAGCACGGCCTGGAAGGTCTGCAGATGTACGAGGTTGAGCATTCGGTCCTCCTTGCCGAGCGACGCCGCGCCGACGGGGCCGCGCTCGGACGCAGCACCGGGCCGCCCGCACGTCGCGATGCGCAACATCATGCACCGCCGCCGCAGGTCGCTGCCCGACCATGCGGGGCACCGCGTGGGGGAGGGGAGCTTTCCTCCCCCACGGCCGGCGTCGGGTCACGAGGTTCGCGACGTGCTGAGGTCGGCGGGCTGCTGCGGCGTGGGCGCAGGTGCGGGCGTCGGGCGGGACTTCGCCAGCCACAGGGCCGTGCACACCGCGGCCGCCAGGGTGACGGCTCCGGCCACTTCGAAGGCGCTGTTCAGGCCGGCCTCGAAGGAGGCGCCGCCGGACTGCCGGGCGCGGACCACGGCCCCGAGCACCGCCACACCGAGCACCGCGCCGATCTGCCGCGTCGTGCTGCTGACCCCCGACGCGAGGCCGCCCTCCCGCGGATCGACCGCCTGGATCGCGGCGCCGGTCAGCGGCGACATGGTGAGGGCGAAGCCGACGCCGACCGTGGCGAGCCGCCACCACACGTTCGCGTAACCGGTGTCGGCGTGCACCCCGCCCAGCGCGAGGAGCCCGAGCCCGGCCAGCGCCAGACCGATGGTGACGACGGACCGGTAGCCGTACTTGGCGGCGAGCCGCCCCGCGAACGGGCTGACCACGACCATGGCGAGCGTGGCGGGCAGGGTCTGGAGCCCGGCCCGCAGGATCGAGCTGCCCTGGACGTACACGAAGAACTGCGAGAAGAAGAACGTCGAGCCCATGAGCGCGAAACCGACCACGACCATGGCGGAGTTGGAGACGGTGAACAACCGCTGACGGAACAGGCCCAGCGGCAGCATCGGTGCCGGGTGGCGCCGTTCCACGACCACGAACGCGCCGAGGAGGACGGCCGCCGCCGCGAAGCCGGTGAGGATCACCGGTGACGTCCAGCCGCGCGCGCCGCCTTCGATCAGGGCGTAGGCCAGGGCGCCGACCCCGAGGACGGACAGGACCGTGCCCGGGATGTCGAGGGCGGGCGCGCCCGGGTTGCGGGACTCCTTCAGGACGCGCCGGCCGACCACCAGCAGGATCAGGCCGATCGGCACATTGACCAGGAAGATCGCGGGCCAGCCGAACGCCTGGGTCAGCGCGCCTCCGGCCACCGGTCCGACGGCAAGACCGATGCCGCTGAGCCCTGCCCACAGCCCGATCGCCCTGACCCGTTCCTGCGGGGCGGGATACGCGGCCACCAGGAGCGCGAGCGAGGCGGGGCTCAGCGCCGCGGCACCGACCCCCTGCAACACGCGCCCGGCGACCAGCCAGCCGACCGACGGGGCGACGCTGCACACCACGGACGCGGCGGTGAACACCGCGACACCGCTGAGGTACACGCGCTTGCGGCCGAAGCGGTCGGCGAAGACTCCGCCGGACAGCAACAGCATGGCGACCAGCAGGACGTACGCGTCGACGATCCATTGCAGGCCGGTCATTCCCGCGCCAAGTCGGTGCTGCATGTCGGGCAGCGCCGCGCCGACGATCGTGTTGTCGAGCAGCACCATGAACTGCCCCAGGCAGGTCACTACGAGCATCTGGTCCCCTCACTCTCGCTAAACGCAGCGGAAGACTGCGTTAAGCGGGACCATAGAGCAGCCCGGCGCACAAACGCAAGTGTTGGCTGCGTTAAGGTGGGACGCATGGACGAGCAGCAGCGCACCCGACGGCCCGGCGGACGCAGTGCCCGCGTCGGCGCGGCGGTACATCAGGCCGTCACCGACTTGGTGGGAGAACGTGGATACGGCGGATTCACCGTCAGCGAGGTCGCGGCCCGCGCGGGCGTCGCCGACACCACCGTCTACCGCCGCTGGGGCAGCCTCGAAGAGCTGCTCACGGACGTGACACTGACCCGGCTCAACGCGCGCTCACCGATGCCCGACACCGGGGACCTGGCCGGCGATCTGCACACCTACGCCGCCGCCGTGGCCCGTGAGATCTCCGGACCCGAGGGCCTGGCCGTGCTCCGCCTGGCCGTCGCCCTGTCCAGCTCCGGCTCCGGGCCCGAGGGGCTGCGCCTGCGCGACGACTTCCTCGCCGAACGGGCCCGGCAGCTGCAGACCATGCTCGACCGGGCGCGCGAGCGCGGGGAGCGGTCCCTCGACGCGTTGGACGTCCTCGACCACGTCATGTCCCCGATGTACGTCCGCGTCCTGTTCGGCGTGGGCCCGCTCACCCCGGAGTACGTGGACGGGCTGGTCGACCGCCTGCTCGCCTGACGGCCGGGCGATCAGGCGGTCGAGCCCCCGAGGCGTCGCCCGCCGAACGCCCCTGTCCCGTCCGCCTGTTGCCACCAGGTCTCCAGGCCCGCCTGGTCCAGGGCCCGCCAGTCCGGCGTCTGCTGGACCAGGCTCCGGCCGAGCCGTCGCCCCAGGTCGACCATGACCCGGCCGGTGGGGGCACGATCCGCGTCGTACGCGGACAGGGCCTCCGGCCAGGTGGACGCGGAGGTCAGGGCCGACTGGAGGGCCGTGGCGTCCTGCAGTGCCTTCACGGCGCCGGCGCCCGTGTGCGGGCGGGCGACCGTGGCCGCGTCGCCCATGAGGAGCGCCCTGCCCACCGCGTACCGCGGCGCGGTGAAGTCGTAGAGGGGCTGCAGGAACAGCTCGTCGTACGTCGTCGCCCGCACCAGGTCGCCCCAGAAGACGGGCAGCAACTCGTCGGCCACGTGGGCGAGATGGGCGCGCAGCCCGTCGCCCGCCGTGCCGGGGTGCAAGGTGGTGGGTGTCTGCAGGCCCTGGTCGAGGCCGGGCGGCGGAGCCGTGTACAGCACCCAGTTGACCCGGTGGCCGCCCGTGGCGCCGTCCGGGATGCGGTACACGATCAGGTGGCCGCCGGGGAAGACGATGTACGCACACTCGTCCTCGGGCCACAGGCCGGGCTCGCGCAGCCGGTCCGACGGGTAGGCGCCGCGCCACGCGAGGTACCCGGCATACCCCGGCCGCACGTCGGGGTGCACCGCCGCGCGGACCGCCGAACGGTAGCCGTCCGCGCCGACCGCCACGTCGTAGCGGTCGGTGCGCCCGGCCGCGTGCACCTCGGCGCCCCGCGATGTCACCTCGACCGCCTCGACGGCCGACGCGTGCCGGAAGTCCGCCGCCTCCGGCACCCTGCGGCGCAACTCGTGCCAGAGCGGGCCCCAGTTGTAGGTGCGGAACGGGAACGGCATCACGGCCAGCTCCCGGCCCAGCGGGCCGTTCGCCGCCGCGTCGTCGCGCACGTACCAGCGACGACGGGTCACCTGGTGCCACGGCATCGACGCGTCGACGAGACCGGCCGACTCCAGTTCCGCGTAACGGGCGTTGTGCATGGCGAGGCCGACACCACGGTCGGCCAGACGGCCCGACGCGCGCTCGTACACGGTGACCGAGTCGGCCCCGCCCCTCCGTAGCGCGAGCGCCGCCGCGCACCCCGCGATGCTTCCGCCCACGACCGCGACCTTGCCGCCACGCATTTCCACGCCCCCGTGATCCGTCCTCCGTCGTACCGCCGCCATGATGCCAGCGCGACGCCTGCGGGGCCCGGGGCGCGCCGACGGCCGGGGGTCGTGCAGGCGCCGTTGACACCCCATCACCTCGCATGCTTGCATCGCGCCATGTCACCGCTGGAGCCTCTGACGCGTCGCCGCACCGTGGACCTCGTCCGCGTCGCTGCCGCACTGTGTCGGTTCCCCGGCTGATCGCTCCCTGTCTCGGCCCGACGCCGAACTGCCCTGCGCCTGCGGCCTGTTGAGCGCGCACGTCCAGTCGTCGGGTGGCGTCCCGTGCGCCGCCGCAGCTCCCTCCCTGCTGATCACGAGGATCGCGAGGCCCCACCATGCCCGAATTCCCCCTGCCTTCACCCCACGTGGAGCCCCGCCCCGCGCACCGGCTCGACGAAACCTCCTACGACCGCCGCAGACTGCGCCAGTGGCTGGCGGGGGAGGCCCGTGCCGACGGCGTCAGCCGCAGGAAGCTGCTCACCCTGCTCGCCGCCACGGCCGCCGCCACCGCGCTTCCCGCCCCGCGAGCGGCCCGTGCCGCCACCGCGCCCATCGTCAAACCGCTGCCGCCCGAGTGGTTCATCCAGCGCGGCACCAACGCCGAGACCCGCTGGGAGGCCCTGCGCGGGACCGGTCCTCACACGCCCAACGAGCTGTTCTTCGTGCGCAACCACACCGCCACCCCGGTCCTCGACGCACACGAGTGGCGGCTGCGGTTGTGGGGCAGCGGGCTGCGGGGCGCGCACGGCGAGGACAGGCCCGTGGAGTTCGGCTACGACGACCTGCGCGCTCTGCCCGCCGTCACCCGGACCGCGTTCGTCGAATGTGCCGGGAACGGGCGCAGCTACTACACGTCCCAGCAGGGCGAGACGGTGACCGGCACCGCGTGGACGCTGGGCGCGGTCGGCGTCGCGCGATGGCGCGGGGCGCGCCTGGGCGACGTACTGCGCAAGGCGGGGCTGTCGTCCCGCGCCGTCGACGTGCAGCCGCGTGGCCTTGACGCCGAGTACGTCAGTGACGGGGAGAACCTCGGCCGGGTGCGCCGTCCGCTGCCGCTGGCGAAGGCGCTGGACGACGTCCTGCTCGCGTATGAAATGAACGGCGAGCCGCTGCCGTACGACCACGGTCGTCCGGTGCGGGTGCTGGTGCCCTCGTGGGTGGGGATCGCGTCGATCAAGTGGGTCGGTGACATCGAGGTGTCCGCGGAGCCGTTGTTCTCGCCGTGGAACACCACCTTCTACCGGCTGTTCGGCCCCGGCCACCCGCAGGAGGGCAGCGCGCCGCTGACCCGGCAGACGCTCAAGAGCGCCTTCGAGCTGGCGAGCGGCGCCCGGTTCCCCGTAGGAGAGGAACAGGTGCTGCACGGCCGGTCCTGGTCGGGCGCGGGCGCCGTCGCGCGGGTCGACGTCAGCACCGACGGCGGGGCGAGCTGGCGCCCGGCCCGGCTGCACGACCGGCCCCGCGCCGACACCTGGACCCGCTGGTCCCTGCCCTGGAGGCCCGACACCTCCGGAGCCACCCATGTCCTGGCCCGAGCCACCGACACCACCGGCCGCACCCAGCCGGACGTCGCGGCGCCCAACACGCAGGGGTACCTCTTCGACGCGGTGGTGCGGCACCCGGTGACGGTGGTGTGAGGGGACCCGTCACGGTGAGGTCCCGCACCGTCGGGACGACTTCCCTGTCACAACCTCGTGAACTCCGACCTTCGGAATGTGAACAGGGTCCCTGCATTGTTGACCGGCCGCTCTGCCCGCTGCTTTGATCGAGGACATGAAGCGACAGGATCTCACGCAGCGGCGCCACGTCGACCTCGCGCGTGTCTCCAGCTCCTGCTGTCGCCGCCGGGTCTGAGCGAGCGCCCCCAGGAAAACCCGCGCACGCGCGCCGTTCCGACGTCTCCCGTCGTCGTGGATTTCCGTGTGCCCGGATTCGGAACACCGCACTCTTTCACCCGTTGGCGTGCACTTCCTTTCCGTGCGCGCCCTCGCCAGGAGATCCCCATGCCTGTACCACCGGGAACCGACCCCGTCCGCTTCGCCTACTGGGTCCCGAACGTGAGTGGTGGCCTCGTCACCAGCACCGTCGAGCAACGCACCGACTGGGGCCACGACTACAACCGCGACCTGGCCGTGCTCGCCGAGAACAACGGCTTCGAGTACGCCCTCAGCCAGGTCCGCTACATGGCCAGTTACGGCGCCGAGTTCCAGCACGAGTCGACCAGCTTCAGCCTCGCCCTGCTCCTCGCCACCCAGCGGCTCAAGGTCATCGCCGCCGTCCACCCCGGCCTGTGGCACCCCGGCGTCCTCGCCAAACTCGGCGCCACCGCCGACCACTTGTCGAACGGCCGCTTCGCCGTCAACGTCGTGTCCGGCTGGTTCAAGGGCGAGTTCACCGCGCTCGGCGAACCCTGGCTGGAGCACGACGAGCGCTACCGCCGCGCGGAGGAGTTCATCCGCGCCCTCCGCGACATCTGGACCAAGGACCACGTCGAACTCGCCGGGGACTTCTACCGGGTGCGCGACTTCTCCCTGAAGCCCAAGCCGCTGAACACCCCCGAGCGACCGAACCCGGAGATCTTCCAGGGCGGCAACTCCACCGCAGCCCGCGCCATGGCGGGTCGCGTATCCGACTGGTACTTCAGCAACGGCAAGGACTTCGACGGCGTCACCGAGCAGATCAACGACGTCCGCGCCTCCGCCGCCCAAGTGGGCCGCACGGCACCGAAGTTCGGCCTCAACGGCTTCCTCATCGCCCGGGACACCGAGGCCGAGGCCCGCGAGACGCTCCGCGAGATCGTCGCCAAGGCGGACACCGAGGCGGTCCACGGGTTCCGTGACGCCGTTCAGCAGGCCGGCCGCTCCAGCGCCGACGGCAAGGGCATGTGGCAGGACTCGAGCTTCGAGGACCTCGTCCAGTACAACGACGGCTTCCGTACGGGACTGATCGGAACCCCCGAGCAGATCGCCGAACGCATCGTCGCCTACAAGAGGCTCGGCGTCGATCTCCTCCTGCTCGGCTTCCTGCACTACAAGGAAGAGGTCGAGTACTTCGGCAAGCGCGTCCTGCCCCTCGTACGCGAGTTGGAGGCGCAGGCAGCCGACACGGGCGCCGCGTCCGTCCCGTCCCACGCCTGACCACCGCGTCGTCACCCGCACGATCCGACGTCTCGACGCCCCGACGCCTCGACGTCAGAAAGAAGACCCCATGGCCACCGTCCTGTCCGTCTCCGGAAGCCCGTCCCCCACCTCCCGCACGGGCCGTCTCCTGCGCGCCCTCGACACCCGGCTCACGAGTCAAGGGCACGAGGTGATCCCGCTCGACGTGCGCACGATCCCCGCCGAGGCCCTGCTGCACGCCGACTTCCGGCATCCCGCGATCGTCGAGGCCACCGCCTTGTTCGAGCGCGCGGACGGAGTCGTGGTCGGCACGCCGGTCTACAAGGCCGCCTACTCCGGGCTGCTGAAGTCGCTGCTCGACCTGCTCCCGCAGTACGCGCTGGCCGGAAAGACGGTGCTGCCCCTGGCCACCGGCGGCTCCACCGCCCATGTGCTGGCGATCGACTACGCCCTGCGGCCGGTCCTCGCCTCCATGGGCCCCGCCCACATCACTCCGGGCTGGTTCACGCTCGACAAGGACATCACGCTCGGCGACGACGGCACGGTGACCGTCGCACCCGGCTCGGCGGAGGCACTGGCCCAGGTCACCGACCAGTTCTCCGCCGCGCTGGGCGGCCGCACGCAGCTCCTGGCGGCCACCGGATGAGCGCCGCGACCGTGCTCGCCGACGACGCCGCGGCCCTGGCCGTCGCCGCCGAACTCGCCGCGGACTTCCGCAAGGACGCCGCCGAGCGGGACGCGTCGCGCAGGCTCCCGCGCGCGGAGCTGGAAAGGCTGTCGGCCTCGGGGCTGCTCGGTGTGACGGTGCCCCGGGAGTTCGGCGGCGCCGATGTCCGCACCGAGACACTCGCCGAGATCTTCCGACTGCTGGCCGCCGCCGACGCAAGCCTGGCGCAGATACCGCAGAGCCACTTCGTCTACGTCAACGTGCTGCGCCGGCAGGGAACGCGGGAGCAGCAGGAGTTCTTCTTCGGGGAGGTGCTGCGGGGCAAGCGGTTCGGCAACGCCCAGTCCGAGGCGGGCACCCTGCACGTGCAGGACATCCGCACCCGGCTGGTGCGACAGCAGGACGGGGCGTACGTCCTCGACGGCGTCAAGCACTACTCCACCGGCGCGCTGTTCGCCCACTGGATCCCCGTCCTCGCCCGCGCCGACGACGACACCCTGCACGTGGCGTACGTACCGCGGAACGCGCCGGGCCTCACGGTGGTCGACGACTGGGACGGCATGGGGCAGCGCACCACCGCCAGTGGAACCGTCCGCCTGGAATCGGTGGCCGTGCCCGCCGACCGGGTCGTCCCGCATCACCTCACCTTCAGAAGCCCCCAACTGCACGGTGCGGTGGCGCAGTTGCTGCACGCCGCCATCGACGCCGGGATCGCCTCCGGCGCGCTGGGGGAGGCGGTGGAGTTCGTCCGCACCAAGAGCCGCCCCTGGTTCGAGAGCGTCGACGAGGGACACGCGACCGCCGCCGAGGACCCGCTGCTGATCCAGCGGTTCGGCGAACTGGCCGTCCGGGTACGGGCCGCCGACGCGCTGCTCGCCGCCGCTGCCAGGTCCGTCGACGCCGCCCGCGCCGACCTGACCGACGACACGGCCGCCGAGGCCTCGATCGCGGTGGCCGCGGCGAAGGTGACGGCGGCGGGAACGGCCGTGGAGGCGGGCAGCGCCCTGTTCGAGGTCTCCGGCACCCGCTCGGCCCTCGACTCGCTCGATCTGCACCGCCATTGGCGCGATGCCCGCACCCACACCCTGCACGATCCGGCCCGCTGGAAGGTCCAGCACATCGGCCGCTACGTACTCAACGGCACCCGACCGCCCCGGCACGGCCTGCTGTGAAGGGCTCCTGAAGTGCGAGGCGGCGCTCCGCGCGGCATTCCTGTACGGCAGTACCGAGAGGGGACAGCGATGACCACCACTGTCACGAAGCACGACGTCGCCGGGCGGGTGGTCGCGTGAAGTTCCTCGCCATCACCCTGATCACGCACCGGCCCGACCCCGTGAGCGGCGTACAGAAGTCGACCCACGACCGGTTCCGTGAAGTGCTCGAACACGCGGTGCTCGCCGAGGAGTTGGGGTTCGACGGGTTCGGGGTGGGGGAGCGGCACGAGCGGCCGTTCATCTCCTCGTCGCCGACCGTCGTGCTCAGCCACATCGCCGCGCTGACCAGACGCATCCGCCTCTTCACCGCGGTCACCACGCTCAGCCTCCTGGACCCCGTGCGCGCCTACGAGGACTACGCCACGCTCGACCATCTCTCCGACGGGCGTCTCGACCTGATCATCGGCAAGGGCAACGGGTCCGCGCAGCGCGAGCTGTTCCACGTCACGCCCGAGGACCAGTGGGACCGCAACGCCGAGAGCTACGAGGTGTTCCGCAAGCTGTGGCGGCAGGACAAGGTCACCGCGGCGACCCGGTTCCGGCCGCCGCTGACGGACGCCGAGGTGTGGCCGCGGCCGTACCAGCGCCCGGTCCGGGTCTGGCACGGCAGCGCCACCAGCAAGGAGTCGGTCGACCTCGCGGCCCGCTACGGCGACCCGCTGTTCTCGGCGAACGTCACCAACCCGATCGAGCCGTACGCCGAGCTGATCCGCCACTACCGCGAGCGCTGGGCGCACTACGGCCACGATCCGGCAAGGATCGCCGTCGGCGCCGGTACGGCCGGGTTCTTCGTGGCCCGTACCTCCCAGGAGGCGGTGAGGGTGTACCGGCCGATCTTCGAGTCGACGCTGGCGTTCCAGCGGCAGTCGGGGCTCCCGGTGGTCTTCGAGACCGTCGAGGACTTCGTCGCACGCAGCTCGGCCCTGATCGGCAGCCCGCAACAGGTCGTCGAGAAAGTGCACCACTACCACGAGCAGTTCGGTCACTCCGTGCTGCATCTGCACGCGGACGCCGCCGAATTGACGAGCCGTCAGCACCGGTCGTCGCTCGAACTGTTCCAGTCCGAGGCCGCCCCGGTACTGCGGCGCGAGCTCCCCGACCCGCCGTTCGCCTGGGGGCCGGTGCTCCCGGCGCCGCCCGCGCCGCCGGTCGTCGAGGAGCCCGCGCGGGCCTGACCCGGGGCCTGTCCTCACACCCCCGTGCGCGACAGGTCCGTGAGCGGGACCGGCGCCGGACGCGGGGCACGGCTGGAGACCGGGACGGAGGCACCGCCCGCCGCCGAGGCGAGGAGGGACTCCATGATGTCCAGCACGTGGTACGCGAGCGTGCCCGACGCACGTGGCTCGTGCGCCGGGGGCGTCGCGGCCAGGTCGGCGATGCCGTAGCCGCGGCCGGAGTCGACGAGCCCGGCCGAGACGGGGAGGGTCTCCCATGCCCCGGCGCCGAGGCGGAACAGGCGTGTGTCGCCGTCGAAGTGGTTCGGGTCCGGCACGGCCAGGGAGCCGAGCGGCCCGTGGACCTCGATGTTCGCGGAGTGCGTCGCGACCGCGTCGAAGCTCACCACGAGCGTCGACAGCGCGCCCGACTCGTGCACGAGGATCCCCGTGACATGGGTGTCGACCGAGACCGGGACCCGTTCGCCGGCCCGCGGCCCACTGCCGATCTCCCGCTCGGCTCGGGTGTGGCTCGCGGCCCCGATCACCGAGGTGACCGGCCCGAGGAGGGTGACCAGGGCCGTGACGTAGTACGGGCCCATGTCGAGGAGCGGTCCGCCGCCGGGCGCGTAGTAGAAGTCCGGGGCGGGGTGCCAGCGTTCGTGGCCCGGTGTCACCATCGTCGCCGTCGCCGCGACCGGCCGGCCGATGAGCCCGTCGTCGATCGCCTTGCGTGCGGTCTGGATGCCGGTGCCGAGGACCGTGTCCGGTGCGCAGCCCACGACGACTCCCGCCTGCCGGGCGGCCTCCAGTACGGCGCGGGCCTCGTGCGTGGTGGCCGCGAGGGGTTTCTCGCCGTACACGTGCTTGCCGGCCGCGATCGCCTTGAGGGCTATCTCGGAGTGCGCGGCGGGGACGGTGAGGTTCAGGACGAGGTCCACGTCCTCGGCGGCGAGCAACTCGTCGACGGGGACCGCGCGGACGTCCCCGTCCCACTCCTTCGCCACCGCCTGCGCCCGCTCGGCGTCGAGGTCCGCCACGGCGACGAGCCCGACCCCCTCCAGCCTGCGCAGACTGGCCAGGTACTGACCCACGATCGTCCCGCACCCGATGATGCCGACGTTCATCCGCCCACCCGCCTTCACCGGCTCGCCCACAGCAGTCCCCTCTCCACAATGGTGCGCACACTCGGGTGCTCCAGGTCCTCGACGTGGTGGCCCGGTGTGCACACGAAGATGCGGCCCTTGCCCCACCGGCGGGTCCAGATCGCCGGCGAGGTGACCTCCCGGTGCCACGGGTCCCACGCACGGATCTTCTGCGTGGTGGTGGCCAGCACGTCGATGTAGTCGTCGGCGAGGACCCAGTACTGCTCGGTGACGAGGTCGAAGTCCTCGATGCCCTCCGTGACGGGGTGTTCGGCGGCGGCCGGGAGCATGTTCACGGTGTACGGGACGTAGTTGTCGGCCTGCTCGCCCTTGCGCTCGTCGGGGTGCTTGCCGGGGTGGCAGGCGAACTGGCCGCCGATGAGGTGCAGATAGTCCGCGGTGTTCCGGTAGGAGTCGGCGATCCCGCCGTGCCATCCGGCGAGCCCGGTGCCGTTCTCGACGGCCGCGCGCAGTCCCGCGAACTCCTCCCGCTCGATCGTGGACATTGTCATGCACTGCATCACCAGGTCGACGCCGGCCATGTACGCGGCGTCCGCGTAGACCTTGGGCGAGTCCTCGATCCGTACCTCGTAGCCGTGCGCTGCCAGGTGCGGGATGAACAGGTCGGTGGCCTCGACGGGTTGGTGCCCGTCCCAGCCGCCGCGTACGACGAGTGCCTTCTTGGCGGTGGTCGTCACTGGTCTCCTCTTCTGCTTCGGGGGCTACTTGCCGAGAAAACGGGGACCGAAATGTTTCGAAGATTGTTCGAGATCCCCCGAAGCGTAGAAGTGGCCCAAGGGGCGGTCAAGAGGCCCTGCAGCGGAAGGATTTGGTGGCCGAGGTTGACGCCGTGCGCGCCGCACATCACGATGCCGTCATCGAAAATATTTCGAGAACCAGGAGGTCCTGTGCCGCTCCCGCCCTCGTCGGCCAAGCCGACCCTGGCCGCCATCGCGCGCGGCACCGGCGTCTCCACGGCCACGGTGTCCAAGGTCGTCAACGGCCGGGCGGACGTGTCCGACGAGACCCGCGCGAAGGTGCTGGCCGCCCTGGAGGAGGCCGGTTACCGCTCGCCGTCCCAGCGCCGGGGGTCCGCGGGACCCGACGTCGTCGAGGTCGCCTTCGAGGCCATCGATTCCGCCTACCCCTCGGCGCTCCTCAACGGCATCCTCGACCATGCCGCGAGCACCGGCGTCGAGGTCGTCGTCGGCACCACCGGACGCCGGCGCGCCGCCGAACCCGACCTCGGCCGCAAGGCGCAGCGCATCGTCAACGAGGGCCGGGCCGGGGTCATCGTCGTGACCTCCGCCCACGACGAGTCCGGCCTCTCCGCCTTCCTGTGCCGGCACATCCCCGTCGTCGTCATCGACTCCTTCAACCCGCCGCCTGCCGACGTCGTCAGCGTCGGTGCCGCCAACTGGGCGGGTGGCAAGGCCGCCACCGAACACCTGCTGGACCTCGGCCACCGGCGTATCGCCTACCTCGGCGGCCCGGAGGCGATCGAGTGCAACCAGGCGCGCCTGCACGGCCATCTGTCCGCGCTCGCCTCGCGCGGCATCGATGCCGACCCCGGCCTCGTCCTGCACGGGCGCTTCCGTGCCGAACACGGGGCAGAGGGACTGGCGGCGCTGCTGTCCCGTGCCCGCCCGCCGACCGCGATCTTCGCGGGCAACGACGCCATCGCCGTCGGTGTCCTGCGCGAGGCCCGCAGTCGCGGCATCCGGGTGCCGGAGGACCTCAGCCTCGTCGGCTTCGACGGCACGGCGCTCGCCCGCGACTCAGTCCCCGCCCTCACCTCCGTCGCCCAGCCCCTGCAGGAGATGGGTCGCGCGGCTCTGCGCGCCGTGCTGCGCCAGGCGCGGGGCGAGCAGCCCGACACGCATCGCGTGGAGCTGGCGACGCAGCTGGTCGTGCGGGAGTCGACGGCCGCACCGGCCGCGGTATTGCCCTCTCCTCGTTTCTGAATATAACGTCAGTTTCAGAATTGCTGAACTGGCGTCTCCTCATGAGGAGTTCAGGGATGTGCGAAGTGTCGACCTCGAGACGGGCCCTGCTCGGATCGGCCGTGGCGGTGGGAACCGGTCTCGCGGCGCCCGTGATCGGGGCGGCGACGGCGCATGCCGCCCCGCGCCCTGAACCGGAGGACGGGAAAGGCACCCGGCTGATCCTGCTCGGCACCGCCGGGGGACCCGTGCCGGTCGCCGAGCGGTTCGGGATGTCCACCGTGCTCGCGGTCGGGGACCGGAACTACCTGTTCGACGCCGGACGGGGCTCCGTCAGCCAGTACGTCCGGGCCGGCCAGACGCTGAAGTCGCTCCGGGGCATCTTCGTCACCCACCACCACGCCGACCACACCGCGGACCTCTTCCAGTACCTGCTGCTCGGGCTCATCAGTCCGGACGGGGACCAGCTCGTGCCGCCGGTGCCCGTGTACGGGCCGGGGCGGGCGGGGGCGCTCCCGCCGCAGTGGGGCAAGCCGCGCCCCGCGCCGCTGGTGAACCCGGCGAACCCCACGCCCGGACTGAAGGATCTCTTCGCCGACGCCCTCGACGGGTGGGCCTACCAGTTCAACGAACTGGGGCGGGAGGCCACGATGCCCGAGCACCCGGACCGGATCATGGCGCTGCACGAGATCGACGTCGCACGGACCGGCGCCGATCCGCTGCGGTCCAGGGCGCCCCGCATGCGGCCCTTCACCGTGTTCGAGGACGACCGGATCCGTGTGAGCGCCACCCTCGTGCCGCACGGACTGGTGTTCCCGGCCTTCGGCTACCGGGTCGAGACCCCCGATGGTGTCATCGCCTTCTCCGGGGACACCGCCTACGACGACAACGTCGTCGAACTGGCCCACGAGGCCGACGTGTTGGTGCACGAGGCGGTGAGCGTCGACTACTACGCGGACCGGGACCCGGCCGACGGATTCATCGAGCACCTCAAGACGGCGCACACCGACGTCGTGAACACCGGCGACGTCGCCCGCCGCGCCGACGCCCGCAAACTCGTCCTCAGCCACCTCGGGCCCGCACGCCCCGGCATGGTTCCCGACCGCGTCTGGCACCAGGGCGCCACGCGCCGCTACGCCGGTCCCGTGGTCGTCGGCAACGACCTGGACGTGGTGCGCGTATGACGGACGGCACCCCACCGGACGCCCTGCTGGACGGGTTGGTGCGTCTCGGTCTGGTGGGCGCCGGGGAAACGGTCACCGGCCGGCCGCTGACCGGTGGTGTCTCCTGCGAGGTGTGGCGCGTCGACCTCCCGGACGGCCAAGGCCCCGTGTGCGTGAAGCATCCACTGGAACGGCTGCGCGTCCCGGGGGAGTGGCGGGTCTCCACGCAGCGCGCACGCTGGGAGGCCCGCTGGCTGCGGCTCGCGGCCGAGGCGCTGCCGGACGGCGCGGCCTGCCCGGTGCGCGGCTTCGACGCACCAGGACCTGTTCTGGTGCTCGACTGGCTCGACCCGGGCCAACACACGCTGTGGAAACAGCAGTTGATGCAGGGCGACATCGACGCGCAGACCGCGGCCGAGGTCGGTCGCCGGCTCGCCGCCGTGCACGCGGCCGCCGCGGCGCCGACGTACGACATCGGCGCGTGGGAGCAGGCACGGAAGCTGTTCACCGCACTGCGCGTGGACCCGTATCTGCGGGCGACGTCCCGTCACCACCCCGACCTGGACGGCAGGTTCGCGGACCTGGCGGCAGGCCTGGAGCGGGCCGCGCACACCGTCGTGCACGGAGACGTCAGCCCGAAGAACATCGTGGTGGGTCCCGGCGGGCCGATCCTGCTCGACGCGGAGTGTGCCGCGCCCGGGGACCCCGCGTTCGATCTCGCCTTCTGCCTGAACCACCTGCTGCTGAAGGCCGTACGACACCCGGGGCACCGCGAGGCCCTCGCCCGCGCGGCGGCGGCGCTGCGCGGCGGATACCTGGGCGGTGTCACCTGGGAGGACCCGGCGGACCTCGACCGCCGCGCCGCCGCCCTGCAGCCCGCCCTCGCGCTCGCCCGGGTGGACGGCCTGTCCCCGGTCGAGTACCTCACCGAGGAGCACGGCCGTCCGCAGGTGCGCCGCGCCGCCGTCCCGCTCCTGCGGCTCCCGTCCGCCGACACCACCGAACTCGTCGACCGCTGGCTGATGTCGACCGAACCCGAGGAGCACCCCGCGTGATCCACCCCTCCCCGCTGACCAGCATCACCGCCGTGACCGGACACCGGCGATGGGACTCGCGCGGCCGGCCCACCGTCGAAGTCGCCGTCCGCACGGGCGACGGCTCCACGGGCCGCGCCCTCGCACCCGCCGGCGCCTCGACCGGCTCCGGGGAGGCCGTCGACCTGCGCGACGGCGGCGCCGCGCACGGCGGACACGGGGTGGACCGGGCCGTCGCGCAGGTCAACGGGCCGATCGCCGCCCGCCTCAAGGGGCTTGACGCCGCCGACCAGGCGGGCGTCGACGCCGCACTCGAAGCCGCCGACGGCACCGAGAACTTCTCCGTCCTCGGCGGCAACGCGGCCGTCGCCACCTCACTGGCCGTCGCCCAGGCCGCCGCTGCCGCCTCCGGACTGCCCTTGTGGCGCGCCCTGAACCCCGCGGCCCGCCGCCTCCCGCTGCCCGAGGTCCAGATCTTCGGCGGCGGAGCCCACGCGCACGGCCGCCTCGACGTACAGGACCTCATGGTCGTCCCGCACGGCGCGGGATCCTTCGCGGAGGCCTACGCGTGGTGCAACGACGTCTACCGCGCCGCCGGGGACCTCCTGGACCGGCAGGGCGCCCGCGCAGGCGTCGCCGACGAGGGCGGCTGGTGGCCGGCCTTCGACTCCAACGAAGCGGCGCTGTCCGCGCTCACCCGCGCCATCGAGGCAGCCGGTCGCACCCCGGGCGACGAGGTCGGCATCTCCCTCGACATCGCGGCGACCCAACTCGCCGACGGCGCTGGCGGCTACCTGCTGCGCCGCGAGGACCGGCGCTTCGACCGCGACGGCTGGTGCGAGCTGCTGCTCGGCTGGCTGGAGCGGTACCCGGTCGTCTCCATCGAGGACCCGTTCGCGGAGGACGACCTCGCGGGCATGACCGCCCTCACCGCCGCCGCGGCGGGCCGCGTCCAGGTCATCGGCGACGACTTCCTGGTCACCGACGCCGCCCGCGTGCACACCGCGGCCGATGCGGGCGCCTGCACGGCCGTCCTGGTCAAACCCAACCAGGCGGGCACCCTCACCCGGGCCCGCGCCGCCCTCGACGCCGCCCACGCACGCGGGCTGACCGCCGTCGTGTCGGCCCGCTCGGGCGAGACCGAGGACGTCGCCGTCGCACACCTCGCCGTCGGCTGGGGCAGCGGCGGCGTCAAGGTCGGCTCCGTCACCCGGGGCGAGCGCACCGCGAAGTGGAACGAACTGCTGCGGATCGAGGAGGAGTTGGGGCTCGAGGCGCGTTTCGCGGGGTGGCACGGACTCGGACTGGCCCGTCGCGACGCGGCGGACCTCGCCCCGACCGGGAGCGCACCGGCGGGAGACCCGGCATGAGCACACCGCACACCACCACCGGCACCCCGCTCCGGATCCTCGCCCACCTGGACCCGCCGCCCGCCCTGCGCGCCCGCCTCGACCGCCACCTCGACGGGCTGGACGTGCGCTGGTGCGCCGAGGACGACGAGACACGGCTCGCCGAGCTGCTGCCCGACACCGAGGTGCTCTGGCACGTGCTGCGCCCCGTCACCGCCGCCGATCTGGAGCGCGCGCCCCGGCTGCGGCTGATCCAGAAGCTCGGCTCCGGAGTCAACACGATCGACCTGGAGCGGGCGCGTACGCGGAACGTGGCCGTCGCCAACATGCCGGGCGCCAACGCCCAGGCCGTCACCGAGGCCACCCTCGCGCTGATGCTCGCCGCGCTGCGCCGCGTGGTCCCCCTCGACACGGCCACCCGGGCCGGCCGCGGCTGGCCACTGGAGACCGCGCAGGCCGAGCACCTGGGCGAACTCGGGGGCCGTACGGTCGGGTTGATCGGCTACGGCCAGGTCGCCCGCCGCCTCGCCCCGGTGCTCACCGCGCTCGGCGCCCGGGTCCTGCGCCACGACCGGTCCGGCGGCGGCACGGAGGCCGGGACACCCTGGCGGCCCCTGGACGAGCTGCTCGCCGAGTCCGATGTCGTCTCGCTGCACCTGCCGCTCACCGAACACACCGAAGGGCTGCTCAACGCCCGCCGCATCGGCCTGCTGAAACCGGGTGCCGTCCTGGTCAACACCGCCCGCGGCGGCCTCGTCGACGAGCCGGCGCTCGTCGACGCCCTCCGCAGCGGGCGGCTCGGCGCGGCCGGACTCGACGTGTTCGCCCAGGAACCGGTCGCTCCCGACAATCCGCTGCTCACCCTGCCCAACGTGGTCGTGACACCCCACCTGGCCTGGCTGACCGCGGAGACACTGGAGCGTTGCGTGGCGATCGCGGCGGACAACGCACGGCGACTGGCCTCGGGAGCGGAGCTCGCGCACCGCGTCGAGTGAGCGCCGCGGCTACTGCTCCAGGTGCCCGAGTTCGCGCGGCCAGCTCCCGTCCGGAGAGCGCAGCAACTGCACGAAGGCGCGCTCCGCAGGGGAGAGGAGACGGTCGCGGCGGCGGGCCAGGGACACCGGCCGCGGGCTCGGCTCGGGGGACACAGCCGGCGAGCAGCGCGGGCGCCACCTTCCACATCGGGATGGCGAGGGGGAAGTTCCACGGCGATATCAGCCCCACCACGCCGATCGCCTTGCGGAAGGTGTACGCGAAGGTGCGCTCCTCCTCGGCGGGGGCGGTGACCCCGCCGAGGAGCCGGGCCTGCCCGGCCGTGAACTCCAGGACAGCCATGGCCCGTTGGACCTCACCGGTGGCCTCCTTGAGCAGCTTTCCCTGCTCCCGCGTGATCGCGTACGCCAGCTCCTGCGAGCGCCCCTCCAGGATGCGCAACGCCTTCATCAGGAACGCGGCCCGCTTGATGGGCCCGATGCCGCGCCAGTGGTCGAGCGCCCGCCGCGCCTCCTCGACGGCCAGATCCACGTCCGCGCCACCGGACTCGGCGAACTCCCCCAGCACATCGGAGAAGTCGGCCGGATTCACATCGGGTCGCCGCTGCCCCGACTGCGCGGCGACCCACTGCCCTCCGATGTGATTCCCGGTCAGATGCCCCGCCACTTCGAACCTGGTCTCGCCCGGTGCCACAGCCATGCCCCTGCTCCTTCGCAGCCGGTGGGATCGTCCCCGCAACCCTCGCCCGGGCAACGGGTGCTGAACAACGGGTGATCTGCGAATACCGGGTATAGGGGGTTGCTATGCGCCTGCGGAGGCGGACGCTCCGGATCGTCGCTGCCGGTCCGCCGCTACACGGCTGGCAAAAACTCGCGTATTCCTGTCTGTTGCACCTGTGCCGGTGGTGGACATGTAGGGGCAGGCGCTACGGAAGGATGCCATGCCAATCGACACCGAGGCCCAGTTCACGGACGTGTACCGGGCTCACTACGAGGACGTGCTGCGCTTCGTGCGCAGACGTGCCCACCCGATGAACGTGGACGACATCGTAGGAGAGACGTTCCTTGCCGCGTGGCGTCGTCGGCACGAGCTTCCCGCCGAGCCGCGACCTTGGCTGTTCGGCGCGGCACGCAATGTGATGCTGAACGCGGACCGCACCATGCGACGGCAGGCCGCGCTCGTGGTGCACATCCAGGCCGCCGAGTTCCGCGGCCACGAACGCGCGGTCGACGCGACGGCCGAGGTGGACAGCCGGATCGATCTGGTCGCCGCCTGGCAGTCACTCGCCCCGGCCGACCAGGAAGTCCTCGCGCTGCACCTCTGGGAGGGGCTGGGCGCCCGGGACGCGGCGACCGTCCTCAGCTGCACCCGCGCGGCCTACGCCATGCGCCTGACGCGCGCCAAGCGGCGCCTCACCAGCCGTCTCGACCGGCCCGCCCCCGCCTCGCCCGCTCACTCGCCCACGCACCGACCGGAGCCCCTTCATGAAGTCTGATCTCCACGCGCGCCTGGTCGAACTCGACGCCGCACCGCGCGCCGAACTCTCCACCGCCGAACTCGACCGCAAAGAACAGCTGTTGGCGACCGTCCTGAGCGACACCGGCCGGCCCGGCGACACCGTCACCACCGGGTTCCGGCGCCCGCTCGTGCGACGCCTGGCGTACACGACGGCCGCCGGACTCGCCCTGGGAGCCGCCCTCCTTACGGTGACGCTGTCGGCCGAGCAGCCAGGGCCGGGCGGATCCGGACCCCTGTCATCGGCCGAAGTGGCCACGTGGACCAGCACCGCCCACCGATCGGACCGAGCGTTCATCTCCTTCGCCCGGTGCTTCGACAAGGCGATGGAGGCCAACGGAGGAGTAAGGGGACCGGGGACGATCACCAACGCCGACCGGCGTGGAACCACCACCTCCATGATCGTCACGTCCCGCTACCACTCCGCGTACTGCCTGGCCGGCCCCGAAGGCCCCGGCATGGCGGTACCCGTCCCTTCGGATGCCGAGGGCGGGGTGTCCGCGAACGACATCACGCTGGACGCACAGGGCGCGCTCGGGAAAGGCTCCGCCCGATTCCGCTACTTGGTCGGCCTGGTGGGCGAGGACGTGAAGGAGATCACCGTGCGCGACCAGGGGCGCACCGTCCACGCCACACTGCAACAGGAGCCGTCGCTGCCCTGGGGCAGGTGGACCGCCTGGTGGCCGGAGAGCGACTCCCACGACGGGCCGATCGGCACCGTCACCCTCACGCTCAAGGACGGCACGACCCGGACCGTCGAGGGACTGTGACGGGACGGCTCCTTCAGGCGGAGGCATCCGCCGCGACCCGCACCGGATGCTCCAGGATCTGGTTGTTGAGGTAGCCCAGGCGGTTCCACGGGACGTGGGGCGGCTGGGTGCGGCCCGTGTCGTCCGTGGCGCGGATCGAGATGGTGTGTTCGCCCGGGGCGGGGTTCCAGTCGAAGTGCCAGCGGGTCCAGGCGCCCGCCTCCCGGGAGCCGGTGAGGCGGGCCTCGTGCCACGGGCCGCTGTCGATGCTGTACGCCACGGAGGCGATGCGCTGCTCGCCGGCGAAGGACCGTCCTCGTACGAGCTGGGGCTCCGGCTTCAGGTGGGCGGGCCAGTCGAGTTCCACCAGGCTGGTCACCGGGAGTTCGTTGATGGGGGTGCCCAGGACGGGGCCGTGCGCGGGGTGTTCGGGGCCGATGAGGACGTAGTCCTCGGTGTTCCACGGGACGTGGATCGGCCGACGGGACACCTCGATGCGGCCGACCCACTTGATGCTGGCCGCGCCCAGCCACCCCGAGACGACGACCCGGGCCGGGAAGCCGTGGTCCGGCGGCAGCGGCTCGCCGTTCATGGCCAGGGCGAGGAGTGTGTCGTCGGCCATCGCCTTGTCCAGGGGCATGGGCCTACGGGCCCCGCACTCGTCGAGGGCCACCGGCATGACGTCGTGCGCGTCCGCGGCCACCCCCGCCGCCGCCAGCAGGTCACGGAGCCGTACGCCGGTCCACTCGGCGGTGCTGACCGCGCCGCGGCCCCACGGCGTACCGGCGATGCGCTGCCCGTGCTGCTCGCCGAACAGCACACGCCGGTTGCCCGCGCACTCGATCGTGCGCGTGACGGAGACCAGCGGAAACGCCCGCCACAGATCGTCGTAGCCGAAGGTGACGGGCGACCGGACGGCATCGCCCTCGATGCGCAGGGACCACTGCTCGGCGTCGATCCGGGGCGTGGGGGAGTGGCTCCGGACGAAGAAGTGGTCGTTGGGGGTGAGGTGGCCCGGCATCCGGTCCGCCCGCGTACCGAAGTCGAGCCCGGTACCCGTGTCCTCCATGAATTCGGCCGACGTCGGCTTGACCACTCCGGGCCGTGCGCTGACTGCTGTGTCGGTTGTCGTCATGTTCTCAGCGTCGGCGCGTCGCGTGCGGGCCGGTAGCGGCTTGTTCCCTATGGGCCCATAAGTGTGGCCTATGACCTGCGGGTGCGTGTCAGGGCCAGTGGTGCGAGGCCGGCCAGGAGGCCGAGGGCGGCGAGCGGAATCAGGTCGAGGCTCACCGCGATCAGCGCGAAGGACACGAACACCACCGCCGGGCTCCACACGGGCAGCCGCCTGGGCCGTACGGACGCCAGCAAGATCAGCAGCGTGAGCATCCCGAGCTGGAAGGCCAACGGGCCCGCGACCTGGAGAACGTCGGGCAGCGGGGCGGAATCGGCCAGGCCGGAGAAGAGGTCGCCGAGGATCACCCAGACGAAGCACGCCGAGCCGAACACACCGGCAGCCATGGCCACAGTGGCGGCGGCTCGCCTCCGGGCCGTGGTCGCGGGAACGAGGCGGCGCAGGTCCACGACGAAGGTGCCGAGCAGGAGGAAGGCCGCGAGGAAGCACGTGTGGCCGAGGTTCCAGGCCAACCCCGGGCCGTGGTCGCCGTCCAGTCCGTCGATCAGGCGAAGCCCGCCGTAGCAGGACAGAAGAAGGGGGATGACGGCGGACTTCACTCGGATGGCGCGTGCTGTTGTTGTCATGACCGAACCATCGCGGCCCGGTGCCGATGCGGGATATCGGGAGGACCCCCGAGACCACCCGGAGGCCCGACCTAGGGGGCGGGCCGTTCAACGGGCTGGAGTGTCAGGGGTGTTGGGGCTGGTGGAGTACGAGGGGGTCCGCGTCACCCCCTCTTCGCCAACTGCCGCGCGATCACCCGCAGCGCCAGCACCTCGTCCGCCCCCTCGAAGATCGACAGGACGCGGGCGTCGACGAAGAGGCGGGACACCGCGTACTCCTCGGCGTAGCCGTAGCCGCCGTGCAGTTGCTGGGCCTCGCGGGTGACCCACTCCGCCGCCCGGCAGGCCAGTTGTTTGACCTGGGCGGCGGCCAGAACTCCGTCGCCCGCCGTGATGGCCCGTGCGGCCGACGCGGTGAAGGCGCGGCACGCCGCGATGTGGGCCGCCATGCGGGCCAGTTTGGCGCGGGTGAGCTGGAAGGAGGTGAGCGGGTGGCCGAAGACGGGGCGTTGCCGCGCGTGATCGACGGCGAGCTCCAGGGCCGACTGCATGACACCGACCGCCCGGGCCGCCGTCTGCAGGCGGGCGTTGGCGAAGGCCTGCATCTGGAGGTAGAAGCCGCGGCCCAGTCCCTTGTCGAGGCCGATGAGGTTCTCCGCCGGGACCCGGAATCCGTCGAAGGTGACCTCGTACGAGTGCATGCCCCGGTAGCCGAGCGTGCGGATCGCGCGGCCGGACGCCGTGCCGCCGCCGTCCTGCCCGACCTCCCACTCGTGGCCGGGGAAGGACGGCTTCTCCACGACGAACAGGGACAGGCCCCGGTGGCCCGCCGAGCGGTCCGCGTGCGAACGGGCAAGCACCAGAAGGTAGTTGGCCAGACCCGCGAAGGTGCACCAGGTCTTGACGCCGTTGAGGACCCAGTCGTCGCCGTCGCGCACCGCGGTCGTCGTGATGCCACCGACGTCCGAACCGTGGTTGGGCTCCGTGACGGCGACGGCGCACAGCTTCTCGCCGCTCGCGATGCGCGGCAGCCAGCGCCGCCGCTGCTCCTCCGTGCCGCCGCGCGCGATCGCCGTACCGATGATCTCGGGCCGGGTGATGAGCGAGCCCGCCGCGCCGAGCGAGGCCCGTGACAGCTCCTCCGTCACCACGACCATGCTGAGCAGCTCGTCGGCGCCGCCCTCGGCGAAGCCGCCGTACTCGGCGGGGATCGACAGGCCGAAGCAGCCCATCTCCGAGAGGCCGTCGACGATCTCGGCGGGGATGTCCTCGTCGCCCGCGTGGATGCGCTCGGCCACCGGCTTCACCTTCGCCTCGGCGAAGTCCCGGAACGTGGAGCGCACCAGCTGCAGTTCGTCGGAGAGGTGGCGCGGTGCCGCCTCTCCGCCCGCGGCCAGGACGCGTTCGGCGACAGCGTCGAGGAACGCGGGCGCCCGCCCGGCCGCGATGTGCTCGGCGACCGCGTCGAGCGCCTTCGGCCCGTCCGCACCCCACAGTGCCTCGCGGCCGGCGATACGCCCCGACAGATCGGCCGCCGTGTCCGCGGCGAAGAGCAGCGCCAGGTCCGCCTCGGCCTCGCTGTGCGGGCCGAGGTCCAGAAGGTGGCGGGCGGCGGCGACCGCCGACGACACCGAGGCGATGTCGTACGGGACGGTCTGGTCCTCGTCCGTCGCGGGAGCCGTGGCGAGGCGGGCGGAGGCCTTGGCCACCACCTCCTCCAGCGCCCCGACCAGCTCCGTCGCGCGCACCAGTGCCGTGGTCACGACGTCACCCGCTCGAACACCGCCGCCAGGCCCTGGCCGCCGCCGATGCACATCGTCTCCAGGCCGTAGCGGGCCTCGCGGCGGTGCAGTTCGCGCGACAGCGTGGCGAGCATCCGCACACCCGTGGCGCCGACCGGGTGGCCCAGCGAGATGCCGGAGCCGTGCACGTTGGTGCGCTCCAGGTCCTTCTCGCCGAACTCCCACTCGCGCATCACTGCGAGCGCCTGCGCGGCGAAGGCCTCGTTCAGCTCGATCAGGTCCATGTCGGGGAGGCTGAGGCCCGCCCGGTCCAGGGCCACCGCGCTCGCCGGGACGGGCCCGATGCCCATCGTCCTCGGCGGCACACCCGCCACACCCCACGACACCAGACGTACGAGCGGACGCAGCCCCAACCGCTCGGCGCGCTCAGGGGTGGTGACCACGCACATCGCCGCCGCGTCGTTCTGCCCGCTCGCGTTCCCCGCGGTGACCGTGGCCTCCGGGTCGGAGTGGCGCAGGATCGGCTTGAGGCGGCCGAGGGACTCCAACGACGTGTCGGCGCGCGGGTGTTCGTCGGTGTCGATGACCGTGCCCTCGTCGCTCGGGCGACGCCCCGGCACCGTCACCGGCACGATCTCCTCGGCGAGTGTGCCGTCCTCCTGCGCCCGCACGGCGCGCTGGTGGGACGCGAGCGCGAGCCGGTCCTGCTCGTCGCGGCCGATGGCGTACTCGCGGCGCAGGTTCTCGGCCGTCTCCAACATGCCGCCGGGCACCGGGTAGTGGCGTCCCCCGGCGGTCGAGCGGGCGCGCGCGAGACCGTCGTGCAGCTGGATGGCGGCGCCCTTCGCGCCCCAGCGCATGTCGGTCGAGTAGAACGCGGCGTTGCTCATGGACTCCGTGCCACCCGCCACGACGACCTCGTGGGCGCCCGTCTGCACCTGCTGGGCGGCGTACAGCACGGCCTGGAGGCCTGAGCCGCAGCGGCGGTCGAGGTGGAGGCCGGGGACGGTGACGGGCAGGCCCGCGTCCAGGGCGACGACGCGGCCGATGGCGGGTGCCTCGCTGTTGCCGTTGCAGTGGCCGAGGATGACGTCCTCGATGGCCTCGGGGTTGAGCCCGGTGCGTTCGAGGAGGCCCTTGAGGGCGGCGACGCCGAGGTCGACGGCGGTCAGCGACCTGAACATGCCGCCGTAGCGGCCGATGGGGGTGCGGACGGGTTCACAGACGACGGCTTCACGCATGGGGTGCTCCTGACGGGGGTGCGGGTGTACGGACCGTTGGCTGACCTCGCGCCAACCAACTCACATGAAACGGCCGCCCGTTACCTCCAATACGGTCCCGGTCATGTACGACGACAGGTCGGATGCCAGGAACAGCGCGACGGAGGCGACCTCCTCGACCTCGCCTGCGCGCCGCATCGGGATCTCGGCCATCTTCTGGTCCCACGCCCTCTCCGGCATGGCCTCGGTCATGGCGCTGCGGATCAGGCCCGGCTGGATCGCGTTGACGCGGACACCATGGTGGGCCATCTCCTTGGCCGCGGCCTTCGAGAGTCCGACGATGCCGGCCTTGGCGGCGGAGTAGTTGGTCTGCCCGACCATGCCGACCTTGCCGGAGAGCGAGGAGATGTTGACGATCGCGCCGCGCTTCTGCTCGCGCATCACGGCCGCGGCCTTGCGGGTGCCGTTCCAGGTGCCCTTCAGGTGCACGTCGATGACCTGGTCGAACTGGTCCTCGGTCATGGTGCGCATGGTGGCATCGCGGGTGATGCCGGCGTTGTTGACCATGATGTCGAGGGAGCCGAAGGTGTCGATCGCCGCGCGGATCAGGGTGTCCACCTGGGCGGCCTCGGTGATGTCGCAGCGTACGGCGTGTGCGACGGCGGGCCCGCCGAGTTCCTTGGCGGCGGCCTCGGCGGCCTCCAGGTTGAGGTCGCCGAGCACGACCCTCGCGCCCTCGCGGACGTACGCCCTGGCGATGGCGAGCCCGATGCCCTGGGCGCCGCCCGTGATGACTGCGGTCTTGTCGGCCAGAAGTGCCATGAGTGTGTTCAGCTTCCTGTGGTCGTGGTGATCGGGTGAGCGGCACGGCGTGGGCGGATGACGCCGGCCTCGCCGAGCTTCTCCAACTCGGCCTCGCCGAGCCCGAGTTCCGTACGGAGTACGTCCTCGGTGTGCTGGCCGACCCTCGGTGAGGGCTCCGGCAGGGACTGGGTGTCGTCCATGACGACGGGCGAGCCGGGCGCCCAGTGCGCGGGCACACCGGACTGGGCGACGCGGGCCATCAACGGGTTCTCGCGCAGCAGTCTGGCGTCGTCGGCGGCCAGATCGGCGAAGCCGCGGTACGTGGACCACAGCACGCGGGTGCGGGCCAGCGCCTCCTGGGCCTCGGCGAGGGTGTGTGCCGCGAACCAGCCGGCGAGCAGTTCACCGAGGACCTTGCGATGGGTGTAGCGCTCGAACTCGTCGGAGAGGTCGGCGCCGAGCGCACGGCCGACGGCGTCGACCGCATCGGTCAGCCCGGTGACGTCCAACAGCCCGCGCCAGTGCCGGTCGGTGAGGGCGACGACCATGAGGCGGCCGCCGTCGGAGGTGGCGAAGTCGCGGCCGAAGGTGCCGTAGACGTAGTTCCCGGCGCGCTCGCGCGGGGCGGCGCCGAGCTGGGCCTCGGCGAGGTACCCGAGGTTCCCCGCCGTCGCCAGGGCCACGTCCTCCAGCGCGACGCGCACCTGCTGGCCCTCGCCCGTACGCAGCCGGTGGCGTTCGGCGGCGAGCAGGCCGACGGCGAGGTAGAGCCCGGCGGCGACGTCCCAGGCCGGCATCAGGTGGTTGACGGGATCGGGAGTGGCCTCCGGGCCGGTCAACTGGGGAAAGCCCGTGGCGGCCTGGACGGTGTAGTCGACGGCGGCGGACCCGTCCCGGCGTCCGGTGAGCAGCACGTGGATCAGGTCGGGGCGGCGCGCGGCCAGCGCCCCGTACGAAAGCTCCTGGTGGCGCTCGGAGTTCGCGAGCACGATGCCGCCGCCCGGGCCGCCCCCGGTGGCCAGGCCCGCGATCAGCTCGCGCCCCTCCTCGCTGCGCAGGTCGACCTCGACGGCCCGCTTGCCCTTGTTCAGTCCTGACCAGTACAGGCTCGTGCCGCTGTCGGCGAGCGGGTGCCGGGTGCGGTCCGGCGCGCCGTTCAGCGGCTCGACACGGATGACGTCGGCACCCAGCTGGGCCAGCGTCATCCCGCCGAGCGGGCTGGCCACGTAGCTGGAGAGCTCGACGATCCGCATGCCCTCAAGAGGGCGGGACGCCATGGGGTGAGGCATGCGCTCTCCTCTCCTTCCTTGTGCGTGGGGGATCGGCTCACGCCGGGAAGACCGGGCGGCGACGCTCCAGGAACGCCGCCCGGCCCTCCGCGAAGCCCGCGCCGCCGAGCAGTTCGACCTGGGCCTCGGCCTCCGCGTCGAGGACCGCGTCGAGGTCCTGCGCCTCCTGGGCGAAGATCCGCTTCGTGGCGGCGACCATGGCGGGGGAGGCGGCGGCGAGCCGTTCGGCCCGCTCCCGCGCCCGCACGGCCACCTTCTCGGCCGCGACGATCTCGCTGACCAGGCCGATCCGCCCGGCCTCCGCGGCGTTCAGGTCCTCGGCGAAGAGGATGATCTCCTTCGCGCGGGCCGGGCCGACGCGCTGGGCGAGGCTCCAGCTCAGGCCGGAGTCGGCGGTCAGCCCGATCTTGGCGAAGGAGGCCGCGAACCGGGCGTCGTCGGCGGCCACGACGTAGTCGCAGGCCGCGGCGAGCCCGAGGCCGAGGCCGTACGCGCCTCCGCGCACGGCGGCGACCACCGGCTTCGCCGAGCACGCCAGGGCGCGGGCCACGTCGTTGACCACGGCGAGGCGCTCACGGGCGACGTCCGGGTCCTGCGACATCGAGCGGATGTCACCGCCCGCGCAGAACACCTCGCCCGCGCCGGTCAGCACGATCGCCCGGCACTCCGGGTCCTGCTCGGACTCCCGCAGCGCGGCGAGGAGTTCGCGCCGGTCCGCGAGGTCGAGGGCGTTGCGGCGGGTGGGCCGGTTCAGGGTGAGGGTGTGGACCGGGCCCTCGCACCGCACGTCCACGGCGGGTTCGATCATGACCGGGCCTGCCGCATGAGCTGCTTGGCGATGATGACCTTCTGGATCTCGCTGGTGCCCTCGTAGATGCGGAAGAGCCGGGCGTCGCGGAAGCAGCGCTCGACGACGGTGCCGCGCATGTAGCCCATGCCTCCGTGGATCTGCACGGCGAGGTCGGCGGCCTTGGAGACCATCTCGGAGCAGAACAGCTTCGCGGCCGACGGTCGGATCCTGCGGTCCTCGCCGGAGTCGTACTTCTCGGCGGCGTCCAGGACCATCGCGCGGCCCGCGAGCACACCCGTCTGGATCTCCGCGAGCATGCCCTGCACGAGCTGGAACTCGCCGATGGGCCGGCCGCCCTGCTTGCTGGTCGCCGCGTGGGCGACGGACTCCTCCAGGATCCGCTCGGCCATCCCGACGCACAGCGCCGCGATGTGCACCCGGCCGCGTACGAGGGACTGCATCGCCGTACCGAACCCCGCGCCCTCCTCGCCGCCGACGAGTGCCGCCTTGTCGACGCGTACGTCGTCGAAGAACACCTCGGCGGTCCAGGCGCCGGCCTGCCCGGTCTTGGCGTCCTTGGGTCCGACGGTGACACCCTCCGTCGAGGCCTCCACGAGGAACACGGAGATGCCCTTCGTCCCGGACGCCTCCTCGCCGGTGCGGGCGAAGACCACGAACAGGTCGGCGAGCGGGGCGTTGGTGATGAACCGCTTGCTCCCGTTGATGACATAGCCGTCGCCCTGGCGGACGGCGCGCGTGGTCAGGCCCGAAGGGTCGGAGCCCGCTTCCGCCTCCGTCAGCGCGAACGACGCCACCGCTCCCTCGGCGAGCCGGGGCAGCCAGTGCTTCTTCTGCTCCTCGGTGCCCGCGTTGTCGAGGACCTTGCCCGCGATGCCGTTGTTGGTGCCGAACATCGAGCGGAACGCGGGCGTCGTGTACCCGAACTCGAACGCGAGCCGGACGTCCTCGGACAGGCTCGCGCCCAGGCCCCCGTACGCCTCCGGCAGCGTGTACCCGAACAGGCCCATCTCGACGGCCTTGCGGCGGACGTCCTCCGGGATCGCGTCCGTCTCCTCGATCTCGTCCTCGCGCGGGACCACGTCCTCCCGTACGAGGATGTGGACGGCGGCGACGACCGCCTCGAACTCCTCGGCTTCCATCGTGAAACTCCTTTCCGGGTAGGTCAGTTGACGGGGGTGAGGTGGGCCAGCGCGTCCACCGCGAGCGCGCCCTCGCCCACCGCGCCGAGCAGCAGCGGGTTGACGTCGAGCTCCGCGAGCTCGTCGGCGAGGTCGGCGGCCAGCCAGGACAGGCGGGCGATGGTGTCGGCGGCGGCCTCGACGTCGCGGGCGGGCTTGCCGCGCACCTCGCCGAACAGGCGGCTGCCGCGCAGCGAGTGCAGCATGCGGCGGGCGCCCGCC
This sequence comes from Streptomyces sp. NPDC107575, assembly GCF_055657265.1. NCBI lineage: Bacteria > Bacillati > Actinomycetota > Actinomycetes > Kitasatosporales > Streptomycetaceae > Streptomyces > Streptomyces sp. NPDC107575. Next base: position 655,481 of record NZ_JBVKBG010000005.1, on the reverse strand, counting down.
GGGTCGACGGGGGCCACGGCGACCCGGCTGTCGGCGAGCGCCTCGACGAGGATGCCGCCGAGCCCGGTGACCACGACCGGGCCGAACACCGGGTCGTTCTTGACGCCGACGATCAGCTCGGTGCCGCCGCTGTCGGCCATCCGCTGGACGAGGACGCGGGCGTCGTCGACACCGGCCTCCCGGGCGATGCGCAGCACGTCGTCGGCGGCTGTGCGGACGGCGTCCGGTCCGTCGAGGCCGAGCCGGACGCCGCCGATGTCGCTCTTGTGCCCGATCCGCTCGGACAGCAGCTTCACGGCGACGGGCCCGCCCAACTCCTGGGCCACGGCCGCCGCTTGGTCCGGATCCGCCGCCGGTCGTGAGGCCGCGGCGCGCACCCCGTAGGCGGCGACGAGCTGCGTCGACTCGTACTCGTCGAGCTGGGTGCGGCCCTCCGCGCGGGCACGGGAGAGGACGGCGCGGGCGGCCTCCGTGTCGACGTCGGCGGGCCGCTCGGGGGCGGGCAGCGCGGGGCGCAGGCTGAAGTCGGCGAGCAGGCCGAGGGCGCGGGCGGCCTGCGCGGGATCGGTGTAGCAGGGGATGCCCAGCTCGCGCAGGCGCGTGCGGGGGCGACCGCTGCCGCCCGTCCATACGACGACGAAGGGGCGGTCGGTCGAGCGGTACGCCTCGTCGAGGGCCTCGATGAGCGTGTCCGCGCAGTTGTCCGCGCAGCCCAGGAGCACGGCGATCATGTCGGTGCCCGGATGGTCGACGGCCACCTTCAACGAGCGGCGCAGGATGTCGGGTTCGGCCACGAGGGTGCCGGTGAGGTCGACCGGATTGCGCGGGGACCCGTAGACCGGGATCGCCGCGGCCATGGTGCGCTGCCACTCCTCGTCCCAGGCACGGACCTCGATGCCGTGACCGGCCGCGGCGTCGGCCATCAGGGCACCGGCGCCACCGGAGACGGACAACGAGGTGAGCCTGCGGCCCGCCGCGCGGCGGCCGGTGGAGAAGATCTGCGCGGCCTCCAGCATGGACTCGGGACCGTCCACGCGCAGAATGCCGTACTGCTTTGTCGCGCCGTCGAAGACCGCGTCCTCACCGGCGAGCGAGGCCGTGTGCGACTGGGCGGCACGGGCGCCTGCCTCGGAACGGCCCACCTTGACCGCGATGATCGGCTTGTCCCGCTCGTGCGCCTCCCGGGCGGCGTCCAGGAGACGACGGCCTCCGGTGACACCTTCGAGGTAGGCGAGGATCACCTTCGTGTCGTCGCTGCGCACCAGCCCGTCGACCAGCTCGGCGACCGAGAGGTCCACCTCGTTGCCGGTGTTGAGGTAGTGGGAGATCCCGATGCCGAGGTTCTGGGCGGCGTTGAAGACGAAGCCGCCGAAGGCGCCGCTCTGGCTGAGGAAGGCGATCGGGCCCTCGACCAGGTCGGCGTCCTCGTCGAGCGCGGAGGTGAAGGTGGGCAGCGCCCGTTCGCGGGAGGCGATCATCCCGAGGCAGTTGGGGCCCAGCACTCGTACGCCGCTCTCCGCGATCGCGGCCTTGAGGTCCTCCTGGAGCTCCACGCCCCGGCCTCCGACCTCCGCGAAGCCGGAGGCGCCCAGGATCGCGGCGGGGATGCCGCGCCGGCCGCAGGCGCGCACGGCGTCGGCGGACTGCTCGGCCGACAGCATGATCATGGCGAGGTCGATGTCCCCGTCGATGTCGTCCAGGCCGCGGTAGGCGGGGAGCCCCTGCACCTGGTCGCGCTTGGCGTTGACGGGGAGTATGCGTCCGGTGAACCCGAACCGCTTGAGGTAGTCGACGGGTCGCCCCGACAGCTTCGTCGGGGTGTCGGAGGCGCCGAGGATCGCGATGGAGCGGGGGTGGAGGAGCGAGGTCAGGGCGTCGTCGGTGCGGGGGCGGTCTGCGTGCTGCTGCACGGTTTCTCCTCGGGACTGCGAGACACGAAGTACGAGTGGGGAGAGGTCAGTTGACGGCGGCGGGCGAGGCTTCCGTCTGCTGCTCCTTGTCGGCGGTCCTGGCCGACAGGGTGAGGAAGGCGCGGGCCGCGACGAGCGAGACGACCCCGAGGACGACCACGAACAGGACCGGGAGCACGATCGTCCCGGAGGCCGACAGCAGCGACTGCAGGATGACCGGAGCCAGGCCGCCGAGCACACCCGCGAGCCCGTACGCCGTGGAGATGCCGGTGTAGCGGACCTTGGCGGGGAAGGCCTGGGCGAACATGCCCGCGACGATCGCGTAGTACATGACGTCCGGGATGGTCGCGAGGACCGCGCCGGTCACGGCGAGCGGGAAGCTGCCGGTGCCGATGAGGGCGAACATCACCGGGATCGTCGGGATCTGGCAGGCCAGGATGACGGTGACGGCCTTGCGGACGCCCCAGCGGGTGGCCAGCACGGCGCCGAGCGGCTGCACGAAGAACTGCACGATGCTCGCGACCAGGATGACGGTGAGGAAGTCCTGCCGGTCCATGCCCACTTCGCCGGTTGCCCAGGACAGTGCGAAGGTGTCACGGGCGTAGACGATGGCGAAGACGGTGAACGCGGCGCCGACACCGAGCAGCAGCAGCTTGGAGTGCTCCCGGAACAGGGTGACGACCGGCACCTTCACGGTCTGGTCGGCGGCCCGCAGCGACACCATCGCCGGGGACTCCTCCAGGCTGAGCCGGATCACCAGACCGATGATGACCAGCAGGGCGGAGGCCAGGAACGGGATCCGCCAGGCCCACGCGAGGAGCGCGTCGTCGGAGAGCCGGCCGACGGCGAGGAAGGACAGCGTGGCCAGGATGCGGCCGGTGGGCGAGCCCTGCTGGGCGAAGGCCGCGAACAGGAACCCGCGTTCCTTCTTGGCGTGTTCGGTGGTGATCAGCACCGAGCCGCCCCACTCGCCGCCGAGCGCGATGCCCTGCACCGTACGGAACAGGGTCAGCAGGATCGGCGCGGCCACACCGATCTGCCCGTACGTCGGCAGACACCCGATGCCGACCGTGCTGACACCCATCAGCAGCAGCGTCGCCACCAGCGCCTTCTTGCGGCCCAGGCGGTCGCCGAGGTGACCGAAGAGGATCGCGCCGAGCGGGCGGGCCAGAAATCCGACCCAGAAGGTGACGAAGGAGAGCAGCACACCGATCGCCGGGGGCACGTCGGCGAAGAACAGCGGGGCGAACACCAGGGCCGAGGCGGTGCCGTAGACGTAGAAGTCGTACCACTCGATGGTCGAGCCAAGATAGGAGGCCCAACCCGCCCTGCGGGCCATCTTCTCCTCTGCGGGAAGCCGTCTGCTCGGCATCTCGTCCCGTCCTTCCGCTAGAAGCAACGTGATCGCGCTCACAGGGAAGCTATGACTGCCGACTGGTTTCGTCTAACACCAAAGTTCCCTACCGTTGATTCGGCGGCGCGACACAATCGCCGGTGACCTGCGAAGGAACGGGAGTTCACGTGGAGCTGCGGCACCTGCGGTCGTTCGTGACGGTCGCGGAGGAGCTCAACTTCCGGCGCGCGGCGGAGCGTTTGCAGATGTCGCAGCCGCCGCTGTCCCAGCAGATCAAGCGCCTCGAGCACGAGGTCGGCGTCGCGCTGCTGCGCCGCACGACGCGGCAGGTGGCGCTCACGGCGGCGGGGGAGGCGTTCCTGACGGAGGCGCGGCGGGCGCTGCGGGCCGCGCAGGAGGCACCGCTCGCCGCCCGCCGGGCCGCGAGCGGACAGACCGGGGTGGTGCGGCTCGGGTTCAGCGGGCCGACCTCCCACGAAGTGCTGATCATGATGACCCGGAAGTTCCGCGAGCGCCGGCCGCGGGTGCGCCTGGAGATCCACGGCCCGGTGTACGGCGGCGAGTTGGTGACCCGGCTCACCGACGACGAGATCGACGCGGGCCTCATGCGGCTGCCGGTCGCGGGCACCGGTATCCAGGCCCGCGAACTGACTCGGCACCCCATCGTGGTGGCCCTCCCGGCGGGCCACCGGCTCGCCGGGCGCGCGGAGATCGGCATGGCCGACGTCCAGGAGGAGCCCGTCGTCAGCCACCCCACCAACCGCGGCGCGGGCATCGTGGCACTGATCCACACCGCGTATCTGGCCCACGGGTCGAGCCCGCGCATCGTCCAGGAGGCGCCCGACACGCACACCATCCTGACGCTGGTCGGCGCCGGCGTGGGCATCGGCTTCGTCCCGTCCTCGGCCAGTCACCTCAAGGTCCCGGGCGTGGTCCTCATCCCGGCCCGCGACATCCCGCCCCTGCCGCTGGCCCTGGCATGGCGGGCGGGCGACCCGAATCCGGCGCTGCACGCGCTGATCGACCTGCTGGACGAGATCGCGGGGGACTGCGCCGATCCCGTGGGCTGACGGGAGGGGCACGGTCAGCTGCGCCGTTGCTCCCAGAGTTCGCGCAGGGCCGCGTTGACGGCGGCGGGTTGCTGGGTGTGCGGGTAGTAGCCGGGTACGCGCACCAGCCGGGCCCCGACGATGTCCGCGACGGCCTCGGCGCAGGCGATCAGCGGCTCACCCGCGTAGGTGCGATACAACTCCGGCGCGTCCTGCCAGGTCCCGCAGATCACGAGCTTCGGCCACGGGGCGGCCCGCAAAGGCTCCAGGGGTACCTCCGCCTCCCACACCGGTCGTTCGCGCATCGACGTGGCGACGGCGCGCAAGCGCTGCGGAGTGGGCGCGGGCATCGGCATGCCCAACCCCTCCGTGGAAGCGCGCAAGTACTCCTCGGGCGTGACGGAATCCGGCACACCGGAGCTCTCGCCCACCCGGCGCAGCATGGCCTCGACCGTCGGGTGGCCGGCGGCCGCGGAGAACGCGGCGGGCTGGATGAGGGCCAACGAACGTACGAGGTCGGGTCGGCGGGCGGCGGCGAGCATGGCCGCCAGGCCGCCGTTCCCGTGACCGACCAGGTGTGCGCCGTCGGTCCGACGCTTCAGGACTTCCACCAGGTCGTCGGCGTCGGTGTCGAAGTCACTGCGGTCGGTGTCGGGGCTGCGGCCGTAGCCGCGGCGGTCCACCAGCAGCAGACGGCGGCGGTCGGCCAGCGGACGCTGGGCGGCGAAGCCGTACGCCTCGTCGCTGCCCCACGTAAAGATGTTGTGCGCGAAGACCGCGGGTGTTCCCCTGGCGGCGCTGTCGTCCCAGACCGTCACGTGAATGGTGTTCATCGGCGCTGCTCCGTTTCCTGACTACGAGAGGTCGAAGGGGGCGGGGGCGTGGCCCTCCCAGATCCGGCGGGATGCCTGTTCGGGGTAGGGCAGGGTCGTCGACTCGGCGTCCAGGACACGGGTCAGCCGCCCGTCAGGGCGGTGGGCGGGCCATCCGGCGTCGCCGGTGGTGATGAAGCGGACCCACGCGTCCCTGAACTCGCGGGAGAGCGCGAGGGCCTCGGGGGTGGGCTCGTCGCCGATGAGCTGCGCGCCGACCGGGCTGTTCAGGGTGCCGAACGCCAGCGGAATGTCGAGGCCGTGGCATGCGCCCAGGGCGCCGCCCTGGGCCGGGGCCGTCCAACCCAGCTCGAACAGGTACGAGGTGCCACCGGCCGCGGCGTTCGCCTCCGCGAGCTGCTGTGACGGCATGCGGAAGAGCGCGTCGGAGTAGACCGTCTCCACCAGCTCCTCCGGATCCGCCGTCGGGAACGCGGCGCGGTAGCGGTCCGCGCCGTGCGGCCGCGGCGCGAGCAGTTCGAGGGCCGCGGAGGCGTCCTGTTCGGTGAAGGTGCCGCGCCGTCCGCTGATGACACTGAAGAGTCGGAACTCGTCGCGGGCGTGGCCGACGAGCAGCTCGGTCCCCCGCGCGCGTCCTTCGCTCAGAGCCGGCCAGGGCGTCTCGGGGAGGATCTCGCCGTCGACGACGGGGCACAGGGAGGTCCCGCTCTCGGTGAGCCGTCCCCAGCGCTCCCGGTGTGCGTGGAGGCCGGCGTTGAAGGACGTGAGCTCTGCCGCGAGGTGCCAGGGGTCGATGTCGCGCCATGCCGCGGCGGTGGCGTCCGTCGTGCCGAGCCGCTCCCCGAGCGCGGCGGTCACCTGCCGGGCCAGCGCGGGAGTGCTGTGCAGCCCCGGCACCGAGTGGGCGATCGCCCGCCGGAACAGGCCGTGCGCCCGCTTCATGGTCAGGAGGGCGGCGACCGACCCTGCCCCGGCGGACGTTCCGCCCACGGTGACCCGGTCGGGGTCGCCACCGAAGGCCGCGATGTTCCGCCGCACCCATTCGAGCGCCGCGATCTGGTCGAGGAATCCGCGATTGGGTGGCGCGTCGGGGAGGAACGCGAACCCCTCCGCGCCCACGCGGCAGTTGATGGTCACCACGACGATGCCCGCCTCGGCCAGCATCGCCGGGTCGTACATCGGGTCGCTCGACGCCGCCGAGACGTAGCCGCCGACGGGGATCCACACCAACACCGGCAGTCCCGCCGCCCCTGGGTCCGGGGTGCCGACGTCGAGGGTCAGCCAGTCCGTGCCCTGGGGCGGGCCGGTGTCGACCGGGAGGGACAGCGGCACCACGGGGCCGAACTCCGTGGCCTGCCTCGTCCCCGTCCAGCTGTGCGCGGGGGCGGGCGCGGCGAAGCGGAGCGCTCCGACCGGGGGCTGGGCGTAGGGGATGCCTCTGAACACCGCGTGGCCCTGCCGGCGGAGCCCCTGCACCACGCCTTCCACGGTCCGCACCCCTGGCTGCTCGGGCAGTCGCACAGGCATGACACTTCCCCTCGTCGAGTGGTCACCGGGTTTCAAGTCAAGTGTATTATGTCGAGCGTATTGAAAAGGGTTCGGGACGGCAAGGGAGAGACCGGCGATGCCGAAACAGGTGGATCACCGCGGGCGCCGCGAAGTCATCGCCCGCGCACTGTGGCGCGTGGTGGAGCAGCGCGGTGTCTCGCATCTGACGATGCGTGTGGTGGCGCAGGAGGCCGGTATCTCCCTCGGGCAGCTGCAGCACTACTTCGCCTCCCGGGCCGCCATGCTCGCCTTCGCCATGGACTTCGCGTCCGAGCAGACCTCGATGCGCGTCGAACGGGGACTCGCGAAGCTCGGTGACCGTCCGCACCCCCGGGACGTTCTGCAGCTGACGCTCGCGGAAATGCTCCCCCTGCACGCGGACGCCCGCGCGACCAGCCGCATGAGCGCTGCCTACGTTCTGGAGGCGCTGCACGACGAGGCCGTCCACGACCAGGCGCGCCGGGGTCTGCTCCAAGGGCGGGAACTGGTCGAGCAGTTGGTCCGCCGGGCGATCGCCGACGGACACATCGACGCCGACCGCGATGCGGCCACCGAGACCAATCTGCTGCTCGCCCTCACCGGCCTCACCCCCCTCCTGGAGCTCGACGTGATCGGCCCCCAGGAGGCGCTCGACGCCATCGACGCGCATCTCGACAGGCTGTTCAGTGGCAGCGGTCGGGCGCATGAGAGGCGGGGCGGGCAAGGCCGCGCCGCGCCGACGACCTAGAGTCGCCCCATGAGTCGTTGGCAGGAACTGACCGGTGGAAAGTCCGGTGGCGAGTACGCCGCCCGCTTCGAGGCGCTGGCGCGCAGCGGCAAGGATGTGCACGGAGAGGCGTCGTTCTGCGCGGCGCTCGTGCCCGCCGGCGCCCGCGTGCTCGACGCCGGGTGCGGCATCGGGCGGGTCATGATCCGGCTCGCGGAGCTCGGCTACGACTGCGTGGGCATCGACCTGGACGCCTCCATGCTCGACGTGGCGCGGGAGCGGGCGCCGCACCTGCCCTGGTTCCGGACCGACCTCGCCGCATTCGACCCGGCCGCGCTCGGCATCGCCACCGACTTCGACCTCGTGGTCGCCGCCGGGAACGTCTTCCCGCTGCTCACCCCCGGCACCGAGGCCGCCGTGGTCGAGCGGTTGGCCGCCGCCCTGGGCCCGGGCGGACTGCTCGTCGCCGGCTTCGGCCTGGACGCCGCGCACCTGCCCGTGCCGCCCACCATCACGCTGGCGGAGTACGACGGGTACTGCGCGGCGGCCGGCCTGACCCTCGTCGACCGGTTCGCCACCTGGGACGCCGCACCGTACGACGACGGCGGTTACGCGGTGAGCGTCCACCGCCTCGCGGCCTGAGAGCCTGTGAACAAACCCCCGTCTGCGCTGCGACGCCCGGCACGCACGCTCGCGGCGTTGCCGAAACGCCCGAGTAGCTCCGCTACTAGGACGCTCCGGCGCCTTGCGATCGCACGCACCGGACGCCGCAGCGCCCGCCCTTCGGGCGGACGACGGGGGTTTGTTCACAGGCTCTGAGGCGTCAGGCCTCCGGCAGCCCCGTGTTGGGGATGCCGAACCGCCGCGCGTACTGGTCGTTGAGCTCGGCCCAGCCGAAGTCGACGGCCGCGACGCCCCGGATCGGCGGGATCGGGCGGCCTTCGAGCAGCTTCTCCGCCACATCGAGGCAGAGGTGCCAGCCCGCCGCCACCTTCGGGATCCAGTCGCGGTCCCGCACGGTGTGCCGGAGCGTCAGCCGGGTTCCGCTGTCGGTCGCCGCCAGCTCCCAGCGCAGCAGATCGGTGCCGAGGGTGTACTCGAGGAGCACCGGCGGTTCGGCGCGCACCACCTCGGCCGCCATGTCCTGGGGCTTCTCGTCGTCGATCATGGTGATCGTGGCGGCGCCGGCCCCCGAGAGGTCGCGGTCCGCGGTGTAGGGCGCCCATGCGGCGAGCTGCCCGGGTTCGGTCAGCGCGGCCCACACCTTCTCGGGCGGGTGCCGCAGATCGCGGGTGAAGACCAGCGTCCAGCGGTCCTCCGTCTGCGTGCAGTCCACCTGGGCGAGCGGGCTCGGGCGGTAGGTGTCGTCGGGGGTCATGACTGCTCCTGGTTGTCGAGATGGCGCTCAAGGGCGTCGAGATGCCGGTCCCACAGGGCGCGATAGGGCTGAAGCCAGTCGTCGAGCGCCTGGAAGGGGCCCGCGTGGATGCGGTAGATCCGCCGCTGCGCCTGCGTGCGGACGGTGACGAAGCCGGCCTCCCTGAGGACCTTCAGCTGCTTGGACACCGTGGGCTGGCTGACGTCGAGCGCCTCCACCAGCTCGGTCACGCTGCTCTCGGCCCGCAGCAGCCGGTCGAGGATCCGGCGCCGGGTCGGCTCGGACAGCACGGAGAACGTATCGACGGACATGCTTCCTATATTCCCCCACCGGTATATGTGCGTCAAGGCATATAAGGAGTGGGGTGAAGGTGCGCACCGTACGACCCCGCCTGCCCTACGCTGCGTGGGCATGCTGATCGAGCACCGTGGAAAACGGCCCGTGGTCCCCGAGTCCGCCTACGTCGCCCCGTCGGCCGTGCTGTGCGGCGCGGTCGTGCTGGGGGAACGCGCCCGTGTCCTGCACGGAGCCGTGCTCACCGCGGAGGACGGCGAGGTACGGACCGGCCGCAACGTCGTGGTCATGGAGAACGCCCTGGTCCGGGGCAGGGCGGAGCACCCCGCCGTACTGGGTGACTCCGTACTGATCGGGCCCCACGCGCACATCAACGGAGCACACGTCGAGGACGAGGTCTTCGCGGCGACCGGGGTGTCGATGTTCCCCGGGGCGGCGGCGGGCGCGCGCTCGGAGCTGCGGATCAACAGCGTGCTGCACGTCAACTCACGGCTGGCCCCGGACAGCATGGTGCCCATCGGCTGGATCGCGGCCGGCGACCCGGCCCGGCTGTTCTCCCCTGACCGGCACGACGAGTTGTGGGAGGAGCAGCAGGGCCTGGACTTCCCGGGCACCGTCTACGGCGTCCCGCGCGGCACGTCGATGCGGGCGGTCATGGAACGCCAGGTCGACTTCTACGGCGCGCACCGGGAGGACCGGCCCTTGCCCGACTGACCTCCTACGCGTAGGACCGGTCGAGGAGCTCGAAGAACACGTCGCCGCGGACGATCTCGAACGGGTCGCCCAGCAGCTTCGCAAGGTCCGCGATGTCGCTCGGCGTCCAGCTCCACGCGTTGATGGCCGCGGCGACGAACATCGGCTCGTCCGGGTCGCGGCCCTCGATGTGTTTCAGGAGCGCGTCCCGGAAGTCGGCGCCCTTGCCCTGCGGGTAGAAGTTGCCGATCACCGGTATCCCGGCCGGGCGGGACTGCAGATCGCCGGTCTCCCAGGACTGGATGACACCCCGCAGCGGTGTGTTCTTCCGGAACGACGCCATGACCCGCTCGTCGAACGGCACCCAGCCGTCGTTGTCCGCGTTGCGCGGGTTGTACGCGTAGGCGAGATCCATGCCGGTGCGCCGCAGGTAGCGCCCGGTGAGCTCGGTGTACGCGTCGAGCGCCGCCTTCGGCCACGAGCCCGGATAGGTGTACCCGGCGCCGGAAGGACCGCAGACGAGCAGGTCGTTGTCGGTCGCGGTCCTTTGGTAGTAGGCGAGTTGGGCGGGGCCGATGTCCGCGAGCAGCGGGCTGACGGTCCAGTTGACGGGTACGTCGCCGCGCTTGGGGTCGTCCCAGATGTCACGCATACGGCGCTGGCAGTACTGGATGTTGTCGCCCTCGCCGACCGTGAACGTGACGTACACGCGGTTGCGCAGCTCGGCCCTGGGGCGCGCGGGCACCCGGGCGGACACCTTCGCCGGGACACCGGCGTGCACGGTGCCGTTCATGTAGAAGTCGGCGGCGACGACGGGCACACCGTGCTGCGACGCACGGTCAACGCCGCCCCACTCGCCGGCCACGTCGTTGGGGAACCAGCCGGCGTACGGGGTGGTGGGTGCCACCTTGGTGAGTACCTCGTCGAGCAGCTTGCCGGTGTCGCCGGACGGGGGCAGCCACAGCACCATCGCCCGGCTCGCCACCACGTAGTCCCGGAAGTACGGGAAGGGCTCGACGCGGGTGGGCGCGGTGGCGGTCGCGGTCACCAGGTACTGGTTCCACAGGTCCGCTTCGACGGTCAACTTCGCGGCCCCGGCAGGGGCCTTGAAGTGGTAGACGAAGTAGCCTCCGCCGTCGGCGAAGCGGTTCGCCTTGTCGCCGAGCGAGGAGTTCAGGCCGTCGAACAGGTACGGCTTCTCGCCGTCCGTGCCCGGCGTGAAGGACGCGAGCTCCTTGTCGTCCGCCGTGACCGTGACGCTGCCGACGGACGCGCCCCAGCCGTCGTCGCCGAAGGAGTCCTGGAAGCGGACGTAGACATCGTTGTCGCCGCCCAGTTCGGGGCTGAGGTCGAGCGTGCGCACCTTCCGGTTGGAGGTGTCCCGGATCCGCTCGCTCTCCCGCGCCACCTCGCGCCACTTGACGCCGCTCACGCTCACCGTGCGCGTCGGCGGCAGGCCGGACAGCAGGGCGTGGTCGCAGTGCGGGAAGAGCTTGTCGAGCTGCCAGCGGTAGGTGGCGAGGACGTCGTCCGCGTCGAACCGGCCCCGCAGGTCCACCAGTGTCTTCAGGCCGTGCTCGCGCGCCTGGTCGGCGGTGGCGGCCACCCCGTTCCTGAGTCCGGCGAGCGTGGTGGCGACGTTCACGGAGTCCGGCACGTCGGGGTCCACCAGGACCGCGCCGCGCACCCGGTCGCGGTAACGGCCCACCAGATCAAGGGCGTTGTCGTGCCGCGTGACGGACGCCCCGGTGCTCGACAGCCACCGCCGGTCGGCTGTGCCGTCGTCGAAGGTGAGGTAGAGCCGGGGTCCGCTGCGGTTCACCGCTCCCTGAAGGGTCGTCAGCAGTAGCTGGTCGTAGCCGTTCAGGTCGCCGACGTGGGCGACGTCGAGCCGTTTCGGCCGCCCGAAGGACGGCAACAGGCGGGCGGGCGCGGCGCGTTCGGCCGGTGCTGCCGCCGCGGAGCCGGGCAGGGAGATACCGAAGGCCCCGGCGGCCAGGGCCGCTCCGCCGGTTTGCAGGACGGTTCTTCGTGTCACCATCGACGTTCACTGCTCCTCGATCGGGCCACTCTGACATCGTTGTCGACCGTCGGTGAACGTAGCCAGACGGCGGGCAGTTGTCCATGGGGCGCACACGGAGTTCTGGTGCGGCGCCGATCTCTGGCCCGGTCCACGGTGTGCCCTCCGCCGGGACTCGGCCGAGGACACACCGTGGATCCGCGTACGTCAGTCGAGCACCGCCGTCGCCTCGACCTCCACGAGTACGTCCGGCTCGAAGAGGTGGTCGACCCCGATCAGCGAGGCCGGAGGAAGCCGGTCGCCGAGACCCAGCTCCCCGGTCACCTCGCCGACCCCGGCCATGAACGCGTCGATCTTTTCCGGCGTCCACCGCACCACGTAGAACGTCAGCCGCACCACGTCGTCGAAGGTCGCCCCGGCGCCCGCGAGGCCTGTCGCGGTGTTGCGCAGCGCGTGGGCGACCTGGCCCGCGAGATCGCCCGGGGCGAGTTGGACGCCTTCGGGGGTGCGGGCGATCTGCCCGCTGACGTACACATGGCGCGTGCCGGAGGCGACGGCGACGTGGTGGTACGGGGTGGGCTGCAGCATTCCGGCAGGCGTGAAACGGCGCACGGACATCGGGGCTCCTCATGGCGTATCGACTCACAGGTATACCTTTGCTACCTGGTGCACGAAGGACACTTCAACGAGACCAGGTTTCGGCATGGATACCGCCCCCGCCCCGAACAGCGAACTGCGCGTCACTGCCCCGCACCGGGAACTCCTCGACCAGGTGCTGGACAAGTGGTCGCTGAGCGTCCTCAACGAACTGTGCGAACGGCCCTGCCGGTTCAACGAGTTGCGCCGCGCCATCCCCGCGGTGACGCAGAAATCGCTCACCGCCACGCTCCGCCGACTGGAGCGCAACGGCATCGTCGAGCGCGAACTTCTCAGCTCCCGGCCGGTCGCCGTCGAGTACCGGATCACGCCTCTCGGCAAGACACTCCGGCGCCCGATCGACGTACTCCTGGACTGGGCCACGACCCGCATGCCCGAGATCGAACGCGCGCGCAGGGTCTTCGACGGTGACTGATGTGAGGGGGTGTCCACACACGTCCTTCACGCAATCGGGGGCTGTTACCCGCTTATGACATGGCGATCTTGACGTCAAGGGGCCGCGGACAAGTAGGTTCGTGGTGCACCGATTTACCGTGACGAACCGGCGTTGACCACGCCGGCAGGAGGGGGCGTCCCATGGGTTCCCATGCCCGACCCAACCGGCTGCACAGGACCGGAGCCAGATTCGCGACCGTCGCGCTCTTCGGCGCCGTCCTGCCGATCACCGCCGGTGGCATCGCCCAGGCGGCCACGCCGGCCGCCACGCACTCCGCCGAGCAGAACGACGGCGCGTCGGCCGCCGCGACCCAGGACGTCCCCGACATCGCGGCCGAGCACGCCTACCTCCTGGACGCCCGCGACGGCAGCCAGGAGCGCGAGATGTGGGCCGGGGCCAAGGCCGACGAGAGCGTGTCGATGGCCAGCACCACGAAGATCATGACCGCCGTGGTCGTGCTCAAGCACCCGGAGTGGCTCGACCGCCAGATCACCGTCAAGCAGGAGTACCGCGACTACGTCCAGGAGAACGGCGCCAGCACCGCCGACCTCCAGACCGGCGACAAACTGACCGTCCGCCAGCTGCTGCACGCCATGCTGATCCCCTCCGGCGGCGACGCCGCCATGGCCCTCGCCGACAACTACGGCGTCGGGACCACCACGGAGGCGCGGATCGCGAACTTCGTGAGCCAGATGAACGCCGAGGCGGCGCAACTGGGCATGACCGGCACCCACTTCGACTCCTTCGACGGCATCTCGCACGGCGACAACCGCAGCACCGCCCGCGACCTCGCCAAGCTCGGCCAGCGCGCCCTGCTCCAGCCGGTCTTCGCCGATGTCGTGAAGCAGAAGAAGTACGAAGCCGAGGCCCCGGCCGCGAACGGCCGCACCCGGTACTACACCTGGGAAACCACCAACGACCTGCTGAGCAGCTACGACGGCGCCCTGGGCGTCAAGACCGGCAGCGGCGAGGAGGCCGGCTACTCCCTCGTCTTCGCCGCGAAGCGGGACAACCGCACCCTGGTCGGCGCGATCGTCGGCGCCGACAAGGAGGTCTTCGGGGACGCCGCGAAGGTGCTCGACTGGGGCTTCGCACACTGACGGACCCGCCGCGTACGGGCGAAGGCCCGCCGAACTCCCGGGAGTTCGGCGGGCCTTCACTGTGTTCGGGCGAGGTGGCTCAGTCCTCCGGCGGAGGTGGCGGGGTCGGGGCGCCCGCAGGCGGCGCGATCTTCGCGTACGTGCGGGAGACCGGGGTCTCGCCGCCCGCGGCCTCGTCGTGCTGTTCCGGGCGGTCCTCCGGCGGCAGCAGCGCCGCGCGCTTGGCGCCCGGGTCCCAGCCGGTGTCCACGACCCGCTTCTGCCACGTGATGGCGGCGGCCAGGATCAGCAGGCCGACCACGAGCATGAGGATCACGCCCGCGACGTCACCGGCCTTGGCGACATTGCCGAGGATCAGCCCGAGCCAGCCGAAGTCGGCGTCGCCGAACGTGGTGTTGGCCGAGCCGAAGGAGCCGAGGACACCGAGCAGGAACGCGGGCAGGAACGTGATCAGCACACCGTTGAGGAACGACCCGAGCGCCGCGCCCCGGCGCCCGCCCGTCGCGTTGCCGAAGACACCCGCCGCACCACCGGTGAAGAAGTGCGGGACGAGCCCCGGCAGGACGAGGGCCGTGCCGAACGCGGGCTTGAAGACACCGACGAGGAGTCCGAGGCTGACCAGCCCGCCGACGAACGAGCAGATGAAGCCGACGAGCACGGCGTTCTGGGCGTAGGGGAAGACGATCGGGGCGTCCAGGGCGGGGATGGCGCCGGGCACGACCTTCTGCGCGATGCCCTGGAAGGCGGGGACCAGCTCGCCGAGGATCGTACGGACACCGAAGAGGATGACGGCGACGGCGATGCCGAACTGGAGGCCCTGGTTGACCGAGGACATCAGGTAGTTGCCGACACCGGTGGAGGGCGAACCGCCGCCCGTCGCGAACGCCTTGAACGCCTCCGTCTTCCCGACCTTGGCGAGGAAGACGATGGCCATGATCATGTAGATGAGCAGCATCGACAGGGCGGTGGCCACCATCGAGTCGCGCAGGAAGCGCAGGCCCTCGGGCAGGTTCATCTCCTCCGTCGAGCGGCTCTTCTTGCCGACGGCCTGACCCGTCGCACCGGAGACGATGTACCCGGCGGTTCCGAAGTGCCCCACGGCGACGGTGTTGTTGCCGGTGACGCGCTTGGTCCAGGGATGTGCGAAGGCGGGCATCGCGACGAGCATGATGCCGAGCAGCACCGCGCCGGCGACGACCACGACCCATGAGGTGACGCCCGCGGTCGCCATCACCATCGTCAACAGCGTTGCCATGAACAGCATGTGATGGCCAGTCAGGAACACGTACGACAGTGGTGTGAAGCGGGCGAGCAGCAGGCTCACGAGGAAGCCGAGGATCATCAGCCACGCCACGCGCGAGCCGTACTCGGCCTGCGCGATACCGACGATCGCCTCGTTCGTGGGGATGACACCGTGTGAACCGGTGGCTCCCGTGATCATGGTGCCGAGCGGGGCGAGCGAGTTGGTGACCAGCGTCGCGCCCGCGCCGATCAGCAGGAAGCCGAGGGTCGCCTTGATGGCGCCGCCGATGACCTGGCCCGCGGACTTCTTCAGGGCGATGAGGCCGACGGCCGTGATGATGCCGATGAGATAGGCGGGGACGCTGAGAATCTCGTTGACGATGAATTTCGCGATGTCGACGAGGGTGTTCATGCGGACTCCTGGGGAGGGGGAGCGGAAGCGGGAGCGGTGGGGATCACACGTCGTAGAGGTCGCGCATGGCCGCGTCGACCTCCTTGGTGCTCGTGAAGTCCTCGATCACCCGCACCGGCACGCCCACGTCGCCCAGCGTCCGCGCGATCTCCCGCGAGGTCATGATGGCCACGGCCTCGGACGCCTTGCCCTTCGCGGAGATGGTGTCGGTCGCCTCGGTGGTGATGTAACGGCCCCACTTCCAGCGGTCGAGCACCTTGTCCAGCGTCGACTTGAGGAAGAGGCTCGTGCCGACCCCGTTGCCGCACACGGTGAGGATCTTGTGCATGCCGTGTCCCGAGCCCTTGGACGTGGGCTGTTCGGGTGTGCTGCCGGAGGGTTCGGGTGTGGTGTCACCCACGAGGATCCGCCGCAGGGCCTCGGGTGTCGGCGCACGGTCGAGGGCCGCGGAGGTGTCAGGGTCGGCGAGCAGTCGGGCGAGGGCGCCCATCGCCTGGGTGTGTGCCCCGGCGTCCTCGGCGGCGAGGGCGACGACGAGGTGGACCGGGTCGTTCGTCTCGTGCCCGAAGCTCACCGGTGTCGAGAGCCTGACCCATGACATGCCCGTACGCCGGACGGCTGGGGAGGGCCGGGCGTGCGCGAAGGCGAAGCCGGGCGCGATGACGATGTAGGGGCCGTTCTCCTCGACGTTGCGGAGCATCTCCTCGGTGTACGTGTCCGTGCTGACGTCCGTGGAGACGAGCAGGTCACCGGCGGTGCGGACGGCCGCCTGCCAGTCGGGGGCGGCCACGTCGAGCCGGATGGCATCGACGGGAATCAGATCGCTCAGTTCACTCATACGAGCAGTGGTCCCGAGAGGCGGTCCCGTGTCAGCCCGACACGCCGGGCGAAGACACCTTCGTTATGAGGTTCCACCGGGTGCACACGCGGAGGCGGCCCCGCCGGAGCGGGGCCGCCTGCGTCAAGCGTCATGCATCACGCGCGGGGCCTGGGCCCCGGGTGACTCAGCGACCGGCGTAGTCGGTCCACCGGTGGTGGTGGGCCCAGGCGCCGACGTTGTGGTGGGCCGCCAGCGAGTCGGAGACCGTGACACCGTCACGACCACCGACATTGACGAACTCCTGACCGGCGATCCCGGCGTGGTCGTACACGTGGCCGGCGTCGTGACGGCTGTCGTCCACGTCGGCGACGGCGGGGCCGGCGGCGAGGAACCCCGCCACCGAGGCGACGGCGACAGCGGCTGCGATGCGACGCACCATGAACTTCTCCTTCTGAGAGGGATCAAGTGATCACTTAAAACATCACCAGACCACCGAGCGGGGCGCATCCCGGGCGGACCCACAACACCCGTGTGCAGCAACGCGGTATCCCGCCCGAGCCTCTCAGTGCCGGATGGCATGCGACGGCTGTCAGCTGGAGGTCAGCAGCCCGCGCCCGCGCAGCACCCGTCGCTCCAGCGGGCTGAAGATCAGCAGATCAACGGCGATGCCCACCACGAGGATCAGGAGGATCGCCAGGAACACCTGGGACATGCTGCTGTTGTTGCGGCCGTTCTCCAGCAACTGGCCGAGCCCCACGCCGAGATCGGGCGACGAGGCGATGATCTCGGCGGCCATCAGCGAGCGCCACGAGAAGGCCCAGCCCTGCTTCAGCCCGGCGAGATAGCCCGGGAGCGCGCCCGGCATCACGATGTGCCACGCCCCGCGCAGCCCGGTCGCGCCCAGGGTCCGGCCGGCGCGCAGATACAGCGGCGGGATCTGGTCGACGCCCGCCACGAGGCCGTTCGCGATGGAGGGGACCGCGCCGAGCAGGATCACGGCGTACATCATCGAGTCGTTGAGGCCCAGCCAGATCACGGCGGGCGGTACCCACGCCACCGACGGCAGGGACTGCAGACCCGACAGGATCGGGCCGATGGCCGAGCGCACGAACCGTACGCGGGCCACCAGCAGGCCGAGTGGTGTGCCGATGGCGAGGGCGAGCAGGAAGCCGAACAGGCCGCGTGACACCGACGTCCAGATGGAGTCGAGGAGCGTGCCCTGGAGCCAGGCCGTGCGCACCTCGCCCCACACGTCGGCAGGTGAGGGCAGCTTGTAGTCGGGGACGACCCCCGCCCACACCAGCAGCTGCCAGACCACCAGCACCACGGCGATCGCGGTCACGGGCGGCAGCACCTTGCGGCGCAGTGTCTCGCGCAGCGGCGTACGGACCGACCGCACCGAGTCCAGTGCGTCGAGCCCCGCCTCCAGACCCGCGAGGTCGCCGGCGCGGCCGGGCTCGCCGGGCACCTCGGAGCGGTCCTTCGTCGCCTCCGCGTCGAGGGTGACGGTGTGGTCAGTGGCGGCCATGGCGGCGGATCTCCCCACGCAGTTCTTCGGTGATCTCGGCGGACAGTTCGGCGACCGCGGTGTCCTCCAGGCGCCGCGGCCGCGGCAGGTCGACCGTCCACTCCCGGGCGACGCGGCCGGGGCGGGACGACAGCAGCACGACGCGCTCGGCCAGGCGCACCGCCTCGCGCACGTTGTGCGTCACGAACAGCACCGACACACCCGTCTCCTGCCAGATGCGGGTCAGCTCGTCGTGCAGCACGTCGCGGGTGATGGCGTCGAGCGCGGCGAACGGCTCGTCCATCAGCAGCAGCCGGCTGTCCTGCGCGAGCGCACGGGCGAGCGCCACGCGCTGACGCATGCCGCCGGACAGCTCGTGCACCCGCTTGCCGTGCGCGCCGGTCAGCCGCACGAGGTCGAGCAGCCGCTCCGCCTCGGCGCGCCGCTCCTGCGCCGTGACGCCGCGCAGCTTCAGCGCCAGTTCGATGTTCTTGCCCGCGGTCAGCCACGGGAACAGCGCGTGCTCCTGGAACATCAGGGCGGGCCTGCCGTCCGTGGCGATGGAGCCCGCGGACGGCAGGTCGAGGCCCGCCGCCAGATTGAGCAGGGTGGACTTGCCGCAGCCCGAGGCCCCCAGGAGGGTGACGAACTCGCCCGGTGCGACATCGAGGGTGATGTCGTCCAGGACGAGCTGCTGTCCGCCGGGGGTGCCCGGCGCGGGGAAGGACTTCGAGACGTGCTCGATGCGTGCCGCGTGTGTCACCGTCTCGACGGCCTCGGCCGCTGTGGTGGTCGTGGTGGCCATGGGCGTCACCTCCTGAAGGGGCGTCAATTCCTCGACGTGCCCGGTCCGTTGGGTTGTTACTTCGCGCCGAGACCGGCGTCGTCGACCTCGTCCGCGCCCTCGGCCTCGAGGACCTTGTTGAGCGGCTTGAGGTCGTAGATGCCCTTGAGGTCGGGCTTTTCGAGGAGCCCGGACTTCACCGCGTGCTTCGCCTCGGTGTCGAGGGTCGAGGCCAGCGGGTCGTCGAGGAAGTCGATGGACTTCCAGGCCGGGTCGATGACCTCGGCGGGCAGCGCCTTGCCCGACAGCTTCTGCAGCGCGGCGTTGGCGGAGGCCTTGGCCTTCTCCGGGTTGGCGTTGATCCACTTGTTCGTCTTCACCGAACCGCGCAGCACGGCCTCGACGACGTCCGGGTGCTCCTTGAGGAACTTCTGCGACACGATGATGTTCGTGATCACGAACTTCTTGTCGGGCCACAGGTCGGCCTCGTCGAGGATCGTCCTGCCGCCCTCGGAGACGAGCTTGGACGCGGTGGGCTCGGGCACCCAGGCGCCGTCGATGGAGCCTGACTTGTAGGCGTCGGGCGTGATCTTGTTGTCGGTGCGGACGACGGAGACGTCGCCCTTGCCGCTCTGGGCGTCGACCTTCCAGCCCTTCTCCGCGATCCAGTTGAGGAACGCGACGTCCTGCGTGTTGCCGAACTGGGGCGTGGCGATCTTCTTGCCCTTGAGGTCGTCCAGGGACTTGACCTTCTTCGGGTTCACGACCAGCTTGACGCCGCCGGAGGCCGAACCGCCGATGATCCGCAGGGACTTGCCCTGCGATTTGGTGTAGCCGTTGATGGAGGGGGAGGGGCCGATCCAGCCGATGTCGATGGAGCCGGCGTTCAGCGCCTCGATCTCGGAGGGCCCTGCGTTGAAGGTCGACGGCTTGATCTCGGTGCCGCCGAGCTCCTTCTGGAGCAGCCCCTTCTGGACGCCCACCAGGGCGGTGCCGTGCGTCAGGTTGGGGAAGTAGCCGATCTTCACCTCGTCGGCGGAGAGCTTCTTGGCGCCCGACGCGGCCTTGGCCTGGTCGTCGCCGTCGTTCGACTGGGACCCGTAGCCGCACGCGGTCAGCAGGAGCGGGAGTGCTGCCGTGGCGGCGAGGGTGCGCAGGGGGGTGCGGGAGCGTGCGGGAGACACGGAGGTGTCCTCTCGGGAAATGAGTGGTTCAGGGGAGGCGCGCGGAGCGCCGTGGGACCGGGACCGTGGTTCAGGCGGCGCGACAGATGGCGCTGGCGGTGCGGCCGAGGTCGATGTGACGGCGCGAGGTCAGCAGGAGGCGCGACAGGTCCGCGCGGCTGAGCGTACGCATGGCCACCCCCTGGCTTCCCGAGTTTTCCTACCTGACAGATAGGGATCGTGGCAGAAGGTGGCGCTCACCCCAAGAGGGTGTTCATCATATGGACGTGTGTGTCTCGTATTTTGAGAACAAGGTGAAAAGTCTCAGGCGGGAAGGGCGAACGGAGGCTGTGCGCCATTGAGGAAGTAGTCGCCGATGTCGCGGAGTTGGTGCCCGAGCGGCTCGTGCAGCGTGTGAGTGCGGGCGTTGCGCCAGAAACGGTCGAAGCCGAGGCGTGCGGAGGCGGCGCGCGGGCCGACGATGTCCAGGGCCCGGGCGGTGGACTCCTGCGCGGCCCGGGAGGCGGCGGTCTCCGCCATGGTCACCAGTGCGGCGACCTCCGCGTACTCGTCGTAGGTGAGCTCGTCGCCGAGCGCGAGCGCCTCCTGTACGGCCCCCAGGGCCTGGTCGGCGAGCGCGGACGCGGAGCGGACGAGGACGGTGAGCTCCCCGTAGGTGGTCAGCACCTGCGGGTCGTGCGGGCTGCCGACCGGCCAGGCCGGATGCAGGGGTGTCCGGCCCGTCCTGCTGTACTCGCGGGCCTCGGCGAGTGTTCCCTCGGCCGTGCCGAGCAGGACCTGGACGGAGACGAGGTGGGCGACGGGCGACGCCAGCGCCGTCCGGGGCGGCAGGAAGTCCTCGTCCGCGGAGAGCGGGCCGAGCACCTCGTCGGCGGCGACCGGCACGTCGTCGAACTCCACACTGCCGCCGGCCGCGAGCCGCAGGCCGAAGGTGTCCGCCGCCGCGTCGATCGCGACACCGGGTCGGCCGGCGTCCACCACGACGGCGAGCGGCGCGCCCGTGTCCGCCCGCACGGCCCGCACGGCGAGCCGGTCTGCGGCCAGGACCCCGGTGGTGTAGTCCTGCCGCCCGTTGAGCACCAGCCCGCCGGAGCCCCTGGTCAGCGTCAGCGCGGGCTCCTGGCGGGCGAAGCCGCCGCCCCAGCACCACTGTCCGGCCGTGGACCGCTCCTCGATCTGTACGGCGAGGGCGGGCCCGGCGAAGAACCGGGCGCTGCCCGCCAAGAAGTAGTGGCAGCCCAGGAGTTGGCCGATCGCGCCGTCCGCCGCGGCGATCTCGCGGACCACGGCGAGCGCGGCGGCCCAGTCCCAGCCGCCCCCGCCGCTCTCGGCCGGCGCCGGCGGTGTCAGCAGGCCCGCCTCGCGCAGCCGGGACACCTCGTCGACGGGGGCCTTGCCGGCCTGCTCCCTGGTGACCGCGTCCGTGGCGAGGTCCTCCGCCACCTCGCGGGCCACCCGCAGCCAGTGCGGATGGTCGGGGCCCGCCCGGTCGTGGGCCGGGGCGGGACGGGGCGACGCGGTGGCGGGGACCGTCACGGTGATCTCCTCAAGGTCGGTGGCAGGGGGCGGAGTCGGAGCCCTCCTGCCGGTCGGGGCGCCGCTCGGGCACGTACTTGTACCCCACGCGTCGTACGGTGACGATCCGCTGCCGGTGGGCCCTGCCCAGCTTGCGGCGCAGCCGGGCGATGTGGACGTCCACGGTGCGGCCGTCGCCGACGTGGTCGTAGCCCCAGACGGCGGTCACCAGCAGCTCGCGCGTCAGCACGTGGTGGGGGCGCTGCACGAGATGGGCGAGGAGCGCGAACTCCAGGTAGGTGAGGTCGAGTTCACGACCCTCCAGCTCGGCGACGTGCCGCACCGGATCGATGCGGATGACGTCGTCGTCCGCGGCCGGTGCGGCGGCCGGCGGGGGAGAGGCCGGGGTCGGGGTCGCGGGGTCGACCGGGCGGATCTCCGGCCGGGGGCCGCCCTCGGCGAAGAGCTCGGCGGGGTCGGTGCCCTCGGGGACGAGCAGCAGATATCCGACCATCGGTACGGAGCCGCGCTGCCCGGCGCCGCCGCCCCGCGGGGTGTCACGGACGAGGCTGAGGTGGCGGGCGTCGGAGGGTGGCGCGGTGGCGTGGGTGGTGCTGGTCTGCGGTGCCGTGGTCATGGCGGGTGTCCCTCGCTGGTGTGTCGGGCCTCCGGGGCGCCGTGGATGGACGCGCCCCGATGGCCGGGGAGTTGGCGTGCGGAGCGGCACGGTCCGGCCTGTGGGCCGGGTGCCTTACGCGCGACAGCACGCGGCGCTGACGACGTGACCAAAGTCGACATGCCGACGACGAACGAGTCGCTGCTGCGTACGGGACATGTGCACCATCCTGTGTGTCCGGACGGGCCGGGTCAAGGATTTCCTAGTAATTCGGTAGGGAAAGTGGGGAAGGTGTGGTGCAGCTCACCGGTCACCACCGACCGCGGGGCGTGCGTCGGCCGCCGTCACCCTGCTCAACCAGGCGCGGGCGGCGGCGATTCGACCGCGAAGCCGCTGCAGCGGAGTGGGCGGCAGCGTCCGCGAGTCGCCCCGCGCGTAGTGCCGCTCGACGTAGTACTGCCCCACGCTGAGCACGCTGGTGACCGCGATGTACCAGAGCGTGGCGACCATGAGCAGCGGGATCACCTGGTACGTCTGGTTGTAGATGAGCTGCGCCGAGTACAGCAGGTCGTGCACGGCGAGCACGCTGACGATGCTCGTGCCCTTCAGCGTGCCGATCAGCATGTTCCCCGCGGTCGGCACGATCGAGCGCATCGCCTGCGGCACGACGATCCGGCGCAGCGTGCGGCGCCTGCTCAGACCGAGCGCCTGCGCGGCCAGGGTCTGCCCGGAGTCCACGGAGAGGATGCCGCCGCGCACCACCTCGGCGGCGTACGCGGTCTCGTGCAGCGTCAGGCCGATCAGCGCGGTCAGGGTCGGGCCGAACAGGTTCACCGTCTTGACCGTGACGAACTCCGGACCGAACGGGATGCCGAGCCCCAGCGTGGGATACAGGGTGCCGATGTTGAACCAGAACAGCAGCTGCACCAGGAGCGGCGTGGACCGGAAGATCCACACGTAGCCCCAACTCAGCGTGCGCAGCACCGGATTGGCGGAGAGCCGCATCGTCGCGAGGACGGTGCCGAGCAGGAACCCGAGCACCATCACGGCGGCGGTCAGCCACACCGTCAGGAGCAGCCCGTCGAGCACGGCGGAGGTGGTGAAGTAATGGCCCACCACCTGCCACTGGAAGGCGCCGTTGCGGACGACGGAGTTCAGCACCATCGCGAAGACGAGCAGTGCGACGGCGGCCGACGCCCAGCGGCCCAGGTGCCGGCGCGGCACGATCCGGGTGGTGGACGCCGCGGGCACCGGATCCTCGGGCGATGCGGCGGGGGAGGGGGTGACGTAGGACGACGTCGTGGTCATCGAGGTGTCTCCGGAGGAGGGAGGCGCGGGCGCGGAAGGGCGCCCCGCGGCACAGGCGGGAAGGCGTGGACGGATTCGGCGTCGTCACATGTGCCGCGTCCCTCAACGCGGCCGGAGCGGAGCCGTGCGCGGCACGGTCGGTCCACCGCCGATCGTATGCGCCCGCGCCGCGGATGTGTCAACACGGCCCGGAATCGGGAGAGTAGAGGCCGCCCGGCATGCGGGCGCCGCTTGACGTGGCCGCCGAAGTCCTGCTCAATGGTCCGCATGACTGCCCAGCGCCTGGTCTCGCGTGACCACATCGACTTCGGTCGGGTGTGGTCCGCGGCGTGTTGCGCCTGACGCGGCAGCGGGCCGTCCGACCGGCCCTTCCCTCCCTCGGTGACCCCGTCGCGGGCCGAGTCCTCTCCTGACGCGCGCTGCCGCGACACCTCTTCTTCTTACGACACCCGCGCGTGACACGTCCCCGCACGTGACACCGCCCGGCGTCGTCACACCCGTCTGCCCCGACCCGCCGTCCCGCGGGCGCCGCGCGCTGCCCGCACACTCGAAAGGCCCCCGACCCGTGAACCTGCCCGGGACCAGAACCCGACCGCTCCTCGCCGCCCTCGCCCTGCTGCCGCTCCTCGCGCTGACCGCCTGCGGCTCGGGCGACACCGACACCGGTGCGGCCGGGGCGGGCGCGCAGGCCGCCGCCGCGCCGAGCGGCAACCCCGTCGCCGCGGTCCGCAAGGTGGACTCCGCCGCCGAGCTGCTGCCCGCCGACGTCCGCGAGAAGGGCACGCTGCGCATCGGCACCTCGACCGGAGGCCCGCCCGCCGCGTACTACCCGAACGGCACCGGGAAGAAGCCCGTGGGCCAGGACATCGACCTCGCCGACGCGGCGGCCAAGGTGCTCGGGATCCAACTGAAGCGCCAGGACGCCTCGTTCGAGACCATCCTCCCGGCCCTGGAGAGCGGCAAGTACGACCTCGGCACCGGCAACTTCGGTGTCACCAGCGAGCGCCTGAAGACCATCGACTTCGTCACCTACATCAACGACGGCCAGGGCTTCTCGGTCAAGACGGGTGACACCTCGTTCGGCAAGAAGATCACCGATCTCGCGCAGCTCTGCGGCCGGCACATCGGCGTCGGCGCGGGCACCACGTTCGAGGCGACCCTCGACGCGCAGAAGTCGCGCTGCACCAAGGCGGGCAAGAAGCCGTACGACGTGCAGGTCTTCTCCGACAACGGCGCCACCCTCACCGCGCTCCAGCAGGGCCGCATCGACGTGATCATGTCGACCATCAACGGCCTGCGCCACCAGGCGAGCAAGTCCGCCTCGCGGACCACCTTCCTCGGCGAGTTCCACCGCCTCGACGTCGGCTTCGCCTTCAAGAAGGACTCCCGGCTCACCAAGGCGTTCCGGGCCGCGGTCAACGAGCTGATCAAGGACGGGACGTACGAGCGGATCCTGAAGAAGTGGGGCACCTCCGAGTCCGCGATCGAGACATCACGCATCAACCCGCCCGAACACACCTGAGCGGGCGCGGGGAGCCGGAAACGGCCGCCCGCATCCGCTCGGTTCACACCACCACGTCTACTTGACGATCACCTCGCTCACCACGGGCGCCGCCGATCCGTCACCCCACACGAGCCGCACCGCGTCCGCGCTCGCCCCGGCGGGCGCGGACAGCGCGGTGACGGAGCCGTCGAGCGGGCCGAGGTCCTGCCAGGTGCCGCCGACGCGCAGCTGCACCTCGGCCTCGGAGGACGTCGCGTCGTCCGGGCGCAGCACCGTCACCGAGGACACGGGGCGCGGCGCCGGGTACGTCACGGTGAGCGCGTCCCCCGACGCCGGGGCGGAGGCGGCACGGTAGGCGCTCTCCGGGACACCGTCCGCCGCCGCGGCCAGGCCGCTGCCCTCCGCGGCCGCCGGGCCGCCGCTCACCGTCGGGCGGTCCCTACGTGCCACCGTGAACTCCCGCACGACCAGCCAGTTCGTCTGGTCGGCCGTCGCGCGGGCGCGCACGTACCGGGCGTTCGTGCCGCTCGGCACCTCCGCCGTCCACGTCGCCTTCCCGCTGAACTCGGCGCCCAGCGCGTGCCACGTCGTGCCGTCCGACGAATACTCCAGGACACCCTTGTGCAGGTAGTCCTCGGTGCTGCCGGACTTGCCCATCGTCACCGTCACCGAGCCGAGCGGCTGCTCGGCGCCCAGGTCGACGCCGACACCCTCGCCGGTCTTCGGTGCCCGGCTGCTCCAGAAGTACGTGGAGTCGTCGCCGTCGGTCATCCGGTCGGCCGTGTTGCCGTTGTAGACCGGCAGTTTGGTCGTGCCGGTCGGCTGCGGCGGCAGGCCGAGGTCCTTGTTGGAAGTGTCCCGCACCTTCGCGAAGAACGGTTCGAGCACGCCCTCGCCGACGACCACCGGCACCTTGTTGCCGCCCAGATCGGTGTACCGGAACGACTTCGCCTTCGCCACCAGACCGGGCAGCTGCTGACGGAGCGTCCAGGCCGCCTCCGCGTGACCGGCGCGCTGCTCCTCCAGCATCCGCACCGCCACGACCCCGGCCCGGCCCCATGCCTCGGCCGAGTCCAGCCACGGGCCCGAGTCCTCGACGAAGCCCTTCTCCACGCCACCGCGGATCGTCGCGGGCGCGTCCCGCAGCGCCGCGAACGCGGCCGTCAGCCGGGACGCCGGGACGGAACCGTCCCAGTACCCCTTCACCAGCTTCGACAGCTCCGGGGCCTCCACCGAGTCCATCCGCGAGCTGTGGTTGAGGTCCGTGAACGCCCGCAGCGCGCGTGCCACCTTGGCGTTCCCGCCGGCCAGCTCCTCGACGGCCGCGCGATAGGAGGCGTCGGGGTCGTACGCCGAGTCGTTCCATGTGTAGTCGGCGACGGTGTGCAGGGCGAGCTTCGAGGCGTACGGCTGGATCATCGGGTTGGCGGTGATCCCGGCCAGCTCCTCGGCGAGCCCCTTCTCGCGCCCGCTGAACGGGCCGAGGAACAGCCGCCCGGTCGCGAAGTCGTTGACGGGATAGTTGTCCCACGTCAGGATCTCGTGCCCGAAGACCGTCTTGGCCCGCTTCGCCTGGGCCACCGTCATCGTCGGCGCCACGACGCCCTCGCCCGTCCACTCGACGAGCACATCCTTGTCGAGCTGCCCGGAGATCGCCGTCTTGTACGGCGTGGAGGTGGTGTTGTAGTACTCCGTCGGCACCATCTGCAGCGGCAGGGCGCCGTCATGGGTCTTGATGAACTGCTGGTTGACCCGGTTGAGCAGATAGGCCTGCGCCTGTCCGGCCGCGCCGCCGCCGGTGCCCCACTTCGCCTTGTCCGCGTCGCAGTTCCAGTCGGTGTAGCTGATGTCGTCCAGCGGCACCGCGAACTGCCGCACCCCGATGTCCCACAGCGTCTGGAACTTGTCGGTGAGCGCCTTGAGGTCGTCGTCGGAGCTGTAGCAGACGCTCAGGCCGGGGGAGAGGGCGTAGGTGAACTCGACGTGGTTCGCCCGCGCCCGTTCCACCAACTCCTCAATCTGGTCGAGCTGTTCGGCCGGGTACGGGTCGCGCCACTTGGCGCGCAGATACGGGTCGTCCTTCGGCGAGTACACGTAGATGTTCATCTTGTGCGCGCCGTAGTAGTCGAGCTGGTCCAGGCGCGCCTCGTGCGACCACGGGGTGCCGTAGAAGCCCTCGATGACACCGCGCACCGGTGTCGCGGGCCAGTCGCGCACGGCCAGGCCGCGCACGCTGGCGCCGGGGGCCTTGCGGTGCGGCAGTACCTGGCGCAGGGACTGCGCCGCGTAGTACGTGCCGGTCGGGTCGGCGCCGGACAGCACGATGCGGCCGGCGCCCTTGCCGCCCATGGCGAGGACGTACCCCTCGGCGGCGAGTCCTGCGGGGCCGTCGGTGTCCAGGGCGTCGAGCGCGCCCGCCGACGCCGGGTTCTCGGACGGGCCGCCGACGTAGACCGCCAGCGAACCGGAGCCCGCGGGCGCCTTCCGGGTGGTGGTGACCTCCCGCGCACCGGCTGCCTTCAGCACGGCGGTGGTCAGTTTCACGGCGGCCGGGTCGGACTTCGCGCCGGTCACGACCGTGACGGCGGGGGTGATGGTGACCCGGTCGGAGCGCTGCCGCTCGCTGTGCGGGGCCGGGGTGATGGCGGACGTCTCCTCACCGGCTCCGGGCCCCGGGCCGGCGGCGGCCGGGCCCGTGCCGAAGGTGAGGGGAGCGGCGGCCAGGGCCGCCACGGCGAGGACGGCGATGAGCGGCGTCCTGCGGGATCTGTGCTTCGGGCGGAACATGAGCGAACCTCCACGGTGGGCACATACGACATGCTGTAGCGGACTAGACCACTATGGTGACGGGCTGTCAATGTTGCGTGGAAAAGCGGGAGTTCGAGCAGTTTCACGCATCGCGGTGCTCTGATCCGCCGAGCCCCAGCGCCGCGCCGAGCACCAGAAGGCCTTGTGCGGTACGCGGGTTGACCCCGGTCAGCGCGTCGACCCGGGACAGGCGGTTGTCGATCGTGTTCGGGTGGACGTGGAGCTGCTGCGCGGTCTGCCGCCGGTTGAAGTCGTTCGCGAAGTAGGCCCCGACCGTTGCCAGCAGGTCCGGCTCGGTGCGCAGCCGCTCCACGAGGGAGCGCAGCTGCGGGGCCGCCTCGCTGTCGTGGCTCAGGTGGTAGGCGAAGAGATGGTCACCGAGCACGGCCACCTCGCCCGGGGCGGCCGCGAGCGGAAGCAGCCGCCGGGCCTGCGCGGCCGCGGCCGGGATCCCGGCACGGTCACCGGCGGTCGCGAAACCGGCGGTCGTCTCGACCCCCGTGGCCTGCCGCAACCGCCGCAGTGCGGCGCGCGCCGCCTCCGGGGCGTGGTCCGGGTGGCTGGGACCCGACGGGACGAGGACGAGCCCGCCGTCCGGCTCGAGGGCGGTCAGGAGGTCGGCGTCGCCTACGGCCTCGCTGAAGGCGCGGAGCAGTTCCTCGCTGAGCCGGTGCACCTTGCGGCGCCCCGCGAGGCGGCGCCCGAGCGCGTCCCCGACGGACTCCGAGGCCTCCGTCGCGAAGCCCAGCGCGAGCACCGCGTAGGAGTCGGCGAGCCGGATGCCGAAACGCGTGGCCGTCTCGTCGGCCCGCTCGCCCGCCACCAGCGCCCGCACCGTCGCCCGCCTCGCCTCGCGCTCCTCGCTGCGTGCGGCCTGGAACTCCTGCTGGTGCGCGTCGAGCGCCTCGCGCGTCACATGGCGCACCCAGCGCAGGAGCACCGCGCCCGCCTCCGGCGGCAGTTCGCCGTCGGCAACCTGGGTCAGCTCGTGCCACAGCTCCTCGGCGCACAGGTGGTACGCCTCCATGAAGTGCGCGGCCGGCAGCCCCTCCGCGCCCCGTGCGTGGGCGCGCTCGCGGAACAGCCGCAGCTCCTCCTCACGGGGCTCGCGCAACTCCCGCGCCATACGGATGTAGAGCCGGGCCCCCTCGCGGCAGGTGTGCGCCATGTGACGGTGCAAATGCTCCGTCACGACACCCTGGTAGTGCGGGGAACCGTCCACGTATCTGCGCAGGATGCGGTCCACGACCGCCGGTATCCGCCGCTCCAGCCTGTCCCACAGCCCTTGTGACATGTCACAGGAGGCTAGCCGAAATCCTGGTGACCAAGCGCTTACTGCCAGTGGTTCGCGTCGGCACAGTGGGAGCCGTCCGCGGTGGTCCGAGCCACAGGGAGATGTCCGTTGGTGCCCGATGTCATGCGTTGCGAGCCGCTGTTCCGGCCGAAGTCCATTGCTGTGGTGGGGGTGTCGGCCTCCCAGGAGCTGTCATGGGGCCGCATCACCGTGCGGCGCCTGCTGTCCGGCGGATACGAGGGTGATGTCTACGCCGTCACCAGGGGAGAGCTGACCCTGCCGGGCGTACGGACCGTCGGATCGCTCGCGGAGATCGGGCACGGTCCTGACCTCGTCGTCCTCGCGACCCCCGCGGCGACCGTGCCCGGACTGCTGCGCGAGGCCCGCGAGGCCGGTGCGGGCGCGGCGGTCGTCTACGCCTCCGGCTTCGCGGAGGAGGGCGACGACGCGCTCCAGGACGAACTGCGCGCCGCCGCCGGTGACATGCCGGTGCTCGGCCCCAACTGCCTCGGCCTGGTGAGCCGCCCGGCCGGAGTGCAGGTGTCCACGACGGTGTTCCTGGACCGCGAGCGCGGCGAGCCGGGCCCGGTCGCCATCGTCACGCAGAGCGGCGCGGTCGGTTTCGTCCTCGCCGACCTCCTGGAGCGGGCGGGCCTCGGGTACTCCTACTACGCCAGCGTCGGCAACGAGGCCTGCCTGTCCGTCGGGGAACTCGGCGGCCATCTGCTCGCGCAGCCCGACGTCGAGGTGCTGGTCCTCTACCTGGAGGGGGTTCGCGACGCGGCGGGCCTGCGCGAACTGGGGCGCCTGGCAAGGGAGTCCGGGAAGACCGTCGTCGCGCTGACCGTGGGCCGCAGCGCCGCGGGGCGTCGGGCCGCCCTCTCGCACACCGCCGCCGTCGCGGGCGACCACCTGCTGCTCGCGTCGCTGTGCCGGCAGGAGGGCATCCGGCTTGTGACCGACGACGACCAGTTGGTGGACGCCGTGCTGTGCGCCCGCCGGGGCATCAAGCTCCCGCCCGCGCCGCGGCTCGCGGTCCTCACCATGTCCGGTGGCGCGGGCGGTGTGCTCGCCGACAACCTGACGGCGATGGGCGTCCGCGTCCCCGCGCTGTCGGCCGAGACCCGGCGCCGGCTGGCCGAGATCGGAGGGGTGGAGGCCACCGACGCGAACCCCGTCGACCTCGGCGGCAATCTGTTCCGGTGGATGGACCGCGTCGAGGACCTCCTGGGTGTGCTCGACGCGGACCCCGAACTCGACGGCGTCGTCCTGTACTTGACGTTCGGCGACCTGTTCCCGGAGGCGTACCACCGGCTCGCGCGGGCGGCGAAGTCGATGCGCACACCGGCCTGGTTCGTATGGGCGTGCGCGCCCTCCGGCGAACTCGAACGGCTCGGGATGCCCGAGACGGTGCTGGGCAGCATCGGCGCACTGCTGCGGCGGCTGCGCGTCCTGGTCCCGGATGCCGCGCCGCCCAGGGCGGTGCCGCACCAGCGGTCCGACGCGGAGCGGTGGGCCTGGTCCGAGCTGCGGTCCGCGCCGCTGACCGAGGCGGCGGGCATCGCGCACGTCCCCACCGTGTCCGCCCGGAGCGCGGACGAACTCGTCACCGAGGTGCGCGGCGCGGGTTGGAGCGGGCCGTACGTCCTCAAGGGCGACGCCGCCGATGTCCCGCACCGGGCGCGGCACGGGCTCGTACGCGTCGGGGTGGAGAACGCAGAACTCGGCGCTGAAGCGGGCGAGTTGGCGCAGCAGTTGGACACGGTGTCCACCGATCCCGGCCGCCGTCTGGTGGCCCAGCCCCTCCTGGAGCACACCGCCGAACTGGCCCTCGGCGCCACCCACGACCCGGTCTACGGCACCGCCCTGCTGCTCGGCGCGGGCGGAGACCGGGCCGAGGACCCCGCGGCGCCGCGCCGCGGACTGCTGCTGCCGGCCACCGACGACCAGATCCGCGAACTCGCCGACTGGGCCGCCTTCGTACTCGACGCGCCCGCCGAGGCGACCGCGCAGGCCGTCACCTCCCTGACCCGGCTGCTGGACGCGCACCCCGGCATCGAAGAGGTCGACATCAACCCGCTGTGCGTCGTCGGCGACCGGCTGATCGCCGTCGACGCGCTCATCACGCACCACGAGGAAGAAGGAGCCCGCAAGTGACCGACGACCTGCTCGAATACGCCGACCGTGTATGGCGCGGCGAGGCAAGCACGAAGGTCTACCACTCCGGCGAGCTGCGCCGCGAAGGACTGCGCGAGGTCGCCGACGGGGTGTGGATGTGGCCGGCCTTCGGCAACGTCTACCTGTTCCCCACCTCCGACGGCCTGTTCTGCTACGACACCGGGGAGAAGCGCACGGCGGCCGATCTGCACGCCGCCGTACGGGCCCGCACGGACGCCCCGCTGCACACCGCCGTGTACTCCCACGGACACATCGACCACGTCTTCGGAGTCGCCCCCTTCGACACCGAGGCCGCCGAACGCGGCGCGCCCCGCCCCCTGGTCGTCGCGCACGAGAACACCCCACCGCGCTTCCGCCGCTACGCCGCGACCGCCGGCTACAACGGCGTCATCAACCAACGCCAGTTCCAGCGGCCCGACTTCCGGTGGCCGACCGACTACCGCCACCCCGACCTCACCTACTCCGACCGCACCGACCTGCGCGTAGGAGACCTCGACGTACGGCTGCGGCACGCGCGCGGCGAGACCGACGACGCCACCATCGCGTGGCTGCCCGAACGCGGCATCCTGTGCTGCGGCGACTTCTTCATCTGGTCCTCGCCCAACCCCGGCAACCCGCAGAAGGTCCAGCGCTACGCCCTGGAGTGGGCGCAGGCCCTGCGCTGGATGGCCTCCCTGGGCGCGGAGATCCTGCTGCCGGGCCACGGTGTGCCGATCGTCGGAGCCGAGCGCATCCGCACCGCGCTCACCGACACCGCCGACTTCCTGCAGACCCTGCACGACCAGACGCTGGCCGCCATGAACGCCGGGGCGACCCTCGACGAGGTCGTCCACGAGGTCACCGCGCCCGCCGAACTGCTGCGCAAGCCGTACCTCAAGCCGTCCTACGACGAGCCCGAGTTCGTCGTCCGCAATCTGTGGCGGCTGTACGGGGGCTGGTACGACGGCGACCCGTCCCACCTCAAGCCCGCCCGCCGCAGTGAACTCTCGCGCGAGATCGCCCAGTTGACGGGAGGCGCCGACCGGCTCGCCGAACGGGCCCGCGAACTGCTCGCCCGCGGCGAACACCGGCTCGCCGGCCACTTCGCCCAACTCGCCGCCGACGCCGCCCCCGACGACAAGGACGCACACGCGGCCCGCGCCGAGGTCTTCGCCGCCCTGGAGAAGGCGGCCACGTCGACGATGGCCAAGGGCGTCTACGCCTGGGCCGCCGCCGAGTCCCGCGCCGTCCTCGCGGGCGACGACCTCGACAGCCAGTTGCGCGCCCGGACCGCGGGCCGTACCCGGTGGGCCATTTGACGAAGGAGTGAAGGCGTGAACGTCCCCTCCGCACACCCCGTTTCCGCCACGACCGGCACGAGAGCCGACAGCCGCCCGCAGTCCCGGGAGCCAGGACACCGCAGCCCCCGGCGCGCCTGGCTGGTGACCTTCCTGCTGCTGGTCTTCATGCTGATCAACTTCCTCGACAAGGCCGTCCTCGGCCTGGCGGCGAAGCCGATCATGCACGACCTGGGGCTCAGCCCCAGCGAGTACGGGCTGCTCTCCAGCGGCTTCTACTTCCTCTTCAGCCTCTCGGCGATCCTCGTCGGCTTCGCCTCCGACCGCGTGCCCACGAAGTGGCTGCTCATGGCGATGGCCGTGGTGTGGGCGCTGACCATGCTGCCGGTCCTCGCACCCGTCGGATTCGGTGTCCTGCTCGCCAGCCGCGTGGTGCTTGGCGCGGCCGAGGGCCCCGCCAACCCGGTCGCCATGCACGCCGTGCACAAGTGGTTCCCCAACGAGAAGCGCAGCCTGCCCACCGCGCTGCTCAACGTCGGCCCCGGCATCGGTGTGGCGCTCGCCTCCCCGCTGCTCGTCGCCGTGATCTCCGCGTTCGGCTGGCGGTGGGCGTTCGTGTCCCTGTTCGCGGTCGGTGTGGTGTGGGCACTGGTGTGGGCCGTGCTTGGCAAGGAAGGCAGTGTCTCCGACGCTGGGTCCCCGCACGCCGAGTCTCCGCACACCGGGACACCGGCCGCCGACGAGCCGCGCGTCCCGTACCGGCGCATCCTGCTCAGCGGCACCTGGCTGGGCGGCTTCGTGGGAGCCTTCGCCGCCTACTGGGCGCTCGCCCTGCTGATCGCATGGGTACCGCCCTACCTGGAGACCGTCCTCGGCTACAGCGCGGCCACCACCGGCACGCTCGTGGTGCTGCCCTGGATCGCCACGGCCGTGTTCAACCTCGGGCAGGGCGTGCTCACGCAGTGGCTGATGCGGCGCGGTGTCTCCAGCCGCATGGCACGCGGTGTGCTCGGCGGGGGCGGCATCCTCGTCGCGGGCGCAGCGATGTTGCTGTTCCCGATCGCGCCCGGCGGCTGGCCGCAACTGGCCCTGCTCACCGTCGCGTTCAGCCTGGGCGGGATCCTCTTCGCCATCGGTGTGACCGTCACCAGCGAGATCACCCCCACCCGCCAGCGCGGCTCCGTCCTGTCGATCACCGTCGGGATCGTCACCACGGCCGGCCTGCTCGCGCCGTACGTCACCGGACTCGTCATCGAGGCCGCACCGGACCCGGCCGCCGGCTACGGCCTGGCGTTCAGCGCGGCGGGAGTGCTCATGCTGATCGGCGGCCTGCTCGCCGTGATCTTCGTACGCCCGGAGCGCGACGCCCGCCGCCTCGGCCGCACCCACCCGTGAAGACCAGAACCGCCCCGTACGAAGGAGCGTCGACCGTGCTCACCACGAAGCCCGAAGACAACCCCCTGCTCGGCTCCCGCGAGGTCCACGTCGTCGCACCCGGCGTCTACACCATCGGCCTCCAGGGAAACAGCCTCGCCGTGGAGACCGACGAGGGACTGCTGGTCATCGATTCGGGACCGGCACCCGCCGTCGTCCCCGAGGCCCTGGAACGGCTGCGCGAACACACCGACAAACCGGTGCGCTGGATCGTCTACAGCCACGGCCACCTCGGCTACAACTACGGAGTACCGGGCTTCCTCGACGCCGCCGCAGAACGCGGCGAGCCCCGGCCGACCGTCATCGCCCACGAGAACGTCGTCCGGCGCTACCGCCGGTACCTGGAGACCGCCGGACTGCAGAACCACATCAACACCCGCCAGTTCCGCAAGAGTTCGGCGGCCTTCCCGGCCGTGCCGCCACTGACCTTCCCCGACCAGACGTACGGCGAGTCCCTCACCCTCGGCAGTACGGGACGCACCGTGCGGCTGCTGTGGGCTCCGTCGGAGACCGACGACGTGACCGCCGTATGGCTGCCGCGGGAACGGATCCTGTACGGCAGCGCCGCCGTCATCAACGGCATCCCCAACATCGGCACACCGATGCGCACCATGCGCGACACCGTCCGCTGGGCCGACACCCTCGACCGGCTCGCCGCCCTCGAACCCGCCACCGTGATCCCGGAGTTCGGGCCGGTGATCCGCGAGGGCGGCGCCGAGCAGCTCACGGCGACATCGGCGGCCCTGCGCTGGCTGCGCCGCGCGGTCGTCGACCGCCTCAACGAGGGCAAGGGGGCGGACGACATCGTGCACGAACTCGACTACCCCGCCGAGCTGTTCGACGTCCCGTGGATGCGGGAGAACTACGGCCACCGCGAGTACATCGTCCGGGACATCGTGCGCTCCGAGACCGGCTGGTGGGACGGGAACCCGACGACCCTGCACCCCGAGCGGCCCGCCGTCGCCGCGGCGGCCCGCGCCGACGCGATCACCGACAAGCAGGCGGTGCTCGACCGCGCGGCCCGGCTGCGGGACGAGGGCCGGGTCCAGGAGGCGCTGCACGTCGTCGACCTCCTGCCCCTGGCCCCCGGGGACGCCCCCGAACTCGCGGTCGCACGCGAGCTCAAGAGCGAACTGTGCGCCCTGCGGGCGAAGGAGGCTACCAGCTACGTCTCCCGCAGCTTCTACCGGACGACGGACTGACCCGCTGGTCAGCCGAGCGTGACCCGCACCTGCACCGGCAGATGGTCGCTCGGGTACTGGCCGTCCTTCTGGTACGTGTTGATGGCCACGGAGTGCACGGTCACGCCCGGCGTGGCGAGGATCCAGTCGATGCGGTCGCCGTCCGGGACCAGCGGCTTGTAGCCGTGGAACGTGGCATAGAGCTTGCTGCGCACGGCGGCCGCGTCCCAGGTGTCCCTGAGGCCCGTGGCGAGAAGCTGGTCGTATACCGGGTTGCCGTGCGCGGCCACGTTGAAGTCGCCCGTCATCAGCAGCGGCAGGGAGGAGTCGAGCGCCGCGACGCGCGAGGCGATCAGCTCCGCCGACTTCACGCGGGACAGCTGGACCTGGTGGTCGAAGTGGGTGTTGAGGACGTAGAACTCCTTGCCGCCCTCGGTGAGATCGGCGAAGCGCACCCAGGTGGCCATCCGGATCACCGAGTTGCCCCAGCTCTTCGAGCCGATCAGCTCCGGGGTGTCGGAGAGCCAGAAGTGGTCGAACTCGACGGGCCGCAGCCGCCGCGTGTCGAAGAAGACCGTGGCGAACTCGTCCCGGCTGCCGCCCGCTCTGCCCGTGCCGATCCAGGCGTAGTGCTCGCCCAAGTCGGCGTGAATGTCCTGCAGTTGGTGGTACAGGCCCTCCTGGGTGCCGATGACGTGCGGGCGTTCCTTGCGGAGCAGTTCGCGCATCACGGGGCGGCGGTCGGCCCAGGAGTGCGGCGAGGTGTCGGAGGCGTAGCGCAGGTTGAACGTCATGACGTGCAGGCGGCCTCCGCGGCCCGGGGTCGCGGCGCCCGCGGGCGTGGCGGCGGTGGTGGTCACCGCCGCCGTGGCGGGCAGCGCGGCGGCCACCGCGAGTGCGGCGCGCAGCCCGTGGCGGCGGGTGAGGCGGGGGTGCTCGGTCATGGGTCCTCCCGGTGCGTCGGTGGCAGGGCAGGGGCCCACGATGGCGAGCTCGGGTGAGGCGGAGGTGAACGGTCGGCGGCGGTGGGTGTGACGTCTGTGGGCCCTTGACTCCTTTGTGCCCAAGGGGTGTTGGAGTGATGCAGAGGGAGGCGGGCTAGCCGCGGGGCGGTGCGGCGGCCTGGGAGCGGGTGGCCGCCAGGCTGGCGAGGAGCTTGAGGCGCTCCTCGGATGTGGTGCCGGGTTCCGCCGAGTAGAGCGTCAGGTCGTGCACGGCGCGGCTGGCCATCGGCAGGTCCAGGGAGAGGTAGGAGAGTTCCAGCTCGCCGACGTCGGGGTGGCTCAGCCGCTTGAGGCCTTCGTGGCGGATGCGCACATCGTGGGCGGCCCACTGGTCGCGGAACTCGGTGCTGAGCGTGGACAGTTCGCCGATGAGCTCGCGCAGCGCCCGGTCGTGCGGCTCGCGCCCTGCCTCCGCGCGCAGCAGGGCGGTGGTCGCGACCGCGGCGGCGTCCCAGTCGACGAAGAACTCCTGCGACCCGGGGTCGAGGAAGATGTAGCGGGCGATGTTGGGCCGGCCCTGCTTGTCGGTGGTGGCGCTCTCGTACATCGGTGTGTGCAGGGCCTTCGCCAGTGCGTTGTGGGCGATGACGTCCTGGCGGCCGTTGCGCACGAAGGCCGAGGACATCGTCATCGAGTCGAGCATCCACTGGACGCGCGGCGGCACGGCGACGTCCTTGCGGCGGGACGGCGCCCGGCGGGCGGGCTTGGCGGCGCGGGCCAGGTCGAACAGGTAGGTGCGCTCGTCCTCGTCCAGTTGCAGGGCCTGCGCGACCGCCGCGAGCACGTCCTCGGACACACCTCCGATGTGGCCCTTCTCCAGTCGCGTGTACCACTCGGTGCTGACACCGGCCAGCACGGCGACCTCCTCGCGCCGCAGCCCCGGGACGCGCCGCCGGGCGCTGGTGGGCAGCCCGGCCAGCTCCGGGGTGATCTTGGCGCGTCGGCTGGCGAGAAAGTCCCTGATCTCGCCGCGGTGGTCGCTTCCCTCGTCCATGCGTTCCACGGTAGCCACGGGACGCCGCGGAGGGAGGTCGAGCTTGTACCCCCTATAAACGCGACCTTCCCCACCTGCGCAAACATCGATTTCGTGGAGTCAACACACGGCAACACGGCAACACCGCGAGACCGCACTGTGACACCCCACGGAGTTGATGCATGAGTACGCGAGGAGGAACCCTCCACGCCCCCGCCGACGGGCGCCCCGACCGCTTCGAGCGGCCCGCGCCGCCCGCCCGGCTCCCGCTCGTCGTGTACGTGCTGGCGATGGGCACGTTCCTGATGGGCACCACCGAGTTCGTGGTCGCCGGACTGCTGCCCGAGATCGCCGGAGACCTGCAGGTCGGCGTGGCGCGGACGGGGCTCCTGATCACCGTCTTCGCCGTCGGGATGATCGTGGGCGCGCCGCTGATGGCGATGCTCACGCTGCGGCTGCCCAAGCGGCTCACCCTGATGCTGGCCCTGGGCGTCTTCGCCGTCGGTCACGTCGTCGTCGCCCTGGGCTCCAGCTTTCCGCTGCTGCTTGCGGCCCGGTTCCTGACCGCGCTGGCCACCGGCGCGTTCTGGGCCGTGGCCAATGTGGCCGCCGCGCATGCCGCGGGACCGGCCGCGAGCGCCCGCGCCCTGGGCCTCGTCGGGGCCGGAGCCATGCTGGCCAATGTCGTCGGCGTACCGCTGGGCGCATTTGCGGGACAGCTCATGGGCTGGCGCGGACCGTTCTGGGCCCTCGCGGTGCTCGCCGCGGCGGCCGTCCTCCTGATCGCCCGCACCGTCCCGCAGGACGGACCGGACCAGCACGCCGGATCGATCCGCTCCGAGCTGTCGGCGCTGCGCTCCGGCCGCCTATGGCTGGTGCTCGCTGCCTGTGCCACCACCACCGGCGGGGTCCTGGCCGCGTATTCGTACATCGCACCGCTGCTGACCGGCCGGTCGGGGCTCGCCGCCGGGTACGTACCGCTGGTCCTGGTCGGCTTCGGCCTCGG
The DNA here is from genome assembly GCF_055657265.1 of Streptomyces sp. NPDC107575. Classification (NCBI taxonomy): domain Bacteria; kingdom Bacillati; phylum Actinomycetota; class Actinomycetes; order Kitasatosporales; family Streptomycetaceae; genus Streptomyces; species Streptomyces sp. NPDC107575. The sequence goes on along the minus strand of NZ_JBVKBG010000005.1, from coordinate 617,456 downwards.
CGCCCTCGCGGGCTCGCTGGTCGGCGGCCGGCTTGGCGACCGCCGACCGCACGCGGTGAGCGTCGTCGCCCCGGCCGGGGCGACACTGCTGCTGCTCGCGATCTGCCTGCTGGCGGACTCGGCCCCGGCGACGGTCGTGCTGGTCGCCCTGCTCGGCTTCTTCGGCCTCGGCGCCAACCCGGTCCTGATCGCCCTCGCGGTCCGCTGCGCCGGCCGGGCCCCGGCCCTCGCCTCCGGCCTCACCGTCGCGGCGTTCAACCTCGGCACGGCCGTCGGATCCTGGGCGGCCGGGCTCTCGCTCGACGGTCCGCTCGGCACGACGGGACCCGCGGTGGTCGGCACGGTCGTCGCCGCGCTGACTCTGATCCCCGCGATCATCATGGGTCTCACGAGGCCCCGCGGCCAGGCGGCACGGGCCTAGCGGCCTGCCGCCGCCCCCCTCACACACACCGAATCCGAACAAGGAGATCCACCATGCGTGGAGTAGTCATGCACAACGCCGGCGACGTCCGAGTGGAGGACCGCGAGGACCCGAAGATCCTCGAGCCCACCGACGCGATCGTGAAGCTGACCGCGAGCTGCATCTGCGGCTCGGACCTGTGGCCGTACCGCGGGATCGAGCCCGTCGACCACACGCTCATGGGACACGAGTACGTGGGCGTGGTCGAGGAGGTCGGTGACGCGGTCGAGACCGTGAAGCCCGGGGACTTCGTCGTCGGCTCGTTCGTCATCTCGGACAACACCTGCGAGATCTGCGAGGCCGGGTTCCAGTCCAAGTGCGTGCACGCCGAATTCGTGCACGGCGGGATCGGTACGCAGGCCGAGAAGGCCCGCATCCCGCTGGCCGACGGCACGCTCGTGGCCACGCCCGGGCAGCCCGACCCGGAGCTGGTCCCGGCCCTGCTGGCCGCCTCCGACGTGCTGGGCACCGGGTGGTTCGCCGCCGTCGCCGCGGAGGCGGGTCCCGGCAGGACGGTGGCGGTCGTCGGTGACGGCGCGGTCGGGCTGATGGCCGTCCTCGCCGCCAAGCAGCTGGGCGCCGAGCGGATCATCGCGATGTCCCGCCACCCGGAGCGGCAGAAGCTGGCCCGATACTACGGGGCGACCGACATCGTGGAGGAGCGCGGCGACGAGGGCGTGGCGAAGATCAAGGAACTCACCGGCGGCCTCGGCGCCCACTCCGTCGTCGAGGCGGTCGGCACGCAGGAGTCCTTCATGCAGGCCGTGGGCGCCACCCGCGGCGGCGGCCACCTGGGCTACGTCGGCGTCAACCACGACGTGCAGATCCCCGGCATCCAGCTCTTCTTCGCCGGCATCCACACCCTCGGCGGGCCCGCGCCCGTACGCCGTTTCCTCCCCGAGCTGATCCAGCTGATCTGGGACCGCGAGATCGACCCCGGTAAGGTCTTCGACCTCACGCTGCCGCTGGAGCAGGCGCCCGAGGGCTACAAGGCGATGGACGAGCGCCGGGCCACGAAGGTCCTGCTCACACTGTGAGCGACAGGAACGCCGCGACCATCGACGGACGGAGCACATGCCCATGTCCCTGATCCTGGTGACGGGAGCCTCCACGGGCCTCGGCCACGCGACGGCGAACGCGCTGGCCGGAGCCGGACACGACGTGGTCGTCCACGCCCGCACCCCGGACCGCGTCGCCGCGCCGTCCGGGGCGGGTCGGTGGGCGGGTGCGATCACCGGGGACCTGTCCGAAGCCGAGGCGGTCCCCGAAGTCGCCCGGCAGGCCGCCGAGTTCGGCCGCTTCGACGCGGTCGTCCACAACGCGGGAACCATGCACACCCCGGAGGCGGCCACGGTCAACACGGTCGCGCCGTACGTCCTGACGGCCCTGATGGACAAGCCGTCCACGCTCGTCTACCTGAGCAGCTCCATGCACCGGGACGGTTCCACCGACCTCACGCGGCTGACCGACGGCACGGCCACGTACAGCGACACCAAGCTGTGGGTGACCGCACTGACCCTGGCCCTCGCGTCCCGCTGGCAGGGCACGAGCGCGCACGCCGTCGACCCGGGCTGGGTCCCCACCCGGATGGGCGGCCGGTCGGCCACGGACGACCTGACGGCCGGTCACCGCACCCAGACATGGCTGGCCACGCACGCCACCGTCACCCCGCCCACCGGCGGCTACTGGTACCACCAGCACACCCAGGACCCGCACCCGGCGGCGCGGGACCCGCGCTTCCAGGAGCGGCTGCTGGGGGCGCTGCGGGATCTGACGGGGGTCGAGCTGGGCTGAGTGCGGCCCGGCTAGCCCGTCCTAGTTCGGAAGTCGCAGGTCGGAGGTCGGTCGACAGGAGTGGCATGACACCACAGGGTGGGCGATGTGATGTCTCGTGACTTCGATGTGGACACGTTCCTGCGGCAGCCCCTCACCGCACGCCTCGCCACCAGCGGCCCCACCGTCCGCCCCGTCTGGTTCCTGTGGGAGGACGGGGCGTTCTGGGTTCTGATGGGGCCGTGGGCCCGGTTGTTCGACCGGGTGAAGGACGACCCTCGGGTCGCGCTCGTCGTCGACGAATGCGATGTAGCGACGGGCCGGGTCCAACAGGTGATAGCCCGCGGGCGGGCCGAACTCGTACCGTTCGACGTGCCGCGAGGCCGCCGCAAGCTCGCCCGCTACCTCGGAGCGGACGAGTCGCGGTGGGACGAGCGATTCCTGGGCTACCTGTACGACGAGCCGGGCGAACGCGGCACGGTGTGGCTGAGGTTGAGCCCCGAGTCACTCACAGCCAAGGACCTCAGCTATGACGCCGCCGCGTCCTGACCTCGGACCCGCGGCGTCTGCGACATACGGCCGGCCCTGGACCGGGGGCTGCGGTCCAGGGCCGGTGGAACAGGTGGCGGATCAGTAGATGTTCGCCGCCACGTCCGCGCCGTCCTCCCGGCCCGCGTTGATCTGCGCGCGCAGCGCGATCTCGTCGTAGACGCGGACCTCCTTCACGATGCGGCCGTCCTGGATCGTGAACTGCGAGACACCGAGCATCGTGACCGGCTTGCCGGTCAGCGGGCCGAAGGCCGGGATGCCGCGGTACGTGCCGTGCATCGTCCAGGTCACGGCCACGCGCAGACCCGCGTACCGCTCGGCGTGGTGCGTCTGGACGTCCAGGACGGCGAAGCGGGCGTCGGGGAACGGGCCGACCATCTCCAGCAGGTCGGCCTGGTACCGCTCCGGGCGGATGACGGTGCGGTCGCCGATGGTGTGCAGGAAGAGGTCGCGAGCCATGTAGTCGTTGACCTTGTTGAGCTGGCGCTGCGACCAGACCTGCTCGATGAAGTCGAGGACCATCTCGCACTCGGGCCGGAAGTCGTCGGGGCGCGGGCCGCTGACACCCTCTGCCAGGACGTCCTTCGGCGGGTCCTCGGTCATCGACCCGGTGTACCCCTGGAACTGGAGCTCGCGCGCGGCCTCGTCCGGGTCGATGCCGAGCTGCAGGCAGTCCGCGAGGTCGTCGCGCACCACCCACTCCTCGACCATGCGGCCGCGCCGGTAGAGGCAGTTGGCGACCGTGCGCTTGCGGACGCGGACGTTGCGGCCGTCCACGAGGTGCTCGTCGGCGGAGAAGACGAGGTGCGAGCTGAGGAACGCGTCGTCCCCGCGGGCCTCCCACACCACGTCCTCGGCCTGACCGATGTGGCCCGGCACGGAGGCCATCCGCATCGTGCTGCCCTCGATCACGCCGTCACGGCCCACGACCGTACCGAGACTGGCGTGGACGATCGAGTCGGGCTCGTAGTTGTCGACGATGTGGGCGATGTCGCGCTGGACCCAGATGCGGTCGGTCACCTCGCGGATGAACTCGTCCGGGTCGTTGTAGGGCTCGTACGCGACGGGGTCAAGGGCCATGGTGCTTCTTCCGTTCCAGTGCGGTGTGAATGCGTATGTAGCGTGACTGATGTGCGGGGTGTCAGGCAAGGGGTGCCGGACCACGGGATCAGGCCGGCTGCGGGGTGTCCTGGCGGGCGAACTTGTCCGCGCCCAGCTCGCTCCGGTACGTCTCCGTCATGAAGCTGCTGACGACGACGAGGGCCAGTACGGCGCCGGCGGCCAGGTAGGCCCACACGGCGTAGATCGTGTCGAAGGTGCTGACCAGCAGCGTCGCGACGAACGGGGTGATCCCCATGAAGATGGAGAACGAGCTGTTGTACGCGATGGCGCTGGCGCTGAACCGGGTGCGCGTGGAGAAGAGCTCGGCCGCGCAGACCGTGACGATCACGGTGAGGAAGAACTCCGGTACCAGGTAGATGAGTTGGCTGACGATCGCGGCCCCGAAGGTGCCCCGGTCACCCACCCAGAACGCGAGCGGGACCAGGACGATGCAGGCGATGGCGCCCGAGATGAGCATCGGCTTGCGCCCGATCCGGTCCGAGAGCTTGCCGGCCAGCGGCAGGAGCGGGATGAGCACCGCGATCGAGATGGCGTTGGACGCCAGGCCCATCCAGCGGGGCAGGCCGAGGGTGTCCGTCAGGTACTGCGGATAGAACGTGACCCAGGTGTAGGACAGGATCGCGCACATGATGGAGATGCCGCAGTAGACGAGGATGGGCCGCCACTGCGAGCGGAGCGCCTCGCGCACCGGCGACTTGACGACATCGGTGCCGTCCTCGGTGGCCCGCACGAACTCCGGGCTCTCCGAGATGCGGCTGCGCATCCACAGGCCGACCAGGCTGAGCGGGACCGCCAGCAGGAACGGCATCCGCCAGCCCCACGAGTCCAGCGCGGGCCCCTCGAAGACCCAGCTGGTCAGCGCGGCGACACCGGCGCCGGCGAGCGTGCCGACGAAGCAGCTGTTGGAGGCGTACGAGGTGTAGTACGCGCGCCGGTTGGGCTCGGCCCACTCGACGATGAAGGCGACCGCTCCGACGTACTCGCCGCCGGAGACCACGCCCTGCACCACGCGCAGCATCAGCAGCAGGATCGGCGCCAGGATGCCGACCTGGTGGTACGTGGGGAGGACGGCGACGAGGGCGGTGGCGGCGCCCATCGCCACGAGGGTCCACAGCAGCGTCTTCCTGCGGCCCACCCGGTCGCCCCAGCGGCCCAGCAGGGTTCCGCCGAGCGGCCGGACCAGGCAGGCGATCGCGATGATCGCGTATGTGCCCAGCACGGCGACGGTCTTGTCGCTCTCGGGGAAGAACGCCGGGGCCATGATCGGGGCCATGTAGCCGTACAGGCCGTAGTCGAACTGCTCGACGAAGTTACCGATGCTGCCCGCGCCGATGGCTCGGCGAATCGCGCTCCGCTTCTCCGCCGCTTCGGGGGCGGACGCGGGGGTTGTGCGGGGTGGCGCTGCAGAGGACATGGCTGCTCCGATCGCGCGGCGAATGAGGGGATGAGGAGTATGCATACGTATGAACCAAGGCTGAACGCTAAGGTTCCGGGGGTGGTGCGTCAAGGGCTGCGGCACGGGCGTTGGAGGTGTGTTACGGCCCCGTGGGCCGGGCGAGGGAGCTCATGGTGTCCATCAGCACCTGCGCCATGTTGAAGAGGATCAGGCGGGCCCCGGACTCCTCGGCGGCCCGTGCCGCCGCGAGGTGGGGGACGATCGTCATCACGGTGCGGCCGTGCTCGGCAGTGGCCCGGTGTGCCTGCCGGACCAGGTCGTCGACGACATCCTGTGCGGGGAAGCCGCAGTCCGCCGCCAGATCGGCGGGGCCCACCAGGACCGCGTCCACACCTTCGGTGGCGGCGATCTCGCCGGCCGAGGCGCAGGCACGCCGTGTCTCGATCATCGGGACGACCAGCGTCTCGCGGGACGCGGCCACATGCTCGGCCGCGCCGACCGTGCCGAACCGCCCCGACCTGCTGTACGTGGCGAAGCCCCGCTCGCCCCACGGCGGATAGTGGCTCACGGCGACGGCCCGCCTGGCGTCCTCGGCGCCGTCCACGTGCGGATGGACGAGCCCTGCCGCGCCCAGGTCCAGGCAGCGCAGCGCCAGTGCAGGCTCGGCGGAGCCCACCCGTACCAGCACGTCGATGCCATGGGCCTCGGCCGCCATGATGTGCTGCTGAAGCAGCGCCGTGTCCGCCGGCCCGTGCTCGCAGTCGATGAGCACATAGTCCAGACCGGCGACGCCCGCCATCTCCACCAGCGTCTCCGAGGGCAGCCGCAGCAGCGCGCCGCGCAGCGGAACGCCGTCCGCCAGACGCTGTTTGAGGCTGCGGCGCGGTGCGCGTGCAACGGTCATCGGGCCACCATCCCCGCCGACAGGTCGACATCGGCGCCGCACATGCCACGCATCCGCAGCATCGCGCTCACCGCCTCGCCGACCTCCTCCTCGGTCACCATCCGCCCGAGCGCGGCACGCGACACGAAGGCCTCCTCGGCCTCGGCGTAACTGCTGCCCGTGCGCTCCGCCTCCAGGCGGAAGTTGCGCTCCATGCGCGGCCCCGACACCGGCCCCGGGGACAGGGAGTTGACCGTGACACCCTGCGGCCCCACCTCGCCCGCCAGCGTGGTCGTCAGGCCGATGACCGCCATCTTCGACGCGCAGTACGGGGTGCGCCGCAGCAGCGGCCGCTTGCCCGACACCGAGGCGAGGTTGATGACATCACCGGAGCCACGCCGCGTCATCGCGGGAAGGAACGCCCGGCACATCAGGAACACACCACGCACATTGATGTCGAAGACCTCGTCCCAGTCGTCGGGCGCGATCTCCGTCAGCGGCGCCACAGGGCCTGCGATGCCCGCGTTGTTGACCAGGACGGATATCTCCTCGTCCGCGAGGGCCGAGGCCAGCGCCTCGACGTCCGCGGCCCGCGACACGTCGCAGACCTGGGGCTCGACCCCCGGCCCGAGCTCGTCGGCGGTGCGCTTCAGTGTGTCCCCGTCGCGGCCCGTGATCACCACACGGGCGCCGTCGGCCAGCAGCGAGCGGGTGATGGCACGGCCCAGGCCGCTGCCGCCCCCGGTCACGAGCGCAGTCCGTCCGGCGAGGGGCGTACTGGTGCGGTCGGTCGTCATGCGCCGGCCTCCTCGTTCCACTCCAGCGTCTTGGCGCCGTACTTCGCGGCGCGGACGTCACCGGAGCGCGCGTGCCCCTCGAAGAGCTCGACGCGGGCGGCGCGCCCGCACACCTCACCGAGCAGCGCCGACGAAGCGGTGTCGGTGACTTCCTGGTGGGTGACCGTCTTGAGGTACTTGCCGACCCACAGACCGCCCGTGTAGCGGGCCGCGCCGCGGGTGGGCAGGACGTGGTTGGTGCCGATGACCTTGTCGCCGTAACTGACACATGTGCCCTCGCCGAGGAAGAGTGCGCCGTAGTCGCGCATCTTGTCCAGTGCCTGCCGCGGGTTCTCGGTCAGCACCTCGACGTGCTCGCTGGCGTACGAGTCGGCGATCTCGAAGGCCTTGTCGAGGGTGTCGGCCACGACGATCTCGCCGTGGTCGCGCCAGGCCGGCTCGGCGAAGTCCTTCGTCGGCATGCCGGGCAGCAGCCGCTCGATGTGCCGCTCGACCTCGCGCCCCAGCTCCTCGGACGTGGTGACGAGGACGGCGGGGGAGTCGGGCCCGTGCTCGGCCTGGGACAGCAGGTCGACGGCGACCACGAAGGGGTCCGCGTGCTCGTCCGCGATCACCAGGATCTCCGTGGGCCCGGCGAACAGGTCGATGCCCACCTCGCCGAACAGCTGGCGCTTCGCCTCGGCGACATACGCGTTGCCGGGGCCCGCCAGCATCGGCACGCCGCCGATCGTCTCGGTCCCCACGGCCATCGCCGCGACGGCCTGGACGCCGCCCAGCAGGTAGATCTCGTCGGCGCCAGCCAGGTGCATCGCGGCGACCGTCGCGGCCGGGATCTCGCCCCGGATGGGCGGGGTGCAGGCGACGACCCGGGGCACGCCCGCGACCTTGGCGGTCACGATCGTCATGTGGGCCGAGGCGGTCAGCGGGTAGCGGCCGCCGGGAACGTACGCGCCGGCGGCGGAGACGGGGACGTGCCGGTGGCCGAGCCGGACGCCGGGCAGCGTCTCGATCTCGACGTCGAGCATCGAGTCCCGCTGGGCCTGGGCGAAGGTACGCACCTGCTCCTGCACGAACCGGATGTCGTCCAGGACCTGCTCCGGGACACCGGCGACGATGCGCTCGATCTCCTCGGAGGACAGCCGGAACGACTCCGGGCCCCAGTTGTCGAACTTCTCGGAGTACTGGCGCACCGCCTCGTCGCCGCGATCGCGGATGTCGTCGAGGATGGCGCGCACCCGGTCGGCGACGTCCGCGCGGGCGGCGGTCACCTGGGCGGCGGGGACGGGGGACTTGAGGTGTCGGGGCATGACGGCTCTCTTCGACTCGCTTCGTTGGATACGGGATACGGGGACGGGGTGTCAGATGGCGGGGACCGCGGCGACCAGGTCCCGCAGTGCCGCGGTCACGGCGTCGGGCCGCTGCCACGGCACGAGGTGTCCGGCGTCGGGCAGTTCGCGCAGGTCGCAGTGCGGAAGGGCCTCGGCGATGGCGTGGTGGAAGGCGGGCGGGCAGAGGGTGTCCCGGCCGCCGGAGAGGACGACGGAGGGGCAGTGCGCCGAGCGCAGCGCCGCGAACGCGTCGGCGCGGGTGTGCTGTGCGGCCAACTGGTCACGAGCGTCCGAAGGGCCCACGGCCCGCGCCATGCGGCGGTAGCGCTCGGCGTCCGCCGGCGACCAGCGGCGGTCGGGGAACATGTCGGGCAGCGTGCGCTCGACGACCTCCGCGAACCGTCCGTCGGCGACGAGCGCGTCCAACTCCCGCCAGGCGGCGTGCTGTTCGGGGCGAGGGGCGGCGGCGTTCGTCGCCATCACACACAGTCCGGCCACCCGCCCGGGGGCCCGCCGCAGCGCCTCGAACCCGACGATGGCGCCCAGGCTGAGCCCGACGAGCACGAACGGCCCGTCCGCCGCGGACAGCACATCGTCCGCGAGCGCGCCCACGTCCGGCCGTCGCAGCGCGACATGGTGGACGGCGTGGCCCTCGGGGAAGGCGACGTCCGACCACAGGCTCGCGTCGCAGAGCATGCCGGGGACCACGACCAGGGGCAGCGGCACGCCGGTCACCAGCGCCGCGCGGAGCGGGGGAGCAGCGCGTACGGGGCCACGTACCCGTTGTGGTCCAGGCCGAGGCCTGCGTCGGCGGCGGCCTTGAGGACCTCCTCGTCCCACTCCAGGCGGACCCGGCCGTCCCCGGAGTTGACCACCAGGAGGTCGCCCTCCTCGTCGCCGACGTTGCGCAGCGTGCGCCAGGCGTTCTGCGGCACCGACAGCATGTCGCGCGGGCCCAGGCGCACCGCGACCGGGTCGGTGCGGTTGAGGGTGACCTCCCACTCGCCGTTCTTGACGATCAGTGTCTGGGTCTCCTGCTGGCGGTGCTGCGAGACACCCTGGCCGGGCTCGGCGCGCAGCCAGGCGAGGTTGTGGCCGTGCGGGTTGAACACGCGCGGCTCCTGGTGCGGGTCCTCGGTCATGCCGTAGCCGATCACGCAGCTCAGGCGCGCGCCGCCGCCCGGCAGGCCGCTGTCGATGAAGGGGTGCTCGGACCATACGAGTTCGTCGGCGGCGGCCACCCGGCGCTTCATCTCCTCGGCGCTGTAGTGGCGCAGCCGGTCGATGTGCTCCTGCGCCATCGGCGTGACGCGCTCGGACTCCGGCGGGAGCTCGTCCCCCGTGACGGTGTCGACGAGCTGGTTGTCGGCGCTGAGGTACAGGCCGTGCTCGGCCGCCTCGCGCAGGACCGAGGGTCCCCAGATGATGCCGCCGGTGCGGTCCATGCCGAGCACGGTGAACAGCCAGCCGTCGTCGGGGCCCGTGTTGGTGAAGCCGCGGAAGATCCAGGTGGGCACGGACACGATGTCGCCGGCCCTCAGCGGAAGCTCGCCCTCCGTGCCGTCGGCGCCCCAGCGCAGCAGGTACTCGCCCGCGGTGCAGATGAACACCTCGGCGGTGTAGTGCAGGTGCAGGTTGTTGGTGATGCCGTGCGGCATGGCGGCGGCGCCGATGTTGTAGCCGTGCGGCAGCCGCAGGTTGACGTGCTGGCCGGAGGACTGCGAGACGCCCGGCCCGATCATGGCGTAGTTCTCCTTCCGGTCCGAGCCGGGTGTGCGGCAGTCGATGAAGGCCTGGTTGCAGGAGACGAAGTCGCTGCGGCGCACCGTGCGGCGCTCGAGTTCGGGTGTGGACACGACGACATCGGGCATGGGGGCTCCCTGGTGGACAAGCATGAATGGAATACGTATGCATTCCCATGACAGGCTCCGGAGGCGTGACCTGTCAAGGGGTTCGAAACGAATTTCCACACACTCAACGGGTGCGGTGCGATCAAGGAATCCGGAGAAGACATACGTATACGACCTCGCGTACGTATACTGTCCGGGCCGCGGGTTCCGGTTCGGGCTCCGGGTGGTACGAGGTGTCGAAGAGGAGAGAGAGTCATGGCGATCACGAGTCACGACGTGGCGAAACTCGCGGGTGTCTCGCAGCCCACGGTGTCCCGCGCCCTGCGTGACGACCCCCGTGTCTCCCTGGCCACCCGCGAGAAGATCAAACGGGCCGCGCAGGCGCTCAACTACGTACCCAGCGAAGCGGGCCGCACGCTGTCCACCCGGTCCACCCACCGGGTCGGCGTCATCGTGACCGACATGACCAACCCGTTCTATCCGCACGTCGTCGCGCCGCTCCACGACGAACTGGAGCGGCTCGGCTACCGGATGATGCTGCTCACCGAGCGCTCCGACGAGGCGGTCGCCGAGGAGAAGCTCCTTGACCAGTCGCTCGACGGCGTCGTCCTCGCGACCGCCACGACCGATTCGCGGCTGCCCGCCCTGCTGGAGCGGCGCGGCATGCCCTATGTGTTCCTCAACCGGGACACCGGCCGGCCCGGCGACTTCGCCTCCGTCGTCGACAACGAGGGCGGCGGACGCCTCGTCGCGCAGGAACTGGTCGGGCTCGGCCATCGCCGCATCGCGGGCATCTTCGGCGCGGCCAACACCACGACCGGCCGCGACCGCGAGCTGGGCTTCCGGCTGGCCCTGGCCGACGCCGGCATCGGGCTGCCGGACGACCGCGTGGTGCGCGGCGCGTTCGAGTACGAGACCGGGTACGCCGCGCTGCCCTCCCTCCTCGACGCGGCCGAGCCGCCCACCGCGGTCTTCTGCGGCAACGACGTGGTCGCCATCGGTGTGCTCAACGCCGCGATCGCGGCGGGCGTCAAGGTGCCCGACGACCTCACCGTCATCGGCTTCGACGACCTGCCCATGGCGGCCTGGGAGGTGTTCCGGCTGACCACCGTCCGCCACGACCTGAGCGAACTCGCCTTCCAGGCGGCCCGGTTGCTGGCCCGGCGGATCGCCGGGGAGGTCGACGCCGACGGCGAACGCCTCGTCCTGCCGACCCAGTTCGTCCCCAGAGCCACCCACGCCAGGGCCCGCTGAACCCTTACGACCCGGAGGCCACGCGGACGGGTTCGGCGGTGTCCGCCCGAGCCGCCCCAAGGCGTCGCTGCCGCACCACACCCACGGTGGCGAGCACCGCGGCGAGCCCGAGCGAGAGCCACAACTCGAGCCGGTGGCCCGGCAGTACGGCCATCAGGACCAGTACCCCGGCGATAAACGCGATGGTGGCCAGCGTCAGATACGGGAAGCCCCACATGCGTACATCGGTCGGCCGCTCGCCCTTGCGGCGCACTGCGTACTGCGTCAGCGCGATGACCAGGTACATCATCAGCGCGATCGCCCCGCTGGAGGCGATGAGGTACGAGAACACGTCCGGCAGCAGATAGTTGGCGACGACCGCGGCGATGCCGACGACCGTGGAGGCGAGGACTGCGTTGCGGGGCACACCCTGCGGCGACGTACGGGCGAAGGCGGCCGGGGCGTCACCGCGCCCCGCCAGCGAGAACAGCATCCGTGAGGCCGTGTAGACCGCGGAGTTGAGGCAGCTGCACACGGCGACCACAAGGACCACGTCCATGATCCGGGCGGCGCCCGGGATGTTCATCCGGTCCAGGACCGCCTGATAGGAACCGGCCCCCAGATCGTCGGCGTTCCACGGGACGAGACAGACCACGACGAGGATCGAGCCGAGGTAGAAGAGGCCCAGGCGCCACACCACCGCGCGGATCGCCTTCTTGATGTTCTTGCGCGGCTCCTCGGACTCGGCGGCCGCGATGGTGACGATCTCGCTGCCCTGGAAGCTGAACATCGCGGTGAGCAGCCCGGCCAGGATCGCCGTGACACCTTGCGGGGCGAAGCCGCCGTGGCTCCACAGGTTCGAGACACCATGGGTGTCGGAGCCGGGCAGCACACCGAGGATCGCGAGTGCCCCGAGGACCAGGAACGCCACGATCGCGACGACCTTGATCAGCGAGAACCAGTACTCGAACTCGCCGTAGTTGCGCACCGCCAGCAGATTGCTGCCGGTCAGCACGAGGATCACCGCGAGGGCCGGTATCCAGCTCGGGATCGAGGTGAGCCCCGCGATCACCTCCCCGGCGGCGATGGCCTCGATGGGGATGACCAGGATGTAGAACCACCAATACAGGTAGCCGATCGAAAACCCGGCCCAGCGGCCCAGCGCCCGGTCCGCGTACGTGGAGAAGGAGCCCGTGTCGGGGTTGGCGACGGCCATCTCGCCGAGCATCTGCATGACGAGCACCACCAGGGCGGCCGCCAGCAGGAACGACACGATCACGGCCGGACCCGCGGTGGCCACGGCGGCCGACGAGCCGACGAAGAGACCGGCGCCGATCACCCCGCCGATGGAGATCATCGTGATCTGGCGGCCCTTCAGGCCCTGGGTGAGCGCCGCGCCCGCGGCGGGGGACGGCTCAGGAGGTGGGTGTTGCATATGAGGATCCTTGGCTCGCGGACGAGGTGGGAGCCACGCCGCGCCTGAACGGCACGCAGGGTCCCGGATGAAGGGTGGGCCGGGGACGGACGCCGATGACGGCATCGTCCCCGGCCCGGTGGTGGCAGGAGCGGTCAGAGCTGCTCGCGCAGTGCCGCCGGCACGTCGTCGAACGCGCCCGAGGTGCGGCCGATCTCGTCGATGCGCAGCGTCGCGGTCGCACCGTGGGCCGCCAGGCCCTCGAAGGCGGAGATCCGCTCGACGGCCGGGGCGAGCGCCGCCGTGCCCTCCTTCGCGGCCCGCTGGTACGTCAGCGGCTTGAGGAACCGGGAGACCGACAGACCGGCGTTGTACCGCGCGGTCTTGCCCGTCGGCAGCACGTGGTTGGTGCCGGCGATGCCCTTGTCGGAGTACGCGACGGTGGACCACGGCCCGATGAACAGCGAGCCGTAGTTGGTGAGGTTCTCCAGGTAGAAGTCGTCGTCCTCGGTGTGCACCTCGAGGTGCTCGGGCGCGATGACATCGGCCACGGCGACGGCAGCGTCCCGGTCCTCCACCACGATGACCGACCCGAAGTCGCGCCAGGCCGGACCCGCGATGTCACGCGTGGCGAGGGTGGCGAGCTGGCGCTCCATCTCCGCGACGACGGCCTGCCCCATGCGCTCGGACGTGGTGATCAGCGCGGCGGGGGAGTTGGGCCCGTGCTCGGCCTGGCCCAGCAGGTCGGCCGCCACCCACACCGGGTCGGCGCTGTCGTCGGCGATGACCGCGACCTCGGAGGGCCCCGCGAGCAGGTCGATGCCGACCTGCCCGAACAGCTGACGCTTGGCCTCGGTGACGAACGCGTTGCCCGCGCCGACCAGCATGTCCACCGGAGCCTCGCCCAGCAGGCCGAAGGCCATCGCGCCGAGCGCCTGCACACCGCCGAGGGCGAACACCCGGTCGGCGCGCGAGAGATAGGCGCCGTACAGCACCGCGGGGTGGGCCCCGTGCTCGCCCGACGGCGGGGTGCAGGCCACGACCGTAGGCACACCGGCCGTCTTGGCGACGTTGACCGTCATGAACGCGCTGGCGAGCAGCGGGAACCGGCCGGCGGGGAGGTAGGCGCCGACGCGGGAGACCGGCACGTACCGCTGGCCGCCCCTCACGCCGGGGGCGAGCTCGATCTCGAAGTCGGTCAGGTGCTCGCGCTGCGCGGCGGCGAACCGGTGGGTGCGGTCGTAGCCCATCTCCAGGGCGGTGCGGACGTCCGGCGGGAGTGCGTCGCCGGACTTCTTCAACTCGGTGGCGGAGACCTCCAGTTCGCCGGACCAGCCGTCCAGCTCCTGGGCGTAGGCGCGCACCGCGTCCATGCCCTTGTGCTCGATCTCCGTCAGCATCTCGGAGACGCGCTCGACCACCTTCGGGTCGCGCTGGGCGGGCGGTCCGTCGGCGGACGGCTTCTTGAGCCACTTGAGGGGAGGGAGGGCCTGGGCTTCGTCGTGCGTGATCTGCATGGCGAGGACGCTAGACCGACCGCTGCCACAGGACTAGAGGGGCGAGTCCTGTCGTAACCACAGGGTTTTCCTGTGGTGTGTCACGGCGGTCCCTCTCACAGGCCGCGTGCGACGCGGATCTCGCGCAGGGTGTCCTCGGCAATCCGGGCCAGTTCGCGGGTGGCTCGGGACAGCGGGTGTCCCCGGCGACGTACCAGCGCGATGGTGTCGTAGAGGGGGTCGGCGAAGGAGGCCGTGTGCAGCCCCGCGGGGAACGCCGGGCTGTCGACCACGGCGCGGCTGGCGATGGTGTCACCGACCCCGGTGGTCACCAACTTCAGGGCGGCTTCCACGTGTTCGAGCTCGATGAGCGGGTCGACGCGGACGCCCGCGAACTGGGCGCGCTCGGCGAGCTGCCGCCGCGTCGGGTCCTGCCAGCCGTAGTGGGCGTCGTACAGGACGAGGGGTGCCCGCGCGAAGTCCTCGATGGTGAGGGGTGTGCGCGTGCGTTCCTCGCTCGCGCTGACGTAGTACACCTCGTCGCGCAGCAGCGGTGTCACCTGGAGTTCCTCGTCGTCGATGGGCAGCACGACGAGTCCCGCCTCGATCCGTCCGGCGGCCACGGCGGCGGCGGTCTCGGCGGAGTTCTGCCCCACGAGCCGCACCCGCACCGACGGATAGCGGGCGTGGAACAGCTGCACGAGGTTGGACAGCAGGTAGTAGTCCGCGTTGCGCAGGACCCCGAAGGTGGCGGTGCCGCCGCCGAGCGAACCGAGGGAGTGCACGGCCCGGGTGCCGCTGTCGGCGGCCTCCACGGACTGCTGGGCGTACGGCAGCAGCTCCTGTCCCGCCGAGGTCAGCGCGAGGGTGCGGCTGCCGCGCACGAACAGCTCGGCGTCCAGTTCCGCCTCCAGTCGACGCACCAGTTCGGAGGCGGATGCCTGGGCGATGTCCATGGCCCGCGCCGCGGCGGTGAACGACCCGAGCCGCTCCGCTTCGACGAAGGCCCTCAGCTGGTTGAGGGTCATGCGGCCACAGGCTAGCCCTGTGCCTGCCGCAGGAAACAGGGGGGTTGTCCGATGATGTGCGGACTGATTGGCTCGTGCGGTCCCCACACACCACACGTGCCCGGAAGGTGCCACCCGCCGATGACCAGCAGTCCCCTGTCGATCTGCCTCGTCCAGTCGGCCGCGTACCAGCACGCCGCGGACGACGGCCTGGACGCGTTCGCGGCGGACGTACGCCGTGTCACCCGCGCCCACCCCGGCGTCCGGCTGCTGGCCTACCCGGAGCTGCACCTGTGCGGCCACGGTCCGGACGAGGACCCCGAGACGGTCATGACGGCGGCCGCCGAGCCGCTCGACGGCCCCCGCGGCACCCGCCTCGCCGCCCTCGCGCGCGAGACGGGTGTCTGGCTCGTGCCCGGAAGTGTCTACGAGCGCGGCGCCGACGGCCTGATCTACAACACGGCGCCGGTGTACTCGCCCGCGGGCGAGCGCGTCGCCGCGTACCGGAAGATCTTCCCCTGGCGCCCCTACGAGACCACGGCGTCCGGCACGGAGTTCGTCGTCTTCGACATGCCCGGGTACGGGCGCGTGGGCCTGTCCATCTGCTACGACGCCTGGTTCCCCGAGGTCACCCGGCACCTGGCCTGGCAGGGCGCCGACCTGGTCCTCAACCTCGTGCGCACACCGACCGTCGACCGCACCCAGGAACTCGTCCTGGCCCGCGCCAACGCCATCGTGAACCAGGTCGCCATGGCCAGCGTCAATGCCGCGCAGCCGGACGGCATCGGCCGCAGCGTCGTCGTCGACGCCGAGGGCCGGGTGCGCGCCGAGGCCGAATCCGCCACGCACCAGCTCGTCACGGACGTCCTCGACCTGCGCGAGACCCACCGCGTGCGCACGCACGGCACGGCGGGCCTGACACGGGTGTGGGACCCCTTCGCGGCCGGGCAGCCGCCCGTCGAACTTCCCTTGTACGCGGGCCGGATCGAGCCGGAGCGGTGGCGGGAGGGTCTGCCGGCGGACGAGAGGTAGAGCGGGACCGCGCGCCGCGGGCGCCGCCGTCAGGAGTCAGGCCGGTGCGACCACCACGGCGGCCCAGAGCAGCAGCGGTGCCACGCCGGCCATCGTGAGGCCGTAGGCGAGCAATCGGCGGAACAGACCGTCGCGGTCGTCGGGGGACGCGTTGGCCACGAGGAGTGCGCCGTTCGTCGACAAGGGGCTCACGTCGACGATCGTCATCGCGACGGCCAGCGCCGCGGCCACCGTTGCCGCGCTCAGGTCCGAGACCGCGAGCACCGGCAGGATGAGCGGGACGATCGCCGAGATGATCCCGGTCGACGAGGCGAACGCGGAGACGACCGCACCCACGTAGCAGGCGATGAGCACGGCGATCGTCGGCGTCGACGAGGAGGTGATGAGGTCGGCGGCGGCGTCGATCGTCCCGATCCGTTGCAGCAGGGCGATGTACGTGAAGACCCCGCAGACCAGCAGGACGACGTCCCAGGGAACCTCGCGGAGCGCGGACTTGGACACCTCGGGCTGCAGCAGCGCCAGGGCGAACGCGCAGGCGAGCGCGGTGAGTCCGATGTGCGCTTCGAAGCCGACGACCGCGACGACGAGTACGAGCAGGGCGGCCAGGGTCGCTGCGTAGCCGAACCGGTCGCGGCGGGTACCGGTCGCCGTGCGGGTCTCCTCCGCCACCAGGGTTCCGGTCGGTGTGCGGGAGGCGGCGGCCGAGGGACCTGCGGTGCCGGTCGAAGGCGGTACGGAACCCGATTCCGTGTCACCACCCGCATCCCGTGCCGGCCGGCGGGTCAGCCACACCACGAAGACGGCGAGTGCGGCCAGGGTGTTCGCGACCGCGCCGACCAGGAAGACCCGCATCGGGCTGCCGGTGATGCCGGCCTGGCCGAGCACCGAGTTCACGATCACCCCGAACACGCTGATGGGGGAGAGGACTCCGGCGCCCCAGCCGTGCACGACGAGCAGGCCCATGACGGTCGACGAGACGCGGTAGCGGGCCGCCAGGGCGAGCGCCACGGGGGCGATCATCGCGACGGCGAAGACCGAGCCGAGGGCCGCGAGCCCGCCGGTGAGCACGAACATGATCCACAGGACGACCCCGGGTCGGGCGCCCACCCGGCCGACGAGCCAGTTGATCAGGAAGTCGATCGTGCCGTTGCGCCGCGCGATCGTGAACAGGTAGGTCGTGCCGACCAGGATGACGAAGACGTCCCCGGGGAACTCGGCCAGCAGCTTTTCGGCGGGGAGACCGGCGGCCACGACGCCCACCACGAGGGTGCACACCAGCGCGAGCGCACCGAGGTTGAGGCCGAGCGTGGTCGTCAGGACGAACGCCACGACGAGCAGCGCGACGGCCAGGACATGGATCATCGCCGTGTCTCCCCGTGCTCCCCGCGCGTCTCGGTCCCTTCGGTGCCCGCGCGCTTGCGGTTCTTGAACCGGGCCATGTACTTCTGCGGCTCACCGGTCGAGAAGGCATGCCCGAAGGCCTCGACGCTCTCGGCGACGGCCTCCTCCAGCGGGCGCTCCTCCCAGGTGCGCAGCAGCCGCTTCTGCTGCCTGACGACGTCCGGGCCGAGCGCGGCCAGCGCCCGGGCAGTGCCGTCGACCGCCGCGTCCAGTTCACCGAGCGGGACCAGCTTCTGGACCAGGCCCCAGGAGTGGGCCGTGGCGGCGTCCACGTTCTCGCCGACGGTCACCAGCCAGGTGGCACGCGAGACACCGATGAGGCGGGGCAGCAGGGCGGCGTGGATGACGGAAGGGATCCCCACGTTGACCTCCGGCATGCCGAACCGGGCGCTGTCGTCGGCGATGCGCAGGTCGCAGGCGGCGGCGACCTCGAGCCCGCCGCCGAGACACCATCCGGAGAGGCGGGCGACGACGGGCGAGGGGAACGCGCGAATCGCCTCGCACAGGTCCCGAAGACCGCGGATGAAGACCTTGGCGGTGTCCGGGGTGAGTTCGGCCATCTCGTGGATGTCGGCGCCGCCGATGAACGCCTTGTCACCGGCGCCCCGGAGGATCACGACACGTACGTCGTCGCGGGCGCGCAGCGCGGTGATCGCGTCGGTGAGGTCGCGGATGGCGGGCGTCCCGAGGATGTTCAGGGACTTGGCCCCGGTGAGGGTGAGCGTGGCGACCCCGTCGTCGTCGACGTGGGTGTGCGCATGGGGAGAGGCATGGGTGTGCCGCGGGTGGGTGTTCATCGGGAGCTCCGGAGGGTGAGGGGATGAAGGGCGAAGGAGAGGGGGAAGGGCGTGGCGGCGGGGCCGTCAGGCCGGCACAGCGGCGTCGGCGACGATGCCCGTCCGGACGAGGCCGTCGGCCGCCTCCGCGGTGAGGCCGAGTTCACCGAGGATCTCGGTGGTGTGTTCGCCCTTGAGGGGTGGCGCCATGACCTCGCCGGTGGAGCCGGGGGCAAGCAGCGGGTTGCGGACCAGTGGGACGGTGCCGGCGATCGGGTGTTCGGCGGTGATCCGCAGCCCTCGGTGGCGGACCTGCGGGTCGGAGAAGACGTCGGCGAGGTCGTTGATGGGCCCCCAGGAGATCTTGGCGGCGTCGAGTTCGGCGCCCCATTCCGCACGGCTGCGGCCCGCCATCGCGTCGGAGACGAGCGGCCTGAGTGTCTGCAGGTTCTCCAGGCGTGCGCTGTTGGTGGCGTAGCGGGGGTCCCGCGCGAGGTGCGGGAGGCCGGCGAGCGCGCAGAACGTCGCGAACTGGCTGTCGTTGCCGATCGCCAGGATCACGTGCCCGTCCGCGCAGGCGAACACCTCGTACGGGGCGAGATTGGCGTGTGCGTTTCCCAGGCGCTGAGGTACGTCGCCCGACACCAGGTAGTTGGCGCCCTGGTTGGCGTTGAGCGCGACCGCGACGTCGAGGAGCGCGAGGTCGATGTGCTGGCCCTCGCCGGTGTGCGCACGCTGGAGCAGTGCGGCGAGCACGGCGGAGGTGGCGTACATGCCGGTGGCGAGGTCGACGACGGAGACACCGGCGCGCAGCGGCCCGGCCCCTGGTTCCCCGTCCGGCCGTCCGGTGTAGCTCATCATGCCGCCCATGCCCTGGAAGACGTAGTCGTAGCCGGGCCTGCCGGCCATCGGGCCCGTCGGGCCGAAGCCCGTGATGGACAGGTGGACGAGCCGGGGGTTCACGGCGCGCAGGGCGTCCGGGCCGAGGCCGTAGCGTTCCAGCGTGCCGGTCTTGTAGTTCTCGACCACGACGTCGGCGCGGGCCGCGAGGCGGCGGACGAGCTCGGCGCCCTCGGGAGCGGCGAAGTCGATCGCGATGGAGCGCTTGCCCCGGTTGCAGGCGAGGAAGTAGGCGGACAGTCCCGCCTCGTCGGCCGGGTCGCCGAGATAGGGCGGGCCCCAGCCGCGGGTGTCGTCCCCGCGGCGGGGGTGCTCGACCTTGACGACCTCGGCGCCCAGGTCGGCGAGGTTCTGGGTGCACCAGGGCCCGGCGAGAATGCGGGAGAGGTCGAGCACCTTCACCCCGCGCAGAGCCGTGTTCAGCATGTCGCCGCCCTTCGGAGAATTCGACTGGTGAACGCACCCTAGGGCGGGGGGTGTTGAGGCGGAATCGCAAAGATTCGAAGCCAGCTTTCGGCGGATTCAAAGGCGGAGCGCGGCCGTGCCGGTGCCGCGTGTGTCAATGCCGCACGAACCCGTGCCCCGACCGGCTCTCGACGGCCGCGGAATGGCAGAGGAGATGCTCGATCAGCGCGGAGGTGAACGCCGGGGGCCGCTCACCGGCGTGCGTGACGAGTCCGAGGTGGCGCACCGCCCAGGGATCCCGGAGCCGGAGGGCGACCGTTCGCCGCTCGTCGCCGGACAGTCGCAGCATGTGTGCCGGTACGAGGGCCACCCCGACGCCGGCCGCGACGAGGTCGAGGACGGCGTGGAAATGGTCCACGTGAAGGCGGACGTTCAGCTTCCGGCCGTAGCTCTTGGCGGTGTCGGCGAGAAAGGTGAAATTGCTGCTCTCCCGGCTCATGCAGACGAAGTCGCAGCCCAGTGCGTCGCCGAAGGGAATCGTGCCGCGTGCGGCGAGTTCGTGCCCGGGAGGTACCGCGAGAACGAGTTCGTCCACGGCGAAGGGCACGGAGCGGACCTGCCCGTTGTCGAACTCGCCCGCCAGGATTCCGACGCCGATCTCCCGGGCGGCGACGGCATCCAGGACGTCCCGGCTGGAACGCTCCTCGAGGTCGACGTTGACATGCGGATGGTCCAGCAGGAATTCCCCCAGCGCGGGCACGACGAAGCCGTTGAGCGCGCTGCTGTTGGCCCAGAGCCGCACATGCCCGCGCAGCCCGGACGAGAACGACTCCATGTCGTCGTTCATCCGCTCCAAGGTGTGCAGTGCCTCCCGTACGTAGTCGAGCAGGAGCGCTCCGGCCGGGGTGAGTTCCATGCCCCGGGAGTTGCGGGTGAAGAGGGTGGTGCCGAGGGCCTGCTCCAGGTTCTTCAGGCGGTAGCTGGCCGTCGAGGGAGTGATGAAGACCGCCGCTGCGCCGGCGGACAGGCTGCGCGCCTCGGCGATGGCCAGGAAGAGCCGCAGATCGGTCAGTTCGTACCGCATGGTCGCTCCCTGGAGGTGTGGAGACGGGTGCCGGTGTGCGACACGCGTATGGCCCCTTCATGAAAGGGATATTGCAGTCCTGCCCCGGGCGCCGCACGCCCTTGACCCGCCTCCGACGCCCTGGCTAGCTTCGGCGGCATGCCCGACGACCAGCGGTATCACAAGCGCCGAGCCATCGATCTGATGCGCGTCGCCACCGCCGTCTGTAGCTGAGCCGCGCCTCCCGTTCGACGCCGCCCCTCCTCGCTGCGAAGGGCTGCCCCTCCTCCCTGTGAAGGCACGAATGAAGCCCCGTCTCCGCATACCCATGTCCGGATTCCGGAGCGCCGCGGTCGTCGGCGCGCTCGCCGCGGCCCTGCTGCTCACCTCCTGCGCGAACAACTCGACCACGACGAACGGCAGTCGGAACGTCGCGTCGAAGAAGATCCCCGCCAAGGTGTCGTCGGACACCACGCTCACCGTCGGCGCCCCGACCCTCAAGGTCGCCCTCGAACTGTCCGGCCAGATCGACAAGCTGCCCTTCAAGGTGAAGTGGGCCAACATCAGCGGCGGCCCGCAGTGCTCCGAGGCCTTCCGCGCCGACGCCCTCGACATCTGCTCCGCCGCCGAGATCCCCTCCATCAACGCACACTGGACCGGACTCGACACCAAACTCGTCGGCGCCGAGTTCCGCAAGGACCCGATCGCCGACCCCATCTACGAGCTGGGCATCGCGCCGGGCGCCGGAATCAAGAAGCTCGCCGACCTGCGCGGCAAGAAGATCGCCTACAGCCCCGGCCAGGCGCAGGGCGCGCTCGTGCTGCGCATCCTGAAGAAGGCCGGGCTCACCAAGCAGGACGTGAAGCTCGTCGAGCTGGCCAGCACCGGTGATGTGTATCCCACGGCCCTCGGCAATCACCAGGTCGACGCCGCGCCCATCGCGGGTGTCAACATCAAGCGGTACCTCACGAAGTACGGGAAGGACGGTGCCACCACCGTCCGGCACGGTCTGCGGGACGACCCCGGGCACCTGTGGGCGCTGACCGACGCGGTCGCCGACCCGCAGAAGTCCGCTGCCGTCAAGGAACTCATCCGCTTCTGGGCACGCGCCGAGGTCTGGATCGACGCACACCCCAAGGAGTGGATCGAGGGGTACTACGTCAAGGACCAGGGGCTCAGCCGTGCGGACGGCGAGTACCTCGTCGAGCACGCGGGTCACCCCGTCTTCCCGGCCGACTGGAGCGGGGCGATCGAGCGGCAGCAGAAGACCGTCGACCTGCTCGCGAAGGAACAGAAGCACCAGCGCTTCGACGTGGAGATCCTCTTCGACCGTCGCTACGAGCGGGTCGCCGCGGACGCGGTGGCCGGTGGAGGAGGTGAACAGGCATGAGTACAACGGCTGTTGAGCACAGGGTCGAGGAGGCCTCGGCCGCACCGGGAGACCGTCCGGCGTCCGCGTCCCGCCCCCGCCGGCGACTCGCCCCCGGACGGCCCGTCCCTTACGGCTGGGTGCTCGGCCCGCTCCTGCTGCTCGGCGCGTGGGCGGCCGGCTCGGCCGCAGGCCTGATCGACCCCCGCAACCTGCCCGCCCCGTGGGTCATCGCGAGCACCGCGGGCGACCTCGTCGCCGACGGCAGGCTCCAGTCGAACCTCGCCATCTCCGCCCAACGCGCTCTGCTGGGCCTGGTGTTCGGGGTCCTTGCCGGGCTCGCCCTCGCGCTCGTGTCGGGGCTGAGCCGGATCGGCGAAGGAATCGTCGACGGGCCCGTGCAGATCAAACGGTCGATCCCGTCGCTCGCGCTCATTCCGCTGCTGGTCCTGTGGTTCGGGATCGGCGAGTCGATGAAGGTCGTCACCATCGCGCTCGGTGTGTTCGTGCCGATCTACATCCACACCCACAACGGGCTCCGCGGTATCGACAGCCGCTACGTCGAACTCGCCGAGACGGTCCGCCTGGGGCGTGCCCGGTTCGTACGGCACGTCGTGCTGCCGGGTGCGCTGCCCGGATTTCTGCTCGGACTGCGGTTCGCGGTGACCGGGGCGTGGCTCGCCCTCGTCGTGGTCGAACAGGTCAATGCCACCAGCGGCATCGGCTACATGATGGAGCTGGCACGGACGTACGGACAGACCGATGTGATCCTCGTCGGGCTCGTCGTGTACGGAGTGCTCGGCCTCGTCTCTGACGCCCTGGTACGGCTCGTGGAGAGGAAGGCGCTGACATGGCGACGCACCTTGGCCGGCTGAACCCCGTACGGCACCACGGTGCACTGCTCACCGACGCCGTACGCATCGAAGGACTCGTCCGCACCCTCGGCGGCCGCGACGTGCTGAACGGACTGCAACTCTCCATCGCCGAAGGCGAGTTCGTCGCCCTGCTGGGCCGCAGCGGCTCCGGCAAGAGCACGCTGCTGCGGGCCCTGGCCCGGCTCGATCACGATGTGCCGGGCGGGGGCGAGCTGCACGCGCCGGACAACGTGTCCGTGGTGTTCCAGGACGCCCGGCTGCTGCCCTGGAGGCGGCTCCTCGACAACGTGGTGCTCGGGCTCGACGGTCCCGACGCGCAGGAGCGCGGGCGCACCGCCCTCGCCGAGGTCGGCCTCGAAGGACGCGAGCGGGCGTGGCCCGTCGAGCTGTCCGGCGGCGAGCAGCAGCGTGTCTCGCTGGCCCGCTCCCTGGTGCGCGAGCCCCAACTCCTGCTCGCCGACGAACCGTTCGGCGCGCTCGACGCCCTGACCCGGATCCGGATGCACGGACTGCTCAGGCGGCTGTGCGAACGGCACCGGCCCGCCGTGCTCCTGGTCACCCATGACGTCGACGAGGCCATCGCCCTCGCCGACCGGGTCGTCCTCCTGGAGGAGGGCCGGATCGCCCTCGACCTCCCCGTACGTCTCCCGGTGTCCCGCCGGCGCGACGACCCCGAGGCCGCGGCCCTGCGCGGGCGGCTCCTGCGGCAGCTCGGCGTCGAGGCGGAACAGGCGCAGGACGGAACGGCCGGCGAGGAGCGGGAGGCGCTGTGACGGCGAGCGAGGAATTCCTCTGGTACATCCCCAACACCGTCGAACCGGGCCACCGCGGCGATGACACCAGGGCGGGCTGGGGCTCGATCGAGTTCTCCACCCGGCTCGCCCGCACCGCCGAGGAGCACGGCTGGGGCGGCGCCCTGCTGGGCACCGGATGGGGGCGGCCCGACACCTTCACCGTGGCGACGGCACTCGCCGCACGGACCACCACGTTCAAGCCGCTGATCGCGATCCGGCCCGGCTACTGGCGGCCGGCCAACTTCGCGAGCGCGGCGGCCACCCTGGACCAGCTCAGCCAGGGACGGGTGCTCGTCAACATCGTCAGCGGCCTGGACAGCCCGGCCGCGTACGGTGACACCAACGTCGACCCCGCCGCTCGGTACGCACGCACCCGGGAGTTCCTGCACCTGGTGCGGCGGCTGTGGACGCAAGAGGGTGTCACCTTCGAGGGCGAGCACTTCCAGGTCCGCGACTCCACGGTCTCTCCCCGCCCGTACGAGGTGCCGGGCCGCCCGCACCCGAGGCTGTACTTCGGCGGTGCCTCGGAGGCCGCGGAGCGGGTCGCGGCGGCGGAGGCCGATGTCCAGCTGTTCTGGGGCGAGCCGCTCGACGGGATCGCCGAACGCATCGACCGGCTGCGGAAGTTGAGCGAGTCGGAGGGGCGCGTCCACGCCCCGCTGGAGTTCGGCCTGCGCATCACCACGGTCGTCCGGGACACCAGCGATGAGGCGTGGGAGGCGGCCGAGCGCAAGGTCGCGAAGATGGCCGAACGCGCCGGTGACACCACTTGGCCCGGCAACCGCCGCACCGCCGTCGGCCAGCGCCGACTCCTCGACCTGGCCGCACGCGGCGAGGTACTGGACCGCTGCCTGTACACCACGCCGGGCCGCTTCGGCGGCGGGGGAGCGGCCACGACGTGGCTGGTCGGCTCACCGGACGAGGTCGCGGCGGCGCTGCACGACTACCGCCGCCTCGGCATCTCCCACTTCGTCCTGTCGGACACCCCGTACCGGGAGGAGACGGTCCGGGTGGGCGACCAACTGCTGCCCAGGGTGAGGCAGTTGGCCGCAGAGGGTGTCACCAGTCGTGCAGCGAACCGTCCTGGAGGCGGTTGACCGGCAGATAGGCCTGCTCGTACGGATGCCGGGCGGCCAGGGCCTCGTCCAGTTCGACGCCGAGGCCCGGCTGCTCGCCGGGGTGGAGGTGACCGTCGGTGAACGTGTAGGCGTGGCGGAAGACCTCGCCGGTGAGGGCCGTGTGCCCCGAGTACTCCTGGATGCCGAAGTTGTGCACGGCGAGGTCCAGGTGCAGCGCGGCCGCCAGGCCGACGGGGGAGACGTCCTCGGGGCCGTGCGTGGCGGTGCGGATCTGGTAGAGCGCGGCGAGGTCGAAGAGCTTCTTCAGAGGGGTGATGCCGCCGAAGTGGGTGACCGCCGAGCGGACGTAGTCGATGAGCCGCTCCGTGATGAGGGTCTGGTAGTCGTGCACCGAGTTGAAGACCTCGCCGACGGCCAGGGGCGTGGTGGTGGCCGCGCGGACCTGCCGGAACGCCTCCTGGTTCTCCGCCGGGGTGCAGTCCTCCAGCCAGAACGGGCGGTACGGCTCCAGGTCGCGGCCGAGCCGTGCCGCCTGGGTCGGGGTGAGGCGGTGATGGGCGTCGTGCAGCAGGGGCAGCTCGGGGCCGAACTCCTCGCGCACGGCCTCGAAGACGGTCGGCAGGTGGCGCAGATAGGCCTCGGTGTCCCAGTCCTCCACCAGCGGACGCTGCTGCTGGTGGGCGACGCCCGCGTGCACCCCGTAGACGGCCTTGAGGCCGGGGACGCCGGTCTGGATGCGCACGGCCTGGTAGCCCTCGTCGAGGCGGGCGCGCACCGAGTCCATCAGTTCGGGAACGGTGGCGCCGTTCGCGTGGCCGTAGGCCCGGATGCGGTCCCGGCTCGCCCCGCCGAGGAGTTGGTACAGCGGCATGCCCGCGGCCTTGGCCTTGATGTCCCACAGGGCGGTGTCCACGGCGGCGACGGCGGCCATGGTGACCGGGCCGCGCCGCCAGTAGGCGCCGCGGTACAGGTACTGCCAGGTGTCCTCGATGCGGTGCGGGTCGAGCCCGTGGAGGAGCGGCGCGACGTGGTCCTCCAGGTAGCTGACGACGGCCAGTTCACGCCCGTTGAGGGTCGCGTCGCCCAGGCCGGTGAGGCCGTCGTCGGTGGTGAGCTTGAGGGTGACGAAGTTGCGTCCGGGGGAGGTGACGACGACCTTCGCTTCTACGATCTTCATGGGTCACTTTCTGTGGAACGTACGGGAGGCGGGTCCGGGAGGACGGGACGTAGGGGGGTGCCTCAGCCCTTGGCCGCGCCCGAAGTGAGCCCGGCCACCAGGTACTTCTGGCCGAACAGCGCCGCGATCAACACGGGGACGGTGATGAGGGTGGCGGCCGCCATCAGGCCGCCCCAGTCGGTCGAGGCGTAGGACATGAACTGGAAGAGCGTCACCGGGACCGTCTGCGTGCTGTCGTCGGCGAAGACCAGGGCGAACATGAAGTTGTTCCAGCTGAAGACGAACGCGAGCAGGCAGGCCGTGGCCGTTCCGGGCGCGGCGAGCGGCAGGGTGATGCGCCGGAACGCGCCGAAGGCGGACAGCCCGTCGGTGCGGGCGGCCTCCTCCAGTTCGACGGGGAGCCCGGCGAAGAAGCTGATCATGATCCAGAGGATGAGCGGCACCGAGACGAACATGTGGCTGAGGATCAGGACCGTGTAGGACCCGACCAGGCCCAGTTGGGCGAAGAGGTAGTACCAGGGCACCAGGAGCGAGATGGCGGGCACGATGCGGGCCACCAGAATCAGCGAACCCGTGCGGTGCATCCCGAACCGGCCCACCGCCCACGCGGCGGGCACCGCGATCACCGCGGACAGCACCGTCGACACCGCACCGACCAGCAGCGAGTTGCCCATGGAGCGCAGGATCGGGCCCTCGGTGAGCACCGTGCGGATGTTCTCGAACGTCGGGTGGAACCACAGGCCCACCGACGGGTCGGTCACCTGCACGTTCGTCTTGAACGCGGCGGCGAACATCCACACCATCGGCAGCGCGAAGACCAGCATCACGCACACGATCGCGGCGGCGCGCAGCCACCCCAGCCAGGCCTTGCTCCGCGGGGCGCTCATGCGTCCTTCCTTCCGCTGCTTGCGGTACGCCGCCGCAGTGCCACCACGACGCCGACGATCACGAGGGTGAACAGGACGAGGAGAGCGGCGGCGAGGCCGTACTCCTGGTAGTCGAAGGTGAGGCCGTAGGCGTAGACGTTGAGGGTCTCCACCTCGAAGTCGGCACCGCCGCCCGGCCCCTTGGTGGCGTACAGCAGGTCGAAGGTCTTCAGCGCGTCCACCGCGCGCAGCACGAGTGCGGTGCCGAGCGCGGGGGCGAGCATGGGCAGGATCACGTAACGGAAGCGCTGCCAGGGCCCCGCGCCGTCCACGAGCGCCGCCTCCTCCGGTTCCTCGGGGAGGGTGGTCAGGCCCGCGAGCAGCAGCAGGGCCATCATCGGCGTCCACTGCCACACGTCGATCAGCATGAGCGTGGGCAGTGACTGGCCGACCGAGCCGAGGAACTCCATGCGGGGCAGGCCCAGGTCGGACAGCAGGTGGTTGGCGATGCCGTTGGTGGGGTCCAGGATCAGCAGCCACAGGATGCCGATGGCGACCGGTGTCGTGAGCAGCGGAATGATCAGGACGGTGCGGACCCAGCGGATGCCGCGGAACGGCTTGCGCAGCAGCATCGCCACGGCGAGGCCGAGCACCGTCTCCAACACCACGGCGCCGACCGTGAATTCGAGCGTGCGCCAGGCGGCGGGCCAGAAGCGCCGGGTGTCGGTGAGCAGGTCCGCGAAGTTGCGCAGACCCACGTGGCTCGACCCGGCGTTCACCGCACCGAACGCGTCGGTGAGGGAGAGATTGATCGTGTACGCCAGCGGAAACACGATCATGAGGCCGACGAAGAGCAGCGCCGGGGTCAGCATCGTCCACTTCAGGCGCCGGTTGGCCGACTCGAAGGAGCGCGGCGGCCGCCCGCCACGGCCCGGCTCGGTCGGCTGCTTCCGTGTGCGGCCGGGTATCTGGAGGGTCGCCATCACGACTCCTTGTGCCGGTTGTCACGGACGAGGAACTCGCCGAACTCGGCGTCGGCGTCGCGGGCCACCGGGCCCACGTCCTGGCCGAGGATCCCGGCCACCAGGGGGCGGCCGACGATGTCCCTGGCCCGGCCCACCTGCAGGACCTGGGGCCGGTCGTGTCCCAGGCCGTGCGCGGCGTTGGTGCGCATCGCGGCGGCCAGGTCGTCGGGGAAGGCGGCCAGGGTGCGGGCGTCCTCCCACGCCGAGCGGCGGGCGCCGGGGATGCCGGCCGCCTGCAGGGTGCGCGACATTCGCGCTCCCGCCGCCCAGCGGATGAACCGCCACGCGTCGTCCTGCAGCCGGGAGAAGCGGTTGATGCCGAGGCTCCATGAGGGGATGTTGTGCGGCTTCGCACCGGCCGGCCCCGCCGGGAACGGGGCGAAGCCCACGTGCTTGCGCACGGTCGACACCTTCGGGTCCAGGAACCCGCTGTACACGGCGTCCGCCTCCACGCAGAACGCGGCCTTGCCCTGGGCGAAGATGGGGGTGACCTGCTCCAGGCTCATGTTGGTGGCACCGGGCGGGCCCGCCCGGTGCAGCAGCTTGCCGTAGTAGCGGTAGGCGGCGAGCGCCTGCGGGCTGCCGATGCCGGAGCGTCCGTCGACGGTGAAGTCCCCGCCGTGCGAGTACAGGAAGCTGGACCACTGGGAGACCGCGCCGTTGCGCTGGCCGCGCCCGGCGTAACCGTAGAACTGCTTGTCCCGGTCGGTGAGTTCGAGCGCCTGCCGCATCAGGTGGTCGAGCGTGCGGGGCGGGTCGGCGAGGTCCTTGCGGTAGTAGAGCACCGGCCGCTCCGTGACGACCGGCACGCTCAGGATGCGGCCGCCGGTCGACGAGGCACGGCGCGGTGCCGGCTGGAAGTCCTGCCAGTCGAAGCCGCTGTCGCCGTGGATGCGGTCGCCGAGATCGGTGAGCCAGCCGTTGTGCGCGAAGACCAGCTGGTCCTGGAGGGCGCGGACCATCATCACGTCCACGTCCGTGCCGGACGCGTTGAGCTTCACGTTGTAGCTGCTGGTGAGCTGGTCGGCGGTGAGCAGGGTGATGCTGACCTTGCGGCCGATCTGCTCCTCGAACTCCTCGATCCGGTGGCCGATGGCCTGCGACCAGACGTGGTTGATCGCCATGATGCGCAGTGGTGTGTTCGCCGAGGGCGGCCCGCCGGAGCGCCCGCAGGCGCTGAGCGCCCCGGCGGCGCCGGCCCCGGCCGCGAGGCGGACGAAGCCGCGCCGGCTCACCCCGCGTCGGCCCATCTTGTCCAGGAGGGACATCGTCGTCTCGTTCCTCTGAAGTCCGGTCAGTCCGGTCCAACTGGTAGGACCAGTTGGGATGCGGGTGGACGTTAACAGCCCCCGGGGTCGGTGGGAACCCCCTGTTCCGGAATCCGGACGGCCCGGGCCCCGCGGGTCAGCCGGCCCGGCCCTCGCCGAGCAGTGTC
This sequence comes from Streptomyces sp. NPDC107575, assembly GCF_055657265.1. NCBI lineage: Bacteria > Bacillati > Actinomycetota > Actinomycetes > Kitasatosporales > Streptomycetaceae > Streptomyces > Streptomyces sp. NPDC107575. Next base: position 587,951 of record NZ_JBVKBG010000005.1, on the reverse strand, counting down.
TCGATGTGCCGCCGCGCCATGGTGTCCAGCTGCACGTCCAGGTCCGGCCCGTAGGTGCGAAGGCCCAGGCTCAGGTGCTCGCGCATCCGGGCGCACGCCGACTCCGCGTCGCGTGCCTCCAGGGCGGCGAAGATCTCCGGGTGGTGCGGCACGCCGGGCTCGCCGATCGACGGGTCGGAGTTGGAGCGCAGCATCATCTCGAACATCATGCCGCTGATCGACGACAGCATGATCCGCAGTACCGGATTGCCGCTGGCCATCGCGATGGCGTCGTGGAACTCCAGGTCCGCGCGCGCCTTGGTGACGACGTCCGTGGCGCTCTCGGTCGTCTCCATGGCGGCCCGGATCGTGGCCAGGTCCTCGTCGGTGGCGCGCTCCGCGGCGAGCCTGATGATCTCGATCTCCACCGGCAGCCGGGCCTCGATCAACTGCCGCACGGTGGGCCGCTCGGCGCGGTACAGGGCGTCGTATCCGCGCGCCTGTTCCGAGCTCTGCTCGCGCACGAACGAGCCGCGTCCGGGCGCCACTTCGATGAGCCGCTTGGCCTCCAGCTGCCGCAGCGCCTCCCGGACGACATTGCGGCTGGAGCCGAACTGGGTGGCCAGCTCCCGCTCGGAGGGGAGTTTCACGCCGACCTCGAGGGCGCCGGAGCGGATGTCGTGTTCCAGCTGCCGCGCGATGCGCTCGGTGAGAAGGCCGCTCTGGCCGGGAGGTGTCGACATGATCAGCAGGATACCGAGCGGTGCCGGCCGGTACGTCGGCGAGTCGGCCGCCGCGCGGCGATGGAGCGGATACCCAGAGTGCCGCGCCACGGCATCAACTCGCCCCGTTCTCAGCCCTGTTGGGCCTCGTCCCCCACCGACTCCCGCAACCGCGCACTCGCCATTCGCATGTGTTCCGCCATGGCCCGGTCCGCGCCCTCGGGGTCGCGGTCGCGGATCGCCTTGAGGACCGCGTCGTGTTCGCACAGGGTGCCGCTGACGGTGCCCTCGATGTCGCTGACCCGCTCCATCCACACCTGGAGCAGCGCGCGGATGCTGTGCAGGATGTCGCTCAGGACGGTGTTCCGGGCGATGCTCGCGCACTCCAGGTGGAAGGCGATGTCGGCGTCGATGAACGCCTTCACGTCGCTGCCCGCCTCCTGCATGTGCCGCAGGTGCTCCTCCAGGCGTGCCACGTCCTCGTCGCTCGCGCGCTCCGCCGCGAGTCGCGCCGAGACCCCCTCCATGTAGGTGCGCACCTCGACCAGGTCGCGGGTGCGGCGCTGGCCCAGCATCAGGCCCCAGTTGATGGCGCGCGGCAGGAACTCCGAGGTCCCCTCGCGGACGTACGAGCCGGAGCCCGGCCGGATCTCGATGATGCCGAGCACGTCGAGCGCGGACAGGGCGCCGCGCACGCTGGAACGCGCGACCCCGAGGGCCTCCGCGAGCTGACGCTCCGCGGGCAGCCGGGTGCCGGGCTTGATGTTCCCCGCGGAGAGGTGGTCGAGCAGGCGCTTGGCCACCTCGCTGACCGAGGACTCGCGCACGACGGGGCGCAGGAGCTGGGCGAGGTCGGTCTCGGGCGCGGCGGCGTCGGAGGGCTGGTTGGTCACGGTCACCAGTAGACCAGACGGGTCGTCCGAGCCCTCCCACGGCCGCGCGCGACGCCCTTCCGTGCCCGCTTTGTCAAGGGTTCAGCCATGAGCAACAAGTGCGACGCTCGCCACATTGGTAAATTGGTGACCAATTTGAAGATCGGGTCTAGCGTGAATCGCAGATCGGCCCGACCTGAGCGGCCAGCCAGCTGCTGCAGTGCCCTCACCCCTCGTGCCGAGCGTGACCCAAGTCCGGACAGAGCTGTCCGGCGAGCCGAGGAGTCGCCATGCCTGCCACCGCCGCGCCGCCCGTGAAGGCGACGAGGTCGGCCGTCGAGAAGTCGGCCATCAAGAAGATCTCGATCCGCCTGGTCCCCTTCGTGGCCCTGATGTTCTTCGTGAACTATCTGGACCGCACCGCGGTGTCCTTCGCCGAACCGAACGGGATGGGGGACGACCTGGCGCTCACCGCGGCCCAGTTCGGCTTCGCCTCCGGGATCTTCTTCGTCGGTTACATCGTGCTCGAGGTCCCCAGCAACATGGCGTTGCACCGCTTCGGCGCCCGCCGCTGGCTGGCCCGGATCATGGTGACCTGGGGCATCGTCTCCCTGCTCTTCACCTGGGTGAACAGCAGCGGAGGCCTCTACACGCTGCGCTTCCTGCTGGGTGTCGCGGAGGCCGGGTTCTTCCCCGGCGCGATCCTCTTCCTCAGCCAGTGGGTGCCGAGCCGCCACCGCACCAAGATCCTCGGCCTCTTCTACCTCGCACAGCCGCTGACCACGGTGTTCGGCGCCCCGCTCGCGGGCTGGCTGATCGGCCACCACGGCCTGTTCGGCCTCGAGGGCTGGCGCGTGATGTTCCTGTTCGTGTCGATCCCGGCGATCCTGTTGGGCGTCATCGCCTGGTTCTACCTGATCGACCGCCCGGCCGACGCGAAGTGGCTCACCACCGAGGAGCGGGACTGGCTCACCGAGGAGCTGGCCGCCGAGAACGAGCAGAAGACCGGCCATGAGGACAAGCACGCCAAGGGCGACCTGAAGAAGGCGTTCACCAACGGCCGCGTCTGGATCCTGGCCGTCGTCTACTTCGGCTTCGTCTACGGCCTGTACGCGCTCGCCTTCTTCCTGCCGACCATCATCGACGGCTTCCAGGAGCAGTACGACACCACGTTCAGCGTCATGGACAAGGCGTGGATCACGGCCATCCCGTACCTGCCCGCCGCGATCGTCCTCTTCTTCTGGAGCCGGCACGCCACCAAGCACGGCACCCGCACCTGGCACGTCGCCGGGCCCGCGGTCGTCGGAGGCATCTCCATCCCGTTGGCCCTCTACATGGGCTCGCCGACCGCCACCGTCGCCGTCATCACCGTGACCGCCTGCGCCATCTTCGCCGCCCTCCCGGTGTTCTGGGCCGTGCCCTCCCGCTTCCTGACCGGAGCGGCCGCCGCGGCCGGCATCGCGCTCATCAACACCGCGGGCAACATCGCCGGCTTCGCCTCCAGCTACATCACCGGCTGGCTCAAGGGCTGGACGGGCGACTACTACGTGCCGCTCTACCTCGTCGGCCTCTTCATGCTGCTGTCCGCCGTGCTGATGATCCTCCTCGCCCGCCGCGCGCCCACCAGCACCTCGTCCCTCCCGGAGAACCAGCGATGACCCGCCTCCACAACGACCCCGCCGCCTTCGCCGACGAGGCACTCGAAGGCTTCGCCGCCGCCCACCGCCGCTGGGTGCGCCCCGTCACCGGCGGCGTGGTCCGCGCCACCGCCAGGACCCCCGGCCAGGTCGCCGTCGTCATCGGCGGCGGATCCGGGCACTACCCGGCCTTCTCCGGCCTGGTCGGACAGGGGCTCGCGCACGGCGCCGCCGTCGGCAACGTCTTCGCCTCGCCCTCCGCCCAGCAGATCCGCGGCGTCGCCAAGGCGGCGCAGGCGGGCGGCGGTGTGCTGCTCATGTACGGCAACTACGCGGGCGACGTCCTGCACTTCGGACAGGCCGCCGAGCGGCTGACCGGCGAGGGCATACCGACGCACACGTTCGCCGTCACCGACGACATATCCAGCGCGGGCCCCGACGAGGCCCACAAGCGGCGCGGCATCGCCGGTGACCTGCCCGTCTTCAAGACAGCCGCGGCCGCCGCCGAACAGGGCGGCTCCCTCGACGAGGTGGCCCGGATCGCCGCCCACGCCAACGACCGCACCCGCTCCTTCGGCATCGCCTTCTCCGGCTGTACGCTCCCGGGCGCCGACCACCCGCTGTTCACGGTCCCCGAGGACCGGATGGCCGTCGGCCTCGGCATCCACGGCGAACCCGGCATCGGCGAGGAGTCCGTCCCCACCGCCGACGAGGCCGCCGAACTGCTCGTCGCCGCGCTCCTCAAGGAACTCCCCGACGGCATCGGATCGCCCGACGGACAGCGCGCCGCCGTGATCCTCAACGGCCTGGGCTCCGTGAAGTACGAGGAGCTGTTCGTCGTCTACCGCAGGGTCGCCCAGCTCCTCGACGACGCGGGTGTGACGGCCGTCGACCCCGAGGTCGGCGAACTCGTCACCAGCTTCGACATGGCCGGTGTCTCCCTCACCCTGACCTGGCTCGACGACACCCTCGAAGCCCTGTGGACCGCCCCGGCCGACACCCCCGCCTACCGCAAGGGCACCGTCCCCGAGGCGGCCGCCGCCGACGTCGAGTCGTACGAGACCGAGGACGCCCCCGAGACGTACACGGCGAGCGAGGCCTCCTGGCAGGCCGCGGCGACCGCGCTCGACGCGCTGGGCCGCCTCAAGGACACCGTCGACGCGCACGCCGACGAACTCGGCCGCATCGACGCCGTCGCGGGCGACGGTGACCACGGCATCGGCATGCAGCGCGGATCGACCGGCGCCTACGAGGCCGCCCTGAAGGCACGTGAGTCGGGGGCGGGAGCCGGTTCGCTGCTGACCGCCGCGGGCGACGCCTGGGCCGACAAGGCGGGCGGCACCTCCGGCGCCCTGTGGGGCATCGTCCTGCGCGCGCTCGGCGACGCGCTCGGCGACACCGAACGGCCGACCCCGGCGTCCGTCGCCCACGGAGTCCTGGAGGCGTCCGACGGCGTCCGCAGGACCGGCGGCGCCGAGGTCGGCGACAAGACCATGGTCGACGTTCTCGTGCCCTTCGCCGAGACACTGGGCCAACAGGTCGACACGGGCGCCGAGTTGGCCGCCGCGTGGGACACCGCCGCCACCGCCGCCGAACGCGCCGCGCGCGACACCGCCCACCTGTTGCCCCGGATGGGCCGCGCCCGACCGCACGCCGAGAAGTCCCTGGGCACCCCCGACGCGGGCGCCCACTCCCTCGCCCTGATCGTCCGCGCCGTCCACGGCGCGCTCGCCGCCTGCAAGTAACTCCCTTTAAGGAAAAGCGACATGAGTGACAAGCTGCGGATCGTCGTCGGCTGCGACGACGCCGGATTCCAGTACAAGGAGGCCCTGAAGCGGGACCTCCAGGCGAGCGACCTGGTCGAGTCCGTCACCGACGTGGGCGTGGACGCCGAAGGCCACACCGCGTACCCGACCATCGCCATCGAGGCCGCCGAGCGCGTCGCCCGCGGCGAAGCCGACCGGGCGCTGCTGATCTGCGGCACCGGCCTCGGCGTCGCCATCGCCGCCAACAAGGTCAAGGGCATCCGGGCCGTCACCGCCCACGACTCCTTCTCCGTGGAGCGGGCGATCCTCTCCAACAATGCCCAGGTCCTCACCTTCGGCCAGCGCGTCGTCGGCCTCGAACTGGCCCGCCGTCTCGCCGCCGAGTGGCTCACCTACCGCTTCGACGAGCAGTCCGCGTCCGCCGCGAAGGTCCAGCTGATGTGCGACTACGAGGCCGCCTGATGAACGCCCCCGTCCTGCTCGGGGTGAGCCTGAAGATGTACTTCGGCCACCACGAGACCCTGAACTGGTCCCGCCGCGTCGTGCGCCTCGCCGACCAGCACCCGGCCGTCACCAGCGGCAAGGCACGCCTGTTCGTGCTGCCCGCCTTCCCGGCGATCGTCCCGGTGGCCGGGATCCTCGCGCGCGGCGCCGTCGACGTCGGCGCGCAGGACATCGCCACGGAGGACGTGGGCGCCTACACGGGCGAGGTGTCCGGGCCGTTCCTCAAGGAGATCGGCTGCCGGTACGCCGAGGTCGGGCACGCCGAGCGACGCCGCCTGTACGGGGAGGGCGACACGGTCGTCGCCGCGAAGACCGCGGCCGCGCTGCGCAACGGCCTCACCCCGGTCCTGTGCGTCGGCGAACTCGACCCCGTGGAGCCGGTGGAGGCCGCCCGCCGCACCGTCGCCGAGGCCGCCCGCCTCCTGTACGGCCTCGAAGGCCCGGTCGTCCTCGCCTACGAGCCGCAGTGGGCCATCGGCGCACCCGAGCCGGCCTCGCCCGAACACATCACCACGGTGTGCGCGGCCCTGGGGGAGTGGCTGAACTCCCGCCCCCAGCACGCCGGTTCCACCGTGATCTACGGCGGCAGCGCGGGCCCCGGCCTGCTCACCCGCCTCGGCGGCTCCGTCGGCGGCCTCTTCCTCGGCCGCTTCGCCCACGACCCGGAGGCCGTCGCCAAGATCCTCGACGAGATCGAGCCCGCCGACACCCCCGACTCCCGCGCGGAGGTGGCCTGACATGGCGTACGGCATCAGCACCTACGCGTACTTCTGGCGCATCTCCTCCCGCGCCCCGCGGCCGATGACGGCCCTGGACATGCTCCGGGACATCCACCGGCTCGGCGGCCAGGTCTTCCAGATCTGCGACTACGCGCCCATCGAGACGTACGACGACGCCCAGCTCGCCGAGCTGAAGGCGGCCGCCGCCGACCTCGGTGTCACCCTCGAACTCGGCACGCGCGGCATCGCCCCCGACCACCTGGAGCGCTACCTGCGCCTCGCGGGAAAGCTCGGTGTCACCTTCGTGCGCTCCATGCTGCACACCGCCGACCACAAGCCGGACGTCACCGAGTCCGTCGCCCTTCTCAAGCAGGTCATCGGCCGGTACGAGGAGCAGGGCGTCACGCTCGGCCTGGAGACGTACGAGCAGGTGGCCACCGCCGACCTCGTCGACGTCGTCCGCACCGTGAACAGCCCGCGCCTCGGCATCGTCGTCGACCCGGGCAACTGCGTCGCCCGCCTGGAACACCCGTCCCAGGTCGTCGAGTTGACCGCACCGTACGTCGTGAACGTGCACGTCAAGGACTTCGCGTTCAGCCGCAGGGACGGCTGGGTGGGCTTCACCTACGCGGGCGCCCCGCTCGGCACCGGTCTCCTGGACTACGCGTCGATGATCGCCGCCGTACGGGAGCACGCCCCGGACCCCGCGTCCGTCAACCAGATCGTGGAGCACTGGCTCCCGTGGCAGGACGGTGGCTTCGACGTCACCGCCGAGCTCGAACACCAGTGGACCGAGCACAGCATCAGCACACTCCTGAAGGGCGAATGAACATGGCCGCCGAGAACAAGACCGTTGCCGTCATCGGGGCCGCCGGCAAGATGGGCCAGCGTGTCTCCAACAACCTGGTCGAGAGCGACTTCACCGTCCTCTTCTCCGAGAATTCCCCCAAGGGCCAGGAGCTGATCCGCTCGCTCGGCCGCGAGCTGACCGACTCCGAGGCCGCCGCCCAGGCGGCCGACGTGCTGATCCTGGCCGTCCCGGACATCGTCCTGGGCAAGGTCTCCGAGCAGCTCGTCCCGCTCCTGAAGCCGGGCGCCGTCGTCCTCACCCTCGACCCGGCGGCCGCGTACGCGGGCCTGCTGCACCCCCGCGCCGACGTGCACTACGTCTGCGCGCACCCCTGCCACCCGTCCGTCTTCCTGCAGCGCAAGACGCAGGCCGAGCTCGACGACACCTTCGGTGGCATCGCGGCCCCGCAGGAGGTCGTCGCCGCGTACGAGGGCGGCGACGAGGACAAGCAGCAGCTCGCCGAGTCCGTCATCCGCGTCATGTACGCGCCGGTCGTCGACGTCCACTGGGTCACCGTCAAGCAGCTCGCCGTCCTGGAGCCGACCCTCGTCGAGACCATCGCCTGCATGGTCGGCGCCCTGCTCAACGAGGCACTGCACGAGACCGTGCACACCGTCGGCGTCCCGGAGAAGGCCGCGCGCGCGATGCTCCTCGGACACACCCAGGTCGCCCTCGCCAACACCCTCAAGGGCGACAACCCGTTCTCCGACGCCTGCCTGATCGCCATGGACTACGGCCGCGACTCCATCGTCAAGGACGACTGGAAGAAGGTCTTCGACGACGGCGAGCTCGACAAGGTCATCACCAAGATGCTGAAGATCAAGGAGATCCGCCGCTGACGGAACTGACGTAGCCCCCTCCGTCAGGCCCCCGCCCGGAACGCCCCCGGTGTCACCCCGGTCCGCAGCCGGAAGAACTTCGTGAAGTCACTGGGGTCGTCGAACCCGAGCCGCCCCGCCACCTCCTTCGCCGACAGGCCGCTGTGCCACAGCAGCCGCTTCGCCTCCAGGAGGACCCGGTCGTCGACGTACTGCTTGGCGGTACGCCCGGTCGCGGCGAGGGCGGCCCGGGTCAGCGTGCGGGGGCTGTAGCCGAGGGCCGCCGCGTAGTCCTCGACGCGGCGGGTCACCGCGTGGTCCCGCTCCACGGCCGCGTGGAAGCGGTGGAAGGTGTCACGGGACGCGGCCGGCGCCGGATCGTCGCGCACCGCCGCGAGCCGCATCACCAGCACCGAAAGCAGCGCGCGCAGCACCTCCGCGTGGCTGCCCAGCGGGAGCGAGGACATCGCCCCGTACTCGTACGTGAGGTGCTCCACCGCCCGTCGCACCGACTCCGCGTCCCGGCCGCGCGGGGTCAGCGGGCGCTGTTCGTACGGCGGATCCATGTGCGCCGCCGAGACGATCGCCGGCGGCAGGAAACCGGCCTTGAACAGCACGATCACACCGTCCGCCGACGCCAGATCCGGGCCGAAGCGCTGCACCTGCCCCGGGCGGATCCACATCCAGGACCCCGGGCGCAGCTCGTACTCCACGAAGTCCACGGCCACCCGCAGCGGGCGCTCGCGGGCGCCGATCAACTGGTGGAAGACGGGCCGCAGCGGCGCGTACGGGTCGTTGCCGTGCCGCAGCGAGCGGTCGTGCAGGTCGGCCAGCTCCGCCACCTCGACACCCGTCGGCGCCCCCACGGTCGGTGTGTACGCGAGATCCCGGACTTCAAGGCGTTCCTGTCTGATTTTCCCCATCGTGAGTCCCGAGCGTACCGCTGCCGCCCTCCTCCCGCCGCCTAGCGTGAAAGCACAGGTCAGCGACGTGTGAGGAGTGTCCTGTGCGATTGGTCGTGGGAATGACCGGGGCGACGGGTGCTCCGTTCGGTGTCCGGCTACTGGAGTGTCTGCGCGAGCTGCCGGACGTGGAGACACACCTGGTGCTCTCCCGCTGGGCGCGCACCACCATCGAGCTGGAGACCGGCCTGACCGTGGCCCAGGTGTCCGCGCTCGCCGATGTCACCCACCACCCCGACGACCAGGGCGCCACCATCTCGTCCGGCTCGTTCCGCACCGACGGCATGGTCGTCGTGCCCTGCTCGATGAAGACGCTCGCCGGCATCAGCGCCGGATACGCCGACGGGCTCGTGGCGCGCGCCGCGGACGTCGTCCTCAAGGAGCGGCGCAAGCTCGTCCTCGTCCCGCGCGAGACACCGCTGAGCGAGATCCATCTGCGCAACATGCTCGAACTCGCCCGCATGGGCGTCCAGTTGGTGCCACCCATGCCCGCGTTCTACAACAACCCGCGCACCGTCGACGACATCGTCGACCACATCGTCGCCAGAGTCCTCGACCAGTTCGACCTGCCCGCACCGGCCGCCGAGCGCTGGGCCGGCATGCGCGCGGCCCGCGCCGCCCGCGACGCGGCCGCCCCCACAACCTCCGTACAGAACACAGGAGTCAACCATGCCCTATGACGATCTGCGCAGCTTCCTCGGCACATTGGAGAAGGAGGGGCAGCTGCTGCGCATCTCCGACGAGGTGCTGCCCGAGCCCGACCTCGCGGCCGCCGCCAACGCGACGGGCCGCATCGGCGAGAACGCCCCCGCCCTGCACTTCGACAACGTCAAGGGCTTCACCGACGCCCGCATCGCGCTGAACGTGCACGGCTCCTGGGCCAACCACGCCCTCGCGCTCGGGCTGCCGAAGAACACGCCGGTCAAGGAGCAGGTCGAGGAGTTCGCCCGCCGCTGGGACGCCTTCCCCGTCGCCCCCGAGCGCCGCGAGGACGCCCCGTGGCGCGAGAACACCCTGGAGGGCGACGACGTCGACCTCTTCTCCGTGCTGCCCCTGTTCCGCCTCAACGACGGTGACGGCGGCTTCTACCTCGACAAGGCCGCCGTCGTCTCCCGCGACCCCGAGGACCCGGACAACTTCGGCAAGCAGAACGTCGGCACGTACCGCATCGAGGTCATCGGCGCCAACCGTCTCGCCTTCCAGCCCGTCCCCATGCACGACGTCGCCCAGCACCTGCGCAAGGCCGAGGAGGTCGGCGAGGACCTGCCCATCGCCATCACCCTCGGCAACGACCCGGTGATGGCCATCGTCGCCGGGATGCCGATGGCGTACGACCAGAGCGAGTACGAGATGGCCGGCGCGCTGCGCGGGGCGCCCGCCCCGATCGCCACCGCGCCGCTCACCGGCTTTGACGTGCCGTGGGGCAGCGAGGTCGTCATCGAGGGTGTCATCGAGTCGCGCAAGCGGCAGATCGAGGGTCCCTTCGGCGAGTTCACCGGCCACTACTCGGGCGGCCGCCGCATGCCGGTCATCCGCGTCGACCGAGTCTCGTACCGCACGAACCCGGTCTTCGAGTCCCTCTACCTCGGCATGCCGTGGACCGAGTGCGACTACCTCGTCGGGCCCAACACGTGTGTGCCGCTGCTCAAGCAGCTGCGCGCCGAGTTCCCCGAGGTGCAGGCCGTCAACGCCATGTACACCCACGGCCTGATGGTGATCATCTCGACGAAGAAGCGCTACGGCGGCTTCGCCAAGGCCGTCGGCATGCGCGCCATGACCACCCCGCACGGACTCGGGTACGTCGCCCAGGTGATCGTCGTCGACGAGGACGTGGACCCGTTCAATCTGCCGCAGGTCATGTGGGCGATGTCGGCGAAGGTCAACCCGAAGGACGACGTCGTCGTCATCCCGAACCTCTCGGTCCTCGAACTCGCGCCCGCCGCCCAGCCCGCCGGCATCACCAGCAAGATGATCATCGACGCGACGACCCCGGTGGCGCCCGACGTCCGCGGCAACTTCTCCACGCCCGCGAAGGACCTGCCCGAGACGGCCGAGTGGGCGAAGCGGCTCCAGGACATGATCGCCGCCCGCTGACACCCGTCGCATCCCTCCCGAAAGGCCAACACCCATGAACGACAAGCTGATTGACGGCGCCGAGTGCCCGCGCTGTCCCGCCGACACCGTCACGCGCCTCGCCACGTCCCCCGTCCCCGGGGTGTGGGACGTGCTCCAGTGCACCCGCTGCCTCTACACCTGGCGCACGAGCGAACCCGACCGCCGCACCCGGCGCGACGCCTACCCCGAGGCCTTCAAGCTGACGGACGCCGACATCGAGAACGCGATCGAGGTCCCGGCGGTGCCGCCGCTGCGCGTTTGACCTTGACACGGTGACAAGGTCTTCACTGCTTGCCGAGGAGGTGGTCTCGATGACGATCACTGGGCAGGACACGGAGACCTCGCGCGCGCTGCGGGGCCTGGAGGACGGCGACGCCTCGGTGCGGCTGCGGGCGGCGCTGGCGGTCGGCTCGGCGCCCGACCCGCGGTACGTCGGCACGCTGGTCGAGCGGTGCGCGGTCGAGCCGGAGTTCTTCGTCCGCGACATGCTGACCTGGGCGCTCACCCGGCACCCCGTGGACCTGACGCTGCCCGCGGTGCTCCGCGAGGTGCGGTCGGAACGGGTGCAGGCACGGAGCCAGGCGCTGCACACGCTCTCCAAGCTGGGCGACCCCGACGCGTGGCCGGTGATCACGCGGGAGCTGCTGACCGACGCCGACGACGAGGTCGCCCGGTGCGCCTGGCGGGCCGCCGTCGTCCTCGTACCGGACGACGAGAAGGAGGCCCTGGCCGGTGTGCTCGCGACGCAGCTCGGCCGGGGCGCGCGCGAGACGCAGCTCAGCCTGAGCCGCGCCCTCGTCGACCTCGGCGACGCGGCCGTGCCCGCCGTGGACGCGGCGGCGAGCGCCGCCGACGACCCGGACGTACGCGCGCATGCGCTCGCCACCCGGCGCGTCCTGGACGACCCGGACACCGGAATCGGCTTCGCGATCGAGGACGCCAAGCGCGTCGTGGCGCTCGACGGGGCTCCCGTGGTGGACGATTGAGTGTGTTGATCGGTGAGGTGGCGCGGAGGTCCGGGGTCAGTGCCCGGATGCTCCGGCATTACGAGTCGCTGGGCCTGGTGCGGCCCTCGGAACGCACGGGCTCCGGATACCGGGAGTACTCGGGCGACGACATCCGGCGGATCTTCCACATCGAGAGCCTGCGGTCACTGGGGCTCTCGCTGCGGGAGATCGGGCGCGCGCTCGACGAAGAGGACTTCACGCCCTCGGTGCTCGTCGGTGATCTGATCCGGCAGACGCGCGAACGCATCGCGGCCGAGACCGAGTTGCTCACGCGCCTCAACCGGATCGACGCGGCGGAGCCCGGCGACTGGGAGGAGGTCCTCCAAGTCGTCGCGCTGCTCCAGGCGTTGGGCTCGAAGAGCGTCGACGCCCGGCAGCGGGCGGCCCTTTCGTCGGGCGCGCAGGACGCGATGCCCGTGGAGGCGCTGGTCGAGGCGGTGCTGAGCGAGTCGGACACGAACGTCGCCGGGGCCCTGCGCTGGGCGCTGGCGCGCTCGGGCGGCGCCGAGGGCCTGCCGCTGCTGGTGGAGGCGCTCGACTCGCCGACGGCCGCCGTACGGGAGCGGGCCGCCCAGTGTCTCGCCGAACTGCCCGGCGAGGAGGCCGCCGAGGCGCTGGGGCACGCCCTCGGCAGCGCCGACGCGGTGATCCGAGGGCGTGCCGCCGTGGCGCTCGGCAACCGTGGTGCGGCCGACGCGGTGCCGGAGCTCGTCGACATGATCGTGGCGGGCAGGAACGACACCGACGCGGCGGACGCGCTGAGCGTGCTGGCGGGCGACACCGCGGCCACGGAACGCATCGCCGCCGCCCTCGTCGACCGCCTCGCCACCGAGGCGCCCGCCCGCGGCCGGCTCACCCAGGCGTTGGCGGGCATCCCGGGGACGACGGCGACCCGCGCTCTCGTCGACCTGTCGGCCGACGAGGACCGCGCCGTGGCCCTGACCGCGAGGTATCTCCTCCGGCTGCGCGACGGTGAACGCTGAGGGTGTCACCGTCACCCCGGTCCGGGTGTCACTTCACCCAGCTGTCCACCAGCTTCTTGTTGCCGTCGATCCACTCCTTCGCGGCCTCCTGCTCGTGCCCGGTGCCCTTCTTCTGGAGGAGGAGTTCCAGGCTGCCGAGCTGGGCGCTGGTCATGCGGAAGTTCTTGAGCCAGCCGGCGACCTCGGGGTTGGCCTTGGAGTAGCCCTTGGAGGCGACCATCTGCACCTTGTCGGGCTTGCCGTAGGCCTTCTTGGTGTCCTTGAGGACCTTGAGCGGCATCTTCGTGTACGCCCAGTGCGGCCGCCACAGCGTGACCACGATCGGCTTCTGGGCCTTGATCGACTTCTGGAGGGCGGAAAGCATCGCGGACGTGCTGGACTCGGACAGCTCGTACTCGGACTTGAGGCCGTAGTCCGGCATGACGGGGGAGCGGGTCAGCCGCATCAGGCCCGAGCCCGCCTCGATGCCCACGATCTTGCCGCCGAACTCCTTCGACTTCCCCTTGAGGTCCTCGATGGTGTTGACGTCCTTGACGTACTTGGGGACGGTCAGGTTGAGGTCGGCCGGCTCGTACCAGGTGCCGAGCTTCTCCATCTTGGGGCCGAGCTTCTTCCAGTACGTCTCGTGGGTCACCGGCAGCCAGGCGTCGAGGTAGATGTCGGCCTGCTTGTTGGCGATGCCGGTGTAGGTGCTGGCGATGTCCAGGTCACGGACGTCGACCTTGTACCCCTTGTCCTCCAGGATCTGCTTCCACAGGAAGGTCGCGGAGACTCCCTCGTCCCATCCGGCGACGTAGGCCAGCTTGACCGTCTTCGAGCCGCCGCCGCTGTCGTCGTCGGAGCCTCCCTCGACCTTCGAGGTGTTCCCGCTGCATGCGGTGGCGAGCAGGGTGAGCGCGGCGGCGGTACAGCCGAAGAGATAGGCGGTGCGGCGGCGGCGATTGCGGATCATGGCTGGAGCTCCTGTCTTCACGCGGAAACCGGAGTGGTGGACGAGGCGGGCGCGGACGACTTCTCCGTGTCGGCCACCGGGGTCGTGCCGGCACGCCCGCGGCCCGGACGGCGGCGGATGCGGGGGGTGGCGAGGGCGCTGGTGACGCGGTCGAGGAAGATCGCGAGGAACACGACGGCGAGGCCGCCCTGGAAGCCGATCCCCACGTCGAGCTGGCTGATGCCGCGCACCACGATGGTCCCCAGGCCGTCGGCGCCGACCATGCCGGCGATGACGACCATGGACAGCGCCAGCATGATGACCTGGTTGATGCCGGCCATGATCGAGGGCAGCGCCAGCGGCAGTTGGACGCCGCGCAGGATCTGGCCGTGCTTGGCCCCGAAGGCGTGCGCGGCCTCCACGACCTCCGGATCGACCTGCCGTATGCCCAGTTCGGTCAGGCGCACGGCGGGCGACACGGCGAAGGCGATGGTGGCGACGACGCCGGGGACCAGGCCGATGCCGAAGAAGAAGACGGCCGGGATGAGGTAGACGAACACCGGCAGCGTCTGCAGGAAGTCGAGGACGGGCCGCACCAGCGTGCTGGCCAGCGGGCTGCGCGCGGCCCAGATGCCGATCGGCACCCCGATGACCACGGCGAACACCGACGCGACCACGACGACCGCAAGGGTCTGCATCGCCGGGGTCCACAGGCCCATGCCCTGGATCAGGAGGAACGCGCCCAGGGTGTAGACGGCGAAGAACCAGCCGCGCGCGAGGAACGCGAGGACCGTGAACACCGCGATGATGACCAGCATGTGAGGGGCGGTCAGCACATAGAGGACCGCGTTGACCAGTTCCGTCATCACGGAGGTGACGGCGTCGAAGAGACCGCTGAGGTTCTCGGTCAGCCAGTCGACGGCCTTGTTGACCGGGGTGCCGAGATCAACGCTGAACAGCATCGGCGACCTCCTCCTGTGAGCTGCCTGATGCTTCGGAAGTATCGTCCTGTTCGCGGGAGTTGGCTGCCTGCGGTGCGGAGAGAGCGGTGAGCAGTGCCGCGCGGGGCACGACTCCCAGCAGCCGCCCGTCGTCGTCGGTCACGGCCAGCGGCACCGAGTACCGCCCGGCCGCCGGGAACAGGTCCACGAGCAGCGTGTCGGGGCCCGCCCGCCCGTAGCTGTCGGTCAGGCACTCCGGGCTGTCGCGCAGCGTGGCGTGCCCCGCCTCGGCGGCCCGTGCGACGGCGTCGTCGTGGGCGACACCGGCCACCCCTCCGTCGGCGTCGAGGACGTAGACGGCGCCCGCTTCGAGGTCCGCAAGGGAGCGCAGGACGTCGCGCGGGTCGTCGTCCAGGCCGGCCGTCGCCAGGGGGTCGCGCATGACGGCGCTCGCGGTCAGCACGCGGGAGCGGTCGACGTCGGAGACGAAGTCGCGTACGTAGGCGTCGGCGGGGGAGTCGAGGATGTCGGTCGCCGTGCCCAGCTGCACCACGCCCCCGTCGCGCATGACCATGATCCGGTCGCCGAGCCGCATCGCCTCGTTGAGGTCGTGGGTGACGAAGACGATGGTGCGGCGCAGATCGCGCTGCAGGCCGAGCAGCAGGTCCTGCATGTCCCGGCGGATCAGCGGGTCGAGGGCGCTGAACGGCTCGTCCATGAGCATGATCTCGGCGTCGGTGGCCAACGCCCGGGCCAGGCCCACGCGTTGGCGCATGCCGCCGGACAGGGCGCTGGGGTAGGAGTCGGCCCAGTCGGCGAGGCCGACGGTGCGCAGCGCCCAGTCGGAGCGCTCCTGCCGCTCGGCGGCGGTGCCGCCGCGCAGCCGGATGCCGTACGCGGCGTTCTCGCGGACCGTGCGGTGCGGGAAGAGCGCGAAGTGCTGGAAGATCATGTTGACCTTGCGGTTGCGCAGTTCGCGCAGGTCCGCGTGGTCCATGGCCAGCAAGTCCCGTCCGTCGACGCGCAGTTCGCCCGAGCTCGGCTCGACGAGGCGGTTGAGCATCCGGAGCAGGGTCGACTTCCCGGACCCGGACAGGCCCATGACGACGAAGAGTTCGCCGGGCTCCACGGTGAAGGACACGTCGCGTACCGCGTGGACCGTGTTGTCGGCGGTCTCGAAAACCTTGTTGAGCCGTGCTGCTTCTATCACCGTGCCCCACCTCCGGGGAACCGCGCGAGGCGGTTGGAACGCATGTCCGAGCTGGTGTTTCGCATTGCGCAACAGATGTGCAGTACGGTGTGACGATGCCGTTGATCGTGACGGCGCGTCAAGGCTCTTGCGTACGGGCAACCGCGAATTAACGTCGACGGATGGCAAGTTGGGCCGTCGGAGCGGGGCGGGAGGGTGCTGTGGTGACGACCGGCAGCCGTGGGCGAGCGCGCGACCGTGCGGTCCAGTCCGTCGACCGCGCCGTGTCGGTGCTGCAGATCCTGGCGATCCGCGGCTCGTGCGGCGTCACCGAGATCGCCGGGCAGCTCGGCGTCCACAAGACGACCGTGTTCCGCTTGCTCGCCACCCTGGAGGCGCGCGGCCTCGTCGAACAGGGGGCGGAGCGCGGCCGTTACCGCATCGGGCACCCGCTCACCGAACTCGCCGCCGCGGCGGTCGCCAGGACCACCGACCTGTTCCTCGTCAGCCGCCCCGTCTGCCAGGAGCTGGCGCAGGCCGCCGGTGACACGGTGAACGTCTCGGTCCGCGAGGGCCGCGACGTGGTCACCGTCGGACAGGTCGCCGGCGAGGCCTCGATCGCGAGCGTCGACTGGGTCGGCCGGCGCTGCCCGCTGCACGCCACCGCCGCCGGCAAGATCTTCCTCGCCCACCCCGCCCCCGACCGGCACGGACGGCTGCCCGCGGAACTGTCGAACGGGGAGGGCCTGGAGCGCTACACCCCGCACACCATCACCGCCCAGGAGCACCTCGCGGCGGATCTGGCCGCCGTACGGGAGCGGGGCTACGCCGTCTCGTTCGAGGAGCACGAGATCGGCCTGGTGTCCCTGGCCGCGCCGGTCCACGCCCTCGACGACACCGTGGTCGCCGCCGTGACGCTCTCGGGCCCCGCCTTCCGGATCCGCGAGGACACCGTCCCCGAGCTCGCCGGGCAACTGCTGCTGGCCGCCAAGCGGATCTCGTGGCGGCGGGGGCAGGTCAAGCGGGGCTGAGCCCGGCACGGCCGGCCCCGCGGCGTTCGCCACCGGTGTGCGCTGGCACTTCCTGGATAGGCTCCCCGTATGAGCAGCAAAGGTCGCGCGCGGGACACGTCGGTGCAGTCGGTGGACCGGGCGGTGTCGATCCTCCAAGTGCTGGCCGTGCAGGGCCCGTCCGGCGTCACGGAGATCGCCGACGCCCTCGACATCCACAAGTCGACCGTCTACCGGCTGCTCGCCACGCTGGAGTCGCGGGGCCTCGTCGAGCAGGACAGCGAGCGCGGCAGCTACCGCATCGGCTACACCGTCGTCGAACTCGCGGGCGGCGCGACCAAGGGCAACGACCTGTCGCTCCTGAGTCGTCCCGTCTGCCAGGAGCTGGCCGCCGCCGTCGGCGAGACGGTGAACGTGGCGGTCTACGACGGCGAGGCCGTCATCAGCATCGACCAGGTGCTCGGCAACGCCGCCATCACCAGCATCGACTGGGTCGGCAAGCGCACGCCCCTGCACGCCACGTCGGCGGGCAAGGTCTTCTTGGCGCACATGCCGCAGCCGGAGGCCGCCGAGATCCTCGAGCAGCCGCTGGAGGAGTTCACGCCGCACACCATCACGGACCCGGCGCTCCTGAAGGAGCAGCTGCAGGGGGTGCGCGAGCTGGGCTACGGCGTCATCAGCGAGGAGCTGGAGATCGGGCTCGCCTCGCTGTCCGCCCCCATCAGGTCGCTGAACGGCGAGGTCATCGCCACGGTGACGGTCTCCGGACCGACGTTCCGGATCAACGACCACACGATCTCCGGGCTCGCCGAACAGCTGGTGGCGGCCGGCGAGAAGATCTCGTGGCGCAAGGGCTACATCCGGCGCGGCTGATTACGCAGCGGTAGGGGTTGACGACGCGCTTTGACGCGCCGCACATTTGTCTCGCATCGCGTTTGTGTTTCATATCGCGAAACGGGAACGTGGCGACGCCGCCGCCACGCAGCCATCCCCGTTGCCCTCCCGCAGCACATCCGGGGCCTTCCGTGCCCCGCCACAGCCACACCATCCGGGCCACAGAGCTTCCCTGCCTCCCTTGGAGCTGTCGTGCGCGCACCGAACACGAACCTGGATCCCCTGCTCCAGCCCTTCCGGCTGAAGCACCTCACCCTGCGCAACCGGGTGGTCAGCACGTCCCACGAGCCCGCCTTCGGTGAGGACGGACTGCCCAAGGACCGCTACCGCGCCTACCACCTGGAGAAGGCCCGCGGCGGCGTCGGCCTCACGATGATCGGCGGCTCCGCGGTCGTCTCCCCGGACAGCCCGCCCTCCTTCGGCAACCTGCTGCTCCACCGCGAAGAGATCGTGCCCTGGCTGCGCCTGCTCGCCGACGACGTGCACGCGGCGGGCGCGGCCGTGATGTGCCAGGTCACCCACCTCGGCCGCCGCACCAGCAACTACACGGGGGACTGGCTGCCGGTGGTCGCCGCCTCCCCGCTGCGCGAGCCCGCCCATCGCGCGTTCCCCAAGGCCGCCGAGGACTGGGACCTCGACCGGATCGTCGCCGACTACGCCGCCGCGGCGGTTCGCTGCAAGGAAGGCGGCCTGGACGGCATCGAGTTGCAGTCCTACGGCCACTTCCTCGACGGCTTCCTCTCCCCGGCGACCAACCATCGCGACGACGAGTACGGCGGCGATCTGGAGCACCGGATGGCCTTCCCCCGCCGCGTGATCCGGGCGGTGCGCGAGGCGGTCGGCCCCGAGTTCGTCGTCGGCATCCGCATGGCCCTGGACGAGGACCTCCCCGGCGGCCTCACCTTCGCCGAAGGGCTCGCCGCAGCAGGACAGTTCACCGTCGACGGCATCGACTTCGTCAGCGCCATCCACGGCACCATCGAGTCCGACGCCTCCCTGTCGAGGACCATCCCCTCGATGGGCACCCCGCTCGGCCCCTTCCTCGACTTCACCGGCGAGATACGCCGCCGCCTCGACATCCCCGTCATGCACGCCGCCCGCATCGCCGACCCCGCCACCGCCCGGCACGCCCTGCGCGAAGGCCTCCTCGACCTCGTCGGCATGACCCGCGCGCAGATCGCCGACCCGCACCTCGTCGCCAAGATCCGCTCCGGCGACGAGGACCGCATCCGCCCCTGCGTCGGGGCGAGTTACTGCCTGGACGCGATCTACGACTCCGGCGACACCAAGTGCGTCCACAACCCGGCCACCGGCCGCGAACTCCAGATCCCGCACACCGTCCCGGCCACAACGGGGCCGCACCGCAAGGCGGTTGTCGTCGGCGGCGGCCCCGCAGGCCTCGAAGCCGCCCGGGTCCTGGCCGAACGCGGCCACGACGTCGTGCTGTTCGAGGCGAACGACCAGGCGGGCGGGCAGATCCGGCTCGCCGCGCAGAACCCCCGCCGCCACGACCTGCTCGGCATCGTCGACTGGCGCGTCGCCGAGTGCAAACACCTCGGCGTCGACCTGCGCCTCGGTGCCTACGCCGAAGCGGCCGACGTGCTCGCCGAACACCCCGACCCCGACCTCGTCCTCGTCGCCACCGGCGGCCTCCCCAACCGTTCCTTCCTCAGCGCGGGGGAGGAACTCGTCGCGGACACCTGGGACGTGATGTCCGGCTCCCTGCGCCCACGCCCGGGCAGCGAGGTCCTGATCTACGACGACCACGGCGGCCACCCGGCCATGGACGCCGCGGAACTCCTCGCCACGCACGGCGCCCGCCTGGAATACCTGACGCCGGAACGCACCCTCGCCCCCGACGTCGGCAGCATGAACTCACCCGCGTACCTCCGGGCGTTCACCGAGCACGACGTCACCGTCACGCTGACCCGGCGGCTGCGCTCCGTGCGCCGGGGCGGCGACGGCCGACTCGTGGCGACCCTGTTCAGCGAGTACACCGGCACCGAGACCGAACGCGTCGTCGACCACGTCGTCGTCGAGCACGGCACCCTGCCCAACGACGAGCTGTACACCGACCTGCTGCCCGCCTCCCGCAACCTCGGCGAGGTCGACCACCGGGCCCTCCTCGCCCGCGAGCCACAGACCGTCGTCCGCAACGAGACGGGCCGCTATCAGCTGTTCCGCATCGGCGACGCCGTCACCAGCCGCAACATCCACGCCGCCGTGTACGACGCGCTGCGCCTGTGCCTGCCCGTCTGACGAGTCCCCGGAGCGAAAATCATGACCGTTCACGCCTCCTCCGGCACCGCACCCGCCGACCTCGTCGCCCGCCGCGCAGCGGGCCACAGCCTCGAAGCACCCTTCTACGTCAGCGACGCGTTCTTCCGCCTCGACGTCGACGCCGTCTTCGCCCGCAGCTGGATCTTCGCCGCCGCCGAGGCCGAACTCCCCGAACCCGGTGACTACATCACGCTCACGGTCGGCCCCTACTCCGTCATCGTCGTGCGTGACGACGACGAGGAGGTGCGGGCGTTCCACAACGTGTGCCGCCACCGGGGCACCCGCATCCTCAACGACGAGCGCGGCTCCGTCGGCAACATCGTCTGCGGCTACCACCACTGGACGTACGGCGTCGACGGGCAGTTGCTGCACGCCGAATCGCAGGCGGCCGACTTCGACCGCTCCTGCTTCGGCCTGCGTCCCGTCCATCTGCGCACGGTCGCGGGCCTCGTCTTCCTGTCCCTCGCGGCTGAACCGCCCGCCGACTTCGACGAGTTCGCGGCCCTCGTCGAGCCCTACCTCGCGCCGCACAACCTGGCCCGCGCCAAAGTGGCCCAGCAGATCGACCTCGTCGAGCACGGCAACTGGAAGCTCACCATGGAGAACAACCGCGAGTGCTACCACTGCGCGGGCCACCCCGAGCTCCAGCGCTGCTACTTCCCGCTCTACAACTTCACCGAGGACGAGGTGCCGCCCGGCATGCGGGCCACCTTCGAGCGCTTCCAGAAGGCCGACGCCGAAGCCCGCGCCACGTACGAGTCCCTCGGCCTGCCCCACGCCACCATCGAGGACCTGGTCGAGCGCCCCACCGGCTTCCGCATCCAGCGCGAACCGCTCGACCTCGCGGGGGAGTCCTTCACCCCCGACGGCAAGGCCGCCGTGCGCCGGCTGCTCGCCGACTTCCCCACCGCGCGCCTCGGCCACCTGGGCCTCCATCTGCAGCCCAACGCCTGGTTCCACTTCTCGGCGGACCACGCGGTGCTGTTCTCCGTCGTCCCGCTCGCCGCCGACCGCACCCTCGTCCGCACCACATGGCTCGTGCACGCGGACGCCGAGGAGGGCGTCGACTACGACCTCGACACGCTGACCGGTGTCTGGGTGGCCACCAACGAACAGGACGCGGTCTTCGTCTCCCGGGCCCAACTCGGCGTGAGCAGCCCCGCTTACGCACCAGGTCCCTACAGTCCGACCGAATCCCAGGTCGAGGACTTCGTCACCTGGTACATCACCCGGCTCAAGGCGCACATGGAGGGGCCATGACGACGGCGACGCCGACGGCGGCGGGATCCCCGCCCGCCTGGGCCGACGGCCTGCTGGTGTGCCGGCAGGTGCACGACGTGACGGCGGACGTGCGCACCTTCGTCCTCGCGCCCACCGAGCCGCGGCTCTTCCGGCACGACCCCGGCCAGTTCCTCACGCTCTGCCTGGACATCGACGGCGAGCCCGTCGAGCGCTGCTACACCCTCTCCTCGGCGCCCACCCGCCCCGACCTCGCCACCATCACGGTGAAACGCGTCCCCGGCGGCCATGTGTCGAACTGGCTGCACGACCACCTGGCACCGGGCGGCACAGTGTGGGCGCGCGGCCCCCTCGGCCGGTTCACCATCAGGCGGCACCCCGCCCCGAAATACCTGTTCCTCTCGGCGGGCAGCGGTGTCACCCCGCTGATGTCGATGACCCGCACGCTGTACGACCTGGCCCATCCCGTCGACGTCGTCTTCGTCCACAGCGCCCGTACCTTCGACGACATCATCTTCCGCCGCGAACTGGACTTCATCGCCGCGGCGTCCCCCAACGTCCGGATCCGCCATCTCCTCGACGACCACGGCGAGCAGCTGAACGCCCAGGTGCTGCACGCGGTGGCCCCCGACTTCGCGGAACGCGAGGTCTTCACCTGCGGCCCGGCCGGCTACATGCGGGCGGTACGAGAGATCCTCACGTCCGAGTGCTTCGACATGACCCACCACCACGAGGAGAGCTTCACGTTCGACGCACCGGCGGCGGCCGAACCCGGCACCGGCTTCAAGGTCCAGCTCGCCCGCACCGGCCGCACCGTCGAGTGCGACGCGGAGACCCCGGTCCTGGCGGCCGCGGCCCGCGAGGGCATCACGCTCCCCGCGTCGTGCGCGCAGGGCCTGTGCGGCACCTGCAAGACGACCCTCCTGTCCGGGTCGGTCGACATGCGGCACGCGGGCGGCATTCGGCCCCGCGAGATCGCCGACAACAAGATCCTGCTGTGCTGTTCGACGCCGCGGGAGGACCTGGTGATCGACGTGTAGCGGGCGTCACTCGGCCCACGGGAGCGGGATCCTGTCCTCCTCCTTGCCGGGCAGCATCGCCCTGCCGCCGACCGCCATGGCGACCAGCGCCTGGGCGGGCCCGCCCACCGCCCTCACCTGCCGTACGACCCCGGCGGGCAGGACGACCACCTGCCCGGCCGTGGCCCGCTCGACCTCGCCCTCGACGTCCACCTCGAACTCGCCGCCCAGCGGCATCCAGACCTGCTCACGGTCGATGATGTGCACCGGCGTGCCGGACTCGGCGTTCAACTCCACCCGCCACGTGCTGACTTCGGTGCTGCCCTGGCTGGGGGCCGCGAGACCGAACGTCGTGCCGGCCGGGCTCTTGGTCGTTCGCTGTGCACTTTCACTGATCACGCTCATGACTCCTCCTGTGTAAAGTGGCTTTACTCGTCGCGAGTAAAGCCACTTTATTCAGGTGTGTCAAGATGAGGGCATGGCGACCAGTGACCCCCTCGAGCGCACCGAACTGACCTTCCTGCTCGGGATGGCGTTCCAGTTGGTCCTCACCGAGTTCGTGAGCCGCGTGGACGCCGCCGGATACGCCGACCTCCGCCCCGTGCACGGCCTGGTCTTCCAGATGCTGAAGAACTCCGGCGCGACCAGCAGCGAGCTCGCCGAGGGCCTCGGCGTCACCAAACAGGCCGCCGGCCAGATCATCGACGACCTGGAGAAGCGGGGATACGTCGAACGGCGGCCGCACCCCGCGGGCGGCCGCCGCAAGCTCGTCGTGCTGACCGACAAGGCCACGGAGCACCTCGCCGTGGCCGGACGCATCCTCCATGACCTGGAGGGGCACCTGGCCGCCCGGCTCCGCGAAGCCGGGCGGGAGATGCCGCGCGCGGAACTCGCCGCCATCGTCCGCACGTTGGCGGGCGACACGATTCCGCCGTTGCGGCCGGTCTGGTGAGGCGTCCGGGTTCCGCCAGCCGGTGACCCTGCCGCCCCGCCCGCCGTGTCGGCGCCGTAGCGGCAGATCACGCCCTGTTTCATGGCCCGCATGCCTGGCACAGCCGTACACGACGCACCCCCGCCCACACCGCAGGAGCAGTCGCTCGACCGCAAGGGCGGACCCGGGCACACGCTCCTGATGGCGCTCGCCCTCGCGATCCCCACCGTGAAGGTGGCCTACACGGTGGGCGGAGGGGAGCCCGCCCGGGACGTGTTCGTCGGGATGGAGCTGGGCAACTGGCCGGACGTGCTCATCGGCATGCTGCTCACCGAACCCGCCCTCGGCTCGGTGTTCGGCGTCGTGGTGTCCCGCGTCGTGTTCGCCCTGTTCGCCGCGCGCGGCTCCGTGCCGAAGGGGAGCGGGGTGGCGCGGGCGGCACGGCGGGTGGCGCTCACCCTCGTCAATCCGGTCGCCGTCGGGATCATCGCCGCCTGCTTCTACGGCCCCTGGTGGGGGCTCGGCACCGGGGCCGTGGCGTACGCGCTGCGGCTGGGGGTGGTCAGCGGGCACCGGTGGGAACAGGGACTCTCCCTGCTGCTGACCGTGGTCGTGCTGCCGCTGCTCGCCTTCGGCTCGGCCCTCGATGGGAGGGCGTGGACGTCGGTCCTGGAGTGCCAGGTGCAGGAAGGCACCCGGAACACGTCCCAGCGCCTCATCGAACTCGGCCGCAAGGGCAACGGTGTCGTCGGCTGG
Organism: Streptomyces sp. NPDC107575; assembly: GCF_055657265.1. NCBI lineage: Bacteria > Bacillati > Actinomycetota > Actinomycetes > Kitasatosporales > Streptomycetaceae > Streptomyces > Streptomyces sp. NPDC107575. The sequence goes on along the minus strand of NZ_JBVKBG010000005.1, from coordinate 563,827 downwards.
AGCCTGGACACCGAGGAGGTCGTCAACGGCGCCGGCTGCGTGGACACCGGAAGCCTGCGGGCGCGCCGCGCCTGGTGGTGACCGGCGCGGCGCCCCCGGCAGGTCAGGCCTTACTGCCCGCCCCGTTCGGCTGCGATGTGTCGGCCACCGGCGCCGCCACCCTGCAGCCGCGGCCGCCCGCCCGGTGGGCTGAACCGGGCCCCCGGTCAGTCGCGGGGCCCGGCCTCCTTGTCGTACCGGCCCCGCAGGTCCTCCCAGAAGCCGAGGCCGACGGAGTCGAACAAGCCGCGCACCGGCAGCTGCCCGGCGGTGTCGAGGTCGCCGGTGGCCGCGCGGGCCAGGGCGTCGCGCATCGCGGCCGCGGCACTGCCGACGTTGAGGAGCGGCATGATGACCAGCGCGTATCCGGCCTCGCGCAGCACGTCGAGGTCCGCTTCCGGTGTCTTGCCGCCGGGGACGAGGTTGAAGAGCGCGGGCGCGGCGACCTCGGACGGCACCCGCCGCACCTCCTCCACCGTCTGCGGCGCCTCGACGAACACCAGGTCCGCGCCCGCCTCGACGTACCGGTTGACCCGGCGCACGGCCTCGTCGAAGCCGTGCGTGGCGCGGCAGTCGGTGCGGGCGATGAGCACGGTGTCCGGATCGCGGCGCGCCTCGGCCGCCGCCTCGATCTTCGCGGCGAATTCCCCGGCGTCCACCACGCGCTTGGCGTCGAGGTGCCCGCAGCGCTTGGGGAACTCCTGGTCCTCCAGCTGGATCGCGGCCACCCCGGCCTGCTCGTACAGCTGGACGGTCCGGTACGTGTGCGTGATGTCGCCGAACCCGGTGTCCGCGTCGGCGATCAGCGGGACGTCCAACACCCCGGCGAGCAGCCCGGCCTGCCGCACCATCTCCGTCTGCGTGGCGAGCCCGATGTCCGGCAGCCCGTTCGCGGCGGCCACGGCCGCGCCCGACATATAGGCCGCACGGAATCCGGCGCCCGCCGTCAGCGACGCCGACAACCCGTCGTACACACCTGGCGCGAGCACCGCCGACCGCTCCCGCAGGATCTCCCGCAGCCGATTGCGCGTGTCCGTCATGAGTCTGCCTCCACCGGGTCGGTTCCTCGTTCGAGATCAATTTCTCATTCGACCCTTTGAGGGGCCGTCAGGGGAAGTGGGTGAGGGCTGTTGGGTGTGCCCGTCCGGATCGGCCGGGAGGGGGGAGAGGCGGTAGGCGCCGTCGTGGGGGACGACGCGGCCCGCCGTGGGCGGGGCGAAGTGGGTGCCCAGGACGAGTGTGTCCGTGCCCGCGAGTGAACCGAGCAGTGCCCGGCGTGTGCGCTCGGACGCCTGCGGGTCGATGTCCACGCAGGCGCCGATGGCGGGGTGGGCGAGCTGTACGGGGTGGTGGACGCTGTCGCCCGTGATGAGCGCCGTGGCACCGTGTCCGGCGAGTTCGACGGCCACGTGGCCCGGGGTGTGCCCCGGCGTGGGCAGCAGCCGCAGGCCGGGGGCGACGGTGACACCCTCGGCGGGGACGTCGACGAGGTCGAGCAGCCCCGCCTCCTCCACCGGGACCACGGAGTCCCGGAACATCTGCTCGCGCGCCTGGTCCATGTCGTACGAGGCCCAGAACTCGCGCTCCGTGCGGGAGACCAGGTAACGGGCGCGCGGGAACGTGGGTACCCAGGCGCCGTCCGCCTTCCGTGTGTTCCAGCCGACGTGGTCGGCGTGCAAGTGGGTGAGGACCACCAGGTCGACCGAGTCCGGTGGGAATCCGGCGGCGGTGAGAGTGCGCAGGTAGTCGGTGCTCAGGTCGTGCCAGGCGGGGTTGGCCCGCTCCTTGCCGTTGCCGATACCGGTGTCGACGAGGACGCGCAGGCCGCCGACGGTGAAGGCGAAGCTGTGGCTGTCGAGGCGGAGGGTGCCGTCAGCGTCCGCGAAGTGCGGGTGCAACCAGTCCTGTTCGGCGACGAGGCCACGGGTGGCACCGGGCAGCAGCCACGGTCCCGTGGCGGGCGGCAGGGGCGTCTCGTCGATGCGGTGGACGGTGAGGTCACCGACGGTCCAGGAGGGGGTCGTGGTCATGAGGGTCCGTCCTTCGAGTCGACACCGAACGCTAAAAGCAATCTGTTTGCGTTAGTGGACCATAGGCGCTACGGTCCACTAACGCAAAGGTTTTGCGTTTGGAGTGCAAGGGGGAACCGCCCATGTCCGAACCCGAGCGTCATGTCGGGGTCGTCGCCGCCACCGTCGAGCACATCCGTTCCGTCGTCACGGTCCTGCGGGAGCTGGACTTCGGCGACACCCCGCCCGCGCTCACCTACCGCGCGGAACAGCCGCAGACGCCGGAACAGGAGAAGTCCGTTGCAGCCGTTTGAGATGACCCTGAGCGAGGCCGCGGACGCGATCGGGCAACGGCGGTTGTCGCCCGTCGAGTTGGTGGAATCCGTACTGACCCGCATCGCACAGGTGGAGCCCGGGCTCGGGGCCTACGTCACCGTCACCGCCGAACATGCCCGTGACGCGGCACATGCGGCCGAACGCGAGATCGCGGCCGGGCGCCGTCGCGGCCCGCTGCACGGCATCCCCATGGGGCTCAAGGACATGATCGACGTCGCGGGCCTGCCGACGACGGCCAGCTCCCGGGTGCGGTCCGGTCATCGCGCCGAGGCCGACAGCACGGTCGCCGCCCGCCTGGCGGAGGCGGGTGCCGTACTGCTGGGCAAGATGCACACCCACGAGTTCGCCTACGGCCTGACCACGCCGCAGACCCGCAACGCCTGGGACGCCGACCGGATCGCCGGCGGCTCCAGCGGCGGATCCGCCGTCGCCGTCGCCGCGGGCATGGCGACCTTCGCGCTGGGCACCGACACGGGCGGCTCGATCCGCGTGCCCGCCGCGCTCAACGGTGTCGTCGGCCTGAAGCCGACCTACGGTCTCGTGCCCCGCCGGGGTGTCACCTCGATGTCCTGGTCGCTAGACCACGTCGGCCCGATCGCCCGCACCGTCGAGGACGCCGCGCTGGTGCTGAATGCTCTGGTCGGCCACGACGCGCACGACCCGGCCTCGCTCGATGTCCCGTCCGCGCACTACCGGCCCGGCGCGGACGCGCGTCTCGAGGGGCTGCGTGTCGGGGTGCCGCGGACCTACTACTTCGACCACGTCCACCCCGAAGTGGAGGCCGAAGTCCGGCATGCCATCGGCCAGTTGGCGGACCTCGGTGCCCGGCTCGTCGAGGTCGATATCCCGATGACACGCTACGTGCAGGCCACGCAGTGGGGGCTGATGGTCCCCGAGGCCACCGCGTACCACGAGAGCACCCTGCGCACGGTCCCCGAGCTCTACCAGGCCGACGTCCGCACCCTGCTCGAAGCGGGCGAGGCGATGGGTGCCGGGGACTACCTGCGCGCCCAGCGCTCGCGGACGCTGATGCGGGAGGAGTGGGCCTGTGCGCTCCGGCATGTCGACGTGGTCGCCGCCCCTGCCGTCCCGGCGACCGCCGTCGAGGCCTCCCAGGAGACGATCGCCTGGGCCGACGGCACCGTGGAGGCGGTGTCCGACGCCTACGTACGTCTGTCGTCCCCCGCCAACATCACCGGAATCCCCTCCCTGTCCGTACCGGTCGGCCACGACACGGCCGGGCTGCCCATCGGCATGCAGCTGCTCGGCCGCCCCCTCGGCGAGCACACCCTCCTGCGGGTCGGACACGCCTACGAGCGGACCCGGCCCGCCCGCGCGCTCGCCCCCACGGCACGAGGAAGCCGCGAATCCGTAGACGCAACGATTTCGCTTTAGCATGGGTCCCATGAGCAGGCAGATGGCACGCCCCGGTGGGCGCAGCGCCCGGGTCCAGGCGGCCGTGCACGAGGCCGTCCGCGCACTCGCCGCCGAGGTGGGCAGGGACGCGGTGACGGTGCCGCTGGTCGCCCAGCGTGCGGGCGTGACACCGTCGACGATCTACCGGCGGTGGGGAGATCTCCAGGCGCTCCTGTCCGACGTGGCGGTCGAGCGGCTGCGGCCCGAAACGGAGCCGGAGGACCACGGCAGCCTGTCCGAGGACCTGACGGCCTGGGCCGAGCAGTTCCTCGACGAGATGGCCTCACCCGCGGGGCGTGCCTACGTCCGCGACGCCCTGCTCGGCGACCCGGACGGCAGCAACGCGGGCCAGTGCTCCGCCTACGCCGCCGAACAGATCGACGTCGTCCTCGCGCGTGCGAAGGCGCGCGGGGAGCGGACGCCCGACGTCGAGGCGGTCATCGACGGCGTCGTCGCACCCCTCATGTACCGGATCCTCTTCCGCCCGGCTGGCCTCGACGCCGCGTACGCCCGCCGCCTCATGGGGGAGACGCTCGAGGAGGCGGGCCCGGCGACCTGACCGTCCGCCCCACCTCCGCCCGCAGCTTCACGAACTCCGGCAGCCCCCGTGTCGCGATCTGGTCGCGTTCCACGGGGAGTCGGACCCGCAGGTCGAGGGCGATGCCCGAGTCGGGGGCGGGGGAGAGGGCGACCACGCGGTCGCCGACGTAGACGCTCTCGTCGATGTCGTGGGTGACGAACACGATCGTGGTGCCGTCGCTGCGGTGGACGTCGAGGAGGAGGTCCTCCAGGTCCTCGCGGGTCTGTGCGTCGAGGGAGCCGAAGGGCTCGTCCATGAGGAGGAGCGAGGGGCGGACCACCAGCGCGCGGGCGATGGCGACCCGTTGCTGCATGCCACCGGAGAGCTGCCAGGGGTGCCGGCGGGCCGAGGCTTCGAGGCCGACGCGGGCCAGCATGCGGTCGGCCGCGGCCCGCCGTTCCGCGCGGCCCAGGCCCTGGCGGCGCAGCGGCAGCGCCACGTTGTCGCGGACCGTGAGCCACGGCAGCAGGGAGCGGCCGTAGTCCTGGAACACGATCGCGAGGCGGTCGGGCACCCCGGTGACCGGCGCCCCGTCGAGCGTGATCGTGCCCTCCTGTACGGGGAGCAGCCCCGCGATCGTGCGCAGCAGGGTCGACTTGCCGCACCCCGACGGGCCGACGACACACAGGAGTTGGCCGCTCGGCACGGTCAACGACACATCGTGCAGGACGCGATGGGAACCGTACGACTGGCTGACGGCGGTCAGGCGCAGCAGGTGCGGGCCTTCCTCCTCGCCGTGGTGTGGCGTCATGCCGTCCTCCCCGTGCCGAGGACACGTTTCTCGATGGCCAGCAGGCCGGTGTTGAGCAGGTAGCCGAGGACGCCGAGCAGGGCCAGCGCAGCCCATACGGTGAGCAGGTCGGAGCGCGACTGGGCGTCGGTGAGGACGAAGCCGATCCCGTTCTCGGTGCCCGGCAGCAGCTCCGAGAAGACCATGAGGATCAGGGCGAGCGACAGGCTGAGTCGCAGTCCGGCGAAGATGCGGGGCAGCGCGGACGGCACGATCACGAACCAGAGCCGCTCGGCAGTGGTGAGCCGCAGCGCGGCGGCGACCTCGAGGCGCAGCGGATCCGTGTTGCGGGCGCCCTCCGCCGTGTTCACGAGCACCGGCCACACGGCGCTGAACACGATCGACGTGATCTGCATCGGCGTGCCGAAGTCGAGCACCACGACGAAGACCGGGACCAGAGCGGGCGGCGGGACGGCCCGCGCGAACTGCAGCACCGGATCGCACAGCGCGTACACACGGCGGGAGCGGCCGATCGCCACCCCGAGCACGATCCCGGCGAATGCCGCGAGCAGAAATCCGGCGGCCATCCGGCCGAGACTCGGGCCGATGGTGTCGAACGCGGCGTCGGTGAGGAACACATGGGAGACCGGCCCCGAGAACCACAACTCGTAGGCATGGCGCGCGATGCGTGACGGAGGCGGGAAGAAGACGCTGCTGTGCGCGCGGGCCGCCACCTCCCAGAGCGCGACGGCGAGGGCCAGGACGGGCCAGCGGAGCAGGGCGCCGGACCGGCGGCGCACAACCTGCTTGCGCGGAAGGCGTGGTGGCGCCTGAATCGTCCGCGTCACGCCCGCACCGCCCGCCGCTCGGGCGTCCACGGGAACAACCGCCGTTCGCCCCACACCAGTACGCCGTTGATCAGCAGGCCGAGGGCGCCCGCCCACACCACGCCCGCGAGCACGTCCCGGTTGCCGTCCGTGGCCTGCTGGGCCTGGGCGATGAAGATGCCGAGGCCCTCACCGAACCCCGACAGGAGCTCCGTGGCGACGGCCACGACGAGCGCGACGGCCGCCGAGATGCGGATGCCCGCGGCGATGAACGGCGCCGCGCCGACCAGTTCGACGCGCAGCAGCACCGCGGCCCACCCGAAGCCGAAGGCGCGCAGTGTGTCCTTGGCCAGCGGCTCGCTCTCCCCGAGGCCGTACATCGTGTTGAACAGGATCGGCCACACCGAGGCGTACGTGACGAGCGCGACCTCCGTCCCGGTGCCGGAGCCCAGCAGTAGTGACACCAGCGGGATCAGCGCCACCGAGGGCAGCGGCCGCAGGAACTCCACGATCGCGCGGACCGCGGCGTCGACCACGGGCACGCTCCCGAGCAGCAGGCCGGCCGGTACGGCGATCGCGCAGGCGAGCGCGAGCCCGAGCACCCAGGCGCGCAGCGTGGCACCGACCCCGTCGAGGAACCCGGAGTCGCCCGCGAGCTCGACGGCACGGGTCAGGACCTCGGACGCCGGCGGCAGATAGGTGTCCCGCACGATCCCCGCGCGGGACACCGCCTCGCAGGCACCGAAGGCCAGCAGCACGCCGAGGAGGCCGAGCCCGGCGTCCCGGCGGCCGCGCCCGGTCACTTGACGACGAGTGTCGACGGGTCGACGGTCTTCTTCAAGAGCCCCTGCTTGTGCATGAGTTCGGTGAGCCGCCGCAGCTGTTCCACGTCGGTCCTCGTCGGGTACGCGGGCAGCCCCATCGACGCGGCCTGCGCCGACTTGACCTTGCTGTACGTGGGCACCACCTTGCGGACGACGGCCGGATCCTCGTCGGCGATCCTCGACGCGGCCTCGATGGCACGCTTGAACTTGGCGGCGGTGTCGGGGTTCTTCTTCGCGTACGTGGCGGTGGTGACGTACCCGCTGATGGGCAGTGACTCGACGGGGCTCGCGGCGCCGTCGAGGAGGACCTTGGCCTTCAAGTCGTGCTGAATCGCGCCGTCGAAGGGCTCGACGACATGCACCGCGTCGACCTGCCCCTTCTCCAGGGCGGCCCCCATCTGCGGGAACGCGATCTGCCGGTACGCGGGCCCGCCGGCGCCCCGCTTCTCCAGGATCGCGTCGAGCGTCAGCGTCTGGATGTTGTTGAGGATGTTGACGGCGACCTTCTTGCCCTTGAGGTCGTCCGCGCTCTTGATAGGGGAGTCCTTGGGCACCAGGACGTCCATCATGTGCGGCGCCGTCCGCACCCCCTCCGCGAGGATGCGGACATCGAGCGTGCCCTTCTCCTGGGCCTGCAGGAAGGTCACGTAGTTCGCGCTCGCGATCACGTCGACCTGCCCCTTGGACAGGGCGGGCAGCGCCTGGATGCTCTGCTGCACGGGCTGGATGCGGACATCGAGCCCTTCCTTCTTGAACAGTCCGCGGTCGCGGGCGATGTACAGCGCGGCGGAGTCGGTCAACGGCAGGGCGGCGACGGTGACTTGGCTGTCCTGGCCGCCGCCCGCTCCGCCCGATGCGTCCGACCCGCTGTCCCCGCACGCCGTCGCCAGCAAGGCGAGTGCGGTGACGGCCACCGCCGCCCCGACCGTTCGCGTCTTTCCCTGACGTAACGTCACCATCCTTGCCTATCAGGCGATCGACGGTGATCGCCACAGGGCCTCGGCCGCCGACACCGGATCACCGCTGGTCGCGGCGGAGCAGCAGATTCATCGCGGTCAGGGTCAGGACGGTCTCGCCGTGCTGGTCGAGGACCTCGACGTCGGTGTGGACGAGGCCCCGGTCGGGCTTGCTGCGCGAGGGGCGGGCCGAGCGGACCGTGGTGCGGATCGAGAGGCTGTCGCCGGGACGGACCGGGCGCGTCCAGCGCAGTTCGTCGATGCCGGGCGAGGCCAGGCTCGCGACCTTGCTGACGTAGTGGTCGGCGTACAGGCGCATCATCACCGACGCGGTGTGCCAGCCGCTGGCGATGAGCCCGCCGAAGGGCCCCGTGACGGCAGCCTCGGGGTCGGTGTGGATGTCCTGCGGGTCGAACTCCCCGGCGAAGCGGAGGATGGCCTCCTCCGTGACGGTGATGCTGCCGTACGTGTACGTCGATCCGGGGACGTAGTCCTCGAAGTACCGCTTCTCGACGGGGGTGTCGAAGTCGGGGCCGATGGCATGCGTCGATGAGGTGGTCATCGAGCGCACGTTAGCGGACGGGCGCGCCGGGCGTGGGCCGGCGGACCCGTCCGCGGGTGCGGTCGTCAGTCCCGTCCGGCGCCTCCGGCGATGGCGCGGACGACGGCCTCGGTGAATCCGGAGGTGGAGGCGGATCCGCCGAGGTCGCGGGTGGAGGTACCGGCGGCGATGGCCTGGGCGACGCCCGCCTCGATGATCTTCGCTGCCTGCGCGAGCGCCGGGTCCTCGTGGCGCGCGGCCAGCCACTCGAAGAGCATCGCGCCGGACAGGATCATCGCGACCGGGTTGGCGAGGTCCTGGCCCGCGATGTCGGGTGCGGAACCGTGCGAGGCCTGGGCCATCGCGCGGTCGGCGGAGGCGTTGATGGAGGGCGCCGTGCCGAGCGAGCCGGAGATCTCCCCCGCGAGGTCGGAGAGGATGTCGCCGAACATGTTCTCCGTGACGATGACGTCGAAGTCCTGGGCGCGGCGCACCAGATGGACGGTCATGGCGTCGATGTGGAAGTCGTCGACGGCGACGTCCGGGTACTCCTTCGCCACGTCCAGACAGACCGACTTGAACAGGCCCGTCGTCAGCTTCAGGACGTTCGCCTTGTGCACGATCGTCAGCTTCTTGCGGCGGGAGCGGGCCAGGTCGAAGGCGACGCGGGCGACGCGCTCGGTGGCCTCGCGGGTGATGATGCCCAGCATGATCGCGGTGTCGGGGGTGGGCATGAACTCGCCCGTCCCGGCGAAGGTGTTGCGGTCGGCGTAGAAGCCCTCGGTGTTCTCGCGGACGATGACGAGGTCGGCGTCGTCGCAGACCGCCTCGGCGCCCGGGAAGGACTTGGCGGGGCGGATGTTGGCGAACAGCCGAAAGTGCTTGCGCAGCGTTCCCGAGGGGTTGAGCTCGGACTTGTGGGGTTCGGGGTAGGACACCGAGTCGTGCGGGCCGAGGAACCAGCCGTCCAGCTCGGCGAGTGACTTCTTGGTCTCGTCCGGGACCGGGGTGCCGTGCGTCCCGATGGCGGAGGCGCCCAGCGGCAGCCCCACCCAGTCGACGCTCACGCCCGCCGCCCCGGCGGCGGCGCCGGCGATCTCGACGGACGCGGGGACGATCTCGGGCCCGATGCCGTCGCCTTCGAGGACACCGAGGCGATAGGTCTTGTTCACGGGGCTCATGCAGGTGGTTCCTTACGTGTGAGGGGTCGGGGTCGGGGCGAAGCGGGCGCGCAGCGCGCGGGCGGCGGCCCCCGCCCCGTCCAGGACGGGCACGCCCAGGAGTTCGGCGAGGGCCGGGCCCGCAGCGGCGAGCGAGTACTGGGCGAGGAGCACGGCCTGCACGCCGTCGTCGGGCGCCGCGGCCCGCAGTGCCTCGGCGAGGTGGCGCGCGGTCTGCTCCGGCGAGCCGGCCGCTGCCGCCTTCTCGCTGAGCGCGGTCGTGATGCGCACCGGGCGGTCGGCGCGCAGGTCGCCGGTCAGCGCGTCGAGCTGGCCGACGGCCGCGGGTACGGCGGGCGGCGTGGAGGCGAGCACCGCGAGGCGCTCGTACGGGCCCGTCAGCGCCGCCCGGAACATCGACTCGTCGGACTTGAGCAGCGGGACGTCCCACAGCGCCCGCGCCTCGTCGACGACGTCACCGTACGAGGAGCAGGTCAGGAGCACGCCGTCGGCGCCGCCCTCGACCGCGTGCTCGATGAGGCGGAGCATCCGGCGGCGCAGTGCCGCGTCGAGGCCGCCGACCGCGAGGGCGTCGTCCAGGAGGCGGTCGTCGAGCAGGTTCCACAGGCGGGCCCGAGGGAACTCGCGGGCGAACGCCCGCTGCGCGATCCGGGCGCCGGTCGGCACCGCGTGGATCAGCGCGATCAGGGGGCGAGGCGTGGTCATGCCGCCTCCGGGGACGGGTACAGCAGGCAGTCCTCGGGCCGGATCAGCAGATTGACGGTGTCGCCCTCGTGCCGGAGCGGGCTCTCGGCGTGCAGGTCGAGGCCGTCGACCGACAGCTCGTACTCGAAGCGGGCGCCCGTGTACGAGCACTGCTTGATCGTCGCGGGGAGGACGTTGAGGCCGGCGGTCGCGGCGTCGGCGTCCGCGCGCCGGGCGAGGGTGATGCGTTCGGAGCGCAGGCCGATGGTGGCTTTCTGTCCCGCCCGTAGTCCCTCCGGCCGCTTGGCCTTCAAGTGCCGCCCGGTGGTGCCGAGTTCGACGCTCACCGTGCCGGCCTCGCCCGGAGCCTCGTCGATCCGGCCCTCCAGCAGATTGCAGCGGCCGATGAAACCGGCGACCTCCGGCGTGGCGGGTGTCTCGTAGATCTCGGTCGGCGTGCCGATCTGCTGCAGCTCGCCGTGCATGAAGACGGCGATGCGGTCGGACAGGGACATCGCCTCGACCTGGTCGTGGGTGACGTACACCGTGGTGATGCCGACCTCGCGCTGCAGCGACTTGAGCCAGACGCGGGCCTGGTCGCGCATCTTCGCGTCGAGGTTGGACAGCGGCTCGTCGAGCAGCAGCACACCGGGCGCGTAGACGATGCCGCGGGCGAGCGCGACGCGCTGCTGCTGGCCGCCGGAGAGCTGATGCGGGTAGCGGTCCCGCAGGTGCAGCATGTCGACCTTGTCGAGCGCCTCGTCGATGAGGCGGCGCCGCTCCTCCTTGGACACCTTGCGCAGCTTCAGCGGCAGGGCCAGGTTGTCGGCGATCGTCATGTGCGGCCACAGCGCGTACGACTGGAAGACCAGGCCGAGGTTGCGGCCCTCGGGCGGCACCGCCCCGGCCGCGTCCCCGTCGAAGAAGGTGCGATCGCCCACGCGTATCGTCCCGGCGTCCGGGTGCTCAAGTCCCGCCACACAGGACAGGGTTGTCGACTTCCCGCAGCCCGACGGGCCGAGCAGGGTGAAGAACTCGCCGTCCGCGACGGTGAAGTTGATGTCCTCCAGGACGGCGTTGCCCGCGAAGGACTTCTTGAGGTTCTCGACGACCAGTTCAGGCATTGCTCTTCCCCTTCAGGAGGATTCCGGCCAGGCCGGCGACGACGGCGGTGACGGCGATCTGCAGGGTGGCGAGCGCGGCGACCGAGCCGGTCTCCCCCTGCGTCCACAGGTCGATGGCGGTGGTGCCGATGACCTGCGACTCGGCCCCGGCGAGGAACATCGCGGGCGCGTACTCGCGGATCATCTGGGTCCAGATGAGCAGGAACGAGGCGAGCATCGCCGGGACAAGGAGCCGCAGCAGGATCCGGGAGACCGTGCGCCACCAGTCGGCGCCCGCGACCCGGGCGGCGTTGTCGAGCTCCGAGCCCAGCTGCATCGTCGCCGGGGAGATCGCCCCGTACGCCGACGGCAGCGCCCGCAGACCGAACGCGATGATCAGCGCGAAGATCGTGCCGCGCACCGCGTCCCCACCCGGCATCCAGGCGAACGCCCAGAAGAAGCCGATGCCGATGATGAGGCCGGGCACCGCGTGCGGGGACTGGGCGGCGATCTCCAGGGCGCGGGCGAAGCGGAAGGAGGACCGGCGTGCCACCAGCACCACCACGGTGCCGAACACGGTCACCGCGACCGCGCCGATGAAGGCCACGGTGATGCTGTTGGTGATGGACTCGGTGTACGGACCGTACGCGAAGATCAGCTCGAAGTTGTCGAGCGTGAGCAGCTTCAGCGGGTTCACGAGCGGGGTGAGCAGCGTCGTGAACGCCCGCAGGACCAGCGCGATCATCGGCAGCAGCGCGCCGAACACGACGTAGATCCCGACGAACGCGAAGCCCGCCCACTTCCAGCGGCCGATGTCCAGGAGGTTCGAGCGGGTGGCCTTGCCGCGCACGGACACGAACCGCTGGGCGTGCTTGAGCAGCCGGGCCTGGAAGACGACGAGGCCGATCGTCGTCACGAGCATGAACGTGGAGGCCGCGCCGAGCAGTCCGTAGTCCGGGCTGACCGAGTCGATGCCCTGCTCGTACAGGAAGCTGGAGAACAGGGTGATCTCCGCGGGCTCGCCGAGGATCAGCGGGATGGACAGGGTCTCGACCGCCGTGCCGAAGATCAGCAGGCCCGCGTAGAGCATCGGCGGGCGCAGCATCGGGACGACCACGGACCGCAGGATGCGGACCGGTCCCGCGCCGACGGTGCGCGCGGCGTTCTCCAGTGAAGTGTCCGACGCAGCAAGGGCATTGGCGCAGAACAGGTACGCCACCGGCACCTGCGCGACCGCCTCCACGAACGCCATCCCCGGCAGCGTGTACAGGTCCCACGGCACCCAGCCGAGGCCCTCGCGCAGGGTGGTCGTCAGAAAGCCGGCCGGTCCGTAGACGACGATCCAGCCGAACGCGAGGACGAGCGGCGAGATGTAGATCGGCCAGCGCAGCACCTGGCCGATGACGCGGGCGGCGGGGAACTTCGTCCGTTCGAGGAGGATCGCCATGGGGACGGCGATGGCGAGCGCGAACACCGTGGTCAGCACGGCGAATTCGAGCGTGTTGAGGATGATCGAACCGAACCCGGCCTCCGTGAAGAGGTGCACGTAGTTCGAGAGCGTGAAGGCGCCGCCCGCCTCGTACAGCGGCTGGTTGCGGATCGACTGGAAGAGGATCGGGACGACGGGCGCGAGTACCAGTACGGCGGTGACGAGGAACGTCACCCAGTGGATGGTGACCTCGCGCCCGGCACCGAACAGGCGCCGGTAGTGAGGTGTGCCGAGCTCGCCCGCGCGCAGTCCGCGCGGTGGTGCGGGTGCCGGGGATGTCCGGATGGCCATGGCGACTCCGTACGAACAGGCCGATGGGGAAGGGGAGTTGGAGAGGTACGGGCGGGGTCAGCCCATGGCCTTCTCCCAGCGGGCCACGTACGTCTCCTGCGTCTTCGCGGGCACGCGCGTATAGCGGTACAGGTGCACCCGGTCCGCGCCGAGCTTGCGCTTGATGTCCCGGAGGGTGTCCTGGCCGTCGGGGTCCACCCCGTCGCGGTACGCGGTCAGTCCGCCGTCGGCGACCGCGCGCTGGCCGTCGGCGGAGAGCAGGAAGTCGAGGAAGAGGCGGGCGGCGGCCGGGTGCGGGGCGCTCTTCACCACGGACGCGGCGCGCGGCACGACGACCGTTCCCTCCTCGCAGTACGCCCAGCCGAGGAGCCCGCCGCTGTTGTCGGCCGCGGGGACGGCGACACCGCCGCTGAGGTTGAACGACGCGTCGTACTCGCCGGAGACGACCTTCTCCACGAGCGTGCCCGAGGAGTGGTCGGCGCGGGCGAACGGCAGCAGCCGCCCGAAGGTGTCCCAGCCGTGCCCGACGGCCGCGGTGTACCCCTGGTTCGTGGAGTAGCCGAACGCGTTGGTCGGGTCGTACACACCGAACTTGCCACGGAACCGGGAGGGCTTGGCCTCTCCGAGCTCGGCCAGCGAGATCAGACCCTTGGGGTACTGGGACGGGTCGAGTGTCTTGCGGTTGTACAGGACGACGGACGGGTCGACCGTGAACACCCACACACCGGGCAGCATCTGGGCCCAGTCCGGCAGACGGTCGCGCTCGGGCGAGAGGTACGCGGCGCCGACCTCGCGGTCCGCGAAGTCCGCCCACAGCGGGCCACCATTGGATACGAGCAGGTCGGCGGGGGAGCCGCCGGTGGCGTGCTCGCTGTAGTAGCGCTCGTAGACGGCGGAGCTGCCGAGGTTGGTGGCGCGGATGTCCTCCAGCCACGGGTAGTGCGCCGTGAACGCGTCGAAGATGGGCTGCCAGTTGGTCTGCGAGGTCTGCGAGTAGATCAGCAGCTTCTTCTCGCGCCGCGATGCGTCGACGAGCTTCTTGTACGAGGCCGGGTAATAGGCGGGGGTGGGTCGCCCGGCCGCGTGCGCGTCGGGGCCCGCGCAGCCGCCGAGCGCGCCGCCGGTGGCGGCGAGGGCGCAGGCGGCGCCGGCCCCGCGCAGCACGGTGCGGCGGGTGGGACGGAGCGCCGGTGGTGGTGCGGCGGCGGCCCGGCCGGAACGGGAGGCAGGCATGGCGGCTCTTCTCGTGGTGGTAGGGGCGCGACGGGGGAGGGGTGTGCGGGCTCAGGCGGTGCCAAGGGCCCGGCGGACCACGTACGGGAGGATCCCGCCGTGCCGCAGGTAGAGCAGTTCCTGGCGGGAGAAGATCCGCAGCCGGAGCGGCACGGTGGTGCGGTGTCCGGTCGTGGTGTCCCGCAGGTGGAGAGGGACGTGGTTCGTTCCGACGCCCAGGGCGTCCAAGTCGCCGAAGGACAGCTCCTGTTCGGCGGTGAAGGGGTGCGAGGAGGCGGTCTCGCCCTCCGCGAACTCCAGCGGCAGCACCCCCATCCCGATGAGGTTGCTGCGGTGGATCCGCTCGTACGACTCGGCGATCACGGCCCGCACACCGAGGAGCGCCTGTGCCTTGGCGGCCCAGTCCCGGCTCGACCCGGCACCGTAGTTGCGGCCCGCGACGACGACCAGGTCATGGCCCGCCTCCCGGTACCCGGGCGCGGCCTCGTGCACCGGCAGGACCCGGTCGCCGTCCGCGGCGTACGCGTGCCCGCCGGGCGGGGTGGTGTCGAGGAGCCGGTTGACGACGGCCGCGTTGCTGAAGGCGCCGCGCAGCATGACCTCGTGGTTGCTGCGGCGGGTGGAGTACTGGTTGAGGTCGCGGCGTGCCACCCCGCGCTCGGTGAGCCAGGCGCCGGCGGCGCTGCGGGCGGGGATGGAGCCGGCCGGGGAGATGTGGTCGGTGGTGACGTCGTCGCCGAGCCGCAGCAGGATCCGTGCCCGGTCGATCCGCAGCCGGTCCCGCGGTCGCGCGGGCAGGTCGGTGAGATGCGGCGGGCGCCGGACGTACGTCGACTCCGGGTGCCACGGGAAGCGGGTGCCGCCCGGTGCCTCGATCTCCCGCCAGGCGCGGGTGCCCTCGCGGATGCGCGCGGCGTTGGCGCGGAACATCTCGGGCCGCACGAACTCCCCGACGCACGCGGCGACTTCCTCGTCCGAGGGCCACAGGTCCTTGAGGAACACGGGCCGGCCGTCGGTGTCGGTGCCCAGCGGCTCGCCGTCGAAGTCGTGGAGGACGGACCCGGCCAGCGCGTAGGCGACGACGAGCGGGGGTGACGCCAAGTAGGAGTGCGAGACACGGGGATTGACCCGGCCTGCGAAGTTGCGGTTGCCGGACAGCACGGCCACCGGCTCCACCGCGCCGTCCTCGGCGAGCCGCTCCATCGTCGGGTGCAGTGGGCCGGAGTTGCCGATGCAGGTCATGCAGCCGAACCCGACGATGTGGAAACCGATGGCTTCGAGGGACGGCAGGAGCCCGGAGGCGCGCAGGTACTCCTCGACGACCTGGGAGCCGGGGGAGAGGGACGTCTTGACCCAGGGCCTGGTGCTCAGGCCCGCCGCCACCGCGCGCCGGGCGAGCAGGGCCGCCTGCACGATGAGCGCCGGGTTCGCCGTGTTGGTGCAGCTGGTGATGGCGGCGATGGCGACGGGCCCTTCCGGCAGCCCCGAGTCCTGCCCACGGACCTTCTGTGCCGTGCGGAAGGACTCCGGCACGCGCGCCAACGGCAGCCGCTGGTGCGGCAGATGGGGTCCCGCCACGCTCGGCCCGACGGTCGCGAGGTCGAGGTCGAGCAGCTGGTCGTAGTGCGGCACGGGCCGGTCGTCGGTGCGCTTGAGGTCCTGCGCGGTGAGATAGGCGTCGACGAGCCGGACGTGCTCCTCGGTGCGTCCGCTGAGCCGCAGATAGTGGGCGGTCTCCTCGTCGTACGGGAAGAAGACGCAGGTGGCGCCGTACTCGGGAGCCATGTTGGAGACGGCCGCGCGTTCGGCCCAGCCGAGGGTGGTGACACCGTCGCCGCAGAACTCGACGAACTTGTTGACCACGCCCGTGGCCCGCAGCAGTTCGGTGAGGGTCAGGGCGAGATCGGTGGCACCGACACCCTGGCGCAGCCGGCCGGTGAGCCGCACGCCGACGACCTCGGGATATGGGATGGTGACCGGCTCCCCGAGCATCGCGGCCTGCCCCTCGAGCCCGCCGACGCCCCAGCCGACCACACCGAGGGCGTTGATCATCGGGGTGTGGCTGTCGGTGGCGACGAGGACGTCGGGGTGGAGGACGGGCAGCCCGTCCCCGGTGTCGTCCGTCCAGACGACCCGGGCCAGCGCTTCCATGTTGACCTGGTGGATGATCCCCGTGCCCGGGGGCACCACACGGAAGTTGGCCACGCTCTTCTCGGCCCATTTGACCATCTCGTACCGCTCGCGGTTGCGCCGGAAGTCGATCAGCAGATTGCGCTCGACGGCGTCCGGGCGCCCGTACTCCTCGACGATCACCGAGTGGTCGACGGTCAGATCCACGGGGACGGACGGCTGCAGGTTCTCGGGCTCCCCGCCCAGTTCGGCCACGCAGTCGCGCAGGGCCGCGAAGTCGGCGAGCGCGGGTAGGCAGGTGGTGTCGTGCAGCATGATCCGGTTCGGCCGCACGGGGACTTCGCACGGCCCTGATCCGGCGCGGGTGCGGGAGACGACCTCGGGGAGCGCCTCCGGTGTCCCGCGGGCCACGTTCTCCAGCAGGATCCGGATCGCGTACGGGACTTCGTCCAGCTCTGCGGGTGTCAGGACCCGGTCGAGGGGGTGGTGGCGGTAGCTGCGGCCCCCGACGGTGAGCACGGCGGTGCGGTCGACGTTCATGTTCCCCTGCGGACGTAGGCAAGACGGCGGTCGAGGGACTGCATCGGCCAGCAAGGGAAGTGCGAACAGGGCTTCCCGTGGCCCGATGCCTCGGCCTGGTGGACACATATTGTCCTACGCCGCTGACTGATACAACCCTCGTGCAATCCCGCGGTCCGCCCGATCGTGACCGCCGCCGGTTACGCGCCGCCTTCGCCGCCGAAGCGTCGGCGGAACTCCTCGGCGAGGGTGCCGCCGGCCGCCGCCACGAGCTGACCGACGACGGGGTGGACGACGAGGCTGGTGACGGCGCCCGCGAGCGCGGGCAGGTGGCGGGCGAACCAGCGGCGCACGTACTCCATGGTGGAGAGGTCGGGCTCCGGCGCGGTCGCGGACTCCTCCAGTTCGTCGAGGAGTTCACCGGCCCGCTCCGGGGCGTCGTCGGGCAGAAGTGCGCGGACACGGGCGAACTCGGCGCGCAGCTCGGCCAGTTGTTGCTCGCTCACGGCCGCGGGGGCGGCAGGCCCCTCCACCCGGGACACGGTGTTGTCGCGGCCGACGACCACCTGGCCGGACACACCGCCTTCGGTCCGGATCTCGTAGTGGTCGCCGCCTGCTGTGTGGGACATGGGCTCTCCTCAGTCGATGCCCGGGGCGGGCTCGGAGGGGGGTTCCGTGCTGGACAGGGTGGGAGGGGGCGTCGGGGAGGGCGGGTCGGTGGTGACGGGACCGGTGGGGCCGACGACGGCCGTCCCGGCCACCGGCATCGACACGTCCTTGTCGCCCTCGTCGTCGGGCATGGTGACGAGCGCCTTGTAGGAGCCGGGTTTCGTGGGGGCGAAGGTGACCTGGAAGACGCAGTCGTGCGAGCCGCCCGCGGGCGGGCACGAGGTCAGGGCGGTCTTCCAGTTGGCGGGGTCGCTGGACCTCAGGGCCTGCTCGTCGTCGCACTTGAGCCACGAGGTGAAGTGGACGGTCTCGGTCCTCGTCTCACCGACCCGGACGGCGCCGAAGTCCCGTGCGGGCAGCCCGACCGGCGGACAGCCGTCCGAGCGCGGCATGGGCGTGATGCCGCGCGGCCCGGTGGGAGTCGTGGTCACCGGGGACGTCTCCTGCGTCGGGCTCGGGCTCTGGCTGGTGGCCGATTCGGTGGGGCTCGTGCTCAGGGACTGTGTGCCGAGCGAGGAGGTGGGCGTGGGCAGGGGGATGGCGCCCGGCGGAGCGCCTCCGACAAGGGTGGCGGTGCCGAACGCCACGCTCGCCGCCGCCAGTGCGCCACCGACTCCGACACCGACGGGGTGGGCCGCGACGGTGTGGTGCACGGCGTGGCGCGCCCGGTGCAGCCCCCAGCCCCGGGGGTGCGGTGATCCGGCGCCGACCACGTCCGGACTGCCCGCGCCGGGCGGGCCGCTCGGGGCGGCCGGGCCACCCTGGCCGGGCCCCGGCACTCCCTGACCGCCAACCCCGGCCCCGCCACCGCCGCCACCCGCATGCGCCGCCGCGTATCCGACGCCCCCGCCACCGCCGACGAGCCCCGAGGACGCCGTGCTCAGCGCGACGACGCGCACGTGCACCTCGTGGGCGAAGTACGACTCGTCCGCCACGGCGCCCAGGAACTGCGCCGCCGCCCTGCCGTAGCGCAGGACCTGCCCCCACGCTCCCCAGTGCAGCGAGAGCGCGAGCAGCGGGGCGGCGGCCCGGGCGAGGTCCCGCACGCCGCGGTGGTCCTCGACCATGGCCAGATTCCCCAGGACCCGCCGGATCGCCGCGGCCTCGGCGCACGCCTCCTGCCGGGTGGCGCGGGTCCGCAGCCAGTGGGTGAGGGCGGGCGCGAGTCGGGCGGCGCCGGGCAGCGCCCCGGCCTGCTGGGCGACGAGCACGGCGAACGGCCCGCAGGGACAGAGGTTCTCGCCGTCGACCTCGACCAGCCGGAGCGCGGTGAGTTCGGCGAGCGCCGCCGGATCGGGACGCACCCCGAGCGCCGCCAGCAGGACGGGGGACGAGGGCAGCGGGGCGAGGACGCACAGCGGCCGCAGCAGCCCGACCGCCCGCTCCGAAAGGCGGGCCGCGGTGCCGACGGCGAGGGCGGTGTCGTCGACCGGGAAGAACCCGGGCGGCCAGGGCGGGCCGCCGTGGGCACCCCGTCGCTGCGCGGCGTTGAACGCGGCGGCTGCCTGCAGGATGCTCTGCGGGTGCCCGTGGACGGTCGCGATCAGATGCCGGGCCGCGTCGGCCGCGGGCCCCGTCGGATACTGCCCCGTCTCACGGGCCAGCAGCGCGAGCGCATGCTGCTCGTGCAGCCCCTCCAGGCGCAACGGGCGGGCGTCGGGCCGCTCGACGCGGTCCACGGCGGCCGTGAGCAGCCGGCACCCGGGTGTCGCCTCGATCAGCGCGCCCAGGTCCTCGGGGGAGACCTGGAGGTCGTCGACGACGAGCACCATGTGCAGCGCGCCCAACAGCTGCCGCAGGGTGGCGGGTTCGGGTTTGTAGCCCTCGCAGGGGCGGCCGTCGGGAAGCTCGTAGCAGGCCTGGAAGATCTCCTGGAGCAGGTCCTCCACCGTTCTGTCGGCGGCGTGGAGATGGAGGACGGGCCGGCCCAGCGCGAGCTGTTCGGCGCTGCAGCGGCGCAACAGCGCGCTCTTGCCGATGCCGGGCGGCCCGAAGACCTGCACCCGCCTGCCCGCGCTCAACCAGCCGCCGATCGCGGTGAGTTCGCCGTCACGGCCGAGCGGCACCTCGCCCTGCCCGCGCAGCGCGGAGCCGCCCGGATACGGTCGCGCCCGAAGCCGCAGCTGTGGCGGTCCATCGGGCCGGTAGGCGACGTACGCGCCCTGTTCGGCATTGATGACGACGTTGTTGCGGCCGACGACAACCTGCCCGTTCACTTCCCCGCGTACGTCGACCCTGCCCACATCCCCCATGGGCTCGCCCTTCCCCCGTTGCGCCTTGACAGCGTTCTACGCCGACCGGCCGCCCCCTTCAAGGCAGTTACGGCGGATAGGGGCAAGGGGTGGAATGTGGGGCGGAAGTGGGGGACAGGTCAGGTCAGCGGCGGGAGTCGATCCCCGTCTTCTTGGCCCGCACCTTGTCGAGGTGCACGCTCAGGAACGCGGACGCCTCCGCCACCTTTCCGCTCTCCAACAGGTCGAGAAGTTCCAGGTGTTCGCGGGCCTGGCCCGCGACCCGGGCCCGGTCCAGCTGGTGGCGGTACTCGAGCAGGCGGCGCAGCCGGTTCTGGCGGCGTACGGAGTCGAGCAGGAACTGGTTGCCGGAACAGCCGACCAGCATCTCGTGGAACGAGGCGTTGACCTGGAACAGTTCGGCCCGCGGCAGCAGCAGGATGTCCCCGTGCAGCAGCGCCTCCTGGCGGCGGCGGTGCAGCGCGAAGGCCTCGGTGTCGACGGCGAAACCGGGTTCGAGCAGCGCGGCCGGCTCGACGATCATCCGGAACCGGTAGCTCTGGTCGTGCGCGTCGACGGTGGCCATCATGTGCTGGAACTCCCAGCCCCGGCCGCCGACCTTGCGCCGCACCAGGTCCTCGGACTCCATCTGCGACAGCACCCGCTCGGTCTGGCGCGGCGTGAGCCGGTAGCGGCGGCCGATGTCGGCGGCCGTGAACGCGCCGGTGAAGCGGCCCCCCACGTAGTCGTCGGCGATCTCGAAGTACGCCGACTGCTCGACGTCCTCGTCCCCGCCCGTGTCGGGACGGGCGAGGGCGTCCGCGTCCCGGGTGAGGAAGAAGCCCCGGTTGGGGATCCGCTCGAGGATGCCGACCTCGGTGAGGAACGCCATCGCCTTGCGCACCGGCGTGCGCGAGACGTCCAGCTCGTTCGCCGCCCACTGCTCGGTGACGTGGGCGCCCTCGCGCAGGCCGGCGCCGCGCATGAGATCCACGAGACGGGTGGCCATGGACGTGGTCAGGTTGGGCCGGGACATCGCTCCTGCGCTCGTCGTGAGGGAGTGGGCTGCTGGTGGCTCATCCTATGGATACCCCTGGACGCGGGTGAGATTGTATCGATAAGTTACCCGGAACAATATCAGTGCCGGTCTCCAGAGGGGTCCGGCCCCACGCCGTACGCACCGCCTGGAGGCCCCGTGTCCACGACGCGCATCCCGACCCCCACCGCCGACCTGTACGACGAGTACGGCGACGAACTCCGGGTCTGCGACGTCCAGTTCACCTCGTACGGCGCGGTCCGCTCCTTCACGGGCCCGGTCAGGACCGTGTCCGTGCACGAGGACAACGCCGTCCTGCACGCGCTGCTCCACGAGCCGGGGGACGGGGCGGTCGTGGTCGTCGACGGCGGCGCCTCACTGCGCACCGCGCTCCTCGGCGACCTCATGGCGGCGCGGGCCCGGGACAACGGCTGGGCGGGACTCGTCATCCGCGGGGCGATCAGGGACGCGGCCGTCGTCGGTGTCACGTCCGTCGGTGTGCAGGCCCTCGGCTCCACGCCGCGCAAGAGCGCCAAGGAGGGCAAGGGCGAGGTGGACGTGCCGGTGACCTTCGGGGGTGTCACGTTCCGGCCCGGCGACATCCTGCACGCGGACGAGGACGGGGTGGTGCTGCTCCCGGTGGCGGAGTGAGACCGGCGCCCGCGCACTGCTCGGGCGGGCCGGGCTAGCGCAGGCTCTCCCCGTGCGCGGGCTCCGGGCTGTTCCGGATCCGCTCCTCGAGCAGTTCGAGGAGGCCGGGCAGTTCGGGGGCGACGGCGAGGTCGTCCAGCGTGGCCGAGGGAAGCAGGCCGGAGTCCGCGATGCCCCGCAGTGCGCCCAGCAGGGGCGACCAGAAGCCCCCGGCGTCCAGGAAGCCGACGGGCTTGGCGTGGAAGCCGAGCTGGCGCCACGACCACACCTCGAAGATCTCCTCCAGCGTGCCGAGGCCCCCGGGCAGGGCGACGAAGGCGTCGGCGTGATCGGCCATCAGCGCCTTCCGCTCGTGCATCGAATCGCACATGAGCAGCCGCGACACACCCTCGTGCGCCCACTCCCGCTCGACCATGCTGCGCGGCATGACACCGATGACCTCGCCGCCGGCCTTCAGCGTGCTGTCCGCGAGGGCGCCCATCAGGCCGCGCCGGCCGCCCCCGTAGACGAGTCCGATCCCGCGCCGGGCCAGCTCCGCGCCCACGTGGACGGCCAGTTCGGTGTGTGCCGGGTCCATACCGCCGGACGAGGCGAGGAAGACGGCGAGGCGGCGCATGGGCTTCTCCTGATCGGTCGCGACGGGGGCTCCGGTCTACCACGGGCGTGGCGCGGCGTACCCGCCGAATCCTGCACTTCGGGCGACCCGATATCTGCGTCCGCGCGATGAGGATTTTGCGGACCATGCAGTGAGAGTTTTCGGAAGGGCGGAAAAACCGAAATTCCGTGGTGGGTGCAGGCTGTTCTTGCGTGCTACTGTCGGTCCTAGTTGCAGTTGTGGTTCCCAAGACTTCAAGTGCCTGACCTGCTCTCGCAGGTGGGGCACTCGTGTATTTCCGGTCATTTTCCGGTCGGGGCAATCATCGCGGCGACACGGTGTTCGCACGGTGCGGATTCCGATGTACTGCCCCAAGGAGATATGACATGGCTACTGGAACCGTGAAGTGGTTCAACTCGGAAAAGGGCTTCGGCTTCATCGAGCAGGACGGCGGCGGCGCCGACGTCTTCGCCCACTACTCGAACATCGCCGCCCAGGGCTTCCGTGAGCTGCTCGAGGGCCAGAAGGTGTCCTTCGACATCGCCCAGGGCCAGAAGGGCCCGACGGCCGAGAACATCGTTCAGGCCTGACACTGACGCGTACTTTTGCAGCTGGGGCCCGCATCCTTCGGGGTGCGGGCCCCAGCTGCATTTCAGCATCCGGACCCGCGTGGGTTTCTGCCGGTCGGCTCTGCTTGCTTTATCCATCGGTCCATACTTGTAATTCTCTGTGCCGCTCATCGCTGCGGGAATTCCTTGATATGCGCCGCATCGAGGAAGGTTCCGCATGAACCGCACACGTACAAACGACCGTGCTGCCCGTACCCGCGGTCACGGCCGCCGGCCCGCCGCGGTACAGGGCGAGTTCGCGCTCCCCGAGACGACCACGCCCGCCCTGCCCGCCGTCGAGAGCTTCACCGAACTCGGCATGCCCGAGCAGTTGCTGGCCGAGCTCGGCAGGCAGGGCGTGAGCGCACCGTTCCCGATCCAGGGCGCGACCCTGCCGAACGCCCTGGTCGGCCGGGACGTCCTGGGCCGCGGGCGCACCGGCTCCGGCAAGACCCTCGCGTTCGGCCTCGCGCTGCTCGCCCGCACCGCGGGACAGCGGGCCGAGCCCCGCCGGCCGCTGGGGCTGGTCCTCGTACCGACGCGCGAGCTGGCACAGCAGGTGACGGATGCCCTGACGCCGTACGCCCGCGTCCTCAGGCTGCGCACGGCCACGGTCGTGGGCGGCATGTCGATCGGCAGGCAGGCCAGTGCGCTGCGGGGCGGGGCCGAGGTCGTCGTCGCGACCCCGGGCCGGCTCAAGGACCTCATCGCCCGCGGCGACTGCCGCCTCGACCAGGTCGGCATCACGGTGCTCGACGAGGCCGACCAGATGGCCGACATGGGGTTCATGCCGCAGGTCACCGCGCTGCTCGACCAGGTGCGTCCGGAGGGGCAGCGAATGCTGTTCTCCGCCACCCTGGACCGCAATGTCGACCTGCTGGTGCGCCGCTACCTGAGCGACCCGGTCGTGCACTCGGTCGACCCGTCGGCCGGTGCGGTCACGACGATGGAGCACCACGTGCTGCACGTGCACGGCGCCGACAAGCACGCCGCCACCACGGAGATCGCCGCCCGCGACGGCCGCGTGATCATGTTCCTCGACACCAAGCACGCCGTCGACCGGCTCACCCAGGATCTGCTCAAGAGCGGGGTGCGGGCCGCCGCGCTGCACGGCGGCAAGTCCCAGCCGCAGCGCACCCGTACGCTGACGCAGTTCAAGACCGGAGATGTCAGCGTGCTGGTCGCGACCAATGTCGCGGCGCGCGGCATCCACGTCGACAACCTGGACCTCGTCGTCAACGTCGACCCGCCGACCGACCACAAGGACTACCTCCACCGGGGCGGGCGCACCGCTCGCGCCGGTGAGTCCGGCAGCGTCGTCACACTCGTCACCCCGCACCAGCGCCGGGCCATGGTCCGCCTCATGTCCCACGCGGGCATCCGGCCGCAGACCACCCCGGTCCGCTCGGGCGACGAGGCCCTGCACCGGATCACCGGCGCCCAGGCCCCGTCCGGTGTCCCGGTCGTCATCGCCGCACCGGCGGCCGAACGCCCCAAGCGCGGCGGCTCCTCCCGAGGCCGCCGCCGCCCCACTTCCGCGAACCGGCGCGCCCCCGCCCGTAGGCCCTAGCACCTTCGCGATCCGGAAGCCGACCCATCTCCCCAGGAGGCACCTTTTGACGCTGGTTCAGATGCAGTCCCGCCCGGCGACCGCCGACTCCGCGCACCGGACGGTGGCCGGACCGGTGGAGCGGTCCGGTCCCCAGGTCCGTGACGACATGAGCGTCGAGGTGGCGCTGTCCGTCATGGCCGCCGCCCGCACCGGCCGGCTGGTCGTCTGCGATCAGGACGACCAGGGCATCGGCCTGGTCACCCGGGCCGAACTCGCCGCCGTCCGTGACAGTTCCGCCTATACGGACCGCGTCTGCCTGCGCGACATGCTCGACGAGCAGAGCACCGCGTCGGCAGCCTTCGCTTTCTCCCGCTGAACCCGTCCCACTCCGGCCGAACCGTTCTTCCCTACCCCCTGTGAGGACCCATGCGCTGCGTCATCGCCCGCTTCCCGTTCGATCTCACCAAGGACGGCGTGCTGGAATCGATGAAGGGCATCAAGCCCGAACCGACCACCGGTGAGACCGTGACCATCGGTCGCCGTCAGTACCCCGTCAAGCAGGTCGGCCAGGTCATCACCCGCCAGGACCGCCGTGACTTCAGCGCCGCCGAAGTCCTGCGGGCCATGACCAAGCTCGGCTTCACCTGCCACACCGCCCCCGAGCCGGCGCCCGTGCCCGCCCTCGACCCGCTGGAGCGGGCCTCCGCGATGCTCGGCACCACCACGCCCGTCTGAACGGGCGAGCAGGGGTGCTGATACCTGAATGACAGTGGGGCCCGACCGTCGCGACGGTCGGGCCCCACTGTCATTCAGGTATCAGGTGTTCTCGACCGCGGCCGCGGAGTCCCCCGATGCGGCGGTGCGGCGGTATTCGGCGTTGATCCGCTGCGCTTCCTCGAGCTGGTCCTCCAGAACGATGATGCGGCAGGCGGCCTCGATGGGCGTCCCCTGGTCGACGAGCTCCCGGGCGCGCGCGGCGATGCGCAGCTGGTAGCGGGAGAAGCGGCGATGGCCGCCTTCCGAGCGGAGCGGCGTGATGAGGCGGGCTTCGCCGATGGCGCGCAGGAAGCCCTGGGTGGTGCCGAGCATTTCGGCGGCCCGGCCCATCGTGTAGGCGGGGTAGTCGTCGTCGTCGAGACGCCCGAACGAGTCGTCTGCTGTCACTTGCACCTCTCTGTTGAACATGCTCGAGGGGCCCTGGTGCCGAACGGCACCAGGGCCCCGAAGGAACTACTACACCATCTGCCGGTCCTGATACTTCGCCGGCCTTCTGTTTCCGCCTGCCCGGACGTACTGCCGTCGGGGCCGCGGGGATCGCGGTTGCTTGACCGGAGACCACCTCACTATCGATGTCCTGCGGTACCCGGGCTCCCACTTTCCGCCCGGGCGATCCTGATGGCGCTCGCTCCTCCGTTCTCTTTGGCTACGGGAGAAACCATAACCGGGCCGTGGGGCAATGTCTACTCCAGCGAACATAGATTTTCGCGTGTCCGAGGGGCAGGTAACCCGTCTCGAACACTATGAACGAAACGACGCGCCCCTCGTCCAGCGCTCCGCTTCCTCCTAGCCTCGTGGCGTCCGTGCAAAGGATCTTCCGCGCACTGACGCGCGGTGGTGTGCCGGGCGGTCGACCGACGAAGGAGGCTGGTGTGGCGAATGCCGGGCAGGCGCGATTCTCCAGACGACAGGTACTGGCGGCGACGGCCGCGGGAGCGGCCGGAGTCGGTGTGACGGCCTCGACCGCGGGCGCCGCGAGCGCGGCTCCCGCCGCCGAGCGGGACTACCGGGTGCCGGGCCTGCGGGCCCCGGTCGAGCTGATCGAGGACCGCTACGGCGTACCGCACATCTACGCCGACAACGAGCACGACGTCTTCCTCGCCCAGGGCTTCAACGCCGCCCGCGAGCGCCTCTTCCAGATCGACCTGTGGCGCAGGCGGGGACTCGGTGAACTCTCCTCCGTGCTGGGGCCCGACTACGTGGCGCAGGACCGGGCCACCCGGCTGTTCCTGTACCGGGGCGACATGGACGTCGAGTGGGCGCGCTACGCCGAGGACGCGCGCAGCATCGCGACGCGGTTCACCGCCGGGATCAACGCCTACGTGGACTGGCTGGACGCCCACCCCGACCAACTCCCCGAGGAATTCCGCCTCCTCGGCTACCGGCCGGCCCGCTGGGAGCCCGAGGACGTCGTCCGCATCCGCAGCCACGGCCTGACCCGCAACCTGACCAGCGAGGTCAAGCGCGCCCAGGTCGCCTGCGCCGCCGGGGTGGACGCCGACCTGGTGCGCCAGGGGCTGCAACCGGACCACAAGGCGACCGTGCCGGACGGCTTCGACCCCTGCGTGCTCCCCGACGACGTGCTCGAGGTCTTCGAACTGGCCACCCAGGAAGTGGAGTTCAAGGAAGGGGCGATACGGCAGGCGGTGGTGCGCGACGCCACCACCGAGGGCTCCAACAACTGGGTGATCGCCGGCGAGCGCACGGCCACCGGCCGCCCGATCCTCGCCAACGACCCGCACCGCTCCTACTCGGCGCCGTCCCTGCGCTACCTCGCGCACCTCAGCGCCCCCGGCCTCGACGTCATCGGCGCGGGGGAGCCCGCCCTGCCCGGCATCTCCATCGGGCACAACGGCACCGTCGCCTTCGGCCTCACCATCTTCCCCATGGACCAAGAGGACCTCTACGTCTACGAGTTGGACCCCGACGACCGCACGCGCTACCGGTATCAGGGCGACTGGGAGCCGATGAAGGTGCTGCGCGAGCGGATTCCCGTCGCGGGCGAGGACGACCGTCCCGTCGAGCTGAGTTTCACCCGGCACGGCCCCGTGATCCACGTCGACGAGGAGCACGACCTCGCCTACGCGGTGCGCACCGCGTGGCTGGCCCCGGGCACGTCACCGTACTTCGGCAGTGTCGCCTACATGCGGGCGCGCAACTACCGCGAGTTCACCGAGGCCATGCGCAACTGGGGCGCCCCGACGGAGAACCAGGTCTACGCCGACGTCGAGGGCAACATCGGCTGGGTCCCCGGCGGCCTCGCCCCCAAGCGCGTCGGGTACGACGGGCTGCTCCCGGTGCCCGGCGACGGCCGCTGCGAGTGGGACGGCTTCCACTCGGGCGACGACCTGCCGCGGACCCTCAATCCGGCCGCCGGCTTCATCGCCACCGCCAACCAGTTCAATCTGCCGCCCGAGTACCAGGACATGGGACTCGGCTACGAGTGGACCAACCCCTTCCGGCACCAGCGAATCGTGGAGGTCCTCTCGAAGCAGCACCAGCACACCGTCGCCGACTCGCAGAAGCTGCAGCACGACCAACTGTCCATACCCGCACGCCGGTTGACCGCCCTCCTGTCCGGGCTGCGCAGCAGCGAACCCGACCGCCGCCGCGCCCTGCGCCTGCTCGGTGACTGGGACGCCGTCGAAGCACCCGACTCGGCGCCGGCGGCCCTGTTCGAGGTGTGGCTCTCCAGGCACCTGGGGCCCGGATTCGTGCGGGCCGCGGTGCCGAAGGCCGCCGAGCTGATCGAGGACGCCGACACCCTCGTGCTGCTCGGTGAGTTGGAGAAGCCGGGCCGGTGGCTGAAGGACGCGGCGGCCCGCGACCGGCTGCTGCTCGACACCCTCGGGACGGCGTACGCCGAGGTGCGCAAGCTGCTGGGTGACGACGAGCGGGCGTGGCAGTGGGGCAAGCTGCACCACAGCCTCTTCCAGCACCCGGCGT
This sequence comes from Streptomyces sp. NPDC107575, assembly GCF_055657265.1. Lineage (NCBI taxonomy): Bacteria > Bacillati > Actinomycetota > Actinomycetes > Kitasatosporales > Streptomycetaceae > Streptomyces > Streptomyces sp. NPDC107575. The sequence goes on along the minus strand of NZ_JBVKBG010000005.1, from coordinate 535,874 downwards.
CGGCCGCATTCGACGAGGCGGACCGGGCCCGCTTCGACGTCGGCCCGATGCCGAGCGGCGGCTCCCCGGACACCGTCAACGCGGCGACGTACCGCACCAGCGACTTCCTGCACACCAGCGGCCCGTCGTTCCGGGTCGTCATGGACGTCGGCGACTGGGACTCCTCGGTCGCGGTCAACACCCCGGGCCAGTCGGGCGATCCGGACGACCCGCACTACCGCGACCTCGCCGAACCCTGGCTCGAGGGCGGGTACTTCCCGCTCGCCTACACCCGCGCCGCAGTCGAGAGGATCGCGGAACGCCGCTGGAGGCTCCTGCCCGCCGAAGGGGCCTGAGTCTCCGAAGCCACCTGAACCACCCGCCGCAGGGCCGAGCGTGTCTCGGCCCTGCGGCCTTTTTGGTGTGTCCCGTTGCCGCCTCATTTGATCGATCATTTCTCGGCCCTTGACGTGTCCGCCGTGCCCAAGCAACATCCTCCTGCGCACAGTGATATTGCTTATCACTCTATGAGAAGAGGTTCAGGTGAAGGCAGGGATCATCGGTCTGGGCGAAGCGGGCGCGCTCTATGCGGCCGGGTTCGTCGAACAGGGCTGGCAGGTCGTCGGCTTCGACCCGGTCGACGTGCCCACGCCGGAAGGCGTCGAGCGGGCCGCGACGCTCGCGGAGGCCGTGCGGGGCAGCGCTCTCGTGCTGGGCCTGACCGGGGCGAAGGCCGCGCTCGCCGTGGCGGAGGAGGCCGCCCCGCAGCTGTCCGCGACCGCGGTCTACGCGGACATGAACGCCGCCGCCCCGGAGCTGAAGCGGAGGATCGCCGCGGCCGTCGGCGCCGCCTCGTCCGCGGCGTTCGCCGATGTGTCCGTGATCGGCTCCGTGCCGAAGCACCGGCACCGCACCGCGCTCGTGGCCAGCGGGGAGGGTGCCGGCGCGGTCGCCGAGCACTTCGGCGCGCTGGGGGCGCCCGTCGAGAACCTCGGGAGCGACCCCGGTGCCGCGTCGGCCCGCAAGCTGCTGCGCAGTCTGTTCATGAAGGGGCTCGGCGCCGTCATCGTCGAGGCCGTGGACGCGGGGCGCGCCGCCGGCGACGAGGCGTGGGTCAGGCAGCAGGTCGCGGGAGAGCTGGCGGAGGGCGACGCCACGCTGGAGCGGCTCTACCAGGGCACCCTCAAGCACGGCGAGCGGCGGGCCCGTGAGGTCGCCGCCGCCGCGGACCTCGTCGGCGAACTCGGCCTCGACGCGCGCCTCGCCGATGCCATCGGCCACGTACACACCTTGGCCGCGCGCCCGGAAGGGCTGCGCGACACCTCCCGTGTCACCACCGAACTGCTCGCCGGATACGAGGGCCTGGCCACGGCGAACATCGGCGACGCCACCGACCGCCTCGGCCTCCTCGACTCCGGCATCAGCGCGCTGTGGCCCGGCGCCCGGACCGTCGGCCGCGCCCTCACGGTATGGACTCGCGCCGGTGACAACCAGGCGCTGCACCAGGCCATCAAGATCGCCGAGCCGGGTGACATCATGGTCGTCAATGGGGAGGGGGATGTCTCCCGTGCCCTGGTCGGAGAGCTGATCGCCGAGCGCGCCCGAGCCCGTGGCGTGGTCGGCATGGTGCTCGACGGCGCCGCGCGCGACGTCGAGGTGCTCGCCGAGATGGGCTTCCCCGTCTGGGCGCGTGCGGTCACTCCGGCAGGCCCCTACAAGTTCGGTCCCGGCCACGTCGGGGTCCCGGTCGCCGTCGGCGGAGTCGTCTGCAGGCCCGGGGACCTCGTCGCGGCCGACGGCGACGGCGTGGCCGTCGTCCCCGCCGAGCGTGCGCAGGCCGTCCTGGCCGCCGCCCGCGAGGTGGAGGCCGAAGAGGCGCGCCGGCGCACCGACATCCGCGCCGCGGCCGCGGCGACGCCAGGAGGAACATCGTGATCGCCGTCTGGGCACTGGGCTGCTACATCGCGGCCATCATCGTGTGGAACGCCGTCCTCAAGCGGAACATCGGCGAGGCGCTCATCGTCGGCTTCCTCGTCACCGGCCTGTTCGCCGGCGGCGACATCGCCCATGTCATGTGGGACGGCCTTGTCGAGGCGATGCAGGAGGAGGTCACCTTCGCGGCCCTCGCCTTCGTCTTCATGAGCTATCTGCTCGCCCGCACCCCGGTCCTCGACCACCTCCTGGGCATCCTCAACTCGGTGCTCGGCAGGCTGCGCGGCGGCCCCGTCTACACCTCGACCGTCGCGGCCGGACTCTTCGGGGCCATCGCGCACGTCGGCGCGGCGGTGACCGCGGCGGTCGGCTCGGTCACCATCCCGTGGATGAAGCGGTCGAACGTGAGCGGCGAACTCGCGGCCACCGTCGCCGCGGGCGGCGCCGGCATGGGAGTCACCTTCCCCTTCAGCTCGACCATGTTCATCCTCATGGGCTCGGCAGGTGTCGCCTCGCTGGCCACCACCGACGACATCGTCCTGCCGCTCGCCATCGGCGGCCTGTGGTGTCTCGGGTACCGGCTCGTCGCCGCGTTCGTCATGGTGCGCCGCCACAAGGTGCAGCCCATCGACCGCGCCGACCTGCTGCCCCTGCGCACCAGCCTCGGTGTCGGCTGGACCAGCCTGTTCCTGTTCGTGGCGATGGCGATCCCCCTGGCGCTGACCAAGGGGCCCGTCGGGGCCGCGCTCGACAGCCACGTCGGGCTCGAACTCTCGGACGCCATCAGCCTCATCACCTGGATCCCCGTCCTCCTGATCGCCACCGTCCTCGTCCTCGGCCGACGCCACCTGCCCCGCTCGGGCCGCGAGTGGTGGAACGTGCTCGGCGGCGCCGCCCCGCACTTCGGTGTCATCGGCGTCACCATCGTCGCGGCGTTCTCCGCCTCCAACGTCCTGGGCGAGCTCGGGCTGCCCGAGCAACTGACCGAGCTGCTCGCCGGGGTGGAGGCACCGAAGTGGGTCATGGCGCTGATCGTCGGTGTCCTCGTCGTCGGCGTGGCCATCCCGCTGACGGCGTCCGCGACGATGGCCGCCATCGGACCCGTCGCCGTCACCTCGCTGGTCGGCGCCGGGGTGCCCCCGGCCACCGCCTGCGTCGCGGTGCTCATCTTCGCGTCCACGGAAGGGGCTTCGCCCCCGTCCGGGGCACCCATCTACGTCGCCAGCGGCATCGCCGGCATCGACCCGGCCCGCACCTTCCTGCCCCTGGCCACGTACTACTGCGTGCCCATCCTCCTGGTGGGCGCCGCGGTGGCCACCGGCGTCCTCCCCGTCTGACACCGTCCCCGACCCGCACGAACCGGAGGCCCGCTCATGACCCACCCCACGGCCCAACGCATCCTTCAAACGCTCTTCCGGCTGAGCATCGTCGTCTTCCTCGTCGGCGGCGCCGTGACCGTCCTGGGCCAGGCCCTCGGCATGGTCCTGGGCGACGCCGCCTGGGTGGAAGGCGTCGCCGCCGACGCCGGACCGGCCACCTGCGTCGCGGCGAGCATCAGCGGCATGCTCTCGTTCGCCCTCTCGTACGGGAAGCAGGAGGCCGAGCAGCAGGACGGCGCGGACGCCCAGGCGCCCCGGCCGGCCGCCTCCGCCACCACGCACTGACCGGCAATCGGCTCCTGACGCACGGCGGGTACTCGCGGGCTGATAAGTCTTATCGGGACCGTGTGTGCCGACCGACGATCCAGGAGCCGCCCCCATGCCCGCCGAGTCCTCCTCCACCATGCGCTCCCTCGACCGGGCCTTCGACGTCCTGGGCGTACTGGAGGACAGCCGCCAGCCCCTGCGCCTGAGCGAGGTCGCCCGCCGGGCGGGCCTGCACGTCGCCACCGCGCAGCGGATCCTCAACGTGCTCGTCGACCGCGGCTACGCGGCCAAGGAGGACACCGGCTACACCGCGGGCCCGGCATCCCTCGCCACCGCCCACGCCTTCCTGGTCACCAACCGGCTCAGCCAGGTCGCCCTCCCCGTCCTCCAGGAACTCGCCGCCACCACCCACCTGGCGGCCAGCCTGTACGTCCGCGTCGCCTCGGCCCGCGTGCTGATCGCACGCGTCGAGGGACGCAACCCGCTGCGCTACCAACTCCCCATCGGGGAGAAGCTCCCCCTCCACCTCGGAGCCGGAAAGGCGCTGGCCGCCTGGCTTCCGGAGCCCGAACTCGACACCTTCATCAAGGAGACCACCCCGTTCACCCGGATCGCGGGGGAGCAGGTCACCGCGGACGAGCTCGCCGCCGACCTGCGCCGCGTCCGGGAGGACGGCTACGCCCTCTCGCTGAACGAACGAGCCCTGGGAGTCGCGGCCGTCAGCGCCCCGATCCGCACCCCCGACGAGGTGCTCGGCGCCCTGAGCGTCACCGGCTCCAGCACCGAACTCACCGAGGACGACCACCCACACCTCATCAGCGAGGTACGCCGGGCGGCCGGCGCCATCGCGGCCCGCTGCCCCTGACGGAAAGCCACCCACCGTGCCACTGCCCACGTACCAGGAACTCACGGAGCGCACCGACGCGCCCGCCGGCTCCAGCTGGCACCTCTTCCCGACGACACCGGAACGCGGCATGGCCAACTTCGCGGGCCCGCACCAGGTCCGCCGCGCCACCGACTGCGTCCGCCGGGGCAGCGCCTTCAACCTCGATCACGCCCTGAACGCCTTCGACCCGCCCATGGCCAAGTCCCGCGGCGTCCCGCACCACCACATCACCGCAAAGCACGAGCAGGCCCGCGACGACTCCCTCGACAACTTCCACCTCCAGGCCACCACCCAGATCGACGGCCTGCGCCACCGCCGCGCCTCCGGCCACGGCTTCTACAACGGGGTCCCCGACGCCGACATCGCGGCCGGAACCCCCTCCCTGGGCGTGCAGTTGTGGGCCGAGCACCCGCTGGCAGGGCGCGGCCTCGTGATCGATGTGGAGGGCCTGCTGCGCGACCGCGGCACACCCCTGGACCACAGCGCCGGCCCGGCCCTCCCCACCTCCCTGCTCGACGAGGCGTTGGAGGCGCAGGGGTGTGCCGTCGAACCCGGCGACCTGGTCCTCGTCCACACCGGGTGGGCCGAGTGGTTCCTGTCCGCGAGCGCCGACCGGCGCGACGCCACCCGCGCCCAGCGCCGCGCCACCGGCTTCACGCAGAGCCGCGAGTTCGCCGCGTGGTGCTGGGACCACCGCGTCGCGCTCATGGCCACCGACACCTTCGCGGTCGAGGTCCTCCCGGTCGCGGCCGACAGCGACTTCCGGGACAGCGCGCCCGAGGACGCCGGCATGATGCACCAGGAACTCATCGCCAAACTCGGCCTCCCGCTGGGCGAGTTGTGGAACCTCACCGCCCTCACCCACGACAGCCGCCAACACGGCGTCTGGGACTGCCTGTTGACGGTGAAGCCGCTGAACCTCGTGGGCGGCGTGGGGTCCCCGGCGAACGCCACCGCGCTGCGCTAGGCGCCCCGGTTCAGGCCCCGTTCGCGTGAACGCGGGGTTCACGTGGCGGCACCGGCCCACCGCATTCCACGTGGGGTCTCCACATTCGTGGCCGACGCTTTGACCTCGGCAGAGACCGCTCAATAGGTTCGGGCGCCGAGTACTTCCTCGCGTACCGCCTTGCCCTGCCACGAAACGGAGCTTCCCCCGTGTCATCCCTTGACGCGTTCACGTCCCACGCGCTCAGCAGCGAAAACCCGGTGACCAGCGCCCCCGAGTGGCTGCGGGACAACCTCGGCACGTTCGTCGGTGTGCCGCTGCGGATCCTGCTCATCGTGCTCGGCGCCGTCCTGGTGCGGGCGCTCGCCCAGCGGGCCATCACCCGGACCGTGACCCGGGTCCTGCAGGCCAACGAGCACGACAGCGAGCCGCGGCGCACCACGCGCGGTCCCGCGGTGCTGCAGCGTGATGCCTCCCGTGCGCAGGAGCGGCGCGAGCAGCGGGCCCGCACCATCGGCTCCGTGCTCAGCAGCATCGTGACCATCGTCATCTCGGTCATGGGCCTCGCCATGATCCTCGACCAGATCGGCATCGCGCTCGGCCCGCTGCTCGCCAGCGCCGGCGTCGTGGGCCTCGCAATCGGCTTCGGCGCGCAGAGCCTCGTCGCCGACTACCTGGCCGGAATGCTCATCATGATCGAGGACCAGTACGGCGTCGGCGACTCGGTCGACCTGGGCGAGGCCGTCGGCGAGGTCGAGCACGTCGGGCTCCGCCTCACCCAGGTCCGTGACCTCAACGGCGGCCTGTGGCACATCCGCAACGGCGAGATCATGCGCGTCCGCAACGACAGCCAGGAGTGGGCCCGCGCGGTGCTCGACGTGTCGGTGGCGTACGACTCCAACCTCGAGAAGGTCTTCGCCGTGCTGGAGGAGACCGGCATGTCGCTGCGCTCGGAGGAGGACTACCAGGGTGTCCTGCTCGAGGACCCCTCGGTGTGGGGTGTGCAGTCCATCGAGGCCGACGGCATCGTGGTGCGGCTCGTCGTGAAGACCGCGCCGCTCAAGCAGTGGGCGGTCACCCGCGAGCTGCGCCGCCGCACCAAGGAGGCCCTGGACGCGGCCGGCATCGAACTGCCCTTCCCGCAGCGCTCGGTGTGGGTGCGGGGCACGAAGGACACCGACGCGGAGGACACCCGCGCGGAGGTCCCGATGTCGCGCTGACCGGCATCCGGCATCGGCCCGGGCGAGCCCGCCCGGGCCGATGCCGTGGGACTACGGGGCCGGGTTCCGGGCGGCGTCGAGTTCCGTCAGCCGCGCCACCAGGAGTGCGGACTCCTCGGGATCCATGCGGATGTCGAAGACGTCGTCCAACAGCTTGGGCACCTCGTGCGGGAGCACGGTCCGGGTCACCGGCTCCTGCCCCGGCCGCTCCGTCCTCCACGCCAGCGCGTCGAGTGTGTCGTACCTGTCCGTGCGCAGCCGCTGGATGAACGGGCGGGTGACGAAGGGCGAGCGCTCGTGCGTGGACACGAAGTGGTTCCCGAGCGTGTAGTCGATGGGGTACTGCGGGTTCTCGGTGAAGACCTGCCGCACCGTCCAGCCCTCCGGCCCCTCCGGGCCGTCCCCGCGCTGGTGCACCGCCCAGCCCTCCGCGCCGTGGGTGATGACCTGCCAGCGCAGCAGGTACGGCCACGGCCCGCTCTCGCTGCTGGCGCCATCGACCAGCTCGATCGGCTCCAGGGGGCTCGCGCCGAAACCGACGTCAACCAGCCAGCGCCTGTCGTCCAGCTCCACGATCAGCATCGCGTGCGTCGGCGGGCGGGGCGTGGTGGAGTCCGCGCCGAGCTGCACCCGCGCGGAGACGGCGGTGAACCGGAAGCCGAGCGCCTCCAGCGCGGCGGCGAACAGCACGGTGTGCTCGTAGCAGTAGCCGCCCCGTCCCCGGCGCACCAGCTTGTCCTGGACCGACGGCACATCGATCCGCACCTCGCGGTACAGGAACGAGTCGTAGGTGTCCCACCGCAGAGCCAGCACATGCGCGCGCTGCAGCGCCCGCAGCGTCTCCAGGGTGGGCGCACGGTCTCCCGCGTACTCCAGGCGGGCGAGATAGGCGTCCAGGTCGAGTTGCTCGCTGCTCCACATGTGAGGGACAACCCCGGCGTGCTCGATGCCTATTCCGGGCTCACCCCTTCAGCATCCGCTCGCTCAGCTCCCACAGCCGCCGCGCGGAGTCGGGGTCGAGGGAGTGCGACATGGCATCGGACGGGACGCTGTCGGCGGTCAGGGGACGTTCCTCGTCGTCCAGCAGAGCGATGTCACTGTCCTTGAGATAGACGCCACCGATGTCCGCGAGCGCCGGGTGCGCGGCGCCGAACACGATCGTCGCCGCGCCCTGCGCCGCGGTCTTCTTCCCGAGGACGGGGTCGATGACCGGTCGGCCCCGCTCGTCGATCAGGCCCTCGGCGCGCAGTGCCTCCTCGCCCGCCGCGCTGTTCAGCGCCGTGCCGACGACGACGCCGGGATGGGCCGAGAAGGCACGGATGCCGTCGGCGGCGTGGCGGCGGTCGAGTTCGACGCCGAACAGGACGTTGGCGCACTTCGACTGCGCGTACGCGAGGCCCGGACTGTAGTCGCCCGCCTCGAAGTTGACGTCGTCCCAGCGGATGCCGGACATGCGGTGCGCGCCGGAACTGACGTTGACGACGCGGGCTCCGCGGGCGGCGCGCAGGGCGGGCAGCAGGTCGAGGGTGAGCTGGAAGTGGCCCAGGTGGTTGACGGCGAACTGCAGCTCGTAGCCGCGTTCTTCGACCTCGCGGGTGGCGGGGGCGGCCACGCCGGCGCAGTTCACGAGGATGTGCAGGGGGCGGCCCGTGGCGTTCCACCGGTCGGCGAAGGCGGTGACGGAGGCCGGGTCGGCCAGATCGAGGCGGCCGGTCGCCACCCCTTCGACGCCGGCCTCGCCGAGTGCGTCGGCCGCGCGCCGCGGGTCGCGGGCGGCGACGGTGACCGCGGCGCCCCTGGCGGCGAGCGCGCGGGTGACCTCCCGGCCGATTCCGGCGTGGCCGCCGGTGACGACGGCGTGCCTGCCGGTCAGGTCGATGCCGGCGAGGACGTCGTCCGCCGTCGCCGCGGGCGTGAATCCGGAGCCGATGGGCTGCTGCTTGGTGGTCATGGGGCAGGTCCTCTCGCGGTGCGGCGCGTGCCGACCATGGTGCGGTCGCCGCGCACTTTCCGGAACGTTGCTCCGTTTAGCTTACGGAGCGCTGTTCCGTTTTTGCAAGCACAGTAGGGTTTCCCCCTGATGAGCAGTCCTCGGGAGGAACGCGTGGAAACCACGGAAGGCCAGGTCGGGGGAGCGGGCCGCGGCAAGCGGGCGGACGCCGCGCGCAACCAGGAGAAGCTGCTCGCCGCGGCGGCGCGGGTGTTCGTGACCTCCGGCGTCGACGCGCCGGTGCGGCAGATCGCCGCCGAGGCCGGCGTCGGCATGGGCACCATCTACCGGCACTTCCCGACCCGCGCGGAACTCGTGGTCGCGGTCTTCCGCCACCAGGTCGAGGAGTGCGCGGAGGCGGGCCCGCGCCTGCTGGCCGGGGCCGGATCCCCGTTCGAGGCGCTGCGCGCGTGGGTCGACCTGTTCGTGGACTTCCTGGTCACCAAGCACGGCCTGGCCAACACGCTGGAGCCGGAGAGCAGCGGATTCGCCGCGCTGCACTCGTACTTCATCGACCGCCTGATGCCCGTCGCCGAGGAACTGCTGGACGCCGCCGTCGAGGCCGGCGAGATCCGGCCCGGCACGCGGCCCTACGAGCTGTTGCGCGGCATCGGCAACCTCTGCATCGGCCACGAGAGCGACACCGATTACGACCCGCGCCGACTGATCGACCTGCTGCTGCGAGGTCTCCAGCAGCCGCGCTGACGGGAGGGGATCCGCCCTCGCTCGCCCACAGGTGTGACCCCCGGGCGCGCCACCCGCCCCCGCTCACGGCCGAACCGAAGACTGGCCGCATGACTACGCGCCCCTTCTCCGCCCGGCTCCTGCAGCGTGCCGCCCTGGTCGCCGCCACCGCGCTGACGACCGCCCTGTCCGCCACCCTCGTCGCCGCGCCCTCGGCGTCGGCCGCTCCGTGCGCCGCCGGGGCCTGCGGCGGCGCCGCCGTCGTGGCACCGCTGTCCCAGGAGCCGGCCGCCGTCGGCGCGTGTACGAGTCCGGAACCCGTGGTCTGCGAGATCCGCCGCTCCACGCCCGACGAGCGGGTGGAACAGCGCGACATCCGCATGCGCTACCTCGACCTCATCGGTGACATGGACCGTGTCCGGTGCGCGATGCGCGCCGAGGGGCACACCCCGGAGGAGATCGCCCGCCGCCTGGTCGACATGCGCAACGACGCCAAGGACATCACCCGGGCCGGGATGTCCCCGGAGGAGGTCCGGGTCCTCGAAGCGCGCAACATGGTGAAGTACGGCAACCCGCTCGGCCCCACGGCCGACCAGCTCCACGCCAAGTACGGCTCATGGGAGAAGGTTGCCGACGCCGCCACCCGCACCAGCCGCGCCGTCGACGGAGAACTCGGCCTGGCGTACCTGCCCTGCCCCTGCGACGTGCCCGCCGCGGCCTGACCGGCCGGGGCCCGCTCAGTGGCCCCCGTCCCCGTCCGCCGCGCAGGCCGCCCGTGGCGCGGTGGCGTCCTCGCCGCCGCGCACGGGCGGCGGCCAGACGGGGCGGTGGTGCCGGGGCAGGGCCTCCAGGGCGCCGCTCACCGTGGAATGCGACGGCAGCAGCTCGTTGCTGGCGGTCTGGCTGAGCAGATCGGACAGCCGCCGCCCGGGTCCGGCCAGCAGGAGCAGGCCCTCGCGGCGCTGCAGCAGCCAGCGGGCGGCGAGCAGGCAGTTGAGGCCGCGCGAGTCGCAGAACGTGAGCGCCGTGACGTCCAACACCAGATGTCGGTGCCCCGACAGCACCCGCGTCCCGATCGCCCGGAGGAAGAACTGCTCGCAGTTCTGGTCGAGTTCCCCGCTCACGCGCAGCACCGCACAGTGCTCGCACCGCGCCAGCTCGGTCACGGACAGGCGGCCGGCCTGCGTGGACATCGTGCCTCCTGTGAGTCGTACGGATACGACATGTCTTCTTCGGTTGCCCAGGACCAACCCGTGTACGCGCAGAAGTACATCAATGAACGCAGTCTTTCCGTAGACCCGCGCCGTATGTATGACGGTGCGTCAAGTTACAGGTGTGTAACGGGGGGTGGTGGGTAGGTAGGGGCCCTGCCCGACCGACAAGGGGAGCTGGTGAAGGCGTGAGGGGCTTCGGGAAGCGCGCCGGGGAGACGCCCCGGATGGCGCCCGGTGTCGCGCTTGCCGTGGTCGCGGCGAGCACGCTGCTGTCGATGAGTGTGTGGTTCTCCGCGTCGTTCGTGCTGCCGCAGTTGAAGGAGGAGTGGGGGCTGAGCCCCGGGTCCGGAGCGCTGCTCACCGTCGCCGTGCAACTCGGGTTCGTCGTGGGCGCGGTGTCGTCCGCGATGTCGGGTCTCGCCGACCGGGTGGCGAACCGCCTGTTGATGTGTGGTGGTGCGCTGGGTGCGGCCGTGGCCAATCTCGGGGTGCTGCTCGCCGACGGACTGTGGCCGGCCGTCGTCCTGCGGCTGGCCACCGGGTTCTTTCTCGCGGCGGTGTATCCGCCCGCGCTCAAGGAGACCGCGACCTGGTTCCGCGCCGGACGGGGCAAGGCGCTGGGCGTCATGATCGGCGCACTCACCGTCGGCTCGGCGCTGCCCCACGCCGTGAACGCCGCGGGCGGCGTGGACTGGCATCTGGTCATCGCGGTGACCTCGCTGATGGGAGCGTGCGGGGGAGTCCTCGCCCTCTCCCTGCGGGCGCCCGGCCCCTACCCGTTCCCGCGCCGCAGGGTCACCGTAGGGGGCGCCCTGCGGTCGCTGCGCAATCGCGATGTCGTGCTCGCCGACCTCGGATACGTGGGACACATGTGGGAGCTGTACGCGATGTGGGGCACGGTGGCCTCGCTGCTGGCAAGCGTCCCGGTGGTCGAGGAGTCGGGCCGGACCGACGCGCTGGCCTCCACCATCGCCTTCGTGTGCATCGGGGTCGGCGCGATCGGGTGTCTCGTGGGCGGGGTGCTCGGCGACCGCTGGGGGCGGGCCCCCGCCGCCCGGATCTGCCTGGTGTGTTCCGGTGGGGCCGCGCTGCTGCTCGCCGCTGGTGTCGACGCGATGCCGTCCGGCCTGATCGTCGCGGTGTGTGTCTTCTGGGGGTTCTGGGTGGTGGCCGACTCCGCCCAGTTCTCGGCGCTGGTCACCGAACGGGCCGACCCCGACTACGTGGGCGGGGCGCTGTCGTTGCAGCTCGCGCTCGGTTACTCCACCACCGCGCTCACGTTGTGGGGTGTTCCCGTCCTGGTCGAGCACACGTCGTGGCGGGTCGCGCTGTTGGTGCTCGCGGTGGGGCCCGCCGTGGGCGTGACGGCCATGACCCGGTCGATCGTCAGAGACCGGCGGGCGGCGCCGGCCTGAGGTCCGGCCGCGACTCCGTCATTTCGTCCGGCTCCACCGCTCGTAGCGCACGCAGCAGAGAGGCACCTGCCTCACCTGCCGACGTGTCCCGCCCGCCGTTCCCCGCGGTGCCCGTGACTTCGGCACGAGGCCCCTCGGGCCGTAGCGCAAGGGCCTCGGTAACCGCCCGGGCCCCGATCCGGCGGGCCCGGTATTCCGCCGGGTCCGTCAGGAACGCCAGCGCCGCCGCGGCGAACACCTCGGGGACACGGGTGAGGCCGGACGGGACCCCCGCCAGCAGACGGTCGGCGTGCAGCCGGGCGGCCGACGCCGAAGGAAGCAGATCCGGGAGGCGGCGGCGGCCGAACTGCGGGTAGCCGTCGTCGAGGAGGGCCCGCGCCACCCTCGTCGAGGAGGGATCGCCGCCGTCCACCGGCGCGGGCCACGCCGTCGGGTGTGGCTGGCCGGTCAGCTCGACGACGGCGCAACAGATCCGGAGACGGGTGTCGGGCGGCGGATGTGTCGTCAACTCCTGTGCATCCGCGGCCGGTTCGGCCTCCAGGGTGCCCAGGACGTCGGCGAGCACCGCGGGATACGCCACCCCGCAGGCCAGGCTCGCGCACACGTCCGCGAACACCTCGCCGAACCACGCCCGCGGCAGCGAGGTGCCCGAGAGCCGCGCGGCGATCGTGTCCGTCAGGCCGAAGTCGTCCTCGATGTGATGGCCCACCTCGTGCGCGACGGTGAGCACGGCGGGCACGTGCGAGCCGTAGTACCAGGGCACGTCGATCACCGGGAACGGCAGGCTGCGCACCAGCTGGACGCCCGCCCGCGTGTGCATGCCGCCACGCGGCAGCAGCTCGCGGTACTGCCCGCCGCGCCGGTGCGCACGTGGCGCCGACTCCCGGCTGAACGACACGAGCGGCGGCTCCTTGGACCGGGTGTGCCCCGCCGCGAGCGCAGCCTTCAGCGGGCCCGCGTAGCACGCCCAGGCGAGTTCGTCCGCGGCGTCGAGGAAGCCGCGGTACTCCGCCAGCCTGCGCAGCGCGAACTTCGAGCGGAAGTAGTCCCAGACGTGGTGCAGATCGAGGATCAGTACGTGCAGGACCGCCGCCCCGGAACCGGCGGCGAGCTCGGCGCGCGCCGTCGCGACGCCCTCGCTCAACATCGCCTCCACCGAACGGAGTTGGGTGCTGTGCTTCTCCAGTGGGGCCTTCGTGCCGACCGTCAGCCCGCGCCACGCGGCCAGTTCGTCCTTGAGGCCGTCGAGCAGTGACTCCAGCTCCGCCGACGGTGTCACGACTGACCCATCGGGCAGCGCAGCAGCGCGGAGGACGCCGCGTACAGGGCCGTCGCCCTGAGCGCGTCCTCGTCGGTGTCGAACGTGGTGCCTCGGTCCTCCCCTCCGTCACCGGCCCCCGCGCGCATGCTGCGTACCGCGTGCGCCACAGCGGCCTCCTCGGACAGCGCCCGGTAGAAGGCGAGCATGTGCTCGAGGCCGCTCTCGGGGAACAGGCCCGTGCACACGATCGCGGGGCAGTCCCCGAGCCGGAACAGCTGCGCCGCGAAGAGATTGCGCAGCGCCAACTGGACGTGGAGGTCCACCTCGGAACCGGGGCACGGCGGATCGAGCACCACCAGCGGCGTGCTCCCGGGCGCGAACCCGGCCAGCCAGCGCGACAGTTGACTCGGGAACAGGTCCGAGCCACGCGCCTTGCTCTCCAGTCGGCGGGTGTGACCGGGCGGCGAGAAGTCCAGGTACGGCATGCCGTCGCGCTGGCGCAGCGGGGCGGCGATGTGCAGGACGTCGGTGCCGTCCGGGGGCGCGGTCACACGGGCGGTCAGTTCGGTCACCGAGTCCACCACGACCAGCTTGATCGGGAACCGGCGCTGCTGCGGGTGGAGGCGGCGCTGCCAGTACGACAGAGGCACCACCCGCTCCTCCTGCTTCGTGCTGAACACCAGGACCCTGCGCGGCCCCGGCTCGCGGGTCTCGTCCCGCTGCAGCGCGCGCCTGGTCTCTGGGCCGACGAGCGGCCGCCCCGGAGTCGGGTCCCCGGGCTGGACGCGCCGCAGGGCCTTGCGGGTCTCGGGACCCACGAGGCCGTCGACGTCGAGGCTCAGGCCGAGCCGCCGGTTCAGCCGGAGCTGCAGCCAGCGCACGTCGATGCGGCGGGCCGCGGAGGGCAGCGTGCGGTACATCACGGGCTGTTCGTCGTCGCCCGCCGCGGCCAGCGCGTGCTGCAGCGTCATCTCCCACGGCAGCGCGTGCGCCGTGGGGTCCTCCGACTCGAGCCGGGCGAACCGCAGCCGGCGCAGCGTGGACTTGCTCAGAGCGGCCCGCAGGAGCCACTCGTCGGAGTGCCAGGCCGCCAGCTTCGCCGGGTGGGGCGAGGCCTCGTCGTCCACGGGGTCGATGTCCGGGCGCCGGCGCAGCGCCAGCGTCCGCTCGCCCGGCCAGTCCTGGAAGAGGCGCAGATCGTCCTGCCGGTCCGTGTCGCGCATCACCGGCCAGCTCAGACTGAGCAACAGGTCCTGGATCCGCTCGGGCACTCCGTCGACCTGGACGCGTCGCGCGCAGTCGGTCAGCGTCTGCGGGAGGCTGTGCTGGACGATGCCGGTGTGCGAGGCCAGCGCGACGGCGCGGTGGAAGGCCTGAACGGCCGCGGTGCGATCCGGCTCGATCCCGGCGAGCAGGACCAGCGCGGCGAGTGCGAGCCGGGCGTGCGGAACGCGCGGCGTGCCGCTCGGCACGGTGCGCGGCTGCTCCCACGGCACCCGGCGCAGCAGCTCGACGGCCGGCTCTCGCTGGCCGAGCCGCGCGGCGATGCGCCCGCACCGCCAGACGATCAGCCGGTTCTCGCCGGCCTCCTCGACGAGGCTCGCCACCGCCCGTTCCAGGCGGGCCGGATCGGCGCCGCCGACCTGGGCGATCAGCAGCCTGGCCAGCGCCTGATCGGGGTTGTCGCCGTCGTCCGTCATCTCGTAGAAGGGGCGCAGCAGCGGCCAGGGCACCCGGTTCTCGAGCGCCGGGTTGTCGACCAGATCGCGCAGGGTCGCCAGGCGCGCCTGAGCGGGCCGCACCTCGCCCAGTGCCCGCTCCAACTGCCGCAGCTGCTCCCCGGGATCCTGGTCCTCGGTCAGCGCCGCGATACGGCACAGCACCTGCAAGGGGCGGACCAGCGCGGGCAGTTCGCCGTACGGCATCGGCAGACCCTCGACGGACGTCACGCCCTGGGTGCGCTTGGCCCATTCGCGGGCGAGCAGGTGCAGGCGCAGGGCGAACTCCGGTTCCTGGCCCGGGGATTCCTTGGGTTCCAGGAGGCGGTGGGCGGAGGTGAAGTCCATGCTGTCGCGCAGCAGGAAACGGGCGAACAGATAGTGGCACTCGGGCTCGCCCGTCAGATAGCCGAGTTCGGACCACAGGCCCGCCGCGCTCGTGAACCAGTCGTTGGCGTCCGAGAGCTCCTGCAGCTCGCCGAAGGCCACGCCGCGCAGCTGGGCGTTCTGCGCGAGGTGCCGGTAGCGCTCGGCGCCCTGCAACTGCCCCGCGGCGACGTCGGCGCGGTGGATCGCGGAGAGCGCCGGCTCCTCCCGGCCCAGCAGCAACTGCGCCTTGGCCTGCAGCCGCGCCTTGTCCGCCTGCTCCGAGGGCGTCGTCACGCGTGCCGTGTCGAGCACGGTCAGGGCCTGCTGCGGGCGCCGGCAGCGCAGCAGCAGACCGGCCCGCTGGGCGACGGCCTGGAACGTGGGCTGCCCCGCCTTCTCCAGCAGCTCGGCGGCCTGCGCATACAGCTCGATGGCGCGGCCCACATCGCCCATGAGCCGGCGCTGCGCCGCCTCCGCGGATGCGGCGGTCGCCGCGACGACCCGCTGGCCCATCTCCCGTGCGAAGACGAGGACTTGGTGGTACGCCGCCGCCGTGTCCGGGGAGCGCAGCAGGCGCAGCTGTGCGGCGCGGATGCTCAGCGCCCACAGCCGCTCGAGAGTGGGGAGCTCCCCGCGCGTCAGCACATGCTCGTCGAGCAGCTGCACCGCGTCCCCGGCGTTCCCGCCGAGGCCCAGCATCGCGGCCCGTACGACGTCCTCGCGCACCGAGTGCGGCCGGTCCCGCGGGCTGACGCCGCCCTGCGCGAACAGCTCCTCGGAGCGGGTCAGATGCAGCTCGATGTCCGCCCACACGTGGTCGTGCGCCTCCGAGGGCGTGCCCTCGGCCATGGCCTCGCGGAACTGGGCGTAGGCGATGTTCAGATGGGCCTCGGCCATCAGTGAGAACGTGATGACGGTGCCGCCGCGCACTTGGCGCGGGACGTCGCGCTCCACGTACTCGTCCCCGAGGATCTCCTCGGCGAGGCCGCGCAGTTGGTCGGTGTTCCCGCCCGCCCAGGCGCGCTCCATCGCCTCGCGCCAGCGCCGGGGCGCCCGCGGGTCCCGCATCTGGAAGCGGTGGTAGAGGGATTCGCGCAGATACCAGGCCCAGTTCTCCGGATCGGCCTCTCCGGCTTCGGCGGCGCGCTGCTCGAAGCGGCGCGCGAAGTCCCGGTGCAGCTCGGTGAAGACGTTCTTGTCGGAGATCAGGTCGCGCATCGGCCCGAGGACCACGCTGTGGAAGACCACCGACTCCTCGTCGCCCGCGACCTCGCTGATCCAGGAGGAGCCGCCCGCGTACTGGAGCAGCTTGCCCCAGGCGTCGTCGAGGCGCTCGCGGTCCGGCGGCGGCACCGGCGGGAAGACCGTGCCCTCGCCGTGCAGTTGGTGCGCGTCGGTCAGCGGGTCGTCCGCCGCCTGCGTGGGCCCGGCGGTCATCCGCTTCTCCAGATGGGGCCGCAGGATGTCGTGGACGTGCTCGCGGCGCAGCCGCCGGGGGATCACCCCGTAGCGCACCAGCCACAGCACGACGGGGTCCTCGATGCGCCGCAGCACCCGCTTGACGAGGTAGCGGATCAGCGGGTCCCGCAGGCTCCCCAGCTCCTCCGCGGTGACATCGGGATTCTGGTCCGTGACATCCGCGAAGAGCGCGAGATGGAAGGGCATGCCGGAGCTGCGGCGCACGATGATGTCGCGCAGCTCCGGATGCCGTACGTCGCGTACGTCGCGCAGATAGCGGTCCGCCTCGTCGGGGGTGAACTGCACCACCTGGACGTTCTCGTAGTCACCGAGCGAGGCGAGCGCCCGGCCGTGCCGGATGCTCAGATCGGGGCGGCCGGAGAGGATCAGGCGGAGCGCCGGGCAGGCGCGCACGGTCTCGCCGAGCAGGCGCAGCAGGCCGTCCGTGTGCGAGGCGCTGCGCAGCACGACCTCCTCCAGGGTGTCCACCACGAGGAGCACGGGCCGCTCCGTGCCGAAGCCCTTGTTGAACCGGGAGGTGAACGCCTCGACGACCTCGCGCTCGATGCGGCCCTCGTCCTGCGACCGGATGCCGCGGGCCGCCTCCGCGGCCGAGCGCGAGGTGGGACGGCGCAGCAGGGAGCGGTACGCGGCGTACTTGTCGAGCCCCGTGAACACCCGCTGCGGCAAACGCTGTTCGAGCTGCTCGGCCGCCTCCAGGAGCAGCAGCCAGGGCCAGTGCGCCGCGTTCAGCGGATCGATGACGTCGAAGTCGATCCGGGCGCAGTTGATGTCCGCCTCCGCGGTGACCGCCTTGCGGGACACCAGCCAGCGCAGCTGCATGGTCTTTCCGGTGCCGCCCGTGCCGTGCATCTGCCACACCCGCGGGCCCTGCGCCGACAGCAGCCGCCTGGCCCGCTCCCACAGCCCGTCCGGCTCCAGGAACTGCGCGCAGCGGGCGTAGTCGGCGGCCCAGTACGTGCGCGCCCGCAGATACCCGGCCCGGTCCTCGGCCAGCCGCAGCAGCGGGCGCGGTGCGATCGCCGCCCGGTCCGGTTCCGTGAGTACGTCGACGAGGTCCTGGCAGCGCGTGAAGTCACGCGCGGTGTCACTGGCGAGGAACAGGTCGTCGAAGAGCGCGGCGGCGTCCTCCGGGTCGGCGAGCATCAGGTGGCGCAGCTGCTCGGCCGGGCGGTTCCGGGAGGCCCAGTGCTCGCTCAACTGCCGTTCGAGTTCGACCAGTCGCTTCGGGTACGGAGGGGGGCTGCCCTCCTCGAGCCAGGGGAGCAGATACGCGGAGCGGTACGTGTCCGGGACCTGGTAGCAGGGGCGCTGACGCCGGACGGCGGTCCTTGCCCTGGCGTCGCGACCCAGCAGGTCCTCGACGGCACCGCCGCGCAGCAGGTCGGTGAGGCTGGGGGCTGTTCCGCCCACGAAGGGCCGGATGACCGAGTCGTATGCCTCCTCGTCGAAGAGCCGCGCGAGAGCCGCGGCCCTGAGGGTGTCCGTCCAGTCGTCGGGCAGCAGAGTGCGCTGGATGTCGGCCAGGGACTCACCCCGGCCGAGGCGGTCGACGAGTTCGGAGAGGGCAGCATCGAGCCGCGCGTCAGGATCGGACATCATCCCGCCTCCTCCATGCCGTCGACGGTGGCCTTCTTGAGCCACATGCCAAGGGCCTCCTGGTACACCCCGATGGGAAACGACTGCGAGTTTCCCTCCGGCCCGTTGATGCTTTCCAGCAGCGCCTCGAAGTCCTGGAAGTCCCGGCGTCGCAAGACCGCGTTCCCGTGCCGCTGACGTTCCCAGAACTCCCTGGCCAGCCGCTTGTAATGGGGTTGCTGGAAGTCCGTCAGGACCACGGGGGAGCCCTGCATGAACTTGTGCAGATGCCGGAACCCCGGCCAGCTCTGGGGTGCCACGGCCAGAATGCGCAGCGGGAAATCGCCCTGGTAGGCCTGCACGGGGCCGAGGAGCAACGGCAGGAGGGCGTCCCGGAATTCGGGCTCGCTGATCCGCTGGGCGTTGTCGATGGCCAGCAGGTGGGGGCGGCGGCGAGCAATGGTCCGGTTGCGCAGGGTGTTCAGGAAGGCCTGGAAGATCTCGGCCCTACGGGTCTCGGCGTGTCGATCGGCGTCCACCTCGAAGGGACCGCCGAGGTCGAACGCGGGTGACGGGCCCCGCTCTGCCCACCGCCGGCCGCCCTGCGCGGCGAGGTTGAGCACCTGGTTGAACCTGGCGAACTCCGTGGCCTGCATGGCGTTGGGCTGCCGCCCGGAGTCCGTGCACGCCTCGCGCAGCGCCCGCAGCACGGCCAGCCAGTCCAGGGTCACCGGCTCGTCCCCGTCGCCCTGTGCCGCGTAGTCGGCGAGGTCCGCGTACGTGACGTCCTCGCCGCGCAGCATGCAGGTGAGCAGACACCACTTGGCGAGCCACGTCTTGCCGGACCTGCGGCGTGCGGAGGTGATGGCGAGGACACGGTCCGGTGGGGCCGGGTCCTCGGCCGGCTCCCACCAGCCGGTACGGCGCTCCTTGGCCCGCCCCACGAACATCGCGAGCTCGGCGAACGGCCAACTCTGGTTCAACCGGGTCAGTTCGGGCTCCGGGCGCCCGAACTCCACCCGCACCACGTCGCGGGGGTCCTCCACGCCGCACTGGAGGACCGGCAGCGCCCACGAAGGTCCGTCCGAGTCGTCTATGTGGAGATGATTCCGGGCCGCGGCCACGGCCGCGTCGATCGACTGGGCCTCGGCCAGGTCCTGGTACAGCGAATGAGAGAACTCGGCGGCGGCGGGCGATTCGATGTCGGCCTGCATGGCGACCACCGCCAAGGAGCCCTGTTCGAGACACGTCTCGATCAGATCCGCGAAGTCGGCCGCCGGAGCGTGCGCCTGCCGACAGGCGTTGAGCACCACGAGCCGCGGCTTCCAGGACACGTAGAGGTGTTCCATCTGTTCAGGACCGAGCGTCCAGGTCTCCTCGGGTACCTCCCGGTGCGGGCCCTGGGGCAGGATCACGGGCTGTGCCACATTGAAGTGAATGCCTCCCCTGTCCCCGGCGACCGCGCGCATGCCGTGCCCGATGAAGTGCAGTACGTGCGGCTGTACATGGGTGACTTCGGTGATCAGTTCACGCAGGCTCGGGCCGTCGATCACCTCGGTGTGCACCCGGCCGGGCAGATGTGTGAGGGCCGCGCCGATCATCGCCAGCTCACGGTCGGCGAGGAGACGGCGGTCGCTCGGATTGCACACCACCAGCAGAACGCGCAGGGGCCCCTTCTCGTGCGGGTTCTCCACGGCGGCGCCGACGCGCCGCCCGCGACGGAGCAGCACACGGCTGTTGCGCCACCACGCCTGCCGCCTGTCGCGCATCAACTCCCAGGGCAGGTGGGCGAGCGTCGGGCACTCGATGTCCACCCTGACCCGCAGGGGGTCTTTGTCGGAAGCCTCGTCCCGCAGCTCCTGCCAAATACCGGCGGGCGACGCGTCGAACACCGCCCGGCACAGCCGGAGACCGATGTCGGCCCGCTGCTGGGACGTCGCCCCGACTTCCAGCGCCTCGGTGAATTCCGAGGCCCTGTCGCCGGCCGGATCCTTCGCAATCTCCACCAGCTCGTCGCCCAGTGCCCATGTGAACTCACCGGTACTCGTGTCCAGTCGGACCCGGTCCTCAGTGATGCAGAGAACTACGTCGGTCATGTCGGCCCCCGTAAGGTCGTGCTGTGCCGTGCTGTGCTGTCACGCGCCGCGCCCGACGCGCCACGTGCTCCGCGCTCAGGCCGGTCCCCCCGTCTCGACCGGACGAGTGGGCTCCCTGCGCCCTGTCTGCTCCACGTGTTCGACGACCGCCCCGGCCTCGTCGTGGGCCTCGTCCAGCAGGACCGGGGGCACGGGCCCCGCGGCGAGACCACGGCCGGGCTGCGGCGTTCCGTACTCCTCCCGGACGCGCTTCAGCCACGTCCTGCGGATCCGGAGGACCCGATAGCAGGGGGTGAGGTTCGTCCCGGTCCAGTTCAGGCCCAGGCGGCTCGACGCGCTGAAGGCGGCCCGGCCGGCGAGGTCGACCAGTTGCAACGGTCCCGGGCCGACCGCTCCTTCGAGCCGCAGTTCGGCGCTGGCGCCCTTCTGGTCGGCGATGAGGACCGTGCCGGCGCGGGCGGCGACCACGTCGGAGACGACGAGCAGATCCGGGTCCCAGTCACCCCGCCACAGCCGCCGCACCAGGGAACCGGCCAGCGCCGCGAGGTCCGCGAGGCCCGACTGTTCGAGTCCGGTGTAGACGATCAGGGCGCTGTGCTCGTCCCGGAACTCCACCAGCGCACCGGCCTCGGCCGCCGCCACCGAAGAGAACCCCTGCGCCGCGACGCCCGCGGCCTTGAAACGTACGGCGACCGTGCCTCCGGCGTCGTACGTGATGTCACCCGGCGCGCCCGCGGGGCCCCGCTTCGCCTCGATGCCGCGCTCCGCGAGGCTGCCCGCCGGGACCGAGCCGCGGCGGTGCCACTTGCGTACGTCGCCGACCGCGACGCGCTCCGTCAACGGCCAGGCCAGCCACCAGCCGCGGTAGACGTCCCCGAGCGCCTTCCGGTACGCATCGTATGAACCCTTGGCCATGGCCGCTCCCCCTTGCCCCCGTGAGAACGCGGCAGCTTTTTTGGAGGCTAGCAGCGGTTCCGCTCCCGGGCGCCGGGCCGAACGGCCCCTGCTTTCGGGGCGGTCCGGGACCCGCGGAAGGCCCTCGGCCCGCACCGAACAGGGGCTCGCATCACCGGTGCGCCGCGGCCTCTGGAGACCCGGGAGCTGCGGCTCGTACGCAGTCGGCGGTAGGCGGGCGGGACGCGGAGCGTAGCGGGATGCCGACCGGGCGGGCGCCCGCGCCCCGCGCCGCCTAGCAGTCCGAGAGGGTGCCGCGCTGCTTGTCGTTGTGGGTGGGCTCCGTGGAGCCGTCCGCCCGGGGAGGTGACGGGGGAGTGGCGGGGCCGCCGCCGGTGCGCAGGGTCACCACCGCCGCGATCGCCGTCGCCACCGCCATCAGCAGGAAGCCGACGGAGAAGGTGGACACTTGGGCGGCGAGGCCCAGCAGGAGTGAGCCGAGGCCGGTGCCCGCGTCGAAGCCGATGTTCCAGGCGACGGATGTGGTGTGCCGGTTCTCCACGCCCGCGCGGTTCAGCGCCTGGACGAGGGTGACGCTCTGCAGCCCTCCGTACGCCGCGCCCAGCAGCAGGAGCCCGGCCAGCAGGGCCGGAAGGACGGCAGGACCGGAACGGACGGCCCAGGCGACGAGGCCGAGCCCCGCGCACGCCGCGAGCAGCAGGCCGAAGTTGAGCGGCCGGGCGCTGAACCGGTCCGCGAGCACGCCGCAGCTCCAGCGGGTCACCGCCGCGGTCGCCGTGAACGTGACCAGCGCCCCGGCGGCCGCTCCCGGCGAGCCGGCGAACTGCGGGGTGAAGGTGAGGATCGCGCCGCCGGCCACGGTCACGAGCAGCAGCAGGACCACCGGCATCAGGATGCGCCGCAGCGTGGCCACCGTCGCCGCCCGGGAGGCGGAAGGACCGGGGTCGGCGTCCGGGTCGGGCGAGGGTGTGTCGGTGTCGGCGTCGAGCGCGCGTCCCAGGCCAGGGGTGAACGGCAGGGCGAGCACCGGCAGGATGCCGCACACGAGGATCGCGGGCAGGGCGAACGCCGCGACCAGGGCCGGCGCCGCCGGGGTCAGCACCATCTGGGGCAGCGCGATCGACAGGCCGTAGACACCGATGGCCGCGCCCTGCCGACCCGCCGGGGCCAGGGCCGCCACGGCGGTGGCCCCGCACACGGTCATGATGCCGAAGCCCGCGCCGCGCAGCGCCGTGGTGGCCAGAATCGGCCACAGGTTGTCGCTGAGCGCCTGCAGCGGGGCGGGCAGGCCGAGCAGCAGGGCGCCGAGCGCGAACGTACGCGCCCAGCCCAGCTTGCGGAGCGTGGCCTTGACGCACAGCTGGGACGCGACCGTCATGGTCATCAGGACCGCGGTGACGAGCCCGGCACCGAACTCGTCGGCCCCTCCGTCCAGCGCCCACTGCGGGGACACCGGCAACAGCAGCGCGAACCCCGAGAAGCAGAAGAGCACCACCGCCATCAGGTGCGGAACACCGGGCGACCGTATGACGGACGGTCTCGTTCCTTCAGTCATGCAACTCAGTCCTCTTTTCCATCGCCTTCGCGGGACAAGAGACGAGCCTAGGGGCTGTCGTTCGCGTCGGGCGCGGTCAGTGCCTGCGGACCAGTGGGAAGGGCAGGGTCTCGCGGATGGTGCGTCCGGTGAGGAACATGACGAGCCGGTCGACGCCGATGCCGAGTCCGCCGGTGGGCGGCATCGCGTACTCGAGGGCGTCGAGGAAGTCCTCGTCCAGCTCCATGGCCTCGGGGTCGCCCCCGGCGGCCAGCAGCGACTGGGCGGTGAGGCGACGGCGCTGTTCGACGGGGTCGGTCAACTCGCTGTAGGCGGTGCCGAGTTCGGTGCCGAAGGCGACGAGGTCCCAGCGTTCGGCGAGTCTGGGGTCGCCCCGGTGCTGGCGGGTCAGCGGCGAGACGTCGGTGGGGAAGTCCTTGTAGAAGGTGGGCAGCTGCGTCTTCTTCTCGACGAGCCGCTCGTACATCTCCAGGACGACGTCCCCGCGGGCCTCGTCGGGTGCGCACGGCACCTGGGCCCGCTCGCAGAGCCGCAGCAGCCGCGGCAGCTCGGTGTCCGCGTCGACGCTCTCGCCGAGTGCCTCGGAGATCGCCCCGTACACCGTCTTCACCGGCCAGGGTCCCGAGATGTCGTGCTCGACGCCGTCCTTGCGGGCGACGGGCGAACCGAAGGCGGCGACGGCGGCGTCCTGGATCAGCTCGCGGGTGAGATCGAGCATCACGTCGTAGTCCGCGTGCGCCTGGTAGGCCTCCAGCATCGTGAACTCGGGGTTGTGCTTGAAGGAGACACCCTCGTTGCGGAAGGTGCGGCCCATCTCGAAGACCTTCTCCAGGCCGCCGACGCAGAGCCGCTTCAGATACAGCTCGGGCGCGATGCGCAGATACAGGTCGAGGTCGTAGGCGTTGATGTGGGTGGTGAACGGGCGGGCGTTGGCGCCGCCGTGGATCTGCTGCAGCATCGGCGTCTCGACCTCCAGATAGCCGCGCTCCAGCAGGCCCTGGCGCAGCGCCTGCACCGCGACGGAGCGGGCGCGCACCACGTCGCGGGTGTCGGGGCTCGTCACGAGGTCGAGGTAGCGGCGCCGGACCTTGGCCTCGGGGTCGGACAGGCCGTGCCATTTGTCGGGCAGCGGGCGCAGGCACTTCCCGGTGAGCGTCCAGTCGGTGACGAAGACGGTGACCTCGCCGCTGTCGCTCGCGCCGACTGGGCCGGTGACCGAGACGTGGTCGCCGATGTCGGTGTCGGCCGTGAAGGTGTCGATGAGGTCCTGTCCCGCACGGTCCCGGCTGAGGGCGAGCTGCCGGTCGCCCGACCAGTCGCGGAGCACGGCGAAGACGATGCCGCCGAAGTCGCGTACGAACATCAGCCGGCCCGCGACGGCGACCTGTTGGCCGGCGAGGTCGGCGGTGACCTCGTCCAGTGTGTGGGTGTGGGCGGGGCCGGCCACGGGGTAGGGGTCGACGCCCTTCGCGAGCAGCCGGTCGAGCTTGCGGTGGCGCATCCGCACCTGCTCCGGCTGCCGGGAGGCCGCGCGCTCCTCGGGCCTGTCCTGGCCCGGCTCCAGTGCCTCGATGGGCGGCAGGTGTGCGGTGGTCGCCGGGGCGGTGACCGCGGAGGTGGTGTGGCCCTTGCCCCACAGGCGGCGCAGCGAGGGGACGGAGACGAAGCCCTCGGCGATACCGGAGGCGAGGCTGATCCGGGCGAGGGAGGCGGCATCCGCGTAACAGATGAAACGGGGATACCACTGAGGGCGGTACTTGGCGTTGGCGCGGTACAGGCTCTCCAACTGCCACCAGCGGGAGGAGAACAGGAGCAGTCTGCGCCACAGCCGCAGCACCGGGCCCGCGCCGATCCGCGCGCCCTCCTCGAACGCGGAGCGGAACACGGCGAAGTTCAGCGAGACCCGGCGGATGCCGAACCGGGAGGCGGCCTCGCAGAGCTCGGCGACCATGAACTTGGTGACACCATTGGGCGCGCTGCGGTCACGGCGCATCAGGTCCAGGGACACACCGTCCTTGCCCCAGGGCACGAAGGACAGCAGCGCCAGCAGCCGGCCGTCCTCCCCGAGCGCCTCGACCAGCAGACAGTCACCGTCGAGCGGGTCGCCGAGGCGGTCGAGGGCCATGGAGAACCCGCGCTCGGTCTCGGTGTCGCGCCAGGCGTCCGCCTTGTCGACGACGTCCCGCATCTCCGCGTCGGTCAGGGTGGAGTGGCGGCGGATACGGCAGGTGGCACCGCTGCGCCGCACCCGGCCGACGGCCTGCCGGGTGACGCGCATGTCGCGGTGGCCGAGGTCGAAGTCGGCGGTGTGGACGATGGCCTCGTCGCCCAGTTGCAGAGCGCCGAGGCCGGCCCGGGCGAAGGCGGTCGCCCCGTCCTCGGAGGCGCCCATCGCGGCGGGGGACCAGCCGAACCCGCGGGCCACGTCGAGCCATGCGGCGATCGCGTGCGGCCAGGCCTCCCGGTCGCCGACGGGGTCACCGCTGGCGAGACACACACCTGCCTCGACGCGGTAGGTGACGGCGGCCTTGCCACTGGGCGAGAACACCACCGCCTTGTCGCGGCGCGTGGCGAAGTAGCCCAGGGAGTCGTGCGCGCCATAGGCGGCGAGCAGGAGACGCAGGCGGGGTTCCTCGTCGCCGTGCAGGGCCGCCTCCATGCGCTGCGAGCGGAACAGGACCGCGCAGGCGTTGAGGAGGACCAGGGCGCCGAAGAGCCCGAGGAAGAAGGTCAGCGGGCGGGGCGGGGAGCCGTCGTAGTGGCTCGCCGACACCAGGCCACCACAGACCTTGTCCGCCGCCCAGATCAGCCGTTGACCGGCCCGGAGGCTGCCGGGGAAGAGCGCGACGAGCCCCCAGCCCACGAGGACGGCCACGACGAGCCCGAGCAGCAGCGCCGACAGCGCCCGGCGCAGCGAGCCGTGCCGGGTCCGCGCGCGGAACTCGCGGCGTGCGAGCAGCAGAACGACCAGGACGACCGCGCACACGATCAGGGACGGAAGCGACTCGGCGAACAGTCCGAAGCAGACACCCACCGCGTCCGCCACGATCAGCAGGCCGAGATAGACCACGACCAGCCACCAGGCGACCTTCTTGCGGGCCGCGGCCGCCCCGGCGAGCAGCAGCAGGAAGGCCGCGTAGGCCAGGTTGGCGCTGACGGGGACGGTGAGTGTGTCCAGGAAGCGTGTCACCGGGTGCAGCAGCCGGCGCAGCGGCGCGACGACCGCGATCAGCGCGCAGTAGGCAGCCACCGCGGCGAAGGCGGCCGAAACGGCCTTCGGTACCTTCCGCGTCCACGGTCGGGGACCGTCACTCTCCGGCAGCGCCGTGGTGGGGGACTCGGTCGAAACGCTGGTGGCCATGTGGGGATGCCCCTTCCGTTACCTCGAATCCCGGTCCGCCTCGCCCGGAGGCTCCTCGGGCGCCAGGTTGTGCTTGCCCGCGAGCAGTTCCTGCACCGCGATCTTCTTTTGGTTGATGGGCGTCCACCAGCGGGCCTCCCGCCGACGGGAGGCAACGGCCTTTCGGGAACCGGGCGCATAGCGTGCCCGGCCCCACGGCGAATTCGGCCGGGCCAGACGGATGGCGCCCACCACGAGGAACACATTGATGAACACGCCGATCAGGCCGGTCCACAACTTGCCCTTGAGCAGCGTGATCACGGCGAGGGATGCCTGCAGCAACCAGAAGACGACGGAGACGGCCAGGGACGCGGAGTCGCCGAGATCGGTCTTCGCGTCGATCAGCGGCACCGGGCGGAACCCCATGAGCATCAGGCTGATGGCCGCCACGGCGACGAAGATGGCCTCGACGGAGGCGCGTCCCTCGCGCTGCCAGTAGACATCCCGCAGATGCAGGATGAGCGCGAACTCGTCGAGCACCAGAGCCGCCCCGATGCCGAAGAAGGCGGCCAGGCACGACTGCACCACCAGGGTGGGGCCGCGCACGGCGACCAGGCCCACGCCGCCGAGCAGCATGAACACCACACCGAAGACGACGTGGTGGATGTGCAGGCCGCCCGGTGTCACATTGCCGGGCCACCACCGGACCTGGGCCCGGATCATGCGCACACTGAACCGGATGAACCCGAACGTGACGATGAACGCCGCCAGCAGACAGAACAGCGGGAGCTGCCCCTGGTCGACGATCTCACGCGTGAACCACGACCCCACAGCCCCTCCTTTCGGACGACGGCTCGGACGACGGCATGCGCACGGTCACCCGATCCCCTGCCGATCCGGCTCCGCGGCGAACAGCCGTCGCTCGGGGTCGGGGAAGGCGCGTTCCACGTGCTGCGCCAGGCGTTCCCGGTAGCCCGCCAGCACCGCGCGCCGCTCCGGCGGGGCGAGGACCTCCAGGTCCCGCAGGAGTGCGGCGAATCGCCGTGTCACCTGCGGCGCGGGGCCGCAGTGCAGCAGCATCTCCTCGCACCCCAGGACCACCAGGTCGTCCCACGAGGGGGAGAGCTCGACCAGCCGGACGACGCCAGCCCTGTCGCGGTGCTCGATGTTTCCCCACGGCGCGCGCACGCAGGCGGTGAGGACGACGTGAATCCGGTCGAGCACCTGCACGGCGGTGGTGGGGTCGTTGACCGAACCGGACAGCGCCCGCAGCCCGATGTCCACGAGCTGCCGAAGCCCGAAGGCCACGTCCTCCGCCGAACCGCGCTCGCTGCCGGTGCGGATGTGCCGCCGAAAGCGTTCCGGCCGACGCACCGCCGCGTTCTCCGTTTCGTGCACCACGAAAAGCGGACTGCCCGGTACGAGATAGTCCCCGGTACGGGCCAGCAACCGCAGCCGGCATTTACTTCTGCGCGCTTCTTTGACCAGTGCTTTCCTGTGGAATCCGATCAGTACGCCCGGGAGCGCCTCGTGAAATACTTCGTGTTCCGCGGCGCGGTCCTCCTCGGGGCAAGGCTCCTGTGCCCGGCTCAGCCCCTGGACCAGGCGCACGCTCTTGAGTGTTTCCCGCATGAGCAGGTCGATGACCTCGGTCAAGCGCATGAGACGCAGCGTGTGCTGCACGTACGCGATGAAGGCCAGGACGCAGCAGGTCACCAGCACCATGGTGAAGAAGCCGGAGAGGAAAGGGACGAAGACGTCCTTCCGGCCCCGCTGGTCCTCGACCCGCAAAGACAGATACCGCACCACGAGCGTGTAGAAGAAGGTCCCCAGAAAGAGCGCCAGGGCGGTTTTCGTCACCCGGCTCTGCATGAACAGACGCACCACGCGTGGCGTGAGGTTCTCGGCGGCCATCTGAACCGCGACCAGGGTCAGGGAGAAGACCACACCGATGAAGGTGAGCATGGGCGGCCCGACCGATTCGATGACCGCCTTGCTCGGATCGCGGAATGCCTGGAAATCCGGGTCGTTCCCGATTGTCGGTGTCGAGGAAAGGATCTGGTCCATTACGGTGGTGACGATTCCCCATACGCCACCCGCGAGAAATCCCAGCAGCGGTACGAGCAGGGAGAACCGTGGCACATGAGAAGTCGCGTTGAGCCGCCATCTCTGCGGCCGCATCACCCGCCACCTGCCCCTCTCCAAAGCCAGCCGGTTTCAGAAACGTATCCCGGGCAAGATCGGGCCGCACATCGGAATTGAGGGGCTGGGGAACTGAGGGGGGCTGGGCTTCAGTACTTCACCGGGCTGCCCTGCGCACCGACCACACACCGGCCGCGACGATCAGCGCGGCCGCCCCCAACTGCCGCCCGGTCAACTCCTCGTCCAGCAGCACGAAACCGACCCCCGCGGCCACCGCGGGGCTCAGTGCGAGCAGCACACCGAAGGCTCGGGCGTCGATGCGGCGCAGCACCGTCATGTCCAGCGCGTACGGGATCAGCGAGGACAGCAGTGCCACGAGGAGCCCGGTGAACAGGACGGGCGGGTGGGCCGCCACCCGGTGGCCGTCGGTGACGGCGGTGACCGGGGTCAGCACACAGGCGCCGACGGCCAGCGCCAGCGTCAGGCCCGTCCAGTCGGGGAACAGATGGCCGACCCGGCGGCTCAGGACCACGTACCCGGCCCGGCACACCGCGGCGGCGCCGCCCAGGAGGAGCCCGGCGGCGGGCAGCGAGGCGCCCGGTGCCGCCAGCAGCAGTACGCCCGCCAGAGCCAGCAGTGCCACCACGAGATGCTCGACCCGGCGGGACAGCGCGATCGACAGGGCCAGCGGGCCGAGCAGTTCGAGCGTCGCGGCCACACCGATCGGGAGCCGGCTGATGGCCTGGAAGTAGGCCAGGTTCATGGCCGCGAGGACCAGACCGAGCGCGACCGCCGCGCGCCACTGAGCGGCCGTGATGCCCCGCAGCCGGGGCCGGACGAGCAGCCAAAAGATCACGGCGGCGAAGCACAGCCGCATCCCGGCCACCGCCGTGGGGCCCACGGAGGCGTACGCGCTCTTCGCCACGGCGGAACCCACCTGGAGGCTGGCGATCTGGGCGAGCATCAGCGCCGGTGCCGCCGTGGCTCCGCGCGACCGCGGGCGTGGACTCTCCACCGTCGTGTCCATCCGCGTCCTCCGCACGCTCGGTGCCGGCGCCTTCGGCACGGCCCGCGACACACGGTGCTGTAATGCCCTTATGCACTTCAACCATTACGGCGGCGAAGCCGCCCGGCTCGCGGCGGACCTGGTCAACCTGACGGAGCCGCCGCGCCCCGAGACCCTGGAGACACTGCTCGCCGCGCACGGCGTCGTGAACCGCGCACTCACCACCGCGCAGACCGAGTCGATCTGGGACTGGAGCCGCCGCCTGGCCGTGTGCTTCGGGCGGCAGGACCTCGAGGAGCGGTGCCACGCGGTCAACGAACTGCTCGCGGACGCGTCGAGCAGCCCCCGGATCTCCCTGCACGACGGCCGCCCCCACCTGCACTACAGCGCGATCGGCGCCGACGCGGCCGCACACATCCGCGCCGTCACCGCCGCCGGACTCGCCTACGTCATCTGCTCCGCCGACGCCGGCCGGCTGGGCCGCTGCGCGCGCCGCGGCTGCGCCCTGGCCTTCGTCGACACCTCCCGGGGCGGCCGCCGTGCCTACTGCTCGGTGCGCTGCGCCAACAACGACGCCGTGGCCCGGCACCGCGAGCGCGACCAGGCATCACGAGGCGGAACCGGCCGGGCATCACAAGGCGGAACCAGTCAGGCATCACAAGGCAGAACACATTCCTAACACGAGGGGTGTTGTGTTTGAGGGGTTCGCTGTTAGCTTGTCGGGCAGTGGCAGGAAGGGAAACGCCGTGAGCACCGATGAACTCCCCACGGGATCGGCCGAGTTGCTGAGCCCGCAGGCGCGCCAGGAGCGCATCCGCGACCGGGTCCTCGAGCTGGGCTCGGCCCGCATCGAGGACCTGGCGCGCGAGCTGGGGGTCAGCGTGATGACCATCCACCGCGACCTGGACCGCCTCGCCGACGAGGGGTGGCTCCGCAAGACACGCGGGGCGGCCACGGCTCAGCAGTCCGTGCTCTTCGAGAGCAACGTCCGCTACCGGACGACGCAGCAGGGCGAGGCGAAGAAGGCGCTGGCCGGCGCCGCCCTGGAGCACATCGACCGGGGCCAGGCGATCCTGCTGGACGACAGCACCACCTCGCTCGCCCTCGCCCGCGCGCTGCCCGAGAGCGGACCGCTCACCGTCATCACCAACTTCCTCGCCATCGTCAACGCGCTGGCGGGACGGCCCGGCATCGAGCTGATCTCGCTCGGCGGCAGCTACGACCCGCACTACGACGCCTTCCAGGGCATGGCGACCTGCGACCACATCAAACCCCTGCGCGCCGACACCGTGTTCATCTCGACGTCGGCGGTCGCGGACGGCCACTGCTACCACCAGTCGCAGGAGGCGATCCTGGTCAAGCGGGCGCTCCTGGAGGCCGCCCAGCGCCGGATCCTGCTCGTCGACCACACCAAGTTCCGGAAGCGGGCGCTGCACCGGGTCGCCCCGCTCTCCGACTTCGACCTCGTGATCGTCGACGACCGCATCTCCGCGGCCGAGTTGGAAGCGCTGCGCGAGGACGGCGTCACCGTGCAGGTCGCAGCCCTGCGCCCGGGAACACCCGAGGCCTGAGCCACCCGAACCACACACCAACACCGCGAACCCACCGGATCCATCCCCACACGGATCCGTGTCCCCAACCGCATCTCATCTGCGCAAGAGCCGACTGCCAATGGAGGTAGTAGTGATCAGTGTGCCGAAGCGAATGCAGGCCGTGGTCGTCCACGGGCCCGAGGACTATCGCCTCGAAGAGGTCGATGTCCCCACACCGGGACCCGGCGAACTGCTGTTGCGGACCGAGGCGGTGGGGGTGTGCGCGAGCGATCTCAAGTGCTACCACGGCGCCCCCAAGTTCTGGGGCGACGAGAACCGTCCGGCGTGGGCGCAGCGCGGCATCATCCCCGGTCACGAGTTCGTGGGCGTGGTGGCCGCCGGTGAGGACGCCGCCCTCGCGGCCCACGGGGTGCAGGTCGGCGACCGCATAGCCTGCGAGCAGATCGTGCCCTGTGAGGAGTGCCGCTACTGTCGGCGCGGTCAGTACTGGATGTGCGGCCCGCACGACATGTTCGGCTTCCGCAACCACCACGGCGCCATGGCGCAGTACATGGTGGTTCCGCCCAAGGCCCGCGCCCACAAGGTCTCCCACGACCTCAAGCCGCACCACGCCGCGTACGCGGAGCCGCTGTCCTGCGCGCTGCACGCGGTGGAGCGCGCCGACATCCACTTCGAGGACGTCGTGGTGGTCGCCGGCTGCGGCCCCATCGGCCTGGGCCTGATCGCGGGCGCCCGCCAGAAGAACCCGCTGAAGATCATCGCGCTCGACCTGGACGACAACAAGCTCGAACTGGGCCGCCGCACGGGCGCCGACATCGTCCTCAACCCGGCCAAGGAGGACGTCGTCGCCCGCGTCAAGGAGCTCACCGACGGCTACGGCGCCGACGTCTACCTGGAGGGCACCGGCGCGACGCCCGCCGTCGCGCAGGGCCTCAACCTGCTGCGCAAGCTGGGCACGTACGTCGAGTACTCGGTCTTCGGCTCGGACGTCACGGTCGACTGGTCGATCATCTCCGACGACAAGGAACTCGACGTCCGCGGCGCCCACTTGGGCCCGCACTGCTGGCCCGCCGCGATCCGCCTCCTGGAGGAGGGCAAGGTGCCGGTCGACGACATCTGCACCCACCAGTTCGGCCTGCGCGACTTCCAGAAGGCGCTCGACCTGGTCGCGGACACCTCCGGCGCCTCCGTGAAGGTGTCGATCCTGCCCAACGCCGAGGCCGACGCGGTGGCCTCGTGACGGCCGCGGCCGCAGGGCCCGCGAAGGCCCACGAGACCCGGCTCGACCGCATGGGCATACCCCACTCGCTGCGCTGGGGCTTCGTCGCCGTCCTGGTCTTCATGACCGGCAACGGCACCGAGTCCAACTTCATCGCCCCGCACATCGAGCACGTCCTGGGCAGCACCACCGCGACGGCCAGCACCATCATCTCCATGTACGGCGTGTCCGTGCTGGTCGGCAGCTATCTGTCCGGCGCCCTCACCGACCTGTGGGGCCCGCGCCGGGTCATGCTCCTCGGCACCGTCGTGTGGGTCGTCTTCGAGGTGCTGTTCCTGGCGGGGCTCGCCGCCGGCAGCATGCCGATGGTCTTCCTCACCTACTTCCTGCGCGGCTTCGGCTATCCGCTGTTCGCCTTCGCCTTCCTGGTGTGGGTGAACCTCGTGTCGCCGAAGGAGCGCAACGGCGCGGCCGTCGGCTGGTTCTACGTCATGTTCACCGGCGGACTGCCCACTCTGGGCTCGCTGTTCGCGCTCGGCATGATCCCGGCGTTCGGTGGCTCGACCGGCGGCGAGACCGGCGCCATGGCGGCCTCCACCGCCCTGGTGGTCATCGGCTTCCTGATCGCCCGGTTCGCTGTCAAGGAGCCGCACGGCTCGCAGCGCGTGGCGCCGGCCGACAAGTCCGCCTTCGAAGTCCTCTCCGCAGGACTGCGCTTGACGGCACGTCAGCCCAAGGTCCTGATGGGCTTCCTCGTGCGGCTCATCAACACCGCGCCCCAGTACGGCATGTTCATCATCCTGCCCGGTGTCATCGCGGACGACCGGGGCTGGGGACAGAGCCGCTGGCTCACCATGACCGTCCTCGTCTACGCGACGAACATCCTGGTCAACGCCCTGTTCGGCGCCATCGGCGACCGCTGGGGCTGGCGCCGCACCGTGCAGTGGTTCGGTGTGTTCGGCTCCTCCGTCGGACTGCTCGCCTGGTGGTACGTGCCGCAGCTGGTGCCCGCCGGTTCCACCTGGGGCTTCTGGGTGTCCGTCGTCGCGGGCTGCGTGTTCGGCTGCCTGCTCGCCGGGTTCGTACCGATGGGCGCGATCATGCCCGCGCTCGTCCCGGCCGAGTTCAAGGGCGCGGCCATGGCCATGTACACCACGGCGGCCGGAGGTGCCTCGTTCCTCGGCTCCGCGGTCGTCGCCGCCGTCCTCTCGGTCGGCCTCGGCAATGCCGGAGTGGTGTGGGCGTTCGTCGTCCTGTACGGCGCGGCCTTCGTGATGGTCTCGTTCCTCAACGTCCGTCAGAGCGAGCCGAGTTCGGAGGAGGAGCGGGCCGGAGCCGTCATGGCCCGCTGAACCCGCCCACTGGGCCTGCCGGCCCGACCGCGTACCGACGCGACGCACCGTAGTAGTTCTTGGAGGTACCCCTCGTGACCAGACTCTTCGACGACCCGGCGAACTTCGCCGAGGACCAGCTGGCCGGCTTTCTCGACCTGTACGCGGACCGGTTGCGCGGAGTGCCCGGAGGCGTCGTCGCACACCGCGGCGAGCACCCCCAGGTGGCGGTCGTCATCGGCGGCGGCTCGGGACACTACCCGGCCTTCTGCGGAACGGTAGGACCGGGCATGGCCCACGGCGCCGTGGTGGGCAACATCTTCACCTCGCCGTCGGCCACCCAGGTCTACTCGGTGGCGAAGGCCGCCGACCAGGGAAGAGGCGTGATCCTCAGCTTCGGCAACTACGCCGGGGATGTGCTGAACTTCCGGATCGCCGCCGAGCGGCTGTGCGCCGAGGGCATCGACACCCGGATCGTGATCGTCACCGACGACGTGGCGTCCGCCGAGGAGGAGGGCAAACGCCGCGGCATCGCGGGCGACTTCACGGTCTTCAAGGTCATGGGCGCGGCGGCCGCCGAGGGCCTCGACCTCGACGAGGTGGAACGCCTCGGCCGCGCCGCCAACACCGCGACGCGCAGCCTGGGCGTGGCCTTCTCCGGCTGTACGTTGCCGGGCGCGGGGGAGCCGCTCTTCGAGGTCCCCGAGGGACACCTGGGCCTCGGCCTCGGCATCCACGGCGAGCCGGGCATCGAGGACGTACCGATGCTGAAGGCCGACGAGCTGGCGGCGCTGCTCGTGGACCGCCTCCTTGAGGAGACACCTCCCACCGCGGGCCGCCGGGTGGGCGCGATCCTCAACGGCCTCGGCGCCACCAAGTACGAGGAACTCTTCCTCCTCTGGGGCCGGGTGTCCGCACGGCTGCGGGAGCGCGGCATCGAGATCGTCGACCCCGAGGTGGGCGAGCTGGTGACCAGCCTGGACATGGGCGGCTGCTCCCTGACCCTGATGTGGCTGGACGAGGAGTTGGAGCCGCGCTGGCGCGCCGACGCCTACACCCCGGCGTACCGCAAGGCTCACGCCCCGCTGTCCGACCTGCGCGCCGCCGACGCGAACGACGCCGCGGCGTCGGTGACGGAGATCCCCCAAGCATCCCCGGCGGCCCGCGAGTTGGCCGACGACATACGCACAGCACTGTCGACGATCCACCGCACGATGGTGGACAACGAGGAGGAGCTGGGCCGCATCGACGCGGTCGCCGGAGACGGCGATCACGGCCGCGGCATGGTCCGCGGCGCCCGGTTCGCCGCCGAACGGGCCGAACGGGCGAGCCGGGACGCGGGTGCCGGATGGCTGCTGCGGCAGGCGGGCCAGTCCTGGGCCGAGTACGCGGGCGGCACATCGGGCGTCCTCTGGGGCGCGGCGCTGGAGGCGTTCGGTCGCGCACTGGACGACGAGGCGGACGCGTACACGGCGGCCGATGTCACCACCGGCGTACGGGCGTTCACCGACGCCATCGGTGACCTGGGCCGGGCGGCACCGGGCGACAAGACGATGCTCGACGCCCTGCTCCCGTTCGCCGACACCCTGCAACGCGCCACGGACTCGGGCCTCGACCCGGCCGAGGCCTGGCGCACGGCGGCCGAGGCGGCAACGGCCGCCGCGGAGGCGACGAAGGACCTGCGCCCCAAGGTGGGCCGGGCCCGCCCCCTCGCGGAGCGCAGCCTCGGCACCCCCGACGCGGGAGCGACCTCCTTGGCCCTGATCGTGACGGCGCTGACCAAGCCGCCGCACACACAGGGACAAGGACAGGCACACGAACAGAAC
Source organism: Streptomyces sp. NPDC107575 (assembly GCF_055657265.1). Lineage (NCBI taxonomy): Bacteria > Bacillati > Actinomycetota > Actinomycetes > Kitasatosporales > Streptomycetaceae > Streptomyces > Streptomyces sp. NPDC107575. The sequence goes on along the minus strand of NZ_JBVKBG010000005.1, from coordinate 500,574 downwards.
CGACAAGGAGTGACAACGGCATGACGGACCGGCTGCGTCTGGTCGTCGGCTGCGACGACGCCGGCTTCGAGTACAAGGAACGCATCAAGGCCGACCTCCAGGCCGACGACCGCGTCTCCGAAGTGCTCGACGTCGGCGTGCAGGCCGACGGCACGACCGCCTACCCGCACATCGGCGTGGCCGCGGCCCGCCTCGTCGCCGAGGACCGCGCCGACCGCGCCCTGCTCATCTGCGGCACGGGCCTCGGCGTCGCGATCTCCGCCAACAAGGTCCCCGGCATCCGCGCGGTGACCGCCCACGACGCGTACTCCGTGGAACGCTCGGTGAAGAGCAACAACGCGCAGGTGCTGTGCATGGGCCAACGCGTCGTCGGCCTGGAACTGGCCCGCAAACTCACCTCCGAGTGGCTGCGCCACCGCTTCGACCCGGCCAGCTCCTCGGCGGAGAAGGTGGCGGCACTGAGCCGCTACGAGACGGATCCCGGTGGGGAGCTTCCGGAGGGGGTGAGCTTCACGGAGTGCTGAGGTGGGGGCGGGCGGTGACGTCCGGGCGGCGCGCGATGGACGCCGAATGGACGTCACCAGGCGTCCCACGCCACCCGCGCCTTCGGCACTGAGCTGACGTTGCGTGACGCAACGGTCCCTTCGATGCCCCCTCCCACCCGAGTCATCCGAAATCTCCTCGCGGACAGTCAACGTACGCGGAACCTGCCACCGCAGACACCGGGTTCGGGGGTGCCCGCCCCTCCTTGACGTGTCATCGGACGCCTCCCTACCGTCGCCGCCCGTTCACCAGATGTCGACGTGGCGGGGGCACGGGCCCGTTCCGTCACCCGCGAGGAGCTTCGATGAGACGAACGCGCAGCGTCGGTGGTGCGGTGGCGGCCGCGGCCCTGGCACTCTCCCTGGCTGCCTGTTCGGGCGGCTCCGGAGGCTCGGACGGCACGGGCGGCGGAGCCGGGAGCAGACACCTCACCATCGGCACCAACTCCGAGGTGCCGCACCTGATTCCGAACAACGACCTCGGTGCGACCGGCATCCAGATCGAGTCCGCCCTGTGGGCCCCGCTCACGCAGGTCGACCCGAAGGACGGCCACCTGCGCAACGTGGTCGCCGACTCGATCAAGTCCACGGACGCCAGGACCTGGACCATCAAGATCAAGCCCGGCTGGACGTTCACGAACGGCGACAAGCTCACCGCGAAGTCCTTCGTGGACACCTGGAACTACACCGCGTACGCGCCGAACGGCTTCGCCAACAACGGCTTCTTCCAGCGGGTCGAGGGCTACGAGGCGCTCAACCCGGCGAAGGGCGAGCCCAAGCGCGACACGCTCTCCGGACTGAAGGTCATCGACGACCTCACCTTCCGGGTGAAGCTGAAGCAGCCGTTCTCGCCGTACCCTTCGACCCTCAGCTATCTCGGTGTCGCGGCGCTCGCCCCCGAGGTACTGAAGGATCCGCAGAAGTACACCCACAAGCCCATCGGCTACGGGGCCTACAAGCTGGACGGCGCCTGGAAGGCCGGCCAGCCGGTCAAGCTCGTCCGCAACGAGGGCTACAAGGGTGGGAACGCCCCGCAGGCCGAGTCGATCACCTTCCGGTTCTTCGCCAACCCGGAGACCGCCTACAACGAGTTCCTCGCGGGGAACCTCGACTTCGCCCCGCTGCCGGCCTCGAAGATCGACACGTACAAGCAGGAGGCCGCCGGCCGGTATCTGCAGACCAAGGCGGCCGTGGGCGTCGGCCACCTGGTCCTGCACGTCAACGTGAAGCCGTACGACAAGCTCAAGGTGCGCCGGGCGCTGTCCCTCGCCCTGGACCGCGCCGCTCTCGCCAAGGTGAAGCCCGGCACCGTACCGTCGAAGTCCTTCACACCGCCGAGCATCGCGGGCCATCGCGACAACACCTGCCCCGACTGCACCCTGAACGTGGCCAAGGCGAAGAAGCTGCTGAGCGAGGCGGGCGGCTTCCCCGGAGCGCTGAAGATCTACTACGCCACCGACGACCCCGGCAGCCAGGTCTACGCGGAGGCGCTGGGCAACATGTGGCGCCAGAACCTCCACATCAAGGTGAAGTACGCGGGCCAGCCGGGCAGCGAGATCGGCAAGCTGGACGACGCGGGCAAGCTCGACGGCATCCGCATCCAGGGCTGGGGGCACGACTACCCGTCGATCGAGGACTACCTCACCCCGCTGTTCGCCTCCTACGGTGACATCAACACCGGCAACTACGACAACCCCGAGGTCGACAAGGGTCTCGCCAAGGCGAACGCCATCGCCGACCAGCAGCAGGCGATCAAGGCGTACCAGAAGGTGGAGGACATGGTCGCCGCGGACATGCCGGTGATCCCGCTGTCCCTGTCCCGTACCGTCTATCTGCACGCGCAGGGCGTCGAGCCGCTGAACTCCGCCTACGCGGGCGTCGACCCGATCAGGTCCACCTTCACCCGCTGACCGGTCCGGCGAGGTCCGGCCCCGCACCGTCCCGCGTCGTGGCCGGTGCGGGGCCGCTCGCGCCCTCGGGCCCGCCGATCGCCGGCATCAGCTCGCGCAACCAGCGCTCGGCCTGGGCCACATGTGCGTGGGCCGCGCAGGTCGCCGCGGCCGGGTCGCGGTCGGCGATGGCCCGGGTCAGCTCCCGGTGACCCTCGTCGCTGCGGCGCCGCAGGTGCGGGCCCTCGGGCAGCGTGAAGAGCTGGTACTTGCGGGAGCGGGCGCGGAAGACCGAGATCAGCGCGGCGAGCGTCGGGTTCGCGCCGATCCGCGCGATCTCGCAGTGGAAGTCGTGGTCGAGCGCCGAGGCCTTGTCCGGGTCCTCCGTCGACTCCATCGCCTCGACCAGGGAGTTGAGGATGCGAAGGTCCTCATCGGTGCGGCGCGCTGCCGCACGCGCCGCGGCGTGCCCCTCCAGCAGCCGCCGGATCTCGTACATCTCGAGCAGACCGGCCAGGGGCAGCAGATCCACCGTGAGGGACAGGCTGCCGATCAGATCCTGCGGGCGCAGCCCGGAGACGTAGGTCCCGGAGCCGTGCCGGGGCTCGATCACCCCCAGTGCCGCGAGCATGCGTACCGCCTCCCGCAACGGGCCCCGGGAGACGCCCAGTTCGGCGCACAGGTCGGCTTCGGTCGGCATCCGCTCGCCGGGCCCCAGACGCTCCGTGGCGATCATCTGGCGCAACCCGTGGAACGCCTTCTCCACTGCCGACATCGGTTTCCTCCCCCTGGGTCCGGCGCGGTCCGCTGCACATCCGGCACGGCGCCGACGTTCGGAGCACTGTAGCCAGCCGGCGAGTCATCGTATGACTTCAACTCCGGTCGATGGGTGGCACATTGAATGCCGAGCAAGAGGGGTTGTGCGGCTGGCGGGCACCTGCCAAGATTCCCGCATTCATCATATGACTCCTTGGTCCAGAGTGAGTCACGAGTGATGACGCATGCGGTGATCCGCTGCCCTGCGGGCGGTCGGAGCGCCGTGTCCTACCGGTTCCGCCGCCGGTGTCGCCCCGTGGCACCGGCGCGAGGCGCCGCGCCTGTCCGTCAGCAGGGAGGGAGTAGGGCATGGAAACGCTTGGCACCGGACAGCGGGACGTCGTGCGCTACGAGGTCCTCGGTCCGGTCCGTGCGCTGCGGGCCGGAGCCGGGCTCCGTCTCGGCACGCCCCAGCAACTGGCGCTGCTCGCGGTGCTGTTGCTGCACGGCGGACGGCCGGTGGAACGGCATGAACTGACCGCCGCCCTGTGGGGCGAGCGCCCTCCGGCCGGCGCCCACGGACTCCTCGCGACCTACGCGGCGCGCCTGCGCAAGGTCCTCGAACCCGACCGCCCGCGCCGCACCTCACCCCGCGTCCTCGTCACCCACAACACCGGGTACGGGATCGAACTCGGGCGCGACGACCTCGACCTGTGGCGCTTCGAGGACGCCGTGGCCGAGGCCCGCGGGGCCCGTCGCCACCGCGATCTCGACGCCGCCAGGTCCGGATACGAGCGGGCGCTGGCCGCTTGGACGGGGGAGGAGGCCCTGGCGGGCACGGCCGCCCCGTTCGTCGAGGCGGAGCGGCTGCGGCTCGGCGAACTGCGGCTCGCCGCCCGGCTCGAACATGCCGAAGTGCTGCTGGAGGACGGGGCGTCCGAGGAGCCCGTCGAGGTACTGAGACCCCTGGCCCGCGCCCACCCGCACCACGAGCGGCTGCACACCCTGCTGATGCTCGCCCTCCACCGCGGCGGCCGGACCGGGCAGGCACTCGAGGTCTACCAGGACATCCGGCGGGCCCTGCTCGGCGAATTCGGTGTCCCGCCGGGCCCGCGCCTGGCCCGTATGCACGAGCGGATCCTCGCCGCCGACCCCTGGCTGCTGCACCGCGCCGCCAGTGCGCCCCTCGCCCCCGCCCAACTGCCGCGGGACATCGCCGACTTCTCCGGACGCGCGAGCGAACTCGGCCGACTGCGGAACCTGCTGACCGCACACCACGGAGGAGTGGCCGGCCCCAGCGTCCTGGTCACGGGTCCGCCCGACGTCGGCAAGTCCGCCCTCGCGGTACGTGTCGCCCACCAGGTCGCGCCCCGCTTCCCGGACGGCCAGCTCTACGCGGAGCTCGGTGGCGCCACCGGGAGCCCGGCCGACCCCGCCGATGTGCTGGGTCGCCTCCTCGTCGACCTGGGCGTGCCCGCCGCGGAACTGCCCGACGGAGCCGCACACCGTGCGGCCCGCTTCCGCACCCTCACCGCACGGCGCCGCCTGCTGCTCCTGCTCGACGACGCCCACGACGAGGCGCAGGTCCGGCAGTTGCTGCCGGGAGGACCGGGCTGCGCGGTGCTGGTCACCAGCCGGTCCCGCCTCGCCACGCTGCCCGGGCGGTCCGCCGTACCGCTGTCCTTTCTGCGCGAGGAGGAGTCCCTGCGCATGCTGACCCGGGTGGCCGGCGCCGACCGGGTCGCCGCGCAGCCGGCCGCGGCCCGCGCCCTGGCCCGCGTCTGTGCGGGCCGTCCACTGGCCGTTCGGGCGCTGGGCGCGCGCATCGCGGACGCGGGCGCGGCGGAACTGCCGTTACTGGCGGACCGGTTGGCCTCGCCCGGCTCGCGCGCGGGCTGAACCCCGCCGGTCCTCGCCGCCGCGAAACATCTGCGGCCCACGCACCCGAGACACCCGCACACCCCGAGACACCAAGGAGAAGCGCATGCGTCGATCTCGTCATGCGGCCCACGCCGTCACCGCCCTCGCGGTGGCCGTCGCCGCCAGTGCCTGTTCGTCCGGGAGCGGCTCCGACGACGGCGCCTCGGGCGGCCGGAAGTCCGTCGTCGTGGCCTCGAAGAACGAGATACCGGCCATCAACCCGGCCAAGGACAACAGCTCCACCAGCATCCAGCTGGCCTGGGCCATGTGGGCCCCGCTCACCGACCTCGACCGGAAGAGCGGCAAGCTCAAGTACGTCGTGGCCGACTCGGTGACCTCGAAGGACGCCAGGACCTGGACCATCAAGCTCAAGCGGGGCTGGACCTTCACCAACGGCGAGAAGCTGACCGCCAAGGCCTTCGTCGACACGTGGAACTACACGGCCTACGCCCCCCACGGCTACAAGAACAACGGCTTCTTCAGCCGTATCAAGGGCTACGACGACCTCAATCCGGCGAGCGGCAAGCCCAAGAAGACAACGATGTCGGGCCTGAAGGTGATCGACGACCTCACCTTCCGTGTCACGCTCGACAAGGCCTTCTCCCCGTATCCGACGACGTTGATGTACTACGGCTCCGTCGCGCTCGCCCCCGAAGTGCTCAAGGATCCCGACGCCTACGACCACAAGCCGATCGGCTACGGGCCGTACAAGCTGAAGTCCCAGTGGAAGGCGGGGCAGCCGGTCGTCATGGTCCGCAACAAGAAGTACCCGCTCAAGGGCCCGGACGCGGACCAGCTCACCTACCGGTTCTTCTCCAACCCGGAGACCGCCTACAACGAGTTCCTCGCGGGCAACGTCGACTACACCATCGTCCCGGACACCAAGGGCGACACCTACAAGAAGGACGCACCCGGCAAGGGCGCGGTGTCCAAGGCCGCGGTCAACATGACCTACCTCGTACCGCCGGTCAACTCCGGCGCGTACAAGGACCCGAAGGTGCGCCGCGCCCTGTCGCTCGCCCTGGACCGCAAGACACTCACCAAGCTGCGCGCGGGATCCTTCCCCGCCACCTCGTTCACCGCGCCCTCGCTGCCCGGATACCGCGAACACACCTGTGACGCCTGCATGTTGGACGTGGCCAAGGCCAAGCAGCTCCTGAAGCAGGCGGGCGGCTTCCCGGGCACGCTGAAGATGTATTACAACAGCGACGACCCCGGGCAGCGGGTCTTCGCCGAGGCGCTGGGCAACATGTGGCGGCAGAACCTCGGCATCAAGGTCGCCTACGTCGGCAAGCCCGCCATCGACCTCGGAGCCCTGTTCAGCAAGGGCAGGATCGACGGCATGTACCTGGCCGGCTGGGGCCACGACTACCCGTCCATCGAGGACTGGCTCACCCCCATCGTCGGCAGCCACGGCGACGTGAACGGCGCCCGCTACAGCAACCCCGCCCTCGACAAGCTGATCGACGAGGGCAACGCGCTCGCCGACCCGGCCGCCGCCATCAAGAAGTACCAGGCCGCCGAGGACCTGGAGGCCGAGCAGATGCCCATGATCCCGCTGTACCACAAGCCGGACGCCTATCTGCACGCCCCCGGGGTCGAGCCGCTGGACTCCCCGTACGCCGGACTCAATCCGGTCTGGTCGACCGTCTCCCGCTGAACTCCCCGACACCACAAGGAGATCCACGATGTTCAGGTATGCGCTCCGGCGCCTGATCATCATGGTGCCGATCGGGATCATCGTGACGTTCATCGTCTACGCGATGGTGTTCGCCCTGCCCGGCGACCCCATACAGGCACTGTCCGGCGACAAGCCGCTCGCCCCGTCGGTCATCGCGGCCAAACGCGCCTACTACCACCTCGACGATCCACTGTTCTCCCAGTACCTGCACTTCATGGGGAACCTGCTGCAGGGCAATCTGGGCCAGACCTTCGACGGTCAGGACATCGGCGAACAGCTCGCGCTGCGCTGGCCGGTCACCCTCCAGCTCGGTCTTACCGCTCTCGCCATCCAGACCGTCTTCGGCCTGCTGTTCGGCATCTACGCCGGCTGGCGGCGCGACGGGCTCGTGGACCGGGCACTGCTCGGCGCCACCCTCGCGGTGCTTGCCGTGCCCGGACTCGTCGTCATGTTCTTCGCCCAGTCCCTGTTCAGCGTCCAGCTCGGCTGGTTCCCCGTCTCCGGCAGCGCCGACGGCTGGCCCACCAGCTATCTGCTGCCCGCCACCGTCCTCGGTGTGCTCGGCTTCGCCGGCCTCGCCCGTATCACCCGCACCAGCCTCGTGGAGGTGGCGGGCGCCGACTTCGTGCGCACCGGCCGCGCGAAGGGACTGTCCCCGCAGCGGATCCTGTGGCGGCACGTGCTGCGCAACGCCCTGCTCCCCGTGATCACGTACATCGGGCTCGACCTGGCCGGCACGCTCGGCGGCGCGATCATCACCGAGGGCATCTACAACCTCAACGGCATCGGCCAGTTCATGTTCCGCTCCATCGGAATGAAGGAGGGCGGAGTCGTCGTCACTCTCTCCACAGTCCTGCTCATCGGCTACATGGTCGTCAACCTGATCGTCGACCTGCTCTACGGCCTCCTCGACCCGCGGGTGCGTCATGTCTAGCCCCGCCCTGGTCGCGGCGACCGAGACCGAGCCGACCGCGGAGGACGCCCCGGCGGGCGCCGCGGTCCTGCGCGAACTGCTGCGCAAGCCGCGGTTCGTCCTGTCCGGTGTGGTGATCCTCGTCATCGTGGCGATGGCGGCCTTCCCACGCCTGTTCACCTCCGCCGATCCCACCGCCTGCAATCTGCGCCACAGCAAGGTCGGGCCGTCCGCGGCGCACTGGTTCGGCTACGACATCCAGGGCTGCGACTACTTCGCCAACGTCATCTACGGCGCCCGCCCGTCGGTTCTGGTCAGTGTCTCCGTCAGCCTCGTCGGCTTCGTGGTGGCCTGCACCCTCGGCATGCTCGCCGGATACTTCCCGGGTTTCGTCGACGGCCTGGTCTCCCGCACCGCCGACGTCCTGTTCGCGCTGCCCGGGCTCGTCGCGATGATCGTCATCCTGCAGGCCTTCTCGGCCCGTTCGGTGTGGACCATCGCCTTCGTGATCGTGCTGCTCGGCTGGCCCGCCGGGATGCGGCTGATGCGGTCCACGGTGCTGTCCGTGCGCAGTCGCGAGTACGTGCTCGCCGCCCGGGTGCTGGGGGCGACCGCCCCGCACATCCTGCGCAAACACATCTTCCCCAACTCCGTGGCGCCGCTGCTCTCGCTCACCACCCTCTCGGTCGGTGTCGCCGTCGGCACCGAGGCCGCGCTCACCTTCCTGGGGATCGGGCTGCAGCCGCCGACCATCTCCTGGGGCCTGCAGATCGCCATCGCCGCCTCCTACCGAGACGACATCCACCTGTTCCTCTTCCCCGCGCTGTTCCTCACGCTGACGGTGATGTCCTTCATGATGATGGGCGACACCGTGCGGGACGCGCTCGACCCGAAGCTGCGGAGGTGAGCGCGGACATGACCGCCACCGACACCGCCGACCGGGCCGCCCCGCTGCTCGAAGTCACCGACCTCACCGTCGAGTTCGACACCCAGGGCGGCACCCTGCGCGCCGTCGACGAGGTCTCGTGGACGCTGCGCCGCGGCAAGACCCTCGTCGTCCTCGGCGAGTCCGGTTCCGGCAAGAGCGTCTCCACCCAGGCCATCACCGGAATCCTGGACACCCCACCCGGACGGGTCCGCGCGGGCAGCGCGCTCTTCGACGGCCAGGACCTGATCGCGATCCCCGAGAAGGAACGCCGCCGGATCATCGGCAGCCGCATCTCGCTCGTCTTCCAGGACGCCCTGTCCGCCCTCAACCCCGTGCACACGGTGGGCCGACAGATCGCCGAGCTGTACCAGGTGCACCGCGGCACGTCCCGCAAGGACGCCATGCGCGGGGCCGCCGAGATGCTCGACCGGGTCGGCATCCCCAGCGCCCGCGCGCGGGTGCGCGACTACCCGCACGAGTTCTCCGGCGGCATGCGCCAGCGCGTCATGATCGCCATGGCGCTCGCGCTCGGCCCCGAGGTGCTCATCGCCGACGAACCGACCACCGCGCTCGACGTCACCGTCCAGGCCCAGATCCTCGAACTCCTGGAGGAGATCCAGCAGGACAGCGACATGGGAGTCGTCCTCATCACCCACGACCTGGGCGTAGCCGCCGAGATCGCCGACGACCTCGTCATCATGTACGCGGGCCGGGTCATCGAATCTGGCCCCACGCCGCTCGTCCTCGGTGACCCGTCCCATCCCTACACCCAGGGTCTGCTGCGCTCGATGCCGTCGAGCGAGATGAAGGGCCTCGAACTGCCCGCCATCCCCGGCACCCCGCCGAACATGCTGCGCCTGCCCACCGGCTGCCCCTTCAGGCCGCGCTGTTCCAAGGCGATCGACCTGTGCGCCACCGAACGCCCCGAGCTGCGTGACCTGTCGAGCGACGGCCCGCGCAAGGCGGCCTGCCACCTCGCGGACACCCTCGACACCACGGAGTCCCCCTCACTGGCCGGAGGCGCCTCATGAGCGACGTACTCCTCCAGGCGACAGGCCTGGCCAGGCATTACGACACCGCGCCCCGGCTGCGGCCCGGGCGCGCCAAGTCCCTGGTCCGTGCCGTCGACGGCGTCGACCTCGAACTGCGCAAGGGGGAGTCCCTCGGCATCGTCGGCGAGTCCGGCTGCGGCAAATCGACCCTGCTGCGCCTGCTGTGCGCGCTCGAGCGGCCCACCGCCGGCAGCCTCACCTTCGACGGCCAGGACGTCGGCCGACTGCGCGGCGCCGCACTGCGCCGCTGGCGGCGCCGGGTCCAGGTGGTGTTCCAGGACCCGTACGCCTCGCTCAACCCACGCATGCGCGTACGCGACATCATCGGAGAGGGGTACGACGTCCATCCCGACGCCGTACCGAAGCAGGGGCGCCGCCGCCGGGTCGAGGAACTCCTCGAACTGGTCGGCCTGGAGCCCGCGCACGCCGACCGCTTCCCGCACCAGTTCTCCGGCGGCCAGCGCCAGCGCATCGGCATCGCCCGCGGCATCGCGCTCGGCCCCGACGTGCTCCTGTGCGACGAACCGGTCTCGGCACTCGACCTGTCCGTACAGGCCCAGGTGGTCAACCTGCTGCTGCGCCTGCAACGGGAGCTGGGCCTCGGCCTGGTCTTCGTCTCCCACGACCTCGGCGTCGTCCGCCATGTGTCCGACCGGATCGCGGTCATGTACCTGGGCAAGGTGGCCGAGTACGCGGACGCCTCCCGCCTCTACGAACGCCCGGGCCACCCCTACACCCAGGCCCTGCTCTCCGCGGAACCCTCCCTCGACCGGATCCGCACACCCGACGCCCCGCGCCGCCGCCGCATCGTCCTCGCGGGCGACCCGCCCTCTCCGGTCAACCCGCCGTCGGGGTGCCGATTCCACACACGGTGTCCGGTGGTGCGGGACGTGTGCCGACAGGTGGAGCCGGAGCTCGTCCAGGTGGACGGCCGGTTGTCGGCGTGTCACTTCGCGGGGGAGCTGCTCGGGGCGGACGGCGGGGCGGTGAACGCACTGGGTGCCGGGCGGGAGGGGTGACGCATGACGATTGTATTAGGTTAGCCTTGCCTAAATTTTACTCGATGGATCGGCAGGGATACCGCACCCATGTCCTCACCCAACAGACGCGCCCACCGCACCACGGCGACCACCGTCGCCCTGGCGGCCTGTACCGCCTTCACCCTGGTGGAGCCCGCCGCCGCGGCCGGATCGAGGCTCAAGTCCGCGCCGCTCGCCCCCGGCCTGTACCAGTCTGCGTACTCCGAGAGGAACGACGCGCTCTGGGCGACCAGTTCGGTGGGGCAGCCGCCCGCGCCGGTCACGGATTCGCGGTTGGTGCGGCTCGACCCGGACACGCTGGAGGTGGAGGCGAGCTTCCCGGTGCCGCTCGACGAAGGTGACGGCACCGTCGAAGCCGCCTACGGCATCGACGTGGACGACGAGCACAACACGGTGTGGGTCACGAACACCCGCAACGACAGCGTCGCCGTGTACAGCCAGAGGACGGGGCGCCACCTCGCGACCGTCCCCGGCGTCGCGCACGCCCGCGAGATCGTCGTCGACGAGAAGCGCGACACAGTCTGGGCCACCGCCTTCGGCACCGGTTCGATCGTCGGCTTCAACACCGTTACGTACGAGGAGACCCGGCGCGTCACCGTCGAGGGGGCGGGCCCGACGGGGCTCGCGGTCGACGAACGCACCGGCGCGGTCCACGCCGCCGACTTCACGCACGATCGCATCATCCGGATAGCCCCCGGCTCCTCCGAGCCGCGCCTCCTGCCCACCGGCGACGGCCCCCTCTCCATAGCTCTCTCCGCGAACGGCCGCACCGCCTACACCGCCGACCAGGGTGCGGGCGGTGTGTCGGTCGTCGACCTGCGCAAGGGGAAGGTCGTCAGGTCGGTGGCCACCGGGCAGGGCGCCAAGTCCCTGACCACGGTGGGGCGTTCGGCGCGCGTGCTGGTCGTCAATCGGCTCGACGACAGCGTGTCCGTCGTCGACACACGTTCCGGTGCCGTCAAGGAGACCATCGGCACCAACGCCCTCCCCAATCATGTGCACATGAGCGACGAGGACACCGCTTACGTCCTGGACAAGTCGGCCTCAGGGCCTCAGGGCGAGGACCATGTCACCCGGGTGGATGTGGCGCGCTGACATCGACGGCCGGGACGTCAGCGCAGGTCGGACTCGATGCGGTCGACCGCGTCCTTGGCCTCCTTGAGGCCCACGCCGGTCGCCTCGCGGTACGCCTTGACGGCGGGGATCTTCTTGCCGTCCCGCAGCAGCGCTCGTACGTTGTCGAGGCCCGGGCCGAGCGCGTCGGTCTCGATCCCCAGGTGTTCCATGATCAGGTCCAGCTTCCGCTCCACGCGGGCGGTCCTGCGGTCGGCGCGGTCGACCTTGCGCTCGACGGTGCCGGCCGTGATGAGCACTCCGACCAGGAGGATGAGTATCGCTGCGATGTCCATGATCCTTGATCCTAGGCAACGCGGAGGCTACGCGGATGACACGAACGGCACACGGACGCCCGTACGTCGTTGGATCCTGAGGGCATGACCGACCCGACCCAGGACCCCCGTTTCCTCAGGGACCCCTACCCGGCCCTGGCCGCCATGCGGGCCACCTGTCCCGTACGAGCCGTCCCGGCGGGCTCCGGTGGCCGCACCACGTACGTGGCCACCGGGTACAAGGAGGCCAGGGAAGCCCTCCACGACGCCCGGCTCTCGAAGGACACGGCCGCGTTCTTCGCGGGCAAGGAATCGCGGCGGCGCCTGCACCCCGCGGTCGCACACACCATGCTCGCGACCGACCCGCCCCGGCACACCCGCCTTCGCCGCCTGGTGACGAAGGCGTTCACGACCGGGGCCGTCGCGCGGCTGCGCCCGTTCATCGCCCGCGTCACCGAGGAACTACTGGACCAGTGGCACGCCGGTGAGCCGTTCGACTTCGTGGCCGGCCTGGCGGTGCCCCTGCCGGTCGCCGTCATCTGCGAGCTGCTCGGCGTGCCACCGGACGACAGGGGCGCCGTACGACGCTGGTCCGCGGAGCTGTTCGCGGCGGGGGAGCCCGATGTCATCGACGCGGCCTCGCACGCGATGGCGGAGTACATGGCGGGGCTGATCGACGCCAAGCGTCGCGACCCCGGCAGCTCCCTCCTGGACCGGCTCGTCGCCGCTCGCGACGGAGAGGACCGACTGAGTGAGGACGAACTGGTCTCCCTGGCCGTCCTGTTGCTCGTGGCCGGACACGAGACCACCACCCATGCCCTCGGCAACGCGGTCCTGGCACTGCTCCGGCACCCGGCCCAGCTCGACCGCCTCCGGCGCGCCCCGGACGAGATCCCCGGCGCCCTGGACGAACTCCTCCGCTACGACTCCGCGGTGAGCATGTCCACCTTCCGGTTCACCGCCGAAGCCTGCACGCTCGGAGGTACGCAAATCCCCGTAGGTGTACCGGTGTTGGTGGCGCTCGGTGCCGCGAACCGGGACCCGGCGAGGTTCCCGGAGCCGGACGAGCTCGATCTGGGCCGCGACGCCACCGCCCACCTCGCTTTCGGCCACGGCATCCACCGCTGCGTCGGCGCACCCCTGGCCAAGGCGGAGATGGAGATCGTGCTGCGAGCACTCCTGGCACGTCACCCTGGTCTCCGACTCGCTGTCCCCGAGAGCCAGTTGACATGGCGCCGCACCCGCCTCGTCCGGGGGCTGTCCTCACTTCCCGTCCTGGCCCCGCGAGCGCAGGGACCCACCATCGATTAACAGGTCGTACCGCTCCGCCCGCTCCAGTAAGGTCGGGATCTTCGGACGGCCGAGGCCGCTCCGGAGTCCCTGAAGGTACGGGTCCACGTCATGCATCCAGCCACCCAAATGGCGAGCCGTCGACGGGACGGATCACGGGGCGGTGCTGCGCCGCATCCTGCCGCAGTTCGCCGCGGCTCTGGTGGCCGGTCGTGTCGATGGGCTGTTCGGTCTTGAGGAGGCGGGCGGCTCGTTCGCCCGTGGCCACTGGCAGCGGTGGTCCGACGCGCAGGCCGGTGCCGTACGCGAGTTCCTGCACGCCTGGTGGGTGCAGAGCCTCACCGACCCGGAAGCCGCCGTCCCGGCACACCAGGTCATGGCGATGTGCGCCGAGGCGTCCGGCACGGTCACTCCCTGGCTCGCCGAGTGGGAGCGGCAGACCGGCGCCCTGTCTGACCGGCGGCTGGCGGAGGCCGCGGAGGAGTGGGAGTACGAGCTGCTGGGGGACCGGCTCCCGTGGTACATCAACTGGTACGAGAACGACGAGGATCGGATGTGCGCCGATTTGGCTGCCTGGCTCCACGGCCACGCCGCCGCGCGGCTCCGCGCCTTTGGTGCCTCGCAGGAAGTGGTGCACCGGATCGAGCTACTGTCCCTCACCGGCGACGACCGCTGGACGCATCGGCACTGGCCGGGCCACCGCTACTGACATCCGGGGTACCCACCTGAGGCGGGCCGCCCCGCGTCACCGCTGCTTGCGCGCCGCGTACGACCGCGCCGCCCGCACCCGGTTCCCGCAGCGCGTCGTGCACCAGCGGCGGGCGCCGTGTGAGCGCAGGAACCAGCGGGCGCAGTTCTGGGCGGCACATTCGGTGAGGCGGTCGGCCTCCGGGCCCACGAGGAGGTCGGTGGCGTCGTCGGCCAACTGGGAGAGCGCGGCGGCCACCGGATTGCCCGTGTCGGGGGAGTCGGCGCGGTGCGGGCCGGTGGCGGACCAGGCGAGTCGGGGTGTCGAAGGGGCCGCCGCCAGTGCCGAGTTGAGGATGTCGAGGGCGTCGGCGGGTGGTGATCCCGTGCCTTCCGCGCGGGCCTGCAGCAGTGTGCGTACGGACTCGCGCAGGCCCAGCAGTCGACCGTGCTGTCGCCCGTTCAGTGCCGTCCGGTCGGTCAGCAGCTCGTGCCGGACGAGCCACAGGTGTGTGGCCTCGGTGTCGTCGAGCAGGTCGACGGCGCCATGACTGACGTCGAACCGAGTGTTGACCAGGGCCAGCGAGAGGAATCGCTCCTCGCCGGGGACCGGGGGCTGGCGGAGATAGACGGGGTCGGCTTGATCCACGCCCTCATGGTAACGCTTGCGATTCTCCGTGAGAGTGCCTAACGTCCCTCACGTCAAATGAAACAAGAAACCGTGAGAGGTGGCCGGTCGTGGGCTTCGACGTCGACGCAGTGCGCAAGGACTTCCCGACTCCACCGCGGCACCCACCAGCTCGCCGACGAGGCCACCGAGGCCTACGAGAACGCCCGGCACACGGTCGCGGAGTTCATCGGCGCGGCGGACGACGAGGTCGTGTTCACCAAGAACACGACGGAGGGCATCAACCTCGTCGCGTACGCCCTGGAGAACGCCCGCCGGATCGGCCCCGGCGACCGCATCGTGGTGACGGAGATGGAACACCACGCCAACCTCGTGCCCTGGCAGCAACTGGCCGAACGCACGGGCGCGACCCTCGACTGGTTCGCCCTCACCGACGACGGCCGCCTCGACCTCGGCCGCGCCGACGAACTCCTCGACGAGCGCACGAAGGTCCTGGCCCTCACCCACCAGTCCAACGTCCTCGGTACCCTCAACCCCGTACGCGAACTCGCCGACCGCGCCCACGCGCACGGCACACTCGTCGTGGTCGACGGCGCCCAGTCGGTCCCGCACCGCCCCGTCGACGTCCACGAGCTCGGGGCCGACTTCCTCGCCTTCTCCGGCCACAAGATGCTGGGCCCCAGCGGTGTCGGCGTGCTGTGGGGCCGCCGCGAACTCCTCGCAGAACTACCGCCGTTCCTCACCGGCGGCTCGATGATCGAGGTCGTCGAGATGGACCGCTCCACGTTCCTCGCGCCCCCGCAGCGCTTCGAGGCCGGGGTCCCGATGGCGGCGCAGGCGGTGGGCCTCGCGGCGGCCATGGACTACCTCACGGCCCTCGACATGCACGAGGTGGCCGCGCACGAGGACCGCCTGACCGGACACGCCCTGCGACTCCTGGGCGAGATCCCCGGCCTCCACATCGTCGGACCTGCCGGCCTGCGCGACCGAGGCTCGGCCGTCTCCTTCACCGTGGACGACATCCACCCGCACGACATCGGCCAGATCCTCGACGAACGCGGCATCGCCGTCCGCGTGGGCCACCACTGCGCCCGCCCGATCGTGCGCCGCTATGGCATCCCGGCGACGACGCGGGCGTCGTTCTACGTCTACAACACCCATGCGGAGGTCGAGGCGCTGGCGGAGGGAGTCCGTGCGGCGCAGAAGTTCTTTGCCAGGTGACAGGAGGGGCGGCGGCGCCCCCGGTGTCACGCCGTCACACGGATGACATCAACCCCGTGACATAGGCATCCAGCCGCCGCCCCACCACCCACGTGGTCAGCTCGGTCCTCCCCGCCTCCCGCCACGGCCGCGCGACCACCTCCACCTCCTCCGAGAACGCCAGCGCGTCCCGCACCCGCCAGTACAGCCGGTCTTCCGGCGTCCCGGCGAGCACCCCACCGGCCTCCTCGTACGCGTCGGCGAACCGCTGCCCCCACTCCGGACCGTGCACCAGGGCCAGGTTGGTGCAGGTGTGCGCCACGTCGAGGTCGGCGGGGCCCCAAGAGGTCCCCGCCCAGTCGACGACGCCCGTGATCCGGGTCTCCGGCGCGTCGAACAGGACGTTGCCGAGATGGAAGTCCCGGTGCAGGAAGCGCCCTTCGTAGGGCGGTGCGGGCCCACGGATGACGTCGATGGCCGCGGCCCACGCGGCGGCGTCGGCTCCCTCGGGAACCACGACGGTGTCGGCGGTGGTCAACGCCTCGTACTTCGGCGGCAGTTCGGCGGGGCACACCTTGTGAATCGCCGCGAGCTGCCGCGCGAGCAACCGGACACGTGTCTCGAGCCCCTCGTCCGCGAGCAGCGTCCGCCCCGGCAGGCAGGTCATCAGGAGCGACGGATACTCGCAGTGCGCAGCGGTCGGATCGGTGGCGATCAGCCCGGGAGCCGGTACGTCGGCGGCGCCCGCGAGCACGGTCAGCGCGCCGCTCTCCCGTTCCAGCGCCTCCTCGGCACGATCCACGAAGAACGGATCGACGTAACTCCGCAGCACCAGCTCACGGCCGCCGCCACCGGGCCCGGCCACGGTCAGCCGCCGCATCTCGGCGGTGACACCACCGTGCAGCGCCTCGACACGAACGACCCGCTCGCCGTCCCCGAGCCCGCGCCGCACCCACGCCATCGTCAGCGGCCGGACAGTGGCATCCCCATGAGATGCGTCATCTGCGTCATCACCTTTGATCACCGTGCCAGCGCACCATTCGGAGCACGGCCGGCACAAGCGGATTTCGCAGCAAGCAGCCCGAGAGCGGGGGCGCGGCTCCCCATGAACGAGAAGCCGCGCCCCGACCACCGTCAGTCCCCGGCCACCGCCGGCGGCGCCACGCCCGTGCCCCAACTCGTCGGCTTGTCCGAGAGCTTGATGCCGATCGTGCCGGAGTCGAGCAGTTCCTTGTGGGAGAGCCAGCTCTTGCGCAGCGGAGTGCCCTTGCCCGTGGTCACGGACGAGACGTACTGGAGCTTCGACGCGTCCGCGCCCGGAGCCGCGATGCTGATCTTGCGGCCGCCCGCCGGACGGATCTCGACCTTGTCGAACATCGGGGCGGAGAGGACGTACTTCGCCGAACCGGGCTGGACCTCGAAGACACCGGCCATGGCGAAGACGAGCAGCGACGACGTGGCGCCGAGGTCGTCGTTGCCGGGCATGCCGTACGGGTCGTCGGTGAACAGCGTCCGCATGGCCCGCAGCACCGAGGAGGTCTTCCACGGGGTGTCGGTCCACGCGTACATCCACGGGGCGTGGAAGTCGGGCTCGTTGTTCGGGTTGAACGCGAAGTTGTTGTGGTAGTCGTACGCGCCCGTCACCCAGGAGTCCTTGGCGGCCTTGGCCGGATCGCTGAGCACCGTCGGCATGTCGAAGAACTTGTCGAGGCGCTGCTCGGCTGCCTTCTTGCCGCCCATCAGGCCGTAGAGCCCCTGCGGGTTCTGCTGCGCGAACCACTGGTACTGCCAGGCCGTGCCCTCGTGGAAGGCACCGGACTGCGTCGGGTCGGTGTCACCGGCGGCGCTGCCGTCCGCGTTCCGAGTCACCGGGAAGCCGGTGAAGCCCTGCGAAGTCACCTTCGAGTCCCACAACTTGGTGAAGTTGTCGCAGCGCGAGGCGAGCGTCGCGGCCTTGTCCTTGTGGCCGAGTCCTTCGGCCATCGTGGACAGGGCGCAGTCGCCGAGCGCGTACTCCAGCGTGGCCGAACCCGCCTGGCGGCTGTCGCCGAACTTGTAACCGGGCAGGTCCTGGTAGCCGACGAAGCCGTTCTTGACGTACGTCGGGTTGCCGTCGCGGCCACGGAAGGTCGACTGATCGGACGGCACCTCGTTGACGTTCTTCCACAGCGCGTCGAAGAGCTCGCGCGACGTGCGGTCGTCGAGCAGGCCGCGGTTGTAGAGGTCGACGATGAACGGAGTCACCGGGTCGCCGCTCATCACGTTCGTCTCGCTGTTGCCGAGACCCCAGCGCGGCAGCCAGCCGGCGTCCTTGTAGATGTGCAGCAGGGACTTGGCCATGTCGGCGGCCTTGTCCGGGTGCAGCAGCGCCACCAGTTGGTTCTGAGAGCGGTACGTGTCCCACAGCGAGAACATCTGGTAGTACGTGGAGTCCGAGCGGTGCACCTTGTCGTCGAAGCCGCGGTAGCGGTTGTCGACGTCGGACCCGATCGAGGGGTGCAGCAGCGAACGGTACAGGGCGCTGTAGTACGTGCGCTGGTCGGCGGTGGAGCCGCCCGCGACGCGCATCCGGTTCAGCTCGGACTTCCAGGCGTCGTGCGCACCGGAGCGGGCCCGGTCGAACGAACTCGGCTGCTCGGCACCGCGGTTGAGGCGCGCGCCGTCCACCGAGGTGTAGGACAGGCCCACGGAGGCGCCGACCTTGTCGCCCTTGGCCGGGTCGAACGACAGCCAGGCACCGGCGCGCTTGTCGCCCCGCGATGCCTCGCGCTGGTTCGGGGTGAGCGTGCCGTCGCTCCAGGTGCCGAACTTCGCGAACGACCGGTCGAACTTGGCGCTGAAGTAGACCCGGTAGCGCTCCTTGCCGGTCTCCCCGCAGAAGTTGCCGCCCTGGACCCAGCCCTCGACGGTGTTGTCGCCGACGACGTTGATGTCTCCGGCGTAGGTGCTGCCGTTGCTCTCCCCTGCCTCGATGAGGACGTTCTCCGCACCCGAACCGCTGGGGAAGGTGTAGCGGTGCTGGCCGGTCCGCTGGGTCGCCGACAGCTCGGCCTTGATGCCGTTGTCGAACTTCACGCCGTAGTAGCCCGGCGACCGGGTCTCGTTGTCGTGACTGAACTTCGCGCCGTACTGCGCCGGATCGGACGAGGTCACCTCGCCCGTGGTCGGCATGAACCGGATGTTGCCCATCGTCTGGCAGCCGACACCCGACAGGTGCGTGTGGCTGAAGCCGAGGATGGTGTCCTGCGCGTAGTCGTACGAGGCGTACTTGTTCAGCTGTGTGTCGGGGCTCAGCTGGACCATGCCGAACGGGGTGGCGGCGCCGGGGAAGGTGGTGCCGTCGCCATTGTTCCCGATCGAGGTGTCGACGAGGCTCGTCGGGTCCGCGGCGAAACCGGGCCCGGCTTCCCGCGCGCTCGCGACCCCGGGCGTGAGGGTCGCGGCGGCCACCGTGGTGACGACGAACGCGGCGGTGACCGTGCGTATCAGTGATCGCAAGGGGCGCGGCGAGCGCCGCGATGCGAGGGACCTCAGCGGTCTCGGTGAGTTCTGCGAGGTCGGTGACGGCGACGCTCTCATCGCGACCCTTTCCTTAGACAACGTTGTCGGTGCGGTTCCTTTCGATCTTTGTCGCGAGGGAGGGGGTACGTCAATGGATGGGGCCGCAGAGGCTGTTGGGGAGAGGTGTTCTCGGCCCGATGGGAACGGCGGCTCGCTCAGCGGCCGGTGACCAGCAGCCAGACGCCGACGGCCGTGAACAGCGCGCCGCCCCCGAGGAGGGCGGTGACCTCGCCGACGCGGCGGCCGGTGAGGTCGATGCGCGCGGACTGCGGGGCGTCGGGCAGGTAGCGCACCGGGACGCCGCCGCCCACGGGCAGGCCCTTGACGCCGGACGAGCCGGCCTGGAAGGTGTGCCGGCCGCCGTACGTGTCGACGAACTCGACCACCGCGAAGTGGACCGGGCCGCCGTGTCGTCCGACGTCGCTCCGGTGGTGGCGGACCACCAGGCCCCCGGCGCGGACCCCCTCCCGCTGGAGGCGGTACTGGACCACGGCCTCACGGACGCCGAACCCGAGGACGGCGAGACCTGCCAGGAGGCACATCGCGATCCACATCGTGGTGTCCTCCTCCCTGCCGTACGAGCGTCGTTGGTGTCTGTCGTCCGAGGGGGAGACGCTACGTGGGGCGGGGGTGGTTCCTGGTCGCGGCCGTCTCCGCCACCGCCACCCGGCCCGAGCGCAGCGAGGCCCGGCCCCGCGCCGGACTGCCGAGTGACTCCGCGAGCGTGAGAAGGGTGTCGTCCGACGTCACCGACCAACCGTGTTCCGCGAGGAGCGTCTCCAGTTGCCCCGGCTTCCACAGCGAGCGCCACGGCTCGCCCGCCGTGACGGAACTGCGGAGCACGCGCGTGAGGAGGCGTCCCGCGGTCGCCTTCGCCGACGGGGCCTGGTAGTTGACGACGAGCGTGCTGCCGGGAGCCGTCCGCGCGGTGAGCGTGGCCACCGTCGCGCGGACCTCGGCGCGCGTGAGGTAGGGGACGACGCCCTCCCACAGCCAGGTCGTCGGAGCGGACGGGTCGTGCCCGGCGGCGGCCAGCGCCGCGCCGAGGTCGTCCACCGCGAAGTCGACGGGCGTGAACCGTACGGAACGGGCCGCGGGCGACGGCTCGGCGGCCGCCGCGAGCCGGTCGCGCTTGTCCTGCTGGGAGGCGGGGTGGTCGACCTCCCACACGTCCGTCCGCGCGAGTTCGGCCAGGCGCCAGGCGCGGGTGTCGAGACCGGCGCCGAGGATCACCAGCTGGCCGGACGGACGGGCGCGCAGGGCGTCGTCGATGGCCACCGTGCGGGGCACGGCCACCTCGACACACGCCCGTACGCTCTCGTACGTCATCCGGGCCTGCCAGTCCTTCGGCGGTGTGCCCGCACGCACCTCGTCCACGGGCACCCGCTCGGCGTCCCGCAGCAGCCGTGCCGCCACCGGGTCCGCGAACCTGCCCGCGCCGGCCTTACCGTCCGCGGCCGCCCGGCCCTGGCACACCAGTACCGCCGTCCGGCTCGCGGCACGCCCACTCTCGCTCATGAGGTCGTATTCAACCGCACCCGCCGTCGCCGGAGGCGAGCGGTTCAGGGGACGAGCACGAGCCGCCCCCGCAGTCCGCCCTCCGCGAGCCGTGCATGGGCCGCGGCGGCGTCGGCCAGCGGGAAGAGTTCGGCGACGCGGGGGAGCAGTGTGCCGCGGTCGGCGAGGTGGGACAGGTCAGCGAGCTGGGCGCCGTCGGCGCGTACGTCCAGGGCGTGGACGCGGATGCCGCGCTCGGGGAACGGTTCCTGGCCCGGCCATACGCCGACGTAGGCGCCGCCGTCGCGGACCGGGGCGAGGGCCGCGTCGCCCAGCACGGCGGCGTCGACGACACCGTCGAAGGTGGCCGGAGGCGGTGTCTGCTCGCGGGGCAGGAAGGCGTCGGCGCCGCGCGAGCGCAGGAACTCCTCGTCGCGCGCGGAGGCCAGCGCGGTGACCGTCAGGCCGCGGTGGCGCGCGAGCTCCACGGTGTGCGCGCCGACCCCGCCCGCCGCGCCCGTGACCAGCAGGCTCTGCCCGGGCTCCAGCGCGGCCAGGTCCAGCGCCTGCGCGGCGGAGAGCGCGTTGAGGGGCAGAGCCGCGGCATGCGCGTCGTCCAGCGTCGTCGGGGCGGGAGCGACGGCGTCCGCGTCGAGGACCGCGTAGTCGGCGTGGGTGCCCAGCGGAGTGTGGTGTCCCGTGGCCAGGCCGATGACGCGGTCGCCGGGGGACCAGGGCGCGCCCGGGCCGACGGCGTCGACGGTGCCCGCGACGTCCCAGCCCGGACCGATCCGCTCGCCGTCGCCGCCGAAGACGCCCGCCCGCATCGCCGCGTCGACCGGGTTCAGCGCGGCCGCGGCCACCTTGATCCGGACCTGTCCGGAGCCGGGCTCGGGCACCGGGACCTCCGTGATCTCGACTGCCTCGGGCCCGCCGAAGCGGGACACGGTCGCGGCACGCATGAGCATGTCTGTCCTCCTGGGATGGGCCGGCCCGCGGGAGAGGTGCCGCGTGGCCGTCGGTCAACTGTGGTGCGCGACCCCACCCTGCGCCAGCATGGAAGCCCGTACAAAAGGCACACCCGTGTAAGCAAGGCGGAGGGAAGGGCAGGCGCACGATGACGCGCGACCCCCGGGCGGACGACCCGCCGCCCCGGACCGGGCCCTGTGCCCGCTGGCCCGCCGAGCAGGGCGAGACCCTCCGGCAGATCGTCGAGCGGGCGGGCAACAAGTGGGCCGTGCTCGTGATCGGCACGCTGGAGGGCGGCCCCGTGCGCTTCACGGACCTGCAGCGCTCCGTCCCGGGCGTCTCCCAGCGGATGCTCACCCTCACCCTTCGCCAGCTGCGCCGCGACGGCCTCGTCACCCGCATCTCCTACCCCGAGGTGCCGCCACGGGTCGAGTACGAGCTGACCGCGCTTGGCGCCTCGCTGCTCGACGCGGTCACCGTCCTGGTCGACTGGGCGGGCACGCACCACGACGAGATCGCCGACAATCGTGCCCGTTTCGACGGCGGCCCCGACCCGAGCTGACCGCCGCACCCCCGTCACCGCGACCACCAGCGACAACAGGGCGCCCGCCGCCAACTTCTGTGCCGGGCGCGGGGGTTCGGCCGAAAACGCCGACCTCTTTGTGTGACCCACGTCACGTTACCAACGGTATCTGAAACAGAGTGTCGCAGGTAAATTGCGGGTACCGCGCAGATGAGAACCACGTGTCTGAGTACCGCCGGCGCCCCGAGCGGCGCCGAACCCTCCGTCCCTGTCTCTCTCAGGGGCTCACGAGCGAGAGCGAGGACCCTCCGCGATGGAGCAGCAGCACGTCGACGTCCTGGTCATCGGTGCCGGAATCTCCGGCATCAGCGCCGCGCGCCATGTCCTGCGCGACAACCCCAGGGCCTCGCTCGTCGTACTGGAGCGCCGCGCCCGCGTGGGCGGCACCTGGGACCTCTTCCGGTACCCCGGCATCCGGTCCGACTCCGACATGCCCACCTTCGGCTTCGGCTTCCGGCCCTGGACCGACGCGCGCATCCTCGCCGACGGAGCGCGAATCCGCCAGTACGTGGAGGACGCCGCCACCGACGGCGGCGTCCTGGAGCGCACCCGCTTCGGCCGCCGCGCCCTCAGCGCCGACTTCTCGCACGAGACCGGGCGTTGGACCGTCGAGGTCGAGGACGAGGGCACCGGCGAGCGCGAGTCGTACAGCGCGGGCTACCTCGTCGGCGCGACCGGCTACTACGACTACGACAAGCCCTACCGCCCCGAGTTCCCGGGCGAGGCCGTCTACCAGGGCACGCTCGTGCACCCCCAGCAGTGGCCCGAGGACCTCGACCACACCGGCAAGCGCGTCGTCGTCATCGGCTCCGGCGCCACCGCCATCACACTGCTGCCCGCGATGGCCGACAAGGCCGAGAGCGTCACGATGCTGCAGCGCTCGCCCACCTACGTCCTGGCCCTGCCGGAGGTCGACCCGCTCACCTCCGTCATGAAGAAGCTGCGCGCCCCCGCCCGGCTGACCCACAAGGTCGTCCGCGCCCGCAACATCGCACTGCAGCGCGGGAGTTACGCCTTCTGCCGCAAGTACCCCCGCCTCGCCCGCAAGGCGCTGCTCGGCCTCGTGCGCGCCCAGGCAGGCAAGGGCGTCGACATGCGCCACTTCAGCCCGAAGTACAAGCCGTGGGACCAGCGCCTGTGCGTCGTCCCCGGCGGCGACCTGTTCAAGGTGCTCAAGCGCGGCAGGGCCGCCATCGCCACCGACCACATCGACACGTTCACCGCCGACGGCATCCGCCTGAAGTCCGGCGAGGAGCTCAAGGCCGACATCGTCGTCACCGCGACCGGCCTCACGGTCCGCCTCATGGGTGGCATGGACCTGACCGTGAACGGCGTCCCGGTGGACGTCACGAACTGCGTCCTCTACAAGGCCGTGCTGCTCGAGGGCGTGCCCAACATGTCGCTCGTCATCGGCTACACCAACGCCTCCTGGACCCTGAAGGCGGACCTGGCGGCCGACTACACCGCCCGCCTGCTGTCGCACATGCGGAGCAACGGACACGACATCGCCACCCCGGTGGCCTCCGACGCCGACCGCTCCGAGTTCTCCGTCATGGGCGAGGCGCTGACCTCCGGCTACATCGCCCGCGCCGACAAGGTCATGCCGCGCCAGGGCACCCGAGACCCGTGGCGGCTGTGGAACAACTACTACCGCGACCGCGCCATGCTCCGAGACGCCGCCATCGACGACGGCCCGCTGCGCTTCGAGAAGGCGGGCAGGACGGCCGAGGTCAAGGAACCGACCCGCGCCGCCTGACCGTTCGCCCAGCCCCTACCAACGACAATCGAGGACGAAGATGACCCCGAAGCTGTCCAGGAAGGTCTACGACGAGCGCCTGCGGACCTTGTCCGAGGGCTCCGTCAACGTCAACTTCAACGCCTTCATCGACATCAAGTGGGACGACCCCGAGTTCGCCGTGGACACGAGCGACACCCGCTGGGTGCTCACCTCCGCGGACGCCCTGGGCGCCCACCGCTGGTACCAGGAGCAGCCGCTGGAGACGCAGATCCGGATCGGGATCTGGCGCTGGGCGGTCATCGCCAAGGTGGGCATGCAGTTCGAGAACCTGCTCATGCGCGGGGCGCTCGACTACATCTACCAACTGGGCAACCAGAACCTGGAGTTCAGGTACCTCACCCACGAGATCACCGAAGAGACCCACCACACCCAGATGTTCCAGGAGCTGGTGAACCGCACCGGCGTGGACACCCCGGGCGGCAAGCGCTGGTTCCGCCAACTCAGCCGCGTCCTGCCGCTGTTCGGCTCGCTCTACCCCGAGGCGTTCTTCACCGGCATCCTCGCCGGCGAGGAGCCCATCGACCACCTGCAGAAGGGCGCCCTGCGCAGCGGGGAGCCGGTGCACCCGCTGCCGCAGCGGATCATGCAGATCCACATCGCGGAGGAGGCCCGGCACATCTCCTTCGCCCACGAGTTCCTGCGGCTGCGCGTCCCGCGCTACGGCAAGGCCCGCCGCGGCGCGCTGTCCGTGCTCTTCCCGCTGATCATGCGGATTCTGTGCGACGTCATCATGATCCCCGACAAGAAGTCCGCCGAGCTGGTCGGCATCCCGGACTGGGTGATCAAGGAGGTCTTCTGGAAGTCCGAGGCCGGCCAGAAGATGCTCCAGGAGCTCTTCTCCGACGTGCGGATGCTCGCCCAGGACATCGGCCTGATGAACAAGGTGTCCCGGCCGCTGTGGCGGGCCCTGCGCATCGACGGCCGCCCGGCGCGCTTCCGCGGCGAGCCCGCCCCGCTCACCGACTGAGCCCCTCCCGCACCACCCTTCCCTGAACCGCCCGAACGGAGACCAGCCCGCCGTGCCGTACGCCGTCACCCGATCCTGCTGCGCCGACGCCTCCTGCGTGCTGGCCTGTCCGGTCAACTGCATCCACCCCGCCCCGGGCGAGCCCGGCTTCGCCACCGCCGAGATGCTGTACGTCGATCCGCGCACCTGCGTGGACTGCGGCGCCTGCACGACGGCCTGTCCGGTGGACGCGCTCAAGCCGCACACGGCCCTCAGCGAGGCGGAGTTGCCGTTCCTGGAGCTGAACGCCTCCTACTACAAGGAAAATCCGCACGACGACCGCGCACCCATGTACGTCGTGCCGAAGCAACGCACCCTCCCGCAGGGCGAGTTGTCCGTGGCTGTCGTCGGCGCGGGGCCCGCCGGGCTCTTCGCCGCCGACGAGCTGCTGCGCCACCCCGGCGTCCGCGTCACCGTGTACGACCGGCTGCCCACCCCGTACGGCCTCGCCCGGGCCGGAGTCGCACCCGACCACCAGGACACCAAGCAGGTCACCGAGCTGTTCCGGACCATCGAGTCACAGGCCGGCTTCAGCTACCGGCTCGGCGTCGAGGTCGGCGCCGACCTCACCCACGCCGACCTGCTGCGCGAGCACCACGCCGTGATCTACGCGGTGGGCGCGGCGACCGACAAGCGGCTCGGCATCGAGGGCGAGGACCTGCCCGGCAGCGTCTCCGCCACCGACTTCGTCGCCTGGTACAACGGCCACCCCGACCGCGCCCACGACGAGCACCGGCTCGACACCGAACGCGCCGTCGTCATCGGCAACGGCAACGTCGCCCTCGACGTCGCCCGCATCCTCACCGCCGACCCGGACGCCCTGGCCCGCACCGACATCTCCGACCGCGCGCTCGACGCGCTGCGCGACAGCAAGGTCCGCGAGATCGTCCTCCTCGGCCGCCGAGGGCCCGCACAGGCCGCCTTCACCGTGCCCGAACTCCTCGCGCTCTCCGCCCTCAAGGACATCGACGTGAGCATCGAGGGCTGGCCCGAGGGCCTGGCCCACGACACCAACGAGAAGACCCGGCTGCTGGCCGAACTGGCGACGCGCACCCCGGTCGAGGGCCGCCGCCGCATCACCCTGCGCTTCCTCGCGGGACCGGCGCGCCTCATCGGCGAGGACCGCGTACGGGCCCTGGAGATCGCCCCGACCACCCTGCACACCGACGAGGACGGCACCGTGCGGGCCCGGCCCACCGGCGCCACCGAGACCCTGGAGACCGGCCTCGTGCTGCGTTCCGTCGGCTACCGTGCGCGGCCCGTGCCAGGACTGCCCTTCGACGAGGACAGCGCGACCGTCCCGCACGAGGCCGGCCGGGTCGAGCCCGGGGTCTACGTCGCGGGCTGGATCAAGCGCGGCCCGACCGGGTTCATCGGCACCAACAAGACCTGCGCCCACGAGACCGTCGAGTCCCTCCTCGACGACTTCGCCGCGGGCCGCCTCCCGCAGCCGGAGCCCGGTGCCACGGCGGCGCCCGACGCGCTCGGCCTGGCGGAATGGCAGGCGATCGACCGTACGGAACGGGCGGCGGGCGAGGCCCAGGGCCGCCCCCGCGTCAAGCTCACGGACGCCGAGGCGCTGCGGCGGGCCGCGCGACCCGCCCCGGTCGCGACCGCCTGACACACCCTGCGCTGCCGGCCGGTCGACCCCGGTCGGCAGCGCCGCGCTCAGACCCCTTCCACGTCCGACACCCGCTGCTGCGGCGTCAGCTCCACGCCGAGGTCGCGCAGCGTCGCCTCCAGCACGGCCCACACCGAGCGGCACAGCATGGCGCGCAACTCGTCCTCGGTCTGCTCGCGTTCGGGATCGCGCATCCACTGGTTGACCGCGGTGTCCACGAACCCCACGATGCCGACCGCCACCGAGCGGATCGGCGCCCCCTTCACCCCGAGCGCCGCCAGTACGTCACTGAACCGCTCGCTCAGCATCAGCGCGATGGCCGTCTTGGTGTCCGCCACCAGCGAGCCGTCCCCCATCGCGTGCTCGGCGACGCCCATGTAGGCGTACAGGCGCGGATGTTGGGCCACCCAGTCCAGGTGCGCGCCCACCACACGGTGCACGGACTCCTCGACGGTGCCCTCGAAGCTGAGCGTGGGCTCCATCCGTTTCACGAACGACTCCACCACCCGCCGACGGATCAACTCGTCGAACGAGGCGCGGTCCTTGAAGTGCCGGTAGAGCACGGACCGAGGCAGCCCCACCCGCTCCGCCAGGCGCTGCATCCGGAAGTGCGCGCCCTCCTCCTCGATGAGCGCGACAGCCGCGTCCACCAACTCCACCTGACGCTGTGCCTTGTGCCCGTCCCAGCGGGTGGAGCGTCCATCGATCTGCGGCGCACCGCCGGTTCTCTCCGCCATCCGTCCAGGATATCGGCCCGATCCGAACACATAAGCAGGAGAGCGGCCGGAGTCGTGCGGCGCGTGGGAGCCACACTCTCCGGCCCCAGCGGCGCGTTTGCGCCGGTTCGGCCGCTCGGTGTGGAAACGTTCCTTCTGCAAGGTGGTCGCCGCCGGGGACCTTCCGCCCCCTCCTGGGCCCCGGCGGCGCTTGCGTCCGAGCGGCCTACTTCACGGCCTGCACCGCGGTTCGCCCGCGCAGGAACGTGCGCTCCACGTGCTGCTCCTCGTAGAGGTCTACGCGGCGGGCCTCCAGGAGCTGGCTGAGGCTCAGGACGCCCTCGACACGGGCCGGTTCGTCGCGTGGTGTGACCACGACGCGGGTGACATGGTGGGCGGCCATCCGGTTGGCGACCGTACGCAGGGTCTCGTCGGGGTGGGCGACGACGGGCGGCCCGGCGAGGGAGCTCAGCGGCCGGGTGTCGTCGAGCCCGGCCCGCAGCACCTGGTCCGAGGTGACGACGCCGGTCAGGCGGCCCGCGCCGTCCAGGACCGGGAAGAGCCGCTGGGCCGGCACGCCCGACGCGTCGTGCTCGTCGCGCAGGGTGCGCAGCCGGGCGGCGGTCGTGTCGACGCTCGCGTCGGCGTGCAGGGTGAGGGCGGGCGGCGCGGTGTCGAGCTGGCGCACGAGATGGACCTCCAGCGGGTCCACGGAGTACTCGCGGGTGAGGTGCAGTCCGCGGCGTGCGATCTTCTCGGTGAGCACGGACCTCTTGAGGATGATCACGGAGAGCAGGTACGCGGAGGAAGCGGTGATCACCATGGGGACAAGGGCGTTGACCTCATGGGTCAGTTCGAGGCAGAAGACGATGCCGGTGAGCGGGGAACGCATGACACCGCCGAGGACACCGGCGAGCGAGACCAGGGCCCAGAAGCCGGGGCTGACGGCGGGGAAGACGAGCCCTTCGGCGGCCCCGAGCGCCCCGCCGATCATGAACATGGGGGCGAGCACACCGCCCGATGTGCCCGAACCGAGCGACAGGCCCCAGATCAGGGTCTTGACCACGAGGATGCCGATGATCAGGCCGACCGTCGCGCGGCCGGTCAGGAGCTGGTCGATCACGTCGTAGCCGACGCCCAGCGCGCGCGGCTCGACGAGCCCGCCGAGGCCGATGACCGTTCCGCCGATGGCCGGCCACCACATCCAGTGCAGCGGGATCCGGGCGAACATGTCCTCGGAGAAGTACACGAGCCAGGTGGCGACCAGGGCGAGGAGCCCCGCGCCGATCCCGGCGACGACGCACAGTCCGTACGCGGACAGCGGCAGCCGGTCGGGGACATGGGCGCCGGCGAAGAGGGGAGCGGTGCCGAGGATCGGGCCGCGCACGAGCGTCGCGGTGACGGCGCCGACCGCGACCGGTATGTAGGAGCGCGGCCGCCACTCGAACAGCAGTAGTTCCACGCCGAGCAGGATCGCGGCGAACGGGGCGTTGAACGTGGCCGCCATGCCCGCGGCAGACCCCGCCACCAGCAACGTCTTGCGTTCGTCGGTGGTCACCCGCAGGAACTGGGCGAGGATCGAGCCGACCGCGCCGCCGGTCATGATGATGGGCCCCTCGGCGCCGAACGGGCCGCCCGTCCCGATGGACACCGCGGACGAGACGGGCTTGAGGACGGCGATCCGGGGCTGGACCTTGCTGCGGCCGACGAGGATCGACTCGATGGCCTCCGGCATCCCGTGCCCGCGGATCTTCTCCGATCCGTAGCGCGCCATCACGCCGATGACGAGCCCGCCGACGATCGGCATGAAAAGGATCAGCCACCAGTGCGAGGTGGTCGCCGGTGTGGTGTCACCGAAGGAGAGGCGGCCGTGGAAGCAGAGGTTGGTGAACAGGGCGATCAGCTTGAGCAGGCCCACGGCGACCAGCGCCGCCGCGGCCCCGACGGGCACGGCCAGCGCGGCGATCACCGCCACGCGCGGCATGACGTGGAAGTCGCCGAGGTGCGGGATCTTGGAGTGGGCGTGGGGAGTCGGCTGTGCGGCGGCAGGCTCATGGGGAGCTCTGGCGGCTGTGGGCGTGGCCACGGAGCCTCCGATTTCATGGTGCGGGAGCGGGTGTGAGCGGGCAGGAACCTCCCGCCGTGCGGGCGCGCGCGAGCGGCCCGTCGGCTCGCGGCCGGGCGGGGGCAGGGGCGGGCGTCATTGCCCGGGGGAGGAGCGGAAGGGCGAGGGCTTTCGGGTGTGGTGTGTGCGGGGGAGGAGGTCAGTCAGTTCTCGTGCCGCACACGGGCGGAGTCCACCCGCCCTGGGCGCAAGATGCGCACGTGGTGGCAAGCCGAATCGCGAACTCGGCCTCCCATCCATGACCACAGCTCAGGCAGACGAACGAATATCCTCGATGTACGAGTTCACTGCTCACGGCCATCACTTCCTCGAACCGGCCCCGCCATTCCGATGCGGGGCGGGCATACGCCGAGAGTAACATTGCAGACTGCAATAGTGAACATGGGTGATGTGGAGAGAGTGGCAGCGGTGGACGGTCTGACCAGGCGTGACGACGACGAACCGCGACGCGTGGACGAAGCGACGCCGCAGGACGTCGACGAAGCGACGCCGCAGGACGTCGACGAGGAGACCAAAGAGGTCACCGAGACGGTCATGGCCGCGTCCCGGCTCCTGGTCGCCCTGTCGGCCCGCGCCCTCGCCTCGGTCGACGCCACGCTGACGCTGCCGCAACTGCGCACGCTGGTGGTGCTCGACCGGTGCGGGCCGGTCAAACTCGCGGTGCTGGCCGCCACGTTGGGGGTCAACGCGTCGACCGCCCTGCGCATGGTGGACAAGCTGGAGGCCGGCGGCCTGGTCGACCGCAAGGCCAACCCGGCCAACCGCAGGGAGGTCGTCCTCCGGCTCACGCCTTCCGGCGCCACCCTCGTACGCCAGGTGCTCGACCACCGCCACCGTGAGGTCGCCGCACTCGTCGGCACCCTCCCCGTCGGGGTCCGCGCCGGGCTGGTCGAAGGGCTGCGCGCCCTGACCGAGGCGGCGGACGATCTGGCGGTGGGTCCGGGGGCCGCGGGTCGCGCGGCCGACGGCCTGCCGTCCGAACCCGGCTTCTGACCCGGACTGCCGCAGCCCGTTAGGGTCGCCGCATGCGACGGTGGACGGGTCTGGTGGCTGCGGGGACGGCCGTGCTGCTCTGGAGCGAATGGCTCAACCGACGCTGGTCGCGAACGCTGGTGGGGAGCCCCGAGCGCGAGGCAGGATCCGAGGCCGTGATCGTGCTGGGCTTCCGCAACCCCCGGCCGACGGCGAACTTCGTCAACCGCTGGCGCGTGCGCGCCGGGCTGCGCTCCGTGTCCACCGGGGACGCGTGCGACACGACCGTGATCTTCAGCGGTGGCGCGGTGGCCGGGAGCGGCGCCACGGAAGCCCGGCTGATGGCCGACTACGCGAAGTCGGTACTCGCGTTCGACGGCACGGTGCTCCTCGAGGACCGGTCCACGACGACGTGGGAGAACATCACGAACGTGATCCCCCTGCTAGAGGGCACCGACCGTATCAAGATCGTCTCCCAGCCGGCGCATGCGCTGAAGGCCCGCGCCTACCTGCGACGGCAGCGCCCCGATCTCGCCGAAAGGCTGGTGCGGGCGGACGACTGCCGCCCGGGCGAGTGGCTGGTCGGCAAGCCGCTGCTGGCGTTGTACGGGCTCTGGACCCTCCGCGCCCTCACGCCCCAAGAACGGCAGACCTCCGCATCCGTATAGACGGCCGCAGTATGCCTCTCACTCCCGGTCGCCTACTCTCCGGTCCCCGCCGTCGCGAGCTTCACCGCGATGCGGTTGCGGGAGCTGATGCCGAGCTTGGAGAGGATGCGCTCCATGTGGGCGTCGACCGTGCGGCGGGAGATGAAGAGCCGCTCGGCGATCTCCCGGTTCGACAGGCCGTCCGCCGCCAGGCGTGCCACCTCGTGCTCGCGGCGGGTCAGTGACTCCCCGGAGCCCGCCCTGCGCTGGCCCGGCAACTCCGCGGGTTCCAGGACGAGTTCGTCCTCGCCGGTGAGCGCCGCCGCGAACAGGGCCTCGCGCGGTGCGGTGGCGCCCAGCTGCCACAGGTGCTCGTAGACGTCGCCGCCCAGGCCCGAACGCGTCGCCTCCGCCGCCATCCGGTGGTTCTCCACGGAGACCGGCGCCCCGCTCAGCAGCTCGCCGCCGGTCGACTGCCACAGCGCGTCGGAACCGCCGAACAGCCAGGCGGCCCGCCGGTGCCGGCCGTCCCGGGCCGCGGCCCACGCCATGATCTCCACCGCGTAGCCGCAGCCGATCACGTCGCCGAGCGCCGCCTTCAGCGGAAGCGCCTCCTTCAGGGCTGCCTCGCTCGCCCCCGGGTCCCCCTTCGAGTAGTGGCTCAGCCCCACGATGGTGTGCACGAAACCGCGCAGCCAGCACTCCTTCGAGCCGGCGCCGAGCCGGGCCAGCCCCTGGCCGCTGCGCTCCAGGGCGAGATCGTCCTGCCCCGAGAGGTGGTACTGGTACCCGGCCTGGACGTCCAGGCAGACCAGGCCGATGAGGTCGCCGAGCGCCGCGAGCCGCTCATGGGCGGCCACCCCGGCCCGCTCGGCGCGGTCGAAGTCGCAGGCGAACGTGTACGCACAGTGCAGATACAGCCAGCCGCGGGCCCGGATCAAGGACTCGCCGAGCCGGTCGGCGATCTCGATGCCCTCCTTGATCTCCGGCACGGCACCCACAGGGTCGCCCTGGAACGTCTTGATGTACCCGCCGACGACCAGTGCCCAGGCCCGCTCGGGTGTCGCGCCGGGAAAGGCCGCCGCGGACTTCTGCTGCCAGTACCGCCCCTCCGTGAGAAGCCCCGTGATCTGCCAGTACCCCCACAGCGCCCCGGCGAGCCCGGCCCCCTTCTGCTCCCGGTCGCCGCGCCCGAGCGCGTACTCCAACGCAAGGCGGATGTCCGGGTGTTCACGGCGCAGCGCCTGGACGCGCGGCATCTGGTCGTCGTCGATGAAGTGCCGGTCGAACTCGTCGGCCGCCTTGACGTAGCGGGCCAGGTGCCGGTCGCGGGCCGCGGTCTCCTCGCCCGACGCGGCCAGCTTCTCCGCCCCGTACTCGCGCAGGGTGTCGAGCATCCGGTAGCGGGTGGCGCCGTCGGCGCCGGTGCCGGGCCCGAACTCGTCCACCCGCTGCACCACCGACTTGTCGACGAGGTCGATGAGGACCTCCAGCACCTCGTCCGACCCCAACTCGCCGAATCCGCAGACCTCTTCGGCGGCCGAAAGGTCGAAGACGTCACCGAAGACGGAGAGCCGCGCCCACAGCCGCTGCTCGCGGGCGTCGCACAGGTCGTGGCTCCAGTCGATCGTCGTACGCAGCGTCTGATGGCGCGGCAGCGAGGTGCGGCGGCCGCCCGTCAGGAGCCGGAAGCGGTCCTCCAGGCGGTCGATGAGCTGGTTCAGCGGTACGGCGCGCAGTCGGACGGTGGCCAGTTCGATGGCGAGCGGCATGCCGTCGAGGCGGCGGCACAGCCGCACCACGGCGTCCCGGCTGGCGTCGGTCACCTCGAAGCCGGGGACGACGGCCGCGGCCCGCTGCTCGAACAGCGACACCGCCTCGCCGCCCGCGTCCGACACGCCCAGCGGCGACAGTGGGAAGGTGTGTTCACCCGGCACGTCCAGCGGCTGTCTGCTGGTCGCCAGGACGCGCACGCCGTCGGTCTCGCGCAGCAGGACGTCCACGAGCTCGGCGCAGGCGTCCACCAGGTGCTCGCAGGTGTCCAGGACGACGAGCGCGGGTGTCTCCCGCAAGTGGTCGAGCACCACGTCCAGTTGCGGCCGTCCCGACTGCTCGGGAAGGTCGAGGCAGGCGGCGAGGGTGTGCGGCAGCAGGCCGGGGTCGCGCAGCGCGGACAGTTCCACCAGGCACACCGGCGCATCGGCCCCGGTGGTGCGGCCCGCGAGCGCGCGGAGCGCGAGCCGGGTCTTGCCGACACCGCCGGGGCCCACCACCGTGACGCAGCGCTGCGAGTCCAACGCCGCTCCCAACTGGGTCAATTCAGGGGCCCTGCCGATGAAACCGGTGAGTTCACGGGGGAGTTCGCCGGGACGGCGCCGCACAATGCCGAACGTCATGCAGCGGATTGTCCCGCGAGTGCGCCCAGTGGGCGGCGGGATGCGCGAAGGACCATACGAACAAGTGAATCGCGGCGTACGATCCGCTGCCACGGTCAGACGTGTGTGCTCACCGCCGGTCGTCCAAGTGCTCCACGATCGCATCGTGGCACGCGTCCTCGGGGTCGACCTGAACGGCCGAGAGCGTGATGTCCCCGCTCTCCTTGTCCTTCTGATCGCGCGCGGCGGTTCATCGGGGTCGGCTTCGGTACCCCGGCATCCTACGAGGGTGTTGGCGCAGGTGTGCGAACGGTCGAACAGGTTGCGTGGGGTTGATGGTCATCGGCGACTATGCCAACGGCACTTCTGACTCCGTATCTAAGTTAGTTCGAGCGTCGTTCTACGGCTCGTTCCGCGACGCGTCCACGGGGAAGGGGATGATCAGGATGGGTCCTGACAGGGGCAGCGAAAGGCAGCTCGAAGCGACGGTACGAGGACTCGCCTTCGCGGCGGACGGCGGCGCGTGCGAGCCGTGCGACGTCGTGCTCCGCTACAGCGAGGACGATCCGCTGGTCGTCGCGGTGACCGTGTCGCGGCGCGGCCGACGGGCCGAACACCGGGTCATCTCACGGGACTTGCTGTCGGACGGCCTGTCAGGCCAGGCGGGCATCGGCGACGTGACCGTGTGCCCGGTCGTCGACCCCGACGGCCCGCCCGGAGTACTGCTGCGGGCCCGCGACACGGGGCGTACGCTCCGCGTCCGCATCGGCCACCAGGCGCTGCTGCTCTATCTGGCGCGCAGCCACGCCCTGATCCCGTTCGGCAGTGAGGTGCGCCCCGGCTGGATCGACAAGGGGATCGAGGGGCTGCTCGCGCCGCGGTGACGGCAGTCGGTCGAGGGTTCCCTCAGCTGCACTCGCATGTCTATCTTTCTGGAACCCACTCTCACATTCTTGAACTCAAGGGGGTTTCAGAACACATGCGAAACGTCGGCTTTCTGACCATCGGCCAGGCGCCGCGCCCCGACCTCAGTGCCGGGATCGAGGCGGCACTTCCCGGCACCGTGTGCGTGCGGCACGCCGGCGTGCTCGACGGACCCGACCCGGCTCGGGCGGCGGAGCGGCTTGCCGCCACACCCGGTCGACCCACCTTGATCACCCGCCTCGCCACGGGGGCCACGGTCACGCTTGACGAGGCCGCCGTGGGGGAGGCCCTGCAAGGGCGATTGGAAGCGCTCGAGGAGGACGGCGTCGACGCCGTGGTGCTGTTGTGCACCGGCGCGTTCCCGGCGCTGCGCACCCGGCGCGCACTGCTCGTCGAGCCGGACGCCCTGCTGACCACCTACGTCCGTGGTGTGTTGGGCGGTTTGCGGGTGGGTGTGATCGTGCCGCTGCCCGAGCAGGTGGCTGCGGCCCGCGAGAAGTGGCGGGGGGTCACGCCGAGGCCGGAGTTCGCCACGGCATCACCGTATGTCGCGGATCAGGCTGAATTGCTGCGTGCGGCGCGGGAGTTGGTGGGCCGTGGTGTCGGGGCCCTCGTCCTGGACTGCATGGGATACGCGGACCGGCACCGCGAGGCGCTGCGAGCGGGCGGGGTTCGGGTGCCTGTCCTCACGTCGAGCGGGATCACCGGAGCGATGGCCGGCCCGCTGCTCGCGTAGGGATCTGCGAGGGCGGGGCCACGGGTTCAGCCTTCGTCGGCGACGAAGCGCAGCCAGTACGGGTCGCCGATGCGTTTGCCGACGCGGGCGGCTGCCTCTCGTACCGCCCTGCCGAAGCGCTCGGTCGTCTCGTCGCGCAACTCCGGGGCCGGCAGGGCGATGCCGATGCCGAAGACCTGGCCCGTGTCGTTGTCGAGCACGGCGGCCGAGATGCCACCCACGTTCTGCACCCACTCGCCCCGCGAGACGTCCCAGCCGTCGACGCGGATCCGGGCCAGCGCGGCGACCAGCTCCTTGCGGGTCCGCGGGGCCGTCCCGGTCGCCTGCTCGAGGCGGGCGTCGACGAGCCGCATGACCTGCGCGTCGTCCAGCCGGGCCAGCAGCGCCCGGCCCATCGACGTGGCGTACGCGGGCGCCCGGGTGCCCGCCGGTGTGTACGCCTGGAGGGCGCCGGCCGTACCGATGCGCATGTGCAGCACCAGCGACTCGGCCCCGTCGAGCACATCCACGTACCCGGTGTAGCCGGTGTCGGTGACGAGGCGGGCGGCCTCTTCCTCCAGTAGGGAGACGGTGCCGCGCGAGGCCCGGAAGTGGTACGAAGCCTCCATGATCAGGCCGCCGGGGCGGTAGGCGCGGGTCAGCGGGTCGCGGTCGAGGAAGCCGTACTCGGCCATCATGCTCAGCGTCCGTGACACCGAGCTCTTGGGCAGCCCGAGTTCGGCCGCGACATCGGTCACGGTGACATCGCGCTGCAGGTGCGCCATCAGGCGCAGCACGTCCCGTGCGTTGGCGAGTGTGCTCACCGGTTCCTGTGCCTCCCCCGATCGGTTTCCGGGTCCGATCGTATGCGCTCGGGCGGTGCCGTCCGCACCGCCCCGTCGCCGGGCCCGCGAGCGGCCCACATCGTGAGAACTCCCCGTAGGGGCTTGACGGGGCGCCCGACAGCTATGAATGATCCAGGTCCAGATATTTGGATCTGGTTCCAGATTATAGAACTCTACAGTTCCGCGACTCCGCAACCACGCCAGGTCGCCGAGCGGCGCCGACCGTCAGGAGCACCCATGAGCAGCAACGCCGACACCGCGCGGCCGCCCACGGCCGACGCCGGGGGCACGAACGATGTAGGCGGTGCCCCGCGCCGCCATCCCCGCGCGCTCGCCCCCGGCAATCTGGTCCTGACCGTGGTGCTCAGCGTGTTCGGCGCGATCGTGGGCGTACAGCTGCTCGCCACCCTCGGCGTCACCCCGAGCACCTCGCTGATCGGTGCCCTGGCCGCGATGACGCTCGCCCGCGTCCCGCTCGTCGCCTTCCGCGGCTTCCGTTCGGTGCACGCCCAGAACCTGGCGCAGACGAGCATCTCCTCAGCCACCTTCGGCGCGGCCAACAGCCTGTTCCTGCCGATCGGCATCCCGTTCCTGTTCGGCCTGGACAACATGATCGTGCCGATGCTCGTCGGCGTCTCCGTCGCGATGCTGGTCGACGCCTGGCTGCTGTACCGGATGTACGACACCCCGGCCTTTCCGGCGAGTAACCCGTGGGCCCCGGGACTCGCCGCCGCCGAGGCCATCAAGGCGGGTGACGAGGGCGGCCGGCGCGCAGGGGTGCTCGGGCTCGGCCTGGTCACGGGGCTCGCGGGCGCCGCGTTCGCGCTGCCGATGTCCGCATTCGGTGTCGCCCTGATCGGCGGGCTCGCCTCGATGGCCGCGTTCGGCGCGGGCCTGCTGATCATCAGCTACGCCGAGCCGCTGTTCGGCCTCGACCTGAACGCCATGTACCTGCCGCACGGCATGATGATCGGCGCCGGCCTGGTCGCCCTCGTCCAGGTCGGCCGCACGGTCCTCAAGGCACGCAAGGCGACCACCGCGTCCACCACCGCGTCCGCGTCCGCCACCCCCGACGACGGCGCCCGGCGCCTCGGCAAGTCGCTGCGCCTGGGCTTCGGCGCCTACCTCGCCATCTCGATCCTGCTCTCGCTCGGCACCGGCATCGTCACGGACATGAGCGTCGGCATGCTGATCGCCTTCGTCCTCTACGCCACCGTGGCCGCGTTCCTGCACGAACTGCTCGTCGGCATCGCCTCCATGCACTCCGGCTGGTTCCCCGCCTTCGCGATCGCCCTGATCACCCTGCTGATCGGCATCCTCGTCGGCTTCCCGCCGGAGGCCCTCGTCGTCCTATCCGGCTTCACCGCGGCCACCGGACCGGCCTTCGCCGACATGGGCTACGACCTCAAGGCCGGCTTCCTGCTGCGCGGCGAGGGCGCCGACCCGGCGTTCGAACTGGAGGGCCGCCGCCAGCAGCTGATCGCCGCGATGGTCGGCTTCGGCATCGCGATCGTCGTCGTCGCCGTCTCGTACCAGATGTTCTTCGACAAGGGGCAGACCGCCCCGATCGACGCCGCGTACGTCGCCGCCATCAAGGCGGGTCCCTCCGTGGAGACGGCCAAGCAGCTGGCCCTGTGGGCGATCCCCGGCGCGATCATCCAGCTCATCGGCGGCTCGAAGCGCCAGCTCGGCATCATGCTCGCCACCGGCCTGCTGATCACGACGCCGATGGCCGGCTGGATGGTCGCCGCGGGCCTCGCCGTCCGAGTCCTCGCGCCGCGCGTCCTGGGCCCCAAGGCCAAGGAGAACTTCGAGATCTTCGCCGGCGGAGCCATCGCGGGCGACGCGCTCTATTCGTTCGGCAACGGCGTGTGGACGGCGACGAAGTAGCCCTCCGCGCAGCCCCCCCCCGGCACCACCCGTACACCCAGAACGACCCAGGAGACCCCTGTGAAGCGACAGTTGACGCACGACGACCTGACCGCGGCCGTCTACGGCGGAGCCGTGCTCGGCGGCGGAGGCGGCGGATTCGTCGAGCGGGGCCTGCGTACCGCCGAACTCGCCCTGCAGGTGGGCGCGCCCGAACTGTGGAGCGCCGACGAGTTCGCCGACGACGCCCTGACCGCGACCGTCGCCCTGGTCGGCGCGCCGGCCGCGCCCGACCCGCAGGTGCTGCCCACCCACCTGCTGCGCGCCCTCGAACTGCTGCGCCGCGACCTGCCGGCCCCACTGGTCGCCATCCACACCAACGAGAACGGCGCCGAGACCACCATCAACGGCTGGTTCCACTCTGCGATGACCGGCCTGCCCGTCATCGATCTGGCCTGCAACGGCCGTGCCCACCCCTCCAGCCAGATGGGCGCGATGGGCCTGCACGCGCGCGAGGGCTACCGCTCTTACCAGGGCTACGCGGGCGGCAAGCCGTGCACGTACGTCGAGGGCGCCGTCACCGGCACCCTCGACGCCACCTCCAACGTGGTCCGCCGTGCCTCGGTCGAGGCGGGCGGCTGGGTGGGCGTGGCCCGTAACCCGGTCGAGGTCGGCTACGCGCGGCAGCACGGCGCCCCCGGAGCCATCGGTTTCGCCATCGAACTCGGCCGCCGCTTCCTGACGGAAGGCCCCGCGGGCGCCGCTGCCCACCTCGGCGGCGAGATCGCGGTCACCGGCACGGTCCGCGAGTACCGCTGCGAGACGCGCGAGGGCCTGGACGTCGGCGTCGCCGTCCTGGACGACGCGGCGGGCACCGAGCTGCACTTCGTCAACGAGTACATGACCTTCGAGTCCGGCGACGAGCGCAAGGCCGCCTTCCCCGACCTCATCACGACGTTCGACGCGGCCGGACAGCCGCTCGCCTCCGCCGACGTCGAGGTCGGCAAGGAGATCTCCGTCCTGGTGACCCCGGCGGCGAACCTGCTGCTCTCCTCCACAATGCACACGCCCGAGCTGTACGCGCCGATCGAGGAATTGCTCGGCTTCCCGTTCGCCCCGGCCGCGAAGGTGCTCGCCGATGCCTGAGCAGGCACGCTCCGCGGACCCCGCCCTCGTACGGGACTTCTGCGCGACCCGCTGGGACGAGGAGGTGCTCCCTCTGGTCCGGGAACACGTCCGCGTCCCGGCGGTGAGCCCGGCGTACGACCCGCAGTGGGAGTCCCACGGGTTCCTGGACCGGGCCGTGGAGGCCGCGGCGGCGTGGCTGCGCTCCGTGGACGACCTGCCGGGCCTGCGGGTCGAGGTGCTGCGCGCGCCGGGACGTACGCCGCTCGTCTTCTTCGAGGTCCCGGGCCACGGCTCGACCGCCGAGGAGACCGTCCTCTTCTACGGTCACCTCGACAAGCAGCCCGAGGGTGAGGGCTGGGCCGAGGGCCTGTCCGCCTGGGAACCGGTCTTCGACGGCACCCGGCTGTTCGGCCGGGGCGGCGCCGACGACGGCTACGCGCTGCCCGCCGCCCTGACCGCGGTCCGCGCCCTCGCCGCACAGGGCGCGGCCCGCCCGCGCTGCGTCGGTGTGTTCGAGGCGGGCGAGGAGTCGGGTAGCCCCGACCTCGACCACTGGTTCGCCGAACTGGCCCCACGCATCGGCGAGATCGGCCTCGTGGTGTGCCTCGACTCCGGCGCAGGCGACTACGAACGGCTGTGGCTTGTCACGTCGCTGCGTGGCCACTGCGGCGGCACGCTCGACGTGCGCGTCCTCGACGATGGCGCGCACTCCGGCGACGCGGGCGGCGTCGTCCCGTCGACGTTCCGCATCGTGCGCCATCTGCTCGACCGCCTGGAGGACAGCGCGACGGGAGACGTGCTGGTCGAGGACCTGCACTGCGAGGTGCCCGACGAGCGTCGCGCCCAGATCGCCGAGGCGGCGGACCTCCTCGGCGACCAGGTCTGGCAGCGCTTCGACTGGCATGAGGACGAGACCGGCCACAGCACAGGCCCCGTCACCCACGACCCCGAGGAACTGTTGCTCGCCCGCGCCTGGCGCCCCAGCCTGGCGGTCACCGGCGCGGACGGACTGCCCCCGATCTCATCGGCGGGCAATGTGCTGCGCCCACACACCAGGCTCAAACTCTCCTTCCGCCTGCCCCCATTGGTGGACAGCGCGACGGCGCTCGCGGAGGTGACACGCCGCCTGGAGGACGCGCCGCCGCACGGCGCGTCGGTCCGCTTCACACCGGACCGGATCCTGGCCGACGGCTGGCACGCCCCGCCCGAGCGGCCCTGGCTGCGCGAGGCACTCTCCGCCGCGAGCCGCGCCTGCTTCGACGGGGCGGACGCGGCCCGTATCGGCCAGGGCGGCACGATCCCGCTGATGGGCCAACTGAGCCGACAGTTCCCCGACGCCCAGTTCCTGGCCTGCGGAGTCCTCGGCCCGGGCGCCAACGCACACGGCCCGAACGAGTCCCTGCACGTGCCGTACGGGAAGCGGCTGACGGCGTGCCTGGCGTTGACGGTGAACGCGTTCGCGTCGAGGCCGGCGGGCGCTGCGCACTGACGCCCGGAGGAGCGGGGTGCGGCGCGTATCGTCAGGACATGGACACCGCCGCCGCACCCCGCGTCCTCGTCATCGGGTTCGACCCGCGCCGGGTGCCGGGGCCCTGGGATCCCGAGCCGGTGGTCGCGGGCATCGAGGCGGGCCTTGCGAAGTTCGCCGAGCACGGCGTGGGGGTGGAGACCTGTCTGTTCGGCCTCGACGGAAGCGATGACGTCGAGGCCGTCGTCGTCAGTGCACTGCGGGCCCACCCGTGGGAGTGCGTCACCATCGGCGGTGGGCTGCGGCACTCGGACGATCAGACCGAACTCCTCGAACTGGTCGTCAACCTGGTGCGGCGGTACGCGCCCGCCGCGGCCATCGCGTTCAACAGCGCCCCGGACACCACCTACGAGGCGGCCGCCCGCTGGATCGGGTGAGGCGACACCTTCACCACCTCGCCGTCCGGGAACGTGACCTTGACCGTGCCCGCCGCGTCGACCGTGCATCCGATCGCCTCCCGCAGTGCCTGCGGGTGCACCGCGTCGCGGGTGAGGGCCACCAGGGAGACGTGGATGCCGGCGCCGTCGGCGGGGGAGCGGGAGCGCAGGAACGGGGTCGCCGAGTGGGGGCCGAAGGCGTTCGCCTCCACCTCGCGCGCGACACCGGCCTCCGCGTCCCAGCCGTGCAGGGCGACCACCGCGCTCGTCAGCCCCGTATTGGTGCGTGCCAGCGACCAGCCCGGGCCCTGGTCGACGCCAGGCTGCACGAGGTCGGCGACCGCGTGTCCGCCCTCGCGGACGGTGACGCCCGCAGGGGCCTGCACCCGGTGCACCCTCAGTTCCCACGGGCCGTGCAGCACGCTCGTCGACTCGATGGGGAACTCTGTGTCGGTGTGCGGGAGTTGGGCGTAGTGGCGGGATGATGCACGGCGCGCATCGCAGGTGAGGGGGTGGATGCGGGCGCGGCGCGACGGGGTGCCGTCCGGGGCGAGCAGCGCGATGTGGTTGTCGATCGTGCGGGACCAGGCGTGCGGGGCGGATTCGGGCGCGGTCGCGGTGGAATAGGCGAGCTTGGCGTAGTGCGGGTCGTCGTCGGCGGGGCCGTCGAGCGGGTTGTGGTCGCTGCCGTGGTTGATCAGGCGGACGATGCCGTCGTGCGGGGTGCCGTGCAGCAGCCAGCCCGGCGCGGGCAGGGCCGTGTACTGGGTCCCCTGTTCGACGGGCAGGGGGAGTTCGCGGTCGGTCCACACCGGATGATCGGCGGGCAGGAGGAGCCCCAGGAAGCCCTTGCTCGACCAGTACGGTGAGGCCGGGCCCGAGTACGGCTGTGTGGTCGGCAGGTGCGTGCCGTACCAGCCCAGGGGTTGGAGCCCCCGTTCGTCCGGTACGCCGCGTTCAGTGAAGTGCCGTGCGGTGCCGGAGGCCAGACGGCGCGTCAGGCCCGGCGCGAGCGGCGTACAGTCGGCCAGCGCGCCCAGCCAGGCGGGCGCCGTCGCCGCCATGCGGTACGTCAGGGAGCGCCCCTGGTGCACGGGCGCGCCGTCCGCACCGAAGAACTGCGGGTACGTCTCCAGGAACAGGGAGAGCCGCTCCCGGTAGAGCTTCGCGCGGTCGTTGTTGCCGCTGCTGTCGCTGTTGCCGTCCAGGCCCGCGATCCGCGCCCACATCAGCGGGTAGAGGTGCAGCGCCCAGCCGATGTAGTAGTCGAAATTGCGGCCGTCGCCGTCGGTGTACCAGCCGTCGCCGACGTACCAGTCCTCGATCCGGTCGAGACCGCCGTCGATGTCGCTCTGGCTGTACGGGGCGCCGACCGAGGCCAGGAACTGCTCGGCCACCACCTGGAAGAGCCGCCAGTTGTTGTCCCACGTGCGGGCGCCCACGAAGCCCGAGAGCCAGTCGACCACCCGCTCCTGGACCCTGGTGTCGAGCTGGTCCCAGATCCAGGGGCGCGTCTCGTGCAGGCCGATCGCGATCGAGGCGGCCTCCACCATCTGCTGGGAGCAGTCGGTGAGTTCGGGCCAGGCCTCCGTGTGGTCACGGTCCGTGCCCGTTGTCAGACCCTGCGTATACCGTTCGATCAGGTGGGAGATGGCGGGGGCTTCGGTCCCTTTCCCTGTCCCCGCCGTGTCCGTGCCCGCGCCCGCGATCCGGAATGAGGCGAGCAGAAATGTCCGAGCGAACCCTTCGAGCCCGTCAAGCACCACCCCCGACCAGCTGCCCCGCCCGGGCAGCCGGTACTGCGCGAACCCCGGTGTCGCGTAGGGCAGCAGCGCCGCCAACTGCTGGTCGGCGAGGGCCTCCCAGTGTGCGCGGGTCCACCCCGTACGAGGGGAGCGGACGCGGTCGGTTGGCGGCAGGGAGAGGTACGGGGCGGGCATGGTGGCTCGACGGCTCCTCGATCGGTGCGGGTGGGGCGGAGGACTGCTCTACGCGAGGTCCGCGGTGTGCGTGTGGCCGCGCGAGCCCGCGACGCGCACCGTGACCACCGGGCGGCGGCCCGGCGTGACCGAGACCGTGTCGTCGGCGCGGACCACGCGGCGTACGGGGAAGGGGAGTTCCACGGAGAGAGTGGTCCCGGTGCGGCCGGGGTCGGACACGGCGACGGTGATGCCGTCGTCCCGGCGGCGGACGAGCACGGTGCCCGGACCGTCGGCGCGCAGACCGTCCACGGCCCCCGCCGCCCAGAAGTGCGCGGCGAGCAGCCCGAGCCGGGGCGACTCGACGGCCTGGACGGTCGCG
The DNA here is from genome assembly GCF_055657265.1 of Streptomyces sp. NPDC107575. Classification (NCBI taxonomy): domain Bacteria; kingdom Bacillati; phylum Actinomycetota; class Actinomycetes; order Kitasatosporales; family Streptomycetaceae; genus Streptomyces; species Streptomyces sp. NPDC107575. The sequence continues at coordinate 457,103 of NZ_JBVKBG010000005.1, read as the reverse complement.
GTGTTCGTGAGGACGCGCACCGGGGTGGAGCGGGACCAGGCGGCGGTGGCGGCGGCCGTCGCGCCCGGCAGCAGGACGTAGGCGTAGGAAGCGGATTCGGGGGAGGGGCCGTGATCGAACCAGAGGGTGGCGTAGCGCCGGGTGACCGGGGTGGTGGAACCGCCGGTGTCCGCACCGGTGTTGAGCGAGCGCCATGTCCCGGTGCGTTCCTCGCGCAGTGCGCGCAGCGGGCCGCCGGCCGGGAAAACGTAGCCTCCCGTGCCCTCCAGGTGCGCCCAGCGCGCATCGGTGAGCCGTGCCGACCAGCCGAGCTCTCCGGGCTGCGGCCGGTCGTCGACGGTGAGCCGGGGAGCGCCGTCGGCGTGCAGATTCCGGTTCTCCACGACGGTCTCGACCGTGCGGCCGTCGCTCGCGGTGATTCCGGCGCCCAGCGCGACGACCGCGTTGTCGAGGAGGAACCACGCCTTCTTGGCGCGCAGCGTCGACCCGTCGGCGATCAGCTCCATCGCCGCAGCCCCGTACCGGGAGTCGAGCACCGCGCCGCCCGCGACCGCGTTCTTCGGGCGGAAGGTGCCGGTTCCGGCGCCCGTGCCCAGGTCGGCGCGCTCGCGCGTGTCCACGGTGGTTCCCGGCAGCCGGTAGGGGTTCACCGTCGGCCAGAAGCCGTCACCGAAGGCGTCCAGGTCGTCGCCGTCGTACAGGTACGTCATGCCGTCACCGGTGTACCAGCCGTGCAGGTTCTCGCCGTTGCCCGCCTCGTACGCCGCGATGCGCTTGGAGGACAGGGACAGGGCGCACGACCAGCCAGGGCGCCGGTGCACCACCCGGTCCATGTCGGCGAACACGTAGTGGCCGGTGAGCCGCTCCGCGGGGTGCACCGACGCGTCCGCAAGCAGCTCCTTCGCGCGGGTCAGGGCCGGGACGCCGACGAGCCGCAAGTAAGGGGTGTCCTTGTTGCGCAGGATCCAGCCCTTGACGGTCGCGCGCCAGCGGTCCGCGTACGACTGCGGCGCGCCGTCCGCCAGTTGGAGGATGTACGAGGCGGTGGCCGCCCCGTCGGTGTGGTCGCGGGCCCGTTCGCGCGAGATCGCGCGGCCGCGCAGCGCGTCCATCATCACGCCGTCGAACAGCACGGGCACGAAGGAGCGCTCGACCGCCTCGTACAGCACCTTCACGGCCGGGTCGGTGACGGACCACTGCGAGTCGGCGAGCAGCGCGATGAGCTGTCCCGCGCTGCCGAGCAGGACTCCGCCGTAGGTGCCGGTGTAGGCGACCGAGGAGTGCTGGACGAACGAGCCGTCCTCGTAGAAGCCGTCGCCGGAGGTGACGTACTGGAACAGGCTGTTCTTGCCGTTGTCCCGGACGTCCGAGAGGCCGTCGCGGGCGAGCGCGACGACGTCCGCGTCCCCGGCGAGCAGTCCGCGCAGCGCGACGATGACGGCCTTGTCGGCGCGGTTGGCGCCCGTCTCGGCCAGCGTGGGGGAGTTGGTGCGCCGGTCGGCATTGGGGACGAACTTGGCGACCGTCTTGAGGTACGCGGACCGGTCGTCGGCGGGAAGGTGCGCGCGCAGCAGGACACAGGTGTCGAGGAGCGCGCGCGGTGCGCCGATCTCCCAGAACCACCAGTTGCCGGACTCGGAGCGGGTGTCGTTGTAGCCGGTGGCGCCCAGGAAGCGCAGTGCGTCGAGGAGCGCGTCGCGCACGGCCGTGTCGTCGGTGAGGGAGGTGCCGGGGGTCGCCCACGCCGTGGCGATCGTGCGCAGCCGGGTGTAGCTCTGGCCGAACATGCCGGGGTCGGAGGCCGGGGCGAGGTCGGACCACAGGGCCGTGCGCCCGGCGGAGCGGTCGAGTGCCTTCCACCAGTCGGCGGCCTGCTTGTCCAGGGCGGCCAGCGCGGCGGCGACATCGGGGTCGTCCGGGTCGACGTCACCCCCGGTGAGCTGCTCGGCCGCTCGCGCGAGCAGCGGCTCGTAGGGGTCGTCGGCCGCGGCGGCGGCCCCGGCGCCGGGGCCGAGGGGAAGTGTCGTCGCCGCGGCGCCCGCGCCCATGAGAGCCAGGGTGCGGCGTCTGCTCAGCTGCATGATGGGTGTTCGCCCTTCGGTTCAGTCGGTCAGCGTGGCCGGGTCGACGGACGGTTTCGGCAGGTTGAGCGCGGCAAGCTCCGCGCGCCCCTGCGCGTCGATGGGGAAGGCCCAGGTGGTGAGGAAGAAGTCGGTGAGGTCGCGCTCCGCGACCCGGCTCGCGCAGGTGGCGAGGGCCCGGTAGCGCGCGGCCGAGTCCGAGGAGTCCGACTGCGGGTTCTCCTCGCGCACCAGCCGGTGCAGCCGCGGCCAGAACGCGTCGCCGAACGCCAGCTCCAGCTGCCGCAGCGGGACCAGCTTCTCGTACGCGCCGAAGGACTTCTCGTACGTGAGTCCGTCCGTGCCGAACTTGGCGCGGGCCGACTGGAAGGGGTTCAGCCCCGTCGCCGGGTCCGCGGTGAGCAGATTGGAGGGCTGACCCAGGGCCCGCTGCACGGCCAGGGAGTAGATGTTCACGGTGACCTCGGTCATCGCGGCGGGCTTGTAGGCGAACTGCTGATGAAGATGGCCGAGTTCGTGGTAGAGCCCCCAGCCCCGGGTGCGGAGTCCCTGCACTGTCGTCGCCCGGTCGAGGTAGGCGCGCGGGAAGCCGTTGTAGCCGTGCGTGGCGTACGCGCCGACACCGGAGGGCACCACCGACACCTCGGTGAAGTGGTAGCCGCCCGCCTTGGGCCGGTGCACGGGCCTGGACCCGTCGAGACCGCTGATGGCCGACTCCGCGTCGATGATCTGCTCCAGGAGGCGCAGCAGCTCCGCGTGGCTCTCGTCGCGGTAGAGGAGGGCGCCGTCGCGGCTCAGTGTCACGATCGAGCGCGGGCCGTGCAGCTCCACGACCGGCACATCGGTCATGGTGTCCAACTGGCGCTGGAAGTCCGCCTCTTCGGTGCTGCCGAGTATGAAGACCGGCATGGGTGCGCTGCCGCTTTTGAACGCGACCGTGGCCCGCTCCCCGTCACCTTCCAGAGAGAAGTAGACGGGGCCGCCGTGCGGGTCGGTGACCGTGTTGGCGCCCGGCTTGAGTGGGTAGCGCCGCGGAGCGGTCAGGGCGGCGTAGTAGTCCCACCGGCCGATCCACACGGTGGGCAGCACGTCGTCGTGGGGCTGCACGTCCAGGCGCAGCGGGGTGCCGGCCGCGGCGTAGCGGCCCGTCGGCTGGAACTCGGAGGCGCGCAGGGCCTGTCCGAGTCGCAGCCGTTCGGCCTCGGCGGACGGGCGGGCGGTGAGCCGCACGGTCGCGGAGGTGGCCGAAGCGGCTGCCTGCGCGCTGCCCGCGCCGACGGTGAGCGCGAGGCCTCCGGCGGCACCGGCACCGGCCAGCGCGGTGAGTACCGTGCGCCGTCCGGGCCCGGGAGGTGTGTCGGGACGGCCGGCGGCGGCGAGGTCGTGGGACGTGTCGGCAGGGCGCATGCAGGGACTCCCCAGGGGACGAAGGACGTCGGGAGGACGAGTGGGACGTGGTGCGTGCGAACTGGGCGACAGCATGTAAGCGTTTGCTGTCAGGTGGCAAGGTGCTGGACCGATTTTCTGCTCGTTACTACGCCAAGTGGCCCTGAAGCGAGCAGAATCGAGCAGGCGGGCGTGATGTCACGGCGCCGCGACCGGTGGTGCGGTCCCGGCCTGCCGCGCAGTGCCTCAGTCCTGCCTCCGGCCGCCGCGGCCGCGCGGCGCCGCCGGGGGTGCCACGGAATCGCGGACCACGATGTGCGTGCCCAGGCGCAGCGCCCCCGTCGTGGGGGCGCGCCAGTCGTCCTCGTCCCCGCCGTTCAGGGCGACCCGCACGGCTTGGCGGCCCATCTCCTCCAGCGGGATGCGGACCGTTGTCAGGCGTGGCCGCAGTTCCTGGGCGACCGGGATGTCGTCGTAGCCGACCAGCGACACGTCCTGCGGCACCCGCAGGCCGGCCTCCTCCAGCGCCTGCGCGGCCCCCGCGGCGACGATGTCGTTGGCGGCGAAGACGGCCGTGAACTCGGGGCCTTCCCGCAGCAGTTCCGTCATCCGCCGGTAGCCGAAGGACCGGCCGAAGGCGCCCGGCTGCTCCAGCTCGGGGACGCGCTCGATGCCACGCAGTTCGAGTGCGCGCCGGTGCCCGGCGAGCCGGTCGCGCGCCGTCGACAGGGCGGGCGGGCCGCCCAGGTAGAGGATCCGCCGGTGCCCCCGGGTGATCAGGTGGTCGGTGATGGCGAAGGCGCCGCCCTCGTTGTCGTACTCCACGTCGACCGTGGGCACGCCCGCGCCGAGCGAAGGGCGCCCGCACAGCACGAGCTTGGCACCGTCCGCCGCCAACTCATGGGCCCTGCGCGAGAGTTCGGCCTGGTACTCGGGGTCGTCGACGCTGCCGCCGACCAGCACCACCGCGTCCGCCCGCCGCTCGTGCATCAGCTCGATGAAGGCCAGCTCGCGCTGCGGGTCCCCCTGTGTGCAGCACACCAGGCACAGCCGGTCGCCCGCGGTCGCCTCGCGTTCGACGCCGCGCGCGATGTACGCGTAGAACGGGTCGATCAGCTCGCTCACGATGATGCCGACCGTGCGCCCCGAACTGCCGGCGAGGGCGCGGGCATGCGCGTTGGCCACGTAGCCGAGCTCGCGCGCCGCGGCTTCGACGCGCTCGCGGGTGGCGGCGGCGACCGGGTAGTTGCGGTTCATCACGCGGGACACGGTGGCCGTGGAGACACCGGCGTGCCTGGCGACGTCGACCACCGTCGCGCGGCGCTGCTCCCGGTGGCCGGAGCCGTCGGCCGCCGTCGATCGTTGCCGGGCCATCCGGCCCACCCCCTGGTGTTCCTGCCGTGCATCCTGCCGTGCCGTTCCTGCTCCGCCCGCCCCAGAGCTTATGCCGTGCGGGGTGGGCCCGGTCACGCGATGTGCTCCAAGTCGTCGAGGCGTACCGGGTGGTCGAGCGGGGCGCCGTGCGCGTACCGGGTGAGCTCGTCGACGGCCAGCGCACCGAGCCGGCCCACCTCGTTGCCCTGGGCGCCCGCCATGTGCGGCGTGATGAGGACGTTGGGCAGGTCCCACAGCGGGTGGTCGGCGGGCAGTGGCTCCGGGTCCGTCACATCGAGCACCGCGTCGATCCGCCCGCTGACCAGATGCCCGACCAGGGCCTCGGTGTCCACGAGAGGGCCGCGCGCCGTGTTGACCAGCAGGGTGCCCGGCCGCAGCAGGTCCAGGCGACGGGCGTCGAGCAGCCGCCTGGTCTCCTCGGTGTCGGGCGCGTGCAGGGTGACCACGTCGCTCGCCGTGAGCAGGGTGTCCAGGTCGGCGCGGGTGACGCCGAGCAGGGCCGCCTCGGTGTCCTCGATGTACGGGTCGTACAGGAGGACCTCGACGTCGAGCGCGCGCAGCAGCCGCACCACGCGGCGGCCGACGTGCGAGGCGCCGACGACGCCGACGGTGAGGCCGCGGGTGCCGATCCAGTGGTGCCGGTCCAGGTCGGCGTCGGTGCGATGGGTGCGCCGGGTGCGGAAGAGATGGGCGAGCGGGAGGGCTCGCTTGGCGCCCATGATGATGGCCGCGAGGGTGAACTCGGCGACCGGCACGGCGTTGGCGGCGGCGGCCGACGACACGGCGATGCCGCGTTCGTAGGCCTCCCGCCCCAGGAAGGGCTTGACGGTGCCGGCCGCGTGGATCACGGCGCGCAGCCGCGGCGCGCCGTCGAGCACGGCGGTGTCGATGGGCGGGCAGCCCCAGCCGGTGAGCAGCACCTCGCACTCGGCGAGCGCGGCGCGCGCCTGCGGGCTGGTGAACTCGCGCAGGACGTGCGGCGGTCGGATGTCGGCGGCGTCCTCGAGCCGGACCCGCACGGCGGGCGGGAAGACGTCGTCGACGACCGAGGAGTGCATCGCCAGAACCGTACGGGGCCGCCGCGGGGGCGGTGTGGTGCCGGTCGCCGAGGCCTCGGCCCCGGTCGACACCTGGTCAGTGGTACGCACCCTGCCTCCGGACAGTAAACGTGTTCTATCAGGTGACCGAACGCTAAGGAGGCCTCCGGGCGATCGTCAACCCAAAGTCCGGCACGGATCTGAGAGTTGGCAGGTCATGCCGGTAAAACCCGGGCAGGTACGCTGTGTTGGAGTGGGTGTCTGCGATCAGGGCTTGCCCGAATCTATTGACGACAGGGTTAAACGCTTACTAACTTGCCGCCGCAGTAACGCAGTTCTTGCGTCACCCGGCCGAACAGGACCGCCCCATGACTGCTTCCGCGCCACCAGCCGTACCCCGCACCCTCCGCAGAACCCTGTGGCAGCGCGTCAAGCGCGACAAGGTGATGCTGCTGCTGTGCCTGCCCGGCTTTCTCTACTTCGTGGTGTTCCACTACGTGCCGCTGCTCGGCTACATGGTGGCCTTCCAGGACTACCAGCCCTATCTGGGCTACATGCACAGCGCCTGGACCGGCTTCGCCAACTTCGCGAGCGCCTTCGCCGACCCCGACTTCTGGTCGGCGACCGCGAACACGCTGGAGATCGCCCTGGTCCAGCTGGTCCTGTTCTTCCCCGTGCCGATCGGGCTCGCGCTGCTGCTCAGCAGCATCGTCAGCGACAAGCTGCGCCGCTTCGTGCAGAGCGTCGTCTATCTGCCGCACTTCATCGGCTGGGTCATCATCGTCTCGATCTTCCAGCAGATCCTCGGCGGCGCCGGGGTGGTCCCCGACCTGCTCGAAGCGGTGGGCCTGCCGCACTACGACATGATGACCGACCCGAACGCGTTCCCCTGGCTTCTCGCGCTGCAGGTCATGTGGAAGGACGCCGGCTGGGGCACCATCATCATCCTCGCCGCGCTGCTCAACATCGACCGCGGCCTGTACGAGGCGGCCGCCATGGACGGCGCCGCGCGCTGGCGCCGGTTCTGGCATGTCACGCTGCCGGGTCTCGCCCCGGTCCTCGTCCTCTTGCTGATCCTCAACCTCGGCAACATCCTCACCGTCGGGTTCGAGCAGATCCTGCTGCAGCGCGACGCCGTCGGCCCAGGCGCGGGCGAGGTGCTCGACACCTACGTCTATTTCCACGGCATCAAGGACAACCAGTGGGGCACCGCCGCCGCCGTCGGCCTGGTGAAGGCGGTCATCGGCACGGCCCTGGTGATCGGCGCCAACAAGTTCGCCCACCGGCTCGGACACGAAGGGGTGTACAGAGGTGCTGACCGCTGAGACGACCGCCGTGCGGACAGGCCGCAAGGCCGCACCCGCCGCCCAGAGCGCAGGACACGGCGAACTCCGCCCGTCGGGCGCCCGCCCGCCGTGGATGGAGCGGCCCACCCGGGCCGGCCTCGTCCTCAAGGGCCTCGCCCTGGCCGTCGTCGTGGGCCTCGTCGCGTACCCGCTGCTCGGTGTGATCGGGACGAGCTTCGCCTCGCAGACCGACATCATCCACGCCAACGGCCTGGTCCTGTGGCCCGACCACCCCAACCTCGACGCCTACCGCACCGCCTTCACCGGGGGCCGGGTCACCCGCGCTCTGTTCGTGAGCATCGCGGTCACCGTCGCGGGCACCGCCTGCAGCCTGCTCGCCACCATCGGCATGGCGTACGGCCTGTCCCGGCGCGGCATCGTCGGCGGCCGCTTCCTGCTGATGACGGCCCTGTTCACGATGCTGTTCAACGCGGGCGTCATCCCCAACTTCCTGCTGGTCAAGGAGCTCGGCCTCTACAACACGTTCGCCGCCCTGGTCCTGCCGACCATGGTCAGTGCCTTCAACCTCGTGGTGATGCGGGCGTTCTTCATGAACCTGCCGGAGGAGCTGTACGACGCCGCGAAGGTCGACGGCGCGGGCGACTTCCGCACCCTGATACAGGTCGTGCTGCCGCTGTCGAAGGCGGTCATCGCCGTCGTCGGACTCTTCTACGCGGTCGCCTACTGGAACGCGTACTTCAACGCCCTGCTCTACCTCGGCGACAACGACAAGTGGCCGCTGCCCATGGTGCTGCGCACCTTCATCCTCCAGGGACAGAACCTCGACACGGCCGCGGCGGGCGAGGCGATAGCCCCGCAGCAGGCCGTCCAGATGGCCGTGCTCGTGATCGCGGTCGTGCCGATCCTGCTCGTCTACCCGTTCCTCCAGCGCTACTTCACCAAGGGCGTCCTCACCGGCGCCGTCAAGGGCTGAGACGCCCCAGGGCCTCCGCACACCGGCCGCCACCCCCCGACTTCCGTGTGCCCCTTCACGTTGAGGAGACTTCGCATGCCCGGCACCACGACCATGAACCGCCGCACCATGCTCCGCTGGGGTGTGGGCGCCGGGCTCGGCGTCGCCGCCGCGCCCCTGCTCGCCGCGTGCGGCGACGGCGGCACGGCCGCCAAGGCGGAGGCCAAGAGCGGCAAATTGCTGCCGGCCACGGCCGTCCGCAACATCGGCATCGAGGCCGACCTGCCCGGCACCGCCGCGGGTGTGCCCGCCGCATTCCTGAAGTACCCCACCGAGATGGCCCGGGCCACCAAGGGCACCCCGCTCAAGGGCGCCAAGAAGATCACCGCGGTCACCGAGACCTTCGCGCCGCTGCCCCCGGAGCGCGGCAAGAACGCGGCTTGGCGAGAGATCGAGAAACTCCTTGGCGCCAAGGTCGACTTCACGGCCGTGCCCGCCGACGACTACCCGGCGAAGTTCTCCACGATGGTCGCCGGCGACCAGCTCCCCGACATCTTCATGTACCCGGAGACCGGCGGCGTCGACAACAAGGCGGCCTTCCTCGCCTCCACCTGCGCCGACCTCACCCCGTACCTCGCCGGGGACAAGGTCAAGAAGTACCCCAACCTGGCGGCGATCCCCGAGTACGCCTGGAAGGAGGCCATCTTCGGCGGCAAGCTCTACGGCATCCCGATCGCCCGGTCCGGCAGCGGCGGCGCCGGCTTCTACCGCGCCGACCTGTTCAAGCAGGCGGGCGTGGACAGCCTCGACCAGATCGACAGCCTGGAGCGGCTCGTCGAGCTGGCCAAGGAGCTGACGAACACCAAGAAGAAGCAGTACTTCTTCACGGGCGGCAGCATGAACCTGCTCGCCATGTCGGCAGGCGCCCAGCACTTCTGGACGCACGACACCAAGTCCGGCAAGTGGACGTACCAGCTGGAGGACGAGGCCTACCGGCACGCCGTCGAGACCGCCGCCACGCTCTACAAGGCGGGCTGCTTCTACCCCGGCACCGTACAGATGTCGGGCGCCCAGAAGGCCCAGTACACCGACCTGTTCAAGAACGGCAAGGCCGCGTACGTCTACGACGGCATGCCCGCCTATCTCACCACCGGCACCGGGTACGTCGACGCGATGAGCGCCATCGACAAGTCCTTCGACGTCCGCCCGATGGTGCCGGTCGGCAAGGACGCGGTCGCCTGGAGCGACAACACCTCCCTGGAGAACTGCCACATCACCAAGGCGGGCAGGAGCCGGGTCGAGGAGATCCTGCGGCTCGCCGACTTCGCCGCCTCACCCTTCGGTTCGCTCGAGTACACGCTGATGAACTACGGCGTCGAGGGCACCGACTACAAGCGCGACAAGCACGGCACCCCCGTCCTCACCAAGCAGGGCACACAGGACGTCACCGTGCCCTGGACCAAGCTGGCCTCGGCCGCCCCCGCGTTCTTCAGCGCGACACACCCCGAGGCGGCCCGCTACGCCCACGAGGCGTACACGAAGCTCATTCCGATGCTCGTCGAGGACCCCACGCTGGGCTACACCTCGCCCACCTGGGACTCCAAGGGCCTCGGCAGCCTCTACACGATCCACCTCGACGGCGTGAAGGACCTCGTCACCGGGCGCAAGCCCCTCTCGGCGTACGACGCCCTGGTCAAGAAGTGGCGCAACGCGGGCGGCGACACGTGCCGCGCCGAGTTCAAGCAGGCCGCCGAGCAGGGCGGGAAGAAGGGGGCCAAGTGAGCACCAGCAGACGCACGTTCCTCACCGCCGCGACCGGCGCGGCGGTCGCCGTCCCCCTGTTCGCCGCCCCGGCAAGCGCCGCGGGATTCGACCCCCGCCCCGGCTCCGACGGCGTCGGCGACCCGCTGTTCCCGACCCTCGGAAACGGCGGCTACCAGGTCGGCCACTACGACCTCACCTTCGACTTCACCCCGGGCACCTACGACTTCACGGCCTCGGTGACCCTGTACGCCCGGGCCACCCAGGACCTGTCGGCCTTCAACCTCGACACCGACGGACACACCATCGACTCCGTCACGGTCGAAGGACGGCAGGCACGCACCGCCCTCTCCCTCGGCAAGTCCGGCCAGGAACTGACCGTCACACCGGCCGCCCCGCTCCACAAGGGCACCCCGTTCACGACCACCGTCCGCTACCACGGCAACGGCAAGGCGCCACGCGCCGGACTCACCGGCTGGCGCTTCGGCACGGACGGCGGATTCGCCTCCGCCGTGCAGTCCTCGCGCGCGGACACCTTCCTGCCGTGCAACGACACCCCGTCCGACAAGGCGACCTGGGCCTTCCACATCACCGCGCCCAAGGGCTACGTCGCCGCGGCCAACGGCGAGTTGACGGGAAAGGACCGCCGCGCCGACGGCTCCACCGTGTGGCACTTCGCGCTGCGCGAGCGGATGCCCACCGAGCTCCTCGGTATCGCGGTCGTCAAGGGCACGTACCTGTACGGCAGTTCACACACCGGGCTGCCGCTGCGGCACGTCGTCCCGCAGGGCCGCGAGGACTTCTACGCGCCCATCGTCGCCCGCACTCCGGACCATCTCGCCTGGCTGGAGGCGAAGCTCGGCCCGTACCCGTTCTCCGTCTACGGCCTGCACATCTACGACGGGTACACCGACGCCCTCGAGAACACGACGCTCACCCTGATGGGGACCAACTGGTTCAAGAACGACGCGGCCGGCCACCCGACGTACGAGAACACCATGGTCCACGAGCTGACCCACCAGTGGTTCGGCGACAGCGTCACCCCGCACGACTGGCAGCAGGCCTGGCTCAACGAGGGGCCCGCCGTGTACTACGCCGCCCTCTACAGCGAGGAGCGCGGCTGGTCGCGGATGGCCGACAAGATGCGGGCCACGTACGAGAAGCTGGACGCGATCCGCGCGAGCGACGGCCCTCCGGGGCTGCCCAAGGCGCTCGGCGGCACCAACATCTACGACGGGGGCGCCCTCGTCCTGTACGCGCTCCGGCTCCACGTGGGCCAGAAGAAGTTCGACCGGGTGATGGGGCTGTGGCCCCGGCGCTTCAAGGACCGGACCGTCACCAGCGAGGACTTCATCCGGCACGCGGTGGAGGTGACGGGGGACCGGGGAGTCGATCCGTTCCTGCGGGACTGGTTGTTCGGGGCGAAGAACCCGCCGTTGCCGAGCAGCGGAACGTGACGCACGCCGCGCACGAGACCACCCGCAGCCCATCCGCCCGAGTGGAAGGCCCCCGAATGAGACCCGGTATCCGCACGGCCCGCACCGCCGCCACGGTGTTCATGTCCGCCGTCGCCCTCTCGCTCGCCCTCCTGCCCGCCGCCTCGGCGGCCGCCGGCACGGCCGTCCTGCACGCGGCGCCCCACGGCTCCGGCTCCGCGTGCACCCGCGCCGAACCCTGCTCGCTCGACGGAGCCCGCGACGCCGCGCGTGCCGTCAGCGGGAAGGGCGTCCGTGTGGAACTCGCGGACGGTACCTACGCGTTGAGCCGTCCGCTCGACCTCGGCCCCAAGGACTCCGGAGTCACCTGGGCCGCCGCGCCCGGCGCTCACCCCGTCCTCTCCGGAGGCCGCGCGGTCACCGGCTGGTCCGCGAACGACGACGGCACCTGGACGGCGAAGGTCCCGGAAGGTGTCACCCCGCGCCAGCTCTTCGTCGACGGCATACGCGCGGTCCGCGCACGCGGAGAGTCCTGCGCCGCCTCCGTGTGCGATGCCACCAAGACGGGCATGACCGGCGCCGAACGCACCGGCATCACCACGTGGGCGCGGCCCACCGACGCCGAGGCCGTCATCCGGGTGCGCTGGCGCAACTACCACTGCCGGATCGCCTCCGTCAGCGGTGACCTCATGACGTTCGCCCAGCCCTGCTGGACCAACGCCTCGTCGGGTACGAACCGGACGGGCCCCGCCTGGGACACCACCACCGTCGACTCCAGCCGCTACGCGAAGGTGTCGTTCTTCGAGAACGCCCGCGAACTCCTGGACAAGCCGGGCGAGTTCGTGTGGGACTCGGCCGCGCGCACGGTCACGTATCTGCCCCGCAAGGGCGAGAACCCGCGCCGCTTCCAGGCGGTCACCCCCGCCACGGAAGGGCTCGTGACCCTCGACGGCGCCCACGACGTCCGCCTCACCGGCATCGGCTTCGCGTACGGCGCCTACCGGCAGCCCGACACCGACGAGGGCTACGCGGGCACCCAGGCCGGGCTGACCCTCACCGGAGCCACCGGCCCCGTCGACCACGCCGGCCGCCACTACACCAAGCCCGCCGCCGCGCTCACCGTCCGCGGGGGCAGGGACGTGGTCGTCGACGACGCCACGTTCACCCGGCTCGGCGGCGCCGGAGTCGTCTTCGAGCGCGGCACCCAGGACTCGACGCTCACCCGCTCCCGCTTCACCGACCTGTCCTCCGGCGCCGCCTACATCGGAGACACGGAACCCCTGCCGACCGCCGAACTCACCGGCGCCCGCAACACCGTGTCGTACAACACCGTCCGGCACACCGGCGTCGAGTACACGGACGCCGTCGGCATCTGGGCGGGCTACGAGGCGGGCACCGCCATCGACCACAACACCCTCGACGACCTGCCGTACTCGGGCATCTCCGTCGGCTGGGGCTGGAACCAGCCCGAGGTCCAGAAGTCCGTCCTGCGCGACAACCGCATCACGAACAACCGGATCACCAACGCCATGCGCGTCGCGTACGACCAGCACGACGGCGGTGCCATCTACACCCAGGGCGCCCAGCCCGGCACCGTGATCTCAGGCAACTACCTCAACCGCAGCGCGTACGGGAACACCGAGCGCGACGGCAACGGCATCTACCTCGACGAACAGTCCAGCCACATCACCGTCACCCGCAACGTCCTGACCCGGCTCGGCTACAAGTGGGTCTCCAACTGGGCCGACTACGGCATCGACAACCACGCCACCGGCAACTGGACCGACACCGACGCCCCCGCCCTCGGCGGCACCGGATCGACCATGACCGACAACCACACCAAGCTCGACCGACTGCCCACGGCGGCGCTGAAGGTGGCAGGGTCGGCCGGCGCGGATCCCCACGGCAGCGTCGAACAGCTCCGCCGCGACCTCGCCCGCACCGGCACCGCCACCCAGTCCTCCACGGAGGGCACGGCGTCCGCGGCCCGCGCGACCGACGGCGACACCTCCACCGACACCCGCACCGAGTCGGAGCCGGGCGCCTGGTGGCAGGTCGACCTCGGCGCCGTCCGGCACATCGGCCAGGTCGAGGTCTGGAACGACGCGTCGACGACAACCGGCGACTTCGACGTGCAGCTCGCCAGGTCCGCCGACTTCTCGGACGCGACGACCGCACACATCACGGGCAAGGCCCTGCGCCCCACCCTCCTCGACACCAACGCGGAGGCACGCTACGTTCGCATCAAGCTGAACGGGACGGGCCGGGTGGGCCTGAGTCACGTACTGGTGCACCCCTAGAGAGGCGGCGCCGCAGCCGTGTTCAGGACCTGGCTGATGCCGGTGTTCCGGTCGGTGGTGCGGCCGGCTTCGAAGGTTTCCAGGTAGGCAGTCTCCCCGAGGGCCTCGCGGGTCCGGCGCTCGCAGGCTTCGTGGGCGGCCACCATCGGAGGGATGCCGGCCTGTGGCCGGCCGAGCGTCTCCCAGAGCTGTGCGGCCAGACCGAGCAGCCGGGCTGCGTCCCGGGGCCTGCCCGTGGCGATGGCGGAGCGGGCCAGGGATTCCAGGGCATGGGCGGTGCCCACGTCGTCGCCCAGCCGGAGTTTGGTCCGCAGCGCGGCCCGCGCGTGCGCGTCCGCCTCCTGGTGGCGCCCCAGGGCCAGCTCGGCCTGAGCGCGGACGAAGTCGCCCCAGGCGCGCATGCTGCGCTCGCCGACCCGGTCGCATGCGGCGCTCAACTCGTCCAGCCAGACGACGGCCTCCTCGAAACGGCCGGCGGAAACGAGCGAGTGGGTGCCGAGGACCAGCGCCGAGAGGGGATTCATGGTGAGCGGCTCTTCGCGCCAGTCCGTGGCGAGTTGAGCCTCGGCCCGTGTCACCGTCTGCTCCAGGTCGCCGCGCCCCGCCAGCATCCGTAGCTCGGTGGCAGCCGCGTAGGCGCGTTCAGTGACGCCGAGCCGTGCGGCCAGAGCGGTGCACTCGGCGGCCCGTTCCTCAAGGGAAGCCAGGTCGCCCAGGTACATCAGTACTTGACCGCACGCGTACAACGCCTTGACCCGTGCGGGGGAGGGCTCCGTGTCGGCTGCCAGGGCCTGGTCCAGGTAGTACCGGCCCTCCGTCACGAATCCGCAGCCCTGCCAGAAGAACCACAGTGCCCCCGTCATCTCCAACGCGTGGCGACCCCCGGGTTCGGTCAGGCAGTACTCGAGCGCGGCGCGGACGTTGTCGTGTTCGGCCGTCATCCGGTCGTACCAGGCGAACTGGCCGGGCCCGATCCAGGCGGCGTCGCCCGCCCGGGCGAGGGCCAGGTAGTGGTCGCGGTGGCGGCGGCGCAGCGCCTCCTCCTCGCCGAGGCCGCGCAGCCAGTGGGTCCCGAACTCCCGGATGGTGTCCAGCATTCGGTACCGCTCGCCGCCCCCGGTGGGCTGCCACGTCAGGATCGACTTCTCCCGCAGTGCGCCGAGTACGGCCGGGATGCGCGCGGCGGGGAGATGGTCGTCGGCGCACACCTGGCACGCCGTGTCGACGTCGAAGCTGCCGGCGAAGACCGACAGCCGCGCCCACAGCAGCCGTTCGGACGGAGTGCACAGTTGGTGGCTCCAGCCGATGGCGGTGCGCAGGGCCTGGTGCCACGGCGGAACGGCGTCGGCGGCGATGCTCTCCGTGTCGCCCAGGACGGCGAAGCGGTCGTCGAGCCGCGCGGTCAACTCCCGTACCGGCAGCTCACGCAAGCGGGCCGCGGCCAGTTCGATCGCGAGCGGCAGCCCGTCGAGACGCCGGCACAACCGCACCAGCTCCGAGTGATCGGCATCGGTGACCGTGAAGCCGGGCACCGCCTCCGTGGCGCGCAGGGCCAGCAGCGCCACCGCGTCCGCCGCGCCCACCCGTGCGTCGTCGGCCTCGGGCACGGGCAGCGGCTCGACCGTGACGACGCGCTCACCCGCCACGTTCAGGACGCGGCGGCTCGTGGCCAGGATGCGCAGACCGGGCGCGGCCTTCAGCAGGACCTCGGTGACGAGTGCGCAGTGTTCGGTGAGGTGCTCGCAGGTGTCGAGGACCAGCAGCAGCTCCCGGTCGACGAGGTACTCCGCCAGTACATCGATCATGGGCCGTGTGCTCTGGTCGGCCAACGGCAGGACCTCCGCGATGACATGCGCGAGCAGGGCACCCTGCTCGCGCAGCGGCGAGAGCTCCACCAGCCACGCGCCGTCGCGGAAGCGGGGTTCGAGCGCGGCGGCGGCGTTCAGTGCCACCCGGGTCTTGCCCACCCCGCCGACCCCGGTCAAGGTCACCAACCGCGTCGGCTCGTCGAGGGACGGGCTGAGGAAGATCCGCTCGATCTCCGCCATTTCCTCCCGGCGGTCGACCGTCCCGGTGCGCGGTTCGGCCACGTTCCCCACCCGCCGCCGCTCATGCGGCCTCCTGTCCCGCCGCTCCGCCGCCACAACGATGTCCCCTCGCCCGGCACCACGCCCGGCTGCGTGTGCTGAGGACAGAAGCCTGTACCAGCGCGCGACGCTGCGTGACCACCGGCGACAAACTGACCGTAAGCGCCGCCTGGAGGGCCGTGCCGGACCGCAAGTGGTCGCGCGCGCCCGGGTGGTGACCCCTTCTACGCGTGATCCGGACCATTTTCCCCTCCTCTCGTGGCGCGACTTCCGCGAAGGTGTCACCCCTGGAACCGGACCAGTTCTCCTGCGCCTCCCCGGCCCGGGGAGGCGTCCTACACTGGCCCGGTGACGGACAACACCTGCACCCACTGCGGCACCGGCGGCCTGGAAGAAGGATTCATCGAGGACGCGGGGGAGCACTCGCGTGGCTACGCCCGCTGGATCGAAGGCGCGCTGGAGCGGGGCATCTTCGGCGGCGCCAAGCGGCTCGGCAGGCCGCGCCGACGGATCGAGGCGCGGCGCTGCCCCAAGTGCGGGCACCTGGAACTGTTCGCCATCGACAAGGTGTAGCCCCTTCAGAGCTTCGGCGGCTCGGTGGCCCCGCCCGCCAGGTCCCATGCCGCGATGTCCCGATAGCGCCTCGGTGGGGGCGTGTTACCGGGAGTGCTGCCCACCAGGTGCAGGCGCAGCGAGCGCCAGTGGCGGCCGGTGAAGGCGTCGAGCGCCGCGGCCGCCTCCGGGACGGACGTCGTGTCGTGGCGGCGGGCGCGGGCCAGCGTCAGGTGGGGGCGGAGCGGGCGTTCGGGGAAGTCGACCCCGCAGGCTCTGACTTCCTTGCGGACCGCTTCGGACAGCAGGTGCAGGCCGTTCAGGTCGCCCACCAGCCCGCTCCACAACACGCGTTCGTCGAAGTGCCCGCCGCCGCGCAGCGCCAGCTCGGGGGAGGCGTGGGCGGCGGCCAGATCGGCGAGCGGCGACCGCAGCCGCCGGACCGCCTCCACCGACTGCTCGCCGAGGAACGCCAGCGTGATGTGCCAGTCCTCGATGCGGTTCTCCCGCAGCCGGGGATGGGCGGCGTAGACCGGTCGCAGCGCGTGTGCCAGTTCGTCCTTCGCGTCGTCGGGCGGGGCGAGTGCGACGAACGCGCGCTGGGTGGCGGCGGGTTCGGACGGGTCGGTCACGTGTGCCTTCGTGTCTGAAGCGGTGAGGTGAATCGGAAGTGGGGGTCCGTAGCGAGGGAGGCCCCCGTTACTCCAGGAGCTCGACGTACCCGTCCGCCCCGTGCACCCGGATCCGCTGCCCGTCCCGGATCAGGCGGGTCGCCCCGGCCACGCCCACGACCGCCGGCAGACCGTACTCCCGGGCGATCACCGCGCCGTGCGTCATCAGCCCGCCCACCTCAGTGACCAGGCCGGCGACCGCGACGAACAGCGGGGACCAACTGGGGTCCGTGTAGGCCGTGACGAGGATGTCGCCCGCCTCCAGATCGGCCTCCGCCATGTCGAGGACGACCCGTGCCCGCCCCTCGATCGTCCCGGCGGACACCGGCAGACCGACCAGCGCACCGTCCGGCACGTCCGCGCGCCGGTACGCTCCGCTGACGGCCTCGCCGTCCGAGGTGAGCACGCGCGGCGGGGTGAGCGACTGGAACGTACGGAAGTCGTCCTTGCGCCGCTGAACGAGCCCGGCGTCCGCCCCTTGCGTGCGGACGACGTCGTGGAGTTCCTGGAACGTGAGGTAGTGGATGTCCTCCGCTTCGGCGAGCACACCCGCACGGACCAGGCGCTCCGCCTCCGCCGCCAGGGCCTGCTTGTAGATGAAGTAGCGGCGGATGATGGCGTACTTGGGGTACTCGCGGTACCCGATGAACGTGCGGACCCGGTCGATCATCCGCCGGGTCTCCCCGGCCCTCGCCTCCCCGTCGACAGGCAGGGCGCGCAGGCGTGCCAGCACGTCCGCCTCCTTCCGGCGTGCCTTCTCGAGCCCCTCCTCGAACCTGCGCTCCGCGGCGCCCGGTGCGAAGTTCCGTACGTTGTCGAGGATCACCGGCACGAGCGTGGTGGGGCGTTCGCTCCAGCGCGGCCGCGTGATGTCGATCTCGCCGACGCAGCGCATGCCGTACCGGTCGAGGTAGGCCTCGATGGCGTCGCGTGCCTCGGGGCCGCCCGCCCGCTTGCTCAGCTCGTCCAGGAAGGTGTCGTCCGCGAGGTGCCCTGCGTCCTGGAGGAAGGCGAGCACCTCGGGAAGCGGGCGAATGACGTCGGCGACGTCGAGCAGGGCGAGGCCCATCTCCGAGGTGATGTTGCCGGGGGCGGACAGCGTGAGGGTGTCGGCGGCGTTCTTCTCGCCCAGCCACTCGTACAACTTGTCGTTGAGCCACCACGTGGCCTCCATGCCGGCCATGACCGCCTGCATGCTCAGCCGGTCGCCGAGGGCACGCTTGTGCTCCTCGAAGGCGTCGAGCAGGAAGTCGAACAGCGCGGGACCGGCCTTCGTCCGGATGTCGCGCTGCAGGGCGGCGACGGACTCCTGACTGCGCGCGATCAGCCCGGTGACGACGGCCGGGTCGGTCGCGAGGGGCGCGGGCGGGCCGCCGCCGGCCGGTGGCGTGGCGGGGGCCGGGTCGGGAAGCGTCGGGACGAAGTCGCCGCGGTCGAGGACGGTTTCGAGGGCGTCCCTGAACAGCGGGTCGCCTCTGCCCACGAGGTCGAGGAGGCCCGCGCGGCTCGTCGGGGAGGCCAGGCGCCGGGTGGCGTCGACGAACAGCCGCCCGCCGGCCTCGTGCATCGGTGCCATCGCCGTCAGCTGCCATACGGAGATGCCCAGCGGCCGCATCGCGTCGGTCATCATCTGCTGATGGCCGACGGAGAGGTAGACGTGGTTCTCCTCGTCGTCCCGCTCGGGGACCGGGAACAGGGTCGTGATCGGCCGGCTCTGCACGATCCGGAACCCGGCGTCGGTACGGGCGTCGGAACCGGCTTCGGCCCCGGCATCCGTCGTGGCGTCGCCGTCGGCCGCGGCCAGGCACCATTCGATGTCCTGCGGCCGGCCGAAGTGCGCCTCGATGCGCCGCCCGAGCTCCACAAGGCGTACGACCTGGGCGTCGGTCAGGGACGGCTGCTCCTGCCGCGCCACGTCGACGGTCACTTCCTCCGTGCCACCGCCCGGGAGCGCGTACACGGCACGCTGCTTGGCGGCGATGGTCCGCTCGACGACCGCGCCGTCGCGCACCCGGAACACGTCCGGGTTCACCAGACCGGAGACCAGGGCCTCGCCGAGACCGAAGCCGGCGTCCACGGTGGCGACCTTGCGGTTGCCCGTGACCGGGTCGGCCGTGAACAGGATGCCGGAGGCTTCGGGGCGCACCATCCGCTGGACGACCACGGCCATGTCGACCGTCCGGTGGTCGATGCCGGCCCGCTGACGGTACGTCACGGCCCGCTCGGAGAACAGCGAGGCCCAGCACCGGCTGATGTGCCGGAGGATCTCCTCGGGCCCGACGATGTTCAGGTACGTGTCCTGCTGGCCGGCGAACGAGGCCGTCGGCAGGTCCTCGGCGGTGGCACTGGAGCGGACGGCGCAGGCGGCCCGCTCACCCAGGTCCGAGAGCGCGCGCCCGATCTCCGCGGCGAGATCCTCCGGGACGCCGATGCCCTCGACGGTCCGGCGGATCTCCGCACTGAGCGTACGGATCGTCTCCCGGTCGTCGGGATCCGCGCGCTCCAGCCGGTCGAGCAGTTCCTCCAGCGACGGCGCGTGCGCCACGGCCCGCCGGAAGGCGCCCGTCGTCACACAGAACCCGTCCGGGACGAGGACACCGTCGATCCGTGCGAGGCCGCCCAGGTGAGCACCCTTGCCGCCGACGAGAGCGACGTCCGTCTCGTCGACCTCCCGCAGCCCCACCACGTACTGCTCGCTCACCGCGTCGCCTCCCGGGCGGCCGTCCGTCTCCGACGGCCCACTATGAATGACAGCTCACCATGCCACCTCACCGGGACCGATGTGTGCCGGATCATGACTCCAGGGCCGCTCGACGCAGGTGGTCGGCGAGCGCCTCGGCCGCCGGTGACGCGGCGTCGTCCTGGGCGCCCCAGGCCAGCAGATGGCGCCGGCGGGCCCACGGTTCCCGCAACTCGCACACGTCGAGCGGGCGGCGCGGGTCGATGGCGCGGCGCGGCACGACGGCGAGCCCGGCGCCCGCGGCGGCGAGGGAGACCAGGACGTTCAGGTCGGCGACGGTGGTGCGGTGGCGGACCACCGGGGCGTGCGGCCCGAGCCGCTTCTCGATCCAGCGGCGCAGCGAGGAGCCGGCGTCGAGGCCCACGAGCGGGTGCTCGGCGACCTCGTTGTACGTCAGCGAGGTCCGCCCGTCGAGGACGCCTCCGGCCTGGCCGATCACCACGAGGGAGTCGTCGCCCAGCGGCTCCGTGCGCAGGCCGCAGTCCTTGGCCTCGTCGTCGATGACGACCCCCAGGTCCGCCTCGCCGTCGGAGAGCCTGCGCACGGTCCGAGGTGTGCGGCTCTCGGACACGGTGACGTCGGTGTCCGGGTGGGCGCGCAGGAACGGGACGAGGGCGTGCGGCACGAGCCGGTGCAACGCGGATCCGCCGCACAGCAGGGTCAGCCGGGCGTTCGGGGACCGGGTGTAGCTCGCCACGGCGCTGTCGAGGCGCGCGGTCCGGTCCAGTACGTCGCGTGCGTGGCGGGCCAGCGTCGCCCCCGCGGGAGTGGGCCGCACGCCCCGGCGGCCGCGGATCAACAGCTCCACTCCTGCGTGGTGTTCGAGCGAGCGCACCCGGGCGCTGGCCGAGGGCAGGCTCAGGTGCATGCGGCGGGCGCCCGCCGTGATCGAGCCCTCCGAGACGATGTGGAGGAAGAGCCGCAGGTCGTCGAGGTCGTAGCGCACAGGCCCAGCCTAGGGCAGAGCCTTAGGCACAGGCTTAGGCTGGGGACGTCGATGGCGCATTGTGGTGTCGATCGTCGGCGGGTGATGCTCTGCGGGTGATGGAGCCCTTTCTTGTCCTGCTGGCCGGCGTCGCAGCCGGAGCCCTCAACGCCATCGGCGGTGGCGGAACCTTCGTGGCGCTGCCCGCGCTCGTCGCCGTCGGCCTGCCACCGGTGGTCGCGAACGCGGTGTCGCGCGTCGCCCTCGTGCCCGGCGCGGTCGCCAGCGCCTGGGTCTACCGGCGCGAACTCACACCCGTCGGAGCCACGTCCACGAAAGCGCTGACGGCGATCAGCGTGGTAGGCGGAGCCGTCGGCGCGGGACTGCTCCTGGTGCTCCCCGCGTCCTCCTTCGACGCCGCGGTGCCCTGGCTCCTCGCGTTCGCGACGGTGGTCCTGGCCTTCGGGCGGCACCTCTCCGGTGCACTGACCCGTGCGCTGGGCCGCCCGGTCCGGATGAGTGCGCGCGCCGTCCTGATCGGCCAGTTCTTCCTCGGTATGTACGGGGGATACTTCGGCGGAGCCGTAGGCATCCTGATGCTGGCCCTGTGGGGCATCGGCTTCGGTCTCGACGCAGCGGCCGGCAATCCGATGCGGGTCACCCAGCTCGCCGCCATGTACCTCAGCGCGACCGTGCTGTTCCTCCTCGCCTCGGACGCGCTGACCGCTCCGCTTCTCCTCATGGCCATGCTGGTCGGCGCCGTGGCGGGCGGCTACGTCGGCGCCCAGCTGGCCCGCCGCCTCTCCGCCCGGCTGCTGCGGGGAGTCCTGTTGACGACGGCGGTCACCACGACGGTGCTGTACTTCCTGCGCGGGTGACACGGCGGGCCGGCGGACCGGCGGGGCGGTGAGGGCCCCATGGCGGTCCCGACCCCACTCCGATAGAAACGGTGACCATGGAATCTCGTCCCACCGGATACATCCCCGAGGAGTACGGCGCGGTCAGCGTGCTCGTCGGTGCCCGCAACGGCGCCTACCCGTACGGGAATTCGCTGCTCGTGCGCGGCGCGGACGCCTCTCTGGTCGTCGACCCGTCGCTGTCGCTCGTCGACGACGCGCCGCCCGCGGACCTGGTTCTCGTGAGCCACGCGCACGAGGACCACATCGCTGGGCTCGGGCGCTACGAGGTGCCGGTGCATGTGCACCACGGTGACCTCGACGCGCTGCGGTCGCGCGCCGCGCTGATCGCCGCGCTCGGGCTGCCGCCGGACGCGGTCGAGGCCGTGGACGCGCAGATGCGGGACGAGTTCCATGTGACGGGGCGTCCGGACGCGCGGGCGTTCAAGGACGGCGCAGTCTTCGACCTGGGCGGGCGGACGGTGACGGTGGTGCATCTGCCCGGGCACACCGCGGGGCACAGCGGGTTCCTGGTCGAGCCCGACGGGTTCCTGTTCGTCGCGGACATCGACCTCACCTCGTTCGGTCCGTACTACGGGGACGTGGGCAGCAGCCTCGTCGACTTCGAGGCGTCGATGCGGCGGTGTGCGGAGATCGATGCCCGCTGGTACGGCACCGCCCACCAGAAGGGGGTGATCGAGGGGGCGGCGGAGTTCCGCCGCCGGCTCGACGCGTACGCGGGTGTGGTGGACAGGCGCGATGCCGAACTCCTCGCGTTCCTGGCCGAACCGCGGACCGTGGAGGAGATCGCCGACCACCGGCTGGTGTACCGGCCGCACGTCGAAGGTGCGCACATCCGGCCCGTGGAACTGCGCACTGCGCGGCGGCACTTGGAGCGCCTGATGGGGCAGGGCCGGGTCGAGGAAGTGGCGGCCGGCCGCTTCCGTGCCGCGTAGGGACGCGGCACACGCGGGGGAGTCCTCGGCGTCCCGCCTGCTCAGAGCAGGGCCGTGACCAGCACGGCGAACGAGGCGACGATGACGGCGACGCGGACGTAGTGGTAGCGGTCCCAGCGGTGCATCTGCTCCTTCCAGTCCGCGGGCCGGTTCTCGGCGGTCCACGTCTTGCCCTGGTTGTTGATCGGGACGAGCAGCAGGATCGACATGATGACGCTGACGAGCAGCAGCGCGCCCGCGACGACGAGGAGCCCCGCGCCCGCCTCGCCCCAGGCGGCGACGGCCCAGATCGCGATGAGGACGAGCGATCCGATGTACCAGAAGGGCATCACGGCGCCGAGCATCCGGCCCCCGTGAGAGCGGGCCTGCTGATTGGCGTCGTCGGGGAGCCCGCTGAAGATCGGGTTCATGACGAAGGCGACGGAGAACTCCACCCCCACCATCACTCCGAGAACCACGGTGGTGAAGACCTCAAGTGCGTTGAGCATGGTGCCCCCTCCTGAGAGATATCTAGCAGTGCTAGATGATGGGGCAACGCTAGCGCTACTGCCGCTCGGTTGTCTAGCGGTGCTAGGATCGGGTCATGTCGGTACAGGAACGCAAGGAGCGTGAACGCGCGAGCCGCGAGCGCCTCATCGTGGCGACGGCCCGTGAACTCGCCGAGGGGCAGGGCTGGGACGCGGTCACCACCCGCAAGCTGGCCGAGCGCATCGAGTACAGCCAGCCCGTCCTCTACAGCCACTTCCGGGGCAAGCGCGAGATCATCGGCGCCGTCGCCCTCGACGGCGCCGCCGAACTGGCCCAGGCGCTGCGGACCGCGACCGCCGCCGCGGACGGCCCGCGCGCCCGGGTCACCGCCCTCGCCCGTGCCTACCTCGGCTTCGCCGAGCGGAACCCGGCGGTCTACGACGCAGTGTTCCGGCTCGACGGCGGACTCGCGTTCGCGCAGGAGGACACCCCGGAGCCCCTGAAGGACGCCTTCGCGGCCCTGTTGGAGTGCCTCACCGAAGTGGCGGGGGATGACGTCCACCCGGCGCTCTTCACGGAGACGTTCTGGGCCGCCCTGCACGGCCTCGCGACCCTCGGCCGCGCGGGCCGGCTGCCGCCCGAGTACGCGGAACAGCGATTGGAGCTGCTGGTGGACCGGTTCGCCGTGCTCTGACGCCTTCGCGGCCCGGTCGGGGAGTCATGCGAGGAGTGCGCGGACCCGGTCGTGCGGGAGTGCCGGAGTGCGGTGCCCGTCCCGGCCGGTCATCTCCGCGTTCGCCACGAGAGCGTTGA
Organism: Streptomyces sp. NPDC107575; assembly: GCF_055657265.1. NCBI lineage: Bacteria > Bacillati > Actinomycetota > Actinomycetes > Kitasatosporales > Streptomycetaceae > Streptomyces > Streptomyces sp. NPDC107575. The sequence continues at coordinate 433,340 of NZ_JBVKBG010000005.1, read as the reverse complement.
GGACCGCCTCCTCGACCGCCTGGACCACGGCCTCGTAGAAGGGGTCGATGCGGCCCCAGGGGATGCTGCGCATGACGTCGTAGTCGTCGGCCGTCGGCTCGCCGGCCGGGAAGGCGCTCGTCAGCGCGCCGGCGTTGGCGGTCGACATGGCCAGGAAGACGTCCCCGGAGAAGTGGCTCGCGGTGGTGCCGGTGCGGCCCAGGCCGATGGGGACGCGGCGGGCCAGCGCCTTGCACTGGCCGGGCAGCAGCGGCGCGTCGGTGACGATCGCGACGATGACGGAGCCCGCGCCGCCCGGTGCGAACCAGTCGGTGTCCTCCAGGGGATTGTCGTCGAGCAGGTGACGGCCGACCGGGGTTCCGGCGATGGTGAGTTCGCGGCGGTCGCCGAAGTTCGCCTGGACGAGCGCGCCCACCGTGTACCGGTCGGGACCGTACGCGACGACGCGGGACGCGGTGCCCGAACCGCCCTTGAAGCCATAGCAGTTCATGCCGGTGCCACCCCCCACCGAGCCCTCCTCCAGCGGGCCGCGGGCGGCCGCCTCGATGGCGGTGGCGGCGTGCTCGGGGCGTACGTGGGGGCCGTTGATGTCATTGAGGTAGCCGTCCCACGTCTCGGTGACCACGGGCAGCAGCCACTGCCGGGCGAGCTCGGGACGGTGCTCGGTCGCCCAGTCGATGACACCGCGGTGCACGGTGCCGACCGCGTGGGTGTTGGTGATGCACACCGGGAGGGTCAGGGCGCCGGTCTCCTCGATCCATGTGGTGCCGGTCATCTCTCCATTGCCGTTGAGCGAGTACCAGCCCGCGGCGCAGGGCGTGCCCACGGCGTCCCGGCCCCGCGGCAGGAGCGCGGTGACGCCGGTGCGCACCGACTCGCCCTCGACGAGGGTGACATGGCCGACCTCGACGCCGGGCACATCGGTCACCGCGTTCCAGGGGCCGGGGGTGCCGTCGAAGGGAATGCCGAGCGCGCGGGCCCTGGGACGTCCCGAAGGTGTGGTGTCGGTGGTCATGACGCGGAGTCCTCCGGGGCGATGGCGGTGGGGCGGTCGGGGGCGAGGTCGGCGCAGCCGGTCGCGGTGCGGGCGTAGCCGAGGATCAGTTCCAGCGCGCGCCGGTTGGTGACGACGGAGCTGCTCGCGATGATGTGCAGCCCGTAGGCGTCCTCAAGGCCGACCAGGTTGGTGGCGATGTCGAGGGCGGGCTCGCTCAGATGGAAGTGCCCCTGCGCCACGCCCACCTCCAGGATGCCCATGTACAGCACGACTTGACGGTCGGTCAGGCCCTCGATGTGGGCCTGCTGGACCGGGTCGTCGGGCAGATCGGAGCTGAAGCGGTACAGCGCCCGCACCAGCTCGTCGTCCGGGCCGTGCGGAAGGCCGCAGTGGGCCGACGCCACCAGCTTGTCGCGGGCGTCGGACAGTGCCGAGACCCTGGCCATGCGCCGCGTGAAGAAGCGGTCGACGGCCTCCTTGTACACCTGGCGCAGCAGCTCGTCGAGGTCCTGGAAGTAGTAGTGCACGGAGCCCCGGGCCACGCCCGCGGCGTCGGCGATGTCGGCCACGCGGACGCGGGCCGGGCCGTGCTTGCTGACGGCGCGGGTCGCGGCGGCCACGAGCTGGGCCCGCCGAGCGGTCTGGTTCTTTGGTCTCGCCACCCCTCAATCTTTGGCGACTCGGCCAAGAAATTCAAGGGATGCCGAACTTTCCGTTGACAGCAGTGGGTTGCTGGAATTTGGTTGAGGTGCCAAAGAATCCAGTGCGGCATCCGGTACAGGGGAGAGACCGATGGACGAAGAGCTCACGGCGGGCAGCAGAACCCCCGCCGCACCGACCGGCGTCGCGGCCCCGGACGCGCCGGCACCCGGCACCGGCCCCAAGTACGCCCAGCAGCTGTCCCGTTCCCTGACCTTCAAGGAGAACGTGCTGATCACGCTCTCCTCCGTCACCCCCGCCTCGAGCGTGTTCATCATCGTGCCCTCGGTCGTCCAGGGCATCGGCGGTGCCTCCACGATCGCCTTCGCCATCGCCGCGCTGGCGGGCGTGTTCATGGCCTTCTGCTACGCCGAACTCTCCAGCCGCTACCCCGTCACCGGAGGCGAATACGCCTTCGCCGCCCGCACGTTGGGCCGCCCCACCGGCTTCGCGATGTTCGTGCTCGCGCTCGTCGGGGGCATCGGCATCCTGGCCGTCGTCGCCCTGGGCACCGGGGACTACCTCGGCGTCGTGTGGGGTTCCCTGCACGGCAAGGGGGTCGGCGTCGCCGTGGTGCTGATCGCCACGGTCGTCGCGCTGTTCAACATCCGTACCAACGCGTGGGTCACCGGTGTGTTCCTCTTCCTGGAACTGGCGGCCCTCGTGGTGCTCGCCGTGCTCGGCTTCCTCCACGTCGACCAGCCGGTCTCGACCCTGTGGACCGCGCAGATGCTCGGCCACTCCGGCGTGCTCGAAGGGGCCTCCTGGGGCCTGGTCGCGGCGGCCACGACCACCGCCATGTTCGCCTACAACGGCTACGGGACCGCGGTGTACTTCTCCGAGGAGACCCGCGAGGCCGGGGCGACGATCGGCCGCGCCATCCTGTGGTCCCTCGGTGTCACCGTGGCCGTCGAGATGATCCCGCTGATCGCGGTGCTGCTCGGGACCCCGAGCATGTCCGCCCTCATCGGGGCGGACTCGCCGATGAACTACTTCCTGCTGGCCCGGGGCAACGGGACGCTCAACACCGTCGTCAGCCTCGGCATCGCCCTGGCCGTCATCAACGCCGTCATCGCGATGATGCTCCAGATGGGCCGGCTGCTGTACTCCTCGGCGCGGGACGGCTCCTGGCCGGACGCCGTCGGCCGTCCGCTGGCCGCCGTACACCCCCGCCTGAAGACGCCGATCCCCGCGACACTGGCCGTCGGCGTGGCCACGGCGCTCGTGGCCTGGCTCGTCCCCTTCTCCACCCTGCTCCTGGCCACCGGCGCCAACCTGCTCGTGCTCTACGCCGTGGTGGCCCTGTCGGCCCTGGTCGGACGCCTCACCGGGCGCACCGCCGGGGCCGCGTACCGGATGCCGCTGGGCAGCACGGGGCCGATCGTGATCCTGGCGGTGATGGCCTACGTGGCGTGGGAGACGACGACCACCGACTGGGTGCCGATGGTGATCACCCTGGCCGTCTTCGCCGGCGGATACCTGTACTACTACGGCTATCTCCACGCCCGCCGCGACGAGCGCTGGACACTGCCCGAGCCGGCCGACGAGGAGACCGCCTGAGGATCCCGGAGGATTCCCGGGAAAAAAGTTCCGCGGGGATGTCGAGAACCGCGGACCGGCTCCGTCCCCGGTATGAACGCGACCACAATGGGTCGCACGATCACCGAGGAGAGCCACCATGGCCAAGTACCTGCTGCTGAAGCACTACCGGGGCGCGCCCGAGCCGGTCAACTGCGAGCCCATGGACCAGTGGACGCCCGAGGAGATCTCGGCCCACATGCGGTACATGCACGACTTCGCGGCCCGCCTGGAGAAGACCGGCGAGTTCGTCGACGGGCAGGCGCTGGCCCCCGAGGGCGCGTGGGTCCGCTACGACGGGGAGGGCCGCCCTCCGGTCACCGACGGCCCGTTCGCCGAGACCAAGGACCTGATCGCCGGCTGGATGGTGATCGACGTCGACACGTACGAGCGCGCCGTCGAGCTGGCCGGCGAGCTGTCGGCCGCACCCGGGGCGGGCGGCAAGCCGATCCACGAGTGGCTGGAGGTGCGCCCCTTCCTGGCCGCCCCGCCCACCATCTCGGAGTGACACACCCGGTGTCGGCCGTGGACGAGGTCCTGCTCAGGAGCCTCACGCCGAGCGTGCTCACCGTCCTCGTCCGCCGCGGAGCAGACTTCGCGGCGGCCGAGGACGCGGTGCAGGACGCCCTCGTCGAGGCGCTGCGGATCTGGCCGGACGAACCTCCGCGCGATGCGAAGGGCTGGCTGGTCACGGTGGCGTGGCGCAAGTTCCTCGACGCCGCCCGCGCCGACACGGCCCGCCGCCGGCGCGAGGACCGGGTCGAGGAGGAGCCTGCGCCCGGCCCGGCCCCCGGGCAGGACGACACGCTCCAGCTCTACTTCCTGTGCGCCCACCCCTCGCTCACCCCGGCCTCCGCGGTCGCCCTCACCCTGCGCGCCGTCGGCGGGCTGACCACACGGCAGATCGCCGAGGCGTACCTGGTGCCCGAGGCGACGATGGCGCAGCGAATCAGCCGGGCCAAGCGCACGGTCTCGGGTGTGCGCCTCGACCGGCCCGGCGACGTCGCCACCGTCCTGCGCGTCCTCTACCTCGTCTTCAACGAGGGCTACTCCGGCGACGTGGACCTGGCCGCGGAGGCCATCCGCCTCACCCGGCAGCTCGCGGCCCGCATCGACCATCCCGAGGTCGCCGGGCTGCTCGCCCTCATGCTGCTCCACCACGCCCGGCGCGCCGCACGGACCGCGCCCGACGGCGGCCTGGTGCCCCTCGCCGAGCAGGACCGCGGCCGCTGGGACACGCGGCTGATCGCCGAGGGCGTCGGGATCCTCCAGGCCGCACTGGCCCGCGACCGCCTGGGCGAGTTCCAGGCCCAGGCGGCCGTCGCCGCGCTGCACGCCGACGCGCCCACAGCCGCCGAGACCGACTGGGTGCAGATCGTCGAGTGGTACGACGAGCTGATCCGGCTGACCGACAGTCCGGTCGCCCGGCTCAACCGCGCGGTCGCCGTGGGGGAGGCCGACGGTCCCCGCGCGGGCCTCGCCGCGCTCGCCGAACTGGACGCCGCCCTGCCGCGCCACACCGCGGTGGCCGCCTACCTCCACGAACGGGACGGAGACCTCGCCAAGGCGGCCCGCCTGTACACCGATGCGGCCCGCAAGGCCCCCAACCTCGCCGAACGCGACCATCTGACCCGCCAGGCCGCCCGGCTCAACGCCCGCCGCTGACGCGGGTGTCCGGTGGGACAACAGCGCCCGACGCCCACACCAATTGCGTGCCCACCGTGTGAAGGCGGCCGGGGAGTCCCGTGCAATTCGTCAACCCGTTGCCGAATGGCAGAACATGGCGGATCGCGGCTCGTTACGTCCAGTGAGACCGGCTGCGGCACCTGTCGCGTGATGAGCGTACGGGGGAGTGCACACTCCGCGGCCGGCCTCTTCCCCTCGGCCCGGCCCCGCTTCCTCGAACCAGCGGGGTCGGGCCGACCGGGTCGAATACCGGGCTCAGCGGGTCAGCGGGTCGTCGCCCAGCGTCGTTCGCGGAGCCGGCGCCGGGGTGATCGTCCGGTACGCGGCCCGGGCGTGGGAGACGCGGGCCCACAGGGTGCCGACGAGGGTGGCGGTCAGCAGGCAGGTCAGCCACACCGTGTCCCGGTGGCCGATCCAGCTGAGGGTGCCCGCCGGCGGGATCGCGAAGCCGTTGAGGAACAGCCAGCACAGCACGGCCGTGCCCGGCGCCGCGGTGAACCGGGCGCAGAAGCCGAGGCCCGCGGCGAGCAGGGCGAGCGCGGTGAGCGCGAGCCAGGGGCGGCCAGGACCGAGGAGCGTGTTGATGAGCGCCACGAGCAGCAGGGCGGTGCCACCGGTCACGGCCCACACCAGCGGCGTGGCCACGGGCCGGGGGACGGGACGCGGTCCGGTGCTCTCGACGGACACCCACTTGATCACGCGCACGTTTCCCTCCGGCCGGCTTCGGACGCCAGGCTCGTATTCTCCCTCACCGCCTCCGGCGCCCGGAAGGCCCGGACCGAATGGTCGCAATGGTGCGATACATGCTGTTTGTGCAGGTCAAAGGTGCGTGCCGCAACCCCGTGGATGTCCTCCCGAGCCGTCCGGAATTCGGATGGCACTGGTCAAGCGGTTTACATGCGCGTAACACTTACCCCTGTCCCACGCACGGCAATGGCGCCGCGCGCTCATCGAACGACCGGACCCGAGCGAGCCGCACCCGCAGGGAGATGGCGACTGCCGAGCCCGAAAGGCTTTCAGTGACGACGCGATCCAACACGCAGGACATCCTCGGCAACCTCCTTGCCGAGATCGAAAAGCGCAACCCCGCGCAGCCCGAGTTCCACCAGGCCGTGCACGAGGTCCTCGAGACCCTCGCCCCGGTCCTCCAGGCCCGCCCCGAGTACGCCGACGCCGCCCTCGTGGAGCGGCTCGTCGAGCCCGAGCGCCAGGTCATGTTCCGGGTGCCGTGGCAGGACGACCGCGGCCGGGTGCACGTCAACCGCGGGTTCCGCGTCGAGTTCAACAGCGCGCTCGGCCCGTACAAGGGCGGCCTGCGCTTCCACTCGTCGGTCAACCTCGGCGTCATCAAGTTCCTCGGATTCGAGCAGATCTTCAAGAACGCGCTGACCGGGCTCGGCATCGGCGGCGGCAAGGGCGGCAGCGACTTCGACCCGCACGGGCGCAGCGACGCCGAGGTCATGCGGTTCTGCCAGTCGTTCATGACGGAGCTCTACCGGCACATCGGCGAGCACACCGACGTCCCCGCGGGCGACATCGGCGTGGGCGGCCGCGAGATCGGCTACCTGTTCGGCCAGTACCGGCGCATCACCAACCGCTGGGAGGCCGGTGTCCTCACCGGCAAGGGGCAGGGCTGGGGCGGCTCGCTGATCCGCCCGGAGGCCACCGGCTACGGCAACGTCCTGTTCGCCGAGGCCATGCTGCGCGAGCGCGGCGAGGACCTGGAGGGCCAGACCGCCGTCGTGTCCGGCTCCGGCAACGTCGCCATCTACAGCATCGAGAAGCTCCAGGCCCTCGGCGCCAACCCCGTCACCTGCTCCGACTCCTCCGGCTACGTCGTCGACGAGAAGGGCATCGACCTCGAACTGCTCAAGCAGATCAAGGAGGTCGAGCGGGGCCGCGTCGACTCCTACGCCGAACGCCGGGGCTCCTCCGCCCGGTTCGTGCCCGGCGGGCGGGTCTGGGACGTCGCCGGTGACGTCGCGCTGCCGTCCGCGACGCAGAACGAGCTGGACGAGAACGACGCCGCCACGCTGATCCGCAACGGCGTCAAGGCGGTCTCCGAGGGCGCCAACATGCCGACCACGCCCGAGGCCGTGCACCTGTTCCAGAAGGCGGGCGTCGCCTTCGGCCCCGGCAAGGCGGCCAACGCGGGCGGCGTCGCCGTCAGCGCGCTGGAGATGGCGCAGAACCACGCCCGTACGTCGTGGACCGGGCAGCGCGTCGAGGACGAGCTGGCGCACATCATGAAGGACATCCACGCCACCTGCCACGAGACCGCCGAGCGCTACGGCGCCCCCGGTGACTACGTGACGGGCGCGAACATCGCGGGCTTCGAGCGCGTCGCCGACGCGATGCTGGCGCAGGGCGTCATCTGAGGCCGGTTCGCGAAGGCGGACCCAGGGGCCACCGGTCGTGGCCGGTGGCCCCTGCCGCGGGGCATCCGACTACGGTGCCTCCGCCGCGTCGAGCGCGCTGAGCGCGGCCCGGACGCGCAGCGCGTCCGGGCCCGATGTGACGTCGAGGCCCGTGATCTCGGCGGCGCGGCGCAGCCGGTAGTCGACCGTGTTCGGGTGCACGCACAGTTCGTGTGCGGTACGGCGGCGGCTCAGCCCGCAGCGCAAGTACCCGCGCACCGTGGCCAGCAGTTCGGGCCGCCCCGCCAACGGCCGCATCAGCCGGGCCAGTTCGTCCCGCGCCGGGCCGGGGCGCATCAGCTGGTACTCGAGCAGTACGTCCGGGAGCCGGTACAGGCCCGGGGGCCGCTCCGAGGCCGCCGCCACCCGGCGCACCTCCCGCGCCAGCGTCACCGCCGCGGGGACGTCCGCCGGGGCGGCGGCCGCCGCGCCCGCCGTGATGTCGACCCCGGCGACGCGGCACATGTGGGAGACGGCGTCCGAAAGCCGCGCCCAGTCCCGGTGCGTGACCCGATCGGCCGCCGCCCGGCAGGGGATCAGGGCCAGACCGCCGTCGCCGGACAGCGCGGACAGCACCGTGCCGTCGACATGCCGGTCCAACTCCACCCGTAACCGGCGCAGCTTGCGCTTGCCCGCGATGACCGGGCTCACCCCGTCGAGCGCCTCGTCGGGGTGGGTGCCGATGGCCAGGTCGAGGACCAGGTAGCAGTCGGGGACGTCCAGGCCCCAGCGGGCCGCGGCGCCGCACACGTCCGTCCCCTCGACCAGCGCCGTCATCAGGTCCTGGCGTGCCGTCTGTTCCTCGCCGAGCACCGCCTGGCGCTCGGCCGAGTATCCCGCCACCACGGTGACCGTCATCCGCTCCAGGAACTCCAGGACCAGCTCGGTGGCGGCCCGCACATGGTCCAGGTCGTCCGCCGTCGCGTGCCGCAGCATCTGACCCAGGCACTCCTGCGCACCGACGTGGTACGCCCGCAGCACCGCCTCGACCGGCACCCCCTCCTCCGCCCGTTTGGCCGCCGACTGACGCAGCGCCAGAAAACGCCCCTCGACGGGGAGCCGACCCGTGCGGAGCATCGCGGCGAAGGAGGCGATGCACTGCTCGACCACGCCCTGGATCTCGCCACGGAGCTGTTCGCGGGGCATGGTGTCGTACACGGGCACCTGGTCGACGAGGCGGTCCAGGACGCGTGCGGTCAGCGGCGAGAGCGCATCGCTCAGGCGCTGGTGCAGGAGCACACCGTCGAAGCTCAGCGGCAGCGGCGGCGCGGCATCGCCGATCATGCTGCCTCCTTGCGGCGCCCGGGTTACCAACGCGTAGCGCCAGTAAAGGTCGCCGGTCGCGGCCGGGGTGTCAAGGGTGTGTCCGGGGCCGCGAACGGGTCTTCGCCGGGCGCGCCGTTTTGTGACGGCTCACAAAGAGCGGCGCCGATGTCTGGACGTCGGCCGGGGTGCAGGGAGGTCACCGCTGCCCCAGTCTTGCCTGGACGCCCCTTCCTCCGTGACGCACCCCAGGAGACACGTATGCCCGTGACCGATCCGTCCCCGCGGCGGCCGAGGTTCCGCAAGGTCCTGGCCGCCGCGGCCGTCTGCGCCTCCACGGTGCTCACGCTGTCGGCCGCGCCTCCCGCACACGCGGACGACGCGGAGAGACTTCCCGAGGGAGGTGTGGCGCAGGCGCTGGCCAACTATGTGAGCTCCCCGGGAGCCGTTCCCGGCGCCAACGACTGGTCGTGCAGGCCGAGCGCCGAGCACCCCGAGCCGGTCGTCCTGCTGCCGGGCACGTTCTTCAACATCGGCGCCAACTTCGTGAAGGCGGCGCCCCGTCTGAAGAACGCCGGCTACTGCGTCTACGCCATGAACTACGGCTTCACGTCGGTGTCCCTCGGGCGCGTCGGCGGCCTCGGCCCGAACCGTGAGTCGGCGGCACAGCTCGACGCGTTCGTGGACAAGACGCTCGCCTCGACGGGCGCGAAGAAGGTCAACATCGTCGGCCACTCGCTGGGCGGCAATGTTCCGATGTGGTGGATGAAGAAGATGGGCGGCGCCAAGAAGGTCGACAACTACGTCGGCTGGGCGCCGAGTTCGCACGGCACCGACCTCAACGGAATCGTCGGCCTCGGCGCCGCGCTGAACCTGATGGGCTTCGTGACACGGCTGTCGGACGTGGGGCAGTTCCCCGGCGTCATCGAGCAGACGAACACCTCCGAGTACACCCGGGAGATGTGGGCGGACGGCGACACCGTCCCGGACGGGCCGCACTACACCGTCGTCATGACGAAGTACGACACCGTCGTCACGCCGTACGCCACCCAGGCGCTCAAGGGCAAGGACGTCGACAACGTGCTCCTGCAGGACGCCTGCCCCGACGACCGGGCGGGGCACATGGGCCTGTTCAACGACGACCCGACGCTCCAGATCACGATGAACGCCCTCGCCGACGGACCGGCCGACTTCAAGCCCCGCTGCCGCGGCTACGGCCTCCAACTCCTTTGACCTGCTGGCGGATTGGTGGCCTCCGGCCTAGCGTGAAGGGCTCTGCCCCGGATTCGCCAGGAGGCACCGCATGACCAGTCAGGACGGGCAGGCCGTGGTTGTCCCGCCGGCCGAGCTCAGCACCGCCAACGCGTCCGCAGCGCTGCTGGAACGGCTGGCCGAGAAGCTCGGTGGCCGGGCATCCGTCGCCGCGGTCTTCGGCGAGCCGGTGTTCCGGGAGGGCATCACGGTCGTCCCGGTCGCCCAGGTCGGCTTCGGCTTCGGCGGCGGCGCCGGGCGCGAGAAGGCGGGGGAGAAGGACGGGGAGGGCGGCGGAGGCGGCGGCGGTGCGGGCGCCAAGCCGCTCGGCTTCATCGAGATCAAGGACGGCACCGCCACCTACAAGCCGATCCGCGATCCGTGGGTGGACGTCGCCCTGCCGCTCGCCACGCTGCTCGTCGGCGTCGCCGGGAGCAGGGTGATGCGGGCGGTGTCGAAGGCCCGCCTCGCGCGGCACGCCGCGTCGGTGAGCGGAGAGGTGACCGCATGACGGTCGAGGGGGTCGGGACGCGGGCCATTCCCGCCCAGCGGCGCGACGACCGCGGACTGCCCTGGATCGGGCAGCTCTTCGCGTACGCCAAGGACCCGGTCGCGTTCTACCGGCGCGGCTGGGAGCGGTACGGGCCGGTCGCCCCGTTCCACGTGCTGGGCAAGGACTCGGCGATGCTGCTCGGTCCCGACGCGTGCGGGGAGGCGCTGCTGAACAAGGACAAGGCGTTCGCCAACGAGCCCGCGTGGGCGCAGCTCGTCGGCCCCTTCTTCCACCGCGGGCTCATGCTCATCGACTTCGACGAGCACAAGGGGCACCGCCGGATCATGCAACAGGCCTTCACCCGCGAGCGGTTGGAGGCCTACATCCGGCGTCTGCACCCCGCCGTCGAGCACGGGATCGCGGGCTGGGAGGAGAGCGCGGAGTTCCCCTCGTACTGGAAGCTGAAGCAGCTCACGCTCGACATCGCCGCCGACCTCTTCATGGGCGGCGCGCAGGACACGGGTCAGGCCGGGATGGACCGGGTCAACAAGGCGTTCATCGCCTGCGTCCAGGCCGCCGCGGGCGTCGTGCGCGCCGATGTGCCGTTCACCCGCTGGGGCAGGGCGTATCGCGGACGCAAGGTGCTGGAGACGTTCCTGCGCCACTACCTTCCGGCGAAGCGCGCCGAGCGGACCGACGACATCTTCTCGGTGCTCTGCCACATCGAGACGGAGGACGGTGAGCGGTTCACCGACGACGACGTCGTCAACCACATGATCTTCCTCATGATGGCCGCGCACGACACCTCGACCGTCACCACCTCCACGATCCTGCAGCACCTCGGCCAGCACCCCGCCTGGCAGGAACGCTGCCGCGCGGAGGCGCTCGCGCTCGGACCCGCGCCGTCGATGGCCGAACTCGAGGGCCTGGAATCGATCGACCTGGTGATGCGCGAGGCGCTGCGACTGCGGGCACCGGTCCCGACGCTCGTCCGGTACGCGGTCAAGGACACCACCGTGCAGGGCGTGCGCATCCCCGCCGGCACGGACGTCCTCGTCGGCGTCCAGTTCAGCCATCTCATGGACGAGTACTGGACGAACCCCACGGCCTTCGACCCCGACCGCTTCGGCCCGGACCGCCGCGAGGACCGCTCGCACCGGTACGCCTGGGAGCCCTTCGGCGGCGGTGTGCACAAGTGCATCGGCCTGTACTTCGCGGGCCTGGAGATCAAGGCGATCATGCACCGCCTGCTGCGCTCCTACCGCTGGACGGTCGACCCCGCCTACGTCCCGCCGATGGACTACCACTCCCTGCCGTTCCCCAAGGACGGCCTGCCGATCGCACTGTCCAGGCGCTAACCCGGGCGACAGGTCCGGTTACTTCCCACTTGTCTGTAAAGTTCCTTTAGGGACTTTCGGTCCTTACGTAGGTCATACGCGATCCGCGACGCTTGTCCCTGGAGGACTACGCGGAAGGGGGAATCCCCAGGGAGGTCAGTACATGGTCGGCACCGGTGCGTCCGGATTCGCGACGGACGGCACACGGGGCTCGACACGCGTGGTCGGGCTGCTGCTCGCCGCCGTAGCGGCTCTGTACGTGATGGCTCCCGCGGTGCACTCCGCGGCTGTCCCCCTGGTCCACGCCGAGCTGGGTCTCGGCCCGGGCCACGAGGTGGTCGCCCGCGTCGTGGGCTCGTCCCTCGCACTGCTCACCCTGGTCGTCGCCGGACGCGCGGGCGATCTTCGAGGGCGGCGCGCCGTACTGAGCGTGTCGCTGGCGGTGCTCGCCGCGGGCTGCGCCCTGCACGCCGTCGCGTTCGACGGCTGGTCGTACGTGCTCGCGCGGATCGTCGTGGCCGTGGCCCTGGCCGCCGTGTTCGTCAGCTGCCTCGCGTTCCTGCCGACCGTGTTCCTGCCCGGCAGGATGCGCAAGGTGATGGGCGGCTGGCTGGCCGCGATGTCCGTCGGCTTCGTGCTCGCCGTGAACCTTGCGCCGCGGTCGGCGTCCACGACCGGGTGGCGCGTGGCCATGGCCGCGATGACCCTCGCGGCGGTCGCGGCCCTGTTACTGGTCCACCGCTACGTGCCCGAACCCTCCAGGACGACCCGCCGGCCGATGCCGGACCGGGCGCGCGCCGGCAGCCTGATCGCCTTCGGCGTGCTCGCCCCCGCGGCGCTGCAGCTCGCCCCCGTCTGGGGGTGGGCCGACCCGCGCGTGGGCCTGCTGCTGCTCGCCGCCACGGTCGCCCTCGTCGTCGCGCGGCTGCGCTGCCCCGGCCTGTCGGTGCTCTCCCGCGGCCGCCCGGCACTCATGCCGGACACAGTGCGCGCCGGTGCCCTGATCGCGGGGCTCGCGCTCGGCTTCACCCAGGTCGTGCTCGCCATGGCCCTCCCGACGCTCGCGGCCGAGAAGGGCACCGGACCGGAGTCCGCCGGATTCGTCCTGTCGGCCTTCGGCGTCGGCGGCGCCGCGAGCTGCCTGCTGGTACGGCGCCGGGCGATCGCCCCGGTGACCGGATCCTCGCTCGGCCTGCCCCTGGCCGCCCTCGGCCTGGTCCTGCTGCACGCCGGACTCGGTACGCGCGCCTACGGCGTGGCCGGCGCCTTCGCCGTCGTGGCGTTGATCGGCTTCGGTGTCATGCTGGCCGCCGCCCCGCACATGGCGCGCTACCTCGCCGCGATCCCGCGCACCCACCTCGGCACCAGCGCGGCCCTGCTGCCCGGCTCCATCCTGCTGGGCACCGCCGCCGCGCAGGCCCTGCCGTACACCTCCGCCGTCGACAGCGTCCCGGTGCCCGAGGAGGCGCGCCAGCTGCTGCGCATCGGCACCATCGTGCTCGCCGTGGCCGCCCTGCTGCTCGGCCGCGTCGCGGTCTCCGTGGCGGTGGCCTGCGCCGCGGGACTGCAGTACCTGCTGACGCGCACCGGCATCGGTGACGCGGGCACCCTGATCGTCGCGCTCGCCTTCGGCGCGGCGGCCGGCGCCCTCGTCTGGTCACGCCGCGAACAGCGCGACCGGCTGGCCCGGATCAGCCAGACCGCGAGCACCCTGCAGCACGCCGTGCTCCACCCGATACCCGAGGACCTCGGCCGGCTGCACCTCGCGAGCCTGTACCGGCCCGCCACCGCGGACACCGGCATCGGCGGCGACTTCATCGAGGCCCTGCACACCCCCTTCGGCACCCGCATCCTCATCGGCGACGTACGCGGAAAGGGCCTCCAGGCGGTGCAGACCGTCACCGACCTGCTGGGCTGCTTCCGCAGCCAGGCCCACGAGACGGAGGAGCTCGGAGAGCTCGCCGCGCGCCTGGACCGGCAGGTGCTGCGCGCGGCCGCCACCCGCCAGGACGAGGAGCTGTTCGCGACGGCGCTGCTGCTGCAGCACGACGGCCAGGAGCAGGAGGCGTGCGAGCTGCACGTCGTCAACTGCGGCCACCTCACCCCGCTGGAGGTCACCCCCGACGGCGTCACGGAGATGGACGTGCCGACCCTGCTGCCCCTCGGCTTCGGCACGCTCGGCTCCGGCGCGCCGCCCGCCCCGCACCTGGTCCGCCTGGGCGCCGGGGCGACGCTCGTGGCCCACACCGACGGCCTGAGCGAGGCCCGCAACTCGACCGGCGAGTTCTACCCGCTCACCGAGGGCCTGGTCCGGGCGCCGTACGGCACCCCCGAGCACCTCGTCGGCCACCTCGACGACGGCGTCCGCGACTGGACCCATCACCTGGCCGACGACATCGCGATCATCGCGCTGCGCCCGGCGGAGAGCCCGGTGGCCGCGGAGCCGCGCGTGCCCCGTGCGCTCAGCGGCCCCGCGGACCGCCGAGCCGCACGAAGCCGCTGAACCGCGGGGCGAACGCGAGGGCCGGCTCATCGCCGAGCGCCTCCCGGATGCCACGCACCACGTCCTCGTCGGGCTCGCCGAACACTTCGAAGTGCTCCACCTCGCAGTGCGCCATGACGTCCTGGATGTACGGATCGGACAGCTTCCAGTGCGCGCGGACGGCGTCCGAGTCCTGGTAGAGCTGGAAGCTGTGGGCGAGGAGCCGTTCCTCGTCGACGAAGACCTCCACCATGAGCTGGGGGCCGTGCCGCTCGACGAAGCCCACGGCCCGGTCGATCGCGCCCCGGAACTCCTCGAGGTGACCTTCGGTGATGCGCATCGTGTTGCGGAACAGGAGAAGACCGCTGTCTGGTGTGTTCATGGTGCGAGTCTCGGACCTCAACCACGCTTCAGATCAAGCCCGTTGGCCGGGCGGGTGTCGTCGGGTCATGCGGACAGCCCCGGAATCACCGGCGCCGGCGCGGCCTGCCCCGTGCGCAGCACCGTGAGCAGGGAGTGCAGTGCGGCGTGGGCCTGAGGGGCGCAGGTGGCCGAGTCGGCGTCGGACACCGCGCGGTGGGCGCGCGTCCAGGCCCTGGCGGCGCGGCCGTTGTGGTGGTCGACGAGGGCCAGGGCGTAGCGGGCGCGCACGCTGGACCACACATCGTCGCGGAGCCCGGGCTGGGCGAGGGCGGCCAGGGCCGCGCGGTGTGCGGCGCGCGGCTCGGTGTCGCGCCGGGCGAAGGCGAGGGCCGCGAGGTAGACGGCCCTGCCCGGTCCGCCGGCGGCGTGGTCCGGGGTGAGGACACAGGCCTGCTCGAAGAGGTCGGCGGCCTGGAGCGGGTCGCCGAGGGTGAGGGCGATGAGGCCGTGGACATGGGCGATGCGGGCCAGCAGCGTGTCGTCGCCGTCGAGCACGGCACCGGGCCAGATCCGGTCGAGCAGGGTGAGGGCCGTCTCGGGGTCGGTGCGGGCGGCGAGCCATGCCGCGAGCCAGGCCGCGGGGGCCGCCGACGGGTGGTCCTCGGGGCAGCGGGCGAGGAGCTGGAGGAGGTAGCGCAGCCCCGTCGCGGCATGGCCCGTGACCCACCAGAACCACAGACGGGTGGCGGTCTCCAGGGCGGCGACGGTGGCCTCGGGCCGGGGGTCGGTCAGCGCGTACCGCAGGATGGCGTTGAGGTTGTGCTGCTCGTCGGCCACGAGACGTACCGCCTGCGTCTGGTGGCCGTGCTCCCACAGGTGTTCCGCGAGGTGAACGATCCTGCGGCAGTGCCCGGCCCGGCGCTCGACGGCGATGTCCAGCTCGCCGGCCTCGGTGAGCCGGCGCTCGCCGAACTCCCGTACCGCCGGGGGCATCCGGTAGCGCGGCTCGCCGGGGCCGTGCGGGTCGTTCTCGTGCCGGAGCAGGCCGAGGGAGGCCAGTTGGGTCAGCAGGCCCGGCACCTGGTGCGGGGCGATCTCGCCGCCGGAGCACAGCAGCACGGCGGCCGCCTCCCCGAACGACCCGGCCAGAATGCTGGCGCGGCTCCACACCATCCGCATCCAGGGGGAGCACAGCGTGTGGACCGCGCCGACGGCCTCCTCGACGGAACGGTGCCGCCGAAGGCGCGGCCGGGGGCTGTGCAGCCAGGTCTGCCCGTGCTCCACGAGTTCGGCCAGATCGTGCAGGGAGTACGACCTCAGCTGGGCGGCGGCGAGTTCGATCGCCAGGGGCAGCCCTTCGAGGGTGTCGCAGACGGCCTGGACGCGTTCGAGGGTGGCCGGGTCGCGGCGCCGCAGCGCGCCACCGGCCGTGGTCAGGAACAGGCACGCGGCGGGCGACGGGGAGCCGTCGTCCGCGGGCTCCGTGGCCAGCGGGCCGAGCCGCAGCACCGCTTCGTCGCCGAGCCCGAGGGGGCGGCGTGCGGTGGCCAGGACCTGCAGCGACGGGTGGTGGAGCAGATGCCGCTGGACCACGCCGACGCACTCGTCGTGGACGGGGTCGATGTCGTCCAGGAACAGCAGGACCCGGGGCGCCGACCGCCGGCCGGTCGGCGCCCCGTCCGGCGAGAGCGGGGTGCCGAGCAGCGCCTGCCGCACGGCGTCCCGGAAGGCCCCCGGCCGGCCGGACACCTCGGGCCAGGACACCCGGACCACCTGGCGCCGGGACGGCCGGGGCCGCTGCACGGCGACATCGCTCAGCAGACTCTTGCCGACCCCGACGGGGCCGGTGACGGTGACCAGTCGGTGGCCCGCCAACAGGCTCCGCAGTTGGGTCAGTTCCGCCTCTCGCCCGATGAGGGAGTCGTCGGCCCTGGTGTCCGCGACGAGCCTGAGAAGCGTGCCGACCTCGCCGGCTTGCTTGCGCACCTTGTGTCCTTTGCTGCTTCGGTGAATGGAACGAACGGCGGTGAGCGAAGATCAGCAGAATCGTTACTGTCGGCAACTCCCGGCAGCTTCAACGCCGGTGATGCGCGCCGGTAGTGCGCGTGGGCGCAGGCGTACCCGCAGGGCAGACAATTTGGATGCACCTGATGACGGATTCCATGAAAAACACCCATCAGGGACACATTTCACACACGCGGCTTTAAGGGAAATGTGCCTGGTGCCCTGACCGGCCGCTCAGCGCGACCCGGACCGCCCAGCCGATGTAGCAGAGGTTGACGCACAGTCGGGCGATCGCTCCCGACGGGCGTTCGAGCAGCCGTGGGCGGTCCGCGCGCGCGTGCCGGAGGGCATCGAGGTGGGAGACGAGGTAACCGCTGATCAGGACGGCCGCGGCCCATCCGCCCACCGCCCGCGAATCCGGCACCAGCACCAGCGCACCCACCACGACCTCCGCGGCCCCGGACGCGGCGACCAGCAGCGCGGGGCGGGGGAGCCAGCGCGGCACCAGCGTGCGGAAGTAGCCGGGCAGCGCGAAGTGCGCCACCCCCACTGCCATCAGGAAGAATCCCAGAACGACTGCCGCGATACGGTCCATGGTGTGAGCGTCGTCCCCGACAGCGCCTGGGCGCTTGAACGAAACGATCGCAGGCTGATGTTCGCCTCGGGCCCCGACGGAACGCTGTTCGCGGAGACGGGCTCCTCCCGCGTCGCCGCCCACTGCCACCCGGTGTGGAAGGTCGTACTGTCGGCCGCCGACCGCGAGCAGGGGATCCGGTGGGACGGTCCCCGCGCGCCGGTCGCCTCGGCCGGAGTGCTCGTACCACCGGGGTTCCGGCACGGCGCCGCCGCCTCGTCCGCCTACACCGCCCTGTTCCTCGACCCCTGGACGCTCCCGCCGGGCGCCGCCGGTCCGACCCCGCTCGACCGTCGCACGGTCGACCGCGTCCTCGCCGCGCTGGGGCAGGGCCGCAGGGGTGCACCCGAAGATCCCCGCGACGCCGATCTCGCGGCCGCCCGCGCCGAATTGACGCGCCTGACCGGCACCCCGCCCCGCCTCGACCCGCGCGTCGCCCAGGTGTTCCGGGAGGTCACCCGCGCCGCCCCCGAGACCACGTCCATCGGCCCACTCGCCGCGGACGTGGGCCTGTCACCGGTACGGCTGCGCGCGCTGGTCCGCGACGCGGTGGGGGTGCCGCTGGTCCGGATACGGCAGTGGACGCGGCTCCGCGCGGCCGTCGCCGCCCTGCCCGAAGGGACGGTGGCCGCTGCCGCCGGCGCCGCGGGCTTCGCCGACCAGGCCCACCTGACGCGCACGGCCCGCGAGTTCCTCGGCCGGACACCCGCGTCCCTGGGGCGGGCCGGGGCTTCCGGCCGTTGAGCGGGCCCGGCACGAGACGCTCCGGAGGGTCCCGGTACCGGGCCACGGCGCGCAGAGGTCCCCCTCGGCGTCCTCATGTCTTTTGGTGTCTCGTCCCGCCATCCACCCGTATTCCCCGCACATCCACGCCAAATCACCTTTAGTGGCGGCCGGTGGAGCCGCTCCGCACCCCAAATACCCGCCGGTCGACGGCAATTGGCGCGCAACCTGTTGCCCCGACGGCTTTAGCGCTTTAGCGTTCTCGCACTCAACCGCTTGAGTTCAGGGCAGTTGGGCTCAGGCCGTCCCGTTCGGGGGCGGCTTGCCGGTATGCCGTGCCGGTCTGCGTGGCAGGAGAATCCATGCGCCGTACCCCCTCGAGACGCTCGACCCTGAAGGACATCGCCGAAGAGGCGCGCGTGTCCGAGTCCGCCGTGTCCCTGGCGCTCAACGGGCGGCCCGGTGTCTCGCCGTCCACCCGGCAGCGGGTGCGCGAGGTCGCCGACCGCCTCGGGTGGCAACCCAGCGCCGCGGCACGGGCGTTGAACGGCAACAGCACCGCCACGGTGGGCCTCGTCCTGGCCCGCCCCGCGCGCGCCCTCGGCGCGGAGTTCTTCTTCCTGCAACTGGTCTCCGGGATCCAGGAGGCGCTCGCCGGGCGGAGCATCGGCCTGCTCTTCCTGGTGGTCCCCGACCTGGACGCCGAGTGTGCCGCCTACCGCCGCTGGTGGGCCGAGCGCCGCGTCGACGGTGTGCTCGTCGTCGACCCGAGGGACGGCGACCCGCGTCCTGCGCTGCTTGACGAACTGGGCCTGCCCGCCGTGTTCGTCGGATCCGTGCCACGGGGCGAGAGCGGCTCGGCGCACCCCGGCATCTCCAGCGTGTGGGCCTCGGACACCCGGGCGATGGCCGGCATCGTCCAGCACCTGCACCGACTGGGCCACCGCCGCATTGTGCACATCGCGGGGCTGCCCCACCTCGCCCACACCCAGCAGCGGATCCGCTCCCTGCGCGACGAGGCGGAGCGGCTCGGCCTCGACCCCGCCGACGTGCGCAGCATCCCCACCGACTACTCGCGGCAGCAAGGTGTCGAAGCCACCCGCCAGGTGCTCGACATCTCGGCGCCGCGGCCCACCGCGATCGTGTACGACACCGATGTGATGGCCGTCGCCGGGCTCGGCGTCGCCGCCTCGCTCGGCATCGCGGTGCCGGGCGCACTGACCCTCGTCGCCTGGGACGAGTCCGTGCTCACCGGTTCCACCCACCCGCCGCTGTCCGCCCTTGTCCGTGACACCCCGGCCTTCGGGCGCCGCGCCGCCGAGGAACTGCTCGCGCTGATCGACGGAGGGCCCGCCCGCACCGTCGAGGACGAGACGCCGCGGCTCGTCCCGCGCGGCAGCAGCGGCCCCGCGCCCGCCCACCGAGCCCCCGGCCCCGGCTGATCCGCACTCCACGGCGCCCCACCGCCAGCCCCTGACAACGATGTCCAAGACCTTCCGCGTGCCCCCCCCCACACGTGCTGTCCCCCATCCCCAACACTCCTCGGGAGCCCCGATGAACCCGAAGTCCCCCTCTGCCCGCCGCACCGGCGCCCGTGTCGCCGCCGTCGGCGCCGCCGTGCTCTCGCTCGCGCTGTCCGGCTGTTCGGCGGCGCCCACCCCGGCGGGCGGCTCCGCCGGCGGCGGCGCGCTCACCACGAACCTCGGCTTCGCGGGCACCACCATCAACCGCAACTTCAACCCGTTCGCCCTCAAGCCGACGCAGGGCACCTTCGGGTTCCAGTACGAGGCGCTCTTCGACTTCAACATCCTTCAGGGCGGCAAGTTCACGCCCTGGCTCGGAAAGAAGTACGAGTGGGCCGACGGCGGCAAGAAGATCACGATCCACCTCGACGAGCGGGCCAACTGGAGCGACGGCTCCAAGCTCACCGCGCAGGACGTCGTGTTCACCCTGAACTACGTGAAGAAGCACGACCTGCCCCCGACCTGGGCCTTCGATTTCACCAAGGCCTCCGCGCCGGACGACCACACCGTCGAGATCACCTTCGACAAGCCTGCCTATTCCATGATCGACAAGATCGGCGGGACCACCCCGGTGCCCGAGAAGATCTGGAAGAAGAAGGACGGCGCGAAGGACACCAACCCGAACCCGGTCGGCTCGGGCCCGTACAAGCTCAAGCAGTACAGCCCGCAGCAGCTCACCTTCGAGGCCCGCGACGACTACTGGAAGCAGAAGGTCCCGGTCAAGACCGTCAAGGCGCCCATCATCACCCAGGCGTCCGAGGTGCCCAAGCTGCTCAGCGGGGAGCTCGACTGGAGCGGCGGCGTCGTGCCCGACGTCAAGAAGCAGTACATCGACAAGGACCCGAAGAACCACCACGCCTGGTACCCCACCTACGGCGGCCAGTTCCTGTTCTTCAACCACACCAAGAAGCCGTTCAACAACGTCCATGTCCGCAAGGGTCTCTCGCTGGCCGTCGACCGCAGCCAGCTCCTGAACGTCACCAACCCGGGCATGTTCAACACCCTCAACCTCACGGGCCTCGACTCGAAGACCCAGGGCAAGTGGATCGCCGACGAGTACAAGGACGCCGAGCAGCCCACGGCCGAACTCGCCAAGGCACTCGCCGAGTTCAAGAAGGCCGGCTACACGAAGAAGAACGGCAGGCTGGTCGACGGCAGCGGCAAGCAGCTCAGCTTCTCCATCATGGAGGTGCAGGAGTGGGGCGACGCCGTGCAGTTCGACAAGGTCGTCGCCTCGCAGCTGAAGAAGGCCGGCGTCGACGTCGACGTGAAGCCCATCGCGGCGGCGCAGATCGACGCCAAGCGCAAGACCGGTGACTTCGACGTCACGATCGGCGGCGGGGTCTACTACTCGACGCCGTACAGCTTCTTCAAGGACATGCTCTACAGCAAGAACGCCGGCATCTGGACCAACTACGGCCACTACAAGAGCAAGAAGGCCGACGCGCTGCTCAAGGAGATGGCGACCGCCAACGACACCGCGACCGTCAAGAAGTACTCGGCCGAGTTCGAGAAGATCATGGTCGACGAGGTGCCGGCCGCCCCGCTCATCACGATCGGCGTCTCCTCCGAGTACAACAGCAAGAACTGGACCGGCTGGCCGAGCGAGAAGAAGCCCTACGCCCAGCCCGCCCCGTGGGCCGGTGGCATCGACTCCATGAGCATCCTGCTCAACCTGCGCCCGGCGAAGGGCTGACCGCCATGGCCACCGCCCCCGCCCTCACCCCCGCCACCGCGGAGGCCCCGCCACCCGCCCGGCGCTCGGCGGCCGCCAGGTTCGGTGCCGCCCGCTATTTCCTGCGGCGCCTCGGCTTCTACATCGGTGCCGCCGCCGTCGCCGTCACCCTCAACTTCCTCATTCCGCGCGTGATGCCGGGCGACCCCGCCTCGGCGCTCATCTCGCAGATGCAGCAGAAGCAGAACCTGTCCGCCGAGCAGGTCACCAGCATCTACCGGCTGTTCGGCGCGCCCGGCGCGCCGCTGTGGGACCAGTACGTCACCTACCTCGGCCAGATCGCCCACTTCGACTTCGGGGCGTCGGTCGCCTACTACCCGACGCCCGTGTGGGAAGTGATCCGCTCCGGGCTTCCCTGGACCATCGGACTCGTCGGCCTGACCGCCGTGCTCGCGTTCGTCATCGGCACCGCGATGGGCGTCCTCGCCGGCTCCCGCGTCGGCTCGCGCTTCGACTCCTTCATCACGCCCGCCTCGATGTTCCTCGGCGCGCTGCCCTTCTTCTGGGTCGCCCTGCTGCTGGTCATGGCGTTCGGCGTGCAGCTGAACTGGCTGCCGATCAGCGGCGCGTACGACGGTGACATGGCGGTCGCCTTCAACGGCCCGTTCCTGATGAGCGTCCTGGAGCACGGCATCCTGCCCGCCGTGACGATGGTCGTCGCCTCGTTCGGCGGCTGGCTGGTCGGCATGCGGAACATGATGGTGACGACCGTGTCCGAGGACTACGTGCTCCTCGCCCGCGCCAAGGGCCTGTCCAAGGCCCGCGTGATGTTCCAGTACGCGGCCCGCAACGCGGTCCTGCCCAGCGTCGCCGGCTTCGCCCTCACCATCGGCTCCGCCGTCAGCGGCCAGATCCTCGTGGAGATCGTCTTCTCGTACCCGGGGGTGGGCTATCTGCTCTACCAGGCCGTCTCCAGCGTCGACTACCCGCTGATGCAGGCCCTGTTCCTGATCGTCTCGCTCACCGTGCTCGCCGCGAACTTCATCGCGGACTCGGTGTACGGACTGATCGACCCGCGCGCGAGGGAGACCCGCTCATGACGAAGTCGGTACGCGCCCGGCGGCGGCTGCCGAAGCTGCCCGGGAACCTCAAGGTCCGCGTCGGGATCGCCATCATCGTGTTCTTCGCCCTGCTCGCGGCCCTCGGCCCGTTCGTCGTGGAGAACCTGATGGGGCTCCAGCCCGGCGACGTCGACACCAGCGGCTCGATGCAGCCGCCCTCCGGTGCACATCTGCTGGGCACCACGGCCAACGGCGAGGACGTCTTCGCGCAGCTCGTCGTCGGCAGCCGCATCTCGCTGCTCGTCGGGCTCGTCGCGGGTGTCGTCACCACGGTGCTCTCGGTCCTGGTCGGCGTCGCGGGCGGCTATCTCGGCGGGCGGGCGGACTCGCTCCTGACCGTCGCCACCAACATCTTCCTCGTCATCCCCGGCATGCCGCTCCTCATCATCGTCGCGAGCTATGTGCAGGGGCGCGGCGGCTGGCTCACCGTCGCCCTCGTCATCGGCCTCACCGCATGGCCGTGGGCCGCGCGGCAGAAGCGGGCGCAGACCCTGTCCCTTCGCCACCGCGACTTCGTGGCCGCCGCCGAGATGACCGGCGAGAGCCGCTGGGGCGTCATCACCCGCGAACTCATCCCGTCCCTCGCCCCGCTGATCTCCGTCAGCTTCCTCGGCGCGGTCGTCGGCTCGATGTTCGCCGACGCCGGCCTGTCCTTCATGGGTCTCGGCAACATCAACATCACCAGCTGGGGATCGATGCTGTACTGGGCGCAGAACGGCTCCGCGCTCACCCGCGGCGCCTGGTGGTGGTTCGTCCCGCCGGGCGCGTGCATCGCCCTGGTCGGCGTCGCCGCCGGACTCATCAACTTCGGCATCGACGAGGTGTCCAACCCCCGCCTGCGCAAGCCCTCCAAGCAGGTACGGATGCGGGCCCGCGCCGCCCGCGTCGGCGCGGGCGACGCCACCGAGTCCCTCAAGGCCGCACCCGTCAAGGAGGTCACCTCGTGACCGGCGCCCCCCTTCTCACCGTCCGCGACCTGCACGTCGACTACTTCGACCAGGAGAACCCCGTGCACGCCGTGCGCGGCGTCGACCTCACGCTGCGCCGCGGCGAGACCCTCGGCATCGTCGGCGAGAGCGGCTGCGGAAAGTCCACCCTGGTCACCGCCATGACCCGCCTGGAACGACCGCCGGCCGTCACCACCGCGGGCTCGGTGATCCTGCACGGCCACGACGGCGCCGACAACGCCGACATCCTGCGCCTGACCGAGCGTCAACTGGCCGCCCTGCGCTGGGAGAAGATGGCGATCGTCTTCCAGAGCGCGATGAACGCCCTCAACCCCGTGCTCCGCCTCGGCACCCAGTTCGCCGACGTCCTGCGCAAACACCGCGGCCTGTCGAAGAAGGCCGCGTGGGAGCGGGCGGGGGAGCTGCTGGGCATGGTCGGGATCCCCGCCGACCGGCTGCGCTCCTACGCCCACGAGCTGTCCGGCGGCATGCGCCAGCGCGCCACCATCGCCCTCGCGCTCGCCTGCGAACCCGACCTCGTCGTCATGGACGAGCCGACGACCGCCGTCGACGTCGTCATGCAGCGCCAGATCCTGCGCCAAGTGGCACGCCTCAAGCGAGAGTTGGGTTTCTCGGTCGTCTTCATCACCCACGATCTGTCGCTGCTCATCGAGATCGCCGACCGGATCGCCGTCATGTACGCGGGCAAGATCGTGGAGACGGGGCCCCCGCGCCGCCTCTACGAAGACCCCCGACACCCGTACACCACCGCGCTGCGCGGCGCCTTCCCTCCGCTGCACGGCGAGCGCCGCGAGATCACCGGCATCCCCGGCTCGCCGCCGGGCCTGCGCACCCCGCCGCCGGGCTGCTCCTTCCACCCGCGCTGCGCCCAGCGCGTCGACGCCTGCGACCGCGAGGAACCCGTCCTGCTGCAGCTCGGCGACGACACCGGAGACGTCGCCTGCCATCTCCACCGGAACCCCGCCACCACCCCGGAAGCCGAGGACCGTCATGCCCGTACCTGAGACGCTCCCGGTCCTGGAGGCCCGCGAGGTCGTCAAGCGCTTCCCGATGCACGGGCCCGGCGGCCACGGCAAGGAGGTCAAGGCCGTCGAGCCGACCTCGCTCGCCCTGCACAAGGGCCGCATCACCGCGCTCGTCGGCGAGTCCGGCAGCGGAAAGTCCACGCTCGCCCGGATGCTCGCGCTCGCCTACCCGCCCACCGAGGGCGAGATCCGCCTCGACGGCGACGTCGTCAAGAAGGCGCGCACGGCGAAGGCGAAGCGCGCGTACTACCGCCAGGTCCAGATGATCTTCCAGGACCCGTTCTCCTCGCTCAGCCCCGTCCACAAGATCCGCTACATCCTCAGCCGCCCCCTCAAACTGCACGGCCTCACGTCCGGCGCCGAGGACACGGAACGCCAGATCCTCCAGCTCCTCGAACGCGTCAACCTCACACCGGCCGACCAGTTCATCGACAAGTTCCCCTACGAGCTCTCCGGCGGCCAGCGCCAGCGCATCGCCATCGCCCGCGCTCTCGCGGCCCGCCCGAAGGTCCTGCTCGGCGACGAACCGATCTCCATGCTGGACGTCTCGATCCGCCTCGACATCCTCAACCTGCTCGGCAGACTCCGCGACGACGAGGGCCTGGCGATCCTCTACATCACCCACGACATCGCCAGCGCCCGCTACTTCGCCGACGAGATCAAGGTCCTGTACGCGGGTCAGCTCGTCGAGTCCGGACCCGGCGACGAACTCGTGGCCAACCCCCAACACCCGTACACCAAGCTCCTGTTGGAGTCGGCGCCCGACCCGGACCGCGGCGGCTTCCTCGACGAACCGGATGTCGCCGACGACGAGGAGACCCTCGGCGAACCACCGAGCCTCGTCGACCCGCCCTCCGGCTGCCGCTTCCGCACCCGCTGCCCCCTGGCCAAGCCGATCTGTGCCACGGCCTTCCCGGCCAGGACCCATGTCGACGACAGCCACTGGGTGCACTGCTGGGCGCAGGACGAGCAGTACGCCCGAGAGCCGGGCCTCGACACAAGGCTCTGAGGCCGACCCGTACCACCCCCGAAAGGACCCGCGTTGCGATCCGACGCCCCCCTCGTACCGACACCGCACCAACTCGCCTGGCAGCGCGCCGGCACGGGAGCCTTCTTCCACTTCGGCATCAACACCTTCCACGGCCAGGAGTGGAGCGACGGCACCCTCCCGGCCTCGTCCTTCGACCCCACCGACCTCGACGCCGAACAGTGGGTCGCCACCGCCCGCGCGGCCGGGGCCCGCTACGCGATCATCACCGCGAAGCACCACGACGGCTTCTGCCTGTGGCCCACGAAGACCACCGACTACTCCGTCGCCTCCTCGCCGTGGAAGGACGGGAAGGGCGATGTCGTCGGCGAACTGGCGGAGGCCTGCCGGGCGGCCGGGCTCGGCTTCGGCGTGTACCTCTCCCCGTGGGACCGGCACGCGCCCGAGTACGCCGACCCGGCCGCGTACACCAAGCTCTACACCGAGCAGATCCGCGAGCTGTGCACCTCGTACGGGCCGCTGATGGAGCTGTGGTTCGACGGCGCGGGCTCGGACGGCTACGAGTACGACTGGACCGCCATCATGGCCGTCGCCCGCAAGCACCAGCCGGACGCCATGGTGTTCAACATGGGCGACCCGACGATCCGCTGGGTGGGCAACGAGGACGGGCTCGCGGCCGACCCCGTCGAGTACGTCGTCGACCACACCCAGATGAGCAACTACACCGTCGTCACAGCCGAGTTCGCGGAGTCGCTCTACCTGCCGCCGGAGTGCGACGTGTCGATCCGGCGCGGCTGGTTCTGGCACCCGGACGACGAACCCAAGTCCCTCGAGCACCTCCTCGCCATCCACTACCGCTCCGTGGGCCTCGGCGCGAACCTCCTGCTCAACCTGCCGCCCGACACACGCGGCCGGATCCCGGACGCCGATGCGGCGCGGGCGGCGGAGTTCGGTGCGGAGGTGGCACGCCGCTTCGGTACGCCGACCGCCACCGCCGAGCCGACCCGCGGCGACACCTGGACGGCTGCCTTCGGTGAACCGGTCACCTTCGACCACGTCCGGCTGCGCGAGGACCTCACCGGCGGGCAGCGCGTCGTACGCCATGTGGTGCGGGCGGGCGACCGTGTCCTCGCCGAGGGACTGACCGTGGGCTCCGGACGCATCCACCTCACCGGGCGGGTGACGGCCGCCGAGCTGAGTGTCGAAGTCGACGGCGAGGGTGCGATGTTGGAGTCCGTCGAGGTCTTCGACACGGGGGTGCGGGAGCTGCCGCGGGTCCCCGAGGGCTATCGGGCGCCCACGGATCGGCCGGACGCATGAGAGGGCAGGGGATCGTGGAACTGACGGGTGAGGGCTGGACGCTGCGTTCCGCCGGCGGCAGCGGTGACATCGAGGTCCCGGCGGTCGTACCGGGATGCGCACACACCGACCTGATGCGGGCCGGGGTCATCCCCGACCCGTTCCTCGGCACGAACGAGGCGGAGCTGCAGTGGGTCGGGCTCGCGGACTGGGAGTACAGCAGAGAGTTCGACCTGGACGCCCGGCCCGACGGCTCGCGCGTGCACCTCGTCCTCGACGGGCTCCAGACGATCGCGACGGTCCTCGTGAACGGCACGGAGGTCGGCAACACCCGTAACATGCACCGCCGTTACCGCTTCGACGTGACCGACGCCGTACGGCCTGGTACGAACGAGCTGACCGTGCGCTTCGCCTCGTCCGCGCGGGCCATGCAGGAGTCGGCGGGCGACGACCCGCTGCCGTACGACTGGTCGTACCCGTACAACGAACTGCGCACGATGGCCTGCGAGGGCGGCTGGGACTGGGGGCCGACGCTCGTCACCGCCGGGATCTGGCGGGACGTACGCCTCGACATGTGGGAGGCGGCCCGCGCGGACGTCGATGTCACCACCACCCTGGACGAGGACCTGCGGCGCGGAAGCCTCGTCGTCGGGCTCGACGTGGAGGGCGGCCCGTGCGAGGCCGAGATCACGGTCGCGGGGCGCACGGAACGCTTCGCGATCGACGCAACAGGGCGCCGCACGCTGGCCGTTGACGTCCCGAGCCCCGAACCCTGGTGGCCGCGCGGCTACGGCGCGCCCACGCGGTACGACGCGACGGTGCGCCTGCTGGGGGAGGGGAGCAAGGTCCTCCAGGAGACACACCACCGTGTCGGCTTCCGGCACATCGCCGTCGACACGACGGCCGACGAGCACGGTCGCGCGTTCACGCTGCGGGTCAACGGCCGCCCGGTGTTCTGCAAGGGCGCCAACTGGATCCCCGACGACCTCTTCGTCTCCCGTATCACCCCCGCCCGCTACGAGACCCGCGTCGACCAGGCCTGCGCCGCCAACATGAACACCCTGCGCGTCTGGGGCGGCGGCATTTACGAGGACGGGGCCTTCTACGCGGCGTGCGACGAGCGCGGCGTCCTGATCTGGCAGGACTTCGCGTTCGCGTGCGCCGCCTACCCCGAGGAGGAGCCACTGCGCTCGGAGGTCGCGGCCGAGGCCGACGACGTCGTGCGGCGCCTCGCGGCCCACCCGAGCGTCGTCGTCTGGAACGGCGCCAACGAGTGCCTGCTCGGACACGAGGACTGGGGCTGGCGCGCCCAGATCAGGGACCGCACCTGGGGCGAGGGCTACTACCGCGAACTGCTCCCGGCCGCCGTCCGGGCGCACGCGCCCGGCGCCGTGTACGTCGCGAACAGCCCCGTGGCGAGCGAGCCCGGCGTCCACCCGCAGGTGCCCGGCGACGGCCCGACCCACCTCTGGGACACCTGGAACCTCCTCGACTACGCGCACTACCGCGACCAGATCCCGCGTTTCGCCGCCGAGTTCGGCTGGCAGGCCCCGGCCACCCGGGCGACGCTGACCGAGGCACTCGGCACACTGCCCGCGCGCCCCGACGACCCGGCCCTCCTGGCACACCAGAAACAGCCCGGCGGCGAGCGCCACCTCGTGGACCGCTTGAAGGCCCGCTTCCCCGACCCGGCCGCCATCGCCACGGACACCGACCGCTGGCACCTGGCCACCAGCCTCAACCAGGCACACGCCCTGCGCACCGCCGTGGAACACTTCCGCTCCTGGTGGCCGCGCACGGCCGGGGCGCTGATCTGGCAGCTCAACGACGTGTGGCCCGCCCTGTCCTGGTCCCTGATCGACCACGGCGGCCGCCCCAAGCCCGCCTGGTACGCGGTGCGCGGCGCCTTCGCCGACCGCCTCGTGACGCTCCAGCCGAGGGAAGCGGGCCTGAGCGCCGTCCTCGTCAACGACACCGACGAGCCGTGGACGGGCGACCTCGCACTGCGGCGCGTGCACGTCCAGGACGGAGAAGTGGCCCGAACAGAAAGGGAGTTCACGGTCCCGGCCCGCTCGGTCCTCACCCTCCCCGCCGGCCCCCTCATCACCCAGGCGGGCCGACGCCGCGAGGAACTGGTGGTCGCGGACACCGCGGGAGCCGACCGCGCCGTCCACGTCTTCGTGCGCGACGACGGCGTCCGCTGGCCCGCCCCCGACGTCAAGTACTCCGTCGAGCGGAAGGAGGACCACGCGCTCGTGCACCTCACCGCGGGAGCCGCGATCGGCGACCTGATCGTCGAGGCCCCCGGCATGCGCGCGGACACGGCGCTGCTCACGCTGCTGCCGGGGGAGAGTGGCACGGTGGTGCTGCGACCGGAGCGCGAGGGAACGCCGCTGCCCGAGTTGGAGGCGGTCACCCTTCTCACCCGGAACAGCTTCTTCGCGACGTGACACCAACTGGAGGAGGTGTCTCCGGCTGGCTCGCTACAGTGGGCACATGAGTCGCCGTGCCACCTCCTCCGGAAGCACCCCCGCCCGCCCCTTGCGGGCCGACGCCGAACGCAATCGGCAGCGCATCCTCGCCTCCGCCCGTGAGGTGTTCGCCGAGCGGGGCGTGGAGGTCACGCTGGACGACATCGCGCGGCACGCGGGCGTCGGTGTCGGCACCGTCTACCGGCGCTTCGCCGATCGCGAGGAGCTCATCGAGGCGGTCTTCGAGGACCAGGTGGAGCGGCTGGTCGAGGCGGCCGAGGAGGCGGCGCGGTGCGAGGACCCCTGGACGGGCCTCGAGCAGCTCCTGCTGGTCGCCGGACAGTACTTCGCCGACAACCGGGGGCTGCGCACCGTCCTGCTGGAGGGCGGCCCCGACAGGCGACGCGTGGTCAACATGCGGGAGCGGCTCACTCCCGCCGTGACCGCGGTCCTCACCCGCGCCCAACAGGCCGGCCGCCTGCGCGACGACGTCGAGGCGACCGACGTCCCGCTCATCCACATCATGCTGATGGCCGCCGCCGAACAGGGCCGCGCCGTCACCCCGGACCTCTGGAAGCGCTACCTCACCCTGCTCCTGGACGGCCTCCGCCACGACCGGGACCGGCCGACTCCGCTGCCCCAACGGGCTCTGGATCAGGCGGAGTTCGACCGCGCCATGAAGTGACCTGACTCGGTCACCCGTTCACGTGCCGCCCCAGCGCCCCGATGAAGTCACGGAAGTACGCCTGGGTCACGCGCGCGTCCGGCACCATGTCGTACGCGTGGTACGCCCCCGGATACACGTGCAGTTCGGTCGGCACCCCGGCGCGGACCAGGCGCGTGGCGTACGCGACGTCCTCCTCCAGGAACAGGTCGAGCGCGCCGACGCTGAGGTAGGTGGGCGGGAGACCCGTGACCGACTCGACGCGGGCCGCGGCGGCATACGGCGAGACATCGCTCCCGCCCGGCTCGTGACCGAGCAGGGACGCCCAGCCGAAGCGGTTGTCGGCCGGCGTCCAGATGAACTCGCCGGCGTGCGGGTGGGCGTCGACCGTGCTGGAGGTGCGGTCGTCGAGCATCGGATAGATGAGGAGCTGGAACGAGACGGGTATCTCGTCCCGGTCGCGAGCCAGGAGCGTGAGCGCCGCGGCGAGCCCGCCGCCCGCGCTCGCGCCGCCGATCACGATCCGTTCGCGGTCGACGCCGAGGTCGGCGGCGTGGGCGTGCACCCAGCGCAGCGCGGCGTAGCAGTCGTGCACCTGCCCGGGTGCCCGGGTCTCCGGGGCGAGCCGGTAGTCGACCGAGACGATCTGGACGCCGGTCTCCGTGGCGATGCGACGGCAAAGGATCTCGTCGGCGTCGGCCGAGCCGAGCACGTAGCCGCCGCCGTGGATCCACACGAGTGCGGCGGTGTCGGCGGACGCGGGGCGGTCCTTGGGCTCGTAGTGGAGGACGCGCACCTCGGGGTCGCCGTCCTCGAAGCCCGGTATCCACCGCTCGGTCGTGGTGATGTCCGGGTGGAGCGCCTGCGGGTCGGGCGCGTCCGGCACGGGGGCCCGCGTGGCCTCACGGGCCAGGGGCAGGGTGTCCGGGCCGAGGCCGAGCGGTGGGAAGACGTCCAGGAGCGGCGCGATCTCGGGGTCGACCAGGTGGCGGGTGCCGGTTGTCCGGGCCGCGGTGCGGGTGAGGGCGAAGCCGCGGTAGCCGTCCTCGGCGACCTCGTCGCAGATGTCCCGGTACGGGCCGACACCGCCGACGTACGGCATGAAGATCCGGGGCTTTCCGGGGATGTTGGCGCCCATGTACCAGGAGGCGGCCCGCGGATAGAGGGTCTCCTCGGCCGCCCCGTTGACGTGGTCGACCCACTTGTCCTGGGCGTCGCGCTCGGCCTCGAACCGGACGACGCCGGTGCGTCGCGCGTGGTCGATCGCGGCGGTGATCCAGTCCACGTGCTGCTCGATGGAGACGATCATGTTGCTGAGGACGGACGGGCTGCCCGGCGCGGTGATCATGAACAGGTTCGGGAAGCCGGCCGAGGCGACCCCGAGATACGTGCGCGGCCCGGCGGCCCACTCCTCGCGCAGCGCGGCACCGTCGAGGCCGCGGATGTCGATCCCGTCGAGCGGCCCGGTCATGGCGTCGTACCCCGTGGCGAAGACGATGGCGTCCACGGTGTGGTCGACGCCGCCGACCCGCAGTCCGTGGGGTGTGATGCGCTCGATCGGGTTGTCGCGCAGGTCGATCAAGGTCACGTTGTCGCGGTTGTACGTGGCGTAGTACCCGGTGTCGACGCAGATGCGCTTGGTGCCGATGGGGTGGTCGGTCGGGCAGAGGAGTTCGGCGACGGACGGGTCCTCGACGACGGCGCGGATCCGGTCCCGTACGTAGTCGGCCGAGACCTGGTTGGCCGACGCGTCGATCGCGGTGTCCTCGAAGGCGCCCATGAAGGTGGTGCCGCCGAAGGCCCAGCGCTGGTCCAGCTCGGCGGTGCGGCGGGCCTCGTCGAGGTCGAGCGCGTTGCCGAGCGGCGGCGGGACGACGACTCCGGAGGCCGAGGCGCGGGCCTCGGCGCGCAGCTCGCGGTAACCGGCCTTCACACGGCGCTGCTCGTCGGGTGCGAGCGGCCTGTTGTTGGCCGGGACGGAGAAGTTCGGGGTGCGCTGGAAGACGGTGACGTGCGCGGCCTGCTCGGCGATCACGGGGATGGCCTGGATGCCGGAGGACCCGGTGCCGATGACGGCGACGTGCCGCCCGCTGAAGTCGACGCCCTCGTGCGGCCAGCGGCCGGTGTGGAACGTGGGCCCGGTGAAGGAGTCGAGCCCGTCGAAGTCCGGCACGCGGGAGGCGGACAGACAGCCGACGGCCGTGACCAGGTACGACGCGCTCGCGCGGCGCCCGTCCTCCAGTGTCACGGTCCAGTTGTCGGCCTCCGCGTCGTAAGCGGCGCCCCGCACCGAGGTGTTGAACTCGATGTCCCCGCGCAGCGCGAAGCGGTCGGCGACATGGTCGGCGTAGCGGAGGATCTCGGGCTGGGACGGGTAGCGCTCGGTCCACTCCCACTCCTGCTCCAGTTCCTCGGAGAAGGAGTACGAGTAGAACATCGACTCGACGTCGCACCGGGCGCCGGGATACCGGTTCCAGTACCAGGTGCCGCCCACGCCGCCACCGCGCTCATAGACCCGCACCCGCAGGCCGAGGTCGTCGCGCAGCCGGTGCAGGAGATACATGCCGGCGAATCCGGCACCGATGACGATGGCGTCGTACTGGTCGGTCTCGGGGGCCTGAGGAGTCTGCTCGGTCTGCGGCATGGGCGTCACCACTTCCTCCCCGGCGGCACTGCCGGGCTCGGTTGGGCTGATCACAAGCAGGATCGGCAGAACGTGTGACGCACGTCATTGGGCAGGTGGCTCGGTTGACGAGCCATCTGTCCCGCCCGCCGTGCCGCCCGCCTGGAAGAGGTCGCCGGACTCCTGGAGCCGTCGCAGCACCAGGGCGAGGAAGAGCCGGGTGCGCCCGTACGGTTCGGTGAAGCTGAACCCGAGGTAGCGCTGGGCGCGTTCCACCCGGTACGCGACCGAGTTGTGGTGCCGGTGCAGGAGGCGGGCGGCCTTGCGCACGGAGTCGGTGGCGGCGACCGCTTCGAGGCAGACCAGCATGTCGTCCCCGTGGTCGTCGACGAGGCGGCCGAGCTGCCGCACATCGGGCACGGGGGCGATCTGCTCGGCGCTCAAGGTCTCCGCGAGCAGCGCGTACCCGCCGAGCCCGGCCGAGTCGACGAGCATCGCCTCCTCGACGGCGTACGGTCCACGCGCCCGCGTGCTGGGGCGGGCGAACCGCAGCGCGGTCCGTGCCAGCTGCCAGGCCCGCGGCGCGTCCGCGGCGGGACAGGGCCCGGCGAACGCCGCGCGGGCCCCGACCGGCACACCGGGAACGTCATCGGGGTCGGCCTCCTTCGCGACCACCAGCTCGACGTTGCCGATGGGTGCGTGCAGCACGACGGGCGCCACGCCCCGCAGCCCGTCGACGAACTCCCTGGCCGCCCCCGGCCGTCCCGCCAGCGCGAACACGGTGACGACCGAGGCCCCGCCCAGCCCGAACCGGACCCACGTACGGGCCCGCTCCGCCGCGTCGACGCCGGCATCGACGACGGACCGCAGCGCGGCGCCGTCCGCGACGGGATGAGCCGACGGCACACGCCGCAGCAGAGCGACCTTCACGCCGATCCCGAGCCGGCGCAGCAGCAGCGCGGTGTCGGCTTCGGTGAGCGGGAGGCCGGTGGCGTCGATCCATACCTGACCGGTGCCGGGCAGCTCGCGCGCCGCCGCCCGGCCAGGAGCGACCTGCTCGGCATCGTCGGTCGGACGGCCGTCGGGAGCAGCTGTCCAGACCTCGCCGCGCACGGTACGGACCCCGACGACGCGGCCGAGGGCCCCGGCGGTGCGGTCCAGGAGAACTCTCACGTCCGCGTCGCACTCGACCAGTTCGTCGATGAGTCGCAGGACCGCTTCCAGGTCGAGCGTGTGCGACACGGCGCCCTCCTTACTCCTTCACCGCCCCGCTCAACATCCCCTCGATGAACTTCCGCTGCAAGGCTACGTACACGACCACCACCGGCAACGCGATCAGCACCGACGCCGCCGCGAGCAGTGTCGTGTCCGCGCTCTGCTGGCCCTGGAAGAAGGCCAGGCCCAGGGGGACCGTGCGGAGCGACTCGTCGCTGATCATGACCAGGGCCATCAGGAACTCGTTCCACGTCCACATGAACGTGATCACGACGAGCGTGGTGATGGCGGGGCGGCCCATCGGGACGAGGATGCGCCACAGGGTGGTCCAGGAACCCGCGCCGTCGACGCGCGCCGCCTCGATGACCGAGCGGGTGCTGTTCCTGAAGTACGTGCGCATCCAGAACACGCCGAATGCCAGGGACTGCGCGGTCTGGGGCAGGATCAGCGCCCAGTAGGTGTCCGTGAGGTGGAAGTACCGCAGGTCGAAGTAGAGCGGGACGACCAGGGCCTCCTGGGGGAGCGTGAGGCCCAGGACGAACAGGTAGAAGAGGAGCGTCGAGCCGGGGAACCGCATCGTGCCGAAGGCGTACGCGGCCAGGACGGACAACACCGTCGCTGCCGTCACCACGGCCACCGTCACCAGCGCCGAGTTGCCGAGGTACGTGCCGAAGTGACCGCGGTGCCAGGCCTGTTGGAAGTTCGACCAGTGGAAGGTGTCCGGGAGGGCGAAGCCGCCGCCCACCGCGTCGGGGGAGGAGAGGGCCGTGGAGAGGATGCCGATCACGGGGGTCAGGGCCAGGACCGCGAAGAGCGCCAGGATCGCGTACGTGGCCGTGCGTTCGAGGCGGGAGGTCATGCGCGGCGCCCTTCGACGAGACGGGAGACCGTGACGGTCAGGGCGAAGATGAGGACGGTGAGCGCCACGCCGATGGCGGCCGCGGAGCCGACCTCGTTCAGTTCGAAGGCGCGGTGGTACACCTCGTAGGCGGGTACGGAGGTCGCGTTGCCGGGGCCGCCGCCCGTGGTGATGTAGATCAGGTCGAAGTTGCGCAGGCCCGCGATGATCGTGAGCGTCAGGGCGACCGAGATCTCGCCGCGCAGACCGGGGAGCGTCACCGCGAAGAACTCGCGTACGGCGCCCGCTCCGTCGAGCCGCGCCGCCTCGTACAGTTCGCGCGGGATGCGCTGGGCCCCGGCCAGGAAGAGGACCATGCACAGGCCCGTCATGACCCAGGTGCCGACGACGCCCACGGCGGGCAGCGCCCATGTGTCGTCGCCGAGCCACGGACGGGCCAGGCTGTCGAGGCCGACGCCGCGCAGCACGTCGTTGAGCAGGCCGTCGGGCGCCAGGATCGAGCGCCAGGCCACACCGACGACGACCATCGCGAGGACCTGCGGCAGGAACAGCACCGTACGGAAGAAGGTCAGGCCGCGCACCCGGATGCGGGACATCGTCGCCGCGAGCAGCAGGCCGATGGCCACCGGCAGCGCCGCGTAGAACAGCAGCAGCATCAGCGCGTGGGCGAAGGGGGCGCGCAGGCTCGGGTCCGTGAAGAGGGCCGTGTAGTTGTCCAGGCCGGCCGACGTGGCGCGGGTCAGGCCGTCCCAGTGGAGGAACGACAGGCCCACTGTCTGGCCGAACGGGTACAGGAGGAACAGTCCGTAGACCGCCAGCGCGGGCAGCACGTACAGGTAGCCGATGGCGCGGGGCTCGCCCGGCGCTCGGCCCGATGTGTGAGAACTCTTGGTCACGAGCCCGACGCTCCCGAACCGCCCTTGCCCTGCTGCTTCTTGATGAACGGGGCGTAGTCGGACTGGAGCTTGCGGGCGAAGTCCCGAGGCGAGGTCTTGCCCGCGATGAGGTCCTGGAGGGCCGCGGAACTCGTGTCGTAGAACGTGGGTGTCGCGTAGTCCAGGTACGGGACCAGGCCGTCCGCCGACGTCAACCGGCGCCAACCGTCGACCATTTGGCCGTCGGGGGATTTCGGGTCGAGGGCGTCCGCCGCTTTTCCGGGGACCGCCGGCAGCACGCCGTTCCGCGTCATCACGTCCGCCGCGTGCTCGCTGGTGATGAAGTCGAGGTACGCCGCCGCGACGTCGGGGTGCGCGGAGCGGGAGGTGACCGACCAGGCCAGGCCCTGGCCGCCGGTGGTGACCGGCTTGCCGCTCGCCGTGGGCGGCGGCGGAGGCATGATCCCGAGGTCGTCGCCGAGCTGCTTCTTCAGGTCGGCCTGCATCCAGATGCCGGTGATGGTGTATGCGCCCTGCCCGGCCATGAACTTCTTGTTGGCGTCGTCGTAGCCGAGGCCGTTGGCGTCCTTGGGGAGGTAGCCGCGATCCATCCAGTCGGTCAGCGTGGTGGCCGCCTTCGTCGTACGGTCGGTGGCGAAGCCGTCGCCGCTGCCGAGGACGGTGGCGCGGGCCTGCTCGGCGCCCTGCTGGTCCTGGAGCATGCCGAAGGTGTGGATCGCGGGCCACTTGTCGAGGTTGCCGAACTGGATCGGCAGCTCACCGGCCTTCTTGAGCTTCGCGAGGCTGTCGATGAACTCCGCCCAGGTGCGCGGGGGTTGGACGTCCGCCTGCTTCAGGACCTTCTTGTTGTAGTAGAGGCCGACGAACTCGCCGGTCTGCGAGATCCCGTACAGGCGGCCGGTCCCGAAG
Organism: Streptomyces sp. NPDC107575; assembly: GCF_055657265.1. NCBI lineage: Bacteria > Bacillati > Actinomycetota > Actinomycetes > Kitasatosporales > Streptomycetaceae > Streptomyces > Streptomyces sp. NPDC107575. The sequence continues at coordinate 397,177 of NZ_JBVKBG010000005.1, read as the reverse complement.
CGGCGGGAGGCGCCCGGCTCGGCGAGCGAGACCCGGTTGAGGTTGAGGAGCGTGGCCGGGTAGCGGGTGTTCCACTCGTAGAGGCCCGCGTAGTTGTCGAGCGGTGTGAGCAGGCCGGCCTCGACGAACGCCACCATGTCCGGGTAGCCCTGGTTGGCCTGGACGACATCGGGCGGGTTGTTGCCGGACAGGGCCAGCTTGAGCGTCGTCTTGAGGTCGGCGAAGCTCCGCGAGACCCGCTTGATGGTGACGTTCGGGTACTTGTGCTGGAACTCCTTGTTGAGCTGCTCGATCTCGGCGTTGGTGCCGCCGCGGACCTCCTGGTCCCACACATGCAGTGTCACGTTCCCGGCCTTCGCGGGGTCGGGAACGCCGTTGCCGCCGCCCGGCGCGGTGTCACCCGTCGCGGCGCCCGAACCGTCGGTACCCGGGGTGCAGCTCGCGGCGCCGGCGGCGAGCGCGGCCGCGAGCACCGACCTCCGCGTGAATCTTGAGCTCATGATGATGTCTCCTACGCGGCGCGGAAGCCGAGGGTCGGTGTGGCGCGGCGGCGGGCCACCTCGTGCAGGCGGGCCGGGACGAGGTCGTGCAGGAAGCCGTAGCGGCGTGCCAGCTCCGTGGCCGCGGCGTCGCCTGCCTTGGCCCGTGCGGTCAACTCGCCCCACCAGGCGGCCACTTCCACCCACCCGGGAGCGGACAGCGAACCGCCGAAGTGCTGCACGGACAGGGCGGCCGTGAGGTTGGCGAAGGCCAGGCGGTCGGCGAGCGGCCACCCCGCGAGGGTGCCCGTCACGAACCCGGCCATGAACACGTCCCCGGCACCGGTCGGATCCAGCGCCTCCACGCGCAGGCCCGGGACATCGGCGTGCTCCCCGGTCAGCGAGTCGACGGCGACCGCGCCGTCGGGGCCCTTGGTGACCACGGCGATCGGCACCAGCTCGGCCAGCCTCGCCACCGCGTCCTGCGGGGTGTCGGTGCGCGTGTAGTGCAGCGCCTCCGTGGCGTTGGGCAGGAAGGCGTGGGCGTACGGGAGTCCGGTCAGCGTCGCGGTGTCCCAGCGGCCCGACTCGTCCCAGCCGACATCGGCGAAGATCCGGGCGCCCTGCTCGTGCGCCTGCCGCAGCCAGGCGTCCTCGCGGTCGGGTTCGAGCGAGGCCACGCCGGCGCGGGCGCGCGGCACGGTGTGCTCCAGCGGGGGCGCCGGGTGCTCGTGCGTCACCATGGTGCGCTCGCCGTCGTACGCCATGGAGACCGTCAGCGGCGAGTGCCAGCCGGGCAGCCGCTGCGAGTGCGTGAGGTCGACGCGCTCGACGTCGGCGAGGGACTCCCAGCAGTAGTCGCCGTACAGATCGGTGCCGAACGTGGCCGCCAGCGTGGTGCGCAGGCCCAGGCGGGAGAGCGCGGTGGCCATGTTGGCGATGCCGCCGGGGCTGGAACCCATGCCGCGGGCCCAGTTCTCGGTGCCGATGCGCGGGGCGCCGTCGAGCCCGGTGAAGACCAGGTCCATGAAGACGGTCCCCGTCAGGAACACGTCGTGTTCGGGATCGCCGGTGGCACGTACCCCCGCCAGCGGATCGATGCAGTCGCACACCGCCCTGCTCGGACTCACCGTCGTACCCTCCCTGTTCGCGAACGTCGGCCGATTCGGCGCGACGATGATCGATACCATGCACTTCCGGCCAGGCAGTTGCAAGAAGTTGCTCACCTTTGCGCGGGCTCGCCCTTGTGTGCATGACGAAGGGGCGCCCGCCCTCCGGCCGGGTGGCAGGAGGGCGGACGCCCCTTGTTGACGCCTCGGCCTAGCTCAGCGTCTTGAGCGCAGCCGCGTCGTACGGCTTCAGCTCGTCGAAGCGGCCCGCGAGGACCTTCGCCGCCCACTGCGGGTCCTGGAGCAGGGCGCGGCCGATGGCGACCATGTCGAACTCGTCGCGCTCCATGCTGTCGAGGAGGTCGTCGATGCCCTTGACGGGCGAGCCCTCGCCCGCGAAACCGCGGATGAAGTCGCCGTCGAGACCGACCGAGCCGACGGTGATGGTCGGCCTGCCGGTGAGCTTCTTCGTCCAGCCCGCCAGGTTCATGTCCGAGCCGTCGAACTCCGGACGCCAGTAACGGCGGGTGGAGGCGTGGAAGACATCGACACCCGCCGCGGAGAGCGGGGCGAGGATGGCCTCCAGCTCCTCCGGGGTCTCGGCGAGCCGCGCGTCGTACGCCTCCTGCTTCCACTGCGAATAGCGGAAGATGACCGGGAACTCGGCGGAGACCCGCTCGCGGATCGCGGCCACGATCTCGGCGGCGAACTTCGTACGGGCCACGGCGTCACCGCCGTAGGCGTCGCTGCGGCGGTTCGTGCCCGACCACAGGAACTGGTCGAGGAGATAGCCGTGCGCGCCGTGCACCTCGACGCCGTCCAGACCGATCCGCTCCGCGTCGGCGGCGGCCTGCGCGAAGGCGCCGATGACATCGTCCAGGTCGGACCGCGTCATCGCCCGGCCCTCGCCCTCGGTGCCGTCGACGCGGACACCGGACGGGCCGACGGGCTCGGCGTCGGCGAAGGGCGGCCGCCCCGCCTTGCGCACCATGCCGATGTGCCACAGCTGCGGAACGATGGTGCCGCCCGCCGCGTGCACGTCCTCGGCGACCTTCGCCCACCCGGCCAGCTGCTCCTCGCCGTGGAACCGCGGCACCCGGTCGCTGTCACCGGCCGAGTCGTGGCCCACGTACGTGCCCTCGGTGATGATCAGGCCCACGCCCGCGGCGGCCCGCCGCGCGTAGTACGAGCGCACGTCCTCACCGGGAATGCCGTTCGGCGAGAACATGCGGGTCATCGGCGCCATCGCGATGCGGTTCGGCACGGTCAGGCCGTTCAGCGCGACGGGGCGGGAGAGTATCTCGGCGGCGCGGGACGTGGGGTCGGCCACGGGGGCTCCTCAGAAGTACGGGCATACGGGATATCGGAATCGGTCGCCTGTGCGGCGCTGCACAAACGACGATCTTCGGAGGCAACCGCTCCACCTGCTGCGCGCATTCCGCGGGCCGCCCGCGCCCCTCTGTGATCCCCGACACGGTCGCGCAGGTGTGCACGGCAGCGCTCATGAGCCGACCCCGTCCCGCCGCTCAGAAGCCCACCTTGTCCCGCCCCTTCAGCCGGAGGATCTCGCGGGCCTCGTCGGGCGTGGCGACCTCCAGATTGAGGGCCTCCAGGACGGTGCGGATCCGGGACACCTGCTCGGCGTTGGTCCTCGCCAGTTCGCCCGGGCCGATCCACAGCGAGTCCTCCAGACCCACCCGTACGTGGGAGCCCTGGGCGGCGCCGATGGTGGCCAGCGGGAGCTGGTGGCGGCCCGCGCCCAGGATCGACCACTCGTAGCCGTCGCCGAGGAGCCGGTCCGCGGTGCGCCGCATGTGCGCGAGGTCCTCGGGGTGCGCGCCGATCCCGCCGAGGAGACCGAAGACCGACTGCACGAACAGCGGCCCGTTCGCGAGGCCGCGCGAGCGGAAGTGCGCCAGGTTGTTCAGGTGCGAGATGTCGTAGCACTCGAACTCGAAGCGGGTGCCGTTCTCGGCGCCGATCCCCAGGATCTTCTCGATGTCCGCGAAGGTGTTCTTGAAGACGAGGTCCCGGCTGCGCTCCAGGTGCTCGCGCTCCCAGTCGTGCGCGAACTCCTTGAAGCGGTCGAGCATCGGGTAGAGCCCGAAGTTCATCGATCCCATGTTGAGGGAGGCCAGTTCGGGCCTGAACTCGGTGGCGGGCCGCATCCGCTCCTCGACGCTCATGTGCGGGGAGCCGCCCGTGGTGATGTTGATGACGGCGTCGGAGTGCGCGCTCACCTCGGTGAGGATCGGCGCGAAGTGGTCCGGGTCCTGCGACGGGCGGCCGTCCTTCGGATCGCGGGTGTGCAGATGGACGATCGCCGCTCCGGCCTCGGCGGCCCCCAGGGCGGCCTCGGCGATCTCGCCGGGCGAGGCAGGAAGGTGCTCCGACATCGACGGGGTGTGAATGCCGCCGGTCACCGCGCAGGTGATGATGACCTTGTCGCGGGCGGAGTGCGGGTGTGCGCTGGTCATACGGGGTCCCTCCGGGAGCGCCTAGTAGAGCTTTTCCGTGTTGCCGTCGACCGCCATCGCCTGCCCGTTGACGCTGCGCGCCGCGGGGCCCGCGAGGAAGACCGCCATGTCGGCGATGTCGTCGGCGCTGACCATGCGGCGCATCGACGACTGGTCGTTGTAGAGCGCCGCGATCTCGTCGACGGGGCGGTCCAGCATCCGGGCCTTCGCCTCGATGACGGAGCGGATGCGGGGACCGTCCACCGCGCCCGGGCAGATCGCGTTCGTCCGGATGCCCTCGGGCCCGAGCTCGATCGCGAGCGTCTTGGTGAAGCCCACGACCGCCCACTTGGAGGCCGAGTACGCGCTGCGCCCGGCCATGCCGAGCCGCCCGGCCGCCGACGACAGGTTGACGATCGCGGGGTCGGTGCCCCGGCGCAGCAGCGGCACGGCGTGCTTCACGCAGTAGAACTGGCTGTGGATGTTGACGTCGAACGTCCTGGTCCAGTCGGCCGCGTCCACGCTCTCCACGGGCCCGGTCGGCCCCGCGATGCCCGCGTTGTTCACCAGGACGTCCAGGCCGCCGAGTTCGCGCTCCACGGTCGACATCAGCGACCGCACCTGCGCCTCGTCCGAGGCGTCGGAGACCTGGGCGGCGAGCCCGGCCTCCCGCGCCGCGCGGACGGCCGGCTCGGCGACGTCGGTCACCAGGACCCGGGCGCCGAGTTCCGCGAACCGGTCGGAGATGGCGCGGCCGATGCCCGCGGCGCCCGCCGTGACGAGGACACGCTTGCCGGTCATTTCCACGATCTGTCTCCTCAAGTGTGGTGGTGTGTGCGGCCCGGTCAGGCGGCGGTGGCCTCGTCGCCGCGCCGCAGGAACAGCGACAGGACCGTGCCGACGGCGGCCACCGCCACCACGAACCACAGGCCGGACAGCTTGTCGCCGGTCAGGTCCTCCATGGCCCCCATCACGTACGGGCCGATGAACCCGCCGAACAGGCCGATGGTGTTGACGAACGCGAGCCCGCCGGCCAGCGCCGCCCCGCTCAGCCGGGACGCCGGGAAGGTGAACAGGATCGCCTGCATCGCGAAGCAGGAGAACGCGCCGAGACAAAAGCCGAGGAGCCCGACGACGGGCCCGGACAGGGCGCCGAGCGCGAAGCCGACGGCGATGCCAGCGGCCGTGATGTTCACCAGGCGCCGGGACGTGGTGCCGTTCGTAGCGCGCAGCGGAACCAGATACGCGCCGAGGCCCGCGAACAGCCAGGGGATCGCGGTCAACAGGCCGATCTGCAGAGGCGACAGCGTCCCGTACGTGCCGATGATCGACGGCAGGAAGTACGACATCGCGTACACGGCGATCTGCTCGGCGAGATAGACGCCGACGACCAGCAGGATCTGCGGATTGCGCCAGACCTGGCCCATGCGGTGCGTGCCCGAGGCCGCGGCGCCCGCCTCCTCCTCGGCGGCGATCCGCCGTTGCAGGTCGACGGCCTCGGCGCGGGTCAGGAACGTGGCCTGCTCGGGGCGGTCGGGCAGCAGCTTCCACACCGCAAGCGCGAACACGCAGGCGGGCAGCCCCTCAACGAGGAACATCCACTGCCATCCGTGCAGTCCGCCGAGCCCGTCGAGCCCGAGCAGCAGCCCGCCGATCGGCGGGCCCACGACGCTCGCGGTGCACACACCGAGCAGGAAGATCCCGTTCGCCTTGGCACGGTCGGCCCGGGTGAACCACTGCGTGAGGAAGTACATGACACCGGGGAACAGGCCCGCCTCGGCGGCGCCCAGCAGCAGCCGCATCGCGTAGAAGGACCACTCACCCTGCACGAAGGCCATGCCCGCGGATATGAGCCCCCACGTGACCATGATGCGGGTGATCCAGAAACGCGCGCCGACCCGGTGCAGGACCAGGTTCGAGGGGATCTCCACCAGCGCGTACGTGATGAAGAACAGGCCCGCGCCGATCCCGTACGCCGTGGCCGAGATCCCGAGGTCGATCTCCAGGCGCTCCTTGGCGATCCCGATGTTCGTCCGGTCCAGGAAGCTGATCACGTAGGCGGCGACCAGCAGCGGCATCAGGTGCCGCAGGATGACCCGGTTCAGCTCGGCCGGGGAGCGCAGCGCCGTGGTGGCGGTCGCGTCAGTCGTCATGGGCAGGACCTTCGTCTTCGTCGACAGAGGTGACGCGGCTGCGTCGGTGCGGTGAAGCTAGGCGCGGCCGTGAACGTTAAGCAACGTTCAGCAGGTGGACGGCCGTTGCCGGGCGGCCGGGAGCTGCGTACCTTCACGCGACAGGTCAGGCGACACTCGGCAGCCGGGAGCGATCAGTGGAGACAGTCGAGCCACGGCGGGCCTCGCGGGCCGGGCGGCCCACGCGGGTCTCCGCCGCCGCGGTGGCCCGGGCCGCCGGGGTCTCCACGGCCACCGTCTCGTACGTGATGAACGGCAAGGTGGGTGTGTCCGCCGAGACCAGGACACATGTGCTCGCGGTGGCCCGTGAACTCGGCTTCACACCACGCAGGGGCGAGGCCGTCGACCCCGGCCGCAGCCGGGTCATCGCCCTGGTGCAGCCGAACATCGTCAACCCGACGTATCCGCGCTTCGCCCAGGCGATCATCACCGCGGGCGCCGCGGCGGGCTACCAGGTGTTCATCGCCACCACGCAGGACCAGCGGCCCGCGCTGGAGCACATCACCGCGACCCTGGTGAACCGGGAGGTCGACGGCGTGATCCTGTCGGCCGCCTTCCGCGACGACGCGAGTGCGCTGCGCACCCTGCGGGCGGCGCGCATCCCGTACGTCTATCTGTCGCGGCGCTCGCTGTTCCTGGAGGGGGACTTCGCCGGGGTCGACGACGCGGCGGCGGCCGGGGAACTCATGGACCACGTCCTGGGACACGGACACTCGGAGGTGGCCACGGTCGTCGGCCCGCGTTTCTCCTCCGCGTCCTCGGTCCGGGAGGAGGCCTTCGTCCGCACGGCGGCCCGGCACGGGGTACGGATCAGCGGCGCACGCAAGATCAGCACGGAACTGGACAACAACGGCGGACGCCGCGCCGCCCAACGCCTCTTCGCGCTGGACACGCCACCCCGGGCGGTGGTGTGCGGCAGCGACGAAATGGCCATCGGTGTCATGGAGTTCGCCGTCGAGCACGGCATCCGGATACCCGAGGACGTGGCGGTCACCGGCTGCGACGGCACGCCCCACTACACCGCCGGACTGATCAACCTCACCACCGTCGTCCAGCCCCACGAGGAGATGGCCGCCGCCGCGTTCGGCATGCTGATGCGCCGCATCGAGCGGCCGGCACTGCCCCGCCAGGAACGGATCCTGCCGCACCGGCTGCATCTGGGCCGCACGTGCGGGTGCGCTGCGATGGGGGTGTGACCAGCGGGGACCTGCCGCACACCCGCCTCGACCACTCCCGTAACGTGCGCTGACGACGGGGCCGGCATCCCCCCTCCCGGCCCCGCGGAGGGAGTGAGATCTGGTGCGTACGCTCGACACGAGTGTGGTCGTCGTCGGAGCCGGCCCGGCGGGGCTGACCCTTGGTGTGCTGTTGCGGCGACGTGGCATCGACTGCGTGGTGGTCGACAAGTTCACACGGGAGCAGCTGCTGGCGCGTTCGCGCGCCGGGTTCCTGGAGCGGCGCACGGTCCAGCTGCTCGACCGGCACGGCCTGTCCGCCCGGCTGCGCGCCGAGGGCCTCGCGCACACGCGCTGCGAGATACACGCCGAGGGCGAGCGGGTCACCGTGGACTACGAGGCGTGGTGCGGCGACGCGCCCAGCTATGTGTACCCCCAACAGGACGTCGTGGCCGACCTGTTGGACGCGTACGCCGGTGAGGGCGGCACCCTGCTGCTCGGCAGCCCGATCACCGAGGTCGTACCGGACGAGGCACCCCGGGTGGTGTGCGCTGACGGCACCGTCATCCGCGCGGACCTCGTCGCGGGCGCCGACGGATGGCACGGACCGACGCGCGCGGCACTGCCGGAATCGGCCCTCACCCACTACGACGTCCCGCACGACGCCCGCCTCCTGGGCGCGCTCGTCCAGGCACCGCCGTCCGCCGGGCACACCGTGTACGCGCAGCACCCCGACGGCTTCGCGGGACACATGCTGCGCTCCCGCGACGTAACCCGCATGTACCTCCAGATACCCGCAGGTGACACCCTCGACCAGTGGCCGGACGAACGGATCTGGAAAGAGCTGCACATGCGGCTCGACCTGCCGGACTGGACGCTCAACGAGGGACCGGTCCTCGAGCGGGCCGTCGTCGACATGCACACCAAGGTGGTGGAACCCATGCACCACGGCCGGGTGGCGCTGCTCGGCGACGCCGCACACATCGTGCCGCCCTCGGGCGGCAAGGGCATGAACCTCGCGGTGGCCGACGCAGCCGACCTCGCGGCCTGCCTTCCGGACCACTTCGCGGACTCGCAGCCCCTGGAGGGGGTGCTGGCCGCGTACTCCCGGCGGCGCCTGGCCGACGTGTGGAAGGTGCAGGAGTTCAGCCACGCCATGCTGGAACTCCTGCACGCCGACGAGCCCGGCACCCCGCACGCCACCTACCGCGAACGCCTGCGGCGCGCCCGGTGGCAGCGACTGCGCGACGACCCCGCGTACGTACGGTCCTTCGCGGAGCAGTACATGGGGCCTTCGCTCGTGGAGTAGGCGGGTTCCGCGCCGGTCATCCGGTCAGGGGCCGAGAAGGCCCGATCGGGGCGCGCCCTTGCCCGGGATCGCCGCGATCAGTTCGCGGGTGTACGGGTGTTGCGGGTTGTCGAAGATCTCGGTGGGGGTGCCCTGTTCGACCACGCGGCCCTCGCGCATCACCAGGACGTGGTGCGAGACCAGGCGGACCACGTCCAGGTCGTGGCTGATGAACAGGTAGCCGAGGCCCAGGTCGCGTTGGAGTTCCACCATGAGGTCGAGGATCTGGTCCTGGACCAGGACGTCGAGCGCGGACACCGCCTCGTCCAGCACGATCAGCCGGGGGCCGAGCGCGAGGGCGCGGGCGATGGCCACGCGTTGGCGTTGGCCGCCGGAGAGTTCGTGGGGGTAGCGGTCCATGCAGGCCGAGGGGAGCGCCACCTGGTCGAGGACGTCGGCGGCCCGCGCGCGGTGGTCGGCGCGGCTGGAGCCGATGCCGTGCACCCGAAGTGGCTCGGCGACGATCCGGCCGACGGTGTGACGCGGGTCGAGGGATGCGTACGGGTTCTGGAACACCGGCTGGACCGCGCGGCGGAACGGCAGGAGGCGGCGGCCGTGGCTCCTGGTGACGTCCGTGTCCTCGAAGTGTGTCGTGCCCGCGTCCTGGTCCTCCAGGCGCAGGGCGATGCGCGCTGTGGTGGATTTGCCGGAGCCCGATTCGCCGACCAGGGAGACCGTGCGGCCGGGGCGGACCGTGAGGCTGAGGTCGTCCACCGCGCGCAGGGGCTCGCGGCGACCTCGTAGGCGGTACATCTTGGTGATCCCGCGGAGTTCGAGGAGGGGGAGTGGGGTTTGCCCGATCGGGGGCGGGGTCACCTTGGTGCGTGCGATGCCGGGCGCGGCCGACAACAGGCGGCGTGTGTACGGGTGGTGGGCCCCGGCGACGATCTCGGGCGCGGGGCCCGACTCCACGACGCGGCCCTCGTGCATCACGACCACCCGGTCCGAGCGCTCGGCCGCAAGGGCCAGGTCGTGGGTGATGAGGAGTACCGAGGTGCCCAAGTCGCGGGTGAGTGCCGCCATTTGGTCCAGGACCAGGCGTTGCACCGTGACATCGAGCGCCGACGTCGGTTCGTCCGCGATCAGGACGTCGGGGCGGCAGGCCAACGCCATGGCGATCAGGGCGCGTTGGCGCATGCCGCCGGAGAACTCGTGCGGGTACTGGGAGAAGCGGGCCGCCGCGTCCGCGATGCCCGCGCGTTCGAGCAGCTCCACCGCCTCGTCGCGGGCCCGCTCGCCCCGCGCGATGCCGTGCACCCGGAGCGCCTCGGTGATCTGCGAGCCGATCGTGGCGACCGGGTCGAGGTTCGTCATGGGGTCCTGCGGCACCATCCCGATCCGCGCCCCGCGCACCTGGCGCAGCACCTTGGCGGACGCGGAGGTGAGGTCCAGGTCGTCGAGGTGGACCGAGCCGCGCGTGATCCGCCCGTTGTCGGCGAGGAGCCGGTTGATGCTCGCCGCGAGCGTCGACTTGCCCGAGCCCGAGGCCCCGACCACCGCCACCGTCTCGCCCGCCGCGAGATCGAGGTCGACCCGGTCGACGGCGGTGACATCGCGGCCAGCGGTCGCGTACGCCACCGAGAGGCCGCGGATGCGCAGCGTGGCGCCTCGGCGCGGGGTGGCGCCGTCGCGCGGATCGGCCTCGGCCGGAACGGGGGCGGTCATGGCGACTCCAGGGTGGTGTGTCTGGTGTGTCCGGATCGGCCCACGGGTTCGCCTTGTTCCGTGCGGCCGGGTGAGCGGCGCGGAGGGAAGGCGCCCGCCGCCTCAAGCGCCCGTACGGTTCCGCGGTGTGCTGCGGCGGACAAGCGGGCGACCGGCACCAGGTCCTCGCGGTCCGCGCTCGTGCCGTGCAGGCGCGTGGCCGCGAGGGCCAGGGCGAGCGGACGGTCGGCGGCTACCCCGACATGCGTTCCGGTGAAGCCGTCGTGGCCGACCATCGGGACCGGGCCGTGCGGCGTGTCCAGCGTGAACCGGCGGAATCCCAGGCCCTGTTCGGGGTCGCGCGGGTCCGCCGCCGCGAGGAACCGGGCGCGTACGGCCGCCGGGACGAAGGACGCGTCGTGCACGAGGGCCGAGGCCAGCCGGAGCAGCTCGTCCAGCGGGGCGAACAGTCCCGCGTGCCCGCCGACACCCGCCAGGGCGTGCGCGGCGTTGCAGTCGGCCGCCGCGCCACGGACGGGCCCGGTGCGCCAGCCGGTGAAGTCGGCCGTCGCGCAGGGCACGGGGTAGGGGCGTCCGGTCTCCACCATCCGCGCCTCGATCCCGTCGCCGTCGCTGCTCACGGCGGTGGTGTCCGGCGGCACGGGCCCGTAGCGGGTGCGGGTCAGGGCGAGCGGCTCGGCCACCCACTGGTGGAACGCGGTGGCCAGGCCCGTGCCCGTGACCCGTTCGACGAGACGGCCGAGCAGCATGAAACCCACGTCCGAGTACGTGCGCCGGGCGCCGGGCGGGGTGTCCAGCGGGAGCCGTTCCGCCAGGTCGAGCGCCGTCTCGCGGTCCGTGGTCCGGCAGTACAGGGGCCACCACGGCGGCAGGCCGGAGCGGTGGGCGAGCAGATGGGCGGCTGTGGCCCGGGCCCTGTCGTGCCCGATCCGGAACCCCGCCAAGTACCGCCCCACCGGAGCGTCAAGGTCCAGCCGTCCCGCCGCGACCAGCCGCATGATGACGGCCGTCGTGGCCGCCACTTTCGTCACCGACGCCAGGTCGAAGACCGTCCCGGTGGTCATCGGCTCGCCCGGCACCGGGCCTTCGGGGCGCCGCGCCCAGCCCGCCGCCGCCAGTACGGCGCCCGTGGCAGGGGTGGCCACGCCCAGACACACCCCGGCGGGGCGCCGGCCAGGGCCACCCGTGCCCAGCACCTCCGCCGCGGCCCCGGTCAGGTCGACCTTCATGCCACCCCGCCGGTGACCACCAGCCGTTCGGGCCGCACCGGCGGAGTGCCGGGGGCCGTCAACCCCGATGCCCCCAAGGTGAGTTGACCGAGTACCCGGTCGCCCGAGGCCCCCGTGCACGCCACCACATTGCCCGGCAGTCCGTGCAGGCTGTGCCAGCCGATGAGGGCGAAGGCGAGGGCCTCCTTGGCGTCGGACGGGACGCCCAGCGCGTCGCTCGGCCGCACGGTGAGCCCGTCGAGCCGGTCCGTGATCGCGGCCATCAGCGCGGGATTGCGCAGCCCGCCCCCGGACACGTACAGCACATCGAGACGTGCCTCGCGGACGGTGCGCGCGACGGTCTCCGCGGTGAGCGCGGTCAGGGTGGCGACCAGGTCGTTGAGTTCGGTGACGGGAGGGCGGCCGGAGCGGCCCGCCGCCTTGTCCACGTACCCGGACACGTACAGCGCGTCGAAGAGTTCCTTGCCGCAGCTCTTGGGCGGGGCGAGCGCGTAGTACGGCTCGGTGAGCAGTTCGGCGAGCAGGGCCTCGTCGACCGTGCCCGACGCGGCGAGGCGGCCGTCGCGGTCGAAGCCGTCGGGTGTGTCGGGGGAGTCGGCCACGACGGCGTCGATGAGCGCGTTGGCGGGGCCGATGTCCCATGCCACCGGCTCGGAGCCCGGGGCCGCGACGGTGAGGTTGGCGATGCCGCCGAGGTTGAGCGCACCCGCGCGTGAACCCCGCTCCACGTCGGGCGCGAGCAGCATCCGGTCCAGCAGGGGCACCAACGGGGCGCCCTGGCCGCCCGCGGCGACGTCGGCGGTCCGCAGATCGCCGACCACGGGCAGGCCGGTGGCCTGCGCGATCCAGGCCGGCTGCCCGATCTGGAGCGTGCCGCGGACCGTGGTGCCCTCGACCCAGTGGTACAGGGTCTGGCCGTGGCTGCACACCGCGTCGGCGGGCGCCTCGGCGAGCGCGGCTCGGGCCGCCTCCCCGAAGGCCTGCCCGATGCGGGTGTCCAGGGCGCAGACGTCCTCCGCCGTGATCCGCCGCGGCGGCAGCGCGGCCACGAGATCGGCGCGCAGCCGGGGCGTGTACGGCGTCGAGCCGTGATGAACGAGGTGGCCGCGCAACGTCGTGCCGTCCTGCGCGAAGTCGACGACGGCGACGTCGATGCCGTCGTGCGAGGTACCGGAGATCATGCCGAGCACGCGCATCGGGATCTCCTCCTTTCCATAGTGGCGGCGGCGCGGGTGGTGGTCATCGTCGGCCTCCTGCCCGCGGATCCAGCACATCCCGCAGTCCCGCGCCGAGCAGGTTGAGCCCGAACACGAAGACGATGAGCGCGACGCCCGGCCCGGCGAGCAGCCACGGCGCGACGCTGGACAGGGTGCGCGCGTCGAACACCATCACGCCGAGCGACGCGGCGGGCGGCGGCGTGCCGAAGCCGAGGAAGCTGAGCGAGGCCTCCGTGAGCACCGCCCAGGAGAGGCTGAGCGTGACCTGGACCAGCACGATGCCGCGCATATTGGGCAGTACGTGGGTGAACAGCGTGGCAAGACGCCGCTGGCCGACGGCGGTGGCGGCGATGACGTAGTCCGCGCCGCGCAGCGTCAGCACGGGACCCCGCGCGACCCGCACGAAGATCGGCGCGTACACCACCGCGATGGCGAGGGCGACCGTGACTCGGGTGCGGGAGAGCGTGGCGGCCAGGGCGAGCGCCAGCAGCAGCGAGGGGAACGCGAACAGCACATTGGTCAGCACCCCGACGACCCGGTCGAGCACCCCGCCGAAGTAGCCGGCCAGGACACCGAGGACGACGCCCACGGCCCCGGACACGGCGACGGCCCCGCCCGCCACGAGCAGCGAACTGCCCATCCCCGCAGCGACCCGCGAGAACACGTCCCGGCCGAACTGGTCGGTGCCCAGCCAGTGTTCACCGCTCGGCGCCGTCAGGGCCGCGGACACGTCCTGCGCGGCCGGGTCGTACGGCAGCGTCCCGAGCAGGCCCGCGGCGGCGGTGACCACGACGACGAGGGTGAGCACGGCCCCGATGAGACCGGTCCGGCTGCGGAGGAGCCCCCGCAGGAGGGAGTTCCGGCGGGCCGGCGGCGCGGCCGAGGCGAAGGGGCGGGGACGCTGCGTCGGCAGGACGCTCAACGTGACCACACCCTCGGGTCGACCATCCGGTAGACGAGGTCCGTCGCCAGGTTGACCAGCACGAACAGCACCGCGATCACAAGCACCGTGCTCTGCACCACCGCGTACTCCTTCTGCCCCATGCCGAGCAGCACCTGCCGCCCGATCCCCGGCAGCGAGAAGACCTGCTCGACGACGACGGCCCCGCCCAGCAGGAATCCGAACTGCAGGCCGCTCATGGTGACGACGGGGATCAGCGCGTTGCGCAGCACGTGCCGCACCTGGAGCGCCCGTTCGGGCACACCCTTGGCGCGTGCCGTGTTGATGAAGTCCTCACCGCGGATGTCGAGGATCGCCGTCCGCGTGGTCTGCGCGATCGGCGAGGCGATGCTCACGCCGAGCACCAGCGCGGGCAACACCATCTGCTGGAGGTTGAGGGTCGGGTCCGCGGTCAGCGCCGCGTACGTCCGGCCGTTGGGGTTCCAGCCGAAGGAGTCGGCGAGCACGCGCGCGAGGACGGTGCCGGTGAGGAAGACCGGCGCGGACAGCGCGAGCAGGGACGCCGTCTGCGTCGCGCCGTCCCGCAGCGCGCCGGGCCGGGAAGCCGCGAGCAGCCCGCCGGACACACCGAGGACGAGGGCCAACGCGATGGCGAGCACCGCGAGTTCGAGGGTCACGGGCAGGGCGTGGGCGGTCAGCCGCGCGACGCTCTGGCCCGCGTTCGACGAGAACCCCAGGTTGCCGGTGAGGATGCCGCCGAGCCAGGACAGGTACTGCCCGGCCAGCGGCTGGTCCAGGCCGTAGTACGCCCGGAGCTGGGCGCGCTGGGCGCCCGTGAGATCGCCCGCTTCGGTGCCGTACGCGGCGGTGATCTGGTCGCCGGGCAGCACCCGCAGCACCACGAACGTCAGCACGGACACACCCACCAGGGTGAGCACGGCCTCGGCGACCCGGCGCGCGACCGGGTGCGTGGCGAGCCGGCCGAGCCGCCCCCACGACGACAGCTGCACGGATGCCGTCATGCGAGCTTCGTCTCCCACAGGCTCTGCAGACCCGCGTCGATCACCGGCCGGAACCCGTGCACGCGCGTGTTGGTGGCGATGTAGCTGCGCCCGCTGTAGAGCCAGATCCACGCCGCGTTGTCCTCGAGGTTCCGCGAGATCTTGGCGTAGATCTCCTTGCGGGCGCCCATGTCGTCGGTCGCGATGCCCTCGGCGAACAGCTTGTCCAGGGTGGCCGAGTGGTATCCGGCGACCTTGTTGAAGTTGCCGTCGCTGGTGAAATAGCGGGCGTACGCGGGGGCGGGGTCGGCCACCGCGCCGTTCAGGGCGATCGCGGCGTCGAACTTTCCGGCGAGCCAACGGTCCACGTAGGCGCTGGAGTCCAGCGTCTCGATCTTCATCTTGATGCCGACGTCGCCGAGTTGGGCCTGGATGTTCTGCGCCTCGTCGGTGGCGGTGGAGTACAGGCCCTGCGGGACGAGCGCGGTGAACGCGAAGCCCGTGGGCTGCCCCGCGTCCGCCAGGTGCTTCTTGGCGGCCTTGACGTCGCGCTTCGGGCAGGGGCGGGCGTCGGGATCGGAGGCGAAGGCGGGTGAGGTGAACGGGCCCACGACCTTGCCCTGGCCGAGCGCCGCGGTCTTGACGACCTGTTTGCGGTCGATGGCGCACTGCACGGCGAGCCGCGTGTCCAGCTTGCGGAAGGTGGCGGAGTCGGCGCGCAACTGCAAGGCGTGATAGTCGAGTTGGTCGACCGCGTGGATCGCGACGGACCCGGACTTCGCGGTCTTCGCGGTGACCGAGTCGTCGAAGATCGCCATGTCGACGGTGCCGGAACGCAGCGCCGACGCCAGCGAGTTCTTGTCCTGGATGATGCGGAACTCCAGGGAGCGCAGGCCCGGCCGGCCCCGGAAGTAGTCGGCGTTGCGGACCAGGGTGACGGACTGGTTGGCGGTGCGGTTCTTGAACGCGTACGGGCCGGAGCCGACCGGCTTGCGCTTGAGGCCGGACAGCGGCTTGTCGGACGGCAGGACGACCGTGTTGACGCTGGTCAGCGCGGTGAGGAGGGAGGCGTCCGGTGCCTTGAGCGTGAGGACGACGTGCGTCTTGTCGGGGGCGGTCACCTTCCGCACCGCGGCGAGCGAACTGCGCGCCACGGCCTTGGTGCCGGGATCGAGGATCCGCTCCAGGCTGTACTTGACATCGGCGGAGTCGAGCGCGGACCCGTCGGAGAACGTGACGCCGGACTTCAGCGTGAAGGTGTACGTGCGGCCGTCCTTCGAGATCTCGGGCAGCTTGGCGAGCCCGGCGACCGGGGCGAGATTGTCGTCCTGGTCGAGGAGCGAGCTGTAGACTTGGCCGAGGACCTGCTGGGACTGGACGGCGGTGGCCGTCCACGGCAGGAGCTGCGTCGCGTCCGCGGTGATCCCGAAGACCAGGGGGCCACCCGCGCCCTTCGACGACGCGCTGTCGGATCCGGAACATGCGGCCACGGTGGCGAGGGCGATGGCGGCCGCGCCGGCGGCCGACAGTCGCCGCGTCGTGCGGCGGTTTCGTCTGAGCACGTGCGTTCTCGCTTTCTCCGGTGGACCTGGAGCGGCGCGGTGCGGCCGCCTGCGGGCGCGTACGGATGGTGCCGAGAGAACTCAGGCGCAAGGATTTCCAGAAACCGCCGTTTCCATGTGTGTTCCGGGCCGGGTAAAGGGCCGAGTGGAGGACGGAGCCGCCCTCCGGGGGAGATGCTGCGCTCATGGAATTCCTCTGCTACCACCGCGACCGCAAGAACTCCCTGGCGCTGCGCCACGAACTGGTGGAGAAGCACTGGTCCTACATGGACCGGTTCGCGAAGGAGATGATCGCCCGCGGCCCGACGTTCCTGGACGACGGCGAGACCCTGACCGGGAGCGTGCACATCCTCGACCTGCCCGACGCCGCGGCGGCCCGCGCGTTCGCCTTCGACGAGCCGGGCTACCAGGCAGGTGCCTACCGGGACGTGCTGCTGAGACGGTGGCGCAATGCGCTGGGGCGCACCATGTGGGACTTCCCCGGCGGCCGCACCGGAGGCAACCGGTACCTCGTGCTCGGCCTCGGAGACCACTCTGCCGCCGACCTCGACCGCGACGAACCCTCTGGCGCACACGAACTGATCGCTTACGGGCCGCTGTTGTCCGACGACGGCACCGCCTGGCTGGGCACGGCGGCGCTCCTGCGTGCGCCGGACGCGGACGCGGCCCGCACCGTTCTCGCCCAGGAGCGGTACGCCGACATCGAGGTGCACAACTGGGAGTTCGGCGGGCGACCGTGACGCGGTCTTCCCCCGCGCCCGACTAAAGCGCTAAAGTCGCGGCGCGCCCAGGTCCCGCCCAAGGGCCGCACCCAGGGGGCTGGTTGGGATCCGACCGGACGGGCCCCGCCCTCGTCACCCGGAACGGAGCTCCATGCCCGCACGCCCGCGCCGCCTGACCCTGCGCGACATCGCCAAGCTCGCCGGGGTGTCCGAGACGGCGGCCTCGTTCGCGCTCAACGGCAAGCCCGGTGTGTCGGACGAGACGCGGCGGCGCATTCTTGCCGTGGCCGACGAACACGGCTGGGTTCCGCACCACGCCGCCAAGGTGCTCACCGGCGCCAGGTCGGGGACCGTCGGCCTGGTCATCGCCCGCAGCGCGCGGGACGTCGGCTCCGAGTCGTTCTTCCTGCGGTTCATGACGGGCCTGCAAAGCGTGCTCAGCGAACGGCGGCAGGCGCTGCTGCTGCAGGTCGTCGACTCCGTCGAGGCGGAGATCGAGACGTACCGGATGTGGCAGGTCGCGGGCCGGGTCGACGCCGTCGTCCTCGTCGACCTGCGCGTCGACGACCCGCGGCCCGACGCGCTCGCCGACCTCGGGCTGCCCGCCCTGATCGCCGGCGGCCCCGACCCGCGCCGCAGGCTGCCCGCCGTCGCCATCGACGACCGGGAGCCGATGCGCCGCATCGTCACGCACCTGCACGAGACGGGGCACGACTCCATCGCCTACGTGTGCGGTGAGGGCGAGATGCTGCACATCGCCCGCCGCGTCGACGCCTTCCACAGCGGCGCACGGGCGCTCGGGATGTCCGGGCACATGGTGATGTCCACCGACTTCTCCTCGTCGTCGGCCGCGAAGGCGACCCGCCTGCTCCTGTCCTCCGAGGACCGGCCCACCGCGCTCGTCTACGACAACGAGATCCTCGCCGTCGCCGGGGTCGGCGAGATCCGCCGGCTCGGGCTCGCGACACCCGCCGACGTGTGCGTCGTCGTCTGGGAGGACACCCCCATCGCCAGCGCCATGGAGCCGCCGCTCACCGCCCTGAGCCGCGACGCCTTCGCGTTCGGCTCCGACGTCGCCACCCGCCTCATCGCCATCCTCGACGGCACCGACGACGCCACCGCCGACACCGTGGAGAGCGTCCCCGAACTCATCGAGCGCACCAGCTCCCGCTGCGGCCGCACCCCGGCGGACGGGCGGGCCACCTGAGAACACCGAGCAGGCCGCGTGAGGAGACCGGCCGAGCAGGCCACGTGAGAAGTACGCGAGAAAGGCGACGCCCGTGTCCGCACCGAACATCGTCCTCATCTGCGTCGACCAGTGGCGCGGCGACTGCCTCTCCGCCGCGGGACACCCCCACGTACGCACCCCGCACCTCGACCAGCTCGCCGCCTCCGGCACCCGCTTCACCTCCGCCTACTCCGCCACCCCCACCTGCATCCCCGCCCGCGCCGCCCTGTTCACCGGCCAGTCCCAGGAGCGCCACGGCCGCGTCGGATACGTCGAGGGAGTGCCCTTCGAGACCGCCCACCCGGTCACCCTCGCGGACGAGCTGCGGCGCGGCGGCTACCAGACGCAGGCCATCGGCAAGATGCACGTATGGCCCGAGCGGGCCCGCGCCGGGTTCGACGACGTGATCCTGCACGACGGCTTCCTGCACCACGCCCGCCGCGAGCACCGCCGCGACTTCGCCTTCTTCGACGACTACGTGCCCTGGCTGCGCCGCCAGCCCGGCATGAGCCCCGACGCCGAGTACGGCGATCACGGCGCGGGCTGCAACTCCGTCGTCGCCCGCCCCTGGGACAAGCCGGAACACCTCCACCCGACGAACTGGATCGCCTCCCAGACCACCGAGTGGCTGTACCGGCGCGACCCCTCACGGCCGTTCTTCCTGTACCTGTCCTTCCACCGACCGCACCCGCCGTACGATCCGCCGCAGTGGGCCTTCGACGAGTACCTCCAACTCCCGTCGTACGAACCGGTGGTGGGGGACTGGGCGGACGACTTCGCCGCGCACCGCAAGGACGGCGACCACGAGGCCTTCGCCGGCCGGACGGACGCCAGGACCCTGCACCGCGCGCGGGCCGGCTACTACGGACACATGGCCCACATCGACCTCCAGATCCACCGGATCCGCACGGCCCTGGAGGACTTCGGCCTGCGCGACGACACGGTCATCGCGTTCGCGTCGGACCACGGCGAGATGCTCGGCGAACACCACCTGCTGCGCAAGGGATACGGCTACGAGGGCTCGGCCCGCGTCCCCCTGCTGTTCGGCGCACTGCCCGACGGGTACGCCGCCGGGAACGTCGCCGACGAGGTGGTCGAGCTGCGCGACGTCATGCCGACCCTCCTCGACCTGGCCGGGCTTCCCGTCCCCGACGCCTGCGACGGACGCAGCCTCGCACCGCTGCTGCGCGGCGAAGAGCCGGAGGACTGGCGACCGGTGCTGCACGGCGAGCACGTCCTGCTCGACCAGTCCCTGCAGTGGGTGACCGACGGACGCACCAAGTACCTGTGGATGTCGGGCGAAGGCCACGAGCAGCTCTTCGACCTCGCCACCGACCCGCACGAACAGCACAACCTGGTGGACGACCCGGCGGCGCAGGACCTGCTGCACACCTGGCGCGGACACCTGATCCGGGCGCTGACCGGACGGGAGGAGGGTTTCGTCGAGGACGGCCGACTCGTCACCGGACGCCCGGTGGTGGCCGTCCTGCGCCCCACCCGAGAACGCCTGGAGGCCGCGGACGCCGCCGCACCGCGCACAGCACGGACGACATGATCTGGCTCGGCCGGGTCACCGCGGACTGCTACTGCATCCCGGTCGCCCCCAACGGGCGTGCCACGGTGGCCGATTCGGCGGCCGTGGAGCTGTCCTTCGGGTAGTCGGAGCCCTCGCCCGGATTCGGTCCGCCCGATTCCTTCGCAGCCTGTTGACCCCCTAGCTAAAGCGCCTTAGTTTTCCTTTCGAGCCACCGTTGGCCGAACTGGCCCGGGTCCGGGCGGACTTCACAGCACGTCACGTCAACCGCGTGCCCCATCAACTGCACGTTCCCTCAGCACAGCTGTTCCGGAGATGGAGAGATGACGATGAGATACGTCCGGCGACTGGCCCTGACCACAGGTGTCACGGCGTCCCTGGTGCTCACCGGCTGCGGCGTGGGCGGAGGCGGTGGAGCCGAGGACGGCAAGGCCCAGGGCGCGGCCAAGGGGAAGATCAGCGGCTCCATCAGCTTCCAGACGTGGAACCTCAAGGCCGGCTTCAAGGACTACTTCGAGGATCTCGTCGCCGCCTTCGAGAAGAAGCACCCCGGCACGAAGGTCAAGTGGATCGACCAGCCCGCCGAGGGATACGCCGACAAACTCTCCGCCGACGCCGCAGGTGACACCCTCCCCGACGTCATCAACCTCGACCGCAGCACCGCCGCCCCGCTCGCCAAGGCCAAGCTCCTGCTCAATCTCGACGAGGCCGACCCCGGCGCGAGCAAGGACTACCTGGCCGGCGCGTGGAAGAGCAACGACTGGAAGGACGCGGGCGGGCACTTCGCCTACCCCTGGTACCTCAACACCGGCCCGACGCTCTACAACACCGGCCTGTTCAAGAAGGCCGGGATGGACACCAAGAAGCTCCCGACGACGTACGACGAGTACTTCGACCAGGCCATGGAGATGGCCAAGAAGTCGAAGAAGCAGTACGCCATGATCGGCCAGCTGCCCGGCACCGACATGATGGCCAAGTACGGCATCAAGGTCATGAACGACGCCCAGACCAAGTACGTCTTCAACAGCCCCGAGGGCGTCGCGTTCATCAAGAAGTACGTGGAGCTGTACAAGGCCGGAGCGATCGTCCCGGAGGCCCTCAGCCAGGACTACGTCAACGAGGGCAAGAACTTCCAGGCCGGACGCCTCGCCTCCATCGGAGGAAGCTCGTACACCGTGCAGGACCTCAAGAAGAACGCCCCGAGCGTCTACAAGAACCTTGCCTACCGGCCGCAGATCACCAACGACGCGCCCGGCATGTACATCCAGTCGGTGGGTGTCTCCGCGCACACCAAGAACTCCGCGACGGCCATCGCCTTCGCCCGCTTCGTCACCAACGCCGAGAACCAGATGGCCTTCGCCAAGAAGGCCGATGTGTTCCCCTCCGGCAGCGACGGCGCCGACGCGAAGTACTTCCACACCGACGACGGGAGCGACGCCGCCAAGGTCCGCGTCCTCTCCGCCGACCAGCTCGACAAGGCCGTCGAGTACACCTGGCCCGGCACCTCGGAGGCCCAGAAGACCGACCTGCGCGAGCAGATCGCCCTCGCCGTGAGCGGCAAGAAGCCGGTCAAGAAGGCCCTCGACGACGCCGTCGCCTTCGCCAACAAGTCGGCCCGGGCCGAGAAGTGACCACCCCCACCAAGACGTTGGATGCCGCCCGCCGCGCGCCGCAGGAGCGCACCGCGGACCAGGGCCGGGGCCGGGGCCGGGCGGCGCCGGCCGGGCACGCGGCCCGGCACGGCAGGCTCACCCCCTGGCTGTTCCTCGCCGTCGCACTGCTCAGCGAGGGGATCTTCACGGTCTTCCCGTTCCTCAACACCATCGTGCTGGCCTTCACCGACGCCACCCGCCTCAAGGGCGGCGCGTTCGTCGGGCTCGACAACTTCACCCGCATGATCCACGACGACCGGTTCTGGACGGCGCTGCAGAACTCCGCGCTGTACATGGTGATCGTCGTGCCCTGCATGGTGTTCCTGCCCCTGCTGCTCGCCATGCTGGTGCACACCAGGCTGCCGGGCGCCGGGTTCTTCCGGACCGCGTACTACATCCCGGTGGTGTCCTCGACCGTCGCCGTCGGCATCATGTGGTCCTGGATGCTCGACAGCCAGGGCCTGGTCAACCAGACGCTCAAGGCGCTCGGTGTCATCACCGAACCCGTCCCGTTCCTGACCGAGCGATGGCTGCTGATGGGCAGCGCCATGTTCGTCACCATCTGGACGGGCCTCGGCTGGTACATGGTCATCTACCTCGCCGCCCTGACCAACGTCAGCAAGGACCTGTACGACGCCGCCGCCATGGACGGCGCGGGATGGTGGCGCCGCTTCGTCTCGGTCACCGTCCCCGGGGTGCGCAACACGATGGTGCTGATCGCGGCGCTGTCCTCGGTCGCCGCCTTCCGGGTGTTCACCGAGATCTACGTCCTGTCGGGCAACACCGCGGGACCCGGCGGCTCCGCGATGACGATCATCATGCTGATCCAGCGGGTCGGCACGGGACTCGACGCCGAGGTCGGCTACGCCTCCGCGCTCTCCCTCGTCGTCTTCGTCATCACCATCGGCCTGATGATCGCCGTCCTCAGGATGCAGACCCGGGAGAACGAGAAGTGACCGCCACCCACGCGCCCCTCGCCCCGAGCCCCGCCCACCGCCGCGCCCGCAGGCGCCGCCTGACGGGCCACGCCGCGCGCTACGCGGCACTGACGGCCGTGGCGATCCTCTGCGTCGGCCCGCTGCTGTGGCAGGTGTCCACCTCCCTCAAGGGCAACGGCGTGGACATCTACTCCTCGCCCCCGCAGCTGCTGCCGGAGAAGCCCACCCTCGGCGCGTACTCCAAGGTCGCCGACATCGTCCCGATCTGGCACTACGCGATGAACTCGCTGCTCGTCGCGGTGGCCGTGGTGTGCACCAACGTCATCGGTGCCACGTGTGCGGGCTATGCCCTCGCGAAGATGGACTTCCGGGGCAAGAAGCTGGCCTTCGCCGTCTTCCTGACCGCGATGCTGGTGCCCGGCGAGGTCGTGCTCATCGCGAAGTACATGCTCGCCCTGTCCATGGGCATCAACAACTCGCTGCTCGGCGTGATCCTTCCGTCCGCGGTCGGCGCACTCAACGTCCTCCTCATGCGCAACGCGATGTCCGGCATCCCGAACGAGCTGGAGGAGGCCGGGATCATCGACGGGGCGAACGCGTGGCAGCGCTTCCGGCGCATCGCCGTCCCGTCGGTGCGCGGCACCATCGCCGTCGTCGCGATCTTCGCGTTCGTCGGCTCGTGGGACAACTTCCTGTGGCCGCTGATCGTGCTCTCCGACCAGAGCCAGTACACGCTCACCGTCGGCCTGAACTACCTCCAGGGCACCTTCGTCAAGGACCCCCGCATCATCGCCGCCGGCACGGTCATCGCGATCCTCCCGCTGGTGGTCTTCTTCTTCGCGCTCCAGCGGTACTTCTTCCGGGGCGTGGGCGAGGGAGCGGTCAAGGGATGACATCCGCAGCACGCATCCGTACCACGAACAGGAGTTGACGCAGTGCCGCGCAGGCCCAACATCCTCCTCGTCCTCACCGACGACCACGCCGCACCGGCCATCAGCGCCTACGGCTCCCGGATGAACACCACCCCGAACATCGACAAGATCGCCTTCGCGGGTATGCGCTTCGACCGGGCCCTGGTCCACAACTCGCTGTGCACCCCGGCCCGCGCCGCCGTCCTCACCGGCACGTACAGCCACGTCAACGGCGTCACCACGCTCGCCACCCCCATCGACGCGAGCCAGCCCACCTTCGTCTCCGAACTCAAGGCGGCCGGCTACCGCACCGCCATGTTCGGCAAATGGCACCTCGGCCACGGCGAGGGCCACGACCCGCAGGGCTTCGACCACTGGGAGATCCTCGACGACCAGGGCACCTACCACGACCCGGTGTTCCTGACCGCCGACGGCAAGGTGCAGCGCGAGGGCTACGTCACCGACATCCTCACCGACCGGGCCACGGCCTGGCTCGACGAGCAGCCCGCCGACCAGCCCTGGTGCGCCCTCGTGTGGCACAAGGCCCCGCACCGCCCATGGATCCCGCACGAGCGCCACAAGGACCTGTTCACCGAGCCGATCCCGCTCCCGGAGACCTTCGACGACGACTACCGCGGCCGTGCGACACCGGCCCACCGCGCGACGATGCGCATCGCCGACGACCTCGCCGACGTCGACCTCAAGGAGGACCCGCCCGAGGGCCTGGACTACGAGGCGATGGGCCGCTGGAAGTACCAGCGCTACCTCGCCGACTACCTGCGCTGCGTGGCCGCCATCGACGAGAACGTGGGCCGCCTCACCGACCACGTCGAGGCACGCGGCGAACAGGACGACACCCTCACCGTCTACACCGCCGACCACGGCTTCTTCCTCGGTGAACACGGCTGGTTCGACAAGAGGTTCATGTACGAACCCTCCCTGCGCATCCCGCTGGTGATGAGCTACCCGCGCAAGGTGCCGGCCGGGCAGAGCAGCGACGCCCTCGTCGCCAACGTCGACCTCGCGCAGACCATCCTCGACGCGGCCGGAGTCCCCGCCCACCCGCGTATGCAGGGCATGAGCCTGCTGCCACTGCTGACCGGCGACCCGCGGGCGGAGCGCCGCGAGACGTTCTACTACCGCTTCTACGAGCACGACGACCACATGCACCACGTGTGGGCGCACTACGGCATCCGTACCGAGCGCCACAAGCTCATCCACTACTACGCGGACGGCCTCGGCCTGCCCAACACCAACAACGTCACGTACCCGCCGGAGTGGGAGCTGTTCGACCTGGTGACCGACCCGCACGAGCTGCGCTCCGTCTACCACGACCCCGAACACCGGGAGATCCGCGAGCAGTTGACGCGCGAACTGGCCCGCGTGCAGGAGGAGCTCGGCGACGCCCCGTACGAGCGTCCCGGCCCCGCGGAACGGGCCGCCGCACTCGGCCGCCTCTGAACCGGCACCACCCCCCACTTGACCCGAAGGAACCCCGCACGATGAGCCACCACGCGCGCCGCGGCCTGCGCTTCGGCGCCAACTACACCCCGTCCCAGACGTGGATGTTCTCCTGGATGCAGCTCGACCTCGACGAGGTGCGCCGCGACTTCGAGGGACTGGCCGGACTCGGCCTCGACCATGTGCGCCTGATGCCGCTGTGGCCGCAGCTCCAGCCCAACCGCACCTGGGTGCGCCCGCAGGCCGTCGAGGACGTCCGTGCCGTGGTCGGCGCGGCGGCCGAGTTCGGCCTCGACGCATCCGTCGACGCGCTCCAGGGACACCTGTCCAGCTTCGACTTCGTGCCCGCCTGGCTCGACACCTGGCACCGCCGCAACATGTTCACCGACCCGGACGCCATCGAGGGCCAGGCACTGCTCGTGCGCAGCCTCGCCGAAGCGCTCGCCGACCGGCCGAACTTCCTCGGCCTGACCCTCGGCAACGAACTCAACCAGTTCTCCGGCGACCCGCACCCGAGCCCCATGCGCGCCGACGCCCGCCAGGTCACCTCCTGGCTCGACACCCTCCTCGACGCCGCCAAGGCGGCCGCCCCCGGCAAGGAACACCTGCACAGCGCCTACGACGCCGTCTGGTATCTCGACGGCCACCCCTTCACCCCGGCCCACGCCGCCCGCGCCGGCGCCCTCACCTCGATCCACTCCTGGGTGTTCAACGGCACCGCGCAGCGCTACGGCGGCCGCTCCTTCGAGACCGACCACCACGCCGAGTACCTGATCGAGCTGTCCCGCGCCTTCGCCACCGACCGGGACCGGCCGATCTGGCTCCAGGAAGTGGGAGCGCCCCTCAACTGCATGACCGCCGACGAGGCCCCCGGCTTCCTGGAGGCCACCGTCCGCTCCGCCGCCACGACCGCGAACCTGTGGGGTGTCACCTGGTGGTGCTCGCACGACGTGCCGCGCCGC
Organism: Streptomyces sp. NPDC107575; assembly: GCF_055657265.1. Taxonomy (NCBI): domain Bacteria; kingdom Bacillati; phylum Actinomycetota; class Actinomycetes; order Kitasatosporales; family Streptomycetaceae; genus Streptomyces; species Streptomyces sp. NPDC107575. The sequence goes on along the minus strand of NZ_JBVKBG010000005.1, from coordinate 371,435 downwards.
TTCGGCGACTTCCCCGAACTCGAGTACACGCTCGGCCTGGTCGACTCCCGGCGCCGCCCGAAGCCGACCGGTCGCCGCTTCGCGGAGGTCGTCGCCGACCTGCGGAACTCGCCCCCGGCCGTACCCGAGCGCCCGGCGGCCGTCGTGATCGACGTCGATGACGAGGACACACCGGTGGCACGTGGATCCCTCGGGCCCGGGGGAGCCGTCTTCGACGCGTGGATGCGGCTCGCGAGCACCGGCGCCCGGCCCACGCTCGTCCTGTCGTCCGCCACCGACCCGGCCGCACTGGCGGCGCGCGGCATCACCGAACTGCACCGCGTGCCCGTGGACGGGCCGCGCGCCGTCTACCAGGCCGTGAACACGGTCGTCCCGGAGGCCACCGCATGACCACCTCCCGCACCCCCGACCGGCCCGACATCGTCGTCATCTACGCCGACGACCTCGGCTTCGGCGACGTCGGCTGCTTCGGGTCCGAGGACATCCGCACCCCGCACCTCGACCAACTGGCCGCCGACGGCGCCCGATTGACGCACTGGTACTCCAACTCCCCGGTCTGCTCGCCGTCCCGCGCCGCGCTGCTCACCGGGAAGTATCCGGTGCGCGCCGGGGTCCAGGAGATCCTCGGGGGCAAGCGCGGCACCCTGGGCCTTCCCGAACAGCCCACCCTCGCCTCCCGGTTGCACGACGAGGGCTACCGCACCGGCATCTTCGGCAAGTGGCACCTGGGCACCGCGACCGGCTACGGCCCGCTGGACCGCGGCTTCGACACGCACACCGGATTCCTCGCCGGATGCGTCGACTACTACTCGCACATCTTCTACTGGGGCCCGGGCAACCCGGTCCACGACCTGTGGCAGGACGGCGAGGAGATCTACGACAACGGCCGCTACCTCACCGAGGTCATCGCGGAGCGAGCCGCGGACTTCATCACGGAGACGGCAGGGCAGCGGGACACCCCGTACCTCTGCTACGTGCCGTTCAACGCCCCGCACTATCCGATGCACGCCCCGCGTGAATACGTCGACCGCTTCCCCGATCTCGACCCAGAACGCCGCATCATGGCCGCGATGGTCTCCGCGCTCGACGACGGCGTCGGCCACATCCTGGCCGCCGTCGACGCGGCGGGCCGGCGGGAGAACACCATCGTGTTCTTCTCCTCCGACAACGGCCCGTCCACCGAGACCCGCAACTGGCTGAACGGCGAGGAGATCGACTACCAGGGCGGCTCCACCGGCGGCTTCCGCGGGGCGAAGGGCTCGCTGTTCGAGGGCGGCATCCGCGAGCCCACCATCGTGCGCTGGCCGGGCGTCGCCGACTCCGGCCAGGAGATCGCCGAGCCCGGCCTGATGATGGACCTGCTGCCCGCGCTGCTCGGCGCGGCGGGTGTCACCGTGCCGGACGACATCGACGGGGTGGTCCCGGGGTGGGCGGGCGGACCGGGCGACGGCGAGCGCGAGCTGTTCTGGGAGTACGGTCCCCAACTCGCGGCCCGCCGGGGCCGGTACAAGCTCGTTCGTTCCCCGCGCGAGGCCCTCGGCGGCCCGTTCGTCCTCGACGAGATACTGGTCGACCTGGAGGCCGACCCCGCCGAGACGACCGATCTGCGCGGGAGCGAACCGGGGCTCACCGCCTCGCTCGGCGCGGCGCTCGACACCTGGGCCGAGTCCTTCGGCTGGGACCCGAGTCCCTGGCTGCCGGACGCCGACACCTCGCCCGTATAGGGAGGTTCGACGCGGCGATCACCCCGCTCGGCGCCGCCCCCGCACCTCCCGCGGGGACGCGCCGAGCTCCCTGCGGCACGCCTTGTTGAACGCTTGCAGGTCCGGGATGCCCACCGTGGCCGCGACCGCGGTGATCGCGAGCGTGGAGGACTGCAGCAGGTGTCGGGCGCGCTCCATCCGGCGCCTGCGGATCCAGGCCACCACGGTGTCTCCCGTGTCGGCGCGGAACAGTCGCGTCAGATGACCGGGGGAGACACCCGCCGCCGCGGCGATCCCCGGCACCGTGAGGGGTGTCGCGAGCGACCTCTCGATGTACTCCGTCGCCGCCGCGAGCGCCGGATGGGGGCGCCCTGCCCGTTCCGGCGGGCCCAGTTGGGTGGTGTGCCACAGCACCGTCCACACCTCGGCGGAGGCCCGCGCCCGCGCCGTCGGCATGGCCGCCACGGCGCTCCCGAGCAACGTACCGAGCAGCGCCGCCTGCGCCCCGGCGTCCTGCATCACCGGCACCCGGCGCAGCGCCCGCGGATCCCGGCCCGGCAGCCGGAAGTGCGCGTACAGATGCTCGCTGCGCCGCGACGCGTACCGGAAGTGTGCCTCGGTGTCCGGCCGGATCAGGCTGATGTGTCCCGGCCTGATCGGGTGGCGGTGCCCGTCGACCGTCAGCTCGCCCGCGTAACTGTAGAGGTGCAGCTGCCACAGGTCGGGCAGCCGGAAGGACTCGTGAAGGCCCTGCCCGCCGTGGATGCCGACGCCCGCGCTGACCACGTGGGGCGGCTGGTCCAGCGGCAGGGCGACGCTCTCGGTCATGCCGGGAAATTACCAGTAGAGGCCCGATACAGCCCACGACGCGGGGGCATCGGCTGTCTACGTTTGCCTCATGCCAACCAGTGAGCAGCTGCTGAGCTCCGTACAGATGGCGCGCTTCGTCGCCCACGGTTCGCTCCGCCTCGACGCGGTCGTGCCACCGGAGTTGAACCGACAGGCCGTCGACGTCTTCGAGGCCGGAATCCCCGCCGCGCCGTACGGCACCCCCGTCCCGAAGGCCTACCCGGACGGCTCCTTCGCCCGCCGGCTCCTCGAACTGCCCGTGGTGGCAGGTGCGTTGAAGAGCCTCGTCGGTCCGGACCCGGAGGTCGACCACCACGCCGTGCATGTGCGCGAGGCCCGCGAGGGCACCGCGCAGCCGCTGCACGGCGACGCGATCATCGATGTGCGCCCCGACGCCTTCGACGTCCAGCTCATGTACTACCCGCAGGACGTCACCCTCGACATGGGCGGCACCCTGAGCGTGCCGGGCAGCCATCTGCGGCACACCAACGAGACCGACACAGGGCGCTACCAGAACCTCCGCGGCCAGAACCGGCTGACCTGCCCGGCCGGCACCGTCCTCCTGATGCACCACGGCATCTGGCACGGCGGACGCCGCAACGACAGTGACATCCGGCGCTACATGTTCAAGATCCGGTTCAATCCGACCGTGCCCCAGGTGCGCCTGTGGGACACCACCGACCTCGACGACCCGGCGGTCGGCGACGAACTCCGCCACGTCTTCCCCTGGTACGAGCCCGCCACCGGCCGCCTGGAGATCCACAACCGGATCCGGCTGTGGCGCGCCCTGACCGGCGACGACACCTTCGACCTGGACCACTGGGTGACCCGGGTCTCCAACCGACCCACCCTCGGGAGCCACGCATGAGACAGCAGGTACTCGTCCTCTACCTCGCCAACTCGGCGCTCGACGCGAAGGTGGTCGGCTGGGCCCGCTACGACGGCACCGGGACCACCGACCACACCACCGGCGACAGCGACGAACCGCCGTACGAGACGGGCCTCGAAGCCCTTCTCGACGGCTGGCGGCTCTTCCAGGCCGCGCAACTGCTCCCGCCGTATCCGGGCCACGAGTACGACACGTCGTACCTGAAGCACGAGTTCTTCTTCGAGAAGCTGCAACCGACGCCCTGAGGCGAGGGGTTACGCCTTCGGTGACTCCTGCCCCGGCTCTCGCGGGGGCGGGGTCACCGTCTCGCCCCGGATGACGCGCGGAGGTGCTTGGTGTTCGTCGTCCTGTTCCTTCAGGGCGCGCGCCTCGGCCTTGAGGATGCGGGCCGACTTGCCCGCGCTGCGGGTCAGCTCCGGCAGTTTCTTCACGCCGATCACGACCGCGATCACGATCAGCACGATGGCGATCTCGCTGAGTCCGAACATGGTCAGTCCTCGCCGCCCTCGTCGTCGCCTTGGTCATCGCCCTCGAAGAAGTCCCCGACCTCGTCGACGACTTCGGCGGCCACCATGCCGCCCACCACACCGACCGCGAGCCCGGCCGCGCCGACCGCCACGGCCGTTCCCACACCGGGCCCGGAGCGGTGCCCGCCATCATGCCCGTACGAGGTTCCCGCCCCGTGGCCGGAGTGGTGCTCGACCAGCTCCCGCACCCAGCCGTCGACGACCGCGTTCCAGTCCTGGCGTCCGGCGTCCTCGTGCGCCACGGTGAAGCGGGTGAGCGCGTCGTGGCCGTCGGAGAGGGGGCCGCCGCGCTTGTCGGCTTCGAGGACCACCTCCATGCCGCCAGGCGTGGCGAGGAAGGTCAGTTCGATCTCCTTGACGGCGTGCGCGTACTGCGGCGAGGGCGCCAGCTCGATCTCCTGGTAGAAGGGGAGCCGCTGCCCGGTGCCGCCGATGTGGCCGTACTCCAGGTCCGCGGACGTGAAGCCGAAGCCGAGCTGCCCGAACGCCTCGAGGATCGCCTCCTGTACGGGCAGCGGTCCGACGGCGAGCCGGTCGAGGTCGCCCTTGTCCTTGGCGCCGGCGACCGAGAGTTCGGTGCGTACGCCGAGGGCGATGCCGAGCGCCTGACCGTACAGCTCGGTGATCGGCGTCTCCCACGGCAGCGTCACCGTGAACGGCACGCTGTGCTCGGCGCCCGCGACGAGCCGGAAGCCGCCGCCGACCACGAACCGGTCGAACGCCACGGTGCCGTGGCTCTCGCCCTCGTCGTGCTCCGCCTCGACGTGGGCGACGAGTTCCAGGGTGATGTGCTCGATCTCGAAGTCGCCGCTGCCGCCCTTGAGGTGGACCTGTCCGGAGACGGTGCCGCCGGGGGCGGTGGTCCAGTCGGGCAGGACCGTGTCGACGGTGGGCCCGCCCACGCCGAGCGAGCCGAGCAGTCGTTTGAACACCATCGAGGGGTGAACTCCCTTGTGAGCGCAGGACATGTTCTACAGGCGTGTAGAAGTATAGGGGTGGGGCGGAACTTTCCCGGTGTTTCGCCAGTTTCTACAGTGCTGTAGAAGTATGAGCGCGCGAACAGCGCCGTACGAGTTCACGATCTGAGGAGCACCCGTGGCCCTGTGGGACCGCATCAAGGAATCCGCGTCGACCATGCAGACGCAGTTGGTGGCGAAGAAGAACGACCTGAAGTCCGGGGCCTTCCGGGACGCCTCCATGGCCATGTGCGCGCTGGTCGCGGCCGCCGACGGCACCATCGACGCCTCGGAGCGGCGCCGCGTCGCGCAGCTCATCATGAGTAACGAGGTGCTCCAGAACTTCGACGCCACGGACCTCCAGAAGCGCTTCGAGGCCAACCTCGACAAGCTGACGGCCGACTTCGACTTCGGCAAGGTCAGCGTGTTGCAGGAGGTCGCCAAGGCGAAGAAGAAGGAGGCCGAGGCGCGCGCCGTGATCCAGATCGGCATCGTCATCGGCGGCGCGGACGGCGACTTCGACCAGACCGAGCGGGGTGTTGTGCGCGAGGCGTGCCAGATGCTCGGCCTGGCCCCGACCGAGTTCGACCTCTAGTTCAGCCGGGTCGATGAGCCTGTCAGAGCGGGGTCGCCGCGTGCAGCGTGGCCGCCAGGGTGAGCGCGGAGTTGGCGGACGACATGGCGGAGGCCGCCGTGCCGAATCCCGCCGTCCACGTGGCGAGCCCTACGGACGTGAACGCCGTGGCCCGGCCCTGTCCACCGGGCGGCGGCGCGAGCAGCGCGGCGACGCGGCGGGGAAGCGGGCCGGGAGCGGCGAACGCCGCGAAGAGCGGCTCGCGCGCCCCGCCGGGCGACAGGGCCGCCTTGCCGATGGCGCGCGCGACCACCTTGCGGTTGCCGACCAGCGCGGCCGCCTCTTCGTCGGCCCACCGCTCGGCCGTGTACGCGACGGCCGAACTCAGTGGGCGCAGGAACGGGTTGGCGCGGGCGGCCAGGCGCACGGTGAGCAGCAGGCGGTGGTGGCGGGCCGTCAGATGGGCCCGCTCGTGGGCGAACAGGGCCCGCCGCTCCGCGGGCGCGAGCCGGTCGAGCAGCGCGGTGCTGACGACGACCCGGCCGCGACCACCACCGGGCAGGGCGTAGGCGTACGCCTGCGGGTCCGGCAGCACCGCGACCTGTGTGGCGGGCAGTCCCGTGAGCGCGGCGTGGGCGCGGCGGCGCAGCGTGAAGTGGCGCCAGAGCGTGCGGGCGCAGGCGGCGAGGACGGCGATCAGCGCCGGGATGGCCGCCTTGCCCGCGATCTCGTCCTGCGGCACGGCGGCCCGCACCTCGGGGTCCGACCAGCCGTCCGGCAGTGGATTGCCCGGCAGCTGTGCGGTGCCGACGACCATCAGCAGGGCGAGGCACACCGTGCTGCACACCGCCATCACGGCGGCCACGCAGGTCAGGAGCCGGGTCGCGGTGCGCGGATGCAGCCGGTGCGTGGCTAGCCGGGCCACCGGCCAGGCCGTCAGCGGCAGCACGAGGGGCAGGAAGACGAAGATGCCCACGGCTCAGCCCGTGCCTTCCTCGTCGCCGGCCGCCGCGCCCTCGTCCGCCGCACCGTCCGCCTCCGCGCGCCGCAGCAGGTCCCGCAGCAGTTGCTCGTCGCCCTCGGGCAGCGAGGTGACGAAGCTGGCCAGGACGGCCTCCCGGTCCGCCTCGCCGTCCAGCACCTTGCGCATCTTGAACGCGGCGAGCCCGGCCTCGTCGGCCACGGGAGTCCACACGAACGAGCGTCCCTCGCGGCGCCGGGTGACCGCGTCCTTGGCCTGCAGGCGGGCCAGGATCGTCACCACGGTGGTGTACGCGAGGCCGCCGTCCATCCGGTCGCGCACCCAGCCGGCGCTCACCGGGGCATCGGCCGTGCGCAACGCGGCAAGGACCTGGGCCTCCAGCTCACCCTGGGCGCGTCGTGGGGTGCTGTGGCGGGACGTCGTCACCGGCTCCTCCTGGTGGCTGGGCGTGCGGGCCAGTCCATCATCCCTGCTCGGCCCCGGGGACCCGATGGGAGGTGCGGTGGCGCCGCGTACGGGCCCGACGGAGAGTGGTCGGGAACAACGGCGCCGGGCCGGGCGTTGTCGCAGTGAAGGCAAAGAGAAAGCAAAAAGAGAAAGTACAGTGCGAAGGAGCAGCCGGTTGTCCGCCAGACCGACGGACCCAGCGGGGCACAGTCCCCGACCACCCCGCCCCATGAACGGTGAGCACGGCACGCGGCGAGGTGGTGGCACATGCTGAGTGCCGTGCTCGGCCTCCTCGCGGTCCTTGTGCTGACCGCGGGGACCGGCTACTTCGTGGCCCAGGAATTCGCGTACGTCGCGGCGGACCGGCTCGCGCTGGCCCGCGACGCCGAGGCGGGCGACAGGCGGGCCGCCAAGGCCCTCAAGGTCCTCGAGCGGCTGTCCTTCATGCTGTCCGGCGCCCAGCTCGGCATCACGGTCACCGGCCTGGTCGTCGGCTTCCTCGCCGAACCGTCCGTGTCGACGCTGCTGCGCCCGGCCCTGGAAGGGATCGGCATCCCGGACGCCGCGGTGACCGGCATCTCGGTGGTCCTGGCGTTCGTCCTTGCCACGGTCGTGCAGATGGTCCTCGGCGAGCTGGCGCCGAAGAACCTCGCGCTCGCCGTCCCCGAACGCCTGGCGAAGTCCCTCGCCGGGTCCACGCTCGGCTATCTGAAGGTCGTCGGCCCCGTCGTGCACCTCTTCGACAGTGCCGCGAACAAACTGCTGCGCAAGGTCGGCATCGAACCCGTCGAGGAACTGCACCACGGCGCCACCCTGGAGGAGCTCAGCCACCTCATCGGCGAGTCCCATCAGCAGGGCGAGCTGCCCCGCGAGACCGCCACGCTCCTCGACCACGCCCTGGAGTTCAACGAGCGGACCCTGGACCAGGTGATGGTGCCGCGCGCCGACGCGATCTTCGTCCGCAAGGAGGCCACGGCCGCCGACGCGATCGAGCTGATCGCCAAGCACGGCCACTCGAACTACCCGGTCATGGGCGACCACCCCGACGACGTCACGGGCGTCCTCGGTGTGCGCGACCTGACGCGGCTCCAGCAGTCCGCTTACGAGAGCACCACGGCCGGAGCCCTGGCCCGCCGTCCCCTCCTGCTGCCGGACACGCTCCAGCTCCCCGCCGCCGTCGACCGGATGCGGGAGGCCGACGACGAGTTCGCGGTCGTCCTCGACGAGCACGGCGGCGTCGCGGGCGTCGTCACGTACGAGGACATCGCCGAGGAGCTGGTCGGTGACATCGCGGACGAGACCGACCGCGAGACGCAGCTTGCGGTCCGGGACCCGGACGGCACCGGCTGGGTGGTCGACGCGGGGCGCCGGATCGACGAGATCGCCGAGGCCACGGGCGTCGAGCTGCCCGAGGAGGAGGGCTACGACACGGTGGCGGGCCTGATCGTGGACCGCCTCGGCCGCTTCCCGGCGATCGGCGACCGGATCACGGTCGACCTGGCGGACGACGGCGAGCACGCCGTCATCGACGTCCGCACCCTCGACCGCCATGTCCCCGAACTCGTCCACCTGACCCGCGAGACCGCCGCAGCCGATACCGAGGAGGAGCCGCGCTCATGAGCTTCCCGATGGCCCTCTTCATCACGCTCCTCCTGCTGATCGGCAGCGGATTCTTCGTGGCCGCCGAGTTCGCGCTCGTCGCGGCCAAGCGGCACCGCATGGAACAGGCGGTCGCCTCCGGCGCCCGCGGCGCCAAGGCGGCGCTCGCCGGCATGCGCGAACTGTCGCTGATGCTCGCGGGCGCCCAGCTCGGCATCACCATCTGCACGCTGGGCCTCGGCTCGATCTCCAAGCCCGCGATCTCGCACGAGCTGGACCCGCTGCTGCACAGCTGGGGCCTGCCCAGCGGACTCAGCTACGGCGTCTCCTTCGCCTTCGCGATGATCGTCGTGGTGTTCCTGCACATGGTCGTCGGCGAGATGGCGCCCAAGTCCTGGGCGATCGCCCACCCCGAGCGCTCGGCGATGCTCCTCGCCCCGCCGTTCCGCGGAGTGGTCAAGGTCGTCCGCCCGCTGATCTGGGTCCTCAACAAGGTCAGCAACGCGCTGGTGCGGATGTGCCGGGTCACCCCGCGCGACGAACTCGCCGAGGTGCACAACCGGGAGCAGCTCACGCACCTCGTCGTGGAGTCCGAGCGGCTCGGCCTGATCAGCAAGGACGACTCGGAGCTGATCACCAGCTCGCTGGTCGAACCGCTCACGCCCGTCGGCGACCTCCAGACGCCCGCGGCGCGGATCACCTCCGTCGCGGCGGACGCGGACCTCGACGCGATCCTCGCCACGGCGGCGGAGCGCGACCGCAGCCGCCTTCTCGTCCGGGCGGGGGACCGGATCGTCGGCTCCGTGCACGCCCGCGACGCACTCATCGCCCGCAGCCGGGGGCGCGCCACCACCGCGGGTGAACTGGCACGCCCGGTACCGGAGTTGCTGGCCACCGACACGGTGGGCCAGGCCATCGAACAGCTCCGCCACCGCCGGGCCTCGCTCGCCGTGGTCCACGACGACACCGGTCGCCTGACCGGCCTCGTCGCCCTCGACGACCTCCTGGCCCGGCTCACCCACCCGCAGGCGGCTGCCTGACCCTGCTCTGTCACCCGAGCGACTTCCAGAAGGCGCCGTGGTGCTCCTTGGCGAAATCGACGGGCCGGATGCCGCCCGGCCCCGAGGCGAGAGCTTGGGCGTTGAGCGCGGAGGTGGTGGTGGGCTTCCACGGGGCCCTGCCGGTGCGGGCGAAGTCCGTCCAGATGTCGATCATCGCGTCGGACAGCGCCCGCTGCCGCACGTCGAGCGGCCGATGGGCGGAGAGCTCGAAGAGACAGGGGAGGTCGAAGGTGTGCATGGCGCCGGCGGGGAACGACGGCTCGGTGTAGGCCGGGTCGCTGTACCAGGGCGTGGGCTCGTCGGCGAACTCGTAGGTGTACGTGGGCGCATGACGGGACAGGGCCTGCCCGGTGGTGACCGTGGCACGCCCGTGGTCGGCGTCGGTGAGCGCCGCGCCGAGGGCGAGCGCGGGGGAGCCGCCGTGGGCGGCGACGGGATACTCGGCCGCGACCGCCCGCGCCTTGTCCTCGCCGAAGGTGGCTTCGAGCTGGGCGCGGCAGTCGTTCTCGTCGAGGGTGGCGGCCGGGTCGCCGGTGGCCTGCCGCTTGGCGAGTTCCATGCCGTAGACGGCGCCGAGGTTCTCGTCGCGGGTGCTGCCCTGCAGGACGGGCACCGTGTTGAACCGGCCTTCGGCGAAGGCTTGTCGAGGGGTGCGGGGCAACAGCGTGCCGCCGTACACGGGGCCGTAGTGCGGACCGGTGCCGAAGGGGTGCACCAGTTGTGCGGGGGACGCGGTGTGCCAGTCGTCGAGGTGATGCGTCTCCTCGACGTCCTTCGCGGTCGCCTCGCCCTGCCGCAGCGCGTCGGACCGTGTCGTCGTCGCGTCGTCCCGTGTACAGGCGCCGCTCTGCAGGATCGCCCGGTCGAAGAGTCCGGCCGAGCTGGGCGCGACGAGGTGGGCGCAGGTGCTGGTGGCTCCCGCGGACTGGCCGAAGAGGGTGACGTTGTCGGGGTCGCCGCCGAACGACGCGGCGTTGCGCTGCACCCACCGCAGGGCCGCCTGCTGGTCGAGAAACCCGTAGTTGCCGGACTCGCCGCCCTTCTTCTCCAGCTCGGGGTGAGCGAGATAACCGAGCGCGCCGAGCCGGTAGTTGACCGTCACGACGACGACATCCCCCTGGGCGGCGAGCCGCGCGGCGCCGTTCATCGCGCCCTCTCCGTCGGTGTGGTCGCCGCCGTGCAGATAGACCATGACGGGCCGTGGCCGCTGCGAACTTCCCTTGGGTGTGGTCACGTTGACGGTCAGACAGTCCTCCGTGTCCGAGCGTGGCCCCACGGGCGGCACGAGACCGGTCTGCGGGCAGGCGTGGCCCGGTCGGGTGGCGTCCCGGACGCCGCGCCACCGGGAGGCGGGAGCAGGCGGCGCCCATCTGTGCTCACCCACGGGCGGGGCGGCGTACGGAATCCCCTCGAAGGTGCGCACGGAGGCGTCGGCCGCGCCGCGCACGAGTCCCTTGTCGGTCCGCACGGTCGTGCCGGCGCCGGCGGCGGTGCTGTTCGTCGTCGCCGTGGCCACCATGGCTCCCGAGGCGAGAGCGACGGCGATGGCTGCGTGTGCTGTCCGCTTCAACATGCCGCCGAAGCCACGGAGTTGAGATCGCCCCCGGGAGCCGGGCAGCCCCCGCTCCCGAGCTGGGGCCGGCACCACCCTCGACTCTCAACCCTCGGCGGCGGGACTGCGTCCCCCATGCCGGGGAACACGTACAGCGACATTCGACAGCTGTGTCGAAACGTCGAAGTGTCGGATCGAGGAGAGGCAGACAGGCATGGAGATCTCCGGCATCTTCACCGCGATCGTCATCGGCATCGTGATCGGCGTGCTCGGCCGCCTGGCGATCCCGGGCCGCCAGCGCATCGGCATCCTGTGGAAGCTCCTGGTCGGCATCGTCGCGGCGCTCGTCGGAACCGCCCTCGCCGGCGCCTTCGACGTCGCCGAGACCGACGGAGTCGACTGGATCGAACTCGCCATGCAGATCGGCCTCGCCGCCGTCGGCGTGGCGGGCGTGGAGCGGATCAAGGGGAGGCGCTGAGGGGCCATGTGGTCCACCGGTCAAGCTCTACGAAAGCCGGACGCTCCGCCGTCGTTCCGTAGCGGAACTCGGCTACGCTGGGGCGACACCCAGCGAAGGAGCCCGGATTGTCCAGGCCGACCGGATCGGGGAGCGCGCGCTCCCTTCTGCTCACCGTGCTCGGTGAGTACGTGCTGCCGCGGGACGCCCCCGTGTGGACCTCGGCGCTGTTGCGCGTGCTCGACGGGCTCGGTGTCGAGGAGAAGGCGGCCCGCCAGGCGCTGAACCGGCTGTCGGCGAGCGGCCTCGTCACCGCCGAGCGGTCCGGGCGGCGGGTGCGCTGGGCGCTGACCGAGCACGGCAGCACGCTGCTGAGCGAGGGCGCCGAGCGCATCTACTCCTTCGGGCAGGCGCGGGCGCGCTGGGACGGCCGCTGGCTGGTGCTGCTCGTCAGCGTCCCGGAGTCGCGGCGCGAACTGCGCCACCGGCTGCGCACCCGGCTGACCTGGGTGGGCCTCGGCAGCCCCGCGCCCGGACTGTGGGTGGGCCCGCACACCTCCCGCGAGGCGGAGGCCAAGCAGGTGGTGGAGGAGCTGGGCCTCGGGCCCGAGGTGTCCTCGTTCTGCGGGCCCTTCGCGGGCATCGGCTCCGAGCGGGACATGGTGGAACAGGCGTGGCGGCTCGGCGATCTGGCCACGGAGTACGCGGGGTTCGTCCACGCCTTCGCCGGGATGCGGGTCGAGTCCGGCGAGGACACCCTGCTCGCCCAGGTCCGGCTCGTCGACGCATGGCGGCGCTTCCCGGCCCTCGACCCGCAGTTGCCCCTGGAGCTGCTGCCCCCGCACTGGATCGGGGTGCGGGCCGCGAATCTCTTCACCGAGCTGCACGAGCGGTGGCACGGCGCCGCGCAGGAGGAGTGGGACCGGATCTCGGGCGAGGTCACTCCGGCGGCTTGAGCCGGTACACCTGCGCCGCGTTGCCCGCCAGGACCAGGCCCGTGGTGGTCTCGTCCGGGCACAGGGCCGCCACCGCGCGGGCGTTCCTCGCGATGCCGGGGACGCCCGGCCAGTCCGTGCCGAAGATCATGCGGCGGGTGAGGCGCGCCCAGTCGTGCTTGCCGTAGTACGTGCGAAGGCGGGACGGCGGCAGGCCCGAGAGCTCGATCCACACCCGTTCGTTGGACAGGGCCATGAAGGCCGCCGCGTCGTACCACCAGCCGCGCCCGCCGTGCGCGAGGGCCACGTCCAGGTGCCGGAAGTCGCGCAGCACGTCGTCCAGGAACAGGGGGTCGGCGTACTTGTTGAGGGCGCCCGGAAACGTGCTCGTGCCGCAGTGCACGACGAGCGGGACGCCCGCCGACTGGCACAGCTCGTACGCCGGGTAGAGGCGCCGGTCGTTGGCGGCGACACCCGCGTGCACCGGGTGGAGTTTGCAGGCGATCGCGCCCAGGTCGAGCTGGCGCTGGAGCTCCTCCTCGATGGGGTAGTGCAGATGCGGGTTGATGTTGGCGATCGGCTTCGCCCTCGACGGGTCGTAGGACGTGATCGGCAGCAGGTCCTCGATCGGCTGGATGCCGGTCGTCCGAGGGCTGTACTCCGAGAGCAGGAGCGCGATGTCGACGCCCTCGGAGACGAGATGGCGGTGGAACGCCTCCGGGGACACCGTGTCGCCGTCGTAGACACGAGCCAGGAGATCGTGGTCGGCGACTCCCTGGGTCCACTCCTGGTACGTGGGTTTCAGCGTGGACAGGCGCGCCGGGTGCAGGTGGACGTCGATCAGCGGGTGGCCGTCCAGCATCAGGTCTCCTCGTGCCGTTCCGGGGGAGGGGAAGCGGTCAGGTCGCCGGCCGCGCGGGCCCTCAGCTCCACGCGGCGGATCTTGCCGGTGGCGGTCGTCGGCAGCGCCTCGGTGAACAGGACGCGCCGGGGCCGCTTGAACGAGGGCAGCCCCGTGCGGCAGTACGCGATGAGCTCCGCCGCGGTGGCGTCCTGCCCCGGCGTGGTGACGACGTACGCGACCGGCTTCTCCAGGCCGTCCGTGTCCGTCGCCGCGACGACCGCCGCCTGCGCGACGGCGGGGTGTTCGAGCAGCCGCGCCTCGACCTCGGCGGGGGACACCCAGATGCCACCGGCCTTGAGCATGTCGCCGGTGCGGCCGAGACAGGTGAAGTATCCGTCCTCGTCGCGGACGTAGGTGTCTCCGGTGCGCAGCCACTCGCCGCGGAACACCTGGCGGGACGCGTCGTAGCGGGACCAGTAGCCGGTGGCGACGGAGCGGCCGCGGACGTGCAGGGTGCCCGGTGTGCCGGTCGGTGTCTCGCGGTCCTCCTCGTCGAGGACGCGCAGTTCGTAGCCGGGGACCGGGCGGCCGGTCGTGCCCGGGCGGATCGAACCGGGAGCGTTCGACAGGAAGATGTGCAGCGTCTCGGTCATGCCGATGCCGTCGATGATGTCCACGCCGAAACGCTCGCTCCAGCGGTGCTGCAGCGCGGCGGGCAGCGGCTCGCCCGCGGAGGCCGCGAGCCTGACACCGGCGAGTGCGTCGGCGGGCAGGTCGGCGCGGAGCATGTGGGCGAAGAACGTCGGCCCGGCGAAGAACAGCGTCGCGCCGAACTCCCGGGCCCGGCCGGCCAGCAACTCCGGGCGGGACGGCTCCGGTTCGAGCACGGCCGTCGCCCCCACCGCCAGCGGGAACAGCAGCGAGTTGCCGAGACCGTACGCGAAGAACGCCTTGGCCGCCGACAGGCACCGGTCGTCCGGCCGGATGCCGAGAACCCGGGCCGCGTACGTCTCGCAGACCTCGGCGACCGCGCCGTGCCGGTGCATCGCGGCCTTGGGTGAGCCGGTGGTGCCGGAGGTGTAGAGCCAGAAGCCGGGGGAGTCGGCGTCGGTGGCGTACGCGTCGGTGGCCGGGGCAGCAGCCGCCAACTCCCGCAGGGAGTGGACCGGCAGACCGCTCGTGAAGGTGGCATCCTCCCCGGCGAGCAGCCCCCGCAGCTCCGGCGCGTCCGGCACCGCCTTGTCCGCCACCGCCGCGTACGAGGAGCTCACGGCCAGGAACGCCGCCCGCGCGTCGCGCAGCAGCTCGGCGAGGTCGCCCGCGTGCAGCATCGTCGACACCGGCACCGGGATCGCACCGATCCGCAGCGCGGCGAGGAAGACGGTGACGAAGTCGGGGGAGTCGGCCATGAACAGCATCACGCGCTGCTCGGGCCGCAGGCCGACCGCGCGCAGGCCGTTCGCCGTACGGCACACCCGGTCGTGCAGTTCGGCGTAGCTGAGGTCGCCCGCGGGGCCGGTCAGTGCGAGGCGTGCGCCGTCCCCGTGGTCGAGCCGGCGGTCGAGCAGATAGCGGCACGCGTTGAAGGGTTCGCTCATCGTCGGCTCCCCGGTCGTCGGCTTCGGACGTCTTCAGGTGAGGTGCACGTACTCGTAGTCGAACGGCTTGCCGTTGATGCCCTGGCGCGGCGGGGCGATCCAGGAGGCGATCCGGCCGGGCTCGTGCACGGGCCGCATCAGCGAGCGGATGTACGTCTTGTCGACCTCGGTCGGCAGCCAGGCACCCTTGGCGTCGTCCCAGTCGTCGGCGGTGAGGACCGTGCCGTCGGGCGCCGTCTCGACCGCGGCGAAGGCACCGACCTTCCGGTTGAACGCGATGTGCGGCAGATACAGCCGCCGGTCGATCCCGGCCTCCTCCAGGAGGTGGTTCCAGCGGTTCAGGCCGCTGTGGCAGTCGCGGATGTACTCGCGGCGCAGATCGGTGTTGAGGCCCACGAGCGCCGCGACCTCCCGCTGCCCGATCGCGCCCTCGATCAGCGCGTCGACCAGGAACGAGTCGTCGGTCAGGGTGTGGTCGTCCTTGCGGCGCTCCTCGCCCCAGCGGCCCTTGAGGCCCGAGGTGTAGTAGTTGGCGACGTTCGTCGACGTCTCCGAGCCGAACAGGTCGAGCGAGACCGAGTAGTGGAAGTTGATGTACTTCTGGATGACGTCCAGCGGGATGCCACCGGAGGCCGTCACGTCGTCGGTGTCGTGCTCGCGCATCAGCTCGGCCGTGCGCAGCACCACCCGGTCGATGCCGGTGGTGCCGACGAACATGTGGTGCGCCTCTTCCTTCAGCATGAACTCGCACGTGCGCGACAGCGGGTCGAAGGCCGACTCCTTGAGCGTGCCCAGCTGGTACTTGCCGTCGCGGTCGGTGAAGTACGTGAACATGAAGAACGACAGCCAGTCGGGCGTCTCCTCGTTGAACGCGCCCAGGATGCGCGGCGATTCGTCGCTGCCGGAGTTGCGGTGCAGCAGCTCCTCGGCCTCCTCGCGGCCCTCCCGGCCGAAGTAGGCGTGCAGCAGATACACCATCGCCCACAGATGCCGGCCCTCCTCCACGTTCACCTGGAAGAGATTGCGCAGGTCGTAGAGGCTGGGTGCGGTGGCCCCCAGATTGCGCTGCTGCTCGACGCTGGCAGGTTCGGTGTCGCCCTGGATGACGATGAGGCGCTGCAGATCGGCCCGGTACTCGCCGGGCACCTGCTGCCAGGCGGGCTCGCCGCGGTGCGCGCCGAACGCGATCCGGCGGTCGGGCTTCGGCTCGGCGAGGAACACACCCCAGCGGTAGTCGCGCATCGCGACGTGCCCGAACTGCGCCCAGCCGTCCCGCCCGACGTCGACCGCCGTGCGCAGATACACGTCGTCGGTGGGCAGGGTGGGGCCCATGGAGTCCCACCAGGTGAGGAAGTTGGGCTGCCAGGACTCCAGGGCCCGCTGGAGCCGGCGGTCCTCGTGCAGGTCCACGTTGTTGGGGATCTTGTCGGTGTAGTCGGCGGTGAGCGCCATCGTCACACCCGCTTCCGGTCGAATTCGGCGCGCTGTCCGGTGCCGTACCTGCGCAGGGCTCCTTCGGGGCCCGAGGCGTTGGGACGGTTGAAGATCCAGTTCTGCCAGGCGGTGAGGCGGCCGAAGATCTTGGTCTCGAGGGTCTCGGGGCCCGCGAAGCGCAGGTTCGCCTCCAGGCCGGTGAGGGCGTCAGGACTGAATCCGGCCCGCTCCTCCAGCGAGATCCGCACCTCCTCGTCCCAGTCGATGTCGTCGGGGGCGAAGGTGACAAGTCCGAGCCGCTCGGCCTCCTCGGCGTCGAGCGGCCGGCCCTCGGCGGCCCGCGCCCGCGACAGGGACTCCGCGTCGCCGAGGAACCGGGTCTCCAGGCGGCTCAGCCCATTGCTCATCGGGAGTGGGCCGAGGTTCATCGGGCCGATGACGAGCGCGGCCGGTTCGGCGTCCGGGTCGATCTCCTCGAACACACCGGCCAGTTGGAAGGACCGGTCGGCCGCCAGCACGGTCTCCAGGAGCGTCCCGGCGAAACAACTCCCGGGCTCGATCAGGGCGATGAGGCTGCGGCTGCTCAGGTCCAGGCGCTTCAGCGTGCGCTTCATATAGAGGGTGATCTCGCGGGCGAGCCAGTCGTCGCCGTGGGCGAGCAGCAGGGCGTCGTGGTCGAGAACGCGGGAGGCGTCGCCCCGGCTGCGGACGACCCAAGTGCCCAACTCCGGTTCGTTCGTGCGCAGATCGAGCACGAGGTCGTCCAGCTCGCGGGCCAGGGCGAGCGGCCAGCACGCGTCGCCCTGCCGGTGCAGGGCGGCGAGGTCGGCCGGCGCTTCGGCCTGCGGGCCTTCGAGTGTGATGTCCACGGTGCGTCGGGCGTGGTCGAGGGTCGCGTGCACATACCGGTACGCGATCCGGTCCTCGGTCCGGGTCTTCTCCAGCGAGGTGAGGCGGATGCCCTGGGGTGTGCCCGACGGGCGGTCGGACTGGGCGGCGGCCTCGGCCGCGCGGGCGGCGACGGTGTGCTCCCACTCCCTGCGCGGCACCGTCTCGTCGACCAGGCGCCACTGCGCGGCCCGCCTGCCGCCCACGCCCTCCGGCTTCGTCGCGAAGTAGTCGGCCCGGTCGCGGCGCACGTGCCGCTTGTCGACGAGCCGGGTCAGACCGCCGGTGCCCGGAAGCACACCGAGCAGCGGCAGCTCCGGCAGTGACACCGTCGAGGACCGGTCGTCGACGAGCAGGATCCGCTCGCAGGCGAGCGCCAGCTCGTAACCGCCCCCGGACGCCGTGCCGTTGAGGGCGGCCAGGTAGGTCTGGCCGGAGTGCGCGGAGGCGTCCTCGATCGCGCCGCGGGTCTCGTTCGTGAACTTGCAGAAGTTCACCTTCCAGGCGTGGTCCGACGCCGCCAGCATCCGGATGTTCGCCCCGGCGCAGAACACCTTCTCCTTGCCGCTCGTCACCACCACCGCACGCACCTCGGGGTGCTCGAAGCGCAGCCGCTGCACGGCGTCGTACAGCTCGATGTCGACGCCCAGGTCGTAGGAGTTGAGCTTGAGTTCGTAGCCCGGCACGAGTCCTGCCTGCTCCGCCACGTCCATGGTGAGTGTGGCGACGGCCTCGTCGACCTTCAGCGACCAGTGGCGGTAGTGCGTCGGGGCGGTCCGGAACTCGACGCGCATGGCGGTCCCCTTGTCCTCGGATGACTCAACACTCCACGCTCGACTGCAGGAGCGTCAATATCCCGTAGTACGTTTCCTGAGGGGTGGGCGGGGTCTGGACGGGCGGCGGGAGGCAAAAGGTATGGTCGCGGCCATGACGGCCTACAAAACGGTGAACCCCGCGACCGGCGAGACCCTCAAGGAATTCCCCGAGGCGACCGCGAAGCAGATCGAGACCGCGCTGGCGGACTCCCATGAGGCCTACCAGAGTTGGCGCACCTCGCCCGTCGAGACCCGCTCCGCGGTGCTGCGTCGCGTCGGCGAGATCTACCAGGAGCGCAAGGACGAGCTCGCCCGCATCATCAGCCTGGAGATGGGCAAGCCTCTCGCCCAGGCCAAGGGCGAGGTCGACATCGTCACCAGCATCTACGAGTACTACGCCACGCAGGGCCCCGGCTTCCTCGCCGACGAGGAGCTCTCGGTCAGCGGCGGCGGCACCGCCACCGTGCGCACCGCCCCGCTCGGCTCGCTGCTCGGGATCATGCCGTGGAACTACCCGTACTACCAGGTGGCCCGGTTCGCCGCGCCGAACCTGATGCTCGGCAACACGATCCTGCTCAAGCACGCCCCCAGCTGTCCGCAGGCGGCCCTCGCGATGGAGCAGATCTTCGCGGACGCCGGCCTGCCGACCGGCGCGTACATCAACGTCTTCGCCACCAACGACCAGGTCGCCGACATCATCGCCGACCCGCGCAACCAGGGTGTCTCGCTCACTGGCAGCGAGCGGGCCGGTTCGGCCGTCGCCGAGATCGCGGGCCGCAACCTCAAGAAGTGCGTCCTGGAGCTGGGCGGCTCCGACGCGTTCATCCTCCTGGACACCGAGGACGTCGCGAAGACCGCCCGCAAGGCGGCGGGCGGCCGGCTCGGCAACGCGGGGCAGGCCTGCAATTCGCCGAAGCGCTTCCTCGTCCAGGAGGGCCTGTACGAGGACTTCGTGCGCGAGCTGACCGCGAACGTCGCGCGGGTGGAGGCCGGCGACCCGCTGGAGCCGGACACCAAGTTCGGCCCGCTGTCCTCGCGCGCGGCCGCCGACCAACTGCTCGAGCAGATCAAGGACGCCGTCGACAAGGGCGCCACGCTGCACACCGGCGGCGCCCGCGGCGAGGGTCCGGGCGCGTACGTCCAGCCCACCGTCCTGACCGGCATCACGCCCGAGATGCGCGCCTACACCGAGGAGCTGTTCGGCCCCGTCGCCGTGGTCTACCCGGTGGCCGACGAGGACGCCGCCGTCGAGCTGGCCAACAGTTCGCCGTACGGGCTCGGCGGCGCCGTGTGGAGCGGCGACGTCGAGCGCGCCAAGCGGGTCGCCGACCAGCTCGACACCGGCATGGTGTGGATCAACGGCTTCGCCGGCACCCAGGCCGACCTGCCCTTCGGCGGCGTCAAGCGCTCCGGCATCGGCCGTGAGCTGGGCAAGTACGGCATGGCGGAGTTCGCGAACAAGAAGCTGATCCGCGTCCAGGGCTGATCAGACGACGGCCGGCCCGCCCTTGCGTGTCAGGGGCGGGCGTACGGCCGGGTCATGATCTCCATGTTGTGGCCGTCCGGGTCGTCGAAGTAGGCGCCCCGGCCACCGAACAGGTCGTTGACCCGGCCGGGCTCGGTGTGTGACGGGTCGGCGTAGTACGTCACGCCGACCCGTTCCAGACGGTCGACCATCGCGTCGAACTCCTCCTCGGGCACGAGGAAGGCGTAGTGCTGCGACTGGATCGGCTCGTCCCGCTTCTCGTAGTAGTCGAGGGTGACGCCGTTGCCGAGATCGACGGGCAGGAACGGCCCGAACGGGGCGCCCACCTTCAGGCCGAGGATCGCGGCGAGGAACTCGGCGGACAGGTGCCGGTCGCTCGCGTAGACGGCGGTGTGGTTCAGCTGGACATGCATCAGTGGTGTGTCTCCGGTCTCAAGATCCGCTACGGGAATCCGGCGCCGCGCACGGGCGCCGGGGGAAGAAACGCGGAGAAGAACGGCGGGCCTCTCGCCCGCCCCGTGCTCACGCCGGGGCCGGGAACCTCACTCGTGCATGGCCCAAGGCCGACCCGGTCGTCACATCGGTGACCCTAAGGCCCGGTCACGCGCGGCGGCAACGCTATTTCCGGCGCCGGAGGAACAGCCACACCCGGGCGACCATCAGGCCGAGGATCACCACGCCCGCCGTGATCTGCAGCCAGCGCGGGACCGCGTCCAGTTCCGGCAGGAATACGGCGAGCGTCGTCACCGGCACCATGCCTCCTCGTATGCGGCACATCGGCCCCCATGCGGCGAATGTACCAAGCCCCCGCGGCGGCCGTCAGATCACCTTGCGGCGCACCAGCGCGGCCAGTACCAGGGCGCCGGGCAGCAGCGGCCCCCAGACCGTGAGCAGCCGGAAGCCCACGACCGCACCCGTCGCCTCGACGACCGGCGACCCCGCGCCCACGAGCGCGATGACAAGAGCCGCCTCGACCGACCCGATCCCGCCCGGCGTCGGCACCACCCCGGCCACCGCCGACGCCGCCAGATACGCGAGGGCGATGTCGAGGGACGGCACCGGCACCTGAAGGGAGCGCGCCACCGCGACCATGACGGTGGCCTGCAGCGCGGGAAACCCGACCGCCCCGCACCACAGGGCGAGCGCACGGGCGGGCCTGGCGTGCAGGGCCCGCACATCGGTCAGCGCGGTCGTCAGGAACTCGCGGACGGCCCCGCGCAGCGGCCGCACCCACCACAGCGCCCCCGCCGCGACGGCCACCACGGCGACGAGCAGGAGCACCGCCAGGCCACCCCGCTCGGCCGGCATGAGCCCGCCCAGCGGCAGCGCGTCCGGCGAGGCCGCCATCAGCGCGATCAACAGCGCGTACCGGCCGATGGGCTGCGCCAGCGAGTACAGCGCGAGCGCGGCGCAGGCACGGGTCGCCGGGATCCCGCACGAGCGCATGAAGCGCAGCGTCACCACGTGCGCGCCGAGCCCCGCGGGCAGCAGGTGGTTCGCTGACCCCGCGGCGACCTGCGAGGCGAACAGCCGCCCCGCGGGCAGCGGTTCGAGCACCGCGCCCTGCCGCAGCAGGCACACCGGCACCCAGCACGCGACCGTGACCACGGCGGCGGCCAGCAGCCAGCCGGGGTCCGCGCCGCGCAACTGCGCGAGCCCCGAGACGAACACGGGCCAGTTCCAGGCCACCCAGCCGGCGATCAGGGCGAGCGGAACGAGCGCAATCCATTTCCGTACGGGACGTCGACGTCGCGGGGCGGGCCGCAGGACAGGGGCCGGGGGAACCACAGGGGGAATGGCCACGCTTGAGCCGTCCTTTCGGGGCGCGCACAGCGCAGGGCGAGGGGAGGGAGCGGGATGGGGCCACTACGGTTCTGCCCGCTTTGGCGACGCCGTAGTGACGTGCGCCGGTCAATCCGCGAAACGGCACGCCGCGAGGTAGGATTTTCGCGGCGGTGTTCGCGATCACCGCGCGGCGGTGGGGCCCGCCGTCCTCCAACCGCGGCACGGTCGCCGCCAACGGTCCCTACTTGCGACGACGCACACCCGTAACGTGTGTGCCCGGCGAGTAGGAGACGTACGTGGGAGAGGCCCGCACCCCAATGCTGAACGAACCCGTCGACCCGGACGTGGACCTGCGCGCTCCCGTCCCGCGCGCGTCCGCCCGGCGGGGGCAGGGGCCCGTGATCGCCGCGGTCTCGCTGGGCGGCGCGGTCGGCGCGAGCGCCCGCTACGGCGCCACCCTGCTGTGGCCCACCGCGACCGGCGCCTTCCCCTGGACGACCCTCGTCGTCAACGCCGTCGGCTGCGCCGTCATCGGCGTCTTCATGGTCGTCATCAGCGAGGTCTGGGCTGCCCACCGCCTCGTCCGGCCGTTCTTCGGCACCGGAGTCCTCGGCGGCTTCACGACCTTCTCCACGTACGCCGTGGACATCGGCAACCTGATCGACGCAGGCCACCCGCGCACCGCCCTCGGCTACCTGGCCCTGACGGTGTGCGTGGCGCTCGCGTCGGTGTGGACCGCGGCGCACCTGACCCGCCGCGCCATCGAACGGAGGAAGCGGTGACATCCGACAACCCGGTCCGGCTCACCGGCACCGCCCTGCGCGTCTCGATCTTCATCGGCGAGAACGACACCTGGCACCACAAGCCCGTCTACGCCGAGATCGTGCACCGCGCGCACGCCGCGGGGCTCGCCGGTGCCTCCGTCTTCCGCGGCATCGAGGGCTTCGGCGCCTCCTCGCTCATCCACACCAGCAGGCTGCTCTCGATGAGCGAGGACCTGCCGGTGCTCATCGTGATCGTCGACACCGACGAACGGATCCGCGCCTTCCTGCCGCGGATCGACGAGCTCGTCACCGAGGGCCTGGTGATCCTCGACGACTGCGAGGTCATCCGCTACGTGGGGCGCGAGGCGAAGGACGGGGGCGAGGCGTGAACTGGCTGCTGGTGATCGTGGGCGCGATGGTCGGCGCCCCGCTGCGCTACCTCACCGACCGCACCGTGCAGTCCCGCCACGACACGGTGTTCCCCTGGGGCACGTTCGCCGTCAATGTGACCGGCTCCCTGATCCTCGGCCTGGTCACCGGAGCCGTCGCGGCGGGCGGCGCCTCCTCCCAGGTGCAACTGCTGCTCGGCACCGGCCTGTGCGGGGCGCTGACGACGTACTCCACGTTCTCGTACGAGACCCTGCGCCTCGCCGAGGGCGGGGCGCGCTTCTACGCGGCGGTCAACGTCGTCGGCAGCGTCGCGGCCGGACTCGGCGCGGCGTTCACGGGCGCGGCACTCGCGGCGGCCGTCTGGGCGTGAGGGCGGGGATACGAGCGGTGCGGGGCCACGACGCCACCGTCCGGCCGCAGCTCCCCGGTGTCGTCGAAGACGATCGTGCCGTCGCAGCGCAGGCTCCAGCCCTGCTCGGGGTGGGCGGCGACGACGTGCTCGGGGTTCGGGCACGCGGGGTGGTGGAAACACATGGCGAACCTCCGGTTCGGCCGGTGGGCGGCCCTTGAGGGCTGCCCCCATGTGTCGACGATGCGCCCGACGGGCCCCGCGAACCAGGGCCCGGATCCGAATGTGACAGCTCCCGGACACTCCCGGAACCGTTCCACGACCGCCGCCCGCCACCCCGCGCCGTAAGAGACACGTCAAGGGCGCACGCGGCGCCGTATGGGAGCCGTCAACGGATCGCGAAACCGGCCCTGACCGGGGGTTTCCTCTGAGTGTCAGTTCCAAGCCAAGTACTTCACCTAGGGAGCTCACGATGGCCGACGTGGCCTTCGTCGTCACCACGATCGCGGTCTTCGCGCTGGTGGCACTCGTCGCCAAGGGGGTGACCAAGCTGTGACCGCCGAGAACATCGTCGGCCTCGTCGTGGCCGTCGCCCTCCTGGGCTATCTCGTCCTCGCCCTCATCTATCCGGAGAGGTTCTGAGCACAGATATGAGCCCCGAACTCGCCGGAGTGCTCCAGCTGCTCGCGCTCATAGCGGCGCTGGCACTGGCGTACCGCCCCCTCGGCGACTACATGGCCCGGATGTACTCCTCCACCAAGCACCTGCGGGTGGAGAAGTGGATCTACAAGGGCATCGGCGCCAACCCCGACACCGAGATGCGCTGGACCGCCTACCTGCGCGGCGTTCTCGCCTTCTCGGCCATGAGCGTCCTGTTCCTCTACCTTCTGCAGCGGCTCCAGGGCAGCCTTCCCGGATCGCTCGGCTTCGCCTCGATCGACCCCGACCAGGCGTTCAACACGGCGGCGTCCTTCGTCGCCAACACCAACTGGCAGTCGTACTACGGCGAGCAGGCCATGGGCCACGTCGTACAGACCGCCGGACTCGCCGTGCAGAACTTTGTCTCGGCGGCCGTGGGGATCGCCGTGGCGGTCGCCCTCGTCCGCGGCTTCGCCCGCGCGCGCACCGGTGAGCTGGGCAACTTCTGGGCCGACCTGGTGCGCGGTGTCATCCGGATCCTCGTCCCGATCGCCGTCATCGGCGCGCTCGTCCTCGTCGCCTGCGGTGCCATCCAGAACTTCTCCGGGATCCACTCCGTCGGCCAGTTCATGGGCGGCAGCCAGGAGTGGAACGGCGGCGCCGTCGCCTCCCAGGAGGTCATCAAGGAGCTGGGGACGAATGGTGGCGGCTACTTCAACGCCAACTCCGCGCACCCCTTCGAGAACCCCACCGCGTTCTCGAACCTCTTCGAGGTCTTCCTGATCCTGGTCATCCCGTTCGCGCTGACCCGCACCTTCGGCACCATGGTCGGCTCGGTCAAGCAGGGCTACGCGATCCTCGCCACGATGGCCACCATCTGGGTCGGCTTCATCGCGCTGATGATGTGGACCGAGTTCGCCCACCACGGCCCGGCCTTCCAGGCGGCGGGCGGCGCGATGGAGGGCAAGGAGACCCGCTTCGGCATCGCCGGCTCGGCGATCTTCTCGATCTCCACGACGCTCACCTCGACCGGCGCGGTGAACTCCTTCCACTCGTCCAACACCGGTCTCGGCGGTGGCCTCAACCTGCTCGGCATGCAGCTCGGCGAGATCGCGCCCGGCGGCACCGGATCCGGCCTCTACGGCATGCTGATCATGGCGATCATCGCGGTGTTCATCGCCGGACTGATGGTGGGCCGCACGCCCGAGTACCTCGGCAAGAAGATCGGCACCCGCGAGATCAAGTTCGCGGCCTGCTACATCCTCATCACGCCGGCCCTGGTGCTGATCTTCACCGCCCTCGCGATGGCCCTGCCGACGCCGCCGAACTCCATGCTCAACCCCGGAGCGCACGGCTTCTCCGAGATCCTCTACGCGTACACGTCCGGCGCCAACAACAACGGCTCCGCCTTCGCCGGGCTGTCCGCCGACACCCAGTGGTTCAACACCACCATCGGCCTCGCGATGCTGCTCGGCCGCTTCCTGCCGATGGTGTTCGTGCTCGCGCTCGCCGGCTCGCTCGCCGAGCAGCGGCCGATCCCGGCCACGGCGGGCACGCTGCGCACCAACAAGCCGCTCTTCACCGGCCTGCTGGTCGGCACCCTCCTGATCATCACCGGCCTGACGTACTTCCCGGCGCTCGCGCTCGGCCCGCTCGCGGAAGGGCTCGCGTCATGACCGTACGTACCGAACGTTCCCAGAATTCCGAGGACACGATGTCCACTGCCACACCCACCAGGGCGCCCCACCCGGACGTGCCCACCGGGCACAAGCCCGGCGGCGGCAAGGTCGGCGGGGGCCTGTTCGACCCCGGGCAGCTGCTGAGGTCGCTGCCCGACGCCTGCCGCAAGCTCGACCCGCGCGTCATGGTCAAGTCGCCCGTGATGTTCGTGGTGCTGATCGGGTCCGTCCTGACAACGGTGTTCTCGTGCCTGCACCCCACCGACTGGTTCGGCTGGACGATCAGTGTCTGGCTGTGGCTGACGGTCGTCTTCGCGAACCTGGCGGAGGCCGTCGCCGAGGGACGCGGCAAGGCGCAGGCCGACACCCTGCGCAAGGCGAAGACCGACACCGTCGCGCGGCGCCTGACGGGGGAGCGCGAAGAGCGGGTACCCGGCACGGAGCTGCGGATCGGTGACCTCGTCGTCTGCGAGGCGGGCGACATCATCCCCGGCGACGGTGACGTCGTCGAGGGCGTCGCCTCCGTCGACGAGTCGGCCATCACCGGCGAGTCCGCCCCGGTCATCCGCGAATCCGGCGGCGACCGGTGCGCGGTCACCGGCGGTACGAAGGTGCTGTCCGACCGCATCGTCGTCAAGGTCACGACGAAGCCGGGGGAGACGTTCATCGACCGCATGATCAACCTGGTCGAGGGCGCCGCCCGGCAGAAGACACCCAACGAGATCGCGCTCAACATCCTGCTGGCCTCGCTGACCGTCGTGTTCCTGCTCGCGGTCGCCACACTGCCGCCGTTCGCCGACTACGCGGGCACCCACCTCACCATGGTCGTGCTCGTGGCCCTCCTGGTGTGTCTGATCCCGACCACCATCGGCGCGCTGCTCTCCGCCATCGGCATCGCGGGCATGGACCGGCTGGTCCAGCGCAACGTACTCGCCATGTCGGGGCGGGCCGTGGAAGCCGCCGGGGATGTGTCCACCCTGCTGCTCGACAAGACCGGCACCATCACCCTCGGCAACCGGCAGGCCGCCGAGTTCCTGCCGGTGCGCGGCACCACGGAGGCCGAGGTCGCCGACGCCGCACAGCTCTCCTCGCTGTCCGACGAGACGCCCGAGGGGCGCTCCGTCGTGGTCCTCGCCAAGGAGAAGTACGGGCTGCGCGAGCGGCACCAGGGCGAGCTGACCGGCGCCGAGTGGATCGAGTTCACCGCCCAGACCCGTATGTCGGGTGTGGACGTCGACGGACGCAAGATCCGCAAGGGCGCGACCGGCTCCGTCATCGCCTGGGTCAAGGAGCGTGGGGGTGAGGTCGCCGAGGACGCCCAGGAGCTCAACGACCGCATTTCGCAGGCTGGTGGCACGCCGCTGCTGGTGGCTGTGGAGGACACTGACGGGGTTCGCGTCCTGGGAGTGATCCACCTCAAGGACGTCGTCAAGGACGGCATGCGCGAGCGGTTCGTCGAGCTGCGCCGCATGGGTATCAAGACCGTGATGATCACGGGTGACAACCCGCTGACGGCCAAGGCGATCGCCGAGGAGGCGGGCGTAGACGACTTCCTCGCCGAGGCCACGCCCGAGGACAAGATGGCCCTCATCAAGCGCGAGCAGGCGGGCGGCAAGCTCGTCGCGATGACCGGCGACGGCACCAACGACGCGCCCGCGCTCGCGCAGGCGGACGTGGGGGTCGCGATGAACACCGGCACGTCGGCCGCGAAGGAGGCCGGCAACATGGTCGACCTCGACTCGAACCCGACCAAGCTCATCGAGATCGTCGAGATCGGCAAGCAACTCCTCATCACCCGGGGCGCGTTGACGACCTTCTCGATCGCCAACGACGTCGCGAAGTACTTCGCGATCATCCCCGCGCTGTTCGCGGCCGTCTACCCCGGCCTGGACAAGCTCAACATCATGCGGCTGTCCAGCCCCGACTCCGCGATCCTCTCCGCGGTCGTCTTCAACGCGATCATCATCATCGCCCTTGTGCCGCTCGCCCTGAAGGGTGTCCAGTACCGGCCGGTGAGCGCCGACAAGCTGCTCCGCCGCAACCTCGGGATCTACGGCCTGGGCGGGCTCGTCGCGCCGTTCATCGGCATCAAGCTCATCGACCTCCTCATCTCCCTCATCCCCGGAATCGGTTAAGGCCATGAACAACTCCGTAGGAAACACCGGTCGGTTGCTGTGGGCCGGGCTGCGCGCCCTGATCGTCCTGACGATCGTGTGCGGCGTCGTCTACCCGCTCGCGGTCACCGGCATCGCGCAGGTGGCCTTCCACGACAAGGCCAACGGTTCGGAGATCACGTCCGAGGGCAAGGTCGTCGGCTCCTCCCTCATCGGCCAGACGTACCTCACCAAGGACGGCAAGCCGGACCTGAAGTGGTTCCAGCCCCGGCCGTCCAACGGCCTGGGCGAGAACAGCGTCAACACCCAGTACAAGCTGATCCTCTCCGGCGCCACCAACCTCGCCGGTGACAACAAGGAGCTGGTCGAGCAGGTCGAGTCCGCCAAGGCCGCCGTCGTCGAGGACAACTCCACGGCGACGTACAAGGTGCGGGCCTCGGACGTCCCGGCCGACGCCGTCACCTCCTCGGGATCGGGCCTCGACCCGGCGATATCGCCCGAGTACGCCGACCTCCAGGTGCACCGGATCGCGGAGCGCAACCACCTCTCCGTCGCACGGGTCCAGAAGCTCGTCGACGCGCACAAGGACGGCCGGGACCTCGGGTTCATGGGGGAGCCGCGGGTCAACGTCCTCGAACTCAACGTCGCCCTGCGGCAGTTGACCCGCTGAACGGTCCCGGCCGCCGCGCCGTCACAACTGGCCGGGGATGACGAGGATGACCCAGGTCGCGAGCGGGGCGATCAGGGTCATGCTCAGGCCCCATGCCATCAGCCGTCGGAAGACGGTGTCCCGCATCTCCTCCGGCGCACTGGCCACGGTCAGCGCGCCGCTGGTGGAGAACGGTGAGGAGTCCACCACGGACGACGAGATGGCCAGCGCGCTGATCATGCCGATCGCACCGATCTCGCCCCCGGCGAGGAACGGGACGGCCAGCGGGATCAGGGCGCCGAGGATGCCGGTCGTCGAGGCGAACGCGGACACCACGCCGCCGATCACGCAGATGAGCAGCGCGGACACCAAGGGTGTGCCGAGGTCGCTGACGCTCTCGCCGGCCCACTTGATGGTGCCCATCTTGTCCATCAGGCTGACGTACATCACGATGCCGCAGACCAGCAGGACCGTCGGCCAGGCGCAGCGCTCGACGGCTCCCTTCGCGGAGGCGGGGGAGACGAGGCACAGGACGGCCGAGACGACGAAGGCCATCAGGCCCACGTCGAGGTCGAAGGCGAGCGAGCCGACGGCCAGGCTGATGACTCCGAGCACGGTGAGTGCGCGCACGGGGGTGAGGCGGTGGATCTCCTCGGTGTCGGTGTCGGTGGCGGACGGCCGGGGTTTCGGCGGGGCGGCCGTGGGCGCCGCCACCTGCCCGCCCGCGGGGGCCGACGCCGGTACACGCTCGCCGGTCGGGGTCGGGGTCGGGGCCTGCGCCGGGATCGACGCGGCAGGTGTGCCACCGCCCGCCGATGTCTCCGCCCGCCGGCCGAGCAGCCCCCGGCCACCGAACAGGAAGAAGACGATCACGCTCAGCGCCAGGTTGAAGAGGAACGAGGTCAGGAAGAGCATGCCCTCGCTGCCGGGCAGGTCCTCCCGCTGCACCACGCCGTTGGTGATGGTGCCGAAGATGCTGATCGGCGAGAAGCCGCCCGCACTGGCGCCGTTGATGATGAGCAGGCCCATCAGGACCGGATTGATCTTGTGGCGTACGGCGAATCCCATGCCGATGGGCGCCATGATGCCCACCGCGCCGGGGACGACCGCACCGGAGGCCGTCAGTGCCCCGGTGATCAGGAACATCACCCACGGGATGAGGGCGATTCTGCCGCGCACGGCACGGGTCGAGGCCTGGACGAGCCAGTCCACGGTGCCATTGTTCTTGGCGATCGCGAACAGCAGCGTGACGCCGACGAGCACCACGAACAGATCGCCGGGAAAGCCGGCGAAAATCTCGTCGGCCGACTCACCGGCGACGGCCGTGCCGACGATGAACGCGGCGACGATGGCGATCACGCCCATGTGCACCTTGGAAAAGGTTGCGATGAGGAACACGAGCACAAGGCCGATGATGGAGATGACTTGATCTGACACGAGGCTTCCTCGCCTTCGGTCGGTGGTCACCACACATTCAGGACGTTCCGGAATCCGGAATCTGCGTTTCGGGTTGGGGCGAGAGTATGGAAGGCGTCTGATGGCACGTCAAGACACCTTGCGCATCAGGAGATTCGGGCGCTGATGTGTCGCGCCGCCTCCTGCACCAGGTCACCGAAGGTGGCGGCCGCCTCGTCGGTCATCCGGCTCGTCGGCACATTGACGCTGACGCTGGCCACCGGCAGGCCCTGCGCGCCGAGCACGGCGGAGGCGACGGCCGAGACGTCCGCGCGCCACTCGCCCGAGTTCGTCGCGTAGCCCCGTGCCCTGATCTCCCGTACCTCCGCGAGGAGTTGCTCCCGGTCGGTGACGGTGGTGCCCGTGTAGCGCGGGAGCCCCTCGTCGAGGTAACGCTCGACCGCGTCGTCGGGGTCGGCGGCGAGCACCGCCTTGCCGTTGGCCGAGGCGTGCATCGGCAGGTCCTGGCCGAGCGGCAGGATGATGCGCACCGCCTTGCTGGTCTGCAGCCGCTCGACCAGCAGCACCTTCCCGCCCTCACGGACCGCCAGGTGGACCGTCTCGTCCGTGCGTCGGCGAAGGTCCTCCATCACCGGAAGCGCCGCGTCGCGCAGCCCCAGTTCGTCCGTGGCGTGCCGACCGACGTGCAGCGCCTTGGTGGTCACCACCCAGCGGGTGGGGGTGCCTCCGGCCGGGCGGATCCAGCCCGTGGTGTGCAGCGTGACGAGGGAGCGCTGCACCGAGCTCTTCGGTAGATCGAGGGCCCTGGCCAGGTCGGCGACGCCGACGGGCTGCCGGGCGGCCACTTCCTCCAGGGCCCGCAGGGTGTTGGCCACGTTCTGCATCATCGCGAGTCCTCACGCATCCGTTGATCCCAACCAGTGCCCTGTACGGGGCCGTTGACGCGTCGGCCACGGGAAGCCTACGCTCCACGTGCCGCTCAACGGTACGGCGTGCCGCCTCACGGCACAACACCCTTGAGGAGTCGACCGCATGACGCTCCGCACCGGCCGCCACTTCCTGCAGATCCCCGGCCCCACCAACGTCCCCGACCGGGTCCTGCGCGCCATGGCGGCGCCCACCATCGACCACCGCGGCCCGGAGTTCGCCGAGCTGACGAAGCGTCTGCTCGCCTCCCTTAAACCGGTGTTCGGCACGGACGGGCCCGTCGTCGTCTACCCCGCCTCGGGCACCGGCGCCTGGGAGGCCGCACTGGTCAACACCCTCAGCCCCGGCGACCGGGTGCTGTCCTTCGAGACCGGGCACTTCGCCGTCCTCTGGCGCGAGATGGCCCGCGGCCTCGGCCTCGACGCCGATACCGACGCGATCCCCGGCGACTGGCGGCACGGCGCGGACCCGGAGGCGCTCGCCGAGCGGCTCGCCGCGGACACCGAGCACCGCATCAAGGCGGTCTGCGTCGTCCACAACGAGACCTCGACCGGTGTCACCAGCCGCATCCCCGAACTGCGTGCGGCGATCGACGCCGCGGGACACCCAGCGCTGCTGCTCGTCGACACCATCTCCTCGCTCGGCTCCATCGACTACCGGCACGACGAGTGGGGTGTCGATGTCACCGTCGCCGGCTCGCAGAAGGGGCTGATGCTGCCGCCTGGGCTCAGCTTCAACGCCGTGAGCGAGAAGGCCCTCGCCGCCTCCCGGACCGCCGAGCTCCCCGGCTCCTTCTGGCGCTGGCAGCCGGTCATCGACGCCAACGCCAAGGGCGCCTTCCCGTACACCCCGGCCACCAACCTCCTCTACGGCCTCGACGAGGCGCTGCGCATGCTGGAGGAGGAGGGCCTGGCGAACGTGTTCGCCCGGCACACCCGGCATGCCGCCGCCACCCGCGCCGCGGTGCGGGGCTGGGGCCTTGAGGTGCTGTGCGCCGACGAGCGCGAGCACTCCGGCTCGCTCACCGCCGTCCTGATGCCGGAAGGACACGACGCCGACAAGCTCCGGAAGATCATCCTGGAGCGCTTCGACATGTCACTCGGCTCCGGACTCGGAAAACTCGCCGGCCGTGTCTTCCGCATCGGCCACCTCGGCCACTTCAACGACCTGACCCTCGCGGGCACGCTCGCCGGAGTGCAGATGGGCCTCGAACTGGCGGGTGTCCCGATCCAACGGGGCGGCCTCGAAGCGGCGTTGGACGTGCTGCGATGACGGCCCCCAGCGAGGTCCCCAGCGAAGTACGCGCCGCCGCCCGCGACCTGGAGGCGGCGCTGCGCCGGGACCTCGACGGCGAGGTCGCCTTCGACGACTACACCCGGCACCTGTTCTCCCGCGACGCCAGCATGTACGCGATCGAACCGCAGGGCGTCGTCTTCCCCCGCCATGCCGACGACGTACGGGCCGCGGTCGCGGCCGCCGCCGAGCACGGTGTGCCGGTGGTGCCCAGGGGCGCCGGAACCAGCCTGGCCGGGCAGACCGTCGGCCCCGGCCTCGTCCTCGACCTCTCCCGGCACATGCACCGCATCCTCGAACTCGACCCCGACGCGCGCACCGCACTCGTCGAACCCGGCGTCGTCCAGGACCAGTTGAACCGGGCCGCGGCAGCGCACGGCCTGATGTTCGGCCCGGACACCTCCACCAGCAACCGCGCCACCATCGGCGGCATGACCGGCAACAACTCCGCGGGCAGCGGGTCGATCCGCTACGGCATGACCATCGACCACGTACGGGAGCTGGACGTCGTCCTCTCGGACGGCAGCACGGCACGGCTCGCCCCCGTCGACGAGGCGGAGCGCGCCCGCCGTGCAGGGCTCGACACCCTGGAGGGGCGGCTCTACCGCGAGCTCCCCAGGATCGTGGACGCGCACGCCGCCTCGATCGCCACGGACTTCCCCGACTACTGGCGACGCTCCGGCGGCTACCGCCTGGACCGGCTCGCCGACGCCGGCGGCGACGCCCCCTTCGACCTCGCGAAGTTCGTCGTCGGCTCGGAGGGCACCCTCGTCGTCGCCACCCGCGCCCTGGTCGACCTCGTGCCCAAGCCCGCCCGCACGGTCATCGCCGTCGGCCACTTCACCTCCGTCGCCGGAGCCATCGAGGCCACCGAGGACGCTCTCGGCCTCGATCCGTCCGCCGTCGAGATGATGGACCGGACGATCCTCGACCTCTCCAGGCAGAAGATCGAGTACGCCTCGCTCGGCAACATCCTCGAAGGAGACCCGGAGGCCCTGCTCTTCGTCAGCTTCACCGGCGACGACGAGGCCGAACTCGCCGGCCGCCTCCAGGAGTTGACGGGCCTGTGGAAGCGGCACGGGCACGGCTACCACACCCTCCAGGCCGTCACCCCCGCCCAGCAGTCCGGACTGCTCAAGGTCCGCAAGTCCAGCCTCGGACTGCTGATGGCCGCGAGCGAGGGCACCCGCCGTCCGCTGGCCTTCATCGAGGACACGGCGGTCGACCCGCGACACCTCGGCGCATACACCAGCCGCTTCAAGCAGGTCCTGGACCGGCACGGCCTCGACGCCGGGTTCTACGGCCACTGTTCGGTCGGCTGCCTGCACATCAGGCCCTTCGTCGACGTCGCCGACCCCGCCCAGGTCACGACGATGCGCGCGGTCGCCGAGGAGATCAAGGAACTGGTCCGCGAGTACGGCGGCGTCAACTCCAGCGAGCACGGCGACGGACTGGCCCGCAGCGAGTTCAACCGCGAGCTCTACGGCGACGACCTGTACGAGGCGATGCGCGAGGTCAAGGGCCTCTTCGACCCGGAGAACCGGCTGAACCCCGGGAAGATCGTCGACGCCCCGGCGATGACCGAACACCTCCGCGACGCGGCGCTGCCGCCCGCGCCACCCCTGCGCACCCACCTCGACTTCGAGGTCGTCGGCGGCGCCGACATGCGCGGCGCCGCCGACCGGTGCATGAACATCGGCCTGTGCCGCAAGAGCGACGCGGGCGCCATGTGCCCCTCGTACATGGTCACCAAGCATGAGCACGACTCCACGCGCGGCCGAGCGAACGCACTTGTCAAGGCGCTCTCCGAGCCCGACCCCAAGGCGGCGCTCGGCGACGAGGGGCTGCACGAGGTCCTCGACCTGTGCCTGATGTGCAAGGCGTGCAAGAGCGAGTGCCCCCTCGGCGTCGACATGGCGACCCTCAAGGCCGAGACCCTGGCCCACCACCACGAGCAGCACGGGACGCCGCTGCGTTCCCGGGTGTTCGGAGCCATCCGCCGCCTCAACCGACTGGGCTCGGCGACCGCCCCGATCTCCAATCTGCCGCTCCCCAGACGGCTGTTGGAGCGCGGACTCGGCATCGCCCGCGCCCGGCCGCTGCCCGTGTTCGCCCGCCGCAACCTCGTGACCTGGTTCAGGCGCAGGCCGGGAACCGTGGCGGGCAGCCAGGGCACCGTCACCCTCCTCGCCGACTCCTTCACCACCTACACCGACCCGGACGTCGGCCGCGCCGCCGTCGAACTCCTCGAACGGGCGGGCTGGCACGTGGAGTTGGAGAGCGGTGGCTGCTGCGGCCGCGCCGCCTTCTCCAAGGGCCTGCTCGACCAGGCGAAGGCGCAGGCCGGCGATCTCGTGCACCGCCTCGCGGACTCGGGGGACGGCCCCATCGTCGGCTGCGAGCCCTCCTGCCTGCTGTCCCTGCGCGACGAACACCGTGCCCTGCTCCCCGGTGACCCGGCCGTCGCCGACGTGTCCGGGCGGGTGAAGCAGCTGGAGGAGCTGCTCACCGAGGCCATCGACGACGGCAGGCTCCAGCTCCGGGACGACACAGGACCCGCGGGCCGCCGCATCCTCTTCCACGGCCACTGCCACCAGAAGGCCGAGGTCGGCACCGCCGCCACCGTCGCGCTCCTCCAGCGCATCCCCGGCGCCGAGGTCGTCGAGCTCGACGCCGGATGCTGCGGGATGGCGGGCTCCTTCGGCTTCGAGGCCGAGCACTACGACACCTCGATGGCGGTCGGCGAGGACCGTCTCTTCCCGGCTGTGCGGGCCGAGGCGGACGACACCATCGTCGCCGCCACCGGTGTCTCCTGCCGCCAGCAGATCCACCACGGCACGGAGCGCACGGCGGTGCACCCGCTCCAGCTAATCCGGGAGGCGTTGCGATGACCGGCACCGCAGGTGCGCTGGACGGCGTCCGCATCCTCGATCTCACGCAGGTCATGGCGGGTCCGTACTGCACGATGCTGCTCGCCGACCTCGGCGCCGACGTCATCAAGGTCGAGTCACCCGACGGCGGCGACCAGACCCGCACATCCATGGGCACACCACGCCCCGGCAGCGACACCCCCGCCTTCCACGCCCTCAACCGCAACAAGCGCAGTGTCACCCTCAACCTGCGCACC
This sequence comes from Streptomyces sp. NPDC107575, assembly GCF_055657265.1. NCBI lineage: Bacteria > Bacillati > Actinomycetota > Actinomycetes > Kitasatosporales > Streptomycetaceae > Streptomyces > Streptomyces sp. NPDC107575. The sequence continues at coordinate 336,707 of NZ_JBVKBG010000005.1, read as the reverse complement.
GACGCCGACCGCGCCGAGTTCCTCCGGCTCGCCGCCGACGCGGACGTCGTCGTGGAGAACTTCAGGCCCGGTGTCACCGACCGCCTCGGTGTCGGCTACGAAGCGGTCCGCGCGGTCCGGCCCGACATCATCTACGCGTCCATCTCCGGCTTCGGCCAGTACGGCCCGTACGCCGACCGGCCCGGTTACGACCTCATCGCGCAGGGCATGGCGGGCGCCGTCAGCGTCACCGGCGACCCGGACGGGCCGCCGGTCAAGTGCGGACTGCCGGTGGGCGACCTCGGCGCGGGCATGCTCTGCGCGCTGAGCATCGCCGCCGCGCACGTGCACCGGCTGCGCACGGGGGAGGGCCAGTACCTCGAAACGTCGCTCTACGAAGCGGTGTTGGCGATGTCGGTGTGGGAGTCGGTCGAGTACTTCGCCGGTGGTGAACCGCCGCAGCGCCTCGGCTCCGCGCATCGCATGTCCGCGCCCTACCAGGTGGTCCGCACCAAGGACGGCCACGCCACCATCGCCGCCAACAACCAGCGGCTGTGGCTGCGGCTGTGCGAGGCCCTCGACCTCCAACACCTCGCGGACGACGAGCGGTTCGCCACCAACACCGACCGGATGGGCCACCGTGCCGAACTCATCGCGCTCCTCGAAGGCCGCCTCGCGGCGACCAGCACCGAGGACTGCGTGGCCCGGCTCCTCGACGCGGGCGTCCCCGCGGGGCCGATCCTCGACTACGGGCAGATCCTCGACCACGACCCGCACGCGCGGGCCCGCGGCATGGTCGAGGAGTACGACCACCCGGTCGACGGCCGCAGCCGCGTCGTCGGCTTCCCGGTGAAACTCGCCCGCACCCCGGCGACGTTGCGCCGTCACCCACCGGTGCTCGGCGAGCACAACGAGGAACTCATCGGAAAGGAGCCGGAGTTGACGCCGGACGACGACGCGGAGGGCGGCTCCGTCACCTGGACCCGCCACGCGGTCCCCGGAACCGACGCGTACGCCGCCCACCTCACCCTGGCCAACCCGGACCGGCGCAACGCCCTGACCCTGCGCATGTACGACCAACTGGAACGCGCCTGCCGGGAGATCGACGCCGACCCCGACATCCGGCTGACCGTGCTCCGCGGAGCGGGCGGGCGCGCCTTCGCGGCCGGCACCGACATCCGCGAGTTCCGCGACTTCACGAGCGGCGAGGACGGCGTGGCGTACGAGCGTCGTGTCGGCCTCGCCGTCGACCGGCTCGCCGGGATGCGGATGCCCCTCGTCGCCGCGGTCGAAGGCCCGGCCGTCGGCGCGGGCAGCGCGCTCGCGAGCTGCTGCGACGTGGTGCTGTGCACCCCGGACGCGGTCTTCGGCGCGCCCATCGGCCGCACTCTCGGCAACTGCCTCTCGCCCGCCATGATGTCCCGCCTGTACGCGGGCCTCGGCCGCGCCCGCGTACTGCGGGCCCTTCTCGCCGGACGTCTGATCACGGCGGCGGAGGCGCACGAATCCGGTTTCGTGGCGGACATCGTCGACCCTGCCGACCTGGACACACACCTCGCGGAGCTCACCGCGGACATCGCGCGCTGCGCCCCGCTCACCCTGGCGGCCCTGAAGGAGGCGGACCGCCGCGTCCTGGCGGTTTCGGCCCCCGGTCACGCCGAGGCCTTGTACGCCCGCGTCTACGGCAGCCGCGACTTCAAGGAGGGCGTCACGGCATTCCTGGAGAAACGGAAACCGGAGTGGGAGGGGCGATAGGCCCCGACTCCGAGGTGCCTGGGGACCGGCCCGCCCCCGCCCGTCGTCACGTCACGGGCGGCATGGTCTCCCGGTCGAAGTCCTGCGTGTTCAGGGGCAGTCGCCATATATTGCGGCGGTGTGCCTGCGCGAGGGCGGCCTCCAGCATGGGCGGCGGGACGGTGAGGACCGGGCAGGCGGCGTGGGCAAGGCAGTAGCGGCTCACGGAAGGGCGGAGCACCCGGTGGAGCCGGCCGCGGTGTCCCGCGCCGAGCACCAGGAGATCGTCCTCCCGGTCGGCGGTCCCGGCCAGGGCCCTGCCTGGTGTGCCGCGGGCCAGGACGGCTCGCAGGGGTACGCCCGGGCCGTCGGGGAACACCTCGCGGACGGCGGTGACGAGCGTTGTACGGGCGAGGTTCTCCCAGTCGGCGCCCGCGATCGGCACGACGGGGGCCCGCCTCGTGTGGAGTTCGCCGCCGGGCGGCTGCCAGGCGAGTACCGCCCAGAGCACGGCCTGCCGGTGGCGGGCCTCGTCCGCGGCCCGGCGCAGGGCGGCGCGGCTGCCAGGGCTCCCGTTCACCCCCACCACGACACGGGCGGCGGGCAGGGCCGGGGTCGCATCGGAACCGGGCATCGCTTCACGCTCCGTCAACTGCCGCCGCGGGGCGCCCCGTCGGCGGACCTCTCCATGACACCAGTTCCATCGGACCCTCACGATGTGCCCCGCGACCAGTCCCTCCGTCGTTTCTTGGCGCACTTCTGACGGCTGCCGGCCGCCATCGGGGCAGCGCACGTCACCAGCGCGTCAGCATCGCGGCGATCGTCGTCAGCGTCGCGTCAGGACAGGTCGGGGGCGGGGGAGAGCGGGCATAGCGTCCTCGTCGAGCCACCATCACCGCACTTTCCAGGAGTGACCCCATGGCACAACCCGTGAGTGACGAAGACCCGGAACCCTCCGAACCCCTCCCGGCCGGTCCCCTCTACGTTCCGGTCCGGCCGGGCCCGCTCGGGTGCGCCGCCCGGCTGTTCCGCACGCCGCTCGGTGACCGCACGGCCGTCGGCTTCACCTCCGAGCGTGCGCTGACCGCCACCCTCGGCGCGGGCCAGCCGTGGATCAGGCTGGCCGAGCCCGTCCTGCGCGACATGACCGCGCCGCTCGGCGCCGCCCGCGTCACGGTGGACCCGCAACTCTTCGCTCCCGCCCCGCGCCCTCGTACGCGAAGCGCGCACACGGCCGGCGCGCTTCGGGGCGCCGGGGTCGCCGCCCTCGTCATGGCGCTGTCGTACTGCATCGGCTGAGGAAGGGCGAGGACACGATGACCACCATTCACGAACCTGTCACCACCACCGGCGCGCCCGAGGACCTGTCGGTGTGGCCGGACTCCACCGCCGAACCGCACCCCGGCGGGGCGACCGTCGCAGGTGTGTCGCTCGCCGAGGTCGCGGGCCGCTACGGCACCCCCGTGTACGTCCTCGACGAGGGCGAGGTCCGCCGCCGCTGCCGTACCTACCGCGACACCTTCCCCGAGGCCGAAGTGCATTACGCGGCCAAGGCGTTCCTGTGCCGGGCCATGGCGCACTGGGTGTCGGACGAGGGCCTCGGGCTCGACGTGTGCTCCGCAGGCGAGCTGGAACTCGCCGTCGCCGCGGGTTTCCCCGCCGACCGGATCGTCCTGCACGGCAACGCCAAGACGCCGCACGACCTGCAGCGCGCCCTGTGGTACGGAGTGGGCCGCATCGTCATCGACAGCCCCTCCGAGATCGCCCGGATCGCCGCCGCGGTCGGCCCCGAAGGACACCAGAGGGTGATGGTCCGCGTCGTCCCCGGCATCAGCGCGGGCGGCCACGACAAGATCCGTACCGGCACCGACGACCAGAAGTTCGGCCTGTCGATCAGCGACGGCTACGCCCAGCACGCCATCGCCCGCATCCTCGATCAGCCGCAACTCGAACTCACCGGCCTGCACTGTCACTTGGGCTCGCAGATCACCGACGTCAAGCCGTACCTGTCCGCGGTGCGCCGCATGGTCGGCCTGATGGCCCGCCTCCACGAACAACACGGCTTGGTCCTGCGGGAGTTGGACCTCGGCGGCGGCCACGGCATCGCCTACCGGCCTGGCGAGCCCGCCATGGACCTCGCCCGTCTCGCGCGCAAGGTCCGCGCCGAGCTGACCGAGGCGTGCGCGGCGGCCGGGCTCACCGTGCCGCGCCTGATCATCGAGCCGGGCCGGGCCGTCGTGGGGCCCGCCGGAGTCGCCCTGTACCGCGTCGTGTCCGTGAAACGCACCGGTGGGCGCACCTTCGTCGCCGTCGACGGCGGCATGAGCGACAACCCGCGGCCCGCGCTGTACGGGGTGCGCTACGCGCCGCGCCTGGTCGGCCGCCGGGGGAGCGCCGGCACGGCCCCGGTCACGGTCGTCGGCCGGCACTGCGAGGCCGGTGACGTGCTGGCGCCGGATGCCCGGCTCCCCGATGACGTACGGGCGGGCGACCTGGTCGCCGTGCCGGTGGCCGGCGCGTACCACCTGTCGATGGCCTCCGGCTACAACGCGGTCGGCCGCCCGCCGGTGGTAGCCGTCCGCGACGGCCGCGCCCGACTCCTCGTACGCCGCGAGTCGTTGGAGGACATCCGCAGCCGCGACGTCGGCCTGTAGCGGCCGGCCCTCACGCCTCCTCGGCGCCCACGTTCGCGGCGAGGTGCCGCAGCAGTCGGCTCAACTCGGTGCGGTCGGCGTCCGAGAGTCCGGCGTTGAGCGCGCGGTCGAAGGCGGTCGCCGCCTTTCGCATGCGCGTGAAGGCCTCCTCGCCGGCCTCCGTCAGTTCCACCACGTGGATGCGGCGGTTCGCGGTGTCGCGCCGCCGGGTGATCAGTCCGCGCTTGTCCATCGCGTTGAGGTGGTGCGTGAGGGTCGCGTCCCGGACACCGACCGCTTCGGCCAGCCGGCGCTGGTTGGCCGGGCGTCCGGTCTTCAGGTTCAGCAGGATCAGCCACACCGGCAGTGAGCCGTCGGCCTCCTCCAGCGCGTCTTCGAAGGCCCGGCCGACGGTGCGCGCGGCTTGGCTGAGCTGGAGACCGAGGGGCGGGGAGGAGGGCTGCTGCATGCCACAACATTAGCAGCGATGTCGAAACGTTTGATGTCTAATCATTCGGTGTCTATCCTTGACGAGGGAGAGGGGGCGTCACAGCACACCCGTCGGAGAAGAAGAGGTCCCACCATGTCCACCAGGAACTATCTGCGCCCGCCCTGGGCGGCGCGCGTCATCGGCGGGCGGATGGCCCGTCTGGTCAAGCCCAAGGTGGTCAGCCTGCTGTCGGTCCCCGGGCGCACCACCGGAGCCTGGCGCTCCACGCCCGTGGCCGTCCTGGACCACGAGGGTGCGGAGTACCTGCTGGCGGCCTACGGCGACACCGAATGGTCCCGCAATCTGCGCGCGAGCAAGTCGGGCCGTCTCACTCGGCGCGGGCGCGTCGAGCAGTTCACGGCGGTCGAGGTGGAACCGTCCGAACTCCCCGCGCTCATGGAGGCGTATCTGCGGGAGTTCGGGAAGCTTCCGAACGTGTCCAAGACCTTCGAGGCGCTGCCCGACCCGGCCGACCACCCCGCCTTCCGCATCACGGTGACCGGCGGCGAGCGCGCGTAGGCCTTGTCCGGGCAGTCCGGCTCAGTCCTCCCAGTGCTTGCGCGGGGCCGCCGCGGGCCCCGTCACCAGTGTGTTCGGCGGTACGTCCTTGGTGACCACGCAGCCGGCGCCGACCACGGCACCGTGGCCGATCGTGACACCGGGCAGCACCGTCACCGCCGCGCCGAGCCACGCGTTGTCCCCGATCGTGATGGGTGCCCGCGTGAAGAACTCGGGGCGCTCGGACGCGCGGATCGGATGGTTGGCGGAGATCAGGTTGGTCTTCGGCCCGATCAACACGCCGTCGCCCAGGGTGATCCCGCCCTGGTCGAGGAATGTGCAGCTCTGGTTCACGAAGACGTGCTCGCCGAACTCGGTGCGAAGTCCGTAGTCCGTGTGGAAGGGCGGATAGAGGGTGGCGGATTCGGGCATCGGCCTCCCGAAGATGTCCGACAGCAGCGCCGCGCGTGCGGCCTTGTCGTCGAAGGGCAGAACGTTCAGCCGTGATGTCAGCGTGGTGACGTACTCGATGCGCTCGGCCACGCGCGCGAACTCGGGTGTGCGGACGTAGAGGCGGTCCTGTTCGGGCATGACCGTCATCCAAGCCGTCGCCAGGCGCGCGGATCAAACAACGAACACGGCGCAGCGGCACAACCATTGGTTGTGCGGTACTGGCGAAGAGTGCGCGTCGTGCCATGCAATTGGGGCACAAAGGTGTGAATCTGTCGATATGACTTCGACGCCCGACGCCTCGCCCGCCACCTCGCCCAACGCCGCGCAGCCGTCCATCACCGAACAGCAGGCGGGGCTGCGCGCCCGCCTCCCCTTCGGTGACACGCAGGACTTCGAGGACGTCGCGCGGGGGCTCGTCGGCAGGCGGGTGCCGAGCGCGGTCACGGCCGCGGACGGCCGGGTCGTCTGGGACAACGACACCTACGACTTCCTCAAGGGCGAGGCTCCCGACACCGTCAACCCGAGCCTGTGGCGGCAGTCCCAACTCGTCGCGGAACAGGGCCTGTTCGAGGTCGTCGAGGGCATCTACCAAGTGCGCGGGCTCGACCTGTCGAACGTCACGTTCATCGAGGGCGCCACGGGTGTGATCGTCATCGATCCGCTGATCTCGACCGAGACCGCCGCGGCGGCCCTCGCCCTGTACCGCGAGCACCGCGGCGAGCGCCCCGTCACCGGCGTCCTCTACACGCACTCGCACGTCGACCACTTCGGTGGTGTCAAGGGTGTCACCACACAGGAGGACGTCGACTCCGGGCGCGTACCCGTGATCGCGCCGGAGGGCTTCACCGAGCACGCGGTCGCCGAGAACGTGTACGCGGGCACCGCCATGGGCCGCCGCGCCGCCTACATGTACGGGGCCGCGCTCGCCCGCGGACCGCAGGGGCAGGTCGGCGCCGGGCTCGGCCAGACGACCTCCACCGGCACCGTGACCCTCATTCCGCCGACCCTGATCGTCACCACGACGGGCCAGGAGGAGACCGTCGACGGCGTGCGCATGGTCTTCCAGATGGCGCCCAACACCGAGGCCCCGGCCGAACTCCTCATCCACTTCCCGGACTTCAGGGCCCTGTGCACGGCGGAGGACGCCACGCACACCCTGCACAACCTGCTGACCCTGCGCGGCGCGGTCGTCCGCGACCCGCACGTCTGGTCGCACGCGATCACCGAGACCATCGACCTGTTCGGCGAGAACACGGACGTCGTGTTCGCCTCCCACCACTGGCCGACCTGGGGCCAGGAACGCGCCATCGCCTTCCTGGAGACCCAGCGCGACCTGTACGGCTACCTCCACGACCAGTCCCTGCGCCTGATCAACAAGGGCTGGACCGGAATCGAGATCGCCGAACACCTCGAACTGCCCCCGGCCCTCGAGAACGCCTGGAACACCCACGGCTACTACGGCTCCGTCAGCCACAACCTCAAGGCCATCTACCAGCGCTACATGGGCTGGTTCGACGGCAACCCGGCCCATCTGTGGCAGCACCCGCCCGTCGAGGCGGGCAAGCGCTACGTCGAGTTCATGGGCGGCGCGGACTCCGTCGTGACCAAGGCGCGCGGCTCCTTCGACGCGGGCGACTACCGCTGGGCGGCCGAGGTGCTCAGCCACGTCGTCTTCGCCGAGCCCGAGCACTCCGGGGCCCGCTCCCTGCTCGCCGACACCCTCGAACAGCTCGGCTACGGCGCGGAGAACGGCACCTGGCGCAACTTCTTCCTCTCCGGCGCCACCGAACTGCGCGACGGCACGTTCGGCACGCCCACGGTCACCGCGGCGCCGGACATCATCGCGAACCTCTCCCCGACGATGCTGTTCGACGCCCTCGCCATCCAGGTCGACGGCCCGAAGGCCTGGGACGAGAAGCTCACCGTCGACGTCCAGCTCACCGATGTCGACGAGCGCTACCGCGTCCGCCTCGCCAACGGAGTGCTCACCTACAGCCCGGCTCCCCAGAAGACCGCCGCCGACGTCACCCTCACCAGCAGCGTCCCGGCCCTGGCGCACCTCGCCGTCACCGGCCTGACCCCGCAGGGCCTGGAGCAGGCGGGTGTCCAGGTGGAGGGCGACACGTCGGCGCTCGGCCGGCTCATCGCGGTGCTCGACCCCGGCGACCGGGACTTCTCGATCGTCACACCGTGATGTTCACCGGGTAAAAAATGTAACTCGGTTACGTTATGATGGCTGCCGTGACGATCGATGACACGTACCAGACGGGCAACGGGCGGGACGGCGGAACGCGCCCCGTCCTCGTGACAGGAGCCACCGGACGCATCGGGCGGGCGGTGGTCGACGAACTGCTGGCCGCGGGCGTGCCCGTGCGGGCGCTCACACGCGATCCCGCGGCCGCGCGGCTCCCGGACGGCGTCGAGGTGGTGCCGGGCGACTTCACCGACCCCGCCTCGCTCGACCCCGCGCTGCGCGGCGTGCGCTCGGTGTTCCTCCTGTGGACCGCACCGCCCGCCACGGTCGAGGCCGTCGTCGAGCGGATCGCGGCCCACACCCGGCGGATCGTCTTCCTCTCCTCGCCGCACCAGACACCGCACCCGTTCTTCCAGCAGCCCAACCCGATGGCCGACCTGCACGCCCGGATCGAGCGCGTGATCGCGGCCTCGGGGCTCGACTCCACGATCCTCAGGCCCGGCATGTTCGCCTCGAACGTCCGCCTGTGGTGGGAGCCCGCGATCAACGCCGGTGAACCGGTCCGATGGCCCTACGCCGACGTCGAGACCGCCCCGATCGACGAGCGCGACCTCGCTGCCGTGGCGGCCCGCACCCTGTACGAGGACGGACACACCGGCGGCGACTACGTCCTCACCGGCCCCGAGGCGATCGGCCACGCCGAGCAGGTGCGACTGATCGGCGACGTCATCGGCCGCCCGATCCCGTTCGAGGAGCTCACCCCGGACGAGTTCCGGCGCGCGACCGAGGGTGTCTGGCCGCGGCCTGTCGTCGACATGCTGCTCGACGCATGGGGTGCGTCCGACGGGCACCCGGCGTACGTGACGTCGACGGTGGCCGATGTCCTCGGGGTGCCTGCGCGGACCTTCCGCGAGTGGGCCACCGATCAGTGGAAGACGCCGCTGTAGGCGTTGAGCGCCGGCTGCCCGCCCAGGTGTGCGTACAGCACGTTCGAGTCCTTGGGGATGTCGCCGTCGCGCACGAGGTCGATGAGCCCGGCCATCGACTTGCCCTCGTACACCGGGTCGAGGAGGACACCCTCCAGCTCGCCGGTCAGCCGGATGGCGTCCACCGTGGACTCGACCGGGATGCCGTAGCGGTCACCGGCCCAGCCCTCCAGGACGGTGATCTCGTCCTCGCGCAACTCCCTGCCGAGGTCGATGAGTTCGGCGGTGGCGCGGGCGATCTTCGCCACCTGGGCGCGGGTCTCCTCGATCTTCGCCGAGGCGTCGATGCCGATCACCCGGCGCGGCCGGTCCTGGCCCGCGAACCCGGCGATCATGCCCGCGTGGGTGCTGCCGGTGACGCTGCACACCACGACCGTGTCGAAGAAGACGCCCAACTCGCGCTCCTGCCGCTCCACTTCGTACGCCCAGTTCGCGAAGCCGAGGCCGCCGAGCCGGTGGTCGGATGCCCCGGCCGGGATCGCGTACGGGGTGCCGCCCGAAGCGCGCACGTCCTCCAGGGCCTGCTGCCAACTGTCCTTGAAGCCGATGCCGAACCCGGCCTCGACCAGGCGCACGTCGGCCCCCATGATCCGGGACAGCAGGATGTTGCCGACCTTGTCGTTGACCGCGTCCGGCCAGTCCACCCAGCTCTCCTGCACGAGCACGGCCTTCAGGCCCAACTTCGCGGCGACCGCGGCCACTTGCCGGGTGTGGTTGGACTGCACGCCGCCGATGCTGACGAGCGTGTCCGCGCCCTGGGCGAGCGCGTCGGGGATGAGGTACTCCAGCTTGCGGGTCTTGTTGCCGCCGAAGGCGAGACCGGAGTTGCAGTCCTCGCGCTTGGCCCAGATCCGCGGTCCGCCGAGGTGTTTGCTGAGCCTGTCGAGGGGGTGCACGGGGCTGGGGCCGAACAGGAGGGGGTGGCGCTCGAAGTCGTTCAGGGGCATGGGGACTCCTTGCGTGGGCGGGCCCGTCGGGCGCGGGTCATCGGGGGTGCAGGGGGCGGCGGCGCAGCACGAACAGGCTGGTCAGACTCGCCACGGCGGCGAACGCCACCCAGTAGGCGGGGGCCGCGGACTGCCCGGTGGTGTCGAGCAGCCAGGCCGCGATCATCGGGGTGAAGCCGCCGAAGACGGTGACACCGATGTTGTAGCCCACCGCCATCCCCGTCGCGCGGGTCTCGGCCGGGAAGATGCCTGCCATGAGTGCGCCCATGGGTCCGTAATAGCAGCCCTTGAAGAGTGCCATCACCATGACGACGCCGATCAGCAGGGCCAGCGACGGCTCGGCCACGAGGAGCGCGAACATCGGGTAGATCAGCAGCAGGACCGCGCCCGCCGCCGGAATCATGATCGCGATCTGGCCCACGCGGTCGGAGAAGTGCCCCGCCACACTCGTCACCGCGAGCAGTACCAGGCCGCCGGCGAGCGCCGCGACGAAACCTGTGGAGTCCGGGAGGCCCAGGGTCTTCGTCGCGTACGTCGGGATGTACGTGATCAGGTAGTTGAGGCACGTCGTGACCGCCAGCAGGCCGATGGTGAGCAGCACGCCGGCCTTGTGCTCGCGCAGCATGGTGCGGACCGGCGCGGGGGAGGCCTCGGGCGCCCGTGCCGTGGCGGGTGGCTCGGGCACGTTGCGGCGGATGTAGAGGCCCACGGGCGCCACGAGCAGCCCGATGAGGAACGGGATCCGGAAGCCCCAGGAGGTGAGCTGGTCCTCGCTGAGCGTCGAGGTGAGCACGGTGCCGAGGAGGGCGGCGAGGAGGGTGCTGGCGGCCTGGCTGGTGAACTGCCAACTGGCCGCGAAACCACGCCGGTTCGGCATGAACTCGACCATCAGGGCCGTCGCGCTGCCGAACTCGCCGCCCGCCGCGAAGCCCTGGATCAGCCGGGCGAGCAGGATCCCGACCGGCGCGACCGCGCCGATCGCCGCGTACGAGGGCATCACGCAGATCAGCAGCGTGCCGAGGGCCATCAGCCCGATCGACCAGGTCAGCGCGGCCTTCCGGCCCGCCCGGTCGGCGTACGAACCGAGCACGAGGGCGCCCACCGGGCGGATCAGGAAGGAGACGCCGAAGGTGCCCAGGGTGAGGAGCAGGGCCAGCGCCGGGTCGTCATCGGCGAAGAAGACCTTCGACAGGTACGTCGCGAAGTAGCTGTAGACCGCGATGTCGTACCACTCCAGGGCGTTGCCGACGCACGCCGCGGTGATGATCTTCCCCGGGCTCGGCGTGGTGGTCGACCGTGCCGTGGTTCTCGCCGGTGGCGCGCTCATGGGGCGTTCCCGTCGGTGGCAGGGGCGGCCGGAGGCCAGGTGCCGTGCTCGGCGAGGTCGGCGAGATCCCAGAAGAGCCCGGCCATCACCTGGAGCGACTCGCGTACGAGCGGGGCGGGCAGATGCTCGTCGGGGGCGTGCTGCGAGCAGCCGGGGTAGGAGTGCGGGACCCACACGGTGGGCAGGCCGAGGCCGCGGGAGAAGGCGGAGTTGGGCAGCGAGCCCGCCAGATTGGGCAGGAGCGCGGGCGTCGTGCCGGTCGTGCGCTCCAGCGAGTCGAGCGTCCAGGCGACCCAGGGGTTGCCCGGGTCGAGCCGGGTCGCCTCCATGCCGTAGTCGGCGGTGACCTCGACCATGTCGAAGCCGTGCTCGTCGAGATGCTTGCGCACCGCCCGCTCCACGTCGGACGACTCCAGGCCGACGACGAAGCGGAGCTGGCAGTGCGCGCGGGCTGAGCCGGGGATGGCGTTGGTCGGGTTGTCCGGCTGACCCGTGGTCATCGCGAGGACCTCGATGGTGTTCCACGCGAAGAGGCGCTCGTTCGGGGTGAGCCCCGGCTCGCCCCAGCCGGGATCGGGTGCGGGCCCGTCCGTGCCCGCGGGGATGTCCGCGAGGGCGCGGCGCACCTCGTCGGGGATTCCGGCGGGGCGCAGGCCCTCGACGCGGATGCTGCCGCGCTCGTCGACGAGGCAGGCGATCGCGTTGGCCAGGACGGTGCCGGGGTTGCGCAGGATCCCGCCCAGGTTGCCCGAGTGGTGGGAGCCCTCGCGCAGGTCGAGGCCGAGTGTGAAGTTCACGGCGCCGCGGGAGCCGAGGAAGACGGTGGGCCGGTCGGTCGCGACGCGCGGCCCGTCGGACCCGATGAGCAGGTCCGCGGCCAGCAGGCCGTTGCGCTGCTGCTCGCAGAACTCGGCGAGGCCGGGGGACCCGAACTCCTCCCCGGTCTCCAGCAGGAACACCACGTTGTGCCCGAGCGCGCCCTGCCGCTGCTCGATGACCTGCTCCAGGGCGACGAGATTGACCAGGTGCTGACCCTTGTTGTCGGCGACGCCGCGCCCGTACCAGCGCTCGCCCTCGACGGTCAGCCGCCAGGGATCGAGCCCGGCGCGCCAGCGGTCGGGGTGGCCCGGCTGCACGTCCGCGTGTCCGTACGTGAGGAGCGTGGGCAGGCCCTCGGCCTCGGTGCGGCGGGCCACCAGGAACGGGTGGCGGGCGGAGACGGGATTGTCCGCGATCTCGACGTCGAACCCCATGCGGTGCAGGCGCGGCGCGATCTCCTCGCTCAAGTAGCGGTGGAGCGCGGGCTCCTGGTCCGGGTCGTGGCTCTCGGTCGGGACCGCGACGAGTCGGGTGAGTTCCTCCAGGAACGTTCCGGAGTCGAAGTGGTGTGCGGCGCTGTCGATCGCGTCCTGTCTGCTCATGGGCCACGACGGTGGCACCGCAGGGGAGACGCCAACAAGGGGCGGTGGGACGTCCGGCGGTGACAATATGGGAACGCGTGCGTTGCCGTAACGGCAACGCACGGCCCATGGCGAAGACGCAGGGGAGGGCACATCGGATGCCACTGGTCGACCCGGCCCTGAAGTACTTCATCGCCGTCTTCGAGACGGGCTCGGTGAACGCGGCGGCGCGCCGCCTCTTCGTCGCGGGCTCCGCCGTGAGCCGCCAACTCGCCCGTCTCGAAAGGGAGGTGGGTGCCCCGCTCTTCGACCGGCAGCCGAGCGGGGTGACTGCGACCCCGGCCGGGCGGGCGTTCGCGGGCTTCGCGCGGCGGGCGATCCAGGACGCCGAGGCGTTCACGGAAGAGGTGCACCAGCGCCGCACGACACGGGCGGTCATCACGGTCGCCGCCACCATCGGCGTCACCCACCACCTGCTGCCCGACGTCGCGGCGGGCTTCCACGCGGCCCACCCGGAGGCCCGTGTCATCCTGCACGTGGCGCGGCCGACGGAGGCGACGCAGATGGTGGCGGAAGGCATCGCCGACCTCGGCGTCACCTTCAACATCGCGCTTCCGGCCGGTGTCTCGATCCGCTACACGCAGGAGGCGCCGCTCTGCGCGATCGTCCGCAGGGGCCACCCGCTCGCCGACAAAGCGGCGGTCTCGGTGCGCGACCTCGTCCAGCACCCGGTGGCCCTGCCCTCGACCGACACCACGAGCCGCCTCCTCCTGGAGGCCTCGGCGGCGGCCCACCAGCTCACGGTGGAGGGCGTCTTCGAGTGCACCACGGTGGACGCGCTCCTGCGCTTCGTCCGCGCCAGCAGCGCGGTCACCCTGGCCAGTCGCGTCACCCTGGGCCCGTCGGACCGCCGCGCCCTGGTGGCCGTCCCCCTGGAGGAGAAGGAGTTCCGGCAGCGCACCCTCCAGGTCCAGTGTCGGGCGGGCCGCGAACTTCCGCCCGCGGCGGCGGGCTTCATGGACAGGGTGATCGATGCGCTGGGGCATCGGGCGGTGTGACTGGTGCCGGTCATCGGTGACCAGTAGGTTCACCGCAACAACGTGCGAGGGGCACGGAGTTCCGGTGGGCGAGGGCGAGGGCGGGGGAGCGGGGATGCGTGTGCCGAGGACGTGGCAGAGGGTCGGGGGCCTGCTGCTGGGGGTGGTGCTGGTCGTCAGTGGGTGCGATGTCGTCAAGGGGACGGGTGACGCGCGCCCGGAGCCCCGGCGGTCCCAGGCCAAGGCGTCGAACCCGCCGGCAGGACTGCCCTCCGAGTTCACCGCGGGGCAGCGGCTTCGGTGGGCGAAGTGTTCAACGCCTGGGGGATACGAGTGCGCCACCATGAAGGCGCCGCTGGACTACCGGCGGCCGGGGCGGGACACCATCGACGTCGCGCTCATACGGAAGCGGGCCACCGGACCGGAGCGCGAGCGGATCGGCTCCCTGCTGCTCAACTTCGGTGGACCCGGGGTGTCCGGTGTCTCGGGGCTGCCCAGGTACGCGAATCAGTACGAGCCCCTGGGCGAGCGCTACGACCTGGTCAGCTTCGATCCGCGCGGGGTGGGCCGGACCATTCTCGTCACCTGCGCGGCGAGGCGATTTGAGGGCGGCGACGCCTGTCCGAAGGGTTCCGGGAAGGTGCTCCCGTACATCGGGACCTCGCAGACCGCGCGGGATCTGGACCTGATGCGATTTCTGCTTGGCGACGAGCGGCTGCACTACTTCGGTGTGTCCTACGGAACCCAACTGGGCGGCGTCTACGCCCACTTGTTCCCGAAGAACGTCGGGCGTCTCGTGCTCGAGGCCCCCGTCGACCCGACGCGGGACCGGGTGGAAGGTGACATCGCTCAGGTCAGGGCCGTGCAGCGGGCCTTCGACCGCTTCGCGCGGCACTGTGCGAGCGCCTACGACGACTGCCCGCTCGGCCGGGACCCCGAGCAGCGTGTCGTCGCGCTCCTGCGCAAGCTGGAGAAGACCCCCGCTCACGCACGGGGCAAGGAGAAGCTCGACGGGGCCGACGCCGCCTACGCCATCTCCGACTACCTGGACCGCGGCGAGGAGGGCTGGCGGCCGCTCGCCACGGCGCTCGACGACGCCCTGACTCGGGGCGACGCCCGCAAACTGATGGACGCGGACGAGCACAAGCCCGGCGCCCGCGACACCGACCCGTCCGAAGACGACGACAACACCTCCGCCCTCGTCGCCATCACCTGCGCCGACTCCGACGTGCGCCCCGAATTCGACCGGGCCGACGCCCTGGCCGCGAGGATCAAGGCCGCCTCACCCGTCTTCGGCGAGGCATGGTCGAGCAGCGTGTACCTCTGCTACGAGTGGCCCTTCGACGGCGAGCGCGCCGACCCCGACGTCGGCGCGAAGGGCGCCCGCCCGATCCTCGTCGTCGCGGGCACCGGCGACCCGACGACCCCGTACGAGGGCGGCGGGCACATGGCCGCCGAGCTGGGCAAGGGCGTCGGTGTGCTGCTGAGCGTGCGGGCCGAGGGCCACGGCACGTACCCGCAGAACGCGTGCGCGACCCGGGCCGTGGACACGTACCTCCTCGACGGCAGGACCCCGAGGAGCGGCACCGTGTGCGGATAGCGGAACGCCGCGGGCGGGGCAGAGGACTGCCCCGCCCGCGGCGGTGTGTTCCGGCGACCGGCAGGGGCCGTCAGTCCCCGTGGCCGAGGGCGACGTCGAGGTCGCCCGGGTTCCCGCTGCCCGCCACCGTGACCGGCTTCGACACCGGCGGGTAGCCGCTGGCGATCACCGTGTACGTGGCGCCGGACAGACCGGCGAAGGCGTACGCGCCGTCGTCACCGGTGGTGTGCACCGCGACCACGTTGCCCGCCTGGTCGAGGAGGGTGACGCGGGCGTCGTTCACCGGGGAGCCGTCGGTGCCGCGGACCGTGCCGGTCAGTGTCGCGGCGGATTGCAGCACGGCGTCCTGCCGGGTGGCGGTGCCGCCCGCGACCTGGGCCTGACCCGCGAACGGCTGGAAGCCCTCCGCGCTGGCCGTGAACGTGTACGCGCCGGGCGGCAGCTGCGGCAGCGAGTAGCCGCCGTCGGTGTCGGTGAGCGCCGAGCCGACGGTCTCGCCGCGCTCGTCGGTGGTGATGACGAGCGCGCCGATCACCGGCGCCGAGTCCGCCTCGGACCGCACGGTGCCGTAGAGGCCGCCGTCGCCGCTGAGGACGAGGTCGAAGCTGACCGGGCCGTCCGCGCGGAGCGCGAGCGTGGCGACCCGCGGGTCACGGCCGGGCGCCGAGCCGACGAGGACGTAGCCGTCACCGTCGCCGGACGGGGCCGACACCGCGTAGCTGCCGTCGGCTGCCGCGGCGCCCCGCCCGATCTGCGCGCCGCCCCGGTCGATGAGGGTGACCACGGCGCCGGACAAGGGAGCGCCCTGCCCGTCGAGGATCCGGCCGTGCACGCCCGGGCCCTCCACCGCGGGGGCGGTGGCGACGGGAGCGGCGGGCGCGGCGGCGGCCACGGCCTCGCCCGCGGCCTCGACGGTCTCGGCCGCCTCGGACGCGGACTCGACCTTCTGCTGCGCGTGCGCGAGCGGACGGCCCGCGCGGTACATCAGGACCGACACGACGAGACCGGCCACGAAGAAGCCGGCGGCCCACCAGTACGCGGTCGCGTAGCTGTGCACGGCGGCCTCGGCCTGGGCGGCCTTCGAGGCACCGTGGTCGGCGATGTAGTTCGAGGCGGCCGTCGCGGCCATGGTGCTGAAGAGGGCGGTACCGATCGAACCGCCGACCTGCTGCATCGTGTTCACGGTCGCGGCGGCGACGCCCTGGTCCTTCGGGGCGACCCCGAGGGTGGCGAGGCTCATCGCGGGCGGCATCACGAGACCGATACCGACACCGATCATGATCAGCGGCGGCAGCACGTGCGAGGCGTAGCTGCTGGTCACGTCGAGCGCGGTGAGCCAGACAAGGCCGCCCGCGGTGAGACCCATGCCGACCGGGACGACCGGCTTCGGGCCGAGCTTCGGGATCAGCGCCATCGTGGCGATCTGAGCCGTCACCATCAGCGACAGGATCATCGGCAGGAACGCGACGCCCGTCTCCATGGGGCTCTTGCCGAGGATGAGCTGCAGGTAGTACGTCAGGAACAGGAAGATCCCGAACATGCCGGCGCCGGTGATGAACACGCTGACGTAGGACGCGGCACGGTTGCGGTCGGCGAGGACGCGCAGCGGCAGCAGCGGGTGCTTGGCCCGGGTCTGCCAGAAGATGAACAGCGCGAGCAGGACGACACCGGCGGCCAGGAAGACCCAGCACATCCAGTTGCCCCAGCTGTGCGTCTCGGCGTTGGAGAAGCCGAAGACGATGCTGAAGAGGCCCGCCGCGACGAGCAGCGTGCCCAGCAGGTCGAGCTTGGGACGCGGGCCGGGCGCGGGCTTGCGGATGAAGAGGAGCGCGCCGACGACGGCGAACGCGGCGATGACCAGGTTGACGTAGAGCGTCCAGCGCCAGTCGAGGTGCTCGGTGAGGAAGCCGCCGAGCAGCATGCCGATGGCACCGCCGGAACCGGCGATCGCACCGAAGATGCCGAACGCGCGGGCGCGCTCCTTCGGCTCGGTGAAGGTCGTCGTGAGCAGCGCCATCGCGGTCGGCGCGAGGATCGCGCCGAACACACCCTGCAGGGCGCGGCCCGCGACGAGCATGGAGAAGCCGGTGGCGGCGCCGGCGAGGGCGGACGAGCCGGCGAACCCTATGAGGCCGATGATCAGCGTGTTCTTGCGTCCGAACAGGTCGGAGAGCTTGCCGCCGAGCAGCAGGAGGCTGCCGAAGGCGAGCGAGTACGCGGTGACGACCCACTGGCGGCCGTCGTCGGAGAAGCCGAGGTCCGCCTGGGCGGACGGCAGGGCGATGTTCACGATGGTGGCGTCGAGCACCACCATCAGCTGGGCGAGGCCGATGACGGCCAGGACCCACCAGCGGTGGGGCACGTGGTGCGCGGCCGGGGCGCCCGGCGGCTGTGCGGACGAGGCCGCGGCCGGACGCTCGCGCGCGTCGAGCGGGGTGGGCATTGCGTGGTCCTTCGAGGTCTGTCGGGAGCCGGAGGCCGGGAGGGGCCGGAGGCGGTCAGGCGTGCAGCAGCAAGGGGAGGACGACGGTGTCCACGTAGCGCTGGAGATATTCGGTGTCGGCCGCCCGCCGCTCGAGGAGCGGCCGGGAGAAGACGGAGCCGACGAACATGTGCGGAAGGAAACCGCAGGCGGGTGCGGAGCGGTCGATCTCGCCGCGCTCCGCGGCCCGCGCCAGCATCGCCTCGAACAGGTCGAGCTCGGGCTGGACGAGCGCCTCGTGCACGGCGTCCGCGAGTTCCGCGTCCTTGCGGATGGCCAGCGAGATGCCGCGTACCAGGTCGAGGTCCTTGCGGGCCTCGCCGATCCGCTGCGCGAGCGCGTGCAGATCGCCCCGCAGGGACCCGGTGTCGAGGTCCTCGAGGGAGAACGGGCGCATCTCGCGCAGCGCCTCGGACACCAGGCGTGGCTTGCTGCCCCACTGCCGGTAGAGCGTGGCCTTGCTGCACCGCGACTGCGCGGCGACGGCGTCGAGCGTCATCGTCTCGTAGCCGACGTCGCGCACGAGGTCGAGAGTGCGTCCGAAGAGCTCGCGCTCCCGCTCGGGGGTGAGCCGGGTGCGCCGCTTTCTGCGCGTGAGGGGTTCGGGCAGCCCCATGGGTTCCTTGCCTGACGGTGGTGCGCGGATCCGCTCGCGGTGTGTCGTGCACGGATCAGCGAACCGAAACGGTTTCGTACCGTTAGAAGGTACGCCCACTCATCATCGAAACGCAAACGTTTCGCTCCCTGTGTGTCCCCGGTGAAGATCTCCTGACGATGCTCAACGGGCATCGCAAGATGCGAAATCGGTGTTGGACGTGCATCAGCGGCAGCTCATAGCGTCACGCCAGACCAGTGACGCGGGCCATACGGGAGTCGGCCCGCCTCCGGTACGTCTGTCGCACACCTCAGTTCGGGAGCACCGCCGCTATGACCGCCTACACCCCTGCCGACCTCGGTCGACGCCTCGGCTCGGGCCTGTTGTCCTTCCCCGTGACCCACTTCCGGGGCGCGGACCACCCCTCCTCCTTCGACTTCGACGAGGAGGCCTACCGCGAACACGTCGGCCGCCTCGGGGCGTACGAGGTCGCCGGGCTCTTCGCGGCCGGCGGCACCGGCGAGTTCTTCTCGCTGACCGTGGCCGAGGTCGAGCGCGTCGTCGCCGCCGCCGTGGCCGCCGCCCCCGAGGGCACCCCGATCCTGGCCCCGGCCGGATACGGCACCGCCACCGCCGTCGAGATGGCCCGGGCGGCCGAGCGCGCGGGCGCCGACGGCATCCTGCTCTTCCCGCCCTACCTCACCGAGGCCCCGCAGGACGGACTCGCCGCACACGTCGAGGCGGTCTGCGCGGCGACGAACCTCGGTGTCATCATCTACAGCCGCGCCAACGCCGTGTACAGCGCCGACACCGTGGCCCGCGTCGCCGAGTCCTGCCCGAACCTGATCGGCTACAAGGACGGCGTCGGTGACATCGACGCCATGACGCGCATCTACACGAAGCTCGGCGACCGGCTCACCTACATCGGCGGCCTGCCCACCGCCGAGATGTTCGCCCTGCCGTACCTCGAACTCGGTGTCACCACCTACTCGTCGGCCATCTTCAACTTCGTCCCCGAGTTCGCGCTCTCCTTCTACGCGGACGTCCGCGCCCGCCGCCACGACGAAGTGCTGCGCAAGCTCGACGAGTTCGTCCTGCCGTACACGGAGATCCGCAACCGCAAGAGCGGCTACGCGGTCAGCATCGTCAAGGCGGGACTCACCGCCACCGGCCACCACGCGGGCCCGGTCCGGCCGCCGCTGACCGACCTGGAACCGGCGGAGCTGGACGCGCTCTCCGCACTGATCAAGGGCATCGACCGCTGAGCACGCTCGGCGCACACCCCATGCACCACCCCCTTCCGTAGGTCCCCTCATCCGCCTGCGAGCCGCACGCGAAAGGTGTCACCGTCCATGAGCACCAAGGCCGTTCCCCCCGCCGCCACCCCCGTGGTCGCCTCGATGCGGGTCGTCCCGGTCGCAGGCCAGGACAGCATGCTGCTGAACCTGAGCGGCGCCCACGCCCCGTACTTCACCCGCAACCTGGTGATCCTCACCGACTCCGACGGCCGCACCGGCGTGGGCGAGGTCCCCGGCGGCGAGCCCATCCGCACCACCCTCGAAGAGGCGAGCGACCTGGTCGTCGGCCGCCCCGTCGGCGACCCGCAGGCCGTCCTGCGCGCGATCCGTGAGCGCTTCGGCGACCGCGACGCGGGCGGGCGCGGCGCGCAGACCTTCGACCTGCGTGTCACGGTGCACGCGGTCACCGCCGTCGAGGCCGCGCTGCTCGACCTGCTCGGCCAGTACCTGAACGTCCCGGTCGCGGCGCTCCTCGGCGAGGGCGTGCAGCGCACCTCGGTCCCCGTCCTCGGCTACCTCTTCTACGTGGGCGACCGCCGCCGCACCGACCTCCCGTACCGCGACGAGTCCGACGCGAAGGACGCCTGGGAGCGGCTGCGCAGCGAGGAGGCGCTCACGCCCGAGGCGGTCGTCGCGCTCGCCGAGGCGGCCCAGGAGCGGTACGGGTTCCAGGACTTCAAGCTCAAGGGCGGCGTCCTCGACGGGCGCGCCGAGGCCGAGGCCGTCACCGCGCTCGCCGAGCGGTTCCCCGAGGCCCGCATCACCCTCGACCCCAACGGCGGCTGGCTCCTCGACGACGCCATCGAGATCGGCCGCTCGCTGCGTGATGTGCTCGCGTACGCCGAGGACCCCTGCGGCGCCGAGGGCGGCTACTCCGGCCGCGAGGTGATGGCCGAGTTCCGCCGCGCCACCGGCCTCAAGACCGCCACCAACATGATCGCCACGGACTGGCGGCAGCTGGGCCATGCCATCAAGGCCGACGCCGTCGACATCCCCCTCGCGGACCCGCACTTCTGGACCATGAACGGTTCGGTGCGCGTCGCCCAGCTCTGCGACGCCTGGGGCCTGACCTGGGGCTCGCACTCCAACAACCACTTCGATGTGTCGCTCGCGATGTTCACGCACGTCGCCGCCGCGGCGCCCGGTGACATCACCGCCATCGACACCCACTGGATCTGGCAGGACGGCCAGCGGCTGACCCACGAGCCGCTGCCCATCGAGGGCGGCGCCATCGCGCTGCCCGAACGCCCCGGCCTGGGCGTCGAGTTGGACATGGAACAGGTCGAGGCGGCCCACCAGCGCTACCTCTCCCTCGGCCTCGGCAGCCGGGACGACGCCGCCGGCATGCAGTACCTGGTCCCCGGCTGGACCTTCGACGCCAAGCGCCCCGCGCTGGTGCGCTGACCGCCTTCTCGTCCAACCGCCGTTGCGGCGTCGTGGCCCGCTCGCACGACGCCGCACCGAGCCCTCGCATGCCCTGACTTCCGAACGTGCACCTCCGTCACTTCGAAGGAGAAGTGATCATGCCAATGCTCGTCGTTGCGCTCAGTGTTGTGGCGCTGCTGTTCCTGATGACCAAGGTGAGGCTCAACGGCTTCATCGCCCTGCTGCTCGTCGCGGTCGTCGTCGCGATGGTCCAGGGCATCAGCCTGCCGGAGATCTCCGATGTCCTGGAGACCGGTATCGGTGACCAACTCTCCGGCACCCTGCCGGTGATCGGCCTCGGGGCCATGGTCGGCCGCGTGATGGGTGACGCGGGAGCCGCCCAACGCATCGCCACCAAGCTGACCAAGGCCTTCGGCGACCGCTGGGTGCAGGTGGCGATGGTCGTCACCGCGATGCTCATCGGTGTCACCATGTTCTACGAGGTGGCCTTCGTCATCATCGTCCCGGTGGCCTTCACCCTGGTCCGCGTCACCCGGCAGAACCTGCTGTGGATCGGCCTGCCGATGTCCATCGCGCTCTCCACGATGCACAGCTTCCTGCCGCCGCACCCCGGCCCGACCGCCGTGGCCGAGATGTTCGACGCCTCCGTCGGTCAGACGCTCTTCGTCGGCCTGTTCATCGCCGTCCCGGCCGGCGCCCTCATCGCCCTGGTCTGGCCCCGGCTGCCGTTCGTCCGCCGGATGAACCCCTCGATACCCACCGGCCTCGTCACCGAGCGCGTCTTCGAAGAGGACGAGATGCCGGCCCTCGGCTGGTCGCTCGCCGTCGCCCTGCTCCCGGTGGTCCTCATCGCCGGTGCGGCCATCGCCGAGATGTCCCTCGACGACCACGCCCCGGGCATGGGTGTCATCAAGTTCATCGGTTCCCCCGAGTTCGCGCTGCTGCTGACCCTGCTGCTCGCCATCTACGTCTTCGGCCCGCGCATCGGCCGCTCCCTGAAGGACATCGCCACCTCCTGCGGCGACGCCGCCAAGTCCATGGCCATGATCATGCTGGTGATCGCGGCGGGCGGCGCGTACAAGAACGTCCTCGTCGAGGGCGGCATCTCGGACTACATCAAGGACACCACCGAGCACTGGTCGATCTCGCCGCTGCTCCTCGCCTGGCTGATCGCGGCGATCCTGCGCATCGCCCTCGGCTCGGCCACGGTCGCCGTGTCCACGGCCGCGGGCATCGTGGCGCCGATGGTGGCCGGGAGCGGTTCGTCGCCCGAGCTGATGGTGCTCGCCGTCTCCTGCGGCTCGATCGCCTTCTCCCACGTCAACGACCCGGGCTTCTGGATGTTCAAGGAGTACTTCAACCTGTCGGTCCTCGACGCGATCAAGGCGCGGACCACCTATACGACGGTCCTTGCGGTCTTGGGTCTCGGCGGGGTCATGGCGCTCAACGCCGTGATGTGAGGATCCGACAGACGTTTGTAACAGCCATGTAGGAGTGCGTGGTCGACAGGAACGGTTCACCCGTGGGTCGGGTCTCACTGAGCAGTAACGCTCGCCCCCACCGAGCGGACGGCACCACCGACCACGGAGGAACCGAAACCATGCGCGCTCAGAAGACCGCCCTCGCCGCCCTGGCCCTCGTCGCGGGCCTCTCGCTCACGGCCTGTCAGGGCAACGAGGACTCCGCCGCGGGCAGCGACGACGCCGGTTCCTCCTCCTCGTCCGCCGCCGCCTCCGCATCGGACGGCGGCGGCGACGCGCGGCAGGGCGGGGACGACAAGGCCACGAACACCGGGGACGACACCGCCACCACCGGTTCGGCCGACGCCGACGAGGGCAGCGGCGGCGGGCAGATCAACACCGGCCCCTGCAAGACGGCGAACCTCGCGTTCAGCACCGCCCACGGCATGGGCGAGGGCGACCTGATGGTCACCCTGAAGAACACCAGCGACGCCTGCTCCCTCAAGGGCTTCCCGGGCGTCGACCTCAAGGCCGACAACGGCCCCGGCGGCATCAGCGCCAAGCGCAGCGACCGCACCGCCCCGGCCGTCGTCCTCAAGAACGGCGAGGAGACCCGCTTCACGCTGCACACCCCGCGCAACGACACGGGTGGCTCGGGTCTCGACATCGTGAGCATCGTCGTCACCCCGCCGAACGAGACCCACTCCAAGACCCTGCCGGTCTCCCTCAATCTGCCGGTGAGCGACTCCACGGACGCCAACGTGACGGTGGACCCGGTCGGCTCCGGCAAGCAGTGACCGGCAGGGGCCCGCATACCGAGGTAAACCGGAACCCGGGTTTCCCTTTACTCTTTCTTTGCTGATAGAAAACTCCGGATCACCCCGCTCGTCCCGCACTGACTGAGGTGCCTGCCCCACCCCGGAGTCCCCGTTGTCCTACTCACCCTGGTCGTTGCTCAGCGACGCCGGCCTGATAGCCGCGCTGCTG
This sequence comes from Streptomyces sp. NPDC107575, assembly GCF_055657265.1. Taxonomy (NCBI): domain Bacteria; kingdom Bacillati; phylum Actinomycetota; class Actinomycetes; order Kitasatosporales; family Streptomycetaceae; genus Streptomyces; species Streptomyces sp. NPDC107575. Next base: position 313,221 of record NZ_JBVKBG010000005.1, on the reverse strand, counting down.
CTCGTCGGCACCCTGCTGCGGGCCCATGTCCGGCTGTTCCAGCGGCTGATGCTGCCCTCCAGCGTCATGGCGGGCTTCCTCGGCCTCGCGCTCGGGCCCGAAGGGGCGGGCCTGCTGCCGTTCTCCGACCAGCTCGGCACCTACGCGTCCGTGCTCATCGTCGTCGTGTTCGCCTGCCTCGCCCTCACCGACGGCCTCGGCCTCAAGGGCTTCGGCAAGGCGGCGGGATCCTTCGGCTCGTACGGTGTCGCCGCCTACGCGCTGCAGGTGGGCCTCGGTGTCGTGCTCGGCCTGGTGCTGCTGCAGCCGGTGTGGGACGTGCCCGACGCCTTCGGTTCCCTGCTCTTCGCGGGCTGGGCCGGCGGCTTCGGCACGGCGGCCGCGCTCGGCACGGCCTTCGAGGCGAACGGCTGGGAGGGCGCCAGCTCGCTCGGCTTCACCTCGGCCACCGTGGGCATGCTCGTCGGCGTCGTCGGCGGCATCATCCTGTGCAACTGGGGCGCGCGGCGCGGCCACACCAGCAGCGTCGGCCGCTTCGAGACGCTCCCCGAGGAGCTGCGCACCGGCCTCGTGCGCAAGGACGAGGAGCGCCACCCCACCGGCCGCGCGACCACCTCGCCCGCCTCCATCGAACCGCTCGGCTTCCAGATCGCGGTGATCGCCGCGCTCGCCGCCGCCGCGTACGGTGTCTCCGAGTGGATCACCGGGATGTTCCCCTCGCTGATGCTCCCGGTCTTCGCGCTGGCCTTCATCATCGGTCTCATCCTGCGCGCCGTCGTGGCCCGCACCAAGGCGTGGAACTACGTCGACGGGGAATCGCTCAAGTCGCTCTCCGGCACCGCCACCGACGTCCTCATCACCTGCGGCATCGCGTCCATCGTGCCCAGCTTCGTCGCCGACTACTGGCTGCCGCTGGCGCTGATGTTCGCGGTCGGCCTCGCCCTCGTGCTCTTCCTGTTCCTGGTCGTCGCGCCGCGCCTCTTCGACGGGAACTGGTTCGAGAAGGGGCTCGTGACGTGGGGCTGGACGACCGGCGCCGCCGCGACCGCGATCGCCCTGCTGCGCATGGTCGACCCGAAGCTGAAGAGCGGCACGCTGGAGGAGTTCGGCGTCGCGTACATCCCCGTCGCGCCCGTCGAGACGGCCACCGTGACCTTCGTGCCGGTCCTGCTGTCGGCCGGTGCCGCCTGGGCCGTCGGCGGGGCCTGGGCCGCCCTCGGCGTGCTCGCGCTCGTCCTGCCGTGGCTGGCCGGATGGGCGCCGCGCGGCAAGGCGAAGGCGGGTGCGGCGCAGGCCACGGAGAGCGCCGGAGTCTGAGACACCACGCAGCGAGAACGCCCCGGGCCACCAGGTCCGGGGCGTTCTTCGTGCGCACCCTCTGGACGATCTCCGTGAATCATCCGATGATTGCGGGGCATCGCAAAGCGCTCCCCTTCCGCCCCAACGGCCTCCGGAGACGCCCCAGATGACCGAGACCGGAAACTCCCCCTCCCCAGCGCCCGCCCCCTTCCCCCTGCGCACCAAGCTCCTCCCGCCACCCGCCGTACGGGAACTGCCCGCACCGCCCGCGAAGACCTGGCGCATCATCGGGCCCGGCATCGTGGCCGCCGGGGTCGGCGTGTCCTCCGGCGAGTTCATCCTCTGGCCCTACATCGCCACCCAGGCCGGACTGGTGTTCCTGTGGGGCGCCGTGGTGGGTGTCGTCACGCAGTGGTTCCTCAACATGGAGATCGAGCGGTACACCCTCGCCACCGGCGAGACCGCGGTGACCGGCTTCAACCGCTACTGGCGGCACTGGGGCCTGGTCATGGTGGTGTTCACCTACGCGGCCAACCTCTGGCCGGGCTGGGCCACCAGCTCGGCCACCATGCTCAGTTATGTGTTCGGCGGCAGACCCGCCTACATCGGCATCGGGCTCCTGGTCCTCATCGGCCTGATCCTCACCCTCGCGCCCGTCGTCTACAACGCGCTGGAGAAGCTGCTCGGCGTAAAGATCCTCGTCATCGGCGGCTTCTTCGTCCTCGCCCTGATCCTCGCGGTCACCGCCACCACGGTGGGCGATCTGCCGAAGGCCGTCACCGACGCGACGTTCCCCTCCGAGCTCGGCGTGGCCGTCCTCATGGGCGCCCTCGCCTACGCGGGCGCGGGCGGCGGGCAGAACCTCGTGCAGAGCAACTGGATCCGCGACAAGGGCTTCGGCATGGGCCACTACGTGCCCCGCCTGGTCAGCCCGGTCACCGGCAAGGAGGAGGCCGCGGGCCCCGTCGTCGGCTACGTCTTCGAGCTCAACGAGACGAACATGGCCCGCTGGCGCCGCTGGTGGCGCTTCGCCAACGTCGAGCAGGCCCTCACCTTCGTCCTCGTCACCGTCGTGACGATCGTGATGTCCTCGCTGCTGGCGCACTCGACGCTGTTCGGGACCGGCGGGCTCGAGAACAACGTCGCCTTCATCCAGAAGGAGGGTCAGGTCCTCCAGGAGCGCGTCGGGGACTGGTTCGGCGTGTTCTTCTGGCTGGTCGGCGCGTTCTCCCTGTTCAGTGCGGCCACCGGCATCATCGACTACACCAGCAGGATGGCCGCCGACGTCCTCAAGTCGACGTATCTGCGCGGGAGTCGGGTCAGCGAGTCGCGGATGTACGCGCGCCTGGTGTGGGCGGTCGTCGCCGTCGGCGCGATCGTGCTGCTCTCCGGGCTCGACCAGCCGCTCGTGCTGCTCGTCATCTCGGCGTGCGTGTCCGGGCTGATGATGTTCGTGTACTCGATCCTGCTCCTCGTCATGAACCGCACCGCATTGCCCAACCCCCTGAAGGTGCGCGGTGTTCGCGTGGCTGCCCTGGTGTGGGCGGTGGTGCTCTTCGGTGTGCTGTCCGTGCTCACGGTGCGACAGCAGCTCACCGACCTTTTCGGCTGAACAACCCGGCTACGTACAGGAGTGGAACCATATGACGGATGGTCACGCGGCCCGCCGCAGTCAGGCCTGGTTCGGTGCCGCCGGACGCGGCGGCATGGTGTACCGGTCGTGGATGCGCAACCAGGGCTTCGGGCCCGAGGTGTTCGACGGGCGGCCGGTCATCGGCATCGCCGTGTCCGCCTCCGAACTCGCCCCCTGCAATGCCCACTTGACGCGCGTCGCCGAGGCCGTGAAGCGCGGGGTGTGGCAGGCGGGCGGCTTCCCGCTGGAGTTCCCCACCATGGCCACCGGCGAGACACTGATGCGGCCCACGGCGATGCTGTACCGCAACCTCATGGCCATGGAGGTCGAGGAGCTGATCCGCGCCAACCCGCTCGACGGTGTGGTCCTCCTCTCTGGCTGCGACAAGACGACACCCGCCATGCTCATGGGCGCCGCGAGCGTCGACCTTCCGGCCGTGATGGTGACCGGCGGGCCCATGCTCAACGGCAAGTTCCAGGGCCGCGACGTCGGTTCCGGCACGGCGGTGTGGCAGATGGAGGCCGAGGTCAAGGCCGGGCGGATGACCGAGGAGGAGTGCTTCTTCGCCGAGGGGTGCATGGCCCGCTCCAACGGCCACTGCATGACGATGGGCACGGCCTCCACCATGGCGTGCATGGCGGAGACCCTCGGCATGCAGCTGCCGGGCTCCGCGACCTGGCCCGCGGTCGACATGCGCCGCTACGAGACCGGGCAGGCGGCCGGCCGCCGCATCGTGGACATGGTGGACGAGGACCTGCGCCCGTCCCGCATCCTCACCCGCGAGGCCTTCGAGAACGCGATCCGCACGAACGCGGCGATCGGCGGCTCCACCAACGCCATCATCCACCTGACGGCGCTCGCGGGCCGCGTCGGCGTACGCCTCGACACCGAGGACTTCGACCAACTGGCCCGCGACGTACCGACGTTGCTCAATCTCATGCCGTCCGGAAAGTACCTCATGGAGGACTTCTGCTACGCGGGCGGCCTGCCCGCCGTCCACCACGAACTGGTGCGGGCCGGACTCCTCGACGGCGAGCAGCTCACGGTCACCGGGCGCAGCATCGCCGAGAACGTGGCGGACGCGGAGCGCATCGGCGACGAGGTGATAACGGGCGTGGTCGACCCGTTCCAGCCCGCCGGCACCGGGACGGCCGTCCTGCGCGGCAACCTCTGCCCCGACGGCGCGGTCATCAAGCAGTCCGCGGCCTCGCCCCACCTGCTCACACACACCGGCACCGCCCGCGTCTTCGACTCCCCGGAGGCGTACCACGCGGTGTGCGACGACCCGGACCTGGACGTCGACGAGGACACGGTGCTCGTCATCCGCGGCGCGGGCCCGAAGGGCTATCCCGGCATGCCCGAGGTGTCGAACGTGCCACTGCCCACCAAGCTGCTGAAGGCCGGGGTCACCGACATGGTGCGCGTCTGCGACGGCAGGATGAGCGGCACGGGGTACGGCACGGTCGTCCTGCACGTGGCACCGGAAGCGGCGGTCGGCGGCCCGCTGGCCCTCGTGCGTGACGGGGACACCATCGCCCTTGACGTCCCGAAGCGCTCGCTGCACCTGGAGGTCGACGAGGCCGAACTGGCACGCCGCCGCGCAGCCTGGGAGCCGCCCGAGCCGCGCCACACCAGCGGCTACGCCTGGCTCTACACGCACCATGTCGAGGGCGCCGACCGGGGCGCGGACTTCGACTTCCTGCGGGGGTGCCGCGGCAGCGCCGTGCCGCGCGACTCGCACTGAGGCGCGTGTGGGTAGCCTCGGAGGCATGGCCAACATCAATTTCAGTTCTCGTGTCGGCGTCTGGTGGACCAGTGACCGGTGGCCGATCAACGACGTCGTCGCCCGAGCCCGTGAGATCGAGAACCTCGGCTATGCCTCGCTGTTCTACGGCGAGGCCGGAGGCAAGGAGACCTTCACGCAGGCCGCCGCCCTGCTCGGCGGCACCGAACGCCTGGTGGTCGGCACCGGCATCGCCAACATCCACGCCCGCAGCGCCCCGGCGAGCGAAGCGGGCGCCCGTACGCTCGGCGCGCTGCACCCGGGCCGGTTCGTGCTCGGCCTCGGTGTCAGCCACGCCCCGCTGGTGGAGCACAGCTACGCCGGTTCCTACAGCAAGCCGCTGGCCACCATGCGGGAGTACCTGCGGACCATGGACGCGGTGCCGGACGCGGTGGAGCCGGACGGGCAGCGCCCCGCTCGGCTCCTCGCCGCCCTGGGCCCGAAGATGATCGAGCTGTCCGGCAAGGCCGCCGACGGGGCACACCCGTACCTGGTGACGCCGGAGCAGACCGCGTCCACCCGCGAGCAGTTGGGCCCCGACAAGTGGGTCGTCAGCGAGCAGGGCGTCGCGCTCACCACGGACCGGGAGACCGGCCTGCGGCGGGCGCACCAGCATCTGCACATGTACTCGCAGCTGCCCAACTACCGCAATTCCTGGCTGCGTCAGGGATTCGAGGAGTCCGACGTGGTCGTCGGAGGCTCGGACAAGCTGGCCGAGGCGATGGTGGCCATGGGCGACGCGGAGACGGTCGCCGCGCGCGTACGGGCACAGCTGGACGCGGGCGCCGACCAGGTCGTCGTGCAGGTCCTCGGCGACGACCCCTCCGACGACCCGCTGCCCGCGCTGCGCGAACTCGCCCCGGCCCTCGGCCTGCCCAGCGCCTGAGCGGCGGGGGGTCGCTCCACCCGGTCTGAGAGCCGAGCAACATTGCGCGCCACGCATTATTGCGTGGCGCGCAATGTTTGCTACTGTGGTGCCATGAGCGGACTGAGAGAGCGCAAGAAGGAAGCCACGAGGGTGGCTCTGAGCTGGGCCGCGATCAGGCTCACCGTGGAACGCGGGCTCGACGACGTCCGGGTCGAGGACATCGCCGGAGCGGTCGGTGTCTCGCCGCGCACGTTCAACAACTACTTCTCCAGCAAGGCGGAGGCGATCGCCTTCCGTCACCTCCGGCGCTCCCTGCGGGTGGCCGAGGAGGTCCGGTCCGCGCCGGAGGGCGAGCCGCTGTGGGAGGTCATCACCCAGGCGGTGCTCCGGCAGCTGGAACCGGGTCCTGAAGTGCGCGACATGCCGCCGCAGGAACCGGCCGACTGGGCGGCGGGGCTGCGGGTGATGGTGGCGGAGCCCGCGCTGCAGTCCGAGATGCTGCGCGCGGGCAAGATCGCCGAAAGCGAGCTGGCCGCCGCGATCGCCGACCGCACGGGCACCTCCGTCGACCTCGACCTCTACCCCCGCCTCGTGGCCGCGAGCGTGACCGCCGCCAACAGTGCCGCACTCGACCTGTTCCTGCACGGCGATGCGGAACAGCCGATGGAGCCACTGCTGCGCTCGGCCCTCACGATGCTGGCCGCCGGGCTCCCGACCCCTTAGTGCCTCGAGGAGGCATGTCATGTTCGACGTGATCATCGCGGGTGGCGGCCCCAACGGGCTGATGCTGGCCGCTGAACTGGCACTGGCCGGGGTCCGCCCGGTCGTCATCGAGAAACTCACCGGGCCCAAGACCGAACCCCGGGCGAACGGCCTGGTGGGCCAGGTCGTACGGATGCTGGACCGGCGCGGTCTGTACGCCCGGATCAGCGGCAGCGACGAACCCGTCAGGCCCGCGCCCCGCTACATGTTCGGCGCGTTCCCTCTCGAACTCCACCGGCTCGAGGACAACCCGGTCGGTATCCTCCCCGCGCCACAGGCCCGGATCGAGGAGGTCCTCGCCGAGCGGGCCACCGAACTCGGGGTCGACCTGCGCAGGGGTCAGGAGGTCACCGATGTCCGACAGGACGCCGACTCGGTACGGGTGACCCTGGCGAGCGGGGAGTCCCTTGTCACCCGTTACCTGGTGGCGGCCGACGGCGGACGCAGCACCGTGCGCCGCCTGACCGGCATCGGCTTTCCCGGAGTCACCAACGACGACTTCGTGTCCCGCTCCGCGACCGTGTCCGCATCGGACGAACATGTGGGCCCGCAGGGCGAGTTGATTGTCCCGGGTTACGGGACGCTGCCGCCCACCATGTACATACGCACCGAGCGCGGAACCATCGTCTGGGCCAGGCTGCCCGGCCGCCCCGCCGGCATCCACACCACGGAGGTCGAGTCACCGGACGACGACCGGGCCGCGCCGATGACCTTCCAGGAACTGCTCGACAGCGCCGAGCGCGTCCTCGGTGCACCCCTGCCGGTCCTCCCGCCCGAGGGCGAGGGGCCGCACCTGCTGCGCCGTCTCGTCGGAGGCAACACACGGCTCGCGGACCGCTACCGGGAAGGGCGGATCCTGCTGCTCGGGGACGCGGCCCACGTGCACTCCGCGATCGGCGGCCCCGGCCTCAACCTCGGACTTCAGGACGCCGTCAACCTCGGCTGGAAACTGGCCGCGACGGTGCGCGGGTGGGCGCCCGAGGGTCTGCTCGACACCTACGACGAGGAGCGCCGCCCCGTCGCCGAACGCGTCGTGGACTCGACCCTGGCCCAGTCGGCGCTGCTGCGCCCCGGCCCGGAGGTCACCGCCCTGCGGACCGTCTTCGGTGAACTCCTGGACACACTCGCGGGCACGGAACGCATCGCCCACCTCGTCGCCGGCACCACCGAGGGCTTCGCCCCCGACCTCGTCGTGCGCACCGCCGCCGGAACCCACCGGCTCGCCGAACTGACCGCCACCGCACGCCCGTTGCTCCTCGACCTCGGCGGCGACTTCGCCGACGTGGCGAAGCCCTGGCGCGACCGGGTCGACGTCGTCACCGGCACAGCGGACGGCACCGACGCGACGGGCATGCTCCTGCGACCCGACACCCATGTCGCCTGGACCGGCCACGGGCCGGATGATGCGGCCGGCCTCGAGGCGGCGCTGAACCGGTGGTTCGGTCCGGCGTAGGCGCGACACGGAGCGTTGCCGCGTGGTCGGCGCCCGTGCGTCTCAGTTCCGGGCCGGGCCGCTCGTCGACTCCCGGACCTGGAGCGACGTGCGCAGCACCACCGTCTGCAGCGGCTTCGCGGTCCCCGCGATGCGCTCCTGCAACAGCTGGGCGGCCGCGAACCCCAGCTCGTAGGAGGGGAGTTGGACCGAGCTGAGTGAGGGCGTGACCAGCTCCGGCCAGGGCACGTCGCCGAACGAGAGGAGCCCGGTCTCCGGCGGCGCCAGCCCGGCCTCGCGCAGGGCCGCGAGCGCGCCCACCGTCATGAGGTTGTTCGCCACGAACACGGCGTCCGGCGGTTCCGGCAGGGCCAGCAGCCTCTCCATCGCGGCGCGCCCGCCGTCCACCCGGAAGTCCCCGTGCACGACGTACTCGGCGGGCGGCTCGGTCGACTGTCCGGCACCGGTGTCGCCCAAGTGGTCGCGCAGCACCGCCCGGTACCCCGCGAGTCGCTCGTCGGACGTGGAGGCGCCCTCGGGGCCCGCGATGCAGGCGATGCGCCGGTACCCGCGCGCCAGCAGATGCTCGGTGGCCTCCTCGCCGCCGTGCCGGTTGTCCATCATCACGGCGTCCACCGAGGCGCCGCGCGGACGCCGGTCGACCGCGACCACCGGGGTGCCCCGGTCCACGAGCGCGGACAGGTCGGTGCGGTGCCGGGAGGCCGCGGCGACGATCACGCCGGCCATCTGCTCGGCCGCGGCCACCTCCAGATAGCGGTGCTCCTTGTCCACGTCCTCGTCCGTGTTGCACAGCACCACCGACAGGTTGGTCTCCTGCGCCGCGTCCTCGACGCCGCGGGCAAGCGCGGTGAAGAACGGGTTTCCGATGTCCGGGATGATCAGGCCGATCACGGAGGCGCGCTGCATCCGCAGGGAGCGGGCGACCCGGTTGGGCGCGAAGCCGAGCACGGCCGCGGCGGCGCGCACGGTCGCCGCGCGCTCCGCGGTGACCCGGCCGCCGTTGAAGACCCGCGACACGGTGGCGGGGGAGACCCCGGCCTCGCGCGCCACGTCGTAGATCGTCGCCACAGACCCCTCACTCAACCCCTCGTCCAGGCGGGGCAGTTCGCCCCGCGATCCGGCCGTGCCCGGTGCTGCCGTCATTGTCCGCCTCGGCAACTCCGGTTCCCACGCGAACTCTTGACAGCGTCTGGCGGGAAACCTACGTTCCCGTGAAACGGATTTCAAGACGTTCCGCCGCGACCCGCAACGGGTGCGGACTTCTCAGCTCGGCATTCCAGACATTGACGGAGAGAACCTCCGCGATGTCGTGCGAAATCGATTTCAGACGACGACTCACAACGACGGTTCAAACGACGGAGCTTCGATGAGCATCGCCCCCGGACTGACCGGCCTCGCCCGCACCACCAGCGCGGTCACCCGCTCGATCAGCGCGGAGAACTTCACGGGCGCCAAGGGCGCAGGCGGCATGGCGACCGAGGGCACGGGCGCGGCCGCCGCGAGCCGGCTCGGCCGCGGCTGGAAGATCTCGCCGAGCATCGACATCGCCGCCGGGGAGACGGTCGTCCTCGCCGACATCGACGGGCCCGGCACGATCACCCACATCTGGTGCACGACGGCCCCGCACGCCGCCTGGCGCCAGACGCTGCTGCGCTTCTACTGGGAGGGCGAGGACACCCCGGCCGTCGAGGTCCCGCTCGGCGACTTCTTCTGCAACGGCTGGAACGTGTTCAGCCAGGTCAGCTCGATCCCCGTGGCGGCGAACCCGAACGGCGGGCTCAACGCGTACTGGCCGATGCCGTTCCGCCGCAAGGCCCGGATCACGCTGGAGAACCTGGCCCCCGAACAGCTCACGCTCTACTACCAGATCGACTACGAGCTGGACGAAGTCGCCGACGACGCCGCCTACTTCCACGCCCAGTGGCGACGCAGCAACCCGGTCACGGCCGGCACCGACCACACCCTCCTCGAAGGCGTCGAGGGCAAGGGCCAGTACGTCGGCACCTACCTCGCCTGGGCCGTGAACAGCCCCGGCTGGTGGGGCGAGGGCGAGCTGAAGTTCTTCCTCGACGGCGACGACGCGTGGCCCACCATCTGCGGCACCGGCACCGAGGACTACTTCGGCGGCGCCTGGAACTTCGACGTCCCCGGCCAGGGCTACACCGCGTTCACCACCCCGTACCTCGGCCTCAACCAGATCCTGAAGCCGGACGGCCTGTACGACAGCCAGCAGCGGTTCGGGATGTACCGCTGGCACGTCCTCGACCCGATCCGCTTCCAGGACGACCTGCGGGTGACGGTGCAGTGCCTCGGCATCGGCCGCGGCCAGGGCAACGGCCTGCGGCACCGCTACCGCGCCAACCACGACGACATCGCGTCGACGTCCCTCTTCTACCTGGACCGCCCCGCCGGCGTGGGCCTGCCGCCCGCCCCGGACCTGCTCGACCTCGAGGTCGACACGCACATGTAGCCGTATCCGCGTATCCACACCCACCAAGAGAGACGGGAGCACGCCATGCTCCGACACGGCAAGGACGCCGTGACGCCGTCCCGCCGCCGCGTCCTCGGCGCCGCCGCGGGCCTCGCGGCGGCCGGCGCTACCGCACCGCTGCTGAGCGACTGCGGGGGGCCGGCCAGGGCCGAGGGCAGGACGTTGAAGTTCTGGTACTTCTACGATGCCCACTCGCCCGAACCGGCGGACCGGGCGCGCGCGAAGTGGTTCCAGGACCTCGTCAAGGACTGGAACGCCGACCACGACGTCAAGATCGAGCTGTACTACGTGCCCGGGGACAGCTACCAGGGCTCGAAGATGGTCACCGCCTTCGCCTCCGAGGCGGGCCCGGACATCTTCCTGCTCAGCCCCGGCGACTTCCTGCGCTACTACAACGGCGGCATCCTCGCCGACCTCACCCCGCACCTGGACAAGGGTGTCGTCGAGGACTACGGCAACAGCCTCGACAGCCGCATGGTCGACGGCAAGGTCTACGCCCTGCCCATGGAGGTCGAGCCGCTGGCCATGTACTACAACGTCCCCGTCTGGGAGAAGGCGGGACTGTCCGAGGGCGACATCCCGACGACGTGGGACGCGATGCTGGACGCCGGTGACAAGCTGCGCACCAAGGCAGGTGCGGGCCTCGTCTTCCAGACGGACCCCGGCTACTACCAGAACTTCACCTGGTACCCGTGGCTGTGGCAGGGCGGCGGTGAGGTCGTCGACGAACAGGGGCGGGTCGGCTTCGACTCCAAGGCCGCACGGCAGGCGCTCGCGCTGTGGCAGGACGCGGTCCGGGCGGGGATCGCGCCGCGCACGATGCCCGCCGCCGACGACCCGATCACCGCCTTCACCTCCAACCTCGCGGGGATGTGGCAGAGCGGCATCTGGGAGATCTCCGGGTTCCGGAACTCCGCTCCCAAGCAGAAGTACGGCGTCTTCAAGCTGCCGGTGCCCAGCGGCGGCAAGTACGCCACCGTCCTCGGCGGTTGGTCGTTCTGCGCCAGCACCCAGGGCAGCAACCCCGAGGTCGCGGCGGAGTTCTGTGCCTGGGCCCTCGGCGGGATGAACGACGAGTCGATCGGGCGGACCGTCGACTGGTGCACCGGCTCCAAGTCCGACATCTCGCCCCGCACCTCGGCCCTGGAACGGGCGGCCGCCAAGGGCGGCTACGACTTCTGGGCGATGAAGAAGTTCAAGGAAGAGATCTTCCCCGGCGGCCGCGCCGAACCCCGCTACCCGCCCGTGGTCTACAAGGCGGTGTCCGACGCCATCCAGGCGACGATGCTCGCCGGCAAGGGCGTGGCGGGCGAGACGGACCGGGCCGCCCAGAGCATCGAGGCCTTCATGCAGAGCTACCAGGGGGCGAGCCTGATATGACGAGCGTCGCGTCACAGACGTCGCAGCCGACAGGTGGGCCGCCTGTGCCGGCCGCCGCCGAGACCGCACCTCCCGCGGGCCGTGGCATGTCCCGGACCCGCAGGGAGTGGCTGGCCGCCGCGCTCTTCCTGTTGCCCGACGGCATCGGGCTCGGGATCTTCGTCGTCCTGCCCATGTTCCTGTCGATCGCCCTGAGCTTCTTCCAGGTCTCGGGCTTCGGCAGCTACGAATGGGTGGGCCTCGGCAACTACGAGCGGATGCTGCACGATCCGTACTTCTGGTCCTCGATCGGGGTGACCGCGAAGTACGTGGTGATCCTCGTGCCCACCCTCTTCTGCGTCAGCCTCGCGCTCGGCGTGCTGATGAAGCAGAAGCTGCCGGGCATGGCCGCCTACCGCACGGCGTTCTTCCTGCCCCACATGCTCAGTCTGGTCGTCGTCGGCCTGCTGTGGAAGTTCATGCTCGACGAACAGACGGGCGTGGTGAACAAGGCGGGCAGCGCCCTCGGCATGAACCCGCTGTCCTGGCTGGGCGACCCCGACCTCGCGCTGTACGCCGTCATCGCCGTGACCGTCTGGTACATGATGGGCTACTACATGATCATTTTCCTGGCGGGTCTCAACGAGATCCCCCAGGAGCTGTACGAGGCCGCGAGGCTCGACGGCGCGGGAGCCTGGACGGCCTTCCGCCGCATCACCTGGCCGCTGCTGCGGCCGACCAGCTTCTTCGTGCTGATCATGACCACCGTCGCGGCCATCACCGGAACCTTCGACCTGGTCTTCGTACTGACCTCCGGCGGCCCGGCCAACGGGACCGCGGTGGCGATGTTCTACATCTACCAACAGGCCTTCGTGTTCGGTGAGTACGGCTATGCCGCGGCCCTCGGCTCCTTCCTGGTGCTGATCATGGTCGCCCTGTCCGGACTGATCTTCAAGGTGACCAAGGGCGGGAGGTTCGACGATGAGCAGTGACACCGCGACCCTGATGAGGCCGGTGCACGCGGCGCCCGGAACCTCCCGGCGGCGCCGCTTCGGCCCCCGTGCCGGACTGGTCGCCCTGGCGATCGTGCTGGCCGCCGTCAGCATCTTCCCGGTGCTGTGGATGCTCACCGCGTCCGTCAAGACCCGTGCCACGGTCACCGACGGCAAGCTCCTTCCCACGGACCTCACCTGGGACAACTTCGCCTACGTTTTCACCGAAGTGCCCTTCGCGCGCTGGCTGTTCAACAGCTTCATCACGGCCGCGGTGATCACGGCGGTGGCCCTGCTCTTCCACTCGATGGCCGCCTACGCGCTCGCCCGACTCAAGTTCCCGGGCCGGGACGGCATCTTCGTGGTCATCTTCTCGACGCTGCTGATCACCGCGCCCGTCATCCTGATCCCGCTGTTCGTCGTCGTCCGCACGCTGGGAATGCTGGACAGCTACGCGGCACTGATCGTCCCACCGCTGTTCAACGCCTTCGGGATCTTCCTGCTCCGCCAGTTCTACCTCGGCATCCCGAAGGAACTGGAGGAGGCGGCGATCGTCGACGGCTGCGGCTACTGGCGCGTGTACTGGAACGTCATCCTGCCGCTGTCCCGGCCCATCCTCTCCGCGCTCTCGGTGTTCTTCTTCCTCGCGAACTGGAACGCCTTCGCCTGGCCCCTGGTCGCCACCAACAGCGCGTCCCTGACGGTCACCCAGGTGGGCATCGCCTCGTTCAGCACGCAGTACGGCGCGAACTGGAACTACGTGCTGGCCGCCGCGGTGGTGGCGGTGATTCCCATGCTCGCCCTCTTCCTCGTCTTCCAGCGCCAGATGGTCGAATCAATCAAGACCTCCGGCCTGAAGTAGCGCCAGAGAAGCAGCGACAGAAAGGGTGGCCACCACCATGCCCCAGTCCGCAGTCATCGGCGTCGACATCGGCACCTCCAGCAGCAAGGGCATCCTCGTCGCCCTCGACGGCACCGTCCTGCACACCGCCGTCCGCGAGCACACCGTCGACCGCCCCGCCCCCGGGCACGTGGAGATGTCGGGGGAGGTGTGGTGGGACGAGTTCGTCTCGCTCGCCCGAGAGCTGACGGCCGCCCAGGACACGGACGTGGTCGCCGTCGGCGTCAGCGGCATGGGGCCCTGCGTACTGCTCGCCGACGCCGACGACACGCCGCTGCGGCCCGCGATCCTGTACGGCGTCGACACCCGCTCCGTCGCCCAGATCGAGCGCCTGGAGGGGGAGTTGGGGGCCGACGAGATCACCCACCGGTGCGGCTCGCGGCTCACCTCGCAGGCGGCCGGCGCCAAGGTGGCCTGGGTCGCCGACGAGGAACCGGGGCTGTTCGCCCGGGCCCGCCGCCTCTACATGCCCAGTTCGTGGCTGGCCCGCAAGCTCACCGGCGCCTACGTCCTCGACCACCACTCCGCCAGCCAGTGCACCCCGCTCTACGACACCCTGGCCCGCGACTGGTACGCGCCGTGGGCCGAGCGGATCGCACCCGGCATCGAACTCCCGCCGCTGCGCTGGTCCGGCGAGGCCGCCGGCGCGGTCACCGCCGAGGCCGCCCGCGCCACGGGGCTGCCCGAAGGCATCCCGGTCACCACCGGCACCATCGACGCCTGGGCCGAGGCGCTCAGCGTCGGCGCGCACGGCGTCGGCGACCTGATGCTCATGTACGGCACGACCATGTTCCTCGTGCACACCGTGCCAGACCTGCTGCGCGACCCCGCGCTGTGGAGCACGGTCGGCGCCCTGCCCGGCACCCGCAACCTCGCGGGCGGCATGGCCACCTCCGGCGCCGTCACCGGCTGGCTGCGCGACCTGTTCGGCGACGTCGACTACCCCGAACTCCTGGGCCTCGCCGAGAAGTCGGGGCCCGGCGCGAACGGCCTGCTGATGCTGCCGTACTTCGCCGGGGAGCGCACCCCTGTCGACGACCCGCGCGCCCGTGGTGTCATCGCCGGGCTCACCCTCGGCCACACCCGCGGCGACCTGTACCGGGCCGCCCTGGAGGCCACCGCCTTCGGTGTCCGGCACAACATCGAGGCACTGGAGGCGGCCGGGGGCGACATCCGCCGCGTCGTCGCCGTCGGCGGCGGCACGCAGGGGCGGCTGTGGACCCAGATCGTCTCCGACGTCACCGGCCGCACGCAGGAGGTGCGGACCACGTCCGTCGGAGCCTCCTACGGAGGGGCCCTGCTGGCCGCGCAGCTCGTCACCGACGGCGCCCGGATCGACGACTGGAACCCCGTCGCCGAACGGATCGCCCCGCGCCCCGAGGTGACCGCCCGCTACGACCAGCTGTACGCGCTGTACCGCGAGCTCTACCCCGCGTCGGCGGACGTGGCACACGCCCTGGCCGACCTCCAGACCCGCTGACACCCCAACTCGTACCGCACGCATTGGAGTCACCGCATGACGTACGCCCTGCCCCAGCCCCTCACGCCGCCCGCCGCAGAGCCGGGTGTCGTCCACACCGTCGCCAGCGGTGACCTGCGGCCCTCCGCGAACCTCGCCGGGTGGCCCTCGCAGCAGAAGCTGGAGGCGGACCTGGCCGCCGCGCTTACCGACCTCGGCCGGAGCGTGCGCCGCGGTCACCCCGTCGACGAGGTCAAGGGGCACGGCTTCATCGACAGTCAGCGTGCCGGCATCGAGGTGTTCAAGACCCTGCCGCCGGACGCCCCGCTCATCGTCGTCGAGGGTGTCTGGCAGTACAGCCACCATGTCCTCGCCGGACTGCGGACGCACCGCGGACCGATCCTCGTCGTCGCCAACTGGAGCGGCGAATTCCCGGGCTTGGTCGGCCTGTTGAACCTCACCGCCAGCCTCACCAAGGCGGGCGTCGCCCACTCCGTGCTGTGGAGCGAGGACTTCACCGACGACTGGGCCCGCGAAGGACTGCGCACCTGGCTGGAGACCGGCACGCTCACCCACGACACCAGCCACGTACGGGAACTGCCCGCGCTCCCGGCCGACGCGGAGACCGAACTCGGCACCGCCCTCGCCCGTCAACTCCGGGAGGAGAAGGCCGTCATCGGCGTCTTCGACGAGGGCTGCATGGGCATGTACAACGCCATCATCGACGACGAGCTGCTGAACGCCCTCGGCGTCTACAAGGAGCGCCTGTCGCAGAGCGCGCTCGTCGTCGAGATGAACAAGGTGACCGACGCGGAGGCGCAGGCCGTCCGCGACTGGCTGGACGCGGCCGGCATGACCTTCCACACCGGCACCGACGAGGCCACCGAACTCACCGACGCCCAGCTGCTCAGCCAGTTCAAGATGTACATCGCCGCGCTGCGCCTGTCCGACGACTTCGGCCTGGACGCGGTCGGCATCCAGTACCAGCAGGGCCTCAAGGACACCGTCCCGGCGAGCGACCTGGCGGAGGGGCTGCTCAACAACGTCGAGCGTCCCGCGGTGCTGTCCCGCGACGGCTCCCGCGAGCTGTACGCGGGCGCGCCGCTGCCGCACTTCAACGAGGTCGACGAGGGCGTGGCCGTCGACTCCCTGGCCACCAACCGGATCTGGACCGCGATGGGCCTCGACCCGGCGACGACGCTGCACGACATCCGCTGGGGCGAGGAGTACGACGGGCGGTTCGTCTGGGTCTTCGAGATCTCCGGCTCGGTGCCCGCATCCCACCACGGCGGCTACGACAAGTCGTACTCCAAGCGGCAGCCGGCCATGTTCTTCCCGCTCGGCGGCGGCACGCTCAGTGGTGTCTCCAAGCCCGGCGAGATCGTCTGGTCCCGCGTCTTCATCATGGACGGCGCACTGCACGCGGACCTCGGCCGGGCGAGCGTCGTCGAACTGCCCGAGGAGGAGACCCGGCGCCGCCTCGACGCCACCAACCCCGAGTGGCCCATCATGCACGCCGTCCTGCACGGCGTGACCCGCGACCAGTTCATGGCCCGCCACAAGGCCAACCACCTCAACGTCGCCTACGCCCCCGACGCGGCCACCGCGGACAAGGCGCTGTGCGCCAAGGCCACGATGTTCCGGGAACTGGGACTGCGGGTCCACCTGTGCGGGGACGTGCGCGTCTAGCCGGTCAGAGCGCGCCCGCCGTCTCCTCCTCCCGCTCCGCCCCGTCCCGCAGCGCCGACCTGCGCCGGCCGAATGCCAGGTACAGGACCGCCGCCAGGGCCAGCCAACCGAGGAACAACGTCCAGGTCAGGCCCGGCAGTTGGTACGCCAGGTAGACGCAGGCGGCGGCGGTGAGGATCGGGACCACCGGGTACAGCGGCACCCGGAAGGGGCGGGGCGCGTCCGGGGCGATGCGGCGCAGCACCATCACCGCCGCGGCCACCGCCACGAAGGCGATCAGCGTGCCCATGCTGGTCAGGTCGGCCAGCTCCTGGAGCGGGACGAACCCGGCGAGGGCCGCGACCGCGACGCCCACGATCCAGGAGTTCGCCGCCGGGGTGTGCCGCTTGCGGTCCACCCGGCGGAAGACCTGCGGGACCAGGCCGTCCCGTGCCATCGAGAACAGGATGCGGGTCTGCCCGTAGAGGGTGACGAGGACGACGCTGAAGATGGAGACGACCGCGCCCGCGGACAGGACGAGGGCGGCCGTGCCCGAGCCCGTGACGTGCGTGAGGATCGACGCGAGCACCGCCTCGCCTGCCGCCTCCTGGCGGGCGAACGCCCCCTCCGGCTGCGCGCCGATACCGGCCACCGCGACCAGGATGTAGAGGGCCGTCACCACGAGGAGGGTGAGGAGCAGGGCCAGCGGGATGGTGCGGCGCGGGTTGCGGACCTCCTCGCCCGCCGTGGACACCGCGTCGAACCCGACGTACGAGAAGAACACCGCGGAGGCGGCCGCCGTGATGCCGCCCATGCCGTGCGGGGCGAAGTCGGTGAAGCGGTCGGCCTGGAAGGCGGTCAGCGCCACCACCGCGAACATCACGAGGACGCCCAGCTTCACGCACACCAGGATCGAGTTCACCAGGATGGACTCGCGGGTGCCGCGGGCGAGCAGCGCCGTGCACGCGAGGACCACCACGATGGCCGGGATGTTCACCAGGCCGCCCGCGCCCGGCGGCTGGCTGATCGCGTCGGGCAGCGTGACACCGAAGAGGGCGTCGGAGACCTCGTTGAGGTACTGGCCCCAGCTGACCGCGACGGTGGACACCGCCACTCCGTACTCCAGCACGAGACACCAGGCGACGAGGTACGCGATGCCCTCGCCGAGCGAGGCGTACGCGTACGAGTAGGTGCTGCCCGCCACCGGGATCGCCCCCGCCAGCTCCACGTAGCAGAGCGCCGCGAGGGCGGCGACGGTGCCCGCGATGACGAACGACAGGACGACACCGGGCCCGGCCGTGGGCACGCTCGTGCCGAGGACGAAGAAGATGCCGGTGCCGAGCACCGAGCTGATCCCGAGCAGTGTCAGCCGCCCGAGCCCCATGGTGCGCTGCAGGCGGGGGCCGTCGTGCGCCGTGCCCTCGGCATCCGCGACGATGCTGTCCAGAGGTTTGCGGCGGCACAGCTGAGTGGCCACAGGGCCCATGGGTCCTCCTGTACGACGTGTGTCGGTGAGGGTGCGGATCCTTCGGGACCGGCGGGCCCCGCACATTGGCCGATCGGCACAAGTGCGACGTGGGGTGTTGGCCGATGTCACAACCCGTGGCCGGCGGTGTCGTCCGAGCATGGTGGGCGCACCCCCGCGGACACCCCGCGCCGCAGACGTGAAGGAGATCAGCCGTGCCCCTCGACCTCGCCGCCGACGTCGTCGCACTCACCGGGGCACTGGTCGACATGCCCTCCGAGAGCGGCGCCGAGGGCCCGCTCGCCGACACCGTGGAGGAGGCGCTGCGCGCGCTGCCGGGCCTCGAGGTGGAGCGCGTCGGCAACTCCGTCGTCGCCCGCACCGACCTCGGCCACCCCGAGCGCGTCGTCCTCGCCGGACACCTCGACACCGTCCCGGAGGCCGGCAACCTCCCGGCGCGCCGCGACGGCGAGCGGCTGTACGGGCTCGGCGCCTGCGACATGAAGGGCGGCGTGGCCGTCGCGCTGAAGCTGGCCGCCGCGGCGTCCGGCGCGCGCGGATCGCTGACCCGCGACGTGACCTTCGCGTTCTACGAGTGCGAGGAGACCGTCGGCGACCGCAACGGCCTCGCCGTGATCGCCGCGCGCAGGCCCGAACTCCTCGACGGCGACCTGGCGTTGCTCCTCGAACCCTCCGACGGCGGCGTGGAGGCGGGCTGCCAGGGCTTCCTGCTCGCCGACATCGTCGTACCGGGGCGGCGGGCGCACACCGCGCGCGCCTGGATGGGCAGCAACGCCGCACACCTCGCGGGCGACGTCCTCACCCGGCTGCACGCGCACGTCCCGGAGCGGATCACGATCGACGGCCTGGAGTACCGCGAGGGCCTCAACGCCGTCGCCGTACGCGCCGGTGTGTCGTCCAACGTCGTGCCCGACGAGTGCGTGGTCACGGTCAACCTCCGCTTCGCGCCCAGCCGTTCGCCCGAGCAGGCGGAGGCGTACCTGCGCGGACTCTTCCCCGAGTGCGCGCTGCGGATCACGGAGGTCGAGCCGGGCGCGCTGCCGGGGCTCGACCGGCCCCTGGCGGCCGATCTGGTCAAGGCGCTGGGCGTCGAGCCGCGGCCGAAGCTCGGCTGGACCGACGTGGCCCGCTTCTCGACCCTCGGTGTCCCGGCGCTCAACTGTGGCCCCGGCGACCCTCAACTGGCCCACACGCCGGGGGAGTTCGTTCCGGTGGCGGAGGTGCGGGCGTGCGAGGAGCGGCTGCGCGGGTGGCTGCTGTCCGGGGATTCAGCCGCGTAGCCCCGCGAGCGTCCGCAACTGCACCCACAGCACGAGCCGCTCGTCCGGGTCGTCGAGGTCGATGCCGAGCTGCCGCTGCACCTTGCGCAGCCGGTAGCGGCAGGTATTCGGGTGAACGACGAGGCGCTCCGCCGCGCGTCCGGCGTCGCAGCCCGCGTCCAGCCAGCAGATGAGGGTGCGGGCGTACTCGGTGCCGTGCTCGGCGTCGTGCGCCAGGACGTCCCGCCAGGGCCCGGCCGCCTGGTCCCTGCGGTCCGCCAGGAACTCGCCGAGCACGAGCAGCGAGGTCCTCGCCCGCACCTGCCCGGCGTCCGCGACCTGCCCCGCCCCGAGCACCCGCAGCACCAGATCGGCGTCGTCGCGCGAGTCCCGCGCTCCGGCGATCCCCGGCACCGCGTGCCCGAGCCCGGCCCGCACGGAGATCCGCAGCGCCTCCTCCGCGCGCCGCACGATGTCCTCCGCGATCCGCAGATGCCGGTCGGCCGCGTGGTCGGCGGCACCGACCACCGGCAGCAGCGCGTACACCACACCGTCGAGCAGGACGCAGGCGTGCTGCCCGTAGCGGGTCTGGCACTGGAGGCGTACGAGGTCGAGCAGGCGCAGCGCCGCCTGCCCGCCGTCCTGCGCGGTCGCCGCGCCCGCGAGCGCGAACGCCGCGACCCGCACTGGGGCGTCGGGCGCGAGGCCGAGGCGGTGCGCGGCCGCGGCCGGTTCGATGGAGCCGTCGAGCAGGCGGCGCAGCAGGTCGCTGCTCAGATGCCGGGCCAGCTCGTCGGCGGCCCGCGCCCGCAGCAGCAGCATCGCGGCGGCCGAGGCGCCCTGGCGCAGCGCGTCCTCGGCGTCGGCGGCCAGGCTGCCGGTGTCCACGGCCCATATCGAGCCGAGCAGTTCGCCTCCGGCACGCACCGTGGTGGCGAGGCGCGGCAGCTCGTCGGCGGTCACCCCGGGCAGTGTCAGCGGGCCCTCGGCGGCGTACAGGAGGCGGTAGTCCTCGTCGTTCTCCGGGCTGCCGGGGACCTGGCGGCCGAGGATGCCCTGCCGCCTGGTCTCGTCGACCGGCTGTCCCGGGACGGTCGAGTACGCGAGGATCTGGCGGCCGAGGTCCTCGATGGCGATCGCCCCGCCGACCGCTGCCGCGACCGCGTTGGCCAGTGCGAACAGATCGCCCGGCAGTGCGTCCTCGCCCAGCGGCGCGGTGCGCGCACCGTGTGCCCCGACGACGGACGACAGCAGCTGGAACACCTGGTGCCAGGCGGCGTCCCGGTCCGTGCCGAGCAGCGCGGCACCCGCCGCCTCGGCATCGGGCACCGCGCCGGCCCCGTCGCCGCGCACCACGACGCCCGCCATCCCGGCCCGCCCGGCGTCGCGCACCAGCGGCCCCGCCTCGCCCGGGCGCACGCCGACGGCGAGCAGCAGCGCGCCCGGAGCCCGCTCCGGCAGCGGGGCGTGCGGATCGTGCAGCAGCACCTCGGTGACCGGGACGGTCAGCCCGTGCGGGGCGCTGAGCAGGCGCAGCGTGGAGCCGCCGAGCGCGTCGAGGAGGTTTCCCAGCGTGCAGGTGTCCATGGGTGAACCTTTCGCCGACGGCGTGAACGGGGGATTGGCCGATCGCAACAGGCTAGACGCCGATGATTGGCCGCCTCCACAAGCCCCTCCCCGGCGTCCGCGCCGAGACTCGTGCCATGAACGATCTGACGACCTCGACCGTCGACGACGTGGCAGGCCTGCGGGCGGTGGCCGACTTCCTCGCCGACGTGTGGCAGATGCCCCGCGACGCGCCGCCCTTCCACACCGATGTGCTGCACAGCGTCGCCCACGCCGGTGGCGCCGTGCACGCGGCCCGGTCGGGCGAAGCCGTGGTCGGTGCGTCGGTCGCGGTGTTCGGCCCGCCCGCCGAGCGGGACGTGTACTCGCTCGCCGCCGCCGCGGCCGTCTCCGACCGTGGCACGGGCCACGCCGTCAAGCAGGCCCAGCGCGTCTGGGCCCTGGAGCGCGGCGCCCGCACTATGCGCTGGACCTTCGACCCGCTCGTCGCCAGGAACGCCCGCTTCAACCTGGTGAAGCTCGGCGCGGTCGCCAGCGAGTACCAGGTCGACTTCTACGGGCCGATGGACGACGGCATCAACAACGGCGACGAGACCGACCGCCTCACCGCCCTGTGGGACCTGACGGCCGACGCCCCGCACGCCCCGGACCCGGTCGAGGGCCGCGCCGCCGCCGCGGTGACCGCCAAGGCGCCCGACGGCGGACCGCTCGCCGCCCGCGACGCGACCCGGCTGTGGTGCCGCGTCCCCGAGGACATCGTCGCGCTGCGCGCCAGCGACCCGGACACCGCGCTGCGCTGGCGGCACGCCGTGCGCGACGTCTTCACCTCGGCGTACGCGGAGGGCCTGCGGGCGACCGCGATGTCCCGCGACGGCTGGTACCTGCTCACTCACCTCTCCGCTTCCACCGCCCAGGAGGACCAGGCATGAAGATCGAACGCGTGGAGCTGCTGCACATCGCGATTCCGCTGGTCAAGCCGTTCCGTACCTCGTTCGGAAGCGTCGACAGCAAGGACGCCTTCCTGCTGCACGTGATCACCGACGAGGCCGAGGGCTGGTCGGAGTTCGCGGGCGACCCCGACCCGCTGTACTGCTCCGAGTTCATCGCGGGCGCCGAGATCGTCATCCGCGACTTCCTGCTGCCGCGCGTCAAGGCGCTGCCCGAGCCGCGCGCGGCCGCCGCCGGGCGGGCCATGGAGCCGGTCAAGGGCAACGAACTGGCGAAGGCGGCCCTGGAGACGGCGCTGCTCGACGCCGAACTGCGCGCGTACGGCATGCCGCTGGCCACCCATCTCGGCTCGGACACCGGGCAGCGGGTGCCCGCGGGTGTCTCCGTCGGCATCAAGAACTCCATCCCGGAGCTGCTCGACGATGTTGAGGAGTATCTCGCCGAGGGCTATGTCCGCATCAAGCTGAAGATCGAGCCCGGCTGGGACCTGGAGCCGCTGCGCGCCGTGCGCGAGCGCTTCGGCGACGCGCTGCCGCTCCAGGTCGACGCCAACACCGCGTACACGCTCGCCGACGCCGAACACCTGCGAAAGCTCGACGAGTTCGGGCTGCTGCTCATCGAGGAGCCGCTCACCGAGAACGACCTGCGAGCCCACGCCCGCCTCCAGGAACGCATCAACACCCCCGTCTGCCTCGACGAGTCGATCCACAGCGCGCGCGACGCCGCCACGGCCATCGCCATGGAGGCCTGCCGGATCATCAACGTCAAGCCGGCTCGCGTCGGCGGCTACCTGGAGGCCCGCCGCATCCACGACGTGGCGGTCGCCAACGGTGTGCCGGTGTGGTGCGGCGGCATGCTGGAGACGGGCATCGGCCGCGCCCCCAACCTGGCCCTCGCCGCACTGCCCGGCTTCACCCTGCCCGGCGACACCTCGGCCTCCAGCCGCTACTACGCGGAGGACATCACCGAGCCGTTCGTGCTCGACAAGGACGGCTGTCTCACGGTGCCCTCGGGCCCCGGCATCGGCATCGACCCGCTGCCGGACACCCTGGCGCGCTTCACCACCGCCACTCATCTGCTGTAACCGGCCGGTCGACACCCGGTCATGTTCGGATCCGGCCTTTCCGGGTAGCGGCGTGACGGTCCCCCCCCCGGGGCGGGTCGAAACGTGCCCGCCGGGGGCGTGAACCGTCCGACGACAAGGGAGACTTGGGTGTCACAGAGCCAGGACCGGATCAAGCGGGCGCACGGTCTGGACGGCGTTGCCGACCGTATCGACTCGTACTACGGAGAATGGGCGGCCTCGTACGACGAGGATCTGCGCACCACCGACTACCGGGGCCCCGAAGAGATCGGCGAGCTGTTCGACGCCATGGCGGGCGACCATCCGGGTGCGATCGGCGCCGATTCCGTCGTCCTCGACGCGGGCTGCGGAACGGGCCTGGTCGGGGGCGTGCTCGAGCGGCGCGGTGTCACCGTCATCGACGGCTTCGACCTCAGCGAGGGCATGGTCACCGAGGCCCGCAGGACGGGCGTCTACCGCTCGCTGACCGCGGGCGTGGACATGAACCGGGGGCTGGTGGAGTTCGCGGACGACAGCTACGACGTGAGCGTGTGCTGCGGTGTGTTCACGCTGGGGCACGTGCCGCCGACCGGGGTGCAGGGACTGCTGCGCGTCACGAGGCCCGGCGGCCTCGTCCTGCTGAGCACCTTCTCGAAGTACCTCGCGGGTTCGGACTTCGTCGCCTACGTGCAGGGGCAGGCGGACGACGGCGCCCTCAAGGTCGTCGAGCGGCGCCGCGACGTGCCGTACACGGCCGAAGGGCCCGCGGACTACTGGGCGTTCGAGGTGCTGCGCTGACGGATCCACCCACCAGTGGGACCGCTGTCGGCGCGCTGTCGGCGGCGGTCGGTGGCCTGTAGGCGATTTGTCGCCGGGCGCAGGGAGATTGTGGTCATGACCTTCTCGACGACACCTTCCGCGCCCACCTCCGTCACGATCATCGGCGCCGGCCTCGGCGGCCTCACCCTCGCCCGCGTCCTGCACCTGCACGGCATACCGGCGACCGTCTACGAGGCGGAGTCCTCGCCGTCCGCACGGGCGCAGGGCGGGCTGCTCGACATCCACGACTACAACGGTCAGCACGCCGTCCGGGCGGCCGGCCTCATGGACGAGTTCCGCGCGATCGTCCTGGAGGGCCATCAGGCCATGCGGGTCCTCGACCCGGACGGCACCCTCCTGTTCGAGGAGGACGACGACGGCACGGGCGGCCGCCCCGAGGTCTACCGCGGAGAACTGCGACAGATCCTGCTCGACTCCCTCCCGGCCGGCACGGTCCGCTGGGGGCACAAGGTCACCGGCGTCCGCTCCCTCGGCGCGGGCCGCCACGAGGTGACCTTCGCCGACGGCCCCACGACCGTCACCGGCCTGCTGGTCGGCGCGGACGGTGCCTGGTCACGGGTCCGCCCGCTGCTCTCCGCCGCCACCCCCGCGTACACCGGCAAGTCCGTCGTCGAGACCTACCTGTACGACTCCGACACCCGGCACCCGGCCACCGCGAAGGCCGTCGGCGGCGGGATGATGATCTCGCTCAAGCCGGGCCGGGAGATCTTCGCCCACCGGGAGCGGGCCGGCACCCTGCACGCCTACGTGGGTCTCGAGGAGCCGCGGGAGTGGTTCGACGCCATCGACCTGACCGACGCCTCCGCCCCCGAGCGGCTCGCGAAGGAGTTCACCGACTGGGTGCCCGAGCTCACCGCGCTGATCACCGAGGCCGACAACGTGCCGACGCTGCGCCACCTGTACGCGCTGCCGACCGGGCACCGGTGGGAGCGGAGGCCGGGCGTCACCCTGCTGGGGGATGCCGCCCATCTCGCGCCCCCGAACGGCGAGGGTGCCAATCTGGCCATGGTCGACGGGGCCGAACTGGCCCAGGCCGTCGCCGCTCACCCCGGCGACGTGGAGGCCGCGCTCACCGCGTACGAGCAGGCCATGTTCGTCCGCACCGCCGAGACCCACGGCGCCGACGAGGACGGGCACTCGCTGCAGGACCTGATGGCCGAGCTTCACCGTGCGCGGGCGGAGTCGGCGCCGAATAATGCGGAAGTCCGGAGCACTCACTCGTAGCACCCACACGTGCACCCGCGAAAGGAACCCGCTGTGGCTTCTCGCCTCAACCCGTACATCGCCTTCGACGGGGACGCCCGCCAGGCCATGGAGTTCTACCAGGGGGTGTTCGGTGGCGAGCTCACCCTGAACACCTTCGGCTCCGCCGGAGGCGGCGGGGCGCCCGCCGGCTTCGCCGACAAGATCATGCACGCCCTCCTGGAGACACCCGCCGGGTTCACGATCATGGGATCGGACACCCCGCCCGGCATGGACCGCACCGTCGGCACCAACATCTCGGTCAGCGTCAGCGGCGACGACTCGGTGGCCCTGCACGGCTACTGGGACAAGCTGGCCGCCAACGGCACGGTCGCCATGCCGCTGGAGAAGCAGATGTGGGGCGACGAGTTCGGCATGTGCACCGACAGCTTCGGCATCAACTGGATGGTCGACATCAGCGACCAGTAGCCGGCCCGGGACGGGCCCGCCCGGCACGGTCCAGGGGGCGCTGGACCGTGCCGGGCAGTCTGGGGGCGTCGTCAGGCCGTGGTGCGCCGCCTGCGCCGCAGGGTGAGGTACGTGCCGGTGGCTCCGGTGGCGAGCAGCGCGGCGACGCCGAGGCTCACCGGGAGCACCGGGAGGCCGTCGCTCGTCGCAGCCGTGTTCTCCATCGGTGGGCCCGGCGTGATGTGCGTGGTGATTGGGGTGATGTGCTGGACCGGTCCTTCGGACTTCACCGAACCGTCCTCGTTCAGCAGCAGCTGTCTGTTGTTCGGGTGCTTGAAGTCGAACATCCCGGACAGCGGTCCCGCGGTGGCGTCGAAGGAGTGGTCGCCGATCCGGCCGGTGTGCCAGTTGTCCTCGATGAACCGGATGATGGACGCCTGGTCGGTCAGGGTGTGGTCGACCTTGTTGACCCTGCTGTACGGGGAGATCACGAGCAGCGGCTGCCGGGTGCCGGGTCCGCAGCGGTCCTGGTAGCCACCGGCCGCCGCCGGGCCGTTCTGGCAGGCGGGGGAGTCGGCGGCCTTGCCGTTGGAGCCGACCGTGTTGTCCTTCGAGCCGTTGCGCGGCGGGATGTAGGCGTGGTCGTACCAGCCGTCGGAGTCGTCGTACGCGACGACGATCGCGGTCGACCTCCACTGCGGCGAGCTCTGCACCGCGTTGATCTGGTTCACCAGGAAGTGCTGCTCGTCGATCGGGTCGGAGTAGCCGGCGTGCCCGTCCTGGTAGGCGCTCGCCTTCACGAAGCTGACGGCCGGCAGGTGGCCCGCCTTCGCCGCGGCGGAGAAGTCGGTGAGGTCGTAATTGTGGTTGGCGGGACCCGCGTGCCCGATCTCCGCGACGCTCTTCGGCGCCAGGTGGTGGGGGTTCGCCGTCGACCTGTAGTAGGCGAACGGGTTGTGGTGCGGGCTGTAGTCGAGCGTCGAGGCGCCGCCGACATTGGCGTGCGCGTCCTCGCACCTGGCGTACGAGCCGTCCTCGCCGTTCCACGCGCTGCTCGGCCGGAAGCCGCCCTGGAACCAACCCCAGGACACCTTGCGGGTGTTGAGCAGGTCGCCGATGTTCCTGCCCTTCATGGTGGCGAGCGCGTTGGCGGCGGTGTGGTTCTTGTCGGAGCAGTCGTCGAACGACGGGTCAGGGTCGTTGATCATCGTGCCGACGCCGTCCGCGTCGGGCGACTGGACCGCGGTCTTGTCCGGCGTATCGGTCTGCTTCGGGTTCTCGGTGCCGGACGCCGGGTCGGTGGAGATGACCCCATGGGTGTTCCCTGAGGCCAGGTTGATGGCGCCGGGTGTGGACGGGCCGTAGTTCGAGCCGTAGGAGCGGTCGCTGAGGGAGTAGTGCTGGGCGTAGTTCCACAGCGCGGTGACGGTGTTGCCGTCGAAGTAGTCCATCACCAGGCCCGGCTCGCCGAAGAGCCCGCCGCTGCACTTGTCGACCTCGGTGTTCTGCACGAACTTGTCGGCCCTGCCGCCGTTGTACGCGTACTGCTCGGGCCCGTAGGAATGGTTCTGGTCGCAGGTCACCGCGTGGTCCGGGGTGAGCCGCTTGGGGGTGTACTGGTTGGGGTTCTTCCTCAGCAGGCCCGCGTGCGCGAGGGTGTCGATCTTCTTCGGCGTGCCCTTGGCCGGAGTGAACCTCGTGCCGTCGGTGTTCGCGGCCTTCGGGTACGTCGCGAAGTAGTGGTCGAAGGAGTTGTTCTCGTCGAAGAGCACCACCACGTGCTTGATGGGGGTGGCGGTGCCGGACGTGTCAGCCGTGGGCGCTGCGGCCCAGGTGGGCGAGGCGCCGCCGAGCACGGTGAGCGCGGCGGCCCCCGCGAGCGCGCCCAGGCCCCGGATCACTGATCTCCCGGTCGCTGATCCGGGTCTACTTGCCTTGCTGGCCATGGATGTTCGTCCTCCGACCCATGTCGACGGCGTGCATGCGCAAGTACGGTGACACTTGAGTGAACCCTGCATCTATTACCACGGGGCAGATCTTGACCACCTGTTGACCGCTTGTGAGCGGAAGCTTTCCGCAGTGGTGAGATCCGCTTGGGAGTTGCCCCGTGGTAGCGGTGCGCGTCAGGACAGCAGCGCGCGGCCGAACCAGTCGTCGGCGTCGCGCACACCCGGCAGCGCGAAGAAGTAGCCGCCGCCGAACGGGGAGACGTAGTCGGTCAGCGGCTCGCCCGCGAGCCGCTTCTGCACGGACTCGAACTGCCGATGCGGGTCCTGCTGGTAGCAGCAGAACAGCAGCCCCATGTCGAGATTGCCGTTGGCGTCCGTGCCCCGGTCGTAGTTGTACGCGCGGCGCAGGATCCGCTGGGTCGCGGTGTCCGGGGTGCGGGGGTTGGCGAGCCGGATGTGTGCGTCCAGTGGGATGACATCACCCTTGGGATCGTCGACGAACCTCGGCGCGTCGTGCTCCGCGTCGCCGTCGAGGGGCGCGCCCGACGCGCGGGACCGCCCGAACATCCGCTCCTGCTCGCTGAGCGACACCCGGTCCCAGAACTCCACCAACATCCGTATGAGTCGCACCACTTGATAGCTGCCGCCCACCGCCCACTCCGGTTCGCCGCTGCCCTTGCCCACCCACACCAGGCGGTCCATCGCACGGGTGTCGGCGGTGTCCGGGTTGGCTGTGCCGTCCTTGAACCCCAGCAGATTGCGCGGCGTCCCCGAGGGGCGCGGCGGGCTGGTGAACCCGTCCATGCGCCAGCGCACCTGCAGCGCGCCGCGCGTGTGCCGGGCGATGTCGCGCAGCGCGTGCAGCAGTGTGTCCCGGTCGTCGGCGTGCAGTTGCAGGCTCAGGTCGCCGTGACACCAGTCGGCGTCGAGGTCGTCGTCAGGGAAGGCCGGCATCGCGGCGAGCCGGCGCGGCCCGCGCCGGCCGAGCCCGAACCGCTCGTCGAACAGCGACGCCCCGACGCCCACGGTCACCGCGAGCGCCCCGCCCGGCACCCGCTCCCCGAGGACCCCCGAGTCGGCGGGCGGCGCCGTGATCCCGGCGGGCTCCGGGGTCCCGCCCGAGGCGAGGAACCGGCAGCGATCGGTCAACGTACGCAGCGCGTCCGCCAGTTCGGCCCGGCCGTCGGCGGTGACATCGAGGGAGACGAAGGCGGTCGCCCGGCGCTGCGGCGCGACGACGGACGCCTGCCGGGCGCCGTGGAACGCCGCGACGGGCGCGAGGGGGACACCGACCGGCGGCGCCCCGACCGGGGCCGCCGCCCCGCTCGCGGTGAGCCCGACCCCGGCGAGCGCGGCACCCCGCAGCAGCCCGCGCCGACCGACACCACCCGCCGCGCTCACACCGTCCTCCGCGGATCGCACAGCGTCGCCACCGGGGCGAGACGCTCGACGAGATCGCCGAACAGGGCGTCGACGCGCTCGCGCCGCGTGCGGCTCAGCTTCTCCAGCGGCGGCCAGCGACCGTCGTGGCGCAGCTCGTCGAGGACCGTACCCGCCCGCTTCACATCCCTCTCCAGCGCGGGGAGGTGGGCGTAGCGGCGGGCCAGGATCGGGTGCAGACGGGAGAGGACCTCGCGGGTGCCGTCGACGTTGGCGCGGGCCGTGGCCAGATTGCTGCCGCTGCCGAAGTCCGTACGCCCGGTCAGCTCGAACTGCACCGTGTTCTCCAGGATCTCGTGCGCCCGCAGGCCCAGTTGCGCCGGGTCCATCCGGGCCTGCGCCCAGTCCTCGCGCAGCGTGGTGACCGCCTTCAGCAACGCGGCGGCCGGGGCGCGCAGTTCGTGGGCGGACCGGCCGTGCCACAGCCCGTGCTCGACGCGGTGGAAGCCGGTGAAGTCCTTGTCGTCGGTGCCGCCCGGCAGGCCCGCGTCCGTGCCGTTGATCCGTCCGTCGGCGTCGCCGAACGCGTCGTAGGCCGCGCCCATCCGCTCGTACTGGAGGTGGGCGGGCAGCCACGCCTCACGGGCGGCGTCGAGGTCGCCCCGGTCGACGGCGTCGCGCAGGGTCCGCGTCAGGCGGACCACCTTGCCGAGCCCTTCGCCGACCCACTTCTGGTAGGCGATCGCCGGCGGGATCAGGTCGTGCGTGGTGACCGGTGCGGCGGCGGGGCCCGAACGCCCCTCGTGGATACGGACGGTGGGCCCGGTGACGGCGTCCGCGTCCTCGGGCAGGCACTTGAAGGCGTACGCGCCCCTGCCGAGCCGCACCGTCAACTCCCGTGTCGTACCGGGGCCGATGTCCTCCACCTCGCCGTACACGACATGACTGCGCGGATCCTGAAGGAACACCTCGGCGGAGGCCGCGGAGGTGTTGTGCAGCGCGAAGACCTGCAGCCCGGGCGAGGGTTCGTCCCAGCCCGCGCCGCAGCGGCTCCCGGAGACCTCGACGAGCGTGCGCCGCAGCCCGTCGGAGGAGCGGGGGCCCTCGTGCGCGTGCCGGGTGAGCGCGACGACATTGACCATCAGCAGACACAGCAGCGCGACGAGCACCCCCGTGATCAGCCATCGTTGTCCGCGCCGCCACCGGGGGCCGGGCATCGACATCCGGGCCTCCCAGTCCGATCCGTCAGGAGGACCCTAGGCGGCGAGATCCGCACGAACAGCAGTCCACCGAAAATCATGACCAAGAGTTGACGGGAGCTGGTACACGCGCTCGCCCGCACGGAGCATGTCGACGGAGCTTTGCGCACGCCATGGCGCCTGTCGCGGCGTGTGATTGACTGGCTCGCATGGCCCCGCCCCTGTCTCTGTCCCCGCACTCGTCCGCCCGGTCATGACCACGGAGCCGATGCCGGCCACGCGTCCCCGCAACCGCAGGCAGCTGATCGTCGAGGCGGCCGGGCGACTCTTCAGCGAGCGCGGCTACCACGCGGCGTCCATGGAGGACATCGCCTCGGGCGTGGGCATCACCGCGGCGGCCCTGTACCGGCACTTCCCGAACAAGTACGCGCTGTTCTCCGAGTGCGCGCACGCCATGGTGGACGGGCTCGTCGCCACGCTCGACGAGCTGCCGCCCGAGGCGGACACGGCGGAGCTGCTCACGGCCCTGATCCGGATCACCGTGAAGCGCCGCGCGGAGGGCGGTGTGTACCGCTGGGAGGCCAGGTACCTCGACCGCGACGACCGCCGGCTGCTGCGGGGGAAGTTCGCCCGTGTCGTCGGCCGGGTGACCGAGGCGGTGCGCAGGGAGTACCCCGGCGAGCGCGCGGAGCTGCGGGTCGTGGCGGCGCTCGGCGCGATCGGCTCGATCACCATGCACCGTACGTCGATCGCCCAGCGGCGGGCCGAGGAGCTGCTGCTGACGTGTGCGCTGCGGCTGGTCGCGACGGATGCCCTCCGGCCCGCCGAGGAGGGCGCTCGGCCCGTCGAGCTCCCGGCTCTCCCGGTGGCGCGCTCGCGGCGCGCGGAGATCCTCTCGGCCGCCGTCCCGCTGTTCGCGCGCGACGGGTTCGCCAATGTCACGAACGGCCAGATCGCGGAGGCGGTGGGCCTCGCCCCGTCCGCGCTCTACCGCCACTACCCGGGCAAGGTCGACATCCTCGCGGCGGCCTGCCTGCAGGCGGCGGGGCTGCTCGCCCAGGCGGTGGACCAGAACCTGGAGGGGACGGCAGGACCGCACGAGGCGGTGGCGGCGCTGGCGGCGACGTACGTGGCGTACAGCTTCGAGCACACCGCGCTGACGAGCGTCGCGGAGGCCGAGTTCGGCGGGCTGCCTGCCGAGGCGCAGCGCCCCCTGACACTGGCGCAGCGCGAACACATCGCCGTATGGGAACAGCAGTTGCGGCTCGCCCGCCCCGAACTCGATCCGCGGCAGGCCCGCGTTCTGGTGCATGCCGGGTTCGGCGTCGTGGTCGAGGCCGGGCGGAGCATGCGGTGGCGGGACGGCGCGGAGCAGCGGGCGACGGTGGCGGGACTCGTGGTGCGGGCGCTGGGGCTCTGAGCGGTGAGCCCCGGCGCCCGCGTGGGGGAGGGGTGTCAGTCCTGCCGGTTGTGCGTCGGGATCACGATGGGTGTCGTCTGCCCGGACGCGCCCTTGTTCAGGAACCCCATGGCCAGCGCGCGCACGAACTGGTCGAACATGTAGAACGCGCTGGGCGCGATCGGGTTCAGCCCCTCACGGAAGAGGATGAACGCCGGCCACACGGTGCGGATCAGGGTCGCCGAGGCGTAGTCGCGCTTGAGCCCCAGCCAGTCGCCGACCTCGTTGCTGAGGACGTAGCGCACGAACTCGTTGAGGAACCCGCGTGTGACACCGAGGTCGATCTGCGCGGTCAACCCCAGCAGGTCCTCGGCCAGTTCGATGCCCTCGGTGGTGGGGGAGAGGATCGGCGTGAGGACCTGGGCCGACTGCTTGTCCGCCTCGTCCCACGACTTCGGGATGTACTCCGTGCGCACACCGAGCAGGTGCAGGGCGACCTGCCAGCTGTGCAGGAAGGCCTCCTGGTCCTCCGCATTGAACGGGACCTTCCACTCCAGTAGCTTCCTGCGCACGAACGTGCCGAGGCTGTGGAAGGTGACCAGGATGTCGGCGTTGCTGATCGGGATCTTCTGGTCCGCGACGGCCGACCAGTGCGGTGACTGCGGCAGCATGTGCCGCACCGCGGCGTGCACCATGCGCGTCTTGTTGGCCGTGACGATGAACTGGCCCTCGGGCTCGAGGCCCTTCAGCTGGGCCAGGTCGTAGCCGAACGTGAACGTCTTGGCGGCACGGTCCTGCATGTCGGCGCCGCCCGCGGACCAGTAGACGCTCTTCGCCTCGCGCGGGATGACGGTGCTCATGATCCCGCTGCCGAGCCCGTAGAGCAGGAAGAGATAGGTGTCCTTGCGCCGGTTGAAGTCGGCGGCACGGGCCAGCTTCTTCGGGTCGGCCCAGGACGGGAGCTTGTTGACCCCCTGCAGATACGTGTGGAGCTCGGCCGGCAGGCCGCTGGGCAGCGGGTCGTTGTTGTTCACCCACGGTTCCATCGCCTTGTTCACGGCCGGAACCTGGCCGTTGGTGATGATCTTCGCCATCAGCGGGTCGATGGCGTCGTCCCACACGTACTCGGGGTCGGTGCCCGCTCCGGAGCCCGCGATCGAGCCCGTCGGCGACCAGGCCCATGCGTTGGTGGCGGTACCCGTCGCGCCCACGAGTCCCAGCGCGGCACCGAGCGACAGGATGTTTCTGCGGCTCAGATTTGTCATTGACTTACTCGCTTCCCTGGTTGGCCAGGCGGTTCAACAAGCCCGGATGTGCTGGGCGTTGAGCTCTCCGCCACGCTTCAAATCTTGTTCCAGGATGTGATTTCTGATTAACATAGCGAGGCGCGCAGTCATCGACAAGAGAGTCGGCAAGAGTGCCGACAGGGCATCGAAGTGACCGGTGCGAACCGGAGCACCCGTCCCGTACGAGCGAGGAGCCCGCATGAGCACGGATCAGGCCCGCCCCGCGTGGGTGACCGACGAGTCGATCGCGCGATGGTGCGACGGGGTGCGCCGCGACGCGAAACGCGAAGAGGGCGAGGAGCCCGAGCCGCTGGCCGCGGTCGCGCCGTTCGATCTGTCGCCGACCGCGGCCGTTCCCACGTGCACCCCGGAGGACGTGGCGCAGGCGGTGACAGGCGCCCGAGCCGCCCAGACGGCATGGGCGCGTACGTCGGCCAAGCGCCGCTCCGACGTCGTACTCGCCTTCCACGACCTGCTGTTGAAGCGGCAGGACCAGGCGCTCGACCTGATCCAGTGGGAGACCGGCAAGGCGCGCTACCACGCGTGGATGGAGGTGGCCCAGGTCGCGACGATCGCCCGGCACTACGCGCGGCGCGCCCGGCACTACCTGGCGCCGCGCCGCGTCCGCGGAATGATCCCCGGCGCGACCAGGGTCCAGGAGGTACGGGTGCCGAAGGGTGTCGTCGGCATCATCTCGCCCTGGAACTACCCCCTTTACCTCGGCGTCGGCGACGTACTGCCCGCCCTCCTCGCCGGCAATGCCGTGGTCTCCAAGGCGGATTCGCAGACAGCCCTGACCCTGCTGTGGACGCGGGCACTGATGGCGGAGGCCGGACTGCCCGCCGACCTCTGGCAGATCGTGACCGGCCGCGGCTCCGTGGTCGGCACCGCCCTCATCGAGGCCGCCGACTACGTGTGCTTCACCGGGTCGACCGCCACCGGACGCGCCGTCGGGGAGCGCGCCGCACGCCGCCTGATCGGTGCATCCCTCGAACTCGGCGGCAAGAACCCGCTGATCGTGCGCGCCGACGCCGACGTGAAGGCGGCGGCGGCCGGGGCGGTGACGGCGGCCTTCGCCAACACCGGGCAGATGTGCATCCACATCGAGCGCGTCTACGTGCACGAGACGGTCTACGACATCTTCCGCGACGAACTCGTCCGCGCGACCCTGGCGTTGCGCCTCGGCCGGACCTACGACTACGCGGCGGACCTCGGCTCCCTCACGTCGAAGGCGCAGCTCACGGCCGTCGAGTCCCATGTCGACGGGGCGGTGTCCCAGGGCGCGACGGTGCTCGCGGGCGGCAAGGTCCGCCCCGACATCGGCCCGCTCTTCTACGAACCCACGATCCTCGAAGGTGTCACGCCGGAGATGGCCGTGTGCGGCGAGGAGACCTTCGGCCCGGTCGTCTCGCTGTATCCCTACGCCTCGGACGACGAGGCGGTCGACCTCGCCAACCAGGGCAGTTACGGACTCTCGGCGTCGATCTGGTCCAAGGACACCCGCGAGGCCGCCCGACTCGCACGCCGGATCCGTTCCGGCTCGGTCAACATCAACGACGGCGCCGCCGCGGCCGCGGGCAGCATCGAGGCGGGCATGGGCGGCATGGGAGACAGCGGTCTCGGCAGGCGCCACGGCGCCGAGGGCATCCGCAAGTACACCGAGAGCCAGACGCTCGCCACCCAGCGCCTGCTCCCTCTCGGCCCGACGAAACCAGAGGAGAGCTCGGTGACATCCTTCATCCGCCGGACGAACGGCCAACTGGCCCTGCTGCGCAGGCTGGGGGTCCGATGAGCGGCGTGCATGAACGCTGGAAGGCCCTGCGCGCGGTGGAGGGCCTGGTGGACCCGGCCGAACTCGACGCCCTGTGGGCGGACCTGGAGCCGGTCGACGCGTCCGCGCTCCTCGGCCCCTGGCGCGGCTTCGCCTTCCTGACGGGACACCCCATCGAGAAGGTGCTGGAGGCCAGCCGCTGGCACGGCAAGCGGTTCGACGCCCTCGACGACGCGAAGCCGCTGATCTGCCGCGCCGAGGACGGCGGCCTCTACTCCGACACCAAGGCGGGCCGCGGCGAGGCCAGCCTGTGGAACGTCGAGTTCCGGGGCGAGGTGACCGCCACGATGGTGTACGACGGGATGCCCGTGTTCGACCACTTCAAGCGGGTCGACGACACCACGCTGATGGGCGTGATGAACGGCAAGCCCGGCGTCGTGCTCGCGGAAGGTCGGCACTTCTACTTCGGCCTGGAACGCGACACCCCGGACCGTCCATGAAGGCGTCGGTACTCACATGAAGGCACTGGTGCTGACATGAAGACTTCGGTACTGCTCTCGCGGGGCAGCGCCCCCAGCGCACTCGTCGACGCCGAACTCGACGATCCGCGCCCGCACGAGGTGCTCGTCCGGATCGAGGCGGTCGGCGTCTGCCACACCGACCTCGCCACCCGGAAGGCGCTCGGCGACCGCCCGGCGGTGCTCGGACACGAGGGCTGCGGCGTCGTGGAGCGCCTCGGATCCGAGGTTGCGGGCCTGGCGGTGGGGGAGCGGGTGGTGCTGTCGTTCGCGCACTGCGGCCGCTGCGGCCAGTGCCGGGCGGGCCATCCGGCGTACTGCGACCTCGCGGCCACCCTCAACAACTCGGGACGCCGCGCGGACGGCACACCCACCATCCGCGTCGGCGGCGACCCGGTGTTCGGCTCCTTCTTCGGCCAGTCGTCCTTCGCCACCGCCGCGCTCGTCGACGCCCGTTCCTGCGTGCCGGTCGGCGACGTACCGCCGTGGGTCGCCGCGCCGCTGGGCTGCGGATTCCTGACGGGGGCGGGCGCGGTCCTCAGCGTCCTGCGGCCGGGGCCCGGGGACCGGCTCCTGGTGGTCGGCGCGGGGGCGGTCGGCAGCGCGGCCGTGCTGACGGCGCTGTCCGAGGAGGTGGAGGTCGTGGTCGCCGAACCGGTCGCCGCGCGCCGCGATCTGGCAGCCCGCTTCGGAGCCCTGGCGGTCGCCTCCCTGGACGACCCGCTCCCCTCGGTGACGCATGCCCTCGACACCACGGGCCGCCCGGAGCTGGTGGCCCGGGCGCTCTCGCTGCTCCAGCCACGCGGCACGCTCGCCGTGGTCGGCCTCGGCCCGGCGAGAGCCGAGATCGACGTGCGCGACCTCATGCTGCGCGGGCTCCAACTGCGGGGCTGCGTCGAGGGGGACGCGGAACCCGCGCAGCTCGTGCCGGAGCTGATCGGGCGTTACGAGAAGGGGCGGCTGCCGCTGGACGAGCTGGTGACGACGTACGAACTGGGGGAGTTCGACCGGGCGGTGGCGGAACAGCGGGAGGGGAAGGCGCTGAAGGCGGTGCTGCTGCCGGGCAGTTGAGAGCTGAGGGTTGTGGGCCGGGCTCAGGCGTGGTGGTCCATCGGGACGTGTCCCCGGGCACGTCCGTCGTCGTCGAGCAGTCGCCCCATCCGCTTGGCGGTAAGGAGGGTGACATCACGGCGCAGGACGCGGGCGCCGGGGAGCCGGGAGCCGAGGCGGACCTCGAAACCGGCGGCGTCGCTCAGTGAGCGCGCCCACGTCGACACCAGCAGATTGGCCTCGCCGGTCACCGCCATGCACAGCCGGACCCCGGGCAGCGCCGCCGCCAGGTGCCCCGCGGCGTCCAGTTCGGCGGAGGGCACGGCGACCCGGTACGTGCCGATGACCGGGCGGCCCGCCGCCAGATGGGACACGTCGCAGCGGATCCTGACCTGGCCGGAGGCGAGCATCCGGGCGAGGCGGCGGCGGACCGTCGCCTCGCTCGTGCCGGTGTCCCGGGCGAGCTCGCTGTAGGGGCGGCGGGCGTCGCAGGACAGGGCGCGGAGTAGCGCACGGTCGGCGTCGCCGTGCTGCGGGGCCGCCGCGTGCCCCGCCACGGCGGACGCCAGCCGGGAGCGCTGGCCGCGGTCGAGGGCGTGCACCTTCCAGTCCGCGCCTTCCCGGTAACTGTGCAGCACCACGGAGAGTTGGACGTCCCGCGCGCCCGGCAGCGCGGCGAGCGGGCCGTCGGCGAAGCGCGTCAGGGCCGCCGTACCGGAGCAGGCCAGGGTGAGGAACAGGGCGCCGTCGGACCCGGCGGTGCCGCCCCCGGTGGTGCGTTCGACACTGGCCACGCGCGGGTCGGCGCACGCGGCCTCCGTGGCGGCGGCCAGATGCCCCGGGGCCACGGCCACATCGGCGAAGGCCATGCACAGGCGCTGGCCCCGCGCGTGCCGCTCCCATGTCTCGTACGCGGTGCTCCAGGCGAGCCCGGAGGCGCGCAGCCGGTCCCAACGGCGGGCGGCGGTGGTGGCGTCGATGCCGAGGACCGCGCCGATCCGCGACCAGGGGGCGCGGGGGCTGGTCTGCAGGGCGTCGACGAGCGCCATGTCCGTCTCGTCGAGGTCGTGCGTGTCGGGCGGCGCGGCGTGCGTGTCGGCGGGCGCGGCGTGCGGGTGGCGGCCGTGTACGTCAGGGGTGTCGGAATCCTGCGTCCCAAGGGGGATGGATTCCGGCATCGGTGCGGGGGCGGGCGGCATGGCGACCATTGTGGGGCCACTCGCACCTGCCCGTGCGGCGGCCCCCGGCACAGGGGCGGACGCCCGCCGCACGGATGTGCGCGCCTGCCCGGACGCGGACCCGTCCACGGGCCCAGGCGTGCGCGCCCACCCCCAGTCGCGACACACACCGTGGAGCCGCCGTGAGCGCCACCGACACACCAACCGCCGCGAACCCCGCGCCACCCGAGGGCCGGGTCCGGCTCGACCGGGCCGCGAAGACGACCGTGGGCCTGCTGTTCCTGGCCTGGATCGTCGACTACATCGACCGGCTCGTCATCAACCTCGCCCTGCCGCACATCGGCACCGAGTTCGGCATCGACCGCACTCAGCAGGGCATGGTCCTCTCCGCGTTCTTCCTCGCCTACGCGGCCTGCCAGATCCCCGGCGGCCTGCTCGCCGACCGGTTCGGGTCCAAGCGGATCCTGCTGTGGGCGATGCTGATCTGGTCGCTGTTCACGGCGCTGACCGGGACCGCCTGGTCGTTCGCCGCGCTCGTCGTGATCCGGGTGCTGTTCGGCGCCGGGCAGGGCATCTTCCCCGCCGCCGCGATGAAGGCCGTCGCCGAACGCACAGGAACGCGCGAGCGGATGACGGCGAGCGGCTGGATCTCCTCGTCCAACTCCTTCGGCGCGGTCGTCGCCCCGCTGATCGCCGGACCCGTCATCGCCCTGTGGGGCTGGCGCATGTCGTTCTACGCCGTCGCCGGACTCGGCGTCGCGACCTTCGTCCTCGTCCAGCTCCTGCTGCCCCCGGCGCGGCCTGCCGCACGGACCGAGGCCGCCGAGGGCGGCGGCGGAACGCGTGCGCTGCTCGCCACCCCCGCCATGTGGCTGTACGTGGGCATGCTGTTCGGCTACGGCATGCTCGCGTGGGGCCTCAACTCCTGGGTGCCCTCGTATCTGCAGACCGAGCGCGGGCTCTCGCTGGAGAGTTCCGGCCTGCTCACCGCGCTGCCCGCGCTGTTCGGAGGCCTGGCCATGATTCTCAGCGGCTGGTGCGCGGACAGGCTGAAGGGCCGGCCCGCGCTGCTGGTCGCGCCGTCCATGACCGTCGCCGGTGTCGCGGTGCTCGCGATGACGCAGGCCGAGGGTCTCGTCGCGTTCGAGACGCTGCTGTGTCTCGCCTTCGCCGCCTGCACGTTCTGCTTCACACCGATCTTCGCGGTGCCGCTGCGGACGCTGTCGACCCGGCTGAGCGGGGCCGCCTCCGGAATGATCAACTTCGGCGGCCAGTCCGCGGGCATCCTGGTGCCGATGCTGATGGGATATCTCGCGGACACCTACTCGTTCACCGTCGCCTTCGCCGTCCTCGCCCTCGGGGCGGCGCTCACCGCCGTCCTCGCACTGATCACCCCGCAGACCTCCGATGCCCTGCGCTCCCGGCTCGGCCCCGCCGTCCGGGACTGACCACCGGCCCTCCCCAACTCAGCGAAGGAGCTTCGCCGCATGACCATCTCCACGCCCCCCGCCTGTCCGGTCGACCCCGCCCGGCTCACGCTGCCCGCCGGCACCCCCGCCGACGAGGGCCTTCCGCAGCTGCTGCCCGCGCTCGGCGAGCTCTACCGGGACCTGCACGCCCACCCCGAGCTGTCGATGCACGAGACCCGCACCGCCGGAATCATCGCGACCGTGCTGCGCGCCCAGGGCTGGGAGGTCACGGAGCACGTCGGCAGCACCGGCGTCGTCGGCGTACTCACGAACGGCGAGGGCCCCACGGTCCTGCTCCGCGCCGACACCGACGGGCTCCCGCTGGCCGAGGACACGGGCCTGCCCTACGCGTCGACCGACACCGCGACGGGCCCCGACGGCCACGAGGTCCCCGTGATGCACGGCTGCGGCCACGACCACCACGTCACCGCGCTGCTCGGCGCCGCCGCCCTGTACGCGGCCGACCGCACGACCTGGCGCGGCACGCTGCTCGCCGTCTTCCAGCCCGGCGAGGAGATCGCGGCGGGCGCGCAGGCCATGGTCGACGACGGTTTCGCCGACCGCTTCCCGCGCCCCGATGTCTGCCTCGGCCAGCACGTCAGCCCGCTGCCCACCGGCACGGTGGCGCTGCGCCCCGGCACGACCATGTCCGCCGCCGACAGCTTCCGCATCCGGCTGTT
Organism: Streptomyces sp. NPDC107575; assembly: GCF_055657265.1. NCBI lineage: Bacteria > Bacillati > Actinomycetota > Actinomycetes > Kitasatosporales > Streptomycetaceae > Streptomyces > Streptomyces sp. NPDC107575. The sequence goes on along the minus strand of NZ_JBVKBG010000005.1, from coordinate 273,862 downwards.
CGGCTCCGGCGGACACGGCTCGCAGCCCGAGCTGACGGTCGACCCGATCGTGCTCGGCGCCCACGTAGTGACCCGGCTGCAGACGGTGGTCTCCCGGGAGATCGCCGCCCAGGACGCGGCCGTGGTGACGGTCGGATCGTTCCGGGCCGGCCACAAGGAGAACATCATCCCGGACAGCGCCGAACTCAAGGTCAACGTCCGGACCTTCGACCCGAAGGTCCGCGAGCGGGTCCTCGCCGCCATCGAACGCATCGTCCGCGGCGAGGCCGAGACCGCGGGCGCCCCACGCGAGCCGGAGTTCGAGCCGCTCAACGCCTTCCCGCTCACCGTCAACGACGACGACGCGACCGAGCGCGTCCGCACCGCCCTGCTGTCCGTCTACGGCGAGGAGGGCGTCCAGCACATGGCGCGCCCGCTCTCCGGCAGCGAGGACTTCGGTGTCTTCGGCACGACCCTCGACTGCCCGTCGGTGTTCTGGATGTGGGGCAGCCTCGACCCGAAGCTCTACGAGGGCGAGGACCCGACACAGCCGCGCCCGGGCATCCCCGGCAACCACTCGCCGCGCTTCGGCCCGCAGGCGGAGCCGGTCATCGAGTACGGGGTGCGGGGGCTGCGCGCGGTGGCCGCGGAGTTCAACGGCCCCGTGGCCTGACCGCACCGCCGCCCTGATGTGTCAGGGCTCGATCATCTCCAGGTCCTCGAGCAGGCCCGGGTGGGTCGGCTGCCAGCCGAGGGCGGCGCGGGTGTGCGCGCTGCTCGCCGGCTGGTCGGTCGCGAAGATCGGGCCGAGCGGGCCGAAGCTCTCCTCCGGCACGGACTCCGCCGGGATCCCGAGCCGCCGCCCGATGACCGCGGTGATGTCCCGTACGGCATCGCCCTCGTCGGCGACGGCGTGCCACGCGGTGCCGGCGGGAGCCTTCTCCAGGGCGAGCCGGAACAGGACGGCGGCGTCGAGCGCGTGGACGGCGGGCCAGCGCTGCGTGCCGTCGCCCGGGTAGCCGGCGACGCCGGTCCGGCGGGCGATCTGGGTGAGCAGTCCGGCGAAGCCGCCGTCGCCCTCGTTGTGCACGGTGCGCGGCAGCCGGATCGCCGAGCTGCGCACGCCGCGCGAGGCGAGGCCGAGCGCGCGCTGCACCGACACACTGCGCCCGCCGACGGGCCCGTCCGTGGGCAGCGGATCCTCCTCGGTGGAGGCCCGCCCTGCCGCATGGGGCGTGCCCGACACGGTGACCAGCGGCCGGTCGGTGCCGACGAGGGCATCGCCCAGCGCCTCGAGCGCGGCGCCCTCCTCGGCCACCGACCGCGCGAGCGCCTCCGGCGAGCTGAAGTCGTTGCTGAAGGCGAGATGGACGACGCCGTCCGCCTGCTGCGCGCCGGTGCGCAGCACGTCGAGGTCGGTAAGCCCGCCCCGGACCACGTCCGCGCCGGCGGCCCTGGCCTTCTCGGCGGAGGCGTCGGAACGGGCCAGTGCGGTGACCGCGTGACCCGCCGCGAGCAGTTCGGCGACGACGGCAGAGCCGATCAGGCCCGTGCCGCCGGTGATGAAGACGCGCATGGCGGACTCCAAGGTGCGAGGAATTGGTGATGCGACACATGTCGCATCACTCGCTACGCTACACCCACTGATGCGACACGTGTCGCATCACTTAGGATGGCCGTATGCCGAGATGGAAGCCGGATGCCCGGCAGCGCCTGGTCGTGGCGGCGCTGAGCCTGTTCGCGGAGCAGGGCTACGACGACACGACGGTCGCCCAGATCGCCGAGCGCGCGGGACTCACCCGCAGCACCTTCCACCGGCACTTTGTCGACAAGCGGGAGATCCTCACCGCGGGCCAGAAGACCCTCAGCCGCCTCCTGGTCGAGGGCATCACCGAAGCCCCCGCCGACGCGACCCCGATCGCCGCCGTCGCCGCGGGCCTCGAGCGCGCCTCGGGCGAGATGACCTCCTTCAACCGCGAACTGAGCCCGCTCCTGCACGCGGCGATCGAGGCGAACGAGGAACTGCAGGAGCGCAACGCGCTGAAGAGCATCGGGATGGCGGCGGCCATGGTCGGTGCCCTGAAGGGGCGCGGTGTCCCCGAGGCGACTGCCCAGGTCGCCGCCGAACTGGGCGTCGTGGCCTTCAAGTTGGGCTTCACCCGCTGGGCGGACCCGTCCCGCGACGACGACCCGGGCGAACTGGCCGCCCTGACGCTGGCGGCGCTCGAAGAACTCCGCGAGGCGGCGCGGAAGTTGGACTGACCGCGGTCAGTCGTCGTCGGCATCGAGCTGATGCTCGGCCCACACGTAACTCTCCGGCAGCAGGCTGCGGATGGGCACACTGCGCCTGCGCCCGCCGTTGCCCACGACGACCTCGACCTCCGGAAAGTAGTCGAGCAGCGCCTGCCGACACCGCCCGCACGGCGCGATCACCCCGCGCTCCCGGTCACCGGCGGCGACGACGGTGCGCAACTCGTAGATCCCCTGAGCGGCCGCCGCCCCGAGCAGCGCCAACTCGGCGCAGGGTCCTCCGGTGAAGTGGTACGCGTTCATGGCGACAACGACCCGCCCGTCGCTCCCGCGCCCGGCGGCGGCCACGGTGTGGTTGTCGCCACGGGCCCGCTCGCGCACGGTCCGCAAGGCAATGTCAACGAGGTCGTGGTCGAGGTCGCTCGTGTGCCGGCTGTGCTCCATGGGGCCAGTAAATCGCGCACCGGCTTGGCCCACTAGCGGCCCGCGACGGCCTCCAGTACCAGCCGCGTGAACTCCTTCGTCATCGCCGTTCCGCCCAGGTCCGCCGTTCGCGCGTCCGTCGTCGCGCTGCCGACGGCGCTGCTCACCGTCCTCGTCTTCTCGGTCGCCCTGCGCTGGACGAAGGGGGCCCCGGAGAGCGACGAGATCGCGGAGGACGCGGGCCTTGAGTCGGACGCGCTGAACCCCGCCCGGCCTCCTACGGCGACGGGGGAGTGACCGACACGATGTACTCGACGGGACCGTCCCCCGCGCCCCGGTAGAGGTGCGGCTGGCGGGCGTCGAAGGTGATGGACTCCTGCGTGCTCACCTCGTGGGTGACACCCGCGATCTCCACGGTCAGCGTGCCGTCGATGACGTAGGCGCACTCCGTCGAGGGGTGCGCCCACGGCTCGTCGCTGGTGGCCGCGCCGGGCGGGAGGATCGCGCGGAGCACCTCCAGACGGCCGTTGCTCCCGGCCAGGCGCTCGTACTGGACGAGGCCGCGCGGGCCGCTGATGGTGGAGCGCTCGCCGGGCCGGCTGATGTGGACCGCCGGGACGTCCTCCTCGTCGAAGAGGGCGACCACCGAGGCGCCGAACACGTCCGCGAGCCGCCGCAGCGTGGCCAGGCTCGGCTCCGTGACACCCCGCTCGACCTGGCTCAGGAGCGTCGCCGAGAGACCGGCCTGGTGGGCGAGGGCACGCAGGCTCATGCCCCGCTCCGTGCGCAGCGCCCGCAGGCGAGTGCCGATCATGATCCTCCGTACAGGCTGGGTGCACATCTCGATCTGTGAACCTGCGTTGACGATTGCGTTGCAGGAGCTTAGCGTCTCGGATCGCCCTCCCGTGTGCAGCCAGACTGCACGCGGGAGGTGCTCAATTCCAGTCCCGACCCGATCCGACACGTAGGGGATGCGATGGCATCGACGGTACCGAGGCCTCCCACGGCCCACCGCTGGCTGCTCGTCCTCCCGTTCGTCTGGCAGGTCGCGCTCGTGCCCGTGGTCAACGGGGTGCGTCTCGCGCCGCTGAACATCCCCTTCCCGATGCTGTGGCAGATGCTCGGCGTCCTCGCCTCGACCGCCGTCATCGCCCTCGTCTTCCGCCTCGACCGCAGGGCGGGCGTGGACGCGGAGGAGGCCCGGTTCCTCGAACTCACCGAACCGGCGCGGGCCGAGAACACGAAGTCCGACGGTGAGGCCTCGTGACACTCGCACTCGTCCTCGCGATCGTCGTGGGCACCGTCGTCGGCGCGATCGGCTTCGGCCGCCGCGCGAGCAGCGGAGCCCCGGCCACCACCCTGTCGGGCTGGGCCGTCGGCGGACGCCGCTTCGGCACCGTCCTGTTCTGGTTCATGAACGCCGGCGAGGTCTACACGACCTTCGCGGTCCTCGGCATCTCCGGCTACGCCTGGGCGATGGGCGCCCCCGCCTATCTCGCCTTCACCTCGGTCTCCCTGAGCTACGCCATCGGCTACTGGCTCATGCCGAAGATCTGGCGGGCCGGGCGCAAGCACGCGCTGATCACGCAGGCCGACTTCTTCGCCGCCCGCTTCGGCGCGCCCTGGCTGGGCGTCGTCACCGCACTCGTCGGCATCGCGGCCCTCGTCGTCTACGTACAGATCCAGCTGGTCAGCCTCAGTCTCATCGTGCGGCTCACGCTGGGCGGTTCGGTGTCGTCGGACGCGGCCGTCCTCATCGGGGCGCTGGTCATGCTGGCGTTCGTCTTCCTCGCGGGGCTGCGCTCGGCCGCCTTCTCCGCGGGGGTCAAGGACATCCTGATGGTCGTGGTCGTCGTGCTGCTGACGGTCACGGTGGCGGGCAAGGTCGGCGCGTCCTCGCTGTTCGACATCTTCCGGCTCGCCGAGGAACAGCACCCGGGCATCGGGAAGTTCCCCGGCATCGACCCCGCGTCCCCGACCACCTCGACGTGGCTGATGACCTCCGCGCTCAACGTGGCACTCGGCAACTGGGTGTTCCCGCACCTGTTCCAGGTCTCCTACTCGGCCGCGTCGGGCACCGCGATCCGCCGCAACGCCATCTGGCAGCCGCTGTACTCGCTCGCGTACTTCTTCGTCATCCTGCTCGGCTTCGCGGCCCTCGTCGCGGGGACGAAACCGGCGGGCGGCGACCTCAACGCGGCGCTGCTGCAGTTCGTCTCGGACAGCTACCCGGCCTGGATCGTCGGGCTTGTCGCCGGCACCGGCTTCCTGCTCGCGCTCGCGCCCGGCTCCGTGCTGCTGCTGACGTCCGGCGTCCTGTTCGCGCGCAACGTGGTCGGCCCCGTGGCGCGCCGCGGCCTTTCCGACCGCACCACGCTGCTCGTCTCCCGCCTCTCGATGATCGGCTTCGCCGCGGTCGCCGTGTGGCTGACCATCGGCCGCAGCCAGTCCCTCGTCGACATCCTGCTCAACGCCTATTCGGCCATCGGCATGCTCGCACCGGCCGTCGTCCTCGTCTTCCTGTGGCGCCGGACGTCCGCGATCGGTGTGCTGCTCGGCCTCGTCGCCGGGTTCACCGCGCTGCTCGCGCCCTTCGCCAAGGACTACTGGGCCGCCCACCTGCCCGAATGGGAACCGGGCCTCATCGCCATGGCGATCAACGCGGTGGTGGTCCTGGCCGTCAGCCTGGTCACGCCGAGACCGAAGGAGGACGCCGTGCGGGTGGGCCTGGCCCTCTCGGCGGCGGACTGCGAGCCACCGACAGAAAGCACGAGGACGGGAGTCGCATGAGCGACAACGACGCAGAGAACGACGCCGGGGAACTGGTCACCGAGCTGTACGACCTGAGGGTCACCGTCGACCGCATCGAGGGCCGCTCCGTGTGCGGCATGGAGGTCGGCGACTACTTCGAACTCGTCGACAGCGCCCACCTGCGCATCCCCGAGGGACGCCACTTCTGCGTGTACGCGCTGCAGGCGGTGCTCCCGCTCCTGCCGGCCAAACAGCGCGCGCTGCCCGCGGGCGACTGGCTCGAACGGGACACCCTCGTGTGCTGCCCCGACCCCGAAGAACGACTCATCATGCGCATCGACCGCACGGCGCGGTGTCGCCTGAACACGGAGGACCTGACGTGACGGACGCGCCCCACCCGGCCACGGACCGCAAGGTCGAGATCGGGCTCGGCCTGCAGAGCGACAAGCGTCCCGAGGACTACGCCCGGCTCGCCGCCCGCGCCGAGGACCACGGCTTCGACGTGCTCTCCGTCTTCGGCGACCTCATGTACCAGCCGCCGATCTTCCCGCTCCTGGAGATGGCCCGCGCGACGCGCCGCGTACGGCTCGGCGCCGCCTGCTGGAACCCGTACTCGATGCACCCCTACGAGATCGCGGGCCAGGTCGCCGCCCTCGACCTCGCCTCGTCCGGGCGCGCCTACGTCGGTCTCGCGCGCGGTACGTGGCTGGGCGACGTCGGCATCGGCCAGCCGCGGCCGCTGGCGCACATCCGGGACGCGGTGGGGCTGATCCGCGCGCTGCTCTCCGGCTCGGCGGACGGGTACGAGGGCGAGGTGTTCCGGCTGGCCCCGGGGACGCGGCTGCGCTACCGCCCGGAGCGCCCGGACGTTCCCGTGCTGATCGGCACGTGGGGCGCCCGCACGGCGGCCCTTGCCGGGCGCGTCGCGGGCGAGCTGAAGATCGGCGGTTCGGCGAACCCCGCGATGGTCGACGTGATGCGCCGCCGGATCGCGGGCGGCCCCGAGGCCGAACCGGCGGACCACGTGGGCATCGTGGTCGGCGCCGTCACGGTCGTCGACGAGGACGGCGCGCGGGCGCGGGCCCACGCCCGGACCGAGGTCGCGATGTACCTCGCGGTGGTGGCCGAGCTCGACCCGACCGTCGACGTGCCCGCCGAACTCCTCGCGGGCGTCAAGGAGCGGCTGGCCCGCGGCGACTCCGCCGGCGCCGGGAGGCTGATCCCCGACGACCTCCTCGACCTGTTCGCCTTCTCCGGCACGCCGGAACAGGTCGCGGCGCAGGCGCAGTCGCTCATCGACGCGGGCGCGTCCCGCGTCGAGTTCGGGACACCGCACGGCCTCACGGACGACGGGGGCGTCGAGCTTCTCGGCTCCCGGGTGCTGCCGCTCCTGGACCGCTGACGGTACGTCAATCGCCGGACGGGCTCGATGCGGTCCGGAGCGCGTCGAACGTCGCGATGCCCCGCTCGCCGCTCCCGCCGTTCACCGCGCTCATGAACACGCCCACGTCCTGCCCGCCCGCCGCGACCCCCGCGGGGGCCGCCGTGCCGACCGTCGTCCACGTCCTGTCGTCCGTGCTGAACTCGCCCTTGTACGTGGTGCCTTGGCGGGTCAGCCGCAGGTGAACGGGTGCGGTCACCGAGCCGCCCGCCGTCGCGACGGTGTCGAGGCGGCCGTTGCCGTCGGCGTCCCAGGACAGCGCGCAGCCGTTGGACGGGGTAACCGCGAGGTTGACGTACCCGGAACTCCCCTTCGCGCTCAGGTCGTTGCGCACGATCAGGCCCGCGCGGGCCCATCCACCCGTACGGTCCTGGGACGTGACCCGGACGGAGGCGGAGGCTCCGTCGGTCAGGGGGCCGGGGCGGTATACCGCGCCGAACTCGTCCGTCCCGCCCCACAGATCGGCGCCGCCGCCCTCGATGGCGAAGGCCTCGCCGGACTGCCCGAACACCGCGTCGTTGAACGACACCGTCCGGTACGGGTCCTCGACCCCGGTGCCTGCCAGGAGCCGGACCGCGTCGACCGCCGCGCCCCGCGCCGTGCCCATCCGGTACGCGGCATCCGTACGCACCTGGAGCACCAGCTCCTCCACCGCGCCCGTGAGCGACACCGTGAAGCGGCCGGTGAACTCCCCGCCGGGAGCCACCTCGGCCGCGGTGACCGGACCCTGCGCGCGGGCGGTCAGCCCGTCGGGCACGTCGAGGGTGAGGGTGACATCGCGCGCGGGCGCGAGGCCGTTGCGGTTGGCGAACGTGACCTCGACGGTGACCGGCTCTTCCGCGGAGACGGCGGCGTGCGCGACGGAGGCGGTCAGTGTGGCCTGGTGTGCGGCGCCCGCGAGGGTGTCGTGGATCCGGCGCGCGAGCCGCTCGATCGACCCCGAGGGGCGCCGCGGGTACGTCTCGTGCCCGTGCGCCCACTCGTCGTCCATCGCGAACCAGTCGATCCCGGCGGGCTCGCGCTTCTCGGCGAGCGCCTTCGACACCTCGGCGAAGTACCTGCGCCAGCGCGGCAGATAGAGGCCCGAGACCAGGCCCGACCACTCCCGGTTGGCGTAGTCGCGCAGCCCCGCGTCGCTGCCCTCCCGGTCGCCCCAGGTCGTGACGATCGACCGGGCGTCGTACTCGAGGCGGTCCTGTTCCGCCGGATCGGCTCCCCAGGCGCGGGCCTCGGCGAGCCACCGGCCGAGCAGATGCTGCTCCGAGGTGGCGAGCGCGTCGTCGAGGAGCTTCATCCAGTCGAGCCACGTCCGCGTGAGCTGCCCGAACAGCGTCGCGTCCCGGACCTCGTACGCCGCCCTGATCTGCGGCAGCAGCACCCGGCTGCGGTTGGCGAGGACCTGCCGGGCGACGTCGAGCAGGTCGTGCCGGTAGGCGGAGCTGTTCCGCAACCCCTCGTCCACGTCGAGGAGTTCGGTCAGGGCGCGGTCGAACGCCGCGGTGTCGTAGCGCTCGGACTGCGGGCTCCACGCGGCGGCCGACTTCACGTTCAGCGCGGGCCTGGCCCCGAAGAGCCCGTCGGGCGGCTCGCTCCAGGAGTCGGTGCGGCGCATCCCGTACGCCGTCTCGCGCAGCACCCGCCAGGCGGCGGCCGCGTGCCGGTCGGCGCCGCCGTAGCGGGCCGCCGCCCACCGCCCGAACCAGTCGTCCAGATCGACCCTGCCCGCCGTCCACGCCAGGTCCCCGAGCAGTGCGAGCGCCGCGGGGTTGTTGTCGGCCCCCTCCGGCATCGCGGCGATCCCGGACAGCCTGCTGCCGTCCTTGTCCCGCCAGCGCGGATAACTCTCCACCCAGTCCGGGGTATTGGCGCCGAGCGCGGTGTGCCCGCCGAAGTTCCAGATGCTGCCGTACGCGTACGGGGTGTCGCCCCAGTCGCTCTCCCGGTCGGTCACCGTGGCGTACCGGTCGGACAGGCCGTCGACGATCAGCATCCGGTCGCGGTCGACGGCGTCGAGGATCTCGCGGCGCGGATTGCTCTGCCAGCCGAGGATCGCCCACACGGCACCGGGGTGTGCCGTGCGCAGGGCCGTCTCGACGGCCCGCGCGGCCTCTCCGACCGGCACGTCGCCGGGGCGGCCGCCCTCGTGCAGCAGGTCCATCTTGTACATCGAGGTGCCGCCGAGCCGGGCGTCGAGCCGGGTGTAGAACTCGGCGCCCACGTCGGCGAAGGCCTTGGTGCGAGGGTCGAGCCAGTCGGGGCGCTGGAACCCGCTCCAGGTGCCCTGCGGGACGACCTCCGCTCCGTCGACCCGTTCGGGGAAGCCGTCGGGCACGGTGCCGAACCAGCCCGGGAGCACCGGCGTCATGCCCAACTCCCGTACGCGGTCGGCGATTTTGCGCCCGAGGTCGGCGCGCCGTTCAAGAAGGCGGCGGCTGATCGGGCCACCGAAGCCCGACATGTTCTGCAGCAGCCACCACGGCTGGTGTGCGGGGGCGGGGATCCACGCCAGCAACTCGGCCTCGGAGTAACCGAACCGTCGGAACGTGTCGAAGTGGGCGGCCTCCACGCCGGTCGTCACCAGGACCTCGTTGAAGCCGTGCAGCGCGAGTACGTCCAGCTCCCGCTGCCAGGCGTCCCAGTCACGGTAGGGGCCGGTGTAGCCGTCGTTGGTGTCGTTGAGGGCGAACCGGTGGGAGACGTTCGCCGAAGCCGCCAACCCCTCCGTGGGGGCGGGCAGTTGCTTCGGAAGGTCGAGCTGCTCGCCGTTCCAGGTGACGGAGGCGTGGGCGACATCGCGCAGATAGCGGTGCAGACCGGCGAGGAGGGTGGCCGGGGTCGTGCCCTCGACGACGATGTGCCCGCGCGTGCCGGAGACCCGGAACCGGTCGCCCTTGCCCCCACCCTTCGACGGGCGGAAGGTGACCTGGTCGTGGTGGCGCGGGAGCAGCCGGCGCAGCGCCGCGTCGGCGGGTCCGGTGTCGAAGCCCTCGCCGCCGGTGGCCGCGAAGGCGGGCGCGCCCGGCGCGGGCAGGGCGGCCGTGGCGCCGAGCACGAGCGCCGTGCTCGACAACAGCCGTCTGCGGCTGAGCCGGGGGCGGTCCGGGTGCTGCGGGGTGGATCCGGTCACGAGGTCAACTCCCGAATGACGGCCGCTCTGGCCCGCTCGATGTCGGTGACGTCCTTGGTGCGGCCGTCGAGGTTCCTGGTGGCGAGGTCGAGGGCGGCCTTCAGCGCGTCGCTGTCACCGCCGCCGCCCGTGTCCGCGAGCTTGTCCCGCAACTGCGCGATCAGCTCGAAGTCCTCGATGCCCTCCTTGAGTTGCTCCCACCGGATGCTCGACATCGGACCGTCGTCCCCCGGGTAGACGAGATACTCGTCGCCCTGGGTGAAGAGGTGCACCGGCTCCTCGAACGGGTCGGAGGTCCAGCTGTTCCACGACCAGCGCAGCAGCCCGTCGAGCTGGCGCCGGGCCGAGATCCACGGCAGCATCCGGGCCTCGATCGCGGGCGAGCAGGAGAAGGTGTTGGGGTGGTCCGGCACCCCGTACACGTAGAACGTCGTGATCCTGCCCGCCTTGCGGCGCTCCGCGATCTTCTCGGATGTCATCTTGTCGATGCCGCCCCAGTCGACGGAGAGGTTCGAGGCGATCGGCTCCGTGCTGATGGACCCGGCGACCGAGATGCGCCGGTCGAAGGCGGGCGCGACCTCGTGCACGAAGTCCCGTACGACCTTCATGGTCTCGACGGGCCGCTCGTCGAAGGACAGCCACGTGCGGTCGAGGCGCTTCGTGTCCCGCAGATGGTCCTCGAACGCCCGCAGGAAGGCGCCCCACGCCTCGCGCCAGCGCTCGCCGCCCAACTCGACGTTCTCGTACACCTTCTCGCCGGTGCGGGAGTCGACGTAGGTCAGGTGCTCCTTGCCCTGGAAGGCCAGCATGGAGAACGCGCCGATGTCCGGGCCGAGCCCGGCTCGTTCGGCGGCGGCGACGTACGTGTCCCAGCGGTCGAAGTCGAAGCGGAACCGGTCGCCGTCCCAACTCCAGCCGACCATGCTGGAGTACGGGGTCGCCGTCTGCGACTTCGGCCCGCCCAGCGGCCACGGGTAGTGCCACGGGTTGTCGACGACGGTGGTGTTGACGACCTTCTGCCCGCGGCTCGCCAGGTCCCGGTTGTACGTGTCGATGAGCTCCCAGTGCTTCGCCGACCACGGCGCGACGTGGTGCGCCTCGGCGATGGTGTCCGGCTGCGCCCAGACGTCCAGGAAGAACCGGTAGTCGGCCGGATCGGGCAGCGTCACGTCCGCGACCTCGATGGTCAGGGGGTAGGCGGCATGGGTCTTCCCGTTCGCGGTGACGGTGACCGTGCCCTGGTACGTGCCGGCCGGCGTGTCCGTGGGGATGCGGAAGGTGAACCACAACGGCTGTGCGGCGTACGCGGGGACGTCGACGGCGGACCGCTCTTCCAGCGCGTCGCCCACGACATCCGGGTTGCGGTCGCCTGACACCTCGGTGGAGGAGGTCACCTGGTCGATGGTGGCGGACCACTCCAGCTCCGAATTGGAGCGCTGCACGGGCACGTACTTCACGAACCGCACCTGGGCGCGCCGGGCCGGGTCCCCGCCGAGCCGGACGCCGTTCGGCCCGGTCACTTCGCCGACGTGGGCCGATACGCCGCGCAGTGGTGTGCCCGAGGCGATGGCGAGTTGCGCGGAGACCTGCTCGCCGCGCACCGCCGACAGTGTCAGCTCTCTGGTGTCCTTGCCCTCGATCGCCGTCATCGGATACCTCGGTACCCGCACCTCCGCGGAGTTCGCGAACGCCCCGGTGGGCACCCACGTGATGGTGTCCCGGGTGCCCATCGCCTCGGCGACCTTCGCGGTGAGCCAGGGGGTGTCGCCACTTCGGGGTGAAGCGTGCACGTTTCATGTCCTTTGTTCGTATGGAACCCGGACCGAGTGCTGCCACTATGCAAGAGCATGCTTGATTTGCCCCATGTTTGAGCACGAAACGTCAACGTGTCAACGCCGTGCGCAGCGCCTCCCGGCACGCCAGGACGGCGGGGTGCCGGCGGCGGCCCTGGCGTACGACGGTGAAGACGCGGCGGGCGCGCTGCCCGCGGGGGAGGGGGCGCAGCGCGACCGTCGGGGTCCGGCCGTTCCACACCAGATCCGGGAGGAGCGCGGCGGCGTGGTCCTGCTCGACGAGGCGGAGGTGGAGCAACAGGTCCGTGGTCTCGAAGCGCACGTCGGGCTCGAAGCCCGCGTCGCGGCAGAGCGTCATCGCCCAGTGCCGTGCGGCCGTTCCCTCCGGCTCCAGGACCCACGGGTGGTCGGCCAGGGCGCGCAGTGCCGCGGTCGGTCCCTCGCCGGTGTGCGCGGACGCGATCGCGTGCGGCAGTGCCAGGTGCAGCGGGTCGTCGAGCAGGTCCTCCTGGTCGAGCTCGGCGGGGCGGGGGCTCGGCGCGCCGGGGTACTCCTCGGCCAGGACCAGGTCGAAGTCACGGGCCTGCAGGGCGGGGAGTGCCCTCTCCGGCTCCAACTGCGTCACGTGGACGCGCAGTTGCGGATGGTGGTCGCGGAGCAGCCCGAGCGCCGCCGGCACCAGGGCGAGCGCGGCCGTCTGGAACGAGGCGATGCGCAGCGTGCCGGTCAGATCGGTGAGGGAGGCCGCGATGTCGGCCTCCGCGCGCTCCAGCCGTTCGAGGACCGCCTCCGTGTGGGCCACGAGGATCTCGGCCTGCTCCGTCAGCCGCACCCGCCGCCCGACCGGCTCCAGGAGCGGTACGCCGACCTCCGCCTCCAGCTGCGAGAGCTGCTGCGAGACGGAGGAGGGCGCGTAGGACAGGGCGGAGGCGACGGCGGCCAGGGTGCCGCGGTGCTTGAGCTCGCGCAGCAGGCGCAGTCGGTGCAGGTCGAACATGCGGGGCCCGTCTCCCTCTTCGGTGCGCCGGCCCGGCCGCTGCACCGAATGGTCGGCAGTGCCGATGAGTACCGGTCGAAAACATTCGCTGGACCGATTGTAGGAGAAGACCGCACGCTGATCTTGTGAGCGAGAATCCCGACCTCCCCCGTGTCCCGCTGCCGTGGATCGTCCGGCCCGGCGCCCGTGCCTGGCGCTGCGCGCCCGCACCCGCAGACGTACGCGCATTCCACACCGCGCTGCCCGACTACGCGCCGACGCCGCTGACCGAACTCCCCGAACTGGCCGAGGAGATGGGGCTCGGGCGGCTCCTCGTCAAGGACGAGTCGAGCCGACTCGGGCTGCCCGCCTTCAAGGCGCTCGGCGCGTCCTGGGCCGTCCACCGCGCGCTCGCCGAAACGCGGGGCCCGGTCACCCTGGTGACCGCCACCGACGGCAACCACGGCCGGGCCGTCGCCCGCACGGCCCGGCTGCTCGGGCACCGCGCCCACGTGTACGTTCCGCGGGGCGTGCACCCGGGGGCGGTGGCGGCCGTCGCCGCGGAGGGCGCGGAGGTCACCGAGGTGCAGGGGACGTACGACGAAGCGGTGCGCCGGGCGGCGGAGGCGGCCGAGGCACCCGGCGCGATCCTGGTCCAGGACACCGCGTGGCCCGGCTACGAGCGGATCCCGGGGTGGATCGTCGAGGGCTACTCCACGCTCTGCGCCGAGGTGGACGAGCAACTGGGCACCCAGGAACCGGACCTCGTCGTGGTGCCCGTGGGTGTCGGATCGCTGGCCCAGGCCGTGGTGACCCACTACCGCAGCCGTCCCTCCGGACACGCGCCCGCGCTGCTCTCCGTGGAGCCGGAGTCCGCGGCCTGCGTCCTCGAAAGCCTCACCCGCGGCGGGCCCACCAGCGTCACCACGGGAGACACCAGCATGGCCGGCCTCAACTGCGGCACACCCTCCACGCTCGCCTGGCCGTACCTGGACGCGGGCCTCGACGCGGCGGTCGCGGTCCGTGACACCGACAGCGCCCGCGCGGCCGCCCGCCTCGCGGACCTCGGTGTGTCCTCGGGGCCCTGCGGCGCCGCGCCCCTCGCGGGGCTGCGCGCGGCACTCACGGGGCCGGGCGCCGAGGAACGGCGCGCGGCGCTGGGACTCGGCCCCGCATCGGTCGTCGTCCTGCTGAGCACGGAGGGCAGCGCCGCGAACCCCCACGCGACCACCGGCGCGCCGATCTCGCCGGCGACCACCGACGGCACGGCATGCTGACCCACCTCCTCGCCGCCGTCGGAGTCCTCGGCCTGCTGACCGTCGCGCCGGGCCCCGACATGGCCCTGGTCACCCGGCGCGGCGTCGACGCCGGAACCCGGGACGCGCTGCTGACGGTCGGCGGGATCGCCTCGGGGCTGCTGCTGTGGGGAGCGCTGAGCGTGCTGGGCCTGGCCGCCGTGCTCGCCGCCTCCGCGACCGCCTACCTGGTCGTGAAGCTGCTCGGCGCCGCGTACCTGCTGTTCCTCGGCGGCCAGGCGCTGTGGCAGCACCGCCCCTCCGCGCGCCTCGCCCCGGCGACGGCCGGGCCCACCGGCGCGGGACACCCCTGGCGGACCGGCCTCGGCTGCAACCTGCTCAACCCGAAGATCGCCGTGTCGTACACGGGACTGCTCCCCACGCTGGCACCGCCGGAACTCTCCCGCGCCACGGGCATGACCGTCCTCGTGCTGTGCCACGCCGCGCTGACCGTCCTCTGGCTCGCCGGGTACGCGCTGCTGCTCTCGCGGGCCGGGCCGCTGTTCCGGCGGCCGAGGGTGCGCCGGGCGATCGGGCGGACCACGGGCGTCGTACTGATCGGCTTCGGCCTCGCGGTCGCGACGGGCACCGCCTGACCCCTCGTGAACCGCCCGCGCCGGGGAGACGTACGTTGCAGGGGACGGGCATACGCCTCCAGGGACGTACGCCCGCCGTACGAGACACCGGACTTGAGTCACCACGTAAGGACACACGAGTCATGAGCAGCACCCCCGAGGTCACCCTCAACAACGGCGTCACCATGCCGCAGCTCGGCTTCGGCGTCTTCCAGGTACCCGACGACGAGGCGCACGCCGCGGTCACGGGCGCCCTGGAGGCCGGCTACCGCAGCATCGACACGGCGGCCCTGTACGAGAACGAGAAGGGCACCGGCCAGGCCATCGCCGACTCCGGGCTCGCCCGCGAGGACGTCTTCGTCACGACCAAGCTGTGGAACACCGAGCAGGGCCGGGACACCGCGCTGCGTGCGTTCGACGCCTCGCTCGACCGCCTCGGCATGGACTACGTCGACCTGTACCTGATCCACTGGCCCGTGCCGTCGCGCGACAAGTACGTCGAGACGTGGCAGGCGTTCGAGGAGATCCTCGCCAGTGGCCGGGCCCGCGCCATCGGTGTCTCCAACTTCCTGCCCGAGCACCTCGACCGGCTCGCCGCCGAGACCTCCGTCGTCCCGGCGCTCAACCAGATCGAGCTGCACCCGCGCCTGCAGCAGAGCGAGCTGCGCGCATACGACGCGAAGCACGGCATCGCGACGGAGGCCTGGTCCCCGCTGGGCCGCGGCAACGGCGTCCTGGACGACGAGATCGTCACCGCGCTCGCCCGCAAGCACGACCGCAGCCCCGCGCAGATCGTGCTGCGCTGGCACCTGCAGCTCGGCAACGTCGTCATCCCGAAGTCGGTGACCCCGTCCCGCATCCGCGAGAACATCGCCGTCTTCGACTTCGAGCTGGGCGCGGACGACATGGCGGCGCTCGCCGGACTGGAGACGGGCGAGCGCGTGGGCCCGGACCCGGCCGTCCTCGGTTCCTGAGGAAACCGGGCCCGGAGGGGCGGTTCACCCGCTCACTGCCCGAGCGGTCGCCCCTCCCACAGCTCGAGCTCCCAGCCCTCCTCCGGCGAACCGGAGAGGGTGACGATGCCGGTGTTCGGCAGCGGGCGGGCGGCGACGAACGCGACGTCGACGTTGCCCGCCCGCGCGGCCGCCCACGTCCGGATGACGGCGCCGTGGCTGACCATCGCCACGGTGTCCGCTCCGGTCCCGGCCGCCTCGGAGACCACCGAGTCGAAGCGGCCGAGCGTCTCCTCGCCGGTCTCACCGCCGGGCATCCGGATCGAGGTGTCGCCGGACGACCAGGAGAACGCGGTGTTGAGGTACTTCTGCGCGGACTCGTCGTCGCCGCGCATCTCCAGGTCCCCGGCCGCGATCTCCCGGATCCCGTCCCGGATCACGACGTCGAGGCCGGTCGCCTCGGACAGGGGCGCGGCGGTGAGCTGCGTGCGCACGAGCGTGGAGGCGTACAGGGCGTCGATCCGCTCGTCGGCCAGTGTCCGCGGCAGCGCCGCCGCCTGCTCAAGCCCGAGCGGCGTCAGGCCGGGGCCCGGCGCCGCCGAGTCGAGCAGGCGCTTCAGGTTGGACGGGGTCTGGCCGTGACGTATGAGCAGCAGACGCATGCGGGGGGAACCTCCACGAGACGAACGGAACGCTTGCGTCCACTGTGACATCCGCGGAGGAGATCGGTGGTCAGGGCAGCTTTTTCAGCAGCTCGGCCGCGAGCGGAGCGGCGGAGGCCGGGTTCTGCCCGGTGACCAGATTGCGGTCGACGACCACGTGCGGCGCCCACGGCTCGCCGACCTGGACATTCACGCCGGCCTCCGTGAGCCGGTCCTGGAGCAGCCAGCGCGCCTTGTCGGCGAAGCCGGCCTGGGCCTCCTCGACGTTGGTGAACGCGGCGACGTCGTATCCCGCGAAGGCGTTTGAGCCGTCGGACCTCGTGGCGGCCAGGAGAGCTGCTGGCGCGTGGCAGACCACGCCGAGCGGCTTCCCGGAGTCCAGGGCACGGGTGAGCAGGGCGCCGGATGCGGCGTCCGAGGACAGGTCCTCCATCGGGCCGTGACCGCCGGGGTAGAAGACGGCCGCGTAGTCGTCCAGGTTCACCTCCTGCAGCTTGACGGGGGAGCGCAGTTCGGCGTTGTCGGACACGGCGGCGGCCATCCGGGCGGCGTTCTCCTGCCCGTCGTTGAACTCGGGCGCGAGGCTGCCCGCGTCGACGGTGGGGACCACGCCGCCCGGCGTCGCCACGACGATCTCGTGCCCCGCCGCCTTGAAGGCGTCGTACGGGGCGATGGCCTCCTCGGCCCAGAAGCCCGTGGGGTGGAGGGTGCCGTCGGCCAGGGTCCAGTGGTCGGCGCCGGTCATCACGAAAAGGATCTTCGACATGGGGTGCTCATTTCCGCGGGAAACGTCGGTCCGGTGATGTCTTGACGTCTACGAAGGTAGGGCCGGGGGCCGCCTCCGACCAACGGTGGGCTACCGTGCCCGCGTGGCAGAGCGGATCCAGTCGGTGGAGCGGGCGGCGCTCGTCCTTCGGCTGCTCGCGTCCGGGCCCCGGCCGTTCGGGGTGACGGAGCTGGCCCGCGCGATGGGACTGCCCAAGGAGTCCCTGGACGGCATCCTCGCCACGCTGGTCGCGGCGGGCCTGGTGGCACAGGACCCGGCCACCGGCAAGTACCGGATCGGTGCCTCGCTGCTCCATCTGAGCAACGGCGACCTCGACACGAACGAGCTGCGCGCCCGCTCCCTGCACAGCGCCGACACCCTCGCCGCGCGCAGCGGCGAATCCGTCTGGATCGCCACCCCGCACGAGGGCGGGGCCCTCGTCGTCCACCATGTCTTCCGGCCCGACGACAGCACCCAAGTCCTGCGCATGGGCGCCCACTTGCCGCTCCACGTCTCGGCCGTGGGCAAGACCCTGCTCGCCTTCGACCACGACCTGGACGTCCCCGAGGAACTGCCGGCCTTCACCGACCGCAGCCTCACCGAACATGCCGCCCTGGCCGCCGAGTTGTACGAGATACGCCGCCGGGGCTGGGCCGCCGCCGTCGACGAGCACGCGGACGGCCGAGCCGCGATCGGCGCCCCGCTGCGCGACGCCTCGGGCCGGACCGTCGGCGCCATCAGCATCGCGGGCGCCACCCACCGCCTGGCCGAGGCCGGCCACCCCCGGGCGGACCTCGCGGCCCAGGTCACCGACGCGGCGGAGGAGATCGGCAGAGCGCTGGCGCGCTGAACCACGGACCCTCGTCAGGGCACGAGCACGATCCGGCCGAAGGTCTCACCGGACTCCATCAACTGGTGCGCCCGTACGGCCTCGTCCAGCGGGAGCACGGCGTGCACCACCGGTTCCAGGGCGAGCGCACCCGCGAACAGCTCGGTGCGCACGGCGCGTTGGGCGGCCTCGGGCACGGTGTCGGCGCTGAACGTCGCGAACGACATCGACTTCCGGAAATCCGCCGTCATGTGCGCGGCGAGATCCCCGGGCGGTGGCCCCGCGACCATGCCGATCGCCACCAGGCGGCCGTTGGGGTTCAGCCGGTCGAGGAACGCGGGCATGTCAGGTCCGGCGATGATGTCGATGACGACGTCGTAGCCCTCGGGGGCGTCGCCGTCGCCGTCGACGGCGGCGCCGGCGCGGTCCAGGACGTGGGTCGCGCCCAGCTTGCGCAGGCGTTCGCCGCGCTCGACGGACGAGGTCGTGACCGCCACGGCGCTCGCCCCGCCGCGCGCCGCGAGCTGCACGGCCGGAATCCCGAGGCTGCCGGCCGCGCCCCGCACCAGTACGGACTCGCCGGGGGCGAAGTGGGCGTGGCGCAGGGCGAAGTGCGCGACCACGCCGGAGGTGCCGAGCGTCACCGCGTCGGCGGCGGACAGGTCCGCGGGCAGGGGGAGGACCGCGTCGACGGGGGCGACGGCCTGTTCGACGTAACCGCCGCCCGTGCCGGTGAACGCCCATACGCGCCGGCCGACCCACGAGCCGTCCACACCGGCACCGACGGCGGTCACGGTGCCCGCCACCTCGCTGCCCGGCACATGTCCCTCCTCGAACAGTCCGTACGCGGCGAGGGCGCCGCTGCGGATCAGGGCGTCGACCCCGCCGACACCGATCGCCTCGGTGGCGATCAGCACCTGCCCTGCGGCGGGGGACGGGGCCGGAAGGTCGACGACCGCCATGCCCTCGGGGCGTCCGAATGCCCGGATCTCGATGGCCTTCAAGATGACTCCTCAGGTGTCTCGGGGTGGGGCTTTCGGACGCTAACGGACGCCCCCGTCCGTTTGAGTAAAGTGAGAGAGGTGACCGAACGTTTGCCTCACACGCTGCGCTCCGACGCCCTCGACAACCGCGAGCGCATCCTCGACGCGGCCCGCGCCGTGTTCGCCGCCGACGGCCTGAACGTGCCGATGCGGGAGATCGCCCGCCGCGCCGGGGTCGGCCCCGCCACCCTCTACCGCCGCTTCCCGACCAAGCAGGACCTGGTCACGGAGGCCTTCGCCGAGGAGATGCGGGTGTGCCGCGGGCTCGTCGACGAAGGGCTCGCCGACCCGGATCCCTGGCACGGGTTCTGCCACGTGATCGAGGAGACCTGCGAGATGCACGCCCGCGACCGCGGCTTCACCGAGGCGTTCATGTCCGCCTTCCCCCAGGCCGTGGACTTCGCCGAGAACCGCGCGTACACGCTGAAGGCCATCGCCGAGATCGCCCGTCGCGCCAAGGGCACCGGCCGTCTGCGCCCCGACTTCGTCCTGGACGACCTGATCCTGATGCTCATGGCCAACCGGGGCATCCAGGCCGGCTCACCCGCCGCCCGCGTCGCGGCCTCCCGCCGCTTCGCCGCTTTCGTGATCCAGGCCTTCGAGACGTCCCCGACCGAACGCGGCGAACTGCCGCCGGTGGCGCGGCTGGCTCCGTTGCTGTCGGTGTAGGCGCGATGGCCATGCGGGCTCGGTCGCGGGTTTCTGTGATGACCGACCGGGATTGCTCTCTTTCGGGTGAACCAGCGATGGCGGAAGACGCGATGGCGCGGCTTCTGACCTGTGACGCAGGTGGATCGGGCGGCCGGATGTCATTTGGCGGCAGCCGAGTCGGTGCGGCGGGTTCCGTCCTTGCGGCTGCAAACGTGGCCGTATGGCTAGCGTGTACAGAACCCTGCTCAACAACGTCGCGCGGACCGGCACTCAGGTCGTGAATCTGGCTCCCGGAGCCGCGGTCCTTGCGCGGAGCCGGCGGAAGTGGACCGGGGCCCGCCTGGAGGACGGGGCGCACCTCGTCACCAGTCGCGGGAAGTGGACCGGAACGCGCCTGGGGGACGGGGCGCACCTCGTCACCAACGGCGGGAAGTGGGCCGCCAGCGCGCTCGCCGAAGGGGCCCGGCTGATTGTCGACGAGCGGAAGTCGCGTGACCAGGAGCACGGATTCCAGAAGGCGGCGGCCGACTACCTCGGCGCTCGTCACGTGGCCGCCATGCTCGAGTCCTACGGCGTGAACTGCGTATTCGACGTCGGGGCCAACGTCGGCCAGTACGGAACGCGGCTGCGGGAGTTCGGGTACACGGGGCGGATCGTTTCGTTCGAGCCGGTTCCGCGGTTTCTGGGAAAGCTGCGGAAACGCGCCGAAGCCGACCCGGACTGGCATGTCGTCCCCTGCGGTCTCGGCCGGGTGAACACCGTGCAGCCCATGCACGTGGAATGGCAGACCATGAGTTCACTCCTGCCGCCCAGCGACTATGGGAACACCCGTTACAAGCGATTCGTCAAAGGCGGCACCGAGGACATCCAGGTCTGCCGACTCGACGAACTCATGGACAAGGCGCTCATCGGGATCGACAATCCGCAGCCCTATCTCAAGATGGACACCCAGGGCTATGACCTCGAGGTGTTCGCCGGGGCGGGGGAGCGCATCTCCGAATTCGTGGGAATGCAGTCGGAGGTCGCGCTCCTGCAAATCTACGAGGGCAGCCCGCGGATGTCCGAGGCGCTCGCCGCGTACGAGCAGGAGGGCTTCGAGGTCACCGGCATGTATCCGGTGACCCGGGAGATCAGCACCGGCCGGGTGCTCGAGTTCGACTGCGTGCTGATGCGCGCGAGCGAGACGCCGGTCCCGCTCCCGCGCAGGCAGCACGCCGCTCAGCAGTCCTAGGCGTCTGGCCCCAGCCGGCGCGGACCGACGTGGTCAGCGCTCGGCCGGTGCGAACTCCGGCTGGTCCAGGAAGCGGAGCCAGCTGCCGTCCGGCTGGCGGCGGACGACCTGGGCGCGGGCGCCGGTGCCGTCCTTCGGTGGTGTCGAGGTCAGCGCGATGTCGCCGTTGACCAGCGTCGGCAGCGGCTGTTCCGGTTGGAAGTGGGGGCGGTTCGCCAGCACCTTCTCCCAGAGGGCGCGGATCGCCTCCCGGCCGACCGTCTCCTGGCCGGGCGGGTAGGCAAGCACCGCGTCCTCCTCGTAGAGCGCGGCGACGCCGGCCGCGTCGCCCGCGTTGGAGCGCTCGACGAACAGGCGGGTGATGTCCTCGGGGCGCATGGCCTTCTCGTACGCGGACTCGTGCATGGGTTCCTCCCGGCGCGCTTCGCTGATTGTCGTGCTTTCAGCGTCGTCGCCCGTCGAGCAGAAGTCCAACAGATGGTTTCGCTGGAAACTAGAATCTGGGGTCATGGACCTGAGGCAGCTCGAATACTTCGTCGCCGTCGCCGAGGAGCGGAACTTCACGCGCGCCGCGGAGCGCGTGCACATCAGCCAGTCCGGTGTCAGCGCGCAGATCCGGCAGCTGGAGCGGGAGCTCGGGGCGGAGCTGTTCGACCGCTCCTCCCGCACCGTCACGCTCACCGTCGCGGGCAAGGCCGCGCTCGAACACGCCCGTGCCACCCTCGCCGCGGCCGGGACGATCGGCCGGGCGGTGGCCGAGGTGTCCGAACTGATCAGGGGCAGGCTCACCGTCGGCATGGTCATCGGCTGCACCATCACGCCGCTGTTCGACGCGCTCGCCGCGTTCCACGACGCGCATCCCGGCGTCGAGCTCTCCCTGCTGGAGGACGGCTCCGACCGGCTCGTCGAGGGTGTGCGCGCGGGCGACATCGACCTGGCGCTCATCGGCGCCGCGCACTCCACCCCCGACGGGCTCGACTCCCTGACCCTCATCGACGAACGGCTCGTCGTGGCGGTCCCGGCCGGGCACCCGCTGGCGACACAGCGGCGCGTCCAACTGCGGGAGCTGGTGGCCCACCCGATCGTCTGCATGCCGCCCGGCACCGGCCTGCGCACCGTCCTCGACCGCGCCTGCGCGGCCCAGGGCCTCCACCCCACGATCGCGCTGGAGGCGAGCGCGGCGGACTCGATCGCCGCGCTCGCCGACCGCGGCCTCGGCGTCGCCGTCCTGAGCGAGTCGATGGCCGCCGCTTATGGCGACCGGCTCACCGCCCTCGCCATCGACGACGTCGACACACCGGCGCTGCTGGCCCTCGTCTGGAAGCGGGCACACAACCCGGCGCTGCGCGAACTGCTGGGGCACGCGCGGCGGGCGTTCGCCCCGGCGTGACCCCGCCGCGCGTCACAGCTCGCCGTACTCGCCCACCCGCTTCCCCGCGACCCACGTCTGCAGCACCTTCGTCTGCCACACCGCCCGGCCGGACGGCAGGTCGAACGGGTCGGTGTCCGTGAGGACGAAGTCGCCCCACTTGCCCGGCTCCAGCGTGCCGAGGACGTGCTCCTGGTGCGCGGCGTGCGCGGGCTCCAGCGTGAACGAGCGCAGCGCCTCCACCGGCGTCATGGCCTGCTCCGGGTGCCAGCCGCCGGCCGGCTTGCCGTCCCGGTCGGTGCGGGTGACGGCCGCGTGCAGACCGTCGAAGGGGTTCTCGGACGACACGGGGAAGTCCGACCCTGACGGCAGGTGCGTGCCCTGGTCGATCAACGTGCGCCAGGCGTACGCGCCCTTGATGCGCTCCGGCCCGATCCGGTCCTCGGCCATGTTCATGTCGTCGGTGGCGTGCACCGGCTGCATCGACGCGATGATCCCGAGCCTGCGCAGCCGCGGGATGTCCTCGGGCGCCAGCACCTGTACGTGCTCGATCCGGTGCCGCATCCCGGCGTCACCGACCCGCCGGAACGTCTGCTCGTACGCGTCCAGGACGACGCGGTTGCCGCGGTCGCCGATGGCGTGCACCGCCGACTGGTAGCCGCCGCGCACCACTTGCTCCACGCGGCGCTGCAGCTCCTCCGGCTCCACCTGGAGCAGCCCGCTGGTGTCCGGATCGTCGGCGTATGGGGCGAGAAGCGCGGCGCCGTGGCTGCCGAGCGCGCCGTCGATGTACTGCTTGACGGTGCGGATGCGGACCATGTCGTCGGCGTAGGAGTCGGTGCGGGCGTCCGCGCCGATGTCGGTGAACGCCTTGTACGACAGGAAGGCGTTCACGCGGACCGTCAGCGCGCCCTCGTCCGCGAGCTGCCGCAGCACGACGACGCCACTCGCGTCCGTGCCCGCCTCCGACACGGACGTCATGCCGACGCTGCCGAGCTGCTTCTGCGCGGCGAGCGCACGCGCGCGTACGTCGTCGAGCGTGGGCTCGGGCAGCTTGTCCTCCACCAGGGACTGCGCCGCGTCGATGAGGACCCCGGTCGGATTGCCCGCGCCGTCGCGCACGATCCGGCCGCCGTCGGGGTCGGGGGTGTCCGCGGTGACGCCCACGGCCTTCAGCGCCGCCGTGTTGGCGACACCCGCGTGCCCGTCCACCCGGCCGAGCCACACAGGGCGGTCGTCGACGACCGCGTCCAGGTCGGCCGCGTTGGGCAGCCGGCCGAGCCCCCACACGACCTCGTTCCACCCGCGGCCCAGGATCCACGCGTCGTCGGGGTGCGCGGTGTCGTACGCGGCGAGCCGGTCCATCGCCTCCTTCAGGGAACGCGTCCCGACGAGGTTCAGCTCGACGGCGAGGGCGCCGAGCCCCCACAAATGTCCGTGCGCGTCGTGCAGTCCGGGCAGCAGCACACGCCCGCGGCCGTCGAGCCGGCGTATGCCCTTGGGGGCCGCGCCGACGTCGAGCGCGGCGACCCGGCCCTCGGGGGTGAGCAGCATCCGGGAGAATCTGCGCAGCTTGCCGCGCGAGAGCGTGTAGCCGCGCACGTTGTCGACGAGCAGGGGACCAGGCCTCTCGGGCTTCGTCGGCCGGGAAGCGGCGGCGGCAGACCCGGCGAAGGTGCCGGACACGGCGACCGCGGCGGCCCCCGCACCCGCCAGCTGCAGGAACTGCGCGCGGCTCATCCGCGGCGTACGGGGCGTGGGACAGCAGGACTTACACATTCGACGTCTCCCTACAACAAGGTGTGCGGCCGGGGGAGTTGGCCACAAGATGATCGAATCGAATCACTGACCGAAGCTAAGCAGTCACTGCCTGGTGGTCAAGATCCCCTACGCTCCCGATGGGACGGCCTTGGAGAGCCGGTCCTCACGAGAACGGGAGCAGCACATGAAGTTCCGGACCTACGTCGAACCCCCGGAGCCGATGCACGGCCTGGAGGTGCCCGCGGAGCTCGTGGACGGACTCGGCGGCGGAAAACGGCCGCCCGTGGTCATCACGGTCAACGGACACACCTGGCGCAGCCGCGTCGCCATCATGCGCGGCCGCTGCCTGCTGGGTCTGAGCAAGGCCAACCGGGAGGCAGCGGGCATCGAGACGGGGGACGAGGTCGAGGTCGACCTGCGGCTCGACACCGAACCCCGCACCGTGACCGAGCCCGAGGACTTCGCCCGCGCCCTCGACGCGGACCCGGCCGCCCGCGCCGCCTACGACCGCCTCTCCCACACCCGCAGGCGGCAGCACGTCCTCGCCATCGAGGCCGCGAAGAAGCCCGAGACCCGGGCACGCCGCATCGAGAAGGCGCTGGAGTCGCTCCGCGCCACCTGACGGGGTGCCGGCGGGGCTCACCACGGCCGGATCGGACGCACCCCGACACGGCGACCTGCCTCGTCGAGCAGGTGCCCCATGCGCTTGACCGTGCGCAGGCCCACGATCCGGTCGGTGAACTCCAGCGTCGGCAGACGTGCCCCCAGAGCCGTCTCGCGGCGCTGGATGTCGCCGAGGTCGCGCACCCACAGGGTGGCGAAGATGTTCGTCCTCCCGGTGACCGCGGCGACGAGCCGGCACTCGGGCAGCGCGGCGAGAGCGCGGTGCACGGCGGCGATGTCACGGGCCGGGACGCGGCCGAGCAGCGAGACCGGCAGCGGCCGCCCCGCGAGTGCGTCCGCCATGTCGCAGCGCAGGGTCAGGACACCCGAGTCGGTGAGCCGGTGCAGGCGGCGGCGGACGGTGGCCGGACTGGTGCCGGTGTGGTCGGCGAGCGCCGCGAGGCCCAGGCGGCCGTCGCCGACCAGGGAGTCGAGCAACCCCCTGTCCACCGCGTCGAGTTCGAGCGTCGCCGCGGGCTCGGGCGGACGCTCGCCCGCCCGGCTCAGGACGCTCAGCTGCGACGGGTCCAGCGAACGGAGCCGCCAGCGGCTGCCCTCCACGTACAGCGACGTGGCGAAGAGGCAGTCCACGGCCGTGACACCGGGCAGCGTTTCGAGGTGTGTCGTCACGAACCGGGTCAGCGCCGGCAGGTCGGGGGCCAGGACGTCGATGAGCAGGTCGGCGCTGCCCGGCCCGGTGAGCTCGATGGTGACGGCCTCGGGCCGCTCGCACAGCTCTTCAGCGATCCGTGAACGGGTGCCGGGCCGGCAGCGCACCAGGACGAACGCCGTGCAGCGCGTGCGCGAGAACTCCCGTCCCGGCGCCGCGTACACCCAGGCGAGTCCCTCTTCGGTCAGCCGCTCCCAGCGGCGGGCGAGGGTGCTCGCGGTGACACCGAGCGGCGGCGCGAGTTCGGTCCACGAGGCGCGCGGACGCAGCTGGAGGGCGTTGACGAGCGCCAGATCCAGCTCGCTCACGGCGACCGTTTCTCGCATGGCGAAGCCCCTCGCTGCTCGTTTCCGACGATTCCTCGGGCCAGTACGACCGCAGCCCGCACAGTAGCCACCGCATTCGATTCCTGCCAGAAGGGACGTCCTCGATGGGCGCAGACATGGGCACAGGCGGATCGGCGGTCGGAACCGGCCGCGGCATGCTCGGTGCGATGGCGGTGGTCGTCGTCTTCAGTGGCGTCGTCCAGGGCTATCTCACCCCGCTGCTCCCTGAGCTGGGGCAGCGGCTCGGCATCGGGGGAGTGGCCCAGAACAATCTCTATCTGCTGTCGCAGTGCGCGTTCGCCGTGCTCACACCACTGCTCTCGCGCCTCGGCGACCTGTACGGCCACCGCCGGCTGCTGCGCGTGGCACTCGCCATGGTCGCGGCCGGTTCGCTGCTGATGGCCCTGTGGCCGACCGTGGTGACACTGGCCGTGGGCATGGTCCTGCAAGGCGCGGTGGTCGGGTTCTTCCCGCTGCTCGCCGGAATCCTGCGCTCCCGCGCCCCCGAACGCGGCCGCACCGGGATGTCGCTGCTCGTCGGCGCCCTGCTGATCGCCATCGGTGTGGGCGGCCTCGTGGCCGGAGCCCTCAGCGAGCGGCACGCCGAGGCCGGGCTGTGGGCGGCGGTGCCGGTGGCGGTGCTCGCCCTGGCCGCCGGCCTCGTACTGCCGGACAGTGACGGGGAGTTCGGCGGCCGGTTCCACTACGGGGCGGCGGCGCTGCTCACCGTCGGACTCGTGGCGCTGGTCCTGCTGCTCGCGCAGGGCGGCACGTGGGGGTGGGGCTCGGCCCGCTCCCTGGGCACGGGCGCCCTCGCGGTGGCGGTGTTCGTCGCCTGGGTGACGGTGGAGTGCCGGGCGGACCAGCCACTGGTGAGTGTGCGCATGCTGAGCGACCGGCGGCTCGCGGCGGTCAGTGCGCACACGTTCTGCGCCGCCTTCGGATGCATCGGCTTCCTCGGCGCCAACGCGCTGTTCCTCGGGGCCGACCCGGACGCCGTCGGCTACGGCATGGGCCTCGGCCCGCAGTCCATCGCGACGGTGTCCCTGGCCATGGTCGTCCTGGGCTTCCTCGGCTCCACGGCCACACCACGCCTCGCCCGCCGCATCGGCGACCGCGCCGTCCTGGCCACCGGCGGAGCCCTCGTCGGGCTCGGCTTCCTGGGCATGATCCTCTTCCACGCCACGCTCCCGCAGTACGTCGCCTCGACGCTGGTCGTCGGCCTCGCCACCGGTGTCTTCGAATCGATCACGCGAACCCTGTCGGCGGAGATCGTGCCCGAGCGGCAGACCGCGCTGGCCGTGGGCATCAACGAACTCGCGCTGTCGCTGGGCGCGGCGATCGGCGCCGCCGTGATCGGCGCACTGTTCTCGGCACACCAGATCGGCGGCGGAGGCGGCCACATCGCGCTGTCCGGCTACGTCTGGGCCTGGGGCACGTGCGCCGCGGTCGCGCTCATCGGCGGGGCGCTCGCGCTGCTGTACGGCGGCGGTGGCACGGCCCCCGCCGCCGCGGACCGTGCCGAACCCACCGAAGCGAAGGAGAGCCTCGCATGACGACCTCGCAGTCCGTTTCCGTGCACGACGAGGTGACCGGCGCGGTCCACGCCTGGAGCGAGCGGCTCATCGCGCTCAGCCACAGCCTGCACGCCGAACCCGAGACCGCCCTCCAGGAGCACCGCTCGGCCACGAAGATCGCCGAGCTTCTCGACGCGGCCGGCTTCACGGTCGCCCGCCCCCTCGACTCGCTGCCCACCGCGCTCGACGCGACGTACGGCAGCGGCGAGCTGGTGCTCGCCTTCTGCGCCGAGTACGACGCGCTGCCCGGCATCGGCCACGCCTGCGGGCACAACGTGAACGGCGCGGCGGCGGTCGGCGCCGCGCTCGGCCTCGCGGCCGTCGCGGACCGGCTCGGCGTCACCGTACGGCTCATCGGCACCCCCGCCGAGGAGGACATCGGCGGCAAGGTGCTGCTCATCGACGCGGGTGTCTTCGACGACGTGGCCGCGGCGCTGATGGCGCACGCCGGCCAGGAGGACACCGTCGGCGCCTCCTCCCTCGCGATCGGCGCCTGGGACATCACCTACCGGGGCCGTCCGGCCCACGCGGCACTCGCGCCCTGGGAGGGTGTCAACGCGCTCGACGCGCTGACCGTCGCCCAGACCGCGATCGGCGTGCTGCGCCAACAGCTGCCGCCGGGCTCCCTGGTGCACGGCATCGTCACCGACGGGGGCCGGGCCCCGAACGTCATCCCCGACACCGCCTGCGCCCGCTACGAGGTGCGCGCACCCACGGTCGAGCAGCTCACGGCGGTCCAGCGTCGGGTCCGCGCCTGCTTCGAGGCGGGCGCCCTCGCCACCGGCGCCGAACTCGAACTCGTCCCGCACGGACGGGACTTCGCGGACCTGCGCCAGGATCCGTTCCTGACCGAGGCCTACGCGGCCGCCGCCCGCTCCCTCGGCCGCACCCCGCTGTCCCGGCACGGCGACACCACCGCGTCCACCGACATGGGCAACGTCTCCCGCCTCCTTCCCTCGATCCACCCCACCATCGGCTACGACACCGCGGGCGCGAGCCAGCACACCGTCGAGTTCGCGGCACACGGCACCACCCCCGGCGCGGACCGCGCCGTCACCGACGCGGCGGCGGCACTCGCCCTGGCCGCCGCGGCCGCGGCGACGGACGAGGAGCAGCGGAGCCGTCTCCTCGCCGGTGTCGAACGGCGCAGGACCCAGCAGTAGAACGACGCCGCCCCGCCCTGAGCGGGGCGGCGTACACACGCACGACACACTGCCGCAACACGCGGCCCCCGAGAGGCACTTGAGTGCCGTCCGACATACGAGCGCGGCTTGACGAAACGGCCCCTCGGACGGCTCAATTGGTCCATGACTGCCCAGCACTTGGTCTCGCGCGACCACATCGACTTCGGTCGGGTGTGGTCCGCGGCGTGTTGCGCCTGAAGCGGCAGCGGGCCCTCTGACCGGCCCATCTCTTTCCCGGCGACGTCCTCGGTGCCCCCTTCGCAGGCCGGGTTCTGACGCCTCGCGCGCGCTGCCGCCGCGCCCCCTTCCACGACGCCCCGCGTCGTCGCATCCGTAGCGACCCGTCTCCGTGACGCGTCGTCAATTCCGTCTGCGCGCACGGCTGTTCCGGCCTGCCCGCAGGCGGATCTCGCCGCCTCCGAAAGGCCCACCCCATGCCCGTGGAATTCCTCGGCATCGCCGCCACCAACGACGGCTCCGAGACCACCGCCCGTTCCGGCGCCGCCTTCGACAAGGAGTACACACTCCGGCTCGCCCGCGCCCATGAGGACCACGACTGGGACCGGGTGCTGTTCGCGTACGGCTCAGGATCGCCCGACCCGGCACCGGCCGCCGCCTACATCGCGAGCCGCCTCGACCGCCTGCAGATCCTGCTCGCCCACCGGCCCAACGTCTCGTACCCCACCTTCGCCGCCAAGACCTTCGCCACCCTCGACCAGATCAGCGGGGGCCGGCTCACCGTCCACTTCATCACCGGCGGCAACGACCACGAGCAGGGCCGCGAGGGCGACACCCTCACCAAGGACGAGCGCTACACCCGCACCCGCGAGTACATCCAGCTCGTCAAGAAGATCTGGACCACCCACGAGCCCTTCGACCACGAGGGCGAGCACTACCGCTTCCACGACTTCGTCAGCGATGTCTTCCCCGTCCAACAGCCCCGCCCGGGTGTCTCGTTCGGAGGCTCTTCCGCCGCCGCGTACGCCGCCGGGGGAGCGGAGGCCGACATCTACTGCCTGTGGGGCGAGCCGCTGGCGAAGACCGCCGAGCAGATCGAGACCGTGAAGGCCGCCGCGCGGGCCGCGGGCCGCACCGACGTCCCGCGCATCCAGGTCGCCTTCCGCCCGATCATCGCACCGACCGAGGAACTGGCCTGGGAGAAGGCCCACCGCACGGTCGGCGCCATCAAGGCCCGCAAGGAGCGGGGCGAGCGCATCGGCAGGCGCCACCACGGACAGTCCGAGCCTCAAAACACCGGCTCGCAGCGGCTCATCGCCATCGCCGAGGCGGGCGAGCGCTACGACCGCGCCCTGTGGACCCCGACGGCCGCAGCGACCGGCGGCGCGGGCAACTCCAACGCCCTCGTCGGCACCCCGGAGACCGTCGCCCAGGCCCTGCTCGACTATTACGACCTCGGCGTCGACATCCTCTCCGCGCGCGGCTACGACCTCCTGGACGACGCCATCGACTTCGGCCGGTACGTGATCCCGATCGTGCGCGAGGAGGTCGCCAAGCGCGACGCCGAGCGCGCGGCCCACGGGACCGGGGCGCCCGCGGCGGTGGGCGCATGACCTCCCTCGCCCAACCACCGGCGCCGTCCGAGGACTTGACGGTCGTGCACGTACCCGTCTCCGACCCGCGGGTCGAACCCCTGCTGCGCGAGCTCGGCGACGAGTACTCGACCCGCTACGGCAAGGACGCCCACGCCGAGATCGCCCGGTACCCCGACGAGGAGTTCACGCCCGCGCACGGCGGGCTGCTGCTCCTCGTCCTCGAGAACGGCGAACCCGTCGCGGGCGGCGCCTTCCGCCGCTACGACACCGACACCGCCGAGCTGAAGCGGATCTGGACCCACTCCGCCCACCGTCGGCGCGGGCTCGCCCGCCGCGTCGTCGACGAACTGGAACGCGAGGCCGGCGAGCGCGGCTACCGGCGGATCCACCTCACCACCGGCCCGCGCCAGCCCGAGGCCCGCGGCCTGTACCTCGCCACCGGGTACACGCCGCTGTTCGACACCGAGGCCGACCCCGAGTCCATCGGCCCGCTGCCCTTCGAGAAGCACCTCCCCGGCGCCGAGCCGACCGCACCGGACAACCCGGCCTCCCTCAAAGTGGTCCCGATCCGCCACTACGCCCGCTGGGTCGCGGCCGTCGCCGTGCTCGTCCTGGTCGCCCAGTTCGCGCACGGACTGCTGACCAACCCCGTCTGGGAATGGAACGTCTTCCGCGACTACGTGCTGTCCGAGACGATCGTGCAGGCAGTCTGGGTGACACTCCAACTCACCGTCTACGCGACCGTGTTGGGATTCCTGCTCGGCACGGTGCTGGCCTTCATGCGGCTCTCGCAGAGCCCGGTGCTGCAGACCGTGGCCTGGACGTACATCTGGATCTTCCGGTCCATCCCGATGATCGTCCAGCTCGTCTTCTGGTTCAATCTCAGCGCGCTCTACAAGGAGTTGGGCCTCGGCATCCCCTTCGGCCCGGTGTTCTGGTCCGTCGACAGCAACAGCCTCATCGGCACCATCGGGGCCGCCGTCATCGGCCTCACCCTGCACCAGGCCGCGTACGCCGCGGAGATCGTCCGCGGGGGAGTCATCTCCGTCGACCGGGGCCAGCTGGAGGCCGCCGCGGCCCTCGGCATCCCGCGCCTTCGGCAGGTCCGCCGCATCGTGCTGCCGCAGGCCATGCGCGCCATCCTGCCTACGGCGGGCAACGAGATCATCGGCCTGCTCAAGGGCACCTCCGTGGTCTACGTGATGTCCATCGGCGAGCTCTTCTACCAGGCCCAGGTCATCTATGGCCGCAACGGCCGGGTCATCCCGCTGCTCCTCGTAGCCACCGCCTGGTACGTGGTCCTGACCTCGCTCCTGTCCATCGCCCAGCACTACGTGGAACGCCGATACGCCCGGGGCACCACCGCCCCCAAGACACTCCGAGCCCTGGGAGCCCGACGATGAACAAGCCGATGGTGGACATCCAGGACGTCCACAAGAGTTTCGGCCCGCTGGAGGTGCTGCGCGGCGTCGACCTGCGCGTGCACGCCGGAGAGGTCACCGTGATCCTCGGCCCGTCCGGCTCGGGCAAGTCCACACTGCTGCGCACCATCAACCACCTGGAGAAGGTGAACAGCGGCTGGATCAGCATCGACGGCGAACTCATCGGCTACCGCCGCGCCGGCAACAAGCTGCACGAACTGCGCGAGAAGGACGTCCTGAAGCAGCGCACCCACATCGGGTTCGTGTTCCAGGACTTCAACCTCTTCCCGCACCTGACCGTCCTGGACAACCTGATCGAGGCCCCCGTCTCCGCTTTGCGCCGCCCGCGCAAGGAGGCCGAGGACACCGCCCGGAAACTGCTCGACCGCGTCGGACTCGGCGACCGGGCCGACGCCTACCCGCGCCAGCTCTCCGGCGGCCAGCAGCAGCGCGTCGCCATCGCCCGCGCGCTCGCCCTCGAACCCAAGGTGCTGCTCTTCGACGAGCCCACCTCCGCGCTCGACCCGGAACTGGTGGGCGAAGTCCTCGATGTCATCAAGGACCTGGCGAGCACCGGCACCACCATGATCGTCGTCACCCACGAGATCGGCTTCGCCCGCGAGGTCGCCGACACCGTCGTGTTCATGGACGGCGGCGTCGTCGTGGAGCAGGGGACACCCGCGGCCGTCCTCGACGCCCCGCGCCACGAACGCACCCGCGCCTTCCTCTCCAAGGTCCTGTGACCGGCCGCCCCCACCCCGCTTCGTACGCAAGGAGAACCACCACCGTGACCACCACCCTCGCCCGTCGCCGGACGACCGCCGCGGCCGCCCTCTCGCTCGCCACCGCCCTCCTCCTCGCCGCCTGCAGCAACCCCTCCGACGGCGGCACCACCGAGGTCGCGGACGGCTCGGGCGCCAAGGCGAAGATCAACCTCAGCCCCGAGCAGCACCGTGTCACCACCGGCAAGGTCGACTCCATAGCCGACGAGGTGCCCGAGCGGATCCGCAGACGAGGAACCCTCGAGGTCATCGGCTCCTCCAGCTCCGCCGCGCCGCTCGGCTTCCACGCCACCGACAACAAGACCGTCATCGGCGTCGAGCCCGACCTCGCCCACCTCGTCGCCGACGTCCTGGGACTCAAGGTGCGCCGCACCACCGCCTCCTGGGAGAACATCTTCGTCGGCCTCGACAGCGGCAAGTACGACGTGGGCCTGAGCAACATCACGGTCACCGAGGACCGCAAGGAGAAGTACGACTTCGCCACCTACCGCAAGGACAACCTCGGCTTCGAGGCCAAGAAGGGCAGCGGCCTGAAGGTCACCGGGCCGGAGGACGTGGCGGGGAAGACGGTCGCCGTGGGCAGCGGCACCAACCAGGAGAAGCTGCTCATCGAGTGGAGCAAGGCGAACGTGAAGGCGGGCCGCAAGCCGGTCGACATCAAGTACTACCAGAACGACAGCGACACCTACCTCGCCCTGCAGTCCGGCCGCATCGACATCTACCTGGGCCCCAACCCGACCGCCGCCTACCACGCGGCCAGCACCGGGAAGACCGAGGTCGTCGGCACGTACTCGGGCGCGGGCGCGAAGCTCCAGGGCCTCATCGCGGCCACCACCAAGAAGGACAGCGGGCTCGTGAAGCCGCTTGCCGACGCGCTCGACCACGTCATCGACAACGGCAGCTACGCGAAGGTCCTCAAGCGCTGGGGCCTGTCCGACGAGGCGGTCACCAAATCGAGGATCAACCCGCCCGGGCTCCCCAAGACCGGCAAGTAGCCACGCCCGTCAGCATCCCTGTCGGCTGTTCACGAAAGGCACCTTCGTGTCTCCATCGCCCTCTGACTCCCTGCACCTCGCCGTCGCCCTCGACGGCACCGGGTGGCACCCCGCCTCCTGGCGCGAGCCCGTGTCCCGGCCGCGCGAGCTGTTCACCGCCGCGTACTGGGCCGAACTCGTCGCCGAGGCCGAGCGCGGCCTGCTCGACTTCGTCACCATCGAGGACGGGCTCGGCCCGCAGTCGAGCCACTTCCTCGAACCGGACGAGCGCACCGACCAGGTCCGCGGCCGCCTCGACGCCGTACTGATCGCCTCGCGGATCGCCCCGCTGACCCGGCACATCGGCCTGGTCCCCACGGCCGTGGTCACGCACACCGAGCCGTTCCACCTCTCCAAGGCCATCGCCACCCTCGACTACGTCAGCGAGGGCCGCGCCGGGCTCCGCGTCCAGGTCACCGCCCGCCCGAACGAGGCCGCCCACTTCGGCCGCCGCACCATCGACCCCATCGACGCCTACGACAGCCCGGTCGCGCGGGAGTTGGTGACCGACCTCTTCGACGAGGCCGCCGACTACGTGGAGGTCGTGCGGCGGCTGTGGGACAGCTGGGAGGACGGCGCCGAGATCCGCGACGCCGCGACGGGCCGCTTCATCGACCGGGACAAGCTGCACTACATCGACTTCCAGGGCAGCCGCTTCAGCGTCCGCGGTCCTTCGATCACCCCCCGCCCGCCGCAGGGGCAGCCGCTCGTCACCGCCCTCGCCCATGACACCGTCCCGTACCGCCTGGTGGCCCGCGCCGCCGACGTCGGGTACATCACCCCGCACGACGCCGAGCAGGCCCGCGGCATCGTGGGCCGGATCCGCGCCGAGCAGGACACGGCCGGACGCGCCGACGAGCCCCTGCACGTCTTCGGCGACCTCGTGGTGTTCCTCGACGAGGACCCCGCCGCCGCGACGGCCCGCCGGGAACGGCTGGACGCGCTCGACGGAGCGCCGTACGAGAGCGACGCCCCGGTCTTCGCGGGCAC
The DNA here is from genome assembly GCF_055657265.1 of Streptomyces sp. NPDC107575. Taxonomy (NCBI): domain Bacteria; kingdom Bacillati; phylum Actinomycetota; class Actinomycetes; order Kitasatosporales; family Streptomycetaceae; genus Streptomyces; species Streptomyces sp. NPDC107575. The sequence continues at coordinate 239,787 of NZ_JBVKBG010000005.1, read as the reverse complement.
CCCCGCTCAACTCGCCGACCGGCTCCAGGAGTTGCAGGCGGCAGGGCTCACCGGGTTCCGGCTGCGGCCCGCCGTCGTGGGACACGACCTCCCGGCCATCACCCGGGGCCTCGTCCCCGAGCTCCAGCGCCGCGGCCTCTTCCGCCGCGCGTACGAGGCCGACACCCTGCGCGGACTCCTCGGCCTCGACCGCCCCGCCAACCGCTACGCCGCCGCGTGAGCCGGAGGGAACTCCCATGACCAAGCCACTGAAGCAGATCCATCTGGCCGCCCACTTCCCCGGCGTCAACAACACCACCGTGTGGAGCGACCCGCGGGCCGGCAGTCACATCGAGTTCAGCTCCTTCGCCCACTTCGCGCGGACCGCCGAACGCGCCAAGTTCGACTTCCTGTTCCTCGCCGAGGGTCTTCGCCTGCGCGAACAGGGCGGCGAGATCTACGACTTGGACGTCGTCGGCCGCCCCGACACCTTCACCGTCCTCGCCGCGCTCGCCGCCGTCACCGAGCGCATCGGGCTCACCGGCACCATCAACTCCACCTTCAACGAGCCCTACGAGGTGGCCCGCCAGTTCGCGAGCCTCGACCACCTCTCCGGCGGCCGCTCCGCCTGGAACGTCGTCACCTCCTGGGACGCCTTCACCGGCGAGAACTTCCGCCGCGGCGGCTTCCTCCCGCAGCGCGAACGCTACTCGCGCGCCCGGGAGTTCCTCGCCACCGCGAACGAACTCTTCGACTCCTGGCACGACGACGAGATCCTCGCCGACCAGGAGACCGGCGCCTTCCTGCGCGACGCCAAGGCCGGCTCCTTCGCACACACCGGAGCGCACTTCGACATCCACGGCCGGTTCAACGTCCCGCGCTCCCCGCAGGGCCGCCCGGTCGTCTTCCAGGCAGGCGACTCCGACGAGGGCCGCGAGTTCGCCGCCGCCGAGTCCGACGCCATCTTCAGCCGACACGGCACCCTCGACGCGGGCCGCGACTTCTACGCGGACGTGAAGTCCCGCCTCGCCAAGTACGGCCGCGGGGAAGACCAGTTGCTCATCCTGCCCGCCGCCACCTTCGCGCTCGCCGACACCGACGCGGAGGCCGAGGAACTCGCCCGCGAGGTGCGCCGCCACCAGGTCAGCGGGGCCACCGCCCTCAAGCACCTGGAGTTCGTCTGGAACCGGGACCTCTCCTCGTACGACCCGGAGGGACCGCTGCCCGACATCGACCCGGACGTCGGCGACACCCACATCGCCGAGGGCCGCGCCCAGGTCCGCATGTACCGGGACCCCCTCGCCACCGCCCGCGAGTGGCGCGAGCTCGCCGCCGCCAACAAGTGGTCCATCCGCGACCTCGTCATCCACACCGGCAACCGGCAGAACTTCGTCGGCTCCCCGGCCACCATCGCCAACACCATCAACGAGTACGTGCAGGCCGACGCCGCCGACGGCTTCATCCTCGTCCCGCACATCACCCCGGGCGGCCTCGACGAATTCGCCGACAAGGTGGTCCCGCTCCTCCAGGAACAGGGCGTGTTCCGCACGGAGTACGAGGGCACGACCCTGCGCGAGCACCTCGGCCTCGCCCACCCCGACGACGCCCCCGCGACCACCGAGGAGCTCTCCCGTGTCTGACATCCCCCTCGCCGTCCTCGACCTGGTCCCGGTCCCGTCCGGCTCGACCGCGGGCGACGCCCTGCGCAACTCCATCGACCTCGCCCAGCAGGCCGAGCGGTTCGGCTACGCCCGCTACTGGTTCGCCGAGCACCATCTCAATCCCGGCGTCGCCGGCACCTCGCCCGCCGTCGTTCTCGCCCTGACGGCGTCCGCCACCGACACCATCCGGCTCGGCTCCGGCGCCGTACAGCTCGGCCACCGCACCGCGCTGTCCACGGTGGAGGAGTTCGGGCTTCTCGACGCCCTGCACCCTGGCCGCATCGACCTCGGCCTCGGCCGATCCGGCGGCCGCCCGCCCGCGCAGCCGACGGCTCCGAAGCCGACCGCGACCCCCGTCGTCGACGGCGCCGCCCCCAACGGCCTCGTCATCCCGCCCCGCTTCTCCTTCGAGCACCTCCTCGGCTCACCCCGCGTCGCGCTGCAGCGCAAGCTGCTCCAGCAGCCGGGCGCGCAGGCGCAGGACTACGCCGAACAGATCGACGACATCCTCGCCCTGTTCGCCGGCGCCTACATATCGCCGGACGGCGTCGAGGCACACGTCGTACCGGGGGAAGGGGCCGACGTCGACGTGTGGATCCTGGGCAGCAGCGGCGGCGAGAGCGCCGAGGTGGCCGGCGCGCGCGGACTGCCGTTCGCCGCGAACTACCACGTCAGCCCCGCCACGGTCCTGGAGGCGGTGGAGGGGTACCGGTCCTTCTTCCGGCCCTCCGACACCCTCGACAAGCCGTACGTCAGTGTCTCCGCGGACGTCGTCGTCGCCGAGGACGACGCCACCGCCCGCGAACTCGCCACCGGCTACGGCCTGTGGGTGCGCAGCATCCGCAACGCCGAGGGTGCCATCGACTTCCCGACGCCGGAGGAGGCCCGCAAGCACGCGTGGACCGACGCCGACCGGGCGCTCGTGCAGGACCGCCTCGACACCCAGTTCGTCGGCTCGCCGACCACCGTGGCCCGCCGTCTGGCCCAGCTCCAAGAGGCCACCGGGGCCGACGAACTGCTCATCACGACCATCACCCACGACCACGCCGACCGGGTCCGCTCCTACGAGCTGCTGGCCGAGGAGTGGAAGCGCTCTTGACGCGGAGTCGACACGGCCACACACTCCCCTAAGGGAATCCTAGTGAAACGGTAGGGAATGATGGACGGTGCGGCGCGGGACACCGGCAGCCCGGCTGTCCGCGCCGCCGTCGGGGCACTGCCCCGGCTCACGTCCCGCCGTCACATCGACCTCGCGCGGGTGTGCAGCGCGGCGAGTTCTCCCCACGGCGGCGGCCGAGTCGCCGCCCACGCCTGACACTTCCGTACGCCTGCCCGTACGCCCGTGATCGAGCACCCCTCAGGGAGACGCATGTCCGCCACAGCGCCCACCGCCGTGCCGTCCTTCCGGAGCCGTATCGGCTGCGACGCGCGCAGCGGCTACTACGCCGCGCCGCACCGCTTCCGCCTCCACCTGTCGCCCGCCTGCCCGCACTGTCTGCAGATCGCCGTCACCCACAGCCTGCTCGGCCTCGACGACACCCTCCCGGTGACCCTGCTGCCCGCGGTCCCGGACGCACCCGGCGGCGGGCACCTGGCGCTGGTCCCGCTGTACGAGGCGACGTCGCACCAGCACCCGGGCCCTGCGGTGGCACCGGTGCTCAGCGACGACTGGACCGGCCGCATCGTCAGCACGCACACCGGTGACATCCTGCACGACCTGGCCCGGCACTTCGGCGGCCACGGCCCCGACCTTCTCCCGCGCGGAGCGGAGGACTCGGTCGAGGCGGTGGGCCGGCTGTGCGAGCGCGGCATCAGCGTCTCCGCGCACGCCACGTTGGTGCGGGCGCTCGACGTCCTGGAGCGGCGGCTCTGCGGCCGCGAGCACATCCTCGGCGGCGAACTCACCCTCGCGGACGTCCGGTTGTGGGCCACCCTGGTGCAATTGGACGCCACCACCCCGATCATCGGCCGCCCCCGGCTCGCCGCGTACCTGCGCCGCCTCTCCGAGCACCCCGCGTTCGCGCCCCACCTCGCGCGTTACTCCTTCGCGCTCGCCTGACGCGAGTTGAACTCCTCGACGTTCTTCTTCTGCTCCTCGTAGCTGTCGGTGAACCGGGTGTCCCCGGGGCCGACCGTCACGAAGTACAGCCAGTCGCCCTCGGGCGGGGCGATGGCCGCGTCGATGGCGTCCTCGCCCGGATTCCCGATGGGCGTGGGCGGCAGGCCCTTGTGCTCGTACGTGTTGTACGGGCTGTCGGTCTTCGTATCCGCGTGGCTGGTGTCGAGGGTCGAGCGGTCCAGGGCGTAGTTGATGGTGGAGTCCATCTGGAGCTTCATGCCCTGGTCGAGCCGGTTGTAGATGACCCGGGCGACCTTCCCCATGTCCTCGTGGGTGTCGGCCTCCGCCTGCACGATGCTGGCGATGACCACGGTCTCGTAGACGGAGACGCCGTTGGTGTCGGCCCCCTTGGTGATGTGGTCGGCCTTGAGCCGCTGGTCGGCGGTGTTGGTCATGTACGAGAGCAGCGACGTCGGGGTGGTGTTCTTGTCGACGGGATACGTGGCCGGGAACAGGTAGCCCTCGGGGTTGCCGTCCGCGTCGCCCGGCAGGGTGAGGTGTGCCTTGGAGGCGGCCTTCTTGGTGGTTCCTTCGTCGACGTCAAGGGCCTTGTCCACGTCCTCGTACACCTGGCTCGCGCGGTACCCCTCCGGGATCACCACCTTCTCGGCCCGCCCTGGCTCCTTCCCGCCGAACACCACCACCAGCGGCACGACGATCGCCGCGGCGACGGCGAAGGCCACGACAACCAGCACGATCAACTTGCCGCGACGGCTGAGTCGGCTCACTTTTCCTGTCTTGTCCTCAGGCACAGGGGAACGCTAGCCGATCAAGCCCCTGCGGCGACCCGGTCACCTCACCCGCAACGCCACCGCCAACAGCGCTGCATCCGCCGGCCTGCGCAGATCACGGCCAGTGAGTTCGTGGAACCGGTTGAACCGGTGCTGCACCGTGTTGCGGTGGCAGTACAGCTCGTCGGCCGTGTCGGCGATGGAGCCCGAGCCCGCCAAGTGGACCCGCACCGTGTGCAGCAGCCGGTCCGCCTCGCCGCGCGTGACACCGGGCCCGTGCAGCGCGCCCAGCACATCGGCCGCCAGATCGCGGCCGAAGTCACCCGCCCGGTGGGCCAGCACATCGAGCCAGCTGTCCTCCAGGAGCCGCGGGGAGCGCGTGTCCGCGGGCAGCACCTGCGCCGTCGCCACCGCGAGCACCGTGGCCCGCGGCACCGCGGCGAGCCCGGCCGCCTGCGGTGCCACCCCGCACGGCGAGTCGTGCAACTGGTCGAGGATGTACGGGCGGGTGATCCGGCCACTGAGCTGCACCACCAGGACCGCGTCCCCGCCGACCATCTGCTGCTGCACCGCGGCGCCCGCCCCGCGCAGCGCGAGGCCCGCCCGGTGCAGCCCTGGCCCGGCCGCCGCGGACGACGCCGCGCACAGGAACCGGCCGTCGTCAGCGAGCCCCAGGGCGCGGCCCGCGTCCCGTACGACGGTCGGATTGCGGCCCTCGGTCTCCAGGAGCCGGGCGAACCACATGCGCCGCTCGTCCTCCTCGCGGCGCCCCATCTCCAGGACCGTGCGCTGGTACGCCGTCATGATCCCGGTGACATGCCGCTCGACCGCCTCCCACACGTGGTACGCCGAGCCCGCCAGATCGGCCATGTCCTCGGGGCGCGCCCGGTTCACGAGCGCCTGCCACACCACCCGGAAGTCGAGGCGGGCCGCCTCCAGGAGCGCGTCGAGCGGGACGCCCTGCCGGGCCCGGTCCTCGCCCACCCGCCGCGAGACGTCCGCGATGTGCGGCGGCACCGGGAGCCGGGCCACCGTGCGCAGCAGCAATTCGAAGGCCTGCCAGGCCGAATCCCGGAACTGGATGTCCGGCACCTGGGTCTCGTACGAGGTGCGCACCGGGCCGACCATCTCCAGCCAGTCACCGATCAGGTCCTCCACATTGTCCAGGCACTGACCGGCGAGTTCGGCGATGCGCGGAGACGTCGGGGGCAGCCCGGGACGGCCCCGGCCTTCGGAATTGTGCATGTGACCAATTCTCGGTGGCACGGGGGCGATGTTTCAACGTTGGTTCGGTGGCCGTGACCCAGGATCCTGGTGCGATCCCTGGGCGGAGCGTCCGGGGCCCGCCGACCAGGAGGGCCATCCGACCGTGCACTTGACCCCTCGTGAACAGGAACGGCTCCAGCTGTTCACCGTCGCCGAACTCGCGCGCCGTCGCCGCGCGCGCGGCCGCCGACTGAACGCCCCCGAGGCGATCGCCCTGATCTGCGACGAGATCCTGGAGGCCGCCTGGGACGGGCTGAGCCTCGACGAGGTGATCGAGGCGGCGGAGCGGGTGCTCACCGTCGACGACGTGCTGGACGGCGTCGCCGACATCGTGACGACCGTGCAGGTGGAGGCACTGTTCCCGAGCGGCACGTCACTCGTCGCCGTCGACCGGCCGATCGGCCCCGCCAGTGCCGAGGGCCCGGGCGCCGTGCGCACCGCCGACGCACCGCCCGTCGAGATCAACGTGGGCCGCCCGCGCACCGCCCTCACCATCCGCAACACCGGCGACCGCGTCGTCTACATCTCCTCGCACTACCCGCTGCACGAGGCCAACCAGGCGCTCGAACTCGACCGCGAGAGGGCCCGCGGGCTGCGGCTCGACATCGCCGCCGGCACCGCCCTCGCCTTCGAACCCGGCGAGAAGCGCGAAGTCGCCGTCATCCCCGCAAGCCACAAGGCCCGTACGACCCAGGAGCGCGCATGACCAGCGTCGACCGCCGCACGTACCACGCCCTGTACGGGCCCACGACCGGCGACCGGATCCGGCTCGGCGACACCTGCCTGTGGGTGGAGGTCGAGGCCGACGACGGCACCCCGGGCGACGAACTCCTCGGCGGCTGCGGCAAGACGGTCCGCGACGGCCTGCTCGCCTCGCCGCGCTCCGACCGCGACTCCGCCCTCGACATGGTGGTCGCCGGTGTCGTCCTCATGGACCCGGTGCTCGGTGTGCGCAAGACCGACATCGGCATCAAGGACGGCCGGATCGTCTCCGTCGGAAGCGTCGGCAACCCGGACGTGATGGACGTCGAGTACGCCATCGACTCGCACACCTCGGTGGTGCCGGGGGAGGGGCTCATCGCGACGCCCGGCGTCGTCGACAGCCACGTCCACCTGTCCTCGCCCGAGGTCGCCCCGGCCGCGCTGTCCGCCGGAGTCACCACGCTCGTCGGCATGGGCCTCGGTGGTGTGTGGGAGATCGGCTGCAACCCGACGCACAACCTGCACACCCTGATGAGTTCCTGGCAGGGCACCCCGCTGAACATCGCCTTCCTGGCCCGCGGTTCGTCCAGTTCACGTGCTCTTCTCGACGAGATCACCCTCGCGGGGGCGGGTGGCTTCAAGATCCACGAGGACTTCGGGGCGACCCCGCGCATCATCGACACCTGCCTCGACACCGCCGAACAGGCCGACCTGCCGGTCGCGCTGCACACCGACTCCATGAACGAGTCGGGGTATCTGCGGGACACCCTCGGCGCCACGCGCGGCCGCACCGTGCACGCGTACCACGTGGAGGGCGGCGGCGGTCACCCCGACCTCCTGGAGATCCTCTCCGAGCCGAACATCCTGCCCTCGTCGACGACGCCCACCGTGCCGTACACCCCGAACACGGTCGGCGAGCTGTTCCCGATGACGATGACCGTGCACCGGCAGAACCACGCCTCCTCGAGCGATGTCGCCATCTCCAAGGGCCGGATCCGCGAGCACGCCATCGCCGCCGAGAACGCCCTGCACGACCTCGGCGCCATCTCCATCGTCAACTCCGACTCCATGGGCATGGGCCGGATCGCCGAGACCGTGCGCAGGACATGGCAGCTCGCCCACGTCCAGGCGCTCGCGAACGGGGGCGGGGGAGTGGAGCACCCGGACAACACAAGGGTGTTGCGCTACCTCGCGAAGATCACCCTCAACCCGGCGCTCGCGCACGGCCTCTCCCACGAGGTCGGCACCGTGCAGGCCGGACGGATGGCGGACCTGGTGCTGTGGGACCCCAAGTGGTTCGGCAGCAAGCCGGAGCTGGTCATCAAGTCCGGGTTCGTGGCCTGGGGCAACACGGGCTCCGGTTCCGGATCGACCCGGCTGACCCAACCCCGTTCCTACAAGCCCTACTTCGGATCGCTGGGTGCCGCGCCCGGCCGACTCGCCAAGGTCTTCGTCGCGGAGGCCGCGCTCAACGACCGCGCCGCGCGGGCCGCGCTGCCGGGCGGACTCACCTACGCCCCGATCCGCGACAGCCGCGGCCTGACCCGCTCCGACATGCTGCACAACACGGCGACGCCGCGGGTGGTGGTGCCGCGCGAACCCGCGCCCGTCCTCGTCGACGGGGTCGAGACGGGGACGCCGCCCGCGACAGAGGTACCGCTCGCGCAACTGCACCACTTCGCCTGAGCCCGAGGGGGACCTCGCTTCCATGCAGCTCGATCTGCTCGTCCGCAACGCCCGTATCCGCACCCTCGACCCCGAACGGCCCACCGCCGCAACCCTCGGCGTCCTCAACGGAGTCGTGGTCGGCCTCGACGAGGACGTGGCCGGACTCGGCGCGCGTCAGGTGCTCGACGCGGGCGGCGCCACCGTCGTGCCCGGCTTCAACGACGCGCACTGCCACACCGCCTGGTTCGGCCTCAACCTCACCCAGCTCGACGTCTCCACGGCCCGTTCCGCGGACGACGTGTACGCCGCCGTGGCCAGGCACGCGGAGGGCCTCGCCCCGGACGCCTGGGTGCTCGGCGCCGGGCTCGACCACAACAACCTCGGCGGCGTCTGGCCGCACCGCGACGCCCTCGACCGCGCGGCGGGCGGCCGGCCCGTCTGGATCAAGCACACGTCCGGGCACGCCTGCGTCGTCAACACACCCGTGCTGCACGCGGCCGGGGCGCTGGAGGACGGCTTCCGGGACCCGGACGGCGGTGTCGTGTCGCGCGACGAACACGGCCGTCCCGACGGCCTGTTGGAGGAGACCGCCCAGAGTCTCGCGCAGCGCCAGGTGCTGCCGTACCCGGTGGAGACCGTCGCCGACGCCGTCGACGCGGCGACCCGGCACTACCTCACCGAAGGTGTCACCAGCTTCACCGAGGCCGGGATCGGCGGCGGCTGGATCGGCCAGACACCGGTCGAGCTGGCGGCTTACCAACTCGCCCGCGAAAGCGGCCGATTGCACACCCGCGCCCAACTGATGGCCGCGTCCGACGTGCTGCACCCGCTGACCGCGCACACCGACGACGACATCACGCTCGGCCTCGACCTCGGTATGCGCACCGGTTTCGGCGACGACACGCTCTCCCTCGGCCCCGTCAAGATCTTCCTGGACGGCTCGCTCCTCGGGCGTACGGCGGCCGTCACCGAACCCTTCTGCGGCTGCCCGCACAACGAGGAGCGGCCCACCGGCTACTTCCAGGGCGACGCGGGCTCCATGACGGACCTCGTCGTCGCCGCGCACCGCTCCGGCTGGACGGTCGCCGCGCACGCCATCGGCGACCGCGCCGTCGACCTGGCCCTCGACGCCTTCGAACGCGCACACAAGGAACGGCCGCGCCCCAGCGTCCACCACCGTATCGAGCACGCCGGAATCGTCCGCCCCGAGCAGCTCGCCCGCTTCGCCGAACTCGGCGTCGTGCCCGTCCCGCAGCACAACTTCCTGCACACCTTCGGCGACGCCATGGCCGCCGCGCTCGGCCCCGAACGCACCGGCTGGTCGTACCGCATGCGCTCCTTCCTCGACCTCGGGCTGCCCGTCCCCGGCAGCTCCGACCGGCCCGTGGCGCCGGGCGCGCCGCTGCCCGCGATCCAGTCGATGGTCGTGCGCCTGACCGAAACAAAGGTCCCGTACGGCCTTGACGAAGGTGTTCCGGCCCTCGCCGCGCTGCGCGCCTGGACCGAGGGCTCGGCCCTCGCCACCGGATTCGGCGGACGCAAGGGGCGGCTCGCCCCCGGGTATCTGGCCGACCTCACCGTCCTGGACGGCGACCCCGTCCGCACGGACCCCGACCGCATCGGCGCGATCGGCGTCCTCGCCACCGTCGTGGACGGCGACCCTGCCCACGATCCGCACCACCTCACCCGCACACCCGCACGCCACGGTCCCCCTTCCGCTCCGGCCACCCAGGCCGCCCCTCCCCAGGAGACCCCGTGAGCACCACAGCGAAGCCCCCGATCAAGGACATCAGAAGGCTGTTGTTCGGCGCGTTCAGCGGCACCGCCCTGGAGTGGTACGACTACTTCCTCTACGGCACCGCCGCCGCGCTCGTCTTCAACAAGCTGTTCTTCACCGACCTCAGCGCGGCGGCCGGCACCCTCGCCTCCTTCGGCACGTTCGCCGTCGGCTTCGTCGCCCGGCCCATCGGCGCCGCGGTCTTCGGCCACATCGGCGACCGCTACGGGCGCAAGGTGTCCCTCATCATCACCGTCGTCATGATGGGAGCCACCACCGGCTGCATCGGCCTGCTGCCCTCGTACGACACCATCGGGATCTGGGCGCCGGCCCTGCTCACCGTCCTGCGCTTCGTCCAGGGCATCTCCGTCGGCGGCGAGTGGTCCGGGGCGATGCTGCTCACCCTGGAACACACCCCGAAGGAGAAGCACGGCAGCTACTCCTCCGTGCCCCAACTCGGCTCGCCCGTCGGCACGTTGATGTCCAGCGGCGCCTTCGCCCTCGTCGGCATGCTGCCCGACGACGCCTTCTACTCCTGGGGCTGGCGGCTGCCGTTCCTCGCCGCGTTCCCGCTGCTCGGCTTCGCGCTCTACCTGCGCGTACGCATCGAGGAGTCCCCGGTCTTCCGTGCCATGCAGGACGACGCCGAGCGCAACGGGCCGCCGCCCGCGCCGCTCGTCGAGGCGTTCCGCCGCACCTGGGGCCGCATGATCGTCGGCGTCGGGGCCGCGCTCCTGGGCGTCGGCGGCTTCTTCCTCATGACCACGTTCATCATCAGCTACGGCACCGGTGAACTCGGCATCGACAAACAGACGATGCTCAACGCCACCGTGGTCGGGGCCGTCGTCGAGATCGGTGTCATCATCGCCGGCGGACGGCTCGCGGACCGCATCGGCTCGTGGAAGGTGTGTGCCATCGGCGCCGCCGTCACCATGCTCGCCGCGTTCCCCGCCTTCTGGCTCGTCGACACCAAGCAGACGCCGCTGGTGTACCTCGGCGTCGCGCTCGGCATCGGCGCGCTGTCCATCCCGTACGGCCCGATCGGCGCTGTCGTCGCCTCGCCCTTCCCCGAGGAGTTCCGCTACAGCGCCGTCGCCATGTCGTACAACCTCGCCGGGGTGCTCGGCGGCTTCATCCCGCTCATCGCGGCCTCGGTCACCGGTGCGGCGGGCGGCGCCTCCTGGGGCGCCGCGCTGCTCCTCGTCGGCGTGGCCGCCTGCACCGTCGCCGGGTCCGTCGCGGCCGGCACGGTGCTGCGCAGGCACGGCTCCCTTCCCTCCAGCGACACACTGAACGCAAAGGTTCCCGCATGACCCCGCACCGCCTTGCCCGCACCGGCGGCCAGGTCCTCGTCGACCAGCTCCGGGCCCACGACGTCGACACCGTCTACGGTGTGCCCGGCGAGAGCTACCTCGCCGTCCTCGACGCGCTGCACGACTCCCCGGTCCGGATGGTGGTGTGCCGCCACGAGGGCGGCGCCGGATACATGGCGGAGGCCTCCGGAAAGCTCACCGGGCGCCCCGGCGTGTGCTTCACGACCCGGGGGCCGGGCGCCACCAACGCGCTGGTCGCCCTGCACACCGCCCACCAGGACGCCACCCCGCTCGTCCTGTTCATCGGCCTCGTGCCGCGCGGGCACACCGACCGGCACGCGTTCCAGGAGCTCGACCTGCGCGGCACGTTCGGCACCCATGCCAAGCTCGTCGAGACCATCGACGACGCGGCCCGCATCCCCGAGTACGTGGCCCGCGCCTTCGCCGTCGCGAGCAGCGGACGGCCGGGGCCCGTGGTCCTCGGGCTCCCGGAGGACATGCTGACGGACGTCGTCGAGGTCGCCGACGCCAGGCCGCTGCCGGTGCCGAAGGGTGGCGTGTCCGCCGAGGAACTCGCCGTACTGGAAGGCCTGTTGACCCGCGCTGAACGGCCAATGGTGCTGCTCGGCGGCAGCCGCTGGACGGATCAGGCCCGCGCCGATGTCCGCGCGTGGGCCGAGGCATGGTCCTTGCCGGTCGCCGTGGACTTCCGCTGCCAGGACCTGCTGGACAACGAGGCCGAGGTCTACGTCGGCAACCTCGGCTACGGGCGAGCCAGGGCGCTCTCCGATCGGGTGCGCGAGGCGGACCTGCTGGTGAGCGTCGGCGCGGCGCCCGGAGACGTCACGACGGACGGCTACCGGTCACTGCCCACGGTCGGCGACGACACGGCGGGCCCGCTCCTGGTGCAGGTGCTCCCCGAGGCGCAGCCGCCCGGCGTCGTTCACCGCGCCGAACTCACCCTGCTCGCCGCCCCCGAGGCCTTCGGTACCGCGATACGTGGCCTGCGTCCCGCCTCGCCCGTGCCCTGGGCAGAGCGCACCAAGGAGGCGCGGGCCGCACACCTGGCCGTCCGCACACCGGAGCCGGACGGCGATCCGCTCGACCTCGGGGAGGTCTTCGCACACCTCGACACCCGGCTCCCGGAGGACACCATCGTCACCTTCGGCGCGGGCAACCACGCCATCTGGGCGCAGCGCTTCCTGACGTACCGCGACGGCATGCGCCAACTCGGCCCGCGCAACGGCTCGATGGGCTACGGCGTGCCCGCCGCAGTGTCGGCCGCCATCGCCCACCCGGACCGCCGGGTGGTCTCCGTCGCGGGCGACGGCTGCTTCCTGATGAACGGGCAGGAGCTCGCCACCGCCGTGGCCGAGGGCGCGGCCCCGCTGATCCTCGTTCTGGACAACTCCCAGTACGGCACGATCCGCGCACACCAGGAGCGCGAGTACCCGGGCCGGGTCAGCGGCACGGCCCTCGGCAACCCGGACTTCGCCGCGTACGCCCAGGCCTTCGGCGCCCACGGCGAAACGGTCACGACGACCGAGGAGTTCGCCCCGGCCCTGGAGCGCGCGCTCACCTGTGGCCGCGCGGCGATCATCCAGCTCAAGGTGACGGAGGGCCGGCTGTCCCCGGGCGTCACCGTCACCTCCCTGCGCGAGAGGGGCCGCGCCAACCCCTGACCCCTACGAACGCAACCGGATCAGGCCCGCCTCGGTGGGCCTGAATCCGCATGCCTGGAAGTAGAAGTCGCGGAGTTCGGGCTCGAAGTCGACATGGAGCCACTCGCAGCCCGACTCCCGCGCACGGGCCGCCGCGAGGCGGACCACTGCCGTGGCGATACCGCGCCGCTGGTGTGTGCCCCGGGTCTTGGTGTCCCCCAGGAAGGCGTGGTCGCCGCGGGAGCGTACGAGGTCGACCATCTCCTCGTCGGAGACGGGATCACGCCATGCGCAGGGGAAGAATTCGCTCATGGAGCTTCACCTTTGCACACGGCGTGACCCGGGCCACGTACGAAACGGTTTCGTTTCATCGCGGGGGCGGGTTAGTCTGCCGTCGTACGAAACCGTTTCGTTCGGCACAGCCGTGAGGGGGAGCAGCGCGTGAGTGGGACCGGCACGACCGTGCGGCGCAGACGCATGACGGCCGAGCGCGAGGCGGAGTTGTACGACGCCGTGCTCGGGCTGCTGCGTGAAGTCGGTTACGACGCGCTGACCATGGACGCCGTCGCGGCCCGCACCCGGTCCAGCAAGGCCACGCTCTACCGCCAGTGGGGCGGCAAGGCCGCGCTCGTCGTCAAGGCGATGCGGCACCACAAGCCGGTCGACATCGCCGAGATCGACACCGGCACCCTCCGCGGTGACCTCCACACGCTCGCCCACCGGCACGACGACTGCTCCGTCGAGGAGTCGACTGCCCTGATGCGGGGACTCGCCATGGCGATGCACAGCGATCCGGATCTGCTGCGCGCGTTCCGGGAGTTGCTGATCGAACCGGAGCTGGAGGAGTTGGACCAGGTCCTCCAGAGAGCCGTCGCCCGGGGCGAGATCCGCGAGAGCAACCCGGCGATGGACTACACGCTGCACATGATGGTCGGCGCGATGGCGACCCGCGGCGTGATCGACGAACTGCCGCCCACCCAGGAGTACCTCATCTCATACATCGACGCAGTGGTCCTCCCCGCCCTCTGCGCCTGATTCCCCCCCCGTACACAACAGTTCCCCCCACACGCACCTGACGCCACCGCTCACCGTCGTCGGGCCGAAGTCCCCTGCCCAGCACCAAAAACGACCTGACCGGGAGTACGCCCTCGTGGCTCGATTCCTCTACAAAATGGGCCGATTCGCCTTCAGGCGACGGTACTTCGTCGCCCTCTTCTGGGTGGTGGTCCTCGCCGCGGTGGGCGTGGGCGCCTCCCAGGCCCCCACGGCCGCATCCTCCTCCTTCTCGATCCCGGGCACCGAGGCCCAGAAGGCCTTCGACCTGCTGGAGGACCGCTTCCCCGGCGCCAGCGCCGACGGCGCCACCGCGCGCGTCGTGTTCCAGGCCCCGGACGGCGAGAAGATCACCTCCGCCGCCAACCAGCGCGTCGTGCGCGACACCGTCAAGGAACTCGGCGGCGGCTCCGAGGTCCAAAGTGCGACGGACCCGTACAAGGCCAAGTCGGTCAGCCGCGACGGCACCATCGCGTACGCGCAGGTGTCGTACAAGGTCTCCGGCATGGAGCTGGAGGACTCCTCGCGCGACGCGCTCAAGGACGCCGCACAGGACGCCCGTGACGAGGGCCTGACCGTCGAGGTCGGCGGCGACGCGCTGCAGGCCGTGCCCGAGACCGGCTCGACCGAGGTCATCGGCGTCGTGGTCGCCGCCGTCGTCCTCGTCATCACCCTCGGCTCGCTGATCGCGGCCGGACTGCCGCTGGTCTCCGCGCTGTTCGGCGTCGGCATCGGCGTCTCCGCCATCACCGCGCTCGCCAAGCCCCTCGACCTGGACTCGACGACGTCCACGCTCGCGATGATGATCGGCCTCGCGGTCGGCATCGACTACGCGCTGTTCATCGTGTCCCGGTATCGAGCCGAACTGGCCGAGGGCCGCGAGCGCGAAGAGGCCGCGGGCCGGGCAGCCGGCACCGCGGGGTCCGCCGTCGTCTTCGCCGGACTGACCGTCGTCATCGCCCTCGTCGGCCTTGCGGTCGTGAACATCCCGATGCTGACGAAGATGGGCTTCGCGGCCGCCGGCACCGTCGTCATCGCCGTACTCGTCGCACTGACCCTGATCCCCGCCCTGCTCGGCATCGCCCGGCGCCGCGTGCGTCCCGCGGGCGCCAAGAGCAAGCGCAAGCAGCGCAAGGCCGAGAGCAGGGCCCAGGAACAGGGCCACGCCCACGGGGAGCACGCCGAGCCCAAGGCAGCCCTTGGCACCCGCTGGGCGCGCCTCGTCGTCAAGCACCCGGTCGCCGTGCTGCTGCTCGGTGTGATTGCCCTGGGCACGGCCGCCGTCCCGGCGATGGACCTCGAACTCGGCCTGCCCGACGACGGTTCGCAGCCCACCGACACCACGCAGCGCAAGGCGTACGACCTGCTCTCCGAGGGCTTCGGCCCCGGCTTCAACGGGCCGCTGATGGTCGTCGTCGACGCCAAGGACAGTGACGCGCCGAAGTCCGCCGTCGCCGACGTCACCAAGACCGTCAAGGGTCTCGACGACGTCGCCGTGGTGACCCCGCCGACGTTCAACAAGTCCGGTGACACCGCGATGCTCAGCGTCGTCCCGAAGTCGAAGCCGACCTCGACGGACACCGAGGACCTGGTGCAGAACATCCGCGACGCGGGTGACGGCATCAAGGCCGACTCGGGCGCCGAGCTGATGGTCACCGGCACCACCGCGATGAACATCGACGTGTCGCAGAAGCTCAATGACGCGCTGCTTCCCTATCTCGCGCTCGTCGTCGGCCTCGCCTTCCTGCTCCTGATCGTCGTCTTCCGCTCGATCCTGGTGCCGCTGAAGGCCGCGCTCGGCTTCCTGCTGTCCGTCCTGGCCGCGCTCGGCGCCGTCGTCGCCGTCTTCCAGTGGGGCTGGCTCGCCGACCTCATGGGCGTCGAGGAGACCGGGCCCGTGATGTCGATGATGCCGATCTTCATGGTGGGTGTCGTCTTCGGACTCGCGATGGACTACGAGGTGTTCCTCGTGACGCGGATGCGCGAGGCATACGTCCACGGGGAGACGGCCAAGGAAGCCATCGTCACCGGGTTCCGGTACAGCGCCCGCGTGGTCACGGCGGCCGCGGTCATCATGATGGCCGTGTTCGCGGGCTTCATCGGCTCGACCGAATCCATGATCAAGATGATCGGCTTCGGGCTCGCCGTCGCCGTCTTCTTCGACGCGTTCATCGTGCGCATGGCCATCGTCCCGGCGGTTCTCGCGCTCATCGGGCGCGGCGCCTGGTGGCTGCCCAAGTGGCTCGACCGCGCGCTGCCCAACGTCGACGTCGAGGGCGAGGGCCTGCGCGAACTCGACGAGGCCCGCGCGGCGAGCCCCGCCGACGAGGTGCCCGAGGGCGCCGTCCCGCACCCCGCCGAGCCGCAGCGCGAGCTCGTCACGGCCTCCGTCGGCGCGCAGGGCGCGGCCCAGCCGCAGAAGCACCTGGTCACCGCGTCCACCGCGGAGGCCGACGGAGCCCGCTCGTTCACCCCGAGCGGCAACGGCATCCTCGGCACGGTCCGCACCGGCGGCGGCGAGGTCGTGGCACGCGCCGCGATCACGCTGATCTCGACGGGCGGCCGGCAGATCAGCCGCTCCGTCACCGACTCCGGCGGCTCCTACAGCCTCGACGTCCCCGGCGCGGGCACCTACGTGCTGATCGTCGCGGCCGACGGGCACCAGCCGCAGGCCTCGACGGTCACCGTGGACGGGGAACTCCTCTCCCACGACATCCTGCTCACCGGCACCGGCGGACTCGCCGGCCTGGTGCGGGAGTCCGGCGGCCGTCCGGTGCCCGAGGCACTGGTCGTCGTGACCGACGTCCGCGGCGAGGTCGTGGCCACGGCGCGCACCGGACTGCACGGCGACTTCGCCTGCGGCGGCCTGGTGAACGGCCTGTTCACGCTCGCCGTGAACGCGCCGGGCTTCCGGCCGACCGCCCAGCAGGTGGAGACGGGCGCGCAGGGCGTGACCCGGGTCGAGCTCGTGCTCGGGGTCGGCAAGCGGGTGCAGGGTGTGGTCCGCGCGGGCGCTGAGGACGGCCCGTTGGCCGACGCACGGGTCACCCTGGTCGACGCGGCAGGCAATGTCATCGCCACGACGACCACCGGCGCGGACGGCGCGTACGCCTTCACCGACCTCGACGCGGGCGACTACTCGGTCATCGCGACGGGGTACCCGCCGGCCGCGCAGACGCTGCGGGTGGGCGACGCGGAGCCGGGCGACCTGGACATCAGGCTGAGCCACCCGGAGGCGTAGCGACATCCCGCGACCGCCCGCAGGGGCGGCACCCGCCATGGCCGGCGGGTGCCGCCCCTATGATCTTTCTTCGGCCTCCCCACAAGAGAGAGCACGCTACCGATGGACCTGGACACCCGCCGCAGGCGGACGGCACTGTTCCTCTTCTTTCTCATACCCGGCCTGTCGATGTCGTCGTGGGTGACGCGCACCCCCGACGTCCGCGACCAACTGGGCGCGTCGACCGCGCAGATGGGGCTCATTCTCTTCGGGCTCTCGGTCGGCTCGATGATCGGCATCCTGTGCTCCGGCACCCTCGTCGCCCGGTTCGGCTCGCGGCCCGTCATGGGCGTGGCGACCGTGCTGATCACCTTCAGCATGGCCGTCATCGGCCTCGGCGCGATGGCCGCCTCCGCGCCCCTCGTCACCGCGGGGCTGCTCCTCTTCGGCGCCGGAATGGGCGGGGGAGAGGTCGCCATCAACATCGACGGCGCGGAGGTGGAACGGATCACCGCGCGCACCATCCTGCCGACGCTGCACGGCTTCTTCAGCCTGGGCACGGTCGTGGGAGCGGCGGTCGGCATCCTGTGCACGGCCGTCGACTTCCCCGTGCAGTGGCACCTCATCGCCGTCGCCGTCGTCACCACCGCGATGTTCGGGTACGCGATCCGATCCATCCCCAGCGGCGTGGGCAAGGCCGCGGACGGTTCGAAGAATGCGGACGCCGCACAGGGCCCGTCGAAGGCGAAGGTGTGGCGGGACCGCCAGCTGCTCCTCCTCGGCGGCATCATCCTCGCCATGGCGCTCGCCGAGGGCGCCGCGAACGACTGGCTGCCGCTGCTCATGGTCGACGGCCACGACATGGACCCCGCGCTCGGCTCGGCCGTCTACACCGGCTTCGCCGCCGCCATGACCATCGGCCGGTTCGTCGGTGGGTACTTCATCGGGCGGCTCGGCCGCAAGCCCGTCGTACGGGCCAGCGCCGTGTCGGCGACGGTCGGCATCGCGCTGGTCGTCTTCTCCGACTCCGCGGCCCTCGCCAGCGCGGCCGTGCTGTTCTGGGGGCTCGGCGCCTCGCTCGGCTTCCCCGTCGCGCTCTCCGCGGCCGGTGACTCGGGCGAGAACCCGGCGGCGCGGGTGAGCCTGGTGGCGATGCTCGGCTACGTCGCGTTCCTCGTCGGACCGCCGTGCCTCGGCTTCCTCGGCGACCACTACGGGCTGCGGACGGCCATGGTGGTCGTCCTCGCGTTCACCACGCTGGCCGTCTTCCTCGCGCCCGCGGTCGGGTCGCGCTCCTCGGCGACGGTGGCCTCGCAGAGCGACGGCGAACGCTCGCGGGAGCACTGCGAGTGAGCACGGTGGGCCCCGCCCGCGCAGGCGGGGCCCAGTGCGGCGGCTACGGCAGGGTGTGCCCGGCCGCGGTGAACAGCCGGTACCACTCCTCGCGCGTGAGCGGGATGTCCGAGCCCGCCGCGGAGTCGGCGACCCGGCCCGGGTTGGTGGTGCCGAGCACGACCTGCATGTCGGCCGGGTGCCGGGTGATCCAGGCGACCGCGATGCCGGTCGGGGTCACGTCGTACTTCGCGGCCAGCTCGTCGAGCGCGGTGTTGAGCTCCGCGTAGTTCTCACGGTCGCCGACGAAGACACCGTCGAAGAAGCCCTTCTGGAAAGGCGACCATGCCTGCAGGGTCATCTTGTTGAGCCGCGAGTAGTCGAGCAGCCCGTTGTCACGGCTCACCGACTGGTCGAGCCCCGCCATGTTCGCGGCGATCCCCGAGGCGATCAACGGCGCGTGCGTGATGCTCAGTTGGACCTGGTTGGCGACCAGCGGCTGGTTCACCACCGACTTCAGCAGCTCGACCTGTCCCGGTGTGTGGTTGGAGACACCGAAGTTCACGACCTTGCCCGACGCGTGCAGCTCGTCGAAGGCCGCCGCGACCTCCTCCGGCTCGACGAGGGTGTCGGGGCGGTGCAGCAGGAGCATGTCGAGGTAGTCGGTGCGCAGCGCCGCCAGCGACTCGTCGACGGTGGCCAGGATGTGCTCGCGTGAGAAGTCGAAGTAGCCGGGCCTGATGCCGACCTTGCTCTGGATGACGATCGACTCGCGCTCCGCGGCGCTCAGCGTGACCGCCTGCCCGAAGCGCTCCTCGCAGGCGTGCCGCGTCGGCCCGTAGATGTCGGCGTGGTCGAAGCTGTTGATTCCGGCGTCGCGGGCGCTGTCGTAGAGGCCGCGGACGGCCTTGTCGTCGAGCTCCGCGATGCGCATCAGGCCCAGGACGACGTTGGAGGACGGCGCCTTGGCACCGGGGAAAGAGATCGATTTCATGGGGCCATCCTCGCAGAGCCGGTCAGGAAGCGTCGGGATCCGAAAGCGCGTACAGCTTCGGCAGGTTGACCACGATGGCCTCCTGCGTGCTGCGGGCGATGACGACCACGGCCTCGTCGGACGGGTCGGGGTTCTCCTCGCGGTGCGGCACGTAGGGCGGAACGAAGATGTAGTCGCCGGGGGAGGTGCGCAGCCTGACCTCCTCCTCGCCGCTGCCCGAGTCGTCGAGGAACACGAACTCCGGGTGCCCGCTCACCACGTAGATCGCGGTCTCGGACTCGCCGTGGTGGTGGTCGGAGGACGCGGTCGACGGGGCGACATGGGTCTGGCCCATCCACAGCTTCTCGGACCCCACCGTGTTCCCGCTGACGGCGGCGAAGCGCCGCATGCCGCCGCTCTGCGCGGTGTCGCCGTCCAGGGCGTCGGCGCGGATGTGGTGCAGCCGCGAACGCAGCGGAGCGGAAGGGGAGTTCGGGGCGTCGTGGAGATGAGGGTGGAAGCCCTCACCGGGCGTGGTCAACGGCTCGCTCATGAGGGGACGCTAGAGCGGCTCCGGAAAAGATGTCAAGAGGTGTCCATTGCCTCTCACCTGCGGCAATGTTCCCGCAATGTTCGGCCGGACGGGCCGCGGACCTTGCCCCGCGGCGCTCTTCGGGCATCATGTGGCCATGCATATCTCCGCGAAGGCGGACTACGCCACGCGCGCGCTCCTCGAGCTTGCCCGCGCCCCCGAACAGCCGCTCACCTGCGAGGCCATCGCCGACGCCCAGGGGATTCCGTTCCGGTTCCTCAAGTCGGTGGTGGGCGAGCTGCGCAAGGCCGGGCTCGTACGCAGTCAGCGCGGATGCGTGGGCGGCTACTGGCTGGGCGTGCCGGCCGACGCCATCACACTGCTCGATGTCACCCGCGCCGTCGACGGTGAACTGCTCACCCTGCGCGGCGAGCCGCTCTCCGGCCTCGGCTACACCGGAGCCGCCCGAGGGCTGCCGGAGGTGTGGCGCCGGATCGAGGCGGACGCCGCCGCCGTCCTCGGCGGGGTGACCGTGGCGGCGCTCCTCGCGGAGGGCGAGGCGGTGCCGGTGGTTTCCCAGGAGGTCGCGTGAGCGGCGACCCGGTGACCGGAACACTCGAAGTCGTCGAGTACACCGACCCGTTGTGCCCCTGGGCCTGGGGCTCCGAGCCGACCTTCCGCAGGCTGCGGCAGGCGCTGGCCGGGCGGGCCCGATGGCGGCGCGTGTACTGCATCCTCTTCGACGACGACGATGACCCGGCACCCGACCCCGCGGCGGAGACCGCCTGGTACGCGCGGTACATCGAGGAGATCGGCGCGCACACCCGCGCTCCGTACGCCGCCCGTCTGAGCCGGGTCGCGGCGAGTTCGTGGCCGTCGTCCCTGGTCGCGAAGGCGGCCGAGGCCCAGGGGGAGGAGCCGGCCGCGCGGGCGCTGCGACGCCTGCGCGAGACGGTCTTCGTCCTGGGGGAGCCCGCCGACACGCTCGACCTCGCCCTGGCCGCCGTCCGCGACGTCCCCGGGCTCGATGCCGACCGCCTGTGCATTGACACCACATCAGAATCCGTACGGCAGAAGGTCCTTGCCGACCGTGCCGAGGCCCGCCGCCCGGTTCCCGAGGTGCTCGCGCCGCTGCCCGGTGACTCGCCGCATCCCGGCGCGGCCAAGGAGACGGACGACGGGGCGGGCCTGCGGTACGCGCTGCCGACGGTCCTCGTGCGCGGGGAGGCGGGGCATCGGGTGGTGCCGGGGTGGCGGCCGTACGACGAGTACCTCGCGGCGGTGCGTGAGTTGAGCCCCGGTCCGGTGGCAGCACCGGCCGAGCCGCTGCCCGCCGCCGAGGCGCTGCGCCGCCACCGCACCCTGACCGAACCCGAACGGAAGGCCCTGGCGAGCGGTCCCTGGCCGCCCCCGGAGGCGGTCCGCGCGGACACCGCGAACGGCCCGCTGTGGCTGTGCCCGAGCGAGGCCGCGGTGCATCCGGCCACGCGTCCCCACGGCAAGTCCGGCCCCCTGGCACCGCGTTGACCAGCGACGTCGAGCCGTCCCGCGTGATGAGACACCAATTGGTGTCCATTGACAGCCGGGGACCGGGCGGGTCAGGATGTGCAGCATGCTGACGACGCACCCCGGCGTGGTGTGCCGCTACGTGGACCTGCGGCGCACGTGCAGCGCACTCTGTCGCTGACACTCTTCCCCTCCGCGTAGCTCCCCGCGCGCCTGAACCCTCTCCCCGGGACTGCCCGGGAACTCAGGACGCCTCGGACGCTCTTTCATGACGGCCGGCTCTTCGAGCCCCTCGCCCGTCATGCCTCCTTCACCGCGTTCCGCCCTGCCCACCGGTGTGCCCCTGCGCACGTCGCGGGATGGCTGCGCGTGCCTTGTCCTTCGCTCCTTCGCGCTGCCCTCGAAGCGCGGGAGCCGTCGCAGAGAGACACTCATGTCCGGACGCCCCATGCCCAGAACGCGCCGACGCACCCTGAAGGCCGCCGCCCCGGCCGCCGGGACCGCCCTCCTTCTCGTGTCCGCCCTCACCGGCTGCGGCGGCGACAACGCCTCGGCGGCCGGCGGGGGCGCCACCCTGAAGTGGACCTCCACCTACTTCCCGACCCACTGGGACCCGGTGGTCGGCGGCAGTGGCGCCCAGTTCCGTGAACTCTCCATGGTCTACGCCTCGTTGACGCGCACCGACGAGAAGGGGAACGCGGTCCCCGACCTCGCCAAGAGCTGGGACTACAACAAGCGCGGCGACCGGATCACCTTCCATCTGCGCCCGGGGCAGAAGTTCAGCGACGGTGAACCCGTCGACGGCGCCGCCGTCAAGGCGGCCATCGAGCGCGCCAAGAAGCAGAAGAACTCCGCTCTCTTCGGAGACCTCACGTCGATCGAATCGGTGCGCGCGAAGGGACTCGACGCGATCGTCGACCTCAAACAAGTCGACTACCAGATACCGCAGTTGCTCGGGCAGCGCGTCCTCCAGATCGCCAGCCCCAAGGCGGCGAAGTCGCCCGCGAAGCTCGACCAGCGGCCCGTCGGCGCCGGACCGTTCACCGTCACCCAGCTCATCCCCGGCACCAAGGCCGTCCTGAAGAAGAACCCGGACTACTGGGACGCCAAGAACATCCACATCGACCAGGTCGAACTGACCTCGGCACCCGACGCCTCCACCGTCGTCTCCGGACTGCAGACCGGTGTCTACAACTTCGCCGACATCGAGCCCAGCCAGGCCGACGCCGCGAAGAAGGCCGGACTCGACGTCTTCGTACAGCCCGGCTTCAACGCCTCCAACCTCAGCCTGAACGTCAACAAGAAGCCGTTCGACAACGACAAGGTCGTCGACGCGGTCCGCCACGCCATGAACCGTCAGGAGTTCGTCGACAAGCTGACGTTCGGGTACGGAGAGGCCACCGACCAGCCGTTCCCCAAGGGGTACACGGCCTACGACCCCAAGTCGGCGAACGCCTACCCCTACGACCCGGCGAAGTCGAAGAAGCTGCTCGCCCAGGCCGGATACAAGGCGGGTGACATCAAGCTCGACCTCGTCATCCCGGAGGAGCAGCCCGAGGCCGAGATCGTCCAGTCGCAGCTCGCCAAGGTCGGCATCAAGGTCGACATCAGGATCGACAAGAACTGGGCGACACCGTTCTTCGCCAAGGACCTGACGTTCTCCCTGTACTCGACGACCGGACGCGACTCCGCCGCGCAGACCCTCACCGCGCACTTCGGCCCCGACGGACCGCTCAACCTCAGCACCCCCTACGAGCCGAAGGGCTTCGAGGACGCCATCGCGAAGGTCCGCGAGACCCGCATCGACGACCCCGACTACCCGAAGGTCCTCCAGGCCGCGACCCGCGCGGGGCTGGACAGCAGGGCGCTGGTCTTCACGTACTCCCAGCCGAACCTCATCGCCAAGAGCAAGAACGTCTCCGACCTCCCGAAGAACCCGGCCCACATCGACTGGACCGGCGTCACCATCAAGCCCGGGGCGTGAGCGGCATGCCCCGCACCAGGAACAGCACCGCGCACCTCCTCGGCCGTGTCCTCGCCACCCTCGGACGTTCCGTCGCGATCTTCGTCCCGGTCTTCGTGGTGGCGACGTTCGTGACGTTCGCGCTGCGCTCGATGAGCGGACTCAGCCCGGCCCGCATCCAGTTGGGGGAGAAGGCGACCCCGGAGGCCATCGCCCGCGTCGAGGCGCAATGGGGACTCGACCGGCCCTTCCTCGCCCAGTACGGCGACTGGTTCAACGGCGTCCTGCACGGCCGACTGGGCACCAGCTGGACCAACGGCTCCGACATCTCCACCCTCATCGGGACCGGCCTCGGCGTGAGCCTGTCCGTGGCGGGCGCCGCGCTCGTCATCGGCGTGGTACTCGGCTTCGTCCTCGGCACGGTGGCCGCGCTGCGCCGCACCACCTGGATCGACCGGGCGGTCACCGGCTTCGTCACCGTGATCTCGGTGATGCCCGCGTTCGTCGTCGGGATCGTCCTGGTCACCGTGTTCGCCGTCGGCCTCGGCTGGTTCCCGTCCGCCGGATACGTGCCGCTCGCGCAGGGCTTCGGCCCCTGGTCGCTGCACATCCTGCTGCCCGCGCTCGCGCTCAGCTGCGACGTCGTCGCCGACGTGGCACGCCAGTTGCGGACGAGTCTGATCGCGGCGTCGCGCGAGAACTACGTCACCGGGGCCGTGGTCCGTGGCCTGAGCTCGCGCCGCGTCTTCCTCGGGCACGTCCTGCGCAACGCCCTGGGCCCGACGCTCGCCACCCTCGGCCTCAAGTTCCCCGCCCTCGTGGGCGCCTCCGTCGTCACCGAATGGATCTTCGGCCTGCAGGGCTTCGGCCGGTTCGCCAACGACGCCGCGCAGGCCGGCGACGTACCCGCCGTACAGGGAGTGCTCGTGGTGTCGATCGTCCTCGTCGTCGGCTTCAACCTGATCGTCAACCTGGTCCTGGCGCGTGTCACGCCGGCCGCCCAGCGGGGGGTGTGAGCCGCCATGACCCGCCGCATCCTCGTCCTCACCACGGGCCGCATCGCCGTCGTCATCCTCGGCGTCGTCGCCCTGCTCGCGCTCCTCGGCCCGCTGCTCGCCCCGCAGGACCCCCTCGCCACGAGCGGTGACACCCTCGCCGCCGCGTCGTGGGAGCACTGGCTGGGCACCGACTACCTCGGCCGCGACGTGCTCAGCCGGCTCCTCGACGGCTCCCGGGTCAGCGTCCTCGGCTCCCTCGAAGTCGCCCTGACCGCACTGGTCGTGGGGTCGATCCCGGGCATCCTGTCGGTGTACCTCGGCCGGGTCTTCGAATGGCTGACACTGCGGCTCGCCGACACCCTCGTCGCGCTGCCGTTCCTGCTGTTCGCGGTCGCGGTGATCGCGCTGCTCGGCAACGGCATCACCCAGGCGATGCTCGTGACCGGCGCCCTGGTGTCCCCGCTGTTCTACCGGGTGTCCCGCGCCGCCACATTGGCCGTGGCCCGATCCCCGTACGTGGAGGCCGCGCTGATCTCCGGTGCCTCGATCGGCTGGATCGTCCGACGCCATGTCTGGGCGAAGGTGCTGCCGCCGCTCGCGGTCGCCCTCGCGCAGACCGTCGGCACCGGCTTCGTGATCGTGTCGAGCCTGACGTTCCTCGGCATCGGCGTCCAGCCGCCCGAACCCACCTGGGGCGGGCTGCTCGCCTCCGACCTCGGCTACCTCGGCCAGCAGCCCTGGGCCCCCCTCCCGCCCGCCCTCCTCGTCATGGCGACGGTGTGGGCCGCGAACCTCCTCGCCGACGCGATCCGCGACGTGTCGGGCACGGCCGGTCGGGCCCCCGTCGGCGCCGGACGGAACCGCCTCGACGAGACCGCCCCCGCCGGAGGTACGACATGACCACAGCGCCCACCGACCTCGCCCGCGACCAGAGGCACGACGACGGCCCCCGGGCAGCCCCCGTGCTCTCCCTGCGGGACGTACGGATCGCCGACACGGCCACCGACCGGGAGATCGTGCACGGCGTCGGCTTCGACCTCGGACCCGGCACGACGATCGGCATCGTCGGCGAGTCCGGCAGCGGTAAGACCCTCACCTGCCGCGCCGCGCTCGGCATCCTGCCGGAGCACTTCGAGATCACCGGCGGACACGTCGAACTCGACGGCACCGACACCGCCCCCCTGGCCCCGAAGCAGTGGACCCGGCTGCGTGGCAGTACCATCGCCGCCGTCTTCCAGGACCCGGCCTCCTACCTCAACCCCTCGATCCGCGTCGGCACACAGCTCGCCGAGGTGCTCCGCGTGAAGAAGGGCCTCAAGAGGCGCGAGGCACGGGAACGCGCCGTCGAACTGCTCCGCACCGTGCATCTGCGCGACCCGGAACTCAGCTACGGCCAGTACCCCCACGAACTCTCCGGCGGCATGCTGCAACGCGTCCTGATCGCCACCGCGATCGCCGCGGAGCCCCGCGTCCTCATCGCCGACGAGGCCACGACGGCACTCGACGTCACGGTCCAGGCGGAGATCCTCGACCTCCTGGCGGACCTGCGCGACCGCACGGGCCTGGCCCTCGTCGTCGTCTCCCACGACCTCGCCGTGGTGGCCCAGCTGTGCGACGAGGTGCTGGTCATGAAGGAGGGCACCGTCGTCGAACAGGGCCCCACGAGCCAGGTGCTGCACGCGCCGCGCCACGAGTACACCCGGCTGCTCATCGCCGAGCACGAGCTGTACGGCCTCGAAAGGTTCCGCACCGGGACCCCGGCGGCCCCGGTCAAGGAGGACGCATGAGCGACCACACCCCGCGTGCCGTGCTCGCGATCGACGCGCTCGACGTCCACTACGGCCCCCGACGGCGCCGCCGCCGAGCCCTGCACGGGGTCTCGCTCACCGTCGCGCCCGGCGAGACGCTCGGGCTCATCGGCGAGACCGGCTCCGGCAAGTCCACCCTCGCGCGCGCCGTCCTCGGCCTCGTCCCCGCCACGTCCGGCACGATCACCGTCGGGGGAGCGGACGTCACCGCCCACAGTCGCCGCCAATGGCGCGAACTGCGCCGCCGAGGCGTGATCCAGTACGTCTTCCAGGACCCGCTGCGCAGCCTCGACCCGGACCTGACCATCGAGGAGTCCCTGAGCGAGCCCCTGCGCGTCGGCGGCGTGCCGCGCGCGGAGGCCGCCGAGCGGATCCGCGACCATCTCGAACGGGTGCGGCTGGGCGAGGGGTTGCTCCGTCGCCTTCCCGGCGAGCTGTCCGGTGGGCAGCGCCAACGCGTCGCCGTGGCACGGGCGTTGGTGAACCGCCCACGGCTCGTCATCCTCGACGAACCCGTCAGCGCCCTCGACTCCGCCAACCGCGTCCAGATCCTGGAGATCCTCAAGGAACTGCGCGCGGACGGCACGGCGCTGGTGTTCATCTCCCACGACCTCGGCTCCGTCGCCGGCGTCGCCGACCGGATCGCCGTCCTGTACCGCGGCGAACTCGTCGAGACCGGAGCGACGGACACCGTCGTCAACGACCCCCAGCACCCCTACACACGCCTCCTCCTCGGCTCCGCACCCACCCTGCACGGCGCCCCGGCCGACCCGGCCGAACGCGCGGCACTGCGCGCCCTGCTGCCCGCCTGAGCCACCCGCCCTCACAGAAGGAACCACCCATGCCCCGCAAGAAGATCCACCTCGCGCTGCATCCCTACGGAGTCGGCGGCCCCGGCCAGCACGGCCTGTGGAAGGACCCGCGCGTCGCCGACAACGCCAGCATCGACATCAACTACTACATACGGCAGGCCAAGGCGGCCGAACACGCCCTGTTCGACGCCCTGTTCATCGTCGACAGCCAGTTCATCAACGCCACCTACCCCTCCCACTACCTCAACCGGCTCGAACCCCTCACCCTGCTCTCCGCCGTGGCCACGCACACCCGCCACCTCGGCCTCGTGGGCACGGCCAGCTCGACGTACAACTCGCCGTTCAACCTGGCCCGCCGCTTCGCCTCCCTGGACCACATCAGCGGTGGCCGGGCCGGCTGGAACGTCGTCACCAGCTTCGACACCGGGACCTCCCGCAACTACGGGTTCGAGGAGCACCTCGACTACGCCACCCGCTACGGCAGGGCCCTGGAGTTCGTCGAGGTCGCCCGCGGCCTGTGGGACTCCTACGAGGACGACGCGTTCCCCGCCGACGTCGAGCGCAACGTGTTCCTCGACCCGGCCAAGCTGCACGAACTCAACCACGTGGGCGAGCACTTCAGGGTCGCGGGCCCGCTCAACCTCTCGCGCTCCCCGCAGGGCCAGCCCGTCATCTTCCAGGCCGGTGTCTCCGAGGAGGGCCGCGACCTCGCCGCCCGCGTCGCCGAGGGCATCTACGCGCCCGGCGGCTCCCTCCAGCAGGCGCAGGAGTACTACGCCGACATCAAGCGCCGCACCGCCGCCCACGGCCGCGACCCCGAACACATCAAGATCTTCATCCACGGCGGCCCGGTCGTCGCCGCCACCGACGAGGCCGCCCGCCGCCGCGAGCGCGAGATCTTCGAGGAGGACAACGACTTCGACCGCCACCTCGCCCTGCTCGGCCGCTCCTTCGGCGCCTACGACTTCAGCGTCCACGACCTCGACGCGCCCTTCCCGGACGTGGCCCATCTCGCCGAGAAGGGCGGCAGGACTGGGGCCACGAAAATCATCGAGCGGGCGCGGACCGAGAAGCTCACCCTGCGCCAAGTCGCCCAGTCCCTCGCCGAGTTCCGCCGCTCGCCGTTCGTCGGCGCGCCGGAGACGGTCGCCGACCGGATCGAGGAGTGGTTCGACGCCGGCACCTTCGACGGCATCAACTTCGCCTTCCGCACGGAGGAGGAACTCGCCCTCTTCGTCGACGGCGTCGTCCCGATCCTCCAGAAGCGCGACCTGTTCCGCACGGCGTACGAGGCCGACACCCTGCGCGGCCACCTCGGCCTGCCGATCCCCGCCAACCGGCACACCACCGACAACGCCCCCTTGGGAGCCCTGCGATGACCAGCCAGTACACCGAACACCTCGCCCCCGAGGGCCTCCTCACCCGCGGCACCGTCCTCGTGATCCCCGGACGCGGCGAGACACGCGCCGTGTACGAGCGGTTCGGCAGGCGGCTCGCCGCGGACGCCTACCGTGTACGGGTCGTGGACACCCCGGACCTGGGCGGCGACGACCTCGACGCCGCCCTCGACACCCTCGTGGAACGGCTCGCGGAGGCGGCCGACGGCACGGCTGCCGCCCCGCTCGTCCTGGTCGGCGCGGACAGCGGCGCCGCCGCGGTCGCCGCCCTCGTCGCCGACCCGGCCCGGGCGCACCGGCTGCGGGCCGACGGTGTGGTGCTCGCGGGACTCCCGGGCCGCGCGGCCGCCGCCACGGAGGCATGGGACGAGGAACTCGACGTCCGCACGTCGTGCCCCACCCACCGGGGCGTGCTCACGGACGACACCCGCGTACGCCGCGGAGCGCTGAACACACCCGTGCCGGAACCGGTGTTGGAGCTGGCCCACGACAGCGCGGCGGACCTCCCGCAGCTGCTTCTCGTCGGTGACGCCGACCCGCTCGCCGACCGCGAAGCCCTCGCGCTGACGGCGCAGAAGTTCGCCTCGGCCCGCCTGGCCGTCGTCCACGGCGCCCACCACGACGTGCTCAACGACAAGCAGCACCGCTCGGTGGCCGCGGAGATCGTGACGTTCCTCGAAGCACTCCGCGAAGACCTGACCCCCGCGGTCACGGTCGTGTCGAGCGCCTGGTGAACCCCGCCGCCCGCTAGCCCGTCCCTCGCCTCCTCCTCCCCTCACGAAAGGTCCCACCATGGCCACCATCCTTTCCGTGTCCGGCAGCCCCTCCGCCACGTCCCGCACCGCGCGACTCCTGGAGCATCTCGACGAACGGCTGCGCGGCCAGGGACACGAGGTGACCTCGCTGCAGGTGCGCACCCTGCCCGCGGACGCCCTGCTGGGCGCCCAGTTCGGCCACCCGGCGATCGTCGACGCCATCGCCCGGTTCGAGCGCGCCGACGGCATCGTCATCGGCACCCCCGTCTACAAGGCCGCCTACTCGGGCCTGCTGAAGTCGCTCCTCGACCTGCTGCCGCAGTACGCGCTCGCCGGAAAGACCGTGCTGCCCCTGGCCACGGGCGGCAGCACGGCACACGTCCTGGCCCTCGACTACGCCCTGCGCCCCGTCCTGAACTCGATGGGCCCGCACCACATCCTCCCCGGCTGGTTCACCCTCGACCGCGACGTCACGGTCGGCGAGAACGGGAAGGTGGCCGTCGCGCAGCCGGCCGCCGAGGCCCTCGCGGAGGTCACGGACCGGTTCTCCGCGGCGCTCGGTGGACGTACGGTGGCGCTGGCACAAGCAGGGTGATCAACACATGCTGGGAGACACATCTCGTGACCGACGCCGCGCAGCCCGACAACCCGCGTACCCGAATCGACACGAGCAGGCCGCACACCGCCCGGATCTGGAACTACTGGCTGGGCGGCAAGGACTTCTACCCCGTCGACGAGGCCGCGGGCGAGCAGATCCGCGCACTCCACCCGGGCATCGCAGACTACGCCCGTGCGGACCGCGCGTTCCTGGGCCGGGCCGTCGAGCACCTGACCCAGGACGTGGGCATACGCCAGTTCCTCGACATCGGCACCGGGCTGCCCACCGTCGACAACACCCATGAGGTGGCCCAGCGCATCGCCCCGGACGCCCGGGTCGTCTACGTCGACAACGACCCGATCGTCCTGCGCCACGCCCAGGCCCTGCTGAACAGCACGCCGGAGGGCCGCACCGAGTATCTGGACGCCGACCTGCGCGACGTCGACCAGATTCTCGAACAGGCAGCCAAGACCCTCGACATGAGCCGGCCGGTCGGGCTGATGCTGCTCGGCGTCGTCATCTTCGTCGCCGACGAGGAGGACCCGTACGGCTTCGTGCGGCGCCTCCTCGACGCGCTCCCCGTGGGCAGCCACCTCGTGCTCTCGCACACCATCACCAGTCCGGCCATGCCGGACGTCGACGAGGCGGTGGCCTTCTGGAACGCGAACGGCACACCACGGCTGAACCAGCGCACCCCGGAGCAGATCACCCGGTTCTTCGACGGTCTCCGGCTGCTGGAGCCGGGTGTCGTCTCCTGCACGCGCTGGCGTCCGAGGACGGGCGACCCCGCCGGCCTCGCGGAGGTCGCGATGTTCGGCGGGGTCGGGCGAAAGGTCGGATAGCCGGGCTCAGTTCGGCAGGTCGCGGAGGTACGTGCCGAACTTCTCCAGGCCGTCGATGTTGCGGGGCCCGGAGATGCCCTCGTTGTAGTCGAGGACGAAGAACCGGTCGTTCTTGACGGCGGGCAGCCCGCGCGTGTGCGGGGAGCGCTTCAGGAAGTCGATCTTCTCCTTGGCGGGCTTGTCGCCGTAGTCGAGGATCATGATCACCTCAGGCCGGGCCTCGGCGACGGACTCCCAGTTCACCTCGGTCCAGCGCTCGTCGAGGCCGGCGAAGACGTTCCGCCCTCCGGCCTTGGCGATGATCTCGTCGGGCGGTACCTGGTTGCCCGCCGTGAACGGCTTGTCGGTGCCGGAGTCGTAGAGGAACACCGGCACGTCCTTGCCCCGCGGCGCCTTCTCGGTGACGGCCGCCGCGCGCTTCTTGAGACCGGCGACGACCTGGTCGGCCTTCTTCTCCACGTGGAAGATCTCACCGAGCCGTTCGAGGTCCGTGTAGAGCGCCTCGAACGGGGCCGCTCTCTGCGGGTACTTGGGATAGTTGAAGCAGCTCTCGGTGTGCATGAAGCTCTGGATGTGGAGCTTGTCGAGGATCTCCGGGGTGATGCCCCGGTCGTCGGCGAAGCCCGAGCCCCAGCCCGCGACCACGAAGTCCGACTTGGCGTCCACGACGATCTCCTTGTTGAGGAGGTCGTCGCTGAGCATCCTGACCTTCTTGTACTCGGAGGCCCACGGCGACTCGCTGACCGGCGGGTTGGCCGGAGGCATCACGTAGCCGTGCACATGGTCGGTCAGGCCGAGCGCGAACAGCTTGTCCGCGCTGCCGGCCTCGTAGGCGACGGCACGCTGCGGAACGGTGTACTCGACCTTCTGCCCGCAGCGGTTGACGGTGGACTTCCGCGCCGCCTTGGGATCGTCGGAGGCGACATCGGCTCCGCACGCGGTGGTGACGAGCGCGGTGGCGGCGAGGGCGCAGCCGAGGACGGTGTGTCGGGTCACGGGCATGGCTGGGGGCTTCCTTCTGGGGCCGGGGTCAGGGTGTAGAGCAACTGCGGGTCGCCGGTCAGCGGGTGGGGCACGACGCTGGCGCCGACACCGAAGACGTCCTCGACGAGCTCCGGTGTGAGCACGTCCTTGGGCGTGCCGGAGGTGACCAGGCGTCCCCGGCTCAGGACGCCGAGGCGGTCGCAGGCCGCCGCGGCCAGGTTGAGGTCGTGCAGGACGACGAGGACGGTCAGGCCGGAGTCGCGCAGCAGGGAGAGCAGTTCGACCTGGTGGCGGATGTCCAGATGGTTCGTCGGCTCGTCGAGGACGAGAATCTCCGGTTCCTGGACGAGGGCGCGGGCCACGAGGACGCGCTGCCGCTCCCCGCCGGACAGGGTGAGGACGCCGCGCCGGGCGAGGTGGCCGATGCCGAGCCGGTCCATGGTCCGCTCGCACAACTCGCGTTCGTGTGAGCTGAGTTGCTGATTGCCCTTCAGGTGCGGGGTGCGGCCCAGGGCGACGACCTCGGAGACGGTGAAGTCGAGGTCGACGGTGCCGTCCTGGGTGAGCGCGGCGACGGCACGGGCGCCGGCCCGCATGGTGAGCCGGCTCAGGTCGTCGCCGCCGACACGGACCGTGCCCGCGGTGGGCCGCAACGCGCGGTACACACAGCGCAGGGCGGTGGACTTGCCGCTGCCGTTCGGACCGACCAGGCCCACGACCCGGCCGTCCGGGACGTGCAGGGACAGCTCGCGCACCAGGGTGGCGCCGTCGGTGACGACGGTCAGGCCGTCGAGCTCCAGATCCATCTCAACGCCCTCCGAACATATAGGACTTGCGGCGCATCAGCGTGATGAAGACGGGCACTCCGATGAGCGCGGTGATGACACCGAGCGGCAGCTCGCGCGGGGCGACCAGCGTGCGCGACGCCAGGTCGACCCAGACCATGAACACCGCTCCGGCGAGCGGGGCCACCGCGAGCACGAGCCGGTGGGAGGCACCCACGGCCATCCGCACGAGATGCGGCATGACCAGACCCACGAAGCTGATGGCACCGCTGACCGCCACCAGCACGCCGGTCACCAGGGACACCAGGAGCAGCAGCGCCTTGCGGTGCCGGTCCGGGCCGATGCCGAGGCTCCCGGCGGTCTCGTCGCCGAGCGCGAGCACATCGAGGGTGCGGCTGCTGCGGTGCAGGACGAGGGCGCCCAGCAGGACGGCCGCCGCGACGACCGGCAGCACACCCCACGTCGCGGCGCCGAAGCTGCCCATCGTCCAGTACAGGACCGTCGACGTGGCCTCGCTGTCCGGCGCCAGATAGACGATGACGCTCATCACCGCCTGGAAACCGAGCGCCATCGCGACACCGGTCAGCACGAGCCGCAGCGGCGACAGCACGCCCCGCCGTGACGCGGCGGCGTACACCAGGACCGACGCGGCCACGGCGCCGAGGAAGGCCCCCGCCGACATCGCGTAGATACCGAGCGCGGCGAGCGCGCCGCTGACCTTGACGGCGACCGCGCCCACGGAGGCCCCCGAGGAGACCCCCAGGACGAACGGGTCGGCGAGCGCGTTGCGCACCAGCGCCTGAATGGCCACACCGACGGCGCTCAGACCGGCCCCGACGAGCGCGGCCAGCAGCACGCGCGGGGTGCGGATCTGCCAGACGATCTGGTACGTGCTCTCCTCCGCGGCCACGATCCGCCCGCCGCTCAGCGCGGCCCACAGATAGCGCCCGGTCTCGCCGGGCGTCACCGTCGCCGGGCCGAGCCCGATGGCGACGACGACGGACACGACGAGCACCCCGAACAGGGCGACGCAGACGAGCAACAGTCCGCTACGGGACTCGAGTCGACGCATCACGCCTCGTCCTTGACGGGACCGCGCCGCAGCACGAGCCACGCCGCGCCGAGCGCGACGGCGAGCAGCGCCCCGAACGCGGCGGCGATCCCCGGATACCCGGCCACCGCGAGCCCGGCCCCGCCGAGGGCGGCACCGGCGAACACACCGAGGCTCTGCCCCGCGGAGTTGAGGCTGAGCGCGGTGCCGCGCAGCGGACCGCAGCGCCGCACCAGCAGGCTGACGGCGCAGGCCGCCACCACCGCGTGCGCGGCGGCGTGCAGCGACGTGAGCGCCAGGGCGAGCGGCAGCCAGTGCGTGAACCAGAACCCGACGGCGCTGACCAGCGCGACCGCCACACCGAGAGCCAGGAGCCGCTCGGTCGCCACACGGGAGTTCTCCGCGTTGGTGACCCGCCCGGTGAGCAGATTGCTCACGAAGAACGAGGCACCGCTCAGCGTCCACACCAGGGAGAAGACCTCGGGGTGCAGGTCGAACCGGTCGTCGTAGTACGCCGCCAAGTAGGCGAGATAGCCCATGAACACGGAGGTGCGCAGCACCGACACCAGCAGCAGGGGCACCGCGCCGGGCACGGCGGCCAGCAACCTGAACGAGGCGAAGTAGCCGGGCCGTCGCTCCTCGGTGTCCTGCGTGGTCCGCGCCGAACCGTCGGCCCGGCCGCGGACCAGCAGCGCGCCGGCGAGCAGCACGGAGAGGCAGGCGACCGCGACGAGGTCGCCCTGCCAGCCCCACAGCATCGCGGGCAGCGCGATGAGCGGGGCGGCCAGCATGGCCGTCATCGATGTGGTGGCGGAGACGAGCGTGGCGGCCCGACCCGCCGCCCTGCCGTCGCCGAACCGGTCGGCGGCGGCAGCGGCGAGCGCCGGGTTGAGGACGGCGGTGGCGGCCCCGGTCAGCAGACAGAAGGCGGCCACCAGGAGGAAGTCCCCGCTCGCGCCGAGCGCCGCGGCGACGCCGAGCAGGGCGAGCCCCGCGGCCGCGGCCCGGGCCCTGGGCACCCGGTCGATCAGCGGGGCCAGGGCCATGCCCACGGCGAGCGCGGCGACACCGCCGAGCCCGCGCAGCCCGCCCACGGTGGCGACGTCCCGGCCGGCCCCGTCGGCGATGGGCACCAGGTACGTACTGAAGACGGTGAAGGGCAGCAGGCCGACCGCGGAGGCGAGCAGCAGCGGCCACAGCGCCCGCGTCATGGCCAGGTCGCCGGGGATCGGATCGTTGGGCGAGCGGTCGTGCGCCGCGACGGAGTTGGAGGTGTCGGCGCTCACGTGGCGGCCCCGGCGCGGTACCGGTACATCGGCGTCTCGTCCGCGCTGAACTGTGAGAACGTGAACGGCTCCGCGTTCAGCGCGGTGACCCCCGAGCCCAGGAACGCACGGGCCACGGCGCTCCCGCTCTGCGCGTACATCACCAGCGGGACCCCCTGGTCGCGGCAGTGCCCGAGGATGAGGTCGAAGGTGCCGTTGCTGAGCGTCATGCCGGTGGCGACCACCGCGTCGGCCTTCTCCAGGACCTCGGTCATGTCGTCGGTGACGGGGTCGCCCCACTGCGTGGTCTGCAGGTTGAGGTCACAGGGCAGACACTCGCCGCCGCGCTCGCGGATCGCCGCGACCAGGGGATTGACGACCCCGATCAGCGCCACCTTCGCGCCCGGTTCGATGTCGAGGAGCCCGGCGATGGCCGCGTCGCGCGCCTGCGCCCTGACCTCGGGCGTCCCCGCGGGCAGCACGACGGTCTCGGCCTTCGCCTCCCGGTGCGGCGCGGTCACCGCGAGATACGCGTCGAGCGCGGCGATCCGCACCGGTGTGGACTCGCTGCGGAGCAGGGTGCCGAGGGAGTGACCGGAGGCGTTCTCGCAGAAGTCCGGCGTCAGTTCGCCCGCTTCGAAGGAGCACGCGCCGAAGGCGGCGCCGGCCCGTAGCAGCAGGTAGTGGTTGTGGTACGTCACGGGCCCGCCGGCGAGGCGGGTCGTGTGGTAGAGCCAGAAGGCGCTGGTGACGTTCGTGCCGTCGGGGTCGGGGCCCATGGCTCCGGCCAGTACGGCATCGGTCAGTTCGGCCACCGTGTGCGGCGCCTGGTGAGACATGTCGGTTCTCTCTGATGGGTTCTGGTGGGTGTTCGGTGGGTGGTTCAGCGGCAGATGTGTCAGGCGGCCGCGGAGCCCGCGCCGCGCAGGTCGGCAGGCGCCGGAACCCGGGGCCAGGACATCGCCGACCACGGCAGGCTCAGCTCGTCGAGCGAGCCGATCTCGCGGGGCGCGAGCTCACTCAACGGGCGGGCCCGGCGGTGCTCGGCGTAGGCGCCCTCGACGTACCGGTGACCGGTGTCGGCGGCGATGAAGACGTGACTGGCCGCCCCGACCTGCCGTTCGCGCTCCCAGCGGGCGGCCAGGTACGCGGCGCCCGCGGAGAGCCCGGCGAAGATGCCGCTCGTCCGCAGCAGGTCGACCGCGCCGGACAGGGCGGAGTCGAAGTCGATCCAGTGGACGCGGTCGTAGAGCGCGTGCCGGACGTTGCGGAACTCGATGGCGCTGCCGATCCCGGCGATGATCATGTCAGGGTCCGAGACATGCTCCGAGCCGAACGTGACACTGCCGAAGGGCTGCACGCCGACCAGGTGTACCTCGCGCCCCGCTTCCCGCAGGTAGGTGGCCAGGGCGCCGGTGGACGCGCCGGATCCGACACCGCCGGTCAACGCCACGGGACCGGCGGGCAGTTCCTTGTCGAGCCTGGTGGCCACGTCGCGGTAGCCGTAGTAGTGGATCTCGTCGTGGTACTGGCGCATCCAGTGGAACGAGGGGTTGGCGTCGAGGATCTCCCCGACGCGGCGCACGCGCAGCTCCTGGTCGAGGCGGAGGTTCTGCGAGGGCCGTACCTGTTCGAGGGTCGCGCCCAGGATCTCCAACTGGACGCGCAGCGTGCGGTCCACGGTCGTCGAGCCGACGATGTGACACTTCAGCCCGTAGCGGTGACACGCGAGGGCCAGCGCATGGGCGTAGATGCCGCTGGAGCTGTCGATGAGTGTGTCGCCCGGCTCGATCCTCCCCTGCTCGAGGAGGTGGCGCACCGCGCCGAGCGCCGAGTAGATCTTCATGGACTCGAAGCGCAGACACGTGAAGTCCCGCTCCAGCCCTATGAGATGGGGCTCCTTGACCGCTTCCGCTATGTGTTCGTCCACAGTGAACCCTTCCCCTGGCTCTGCTTCGACAGGGGAGAGAGAAGCATTAAACGAAAACGATTGTCAATTGCGATAGTGTGACGTCCGTGAGTCCAGGGGAGAGGAACTGCGTGAAGTCGATCGATGAAGCAGGGGAGCGGTCACAGCTCTCCGTCCTGCCGGGCGCGGTGGGTGCCGGGACCGCGTTCGGAACCTTCGGGGAGCTGCTCCAGGGGCAACTGCCCGAAGCCGACGGCGACTTCCTCGTCACCCTGCCGGTGGCCCGCTGGACCCGGGTCGTCTTCCGCCCGGACCCGCGCCGCGCGGAGCCGCAGGTCCGGCCGGCGCACAAGACGAAGGCGCTGCGGCTGGTGCGGATGATCTGCGCGGACGCGGGACTCCCCGCGGGCGGGCAGCTCACCGTCCGCAGCGCGATCCCCGAGGGCAAGGGCCTGGCCAGCTCGTCGGCCGACCTCGTCGCGACGGCGCGGGCGGTGGGGCGGGCGCTGGGCCTCCCGATGCCGCCGCGCCGGATCGAGCGCTACCTGGCCCGTATCGAACCCACCGACGGGGTGCTGTACCCCGCGATCGTGGCCTATCACCACCGTACGGTGCGGCTGCGCGCCACGCTGGGGTCGCTGCCGCGGATGACCGTGGTGGGGGTCGACGAGGGCGGGGTCGTCGACACCGTGGACTTCAACCGGGCCCCGAAACCGTTCACGGCCGCGGACCGGGGCGCGTACGCGAGCCTCCTCGACCGGCTCACCACGGCGGTGCGGCAGGGCGACCTGGAGACGGTCGGTGACATCGCGACCCGCAGCGCGCTCCGCAATCAGGCGGTGAGTCCCAAGCGGTGGCTGGAGCCGATGCGGGACATCTGCCGCGACGTGGGCGGCCTCGGCGTCGTGGTCGGCCACAGCGGCACGACGCTGGGCATCCTGCTCGACGCCCGCGACCCCGCCTGCCCGCACCGCACGACGGCGGCGTCCCGGGCCTGTACGGAACTGGCCGGCGCCGCCACGCTCTACCGGACACTCAGCTTCTGCCGCGACGGGGGCGCCGTGCCTCAGGCCACCGTGGCACGCACCAGGTGGCCCGACCCCACCGAGTCCGTCACGGTCCTGTCCAGGTAGTGCGACAGGACCTCGGCTGCGGACCGGTCCTCGACCGCGGAGAAACCGGCGCCGATCAGCGCGGCACGCAACTCGTCGGCCGTGAACGCGGACAGCCACGGCTCACCGGCGGCCGCGACGCGCTTGGATCGCTCGTCCAGGGCCGCGGCCGCCGCACCGGCCACGGGGTGGAGGTAGTCCATCACCAGGACCGCGCCGCCGCCCTGCCCGGCCAGGAAGCGCCAGGTGGCGGTCAGCGAGGGCAGCGTCAGATACGCCGCGACGCCCAGCATGACGAACGTCGTCGCACGCGCCCGGTCGAAGCCCGCGGAGGCCAGCCCATCGGCGAGCGTCGCGGACTCGAAGTCGACCGGGACGAACGTCAGGGTGTCCGGCACCGCGATCCCGGCCTCGGTCAGCCGGTGCCGCTTCCAGCTCTGCGTATCGGGGTGATCGACCTCGAAGAACCGTACGTCGGGGCGGGTGTTGCGCAGGGCGGACGTGTCGAGCCCCGCGCCGAGGACCACCACCTGCCGACACCCCGAGGCGACGGCATCGGACACCGTGTCGTCGGCGAACCGGCTGCGCGCGGCGATCCACAGTCGCCGCCTGCGCAAGAAGTCCGGATCGAGCCCCTCGTCGAACTCCCCCTCGCCCAGGGCCGCTTCCCCCACGACACGGACGGCGAACGGGTCGGTGAACACCCGCGGCTCGTCGACCATCTGATGCTGCGCCCTGGCCCGCGCGACGGCGGTGGCGGTCCTGCTCGGCTTTCCGGTCTCCATGGCCGCCACCCTAGCCCCGCCGCGGCAGGTCCTAACTCTGGAGAGCCGCCCTGCGATGCCGCTCCGACAGCCGGGAGCCCGATTCGCGGCGGGCGGCGCGGCGCAGCAGGGGGATCGCGAGGAGGAAGCCGAGGACGGCCCAGGCGGTCAGGACCAGGGCGACCATGGGAAGCTCCCAGGAACCGGCCGGCTCGGCGGCGCGCGCCGCATCGGGCAGCAGCGCCGAACGCAGGCCCTGCGCCATCCACTTGAGCGGGAACACCGAGGCCACCTGTTGTACGGGAACGGGCAGCACGGTGATCGGGAACACCGCCCCGGAGGTGATCAGGAGGCCCATCACCGGCAGCATGATCAGTGCCAGCGCCTCGCGGGGGTTCGGCAGCACCGCGCCGATGGCGGCGCCGAGCGGCACGACGGCCAGCAGCCCGAGCGTCGTGACCCACGCCAGCGTCAGCCAGCCACCAGGACCCTGCGGCACAGGACCGTCGGCCAGCAGCGCGGCGGACGCCAGGAGCAACGCCAGGGTGGCGACCGAAACGGCCACGATCAGCAGACACTTGGCGACCAGGTACGCCGGAATCCCGCCGGGCGTGGCCCGCAGCCGCAGCAACGCACCCTCTTCCCGCTCCGTCACGAGGATCTGCGGGAGCGTGACGAGACCGACCTGGAAGAGGAGGTACGCGGCGAATCCCGCCACCACCAGGTGAGCCATGGGCGTGTCGGTGCCCGGCACGTCGCTGCTGATGTAGGCGGCGACGATCAGCGCGACGACCACGTTGGTCACGTGTCCGGACAGCTCCTTGCCGTTGCGCGCCAGGTGCCGCAGCTCGATACCGCCGCGCTGGAGCCCGGCACGCCAACTGGTCGCCAGGGGAGACCTCTTGGGTGATGTTGTTCTCATGCGGCCCGTGCCTCCTCGTCCCCGTCCGGCTCCGCGCCGATGTCCGTGCCGTCGGCCGCCAGGTTCACCATGTGCAGATACGTGTCCTCGAGCGTCGGCCGCCGGACCTCCAGATCGGCGATCGGTCCCGACGCGTGCCGGTGCAGGTCCCAGACGAGCTGCGAGGGATCCGCCGTGCGCTCGCGGCGTGGTGTGCCGTCGTCGGACGTCCAGCGGACCTCGGCGCGTGCGGCCGCCCGCCGGGCCAGTTCCGCGGGTGTGCCGCAGGCCCGGATCCGGCCGCCGACCAGCATGGCGATCCGGTCGGCCAGCCGCTCGGCCTCCGCGAGATCGTGCGTGGTCAGCAGGACGGTGACCCCCTCGTCGCGGGCCAGACGCTCGACCAGGGCATGGAACTCGTATCGCGCTTCAGGGTCGAAACCGGTCGTCGGTTCGTCCAGGAAGAGGAGTTCGGGCCGGCCGACGATGCCGAGCGCCACGTCGAGGCGCCGACGCTGGCCGCCGGACAGCCGGGACACCTGACGGTCTGCCTGCTCGGTGAGGCCGACCAGGGCCAGCAGCTCGGCCGGGTCGCGCGGGTCCGGGTAGTACGTGGCGAAGTGCCGCAGCAGCTCGCCGACCCGCCAGCGGCCGTGGTCGCGCCACGACTGCAGGACGAGCCCGATGCGGGCCCGCCACGCGTCGTCGCCGTGCTCCGGGTCCGTGCCGAGCACGCTCACGTCCCCCGCGGAACGGCGCCGGAAGCCCTCCAGGACCTCGACCGTGGTCGTCTTCCCCGCCCCGTTGGGGCCGAGCAGCGCGAAGACCTCGCCGCGCCGGATGTCCAGGTCCACGCCGTGCAGGACGTCGATGTCGCCGTACGTCATCGTGATGTCGCGGGCGCGGACGACGGTGTGTCCTGGTGTGTGCTCCGCGGTCATCGCTCCGCCCCCGTGGACATGGTGACCGCCGAACCGGCGCCCTCGACGATCGCCCGCAGGGCCGAGACATGTCCCTCGAAGGCCGTCCGCCCGCGGTCGGTCAGCCGCACGCGGGTGCGCCGGTTGCGGCCACCGCCCTCCTTGCGGAGCTCCAGGTAACCCGCCTCCTCAAGGGTGTGCAGCTGCTTGGAGAGCGCGGAGTCGCTGAGCGAGAGGCTGTCGCGGACGAAGGAGAACTCCGCCCACTCCGTCGCGGCGAGCAGGGACACCACCGAAAGGCGGGTGGCGGGATGGATCAGCTCGTCGAAGCCCGCGGGAACGCTCATCGGCCCGCCCCCATGTCCGTCGCCCGCGCCTCGTGAACCCGCGCGGACCTGGCGGCCCAGCGGCTCGTCGGCCCCACGAACAGCACGAACACCGCCGCCGACACCGTGGCCTGGATCAGGCTGCCGGTCAGCGGCTCCAGCGAGTCGACCAGGCGTCCGGAGACCAGGACCGTCGCACCGGTCACCACCGCGCCCGCCACGAACGTGGCGAACATCCGGGATGTGCAGCGGGTGTGGTGCAGACGCACCCGGCTGCGCCGCTGATGGCGCACGGCGAGCCCGCCCAGCACCACGACGTACGCCGCCATGACCAGGCCCACGCCCCACCCGGGCAGCTCGAGGCCCAGGCCGGCCAGGAACAGCCACATGATCACGGCCGTGCCCCAGGGGCTGCCCGAGCCGGCCGCCGCCGACCGCTCCACCTCGTCGTACACCCGCTCCTGCGGCACGCGGATGCGCTGCAGGTCTCTCCATGCCTGTTCGGCGTCCACCGGTGTGCTCACGTGTCTCGCCCTCCCGTCCACGCTCGACTTTCCCAGGAGGAAAGTTACGCATGACTTTCCCAGTGGGCAAGTAAACGGCCGTGCAGTAAAGAAAAAATTGATGGCAGCACAACCCATTGTTGTACCGGAAAAGGCTTGTTAGGTTCCGGCCATGGCGAACGATCACTCCGGCCCCCCGGCCGAGGTCGGCGCACGGCTGCGCCGTCGGCGGAAGGCACTGCATCTCACCCTGAAGGAAGTGGCCGAGCGGACGGGCCTCACCGAGGGGTACCTCTCGCAGGTCGAGCGCGATCAGGCGAACGCGAGCGTGCGCACGCTCCAACGGCTGTGCGAGGTACTGAAACTGACGGTGGGTGACCTGTTCGACCAGGCCGGAAGTGCGTCCGGGCCCGTCCTGCGGTTCCGTGACACCCACGGGATGGCGTTCGGCGAGGGTGCCACGAAGATCAAGCTCACGCCCGGGGCCTTCGACCACCTCGAAGTCCTCCTCGGCCACTTCGCGGCCGGTGGCTCCACGGGCGTCGAGCCCTACACCCACGGCAGTTCCGAGGAGTTGCTGCTCGTCCTGACCGGCGAGGTCGACGTGTGGGTGCGCGGCCAGCACCATCGGCTCTCCGCCCTCGACTCCATCCACTACCGCAGCAGCGACCCCCACCGCGTCGCCGAGGCCACGGGCACGGACGAGGCCAGGGTCCTGTGGGCGATGGCGCCACCCACCTACTGAGAGCGCCCGACAGCGTACGAAGGAGCCACCCGTGAAACCCGCGACCGCCCACCGCAACGGCGAGATATCGCACTGGATGAAGGCGTCCCGCATCGCGGGCACCCCTCCTGAACGCAATCAGCAACTGCCGGCAGCCACGCAGGACTTCGTCATCGTCGGCGGCGGGCTCACCGGCCTCTGGGCCGCGTACCACGCCGCCCTGCGGAACCCCACCGCGAAGATCACCGTCCTCGAGGCCGAAGAGGTCGGCTACGGCGCCTCGGGCCGCAACGGCGGCTGGCTCTCCCCGCTCATCCCCGGCAACCGCGCCGTCTACGCGAAGGCCGCACGCAAGCGGGGCCGGGACGGCGCCGCCGCCGTCGCCGACTTCCAGCGCGCGATGGACGGCGCCGTCGACGACGTCCTGCGCGTCCTCGACGACGAGGGCATCAGGGCGGACCAGCACCGCGGCGGACACCTGCGCGTCGCCACCACCCCCGCCGCGATGAAGCGCCTCGAACGCACCCACGCCGCCGACCTCGCGAGCGGCTACCGCGCCGACGACCTCGAACTCCTCGACGCCGAAGCCGTCAAGAAGCGCATCGCCATCGGCCCCGCGCTCGGCGGACTGCACACCCGCACCACGGCGCGCGTCGACCCCGCCAAGCTCGTCCACGGACTCGCCGACGTCGTGACCGCCAAGGGCGTACGCATCCTGGAACACACCCGCGCCACCCGCATCGCGCCCGGAGCCGTCACCACGCCACGCGGCACCGTGCGCGCCACGACCGTCCTGACGTGCCTGGAAGCGTATTCCGGACAGGTCGACAGCGATGTCCCCGCGCTCGGCGCCCGCGAGGTCATCCCGGTCAACTCCTCGATGATCGTGACCAATCG
The DNA here is from genome assembly GCF_055657265.1 of Streptomyces sp. NPDC107575. Classification (NCBI taxonomy): domain Bacteria; kingdom Bacillati; phylum Actinomycetota; class Actinomycetes; order Kitasatosporales; family Streptomycetaceae; genus Streptomyces; species Streptomyces sp. NPDC107575. The sequence continues at coordinate 196,980 of NZ_JBVKBG010000005.1, read as the reverse complement.
GCTCCCCGACGACGTGTGGGAGCGGATCGGCTGGCAGGGGCGGGAGTGCCTGGGCGACGCCGCCCACACCTTCGTCTACGCCCAGCGCACCGAGGACGGCCGCATCGCCATCGGCGGCCGCGGCACGCCCTACGCGTTCAACTCCGGCACACCCGGAGAGGGCCGCGTGGACGCCCGCACGGTGCGCACCCTGAGCGAGCGGATCCGGCTCTTCTTCCCCGACGTGCGGTTCACCGTCGACCACGCCTGGCGCGGCGCGATCGGTGTCACCCGCGACTGGTGTGCCGGTGTCACCTTCGACCCGGCCACCCGCATCGGTGTCGTCCGCGGCTTCGCCGGGCACGGTGTCACGGCCACCCAGCTCGCCGCCCGCACCCTCCTGGACCGCGCCGAGGGGCGGGACACCGACCTGACGCGGCTGCCGTGGAACGACCACGACTCGGGCCGCTGGGAACCCGAACCGCTGCGCTGGATCGGCGTCCACGCGATGTACCGGCTGTTCGGCGTCGCCGACCGCTGGGAGGAGAAGCGGCACTCCCACAGCACCTCGCTCATCGCCCGTGTCGGTTCGAGATTGGCAGGACTCAGCGAATGACCGGAACGCCCGCCCCGCACACGGCGGTTCACCAGGACACCCACCAGGAGCCGGGCGAGACGCCCACCCTGCGGCGCGGCCTGTGGAGCATGGCCTTCACCGAACTGTGGGAACGCTATTCGTTCTACGGCCTGCAGGGCATCCTCTCCTTCTACCTGCTGTACAAGGTGGCCGACGGCGGCCTCGCGCTCGACCCGGCCGTCGCCTCCGGCATCGTCGGCGCGTACGGCGGCGCGGTGTACCTCTCGCAGATCCTCGGCTCCTGGCTGGGCGACCGGCTCGTCAGCCCGCGGAACATGGTGCTGTACGGAGCCGTGGTCATCACCGCGGGACACGTGGTGCTCGCGTTCGCGCCTGGCCTCACCGGGCTCGCCACCGGTCTGGTGTGCATCGTGCTCGGCACCGGTGCCCTGAAGACGAACATCACCTCGATCGTGGGCTTCGTCCTCGACCAGCACCCCGACGAGCGCTACCGCGACGCCGGATTCACGTACTTCTACATGGCCATCAACATCGGCGCGGTGGTCGGCCCGCTCACCACGGGTCTCGCGCAGAACGAGCTCGGTTTCCACTACGGCTTCGGACTCGCGGCGATCGGGATGGCCGGCGCCCTTGTCCAGTACCTCGTGTCGATGAAGCACCTGCCCGCGCGGGCCCACACCGTCAACAACCCGCTCCCTGCGGGCCGTCGGCCGCTGGCCGCGCTCGTGGCGGTCGGCTTCCTGGCGGTGGTCGCCGGCGCGGTCGGCGCCGGGCTGCTGCGGGCGGAGAACCTCTCCACGGTGGTGACGGTGTCCGCGCTCGTGGCCGCCGCGGTCTACTTCCTGACCATGACCACCTCGAAGACGGTCAGCCGCGACGAGCGCCGCCGCGTGCTCGGCTATCTGCCGTTGTTCCTGGCCTCCGGGATCTACTTCGGCTTCCTCTTCCAGAAGTTCACCGCGATCTCGATCCTCATCACGGAACGCATCGACCTGCACATCGGCGGCTGGACCTTCCCCGTCGCCTGGATCACCACGGTCAGCCCGCTGGCGGCCGTGCTCATCACGCCGCTGATCGCGCGCCTGTGGACCAGGATGGGCGACCGCCAGCCCGGACCGGTGACCAAGGTCGCCATCGGTCTGACCCAGATCGGCTGCGCCTACCTGTTCCTGCTGATCCTGTCCGAGGCCACGGGGAACGCGGAGATCCCGCTGTTGCTCATCCTCGTGTTCATGGCGGCGGCCGGTTCCTCGGAGGTCTTCGTCGGCCCCATCGGGCTCTCCCTCGCCACCCGTATCGGCCCGTCGACCTTCCGCTCCCAGATGGTCGGCCTCAACTTCCTCACGCTCGCCCTGGGGTCCTCGCTCGCGGGCCTGCTCGGCCAACTGTTCACCGCGATCGACAACGCCTCGTACTTCACCATCACGGCCGTGTGCGGCATCGGGCTCGGCCTCGCGCTGATCGCCGCCCGCAAGCCGCTGGGACGGCTGCTGAACGCGGGTCTGGAGGGCTGAGCGGGGCGGCCTGCGCTCACGCCGGGCCTCCGGTGACGGCTCCTTCGCTGCGAAGCGCCCGGAAGCCTTACCCTCGGGGGGTATGTCATTCACCGTACATGACTACCCCCGGGGGTATGTTCGAGGTGTGAGTGGTGCCACCCTGGGTGGGGCGCGCTGGTGTCGCTACTGCTCGACCGGTGTCTCCGGTGTCGCCGCCCACGCCGCCAGCAACCGCAGCTTGTCCTGGTCGGGGGTGTTCGGGGCGCTGCTGTACGCGGTGAGGGTGAGGCCCGGCTGGGCGGGGAGCTCCATGGCGTCGAAGTCCAGGGTGAGCTCGCCGACGGCGGGGTGGCGGAAGGACTTGCGGCCGGTGCGGTGCAGGCGCACGTTGTGCTTGGCCCACGCCACGCGGAACTCGTCGCTGCGGGTGACGAGTTCACCGATCAGGCCGGTCAGCTCACTGTCGCCGGGAGCCCGCCCGGCCTCGGTGCGCAGCAGGGACACCGTGGTGTTCACCGACTCCTCCCACTCGGGGAAGAAGTCGCGCCCCGCCGGGTCGAGGAACTGGAAGCGGGCGATGTTGACCGGCTGCCGGGACACGTCGGCGTAGAGCGGGCCGTAGAGGGCGCGGCACAGCGGGTTGGCGGCGAGGATGTCCAGGCGGCCGTTGCGGATGAAGGCCGGGCAGTCGCTCATGGAGTTCAGCACACGCACCACGCTGTCCGGCAGGGGGCCGCGGCTGCGCCTGGAGCGGCGGGCGGGGCGCTTCGCGGCGGCGCGTGCCAGGTCGTACAGGTGCGCGCGCTCGGCGTCGTCGAGCTGGAGGGCGCGCGCGAGGGCGTCGAGGACCTCCTCGGAGGCGCCGGCCAGGTGCCCGCGCTCCAGCCGCACGTAGTAGTCGATGCTCACCCCCGCGAGCATCGCCACCTCCTCGCGGCGCAGCCCCGGCACCCGCCGATTCCCGCCGAACGCGGGCAGCCCCGCCTGCTGCGGGGTGATCTTGGCGCGTCGGGAGGCCAGGAACTCGCGGATGTCGCTCTCGGTGCTCACGTTTCCAGGCTAGGACGGCTCGGACACATGTGGGGGGTCCTGTCAGTACCCGTAACGACAGGACCTTCTCCACCCTCGTGACCTGCGGTTTCCTCGACATCGGCAGTCACGTCACCATATGGAGGAGAAGGAACATGCCCAAGCAGTCCGCCCCGCAGGAGCTCGCCGGGATCGCCCCGAAGCTCGTCGAGGTCACCAACGACGTCCTGTTCGGCGACGTCTGGGAGCGGCCGGGCCTCTCGCCCCGCGACCGCAGCCTGGTCACCGTCAGCGTGCTCGCGGCGCTCTACCGCGGCGAGCAGCTCGGCTACCACCTCGGCGTCGCCCTGGAGAACGGCCTGACCGTCGAGGAACTGTCCGAGGCCATCACCCACCTGGCGTTCTACGCGGGCTGGCCCAACGCCATGACCGCGATCAACCAGCTCAAGACGATCACTGAAACCGCGTGAACGGGTAGTGACGCGAACGGCGCCGCGGCCGAGGCCTACTCCATCTCGTTGACCAGCGCCTCGCCGCCCGCCCAGCGGCGTACCTGCTCGACGATCAGGCGCTCGGCGCGCGGCCGGAACGCCGCCGAGCCTCCGCCCACGTGCGGCGTGATGAGGACACCCGGCAGCGCGCGCAGCGGGTGGTCGGCGGGGAGCGGCTCGGGGGATGTGACGTCGAGGGCTGCGCGGAGCCGGCCGGTGCGGGCCTCGGCGAGCAGGGCGTCGGGGTCCAGGGTGCGGCCGCGGCCGATGTTGACGACGAGCGCGTCGTCCGGGAGCGCGGCGAGTTCGGCCGCGCCGAACAGGCCCACCGTGGAGGGATTCTCCGGCAGCACGAGCACCGCGATGTCCACCGTGGGCAGCAGCTCCGGAAGGTCCGTGACCGCGTGCACGTCGCTCTCCGGGCGGGCGCGGCGGGCCACGCGCACGACGGTCGCCTCGCACGCGAGCAGCCGCTGTTCGAGCGCCGCGCCGATGGACCCGTAGCCCACGATCGCCACCCGCGAGTCCGCGAGGGAACGCGTGAAGTGCGGCTCCCAGCGGCCCCCGTCCTGATCGCGCACCCACCGCGGCAGATCGCGCTGCGCGGCGAGCGTGAGCGCGAGGGCGTGCTCGGCGGCGCTCGCGTCGTGCAGCCCGCGCCCGTTGTGCAGCGCCACCCCCTCGGGAAGGAGTGGCCGCAGCTTCTCCACGCCGGCGCTCAACGACTGCACGGCGCGCAGCCCCGGGAGCTCAGGGAGCAGCTTCGTGGCCTCGGGCGTCGCGTACGGCATCACCCAGTAGCCGATCCGGGCGAGCTGCTCCGCGTCGAGCCCGACCGGAGACACCCCGTCCCACACATGCACGCGCACACCGTCCGGCCACGGGCCGTGCGCGCGGTCGAGTCCGGGCCAGGGCACCAGCACGTCCGGTGCCTCGGAACGGCCGCCGATGTGGGGGGACATGCGGGTGGAGTCATGGTTGGGCATACATGCACCTTTCCTGGCGGCATTGTCCGAAGCGCGGCAAATCACGGCTGCGTCAAGGCTGTTGACCTGACGACGTCCCGACCCTAACGTCTTTCCGTCCCACAGAACACTTTCCGCCCCACGGAAAAGTGTCTCGGAAAACCCTCACGGAAAACAGGAGGTGTGACGGATGACAGCGACGTCGTCCCGCGCCGCACGCGGCAGTGGATTCTGGTCGTCCACGCGGACCAAGCACATGATCCCGATCGCGTTCGTCACCTACTCGCTGGCGTATCTGGACCGCTCGAACTACTCGATCGGCTCGGCCGGCGGCATGGCCGATGACCTCCACATGTCCAGCGGCATGGACGCGCTGGTCGCCGCCTCCTTCTTCCTGGGCTACTTCTTCTTCCAGATCCCCGGCACCATCTACGCCGAACGCCGCAGCGCCCGCCGCCTCGTCGCGTACTCGACCATCGCCTGGGGACTGCTCGCCGCCGTCCAGGGCCTCCTGCACAGCCCGACACTCCTCGTCGCCGTCCGCTTCCTGCTGGGCGTGGTCGAGGGTGCCGTGATGCCGTCGATGGTGATGTTGCTCGGCCGCTGGTTCACCCAGCGCGAGCGCGGCCGCGCCAACACCTTCCTGATCCTGGGCAACCCCGTCACCGTGATGTGGCTCTCCGCCGTCTCCGGGCTGCTCATCGAGGCCACCAGCTGGCGCGAGATGTTCATCATCGAGGGCTTCCCTGCCGTGCTGTGGGGCCTGCTCTGCCTCAAGATGATCAAGGATCACCCCGAGGAGGCCGGATGGCTTGCCGAGAACGAACGGGCCGAGCTGGAAGCGGAGTTGGCCAAGGAGCCGACCGTCGCCGTGGCCCGCACCGCCGAGTACCGCAAGGTGCTCTCCTCGCGCCCCGTCCTCATCCTGGCCGCCCAGTACTTCTGCTGGTCGATCGGCGTGTACGGCTTCGTGTTCTGGCTGCCCTCCATCATCAAGGAGGCCTCGGGGCAGGGCATCGGCGCCACGGGGCTGCTCTCCGCGGTCCCGTACCTCTTCGCCTCGATCGCGATGCTCGTCAATTCCCAGCTCTCCGACCGCAGCGGCCGGCGCCGCGTGGCGATCTGGCCCTGGCTGGTGGTCGCGGCCGTCACGCTGTACGGCTCCTACCTCGCGCACTCCTCGTTCGCGATGTCCTTCGTGCTCCTGATCGTCGCCGGCCTGTGCCTGTACGCGCCCTACGGCCCCTACTTCGCGCTCGTCGCCGACCAGGCGCCCAAGAACGTCTCCGGCGCGGCCGTCGCCCTCGTCAACTCCTTCGGCGCCCTCGGCTCGTTCGTCGGCACGTACCTCGTCGGCTGGATCCGCGGCAGTTCCATGGGTGACATGGGGGCCTTCGCCGTCATGGCGATCGGCACGCTCGTCTCGGCCGCGCTGATGGCCTTCGTACGGCGGCCCAAGGCGCTCGAGGAAGCGGCTGCCAAGGTCGGCGAGACGCACGCCGCGTAAGCTTCGGCAGCGACCGGGCAACCGACTCGGCGACGAAACCACAGGTGGGGGAGGGCGTGAACGATGGCGGATGACATGCTCGGCCGGGGGCTCAGGCTGCTGACCACGCTCTCCCGGCACCCCGAGGGGCTCGGCGTCAGCGCCGCCGCGCGCGCCGCGGAGCTGCCGGTGAGCAGCGCCCACCGGCTGCTCGCCCGGATGACCGAAGAGGGCTTCGTCGTCCACGACCCCAGCGCCCGCACCTACGCGCTCGGACTGCGCGCCCTGGAGCTGGCGCACGGCTTCCACCGCACCCCGGCCGGGTACAACCATCTGCTCGGCCCCATGCGGCAGTTGGCCGAGCGCACCGGACTGGTCGTCATCGCGGGCATCCTCGACGGCGACCAGGTCCTCCTCGTCCGCTCCGTGCAGGGCAGCCAGCACCTGCAACTGCGCAGCGACGAGGGCACCCGCAACCCGTGGCACGCCACGTCGATGGGCAAGGCCCTCGTCGCCGCCAGGACCGAGGCCGACCGGGAGCGCCTGCTCGCGGGACCGCTGCCGCGCAGCGCGCCCAACACGATCAGTGACCCGGACGAGCTGCGGGCCGAACTGGACCGCGTCCGGAAGCTCGGCTGGGCGGAGGCCGAGGAAGAGAACGAGCGCGGGGTCCGCTCCATCGCCGTGTGCGTCCCCGCCACCGACCCGGACGGCGGGCCGCCCCAGCTCGCCCTCTCCCTCGGCGCCACCGTCGTCCTCACCGGCCGCGAGGAACTCCACGACATGGTGCCGCTGCTGCGGACGGCGGCGCGGGAGGCGGCGGCGTACGGCAGATGACCGTACGCACGCGTCACCGTTGGCGGCGCAGGTCCTTCAGCTGGGCCGACTGGGCCCGCAGTTTCCCGAGCATCCAGCCCTGGAACAGCCCGACGGCGAGGCCCGCGGCGACCGGGCCGTACTTGGCCAGGAGGGGCCCCGCGACGAGCGACAGGCCGTCGAGTTCGGCGGGTGCGGGCGCGGCGGTCGAGGTCTTGGACTGGGTGGCCGCGGCGGGGACCGCGCCGGTGGTGGGCTCCTGGCCGAGGAGCAGGTTCCCGAGGTTCTGCGCGAACTGCTGAAGGATCCGGTCCGAGACCGTGGCGATCGCGCCCTTGCCGAACTGGGCCAGCTTCCCGCGGATCAGCAGATCGGTGCTCAGCTGGAGGCGCGCACCCTCCGGCGCCTCCTCGATGTCCAGGACCACCTCGGCCTCGGCGTCACCGTTGCCGTGGGTGTCGGCGCCACTGGCGTGCACCCGCAGCCGGCGCTTCTCCGCGTCGACCTCCAGGAACCGCACCGTCCCCGCGTACGCGGCACCGATCGGGCCCACCTTGACCTTGACGGTGCCGCGCCAGGCATCGCCGTCCCGGCCGTCCAGCGTCGCGCCCGGCATGCAGGACGCCACCTTCTCCACGTCGCTGACGAGCGCGAACACCGCGTCCGGGGCGGCGTTGACGACGACGGTGTTGGTCAGCTGCATGCTGTCTCCTCGTTCGCGGTGCAGGTCTTGGCGCAGCCGGCGCGGCGGGCCGTGGCGCAGGAGCCGATGGCCTCGACGATGGTCTGGTAGCCGGTGCACCGGCACAGGTTGGCGGCCACGACCTCCCGGATCTCCTCCTTGGTCGCCTCCGGGCGTTCGGCGAGGAACCCGTCCGCGAGCATCAGGAAACCGGGTGTGCAGAAGCCGCACTGCAGGCCGTGGTGCTCGGTGAACGAGCGTTGCAGATCGCCCAGTTCACCGGTCGACGGGTCCGCGAGGGACTCGACCGTGCGGATCCGGGCGCCCTCGGCCTGCGCGGCGAACATCAGGCAGGCCCGCGCGGGCCGCTCGTCGACCAGGACCGTGCAGGCCCCGCAGATGCCGTGTTCGCAGCCGACATGGGTACCGGTCAGCCGCAGATCGTGGCGGAGCACGTCGACGAGCGTGCGGCGCGGCTCGGTGATCACCTCGTGCTCCTCGCCGTTGACGTTCAGCGTGAGCAGCAGCAGGTTGTCCGGGGTGGTGGTCATGCGGAGGGCTCCAGGTTCAGGGCGCGGTGCACGGTCTCCGGCGTCACGGGGGTGTGATCCAGTTCCACGCCGGTGGGGCGCAGCGCGTCGTTCACGGCGTTGAGGACCGCGGCGGGCGCGCCGATGGTGCCGCCCTCGCCCGCGCCCTTGGCACCGGTCTCGTTGAACGCGCACGGTGTTTCGAGGTGGTGGATGAGCACGTCGGGGATCTCGTGGGCGGTCGGCACCTTGTAGTCCATGAAGCTGGTCGCCGAGGGCTCGCCCTGCGCGTCGTACGTCACCTGCTCGAAGAGCGCGCCCGCGATGCCCTGGGCGATGCCGCCCCGGCACTGCCCCTCCACGACCTGCGGGTTGATGGCGACGCCGCAGTCCTCCACGCACACGTACCGCAGGATCTCCACCTGCCCGGTGCCTTGGTGGAGTTCGACGACGACCGCGTGGGTGGCGTTGGAGAAGGTGCCGTCGTTGAACACGTCGAAGGTGGCGGTGGCGCTCAGCCCCGGCTCGATGTCACGGGGGAGCAGGTGGGCGCGCAGGTACGCGATGTCGGCCAGCTCCTCGTACGTGAGGACGGTGCCGTCCGCGCGCCGCACACCTCCGCGCGTGATCTCCACCTCGCCGGCGCCGGTCTCCCAGAGTGCCGCCGCGATCCGGCGCAGCTTCTCGCCGAGCTTGGCCGCGGCGAGCCGCACCGCACTTCCGCCGATGGTGACGGAGCGGCTGGCGAAGGTGCCGTACCCGTACGTGATCCGGTCGGTGTCGCCCTGATGCAGCTTCACCTTGCCGAGTTCCAGGCCGAGTTCGTCCGCCGCGATCTGTGCGAGCGTCGTCTCGTGGCTCTGCCCGTGGCTCATCGTGCCGCTGGTGACGGTGACCGCCCCGCTGGTGTCCATCCGCACCTCGGAGATGTCGAAGCCGGGGACCACCTGCATCTTGCGCTGGGCGAAGGCCGTGGACCCGTAGCCGGTGCGCTCGCTGAAGCAGGAGTACCCGATGCCGAGGAACCGCCCCTCGGCCGCGGCGGCGGCCTGCTTCTCGTACCAGCCCTCGTCCTTGACGAGCCGCTCGCACAGGTTCAGCGACTCCAGGTAGGAGCCCGGGTCGTACGTGATGTTGTTGACGCCCGTGTACGGGAACTCGGTGATGACATTGCGGCGGCGCAGCTCGACCGCGTCGAGGCCCAACTCCCGGGCGGCGCGCTCGAAGAGACGCTCCATCACCATCACGTACTGCGGACGGCTCACCCCGCGGTACGGGGCGGTGGGCGCCTTGTTGGTGGTGACCGCCCGGCCGCGCACCCGGTAGGCGGGCACCTTGTAGACGCCGGGCATCTCCGCCGACGCCATCAGTGGCTCGATGCCGGCGGTGAACGGGTAGCAGGAGTACGCGCCCATGTCGCACACCACGTCCGCGTCGAGCCCCAGGATGCGTCCGTCGGCGTCGAAGGCGGCCCGCACGTCGTAGTGCTGCTCGCGGGCGAGGAACGAGGCGGACAGCGCGTCCTTGCGGTCCTCGATCCACTTCACCGGCCGGCGCAGCCGCAGCGCGGCGGCAGCGGCGGCGATCTCCTCGCGGCCCACCACGCATTTCTGGCCGAAGCCGCCGCCCATGTCGGGCACGACGACCCGCACCGCCCGCTCGTCCAGGCGCAGACAGCGCGAGGCCACCGTCCGCACCTGGTGCGGGACCTGGGTGCAGGTGTTGAGGACGAGCTGCTCCTCCCGGTCGTCCCAGTGGGCGACGGCGCCGCGTGTCTCCAGCGGCAGCGCGTTCTGCCGGCCGGTCCGGGACTCGACCCGCACGACACAGTCCGCGGTGTCGAAGACCTCGTCGATGCCGTCCGTGGCGAACAACGACACATCGACGAGGGTGTTGCGCGCGGCCTCCTCGTGGACGAGCGGGGCGCCGGGCTCCAGGGCCTCGTCCTCACAGGTCACGGGAGGCAGCGTCGTGTAGCGGACCTTGGCCGCCTCCAGGCCGTCCTCCGCCGCGTACGCGTCCCGAGCCACCACGATGGCGACGGGCTCGCCGACGTAGCGGACCCGGTCGCGGGCGAGCACCGGCATCGCGGTGGGCACGAACTCCGTGCGCGGGCGGCCGAGTTCGGCCGTGATGTCGGTGAGGTCCAGGTCCTCGGCCGTGTAGGCCGCGACCACGCCCGGCACCTCGCGCACCGCCGTCAGATCGACGGAGGCCAGCTCGCCGTGCGCGACCGTGCTGCGCACGAACTGGGCGTGCAGCATGCCGGGCAGCGCGATGTCGTCGACGAACCGGCCGCGCCCGGACAGCAGCCGCGGGTCCTCGCGGCGTGCCACCGACCGGCCGGTCAACTGCCCCGTGGTGTCTGCCGGATGTGTCATCGGCTCATCGCCTCCTCACAGGCACGCAGGACCAGCGTGCGGACGAGCTGCTTGCGGTAGTGCGTGCTGCCCGAGGCGTCCGACGGGGGCTCGACGGCGCCGGCCGCGGCCTCCGCGCAGTCGGCGAAGGTGCCGCCGCCCGTGAGTACCGCCTCCGCCTCCGGCACCCGGACCACCGAGGCAGCGACCCCGCCGAGTGCGACCCGGCCGCCGTGCGCCGAACCGCCCTCCACATCCAGGTCGACGGCCGCGGCGACCAGCGCGAAGTCGCCCTGGCGCTCGGCGAACTCGGTGAGCGCCGCGTGCGGGGCGGGGCGCGGGAAGACGATCTCGACGAGCAGTTCGTCGGGGTCGAGCACGCTGGTGTAGTAGCCGAGGAAGAAGTCCCCGGCCGCGATCCGGCGCTCGCCGCGCGGACCGCGGGCCACGAACTCCGCCCGCAGCGCGAGGGCGAGCAGACACCATTCGGCGGTCGCGTCGGCGTGCGCGATGCTGCCGCCGACGGTGCCCCGCGTACGGATGGGCAGGTGCCCGATCCACCGCATGGCCTCGCGCAGCACCGCGAACTCGTGACCGAGCACACCCTCCGGGTCGCTCTCCACCGTGTGATGGGTGGTGAGCGCCCCGATGTGCAGGGCGCCCGTGGCGTCACGGCGCATCCCGTGGAGTTCACGCAGTCCGGCGATGTCGACCAGGTGACCGGGCCGCGCGAGCCTGAAGTTCATCATGGCGACCAGGCTCTGGCCGCCGGCGATGACCTTCGCGTCGTCGCCGAGCTCGGCCAGGAGCCGCGTGGCGCCGTCGACGTCACGAGCCCTGTGATAGCCGAAGGGGGCTGGTTTCATGGTTCTCCTGGTCTCCCTGGTTTTCCTGTCGCGGTGTCGGTTGAGAGCCGTCCTGGTCCGTGTCGTCCAGCTCCCGGCCCTTCGTCTCCGGCGCCGCCACGGCCATCCAGCCGACGGCGAGGAGCACGGCCGCGCCGAGCACCGCGAACGTCAGCGGCAGGCCGAGCAGCGGCCACAGCACCGAGCCGAAGAGCAGCGGGGCGAAACCGGTGAGCGCCCGGCTGACCGAGGAGGCCCAGCCGAAGCCGCTGGCCCGCAGCTCCGTCGGGTACAGCTCGGAGACGTACGCGTACAGGGCGGGGATGGCGAGTTGGGCGAGGAAGCCGAACACACCGATGGTCACGACCGAGCCGGTCGGCATGTCCCGCACGATCGCGAAGATCACGAGGGCGAGCGAGGCGACGGGGGCCGAGACACCGATCAGCCACTTGCGGCCGACCAGATCGACCAGGGCCGTCGAGGCGAGCACACCGACGATGCCCACACCGCTCATCAGCGTCGTGCTCATGAACGCCGCGGTGTCACCCTGCCCCTCCTCCTTGAGGATCGAGGGCATCCAGCTCAGCGCCGCGTAGTACACGAGCATGATGGTGGCGAACAGCAGCCAGGCCGCCGAGGTGATGCGCGGGCTGAACGCCCAGATGTTGCGCAGCTGTTGGGCGGCCGCGGCCACCCCGCGCGGACCCTCGTCCGGGACCGGCTCGGGAATGACGTACGGCTCGACGGGCGCGCCCGTACGGGCCACCAGCTCGTCGATCACGGCCCGTGCCTCGGCCTCACGGCCCTTCTTGGTCAGGTAGATGGGTGACTCGGGGATGCCGCGGCGCGCCCAGAACAGCAGCAGCGCGGGCAGCACCATGGTGGCGAGCATCCACCGCCAGTTGCCGTCGAGGGTGAGCATGGCTGTGGACACGAGGCCGCACAAGGTGACACCCACCGGCCACCAGGCGTCGAGCGCGGTGAGGATCCGGCCCCGGTACTTGCGCGGCGAGAACTCGCCCACCAGCGCGTAGTCGACCGGGATGCAGCCACCGAGTCCGACGCCCGCGAGGAAGCGCAGCAGCAGGAATACGGGGTACGTGGGTGAGAGCGCGCCCAGGACCGAGAAGAGGGCGAATATCAGCAGGGTGACGCTGAACGCCTTCTTGCGGCCGATCCGGTCGGCGACCGCGCCCCAGGCGATGGCGCCGACGGCCATGCCCACCAGGTTGGCGGTGGCGACGAGCCCTCGGGCGCCGAGGGAGAGGTCGAAGTGCTGGCCCAGGAGCGGCATCAGGAAGCCGTTCAGGGCGATGTCGTACGCGTCGAAGAGGTAGCCGAGACCACCGATGATGAAGATCTTTCCCTGGACGTTCCATCTCCAGGGGAGATCCTGAACGATCTGATCGCCTGTTCTCACGTGCGCTCCACAGGGTCGTGTCGGGGACGAACTGCGACGGGAGGTGTGCGGGGCGGTGCGGTGGGACCGTCAGTGCGCGAACGATTCGGGGCCTGTTCGGCGCTGTCCGGGAATGAAGGTAATCCGAGCACGTACGATTGCCCTTGGCAAGGGGTCTCGCACGGAGTTAACGCGGTGGTTTCACGCGGCGTCCGGGCCGGCCAGCAGGCGGCCCGCGTCCGGCGCCACCGGCGGCAGGCCCAGCTCGGACAGGATCCGGAACGCCGTGGCGGTGGCAGCCGACAGAACCGGCAGCCCCAGCTCGTCCTCCACCGGCTGGATCGCCGGCAGGGACGGCATCTGGACGCACGCGGACAGCACCAGGGCCTCCGCGTCGCCGAGCTTCAGGCGCTTGTAGTGCTCGCGCAGGTCCTGCGGGTCGAGCCGGGCGACCGCCAGATTGTCCGGCACCTCGAGGCTCAGCGCGTCCACCACCTCGACGCCCGCGTCCTCGATGTAGTCGGCGACCTTGCGGGTCAGCGGCTTCATGTACGGGGTGACGATGGCGACCTTCTTCGCGCCGAGCGCGGCGATCCCGTCGAGCAGCGCGCCGGCGCTGGAGACCACGGGGACCAGAGCCTCCTGGCCGCGCAGCACATCCTTGATCTCGTCCTCGGCTGTGCAGTGGTGGCCTGGACCCTGCGCCATGATGGCGACGAGGCAGGCCGTGGCCACGACGTCGGGCCGGGCGTCGGCCAGCTCCAGGACGGCGCGCTCCGTCTGTGCGTTCATCGCCCGCAGCTCTTCGGGGGTGACGTGCTTCATGCGCATCCGGCTGCTGTGGAAGACGAAGCGGTCCTCGGGGGAGACGGCCTCGCGCGCCCGCATCAGGCGGGGGAGTTCGGTCTCCATCGTGAGGTTCGAGCTGGGGACGATCATCCCTATGTGGTGGTCCGGCATGTTTTGCTCCAAGTTTTGAGGCATGCCTGATGACGGCGGGTGCTCAGGTATCGGTGGTGTGAGGGGCGGTCAGTGCTCCTGGCCGAGCCGCTCCCAGTGGTCGGCGAGGACCGCGAGGTGCCGCAGGACGTCGGCGCGCTGCTCCGCCGGGATCGGCCGCAGCAGCTCCTCGTCGAGCTTGCGGGCCCGCAGGTTCGCGTCGTGCACGGTGGCGCGGCCCTCGTCGGTGAGGTTGAGGAGCTTGCGCCGGGCGTCGGCGGGGGAGGGGGTGCGGGACAGCAGGCCCCGGTTCTCCAGGCGGCGGGCGACGTCGGCCATCGTCGAGGTGTCGAGCGCGACCAGGTCGGCGATGGAACGCTGGTCGCAGCCGGGGTTCTCGCCGGTGATCTGCAGGACGGCGAACTGCGGCCCGGTCAGCGTCGCGTCGACGTCGTGCAGCCAGGCGGCGAGGTACGCCTGGTGCAGCCGGCGGGCCAGGAAGCCCGGGGCGTGGCTGAGTTCGTCGGGCGTGGCGACGTCGTCGGCCCGGTCGGGGGTGGAGGGCGAGGTCATGGCACCGCTGTCGTGTGGAGGGATCGAAGGGGCGTCCGGCTCCGGGGAGAGGGTCTGCCGCAGCGCGGTGCGCAGCAGGTCCAGGGCCGGTGCCGGGTTGTCCCAGAAGACCATATGTCCCGCGGCCGGGATGCGGACCGTGCGCGCCGCGGGGTTCGCGGCGGCGGCCTCCGCGGCGCCCTCGGCGGTGACGACCGGGCTGTTCTCCCCGTACAGCAGCGTGGTGGGAGCCGGTACCCGCGGCCACCAGTCGAAGAAGTCCTCGCTCTCGAAGCCCTGGTGGGCGCGCTCGATCGCCTCCAGGCCGCAGCTGGCGAGCCAGCGGGCCCGCAGTTCCAGCTCGCGGCGCGGCCAGGTCGGCCAGAAGGCGCCGACCTCGTCGGCGTCCGTGCCGCGCCGCGCCTGCGTCAGCTGGCGCGTGAAGGCGGCGAGCGTCGTCGGGTACGGTCCCCGGCCGGGGCCGCTCATCGGCGGGTCCACCAGCAGCGTGCCGCCGAGCGGGACCTGGCCCCGCACCGCGGTGGCGGCGGCGATCCGGGCGCCCATGGAGTGGCCGAACAGCACGGGGTCGGCCAGCTCCAACTGCTGGATCACGGCCTCCGTGTCGGCGGCGAGGGCGTCGAGGGAGTGGTCCTCCGCGTCGTCGCTGAGGCCGCGGCCGCGGATGTCGAGGACCAACGGCCGTGCCAGGTCCGTGAGTTCACGGGCGACGAAGTCCATGGTGACCGCCGGGCTGGTGATGCCGGGCAGGATCAGGAGGGGGACACCGTCGCCGCCGTAGTCCAGGACGTGCAGCCGCACGTCCCCGCTGCGGACCCAGCGGCCGGTGGCCGGGATGTCCGCGAGGTCGGCGAGCCCGGACTGTGTCACGAAACGCTCGGAGGGCGCGTCCATGATCTCAAACTCCCTTCGTCGTCAGGTACTTCACCATGTCCTCGTGGCCCACGACATCCCCGTACTTGGCCTGGATGTCGAAGAGCGCCGCCTCGTGCGGCCCCGCGGCCCGGTCGCCGCACGCCTCGGCGGGCACGAGCACCGGCCAGCCGTACTGCACCGCGTCCACCGCGGTCGCGCGCACGCAGCCGCTCGTCGTGGCGCCGCAGACGACCGCCGTGTCGCAGCCGAGACCGGTGAGCAGCGAGGCCAGCGCGGTGCCGAAGAACGCGGAGGCGCCCTTCTTCACGATGAACTGGTCCCCCTCCTCGTACGGCAGCCGGGGGTCGAGGGCGACGGCGTCACCGCCCTCGCGCAGGGCCCGCATACCGGGGGCCTTGGCGAGCCAGGTGACGGAGTCGCCCTCGGCCTCCGCGGCCGTGTAGGCGATGACCGTCCACACCACGGGTACGTTGCCGGCGCGGGCCGCGCGGACCAGTTCCGCCGTGGCCTCGACGGGGCCGGTCAGATCGCTGCCGGTGGCGAAACCCGGCTCGGTGAAACCGCGCGTCAGGTCGACCACGATCAGGGCGGGACGGTGGCCGCGGGCCACGGCGGCGCCGAATCCGGCGCGCTCGTAGACGCGGTCGGTGGCGGGGTCGTACGGGGTGGGCACGGGACCTCCAGGACGCGGGAACTGGCCGGGGCTTCGGCTCAGTGGTGGTGGCGGTAGGCGAAGGACTCGTCGTCGGACGTGTCCAGCGGGGTGCCGCGCCACAGCCACTCGTAGGAGACGTCGGACTCGCCGTCGTAGCGCTCGCCGAGCTTGGCGTCGCGGGCCTGCTGCTCGGGGCCGTCGGGGAAGCGGTAGAAGACCTGGTTGCGCAGTGAGGCCTGCTGCACCATCCCGGCGTGCCGGGCGCGGCGGTTGACGTAGCGCTGGAGCGCCCCGGCGATGCCCTCGCGGGTCACCGCGCCCAGCTCCTCGGCGAGCACGGCCCCGTCCTCCATGGCCTGGGACGCGCCCTGCGCCTGGTAGGGGAGCATCGCGTGGCAGGCGTCGCCGAGGAGGGCCACCCGGCCGTCGACCCAGTTCGGGTCGCGGCGGCGGTGGTAGAGCGGGAAGCAGGTGATGTCGCCCTTGGCCTTGGCGAGCATGGCCGGGGCGCGGTCGTCCCACTCCGCGTAGGCGTCGACGAGCATCTCGGTGCTGCCGGAGAAGGTCTTCTTCTCGCCGTACTCGTCCTTCCACGGGACGCAGCCGACGATGTTCAGCCACTCGCCGCCGCGGATCAGGTAGTGCACGAGGTGGCGTCCGGGGCCGTACCAGATGGTGCTCTGGTAGCGGTCGAACAGGAAGCGGGTGGCCGGGTCGGCCTGCAGCAGCTCGCCGGGGATCAGGGTGCGGAAAGCCATGTCGCCGGAGAACACCAGCGTGTCGTCGGCGCCGATCAGGTCGCGGACGCGGGAGTGGATGCCGTCGGCGCCCACCAGTACGTCGGCCTCGTGCCGGACGCCGTCGTCGGTGACCGCGACGGGACGGTCCGGGGACGTACGGTCCAGCTCCGCGACGCGCGCCCCGGTGACGATCTCGACGGCGGGCCCCGGACCCAGCGGGTCGGTGCACGCGTCGAGGATGGTGCGGTGCAGATCGGCGCGGTGGTAGTGCCAGTACGGGGCGTTGAACTCCTCCTGGACGCGGCGGCCCAGCGGGGTGAGTCCGATGATGCTGCCGTCCTGCCAGCGGCGGCGCACCTGGTCCTGCGGCTCGGTGCGGATGGCTTCCAGCTGCTTGCGCAGGCCGAGGCGCATCAGGACCCGGCTGGCGTTCGGCGCGGTCTGGATGCCGGCGCCCACCTCGCCGAGCTCGGGGGCCTGTTCGAGGACGGTGACGCGCAGTCCCTTGTGGCGCAGGGCCAGGGCGGCGGTGAGGCCGCCGAGACCGCCGCCGACGACGGTGACTTCGTAGGACTGGCTGAGAGGCAAGACTCCTCCAGGGATGCGGCGTTGGGGGATCGGGGGCGGATCTCAGCCTTCGACGAGGCGGCCGTCGGTGACGACGTCTGTGCCGTCAAGGCTGACCGTGCAGCCGCGCATCGCGATGTCGAGGTGGGCGTAGGAGTCGCGCTGGAGGTGCGGGTGCGGGCCCGTGGACCACAGGAAGTTGCCGGCGAAGGCGCGGGCGTCCATGCCCATCAGCTCGTCCTTGCCGTACATCGCGGTGGCGAACCAGTCGGCGGACTTCATCAGGCCCCAGCCCATGTGCGAGAGGCTGCGCGCCCACTTGTCGTGCGAGTCCTCGAAGAAGGTGTTCAGCAGCTTGGCCTCGGCGCCGCCGGTGACCTCTTGGATGTGGCCGCCCGAGACATGGAGCGTGACGGGCCGCTGCACGTACTCCTTGAACGGCAGCAGGATGTCCCCCTCGGCGAGCACGATCCGCCCGTCGGAGATCTCCGGCCAGCACAGCACCATCGTGCTCGGCCAGTGGTCCCAGCGGCCGGGGTCGTCGGCGAAGCCGGTCTGGAACTCGGGGTGGGAGTCGGCCAGTTGGACCGTCAGATCGGTGCCGGCCTCGGAGGTCACGCGCATGACGGACGAGGTGCGGACCCGGTCCACGCCCTCCTGGACGCGCACCTTGTCCTGCTCGGTCGGCAGGTTGCGGATGAGGACGTCGGGGGCGTCGCAGACGAAGATGATGCGGGTGCCGGTCTTGAGGATGTCCTGCTGCAGCGGGGCGTGGATGAAGCCCTCGCGGGTCAGGTCCACGACCAGGTCGGCCGCCTTCAACAGCTCCTGCGCGGCGGTGTCGTTGAGGACGGAGACGAGGCCGGGGCCCGCGCCGGTGTGCGTGCTGGGGAGCGGGGCGGGGCTGCCGCCGGGCACGGTGGCGGACACGACGTGCGCGCCGAGGCTCTTGGCGGCGCCGAACGCGGCGGCGACGTAGTCGCCACGGCTGCCGGGCTCGGAGAGCACGACGACGTGCTCTCCCTCGCGGACCTTGCACAGCTGCAGTTCACGGGTGAAGGCGTCGAGGACGTCGACGGACGAGAAGTCGAACATCGGGTGTTCCTCCGGGATACGAGCGCGGACGTACGGGGCACGTGCGGGTGGTGCGGAGGGTGCGAAGGCGTGCGGGATCGCCGCGGCGGACGCCGTACGGGGGCGTCGCCGGAGGTTCTCGCGAACCCGCCTGCCGAGATAATCCGAGCACGTACGATCTGGGAAATCAAGGGGTCGGGTGCCGGGGCGGGGTGACGAAGGGGATCCGGGGGAGCCGCGAGCCACTTGTGGCAACCCGACAATGTCTCGCCGGGGAATCGGTCGACTCCTTGCCTGATAACGCCACGGATCATTGACATGATCGCCGGGAGAGTGGATCGACAGCTATGTGGCATCTGAACAATGCGAGGAGGCTCAGGTGACCCGGAACGGTCATGTGCAGGTGACGGGGATCGGCGCGATGACGCCGCTGGGAGCCGATGCTCCGGCGACGTGGGCGGGGCTCCTCGACGGCAAGTCGGGGGTCCGGCTCCTGGAAGAGGAGTGGGCCGCGGAACTGCCCGTGCACGTCGCGGCCGGACTCGCGGTGGACCCGGCCTCGCTGCTGCCGCGCCCCGAGGCGAGGAAGCTGGACCGCGGTGAGCAGATGGCCCTCCTCAGCGCGCGCGAGGCATGGCAGGACGCGGGCGCCCCGCAGGTGGAGCCGGAGCGTCTCGCGGTCGTGATCGGCACCGGTACCGGAGGTGTGCTCACCACGCTCGGGCAGGACGACATCTTCGAACGCTCGGGAGCCCGCCGGCTCTCACCGTTCGCCGTCCCCATGCTCATGCCGAACGGCCCCGCGGCCTGGGTGAGCATGGACCTGGGCGCCAAGGGCGGCGCCAGGACGCCGGTGAGCGCGTGTGCGTCCGGCGCGGAGGCGCTCGCCATGGGGCAGGACCTCATCCGGGCCGGACGGGCGGACGTGGTGGTCGCCGGTGGTGTGGAGGCGTGCCTGCACCCCTTCACGCTCGCGGCGTTCGCCCAGATGAAGGCCCTGTCGACGCGGTCCGACGCCCCGGAGGCGGTGTCCCGCCCCTTCGACACCGGGCGGTCCGGGTTCGTCATGGGCGAGGGCGCGGGGATGGTGGTGCTCGAACGCCCCGAGTTCGCGCGGGCCCGCGGCGCACGCGCCCACGGCACGCTGGCCGGCAGCGCCGTGACGTCGAGCGCCGACCACATCACGGCGTCCGATGCGGACGGCCAGTCCTTCGCCATGAACCTGGCGCTGCGCGACGCGGATGTGACCCCGGCGGACATCGGGGTCGTACACGCCCATGCCACCTCCACGGAGTCCGGTGACGTGGCGGAGGCCGAGGCGATCGGCCGCGTGATCGGACGGCACGCCGCCGTCACCGCGACCAAGTCGATGACCGGTCACATGCTGGGCGCGTCCGGAACGGTGGGCGCCATGACTGCCCTCCTCGCCCTCAGGGACGGCACCGTCCCCGCCACACGCAACCTCGACACACTCGACCCGCGCGTGGACCTCGACGTGGTCCGCGGCGAGCCGCGTTCGGGGCAGTGGACGGCGGCGCTGGCCAACTCGTTCGGCTTCGGCGGGCACAACGTCAGCCTGGTGTTCACGGGCTGAGCGGCCCTACGTGGCGTGTGTGCGGGCCACGAACAGCGGCTGGAAGAAGCCGGATTCCTCCGGCGCACGCCACGCGCCGTCCACGAATCCGGCCTCCGCCGCGAGCCCGGCCAGCCGCTCCTGACCGAAGGCCCAGTAGGTGGCGCGACGCACCCGGACACACCAGTCGTCGCCTCCGTCCGGGAGGAGCTGAAAGTGTTCCAGGTCGTAGTGCTCGCCGTCCTCGTGCCAGTGCCAGAGCTGAAAGGTGACCGTCCGCCCGGCGTCGGCCCGCTCGTGGTGGACCTGCGGAGGGGGCTGAGGTCGGTCCCGGTGGCGTGATGCCCGCGCAGGGCGAGTCCGATGGACTGCGTGCCGATGCCGCAGGAACAGTCGAGCACCTCGGCGCCGCCCCGGCCGATCACGGAGTCCAGGGCCGCGCCCTGCCGCCGCAGACTCCCGTCCCAGTCCGGGTAGATCAGGTGGTAGTCGTCGGCCAGTTCGTCGTAGAAACGTGCCACGGGGGTCTTCTCGGGCATGGCCAGAGCGTAGCGGCGCCGCGCCTCAGCCGCGCCGCCGGAGCCACTGCCCGAACGACCGTCGCGGCGGACGTACCACCACGCTGCCGTGGGACTTGGAGCCGACGAGCTCGATGCGCAGGGTGACGGGCGCGTCCGGATCCACGCGCTGGTCCCGCCTCTTGAACTTGCAGTGGGCGAGCTGCAGGCCGTCGGTGTCGACCGTGATGCCTGGCCGCGTGACCAGCGTCAGCCGCTTCCCGACCATCGTCGAGTCGATGACCAGCGTGTCGTGGGTGACCACGGCCTCGGAGAAGTCGAGCGTCACCTCGCAGAAGGTCACCGCGAGTTCCAGCCTGCGCGGCACCACCCAGCGCCCCCGGCGTTCGACGGCGCCGCTGTGCGCCTGCTCGATCCGGACGACGTCCTTGGCCTCGGCCACGGGCCGCAAGTCGGCGGTGAGCGGCGCCAGTTCGCTCATGGTCCGCGCCGACAGGGCGACCTCGAGACGCTCGTCCAGCTCCTCAGCGGTCAGCATGCCGTCCCCCGCCGCGACGCGCAGCACGTCCACGACCCGGTCGCGGTCGGCATGCGAGGCCCGCAGTTCGGACGACGACGGCCCGGAACCAGGTTTGCCTCCGCTGGGCGAGATCTCTCCCGACATGTTCCCCTCCTGACGGCGGCCGTCGACAGGTTGCCGCACCTGCACCCGTGGCACCGTACCGTGACCCGGCCCTACGCCAGCTCCGGCTGCGGATCCGCCGTCCCCGCCTTCGACGGGCGCGGCGGTGGCGGAGGCGTGGCCTGCGGTCCCCACTGCCGCACCGTCCGTACGTAGAGGATGACCACGGAACCCGTCAGCAGGAGGAGCAGCGGACCGAACGCCCAGGGGTGTGCGGCCATGTGGGTCGGGAGGTAGCGGTAGGACACGAGGAGCAGGGTGAGGACGGCCGTCCCGTAGCTCACCATCAGCGTGGCGTGGCGGTCCCAGCCGCGGGCGAAGGCGCGCATCGCGGCCTCGATGGACAACGCGAAGACCGTGCCGGCGAGCAGGTCCACGCCGTAGTGGTAGCCGAAGCCCAGCGTCGCCGTGAGCGTGCCGACCAGCCAGAAGGTGCCCGCCCAGCGCATGGCGCGGGAGCCCTCGCGGGTGTGGATGAAGAGCGTGATGGCCCACGCGGTGTGCAGGCTCGGCATGCAGTTGCGCGGCGTGATCTCGTCGAACGGGAAGGGATGCGGCGCACCGATCGCCGGGAAGGTGTCCGGCCAGATGTTCGTCACCGCCCAGTGGCCGCCGTCGGGGCCGAAGGCGTAGAGCGGTCCGACGACCGGGAAGATCATGTAGATGGCCGGCCCGAGGAGACCGATGGCCAGGAAGGTGCGCACCAGATGGTGGGCGGGGAAGCGGCGTTCCGTCGCCACGTGGCGCAGCTGGTAGAGGCCGACGAGGGCGGCGGCCAGCGGCAGTTGGCCGTAGACGAGGTGGAGGAAGCCGCTGCTGAGCGGAGAGGTGGCTTCGACGAGCCGGCCGACCAGCCACGAAGGGTTGGCGAGCGCGTGATCGGCGGTGGCGACGTACTGGTCGAGGACCGTCGGACGGGTCTTGGACGTGATCAGCAGCCACGTGTCGCCCGTCTTGTGGCCGAAGACCAGCAGCAGTCCGAGCCCCGAGCCCTTGAGGAGGACCGATCTCTCCCGGCCCGTGCGGCGTACGAGGGCGAAGATCGCGACGCCCAGGATCACCCACAGCGCGCCGTTGCCGAAGCTCAGTTCGGCGCCGACGATCAGCCGCACGAGCAGGAAAACGATGTCGACGGCGATCGCCGTACACGCCGCGATCAGCCGCTGCCGCCAGGTGAGCACCACCATCGTGAGCGCCAGGCCGGCGTAGAGCAGCGGCCCCGAGTGCGGCGCGAAGATCACCTCCTGGGCCTCTACGGTGATCGGCCCCGGCTGCCCGTAGCGGCGCGCCACGAACTCCAGGGCGATGTGGAAGCCGAGCGTCGCCAGACCGGCCGCGATCCACAAAAGGGTGCGCGGCTGTCGCCAGGCGGGAGGCCGGGGCTCGGCGCCGCGCTGGTGCGGCACGGGTATGGGAGGTGGTGTGGTCTTCAATTGTCCGACTTGGTGGCTCGGTTCGGGCTGCGGGCAACTGCGACGATCTGGGTGATCGTCGCAGTTCGAACATGCTAACGGGGGGTGGCCCCGGTAGGTAGAGGCACGTCCGGGGCTACTCCGCGGGCAGCACCTTCGCCAGGGAGCGCAGCACCGGTTCCCTTCGGACGTCGATGTGTGCGTAGGTGAGCGCCTCGGCGAGCCGGGGGCGGCCGTCGCCGATCGCCCGGCAGATCTGCTCGTGCTCGGCGCGGTGCTGTTCGGCGCCGCGCTCGGTGGCCGTGATCCGGAACAGCCAGTGCATCAGGCCGAGCGAGCGCTGGAACGAGGACTGGAGCAGCCGGTTGCCCGTCATCGTGATCAGCTCGGCGTGGAAGGCCGTGTTCGCGGCCGCGATACCGGCCTGGTCCGCGCTCCGGGTCGCCGCCTCCGCCTCGGCCATCACGGTCCGCAGGCTGCCGTGGTCGCCCCCGTCCGCGACGAGCTCCGCCGAGCGGCGGGCCGCGAACACCTCCAGGCTCAGGCGCAGGTCGAAGAGTTCCTCGACGTCCCGGAGGGTCAGGCGGCGCACGCGGGCGCCGCGCCGCGGCTCCAGTTCGACGAGCCCCTCGGCCGCGAGCCGCATCAGCGCCTCGCGCACCGGAACCCGCGAGACACCGAGCGCCTCCGCCAGCTCGCGCTCCCGCAGCCGCGAGTCGGGCGGATGCGCGCCGGAGTGGATGCCGGCCCGGATCAGCTCCTCGGTGCGCTCCACCTGCGAGGCGGAACCGGGGGCTGGGCCGGCTCCGCTACCGGTCGCGGCTCGGGCGCGTTCCGCCGTGAGTGTCACGAGGACGGCCCGCTCTCGGGCGCGGCGGAGCCGGACGCCCGGAACGCGGGGAACGTCGGCGGGAAGAGCGTGCCGGTCGCACGGCGCTCGGTGTCGCGTTCGCTGTAGGCCGCGCGCATCTTCTCGAACAACACCTGCGCCTCGCGCGCCAGTCGCGGCAGATCCGTGCCGGGCAGCGCGCCGTCGACCAGGACCGGGTTGCCCGCGACGACCGAATTGGTGGCCTGCCGCGCCGTGCCGTTGAGCAGGAACGTACGGACCGGGTCGTCCATGACCCCGTCGCGGATGTCGTCCAGGGAGAAGGCGACCAGGTCCGCCTGCGCGCCGACGGCGATCCGGCCCAGGTCCTCGCGGCCCAGGGCGCGGGCGCCGCCCAGGGTGGCCGCCTCCACGTAGTGCTCGGCGGGCGCGGCGTCCGAACGCCCCTCGGCGATCTTCGCCAGGTGGACGCCGACGTCCATGCCGCGGATCAGGTCGGGCGGGAACGAGTCGGTGCCCAGGCACAGGTTGACGCCGGCCTCCCGGTAGGCGCGGAACGAGTGCAGCATCTCGCCGTAGCGCAGCGACGTCTGCGGGCAGTGGATCACCGAGATGCCGCCGGCGGCGAGCAGCGCCAGGTCCCCGCGGTCCTCGCCGTGCACGGACGGGTGCCGGTCGAGCAGCACCGTGTGCGGGATGAGCAGGTTCGCGCTCAACAGGCCGTGCTTGTCGAGGAGTTCGAGGGGCGTCAGGCCGTCGTGCCGACGCTGGATGATCTCGCGTTCGGCCAGACCCTGGAGCGCGTGCAGCCGGATCAGGGTCCCGCGCTCGCGCCCGATGCGGGCCGTCTCGCCGAGCAGTTCCTCGGTGAGTGTCTCGATGCGGCAGGGGAGCAGGACGCCGGTGAGCAGCGGGTCGTTCAGCTCGTCGAGGTGGTCCAGGAAGCGGACGGCGTCGCGCAGTCCCGCGCGGCCCTCCTCCTCGTCGAAGGCCACGTCGCGGGTGCCGTCGGGCAGCACGACGTTGACCCCGGAGCGGTAGGCCGGGCCGAGGTAGCCGCGCAGGCCGATGCGGCGCGCGGTCTCCGCCATGTCGACCAGCTCGTCGTAGGGCTCCGCCCAGCGGCTGTGCACCTCGGAGGCGATCGGCATGAAGGTGGTGATGCCGTGCAGGGCGAGCTGGGCGAGCGCGTACTCGCGGACGGTGGCTCGCTCCTGCGGCGTGAACACGTCGTGGCGGCGATGGGTGAAGTAGTCCAGGGACCACTGGAGCCCCTTGCCCCGCTCCGGCCCGGCCCAGGAGTCGAGGACGAGGTGGTCGATGTCGGTGAGCGCGTCGAGGTCGATGAGGCCGGGCATCACCAGGGACTCGCCCAGGTCGCGCTCCACGTCGACCTCGCCCTCGTAGCGGGGCCCGACGTAGATCACGGTGTCGTCCTGCCACACCACCTCGCCGTCCCGCAGCAGCGCGTGGCCGCCGTCCTGGTGGGCGAGGACGTGTCGGGCGCGCCAGCGGGTGCGCATAAGTGCCTCCTGGGGTGGCGGTGTTGTGGACGCGGCTGATCGTACGAGCTGGTATACCGGCTTGGGAAGAGGGGGCTGTGGAGGTGCCCGCCAGGTAACAGTGAACTGCTCGCGCGTAACGATATGTCCATCTGTGGGGCTTAGTTCAGGCGGCCGGTATACCAAATTGCCATTACCTCTATCGCTGCCCGACTCCGCTGGTATACCGTCCCGCCAACCTTCCCCCTTGCGCCGAATGGATCACGCGACGTGACGGATTCCCCAGTGCTGCCCGCTCGGCCGCCCTCCGGCGCCGACGGCGAAGCCGTGCCCAACTCGCCCTCGGTGGCGTCGACTTCGGGCCCGCCCGTGGTCGCCGCCCGCTCCCTGATCGGCACCGCCTGGCTGCGCATCCGCCGCAGCCGGGTCGCCCTCGCCGCGCTCGCCGTGGTCGTGCTCATGATCCTGTTCGCGGTGCTCGCCCCCGTGCTCACCGCGATCGAGGGCCAGGACGCGTACACCACGAGCACCAGCCCGGACGTCCTCGACGACTACGGCACGCCGGGCCTGCCGCTGCCGTACTACCGCTACCCCTCGGGCGACCACTGGCTCGGCCTCGAACCGGGCCTGGGCCGCGACATCTTCGCGCGCATGGCGCACGGCGCCCAGGTCTCGCTGGTCATCGCGCTGCTCGCGACCGTCGTCTCCGTCGTCCTCGGTACCGTGCTCGGCGCCGCCGCCGGCTACTTCGGCGGCAAGGTCGACATGGTCATCAGCCGGGTCATGGACCTGTTCCTGGCCTTCCCGCACCTGCTGCTCGTGCTCTCCCTGACGCCGATCCTGCAGTCCCGGCTCGGCGACACCGCGCTGGGGAACGGGAGCCTGCTGCCGATCGCCTCGCTCGTGATCATCCTCGGCTTCTTCGGCTGGGCCTATCTCGCCCGCGTCGTGCGCGGCCAGGTGCTGTCCATCAGGGAACAGGAGTTCGTCGAGGCCGCCCGCGCCTACGGCGCCTCGCACCGCTCGATCATCCTCAAGCAGATCGTGCCCAACGTCATGGGCGTCGTCCTCGTCTACGCCACGATGATGATCCCCACCAACATCACGGCCGAGGCCGCGCTCTCGTTCCTCGGCGTCGGCGTCAAGGACCCCACCCCCTCCTGGGGGCAGATGCTCAACGCCGCCCAGCAGGGCAACTGGTACCTCACCGACCCCTGGTTCCTCGCCGTACCCGCTGGCGCCCTGGTGATCACCGTCCTCGCCTTCAACCTGCTCGGCGACGCCGTCCGCGACGCCCTCGACCCCAAGTCCTCCCGTGGCTGACCGCGCACCGGAACAACAGGAGCAGCAGTGAATCGACGCACCGTGGCGGCTCTCGCCCTGACGGTGACCGCCGGGATGGCCCTCACCGCCTGCGGCGGCGCCAAGCCCGCGCCGGGCTCCGGCTCCCGCGCCCCCGCCGACGCCTTCGACCCCGTCAAGGTCGGCGACGGCGACACCACCAAGGGCGGCAACGTCAACGTCCTGATGTCCACCGACTTCCAGACCCTCGACCCCGGCAACAGCAACTACGTCCAGACCGCCAACGTGGGCCAGCTCTACTACCGCACGCTCACCATGGCCAAGGAGGAGGCCGGCAAGCCTCCGAAGGTGGTCCCCGACCTCGCCACCGACCTCGGCAAGGTCTCCAAGGACGGGCTCACCTGGACGTACACCCTGAAGAAGGGCCTGAAGTTCGAGGACGGAAAGCCCATCACGGCCAAGGACGTGAAGTACGGCGTCGAGCGCACCTACGCCCGCGACGTCTACACCCAGGCCCCGCAGGAACTGAACGCCGCCCTCTCCGACGACGGCTACAAGGGCCCCTACGCCAAGGGCGCGGCCCGCAACTTCAAGGGCATCGAGACACCCGACGACCGCACCGTCGTCTTCAAGCTCAAGCAGCCCTTCGCCGAGTTCCCCGCCCTCGTCTCCCGCTCCAACACCGCGCCCGTGCCGCGTGCCAAGGACACCAAGCTCGACTACACCAACCACCCGGTGTCCACGGGCCCGTACAAGATCGAGTCGTACCAGCGCGGGCGCGCCATGAAGCTCGTCCGCAACAAGCACTGGGATCCGGCCACCGACCCGAACCGCAGCGCCCTGCCGGACACCTTCACCTTCAGCCTGTCCACCGCGCAGTCCACGATCAGCCAGCAGCTCCTCGCGGACTCCGATCCGACGGCCATCACCCTCGACAGCGCGGGCGGGCTCCAGGCGTCGGACGCGGCCAAGCTCGACCAGCCGAGCGTCGCCCGGCGCACCGCCTCCGGGACCATCGGCTGCACCGACGTCCTCAACTTCAACACCGAGACCATCAAGGATCCGGTCGTCCGCAAGGCCCTCGCGCTCGCCATCGACCGCAAGGCCATCCACCTCCAGTACGGCGGCGCCCGCTTCGGCAAGCTCACGCAGTCGTACATCAACCCCCAACAGCGCGGCTACGTGCAGCAGCACACCGACCTCGACCCGACGGGCCAGCCCAAGCTCGACGAGGCCAAGAAGCTGCTCGAGGGACGCTCGTACCCGAAGAAGCTCGTCTACGGCTACGCGGACGCCACACCCCGCTACAAGAACATGGGCACCTCGCTCCAGGAGAACCTCCGGCAGCTCGGCATCGACCTCGAACTGCGGCCCATCCCCGCGGCGAACTACTTCACCACCCTCGCCGGCAAGGGCATGCCCGACCTCGCCCGCAGCGGCTGGTGCGGCGGCGCCGACAGCGGCTCGGTGCGCACCACCATCGACCCCAACCTGGGCCCGAGCGTCGACGGCAAGACCTTCGGCTTCTCCAACATCCCCCGCTTCCACGACCCGGAGATCTCCAAGGCCATGTACGCGCTGCGCGGTGAGAACGGCACGAGCGAGGAGCTGGGCCGCAAGTGGTCGAAGCTCTTCGACCGCGCCATGCAGGACTATCCGATGGTGCCGCTGATCAGGAACGTGACGCGCAGCGTCGTCGGCTCCGACGTGCGGGGCGCACAGGTCGGCTACTTCTTCGGCGCCATCGACCTGTCGACGGTCTCCGTCGCCTCCAGCCCGGGAAAGGGGTGACCCGACATGCTCGTCTTTCTGACGCGGCGCCTGGTCGCCACCGTCGTCCTGCTCGCCGTCATCAGCTTCGTCACCTTCACGCTCTTCCAGTTCGGGCCCGCCGACCCGGCGGCCGCCGCCTGCGGCCAGGAGTGCACCCCCGAACGCGTCGCCGAGGCGCGAGTCGCCCTCGGCATGGACAAGCCGTTCCTCACCCAGTACGTGAACTACATGTCGGGCCTGTTCCACGGCCGGACGATCGGCGCGCCCGGCGCCCAGACCCTCTGCGAGTGGCCCTGCCTCGGCAAGTCCTTCCAGACGAACGAGAACGTCGCCGCCGTCCTGGAGCGCGCCCTGCCGTACACGGTGTCGGTCGCCGTCGGCGCCATCGTGCTGTGGACCGTCGCCGGAGTCACCCTCGGCACGCTCGCCGCGCTGCGCAAGAACAAGCTCACCGACAAGCTGATCGTCGGAGCCGCGTCCATCGGTGTGTCGCTGCCGATCCCGGTCACCGGCCTGCTCCTGCTGCTCGTCTTCGTCTCGACCTTCGACGTGCTGCCGTTCACCACGAACGCCATCACCTCGCCCTTCGGTCCTGCCGGGTTCGACGGCTGGTTCCTCAACTACCTGCTGCCGTGGGTCGCGCTCGCGGTGCTGTTCAGTGCCCAGTACATCCGCGTCACCCGCAGCTCCATGCTGGAGACCTTCGGCGAGGACTTCATGCGCACCGCCCGCTCCAAGGGCCTGTCGAAGCCGGCCATGGTCGTACGGCACGGCGCCCGCGCCGGACTCACCCCCGTCGTCACCATGCTCGGCCTCGACATCGGGCTGCTGCTCGGCGGCGCCGTGCTCACCGAGCAGATCTTCTCCGTGCCCGGCATCGGCTTCACCGCCGTGCGCGCCGCCCAGGCCGGCGATCTGCCGGTGACCATGGCGATCACCCTGCTCGCCGCCTTCTTCATCATCGTCGCCAATGTCGTCGTCGACGCCGTCTACGCCGTCATCGACCCGCGAGTGAGGGCCGCCTGATGACCGATTCATGGAAAGAACCGCTGTTGCGGATCCGGGATCTGCACGTCGCCTTCCCCACCGACGACGGGCTCGTGCACGCCGTCAACGGCATGGACCTCAGCCTCGCCAAGGGCGAGACCGTCGGCCTCGTCGGCGAGTCCGGCTCCGGCAAGACGGTCACCAGCCAGGCCCTGATGGGTCTGCTCAAGGAGACCCGAGCCCAGGTCACCGGCGAGATCCTGCTCGACGGCACCGACCTCAACACCCTCACCGAGGACCGGATGCGGGCCTGGCGCGGCAAGAAGATCGCCATGATCTTCCAGGACCCGCTCTCCGCGATGCACCCCTTCCACGCCGTCGGCGACCAGATCGCCGAGGCGTACCGGGTCCACAACAAGGTGTCCAAGCGGGCCGCGCTCGCCGTCGCCGTCGACATGCTGGGGCGTGTCGGCATCCCCGACCCGAAGCGGCGCTCCCGCGCGTACCCGCACGAGTTCTCCGGCGGCATGCGCCAGCGCGCGATGATCGCCATGGCCCTCGTCTGCGAGCCCGAACTCCTCATCGCCGACGAGCCGACCACCGCCCTCGACGTCACCGTCCAGGCGCAGATCCTCGACCTGCTCGGCGAACTCCAGCAGGAGACCGGCACCGCCATCGTCATGGTCACCCACGACCTCGGTGTCGTCGCCGAGGTCTGCCACCATGTCGCCGTGATGTACGGCGGTCAGTGCATGGAGCGGGGGAGCGTGCGCGAACTGTTCCGCGACCCGCGCCACCCGTACACACAGGGCCTGCTCGCCTCCATGCCGACACTCGGCGACGACGGCGAACGGCTGCGCCCCATCCCCGGGTTCCCGCCCTCGCTCACCGCGCTGCCCGCCGGATGCCTGTTCGCGGACCGGTGCCCGCAGACCCACCTCGTCCCCGACGACCTGTGCCGCAGCGAACGGCCCGCGTTCCTCGCGAACACCGGAGCCGACCACCCCTCCCGGTGCCACCAGGAGAACCTCGCCACCGCCGAGGAGGCCGCGCGATGACATCAACTCCCTTGCTGGAGGCCGAAGGGCTGACCAAGCACTTCCCGGGACGCGGAGGACTGCTCGGCCGGGGCGGCGCGCCCGTCAAGGCCGTCGACGGTGTGAGCTTCTCCGTCGGGGCCGGGCAGACGCTCGGCCTGGTGGGAGAGTCGGGCTGCGGAAAGTCGACCACCGGACGCCTCCTGATGCGCCTGCTCGACCCGACGGCCGGAACCATCCGGCTCGACGGACGGGACCTCGGCTCGATGAACCGGGCCGAGGCACAGGAGTACCGCCGCCAGGTCCAGATGGTGTTCCAGAACCCGTCCTCCTCCCTCAACCCCCGCCAGTCGGTCGGCTCCGCCATCGCCGCGCCGCTGCACGCCCAGGGCATCGAACCGCCCGGCGGCGTCAAGGCGCGGGTGCGCGAGCTGATGGACCGCGTCGGCCTGCGCCCCGACCACTACAACCGGTTCCCGCACGAGTTCTCCGGCGGGCAGAAGCAGCGCGTCGGCATCGCCCGCGCCCTCGCCCTCGAACCCCGCCTCATCATCTGCGACGAACCGGTCTCGGCCCTCGACGTCTCGGTCCAGGCCCAGGTGGTCAACCTCCTCCAGGACATCCAGGCCGACACCGGTGTGTCGTACGTCTTCATCGCCCACGACCTGTCCGTCGTACGGCACTTCGCGGAGCGGGTCGCCGTGATGTACTTGGGGAAGATCATGGAGAGCGGGCCGACGCGGGAGGTCTTCGACGACCCGCGCCACCCCTACACCCGCGCCCTGCTCTCCGCCGTCCCGCAGCCGGACCCGGACGCCGACCGCAGCCGCAGGATCCGCCTCAGCGGCGACCTGCCCACCCCCGCCAGTCCGCCCTCAGGGTGTGTGTTCCGCACACGCTGCCCGCTGCGTCCGACGCTCGGCGAGGCCGAACAGGCGCGGTGCGCGGGGGAGGTGCCACCCATGGCCGGAGCCGAGGGACCCGCGTGCCACTTCGCGGACAAGGCCCTCGCGGCGGCCCGCTAGTCGAGCCACTCACACACTCACCCATCATTGACACCACCGAACAGAAAGAAGCCGCACCACATGCTCATCCGTGACGTCCGCCCCTGGGGCGGCGAGCGCAGTGACGTACAGCTCGACGGCGCCCGCATCGCCGCGATCCGCCCGCACGACCCGCAGGCCGAGCCCGTCGGGGACGGCGTCGAGGGCCGCGGCCGGCTCCTCTTCCCCTCCTTCAGCGATGTGCACGTCCACCTGGACTCCACCCGCATCGGCCTGCCGTTCCGCCCGCACACCGGAGGCCCCGGCGTGTGGACGATGATGATGAACGACCGCGAGAACTGGCGCGACGCCGAGGTCCCGCTGAACGAGCGGGTGGCCGGCACCCTGGAGCGCATGATCGCGCGCGGCACGACCCGGGTGCGTACGTACGCGCAGGTCGACGTCGACTGCAAGCTGGAGAAGTTCGAGGCGGTCGTCGCGGCCAAGGAGAAGCACGGGCACCTCGCCGACGTCCAGATCATGACGTTCCCGCAGGCCGGCATTCTGCGCGAGCCCGGCACCGAGGAGTACCTGGAGGCCTCGCTCAAGGCGGGCGCGGACGTCATGGGCGGCATCGACCCCTGCACCCTGGACCGCGACCCCAAGGGCCACCTCGACGTCGTCTTCGGGCTCGCCGAGAAGTACCAGGTCGAGGTCGACGTCCACCTCCACGAGCCGGGCGAGCTGGGGGTGTTCTCGACCGACCTGATCCTGGAGCGGGTCCGCGCGCTCGGCATGCAGGGCAAGGTGACGATGTCGCACGCCTACGAACTCGGCTCCGTGAACGAGTCCACCAGCCGCCGCCTCATCGAGGAGTTCGCCGAGCTGGACATCGCCATGGCGACCGTCGCCCCCGCCGCCAAGAACCAGCTCTCCCTCGTCCAGCTCACCGAGGCGGGCGTCCGCGTCGGCCTCGGCGAGGACGGGCAGCGCGACTACTGGAGCCCGTACGGCAACTGCGACCTCCTCGACCGCACCTGGCAGCTGGCCTTCACCAACAACTTCCGCCGCGACGACCACATCGAGATGTCCCTCGCCGTGGCGACCATGGGCGGCGCCTCCATCATGAGCCACGAGGTGCCGCGCCTCGCCGGTGTCACCGACCGCCCGGGCCTCGCCGTGGGCGACCGCGCGGACCTGGTCCTGGTCGACGGCGAGACGCCGAGCAGCGCCGTGATGGACCGCGGCCGCGACCGTACGGTCCTGCACGACGGCCGTGTCGTGGCCGAGGGCCTCGAGCTGGTCGCCGGAGCCTGACCGGTGAAGCGCGGGGGGCCCGGTCGCTGTGTGCGGCCGGGCCCCGCGCGTGGTCCGGGAGGCATCAGGGCCGCGACGGTCCCTCCTCAAGGGCCGCGGCCACGGCGGTGAGCCGGCCCATGGCGTGGGCGATGCGCAGACCGTCCATGTAGTCCCGGACATGCACGATCAGGCCGCCGCGGACCCGGAGCACCAGGAGCCCGGGGAAGCGGAACGTCCGGCCGGTCGTGGTCACGGTCCCGGTGACCACCTGCTCGACCGTGATGAGTTCGGGATCGGTGCTCTCGTGGACACGGACGTCGTCGATCTGCTGCGGCAACGCCGGACTCGCGCCCCAGGCCGCCCGATACCCCGCGCGCACCTCCTCCCGCCCCAGATAGCGCTCCGGCATGCCGGGGAAGCCGAGGAACGGGAACTCGTGCACGGCGTCGGCCGCGTACAACTCGGCCAGGTCGTCCGCGGACTTGTCGAGCATGGCGCGGTGGTAGCGGGCCAGGACCTCGCGGGGTCCGAGGGCGGCCGGGGCACTGTCTGTCATGACGGCGGAACTCCGTTCGAGAGGCCCAAGTTCCGGCGGCGGAACCCGGTCTGGAGGTCGAGTGTGTGGCACAGCACGTCCGGGCGGGCGCAATTCGCGTGCTCGTTGTCAGTGGCTGCCACTATTCTCTTCACATGATCCCCACACCCGAGCATGGTCCCGCACGGTCCGCCGAAGAACTCAACGAGCGGATCCGCGACCTGATGCTGCGCTCCGGTGGGCGGTTGAGCGCGGAGCAGCGTCG
Organism: Streptomyces sp. NPDC107575; assembly: GCF_055657265.1. NCBI lineage: Bacteria > Bacillati > Actinomycetota > Actinomycetes > Kitasatosporales > Streptomycetaceae > Streptomyces > Streptomyces sp. NPDC107575. Next base: position 164,183 of record NZ_JBVKBG010000005.1, on the reverse strand, counting down.
GGAGTACGAGGTGCTGGTCGCGGAGTGGGCGGCCGCCGAGCGTGGCGGGATTGTGAAGGCCGCGTAGGCGGCGGTCCGGTGCCGCTAGCCGTGGGCGCGGGGGAGGCGGACGACCGCCGTCCCGCCCTCCAGGTTCACCGTCGTCCTGTGGGGTGGCGCCCCGTCGTCCTCGTTGTCCGGCATGACCAGCGCGGACTGGCGCTCCTTGAGTTCGTGCTGCTTGCCGGGCGACAGCGCGCCGTGCAGCTGCTCGAACCCGGTCGCCGACACCTGGCCCTGCCGGGTGCCGGGGCGCCAGGGCAGCACCCCGGCCCGGTCGGCGCGCAACAGCACCTGGTCGACGAAGGCCAGCAGCGTCAGGACGATGACCAGGCCCGGCAGTGTCATGAAGAAGACGAACTCCATGACACTCCCAACTGCCGGTGTGTGTTCAGAGTTCCCGGGAGGGCTGGGGGCGGACGGTGAGCATCTGCTGCGCGTGGCCCACGGGTCCGTTGGTGTCGTGGAGGACCGTGGAGGTGACTCCCTGGCCGCTGGGGCCGAAGACGACCGTGGTGTCGAGGCCGGTCCAGCCGCCTTCGGGGAGGCGGTGGAGGTGGATCGTCAGGTCGACGTTGGGGAACATCCAGTCGGCGGGCGATTCGCGTACGGCGATGCCGTTGGCGGTGTCGACCAGGGCGACGTACGAGGCGAGCGGCCCGGCCTGCTCCCCGGCGACCAGGTCGAGTCCGGTCGAGATCCACGCGGTCGTACGGCCCGGCTGCGGGGGCGCGACCGGACGGACGTCGAGCGAGGCGATGTAGCCGCCCGGCCACACGGACGCCATCGGCCACGGGGCGAGTCCCTCGGGCGCCGGGAGCCGCTCGTCGGCGCCACCGGCCACGGCCGCCGTGTCTCCGGCGGCGAGCAGCCAGGCCCGGGCACGGACGACGGGTCGGCCGGAGATGAGCACGACGGCTTCGAGGAGTTCGATGGTGCGGCCGGGCCGCACGGTCTCGACGCGGATCTCGCACTCGTCGAGGGCGAGTCGGCCGAGGATGTCGAAGCTGAGCCGGGACACGACGAACCCACGGTCCGTGTGGTCGGCGAGGTGGCGGTCGAGCGCGTGCACGACCAGGCCGCCGAGGGGGCTGAAGTGGATCTCGTCGGGGTTCCAGGCCCCGCTCGCGTGGGCGGTGGGCTTGTAGCGGTGCTCGTCGATGCGCTCGAAATAGCCGGCCGTGCTCAACGGGTGCGTTCCTTCCGGGGGTTCATGGCGGGGGGCGGGTTCAGGCTGCGAAAACAGTACTGGCCAGCAGGACATGGACGGCGGTGCCCCCGAGGATGCTGAGCAGGGCGTTGCGGCGCCACAGATGCAGGCCGACCGTGACGGACAGGGCAGCGAGCGGCGCCACGGCCCCGGCCTGCGTGACATGGAGGTCGCGGAGGCAGTAGACGACGAGGATGACCATCACGCCCGCGGGCATCCGCCGGCTCAGGTACTGCACCGTCGCGCTGGCGCGCAGCGGCGCCAGGGCGGCGAACGGCAGGGCGCGCAGCGCCCAGGTGACGGCGGCGGTGACGAGGACCGCGGCGACGGCGTACGTGGTGTCAGGCATGGCTCGGCCTCTTGGCGGTCATCAGGTGCCGGGCAAGCAGCCCCGCGGTGAACAGGGCGAACGCGACCAGCAGCATCTCGCCGGGGGCGAGGATCCGGGCCAGCAGAGCGCTCGACAGGGCGAGCAGCGGAGTGGGCAGGTCGCCGCGCAGATCACGCAGCGCGTCGAGGGCGAGCACGGTGAACAGGGCGGTCAGGGCGAAGTCCAGGCCCGTGACGCCCTCGGGTATGAGGGAGCCGAGCAGGGCTCCGGCGGTCGCGCTCGTCACCCAGTACATGTGCAGGAAGAACTGCATCCACAACAGGCGCGGGCCGGGCCACGTGCGGGCCTGCTCGGTGGAGGCCAGTGCGTACGCCTCGTCGCACAGGGCGAAGGTGCCGTACGCCTTGCCGAGCCGGCCGGTGACGCGGTGCAGGGGGAACGACAAGGCGTAGAAGACATGACGTACATTCACCATGAACGCCGCGACCGCGATCGACGCCAGCGGGGTCACCGCGACGACGAGGCCGATCAGCAGGAACTCGAACGAGCCGCCGAAGGCCACCGCGGCCGACAGCGATGCCCACCACCAGTCCAGACCCGACTGGACGACGAGCGCGCCGAAGGCGAGGCCCAGGGGGACGAAGACGAGCCCCACGGAGAGGGACTCCCGGAACGCGGCCGGGGCCTCGGACGGTATTCGGCCTGGTGGGCGAGGTGCGGGCCGCGCGGGAGCCGCGGCCACGGTGGAACGTGTGTGCATGGAGACATTTTAGAAAAGAACGCGCCTTATATGGTTGCGCATGATGCCTCTACACTTTCGGTATGGGCAATGAAGTGACGCTCGACGCCACAGATCGCGAAATTTTGTTCCACCTGCGCGAGGACGGTCGTCTGACCAACGTCGAGCTGGCCAAGCGGGTCGGCCTGACGCCGCCTCCGTGCCTGCGCCGGGTGCGGCGCCTCGAGGAGGCCGGTGTCGTGTCCGGGTACCGGGCCGTGATCGACCCGGCGGCGCTCGGGCGCGGCCTCGAGGTCCTCATCGACGTCGAGATCTACGCCAACGACCGCAAGAGCTTCGAGCAGTTCGAGGAAATCGTCGCCTCCTACGAGGAGGTCACCGAGTTCCGCCGCATGTACGGCCGCCCCGACTACTTCATCCGCGCCGCCGTGGCCGACCACGCCGCCTGCGAGTCCTTCCTCACCGAAAAACTGAGCGGCCTGCCAGGGGTTCAGCGCTTCACCTCCCACCTGACGATGAAGACGATCAAATCCGTCGGCTGAGGACTTCGTGGGTGGGGTGGACTGGGCGACGGGTGGATGTGTGACGCGTGTTCGATGACGACCGGACGGCCCCGCGGATCGAAGTGCCGCGACGGCGAGGGCGCGGACCAGTGGCGCGAGTTCATCGAGAAGTCCGTACGCCGCTGGTCCGACGACGCCCCGGTGTACCTGTGGGTGACGGAGTACAACGAGCGTGCGGTGCGCTTCTACGAACGCCACGGCTTCCGGCGCACGGGGGAGCGGCAGTTGTGGCGGGGCAGGCTGCCCAATGTGCGCATGGTGCGGCTTCCGCAGGCATTGCCGCGGCGATGAGGGGGCGCAAGGCGTGGCATCCGGGCCCCGCACCGTCACCGGCGCAGACACATCACGTAGCTGGAGCCGTCCGGGTCCCGACGCAGGGTCTCCAGGGTCCACGGGGACGCGTCGATCACGGCGGTGAGTTCGTCCGGTGCCGCCAGCCAGTAGTCGAACCAGGGTGACGCCGTCGCCTCGTCCCTGACGCGGAGGCGGAGTTGGCCTCGCGCCCGTCCGTGCCGGAGGTTGCGGGCGTGGTAGGCCGCGTGGGCGTTCCCGCCGTCGCCGGGGTCCGAACCGGAGCCGATGAGGAGGGCGCCGGGGGAGGCCAGGGCGGCGAGGGCGGACAGGACCCCGGGTGCGCGGTCCGGGCCGCCCAGCAGGCCGAAGTTGTTGCCCATCATGGCGATGGTGTCGAACCGGCCGAGGTCGTCGGGGAGTTCGGGCACCTCACCCACGACCGCCTCGATGCCGCGCTCCCGGGCGACCTGGACGGCCCCGGGGGACGGGTCGAGACCCACGACGCGATGTCCACGGTCCACCCACGCGACCGCGTGGCGCCCGCCGCCGCACCCCACGTCCAGAATCCGCCCGGTGGCCTGGTCCCACGCCCACCGCTCCAGCGCCGACCACTGCTCCAGTGCGCTGAAGTACCGCGCCGCGTCGTTGGCCCGGATCAGCCCGTCGTCGCGCTCGACCATCTCCACGGCCGACCACGGAGCGGCGCCGGCCTGCCAGCAGCGGGCGAGCACGCTGCCGAAGGCGTCGCCAGGGCGGGGAGCTTCCGGAGGTGGTGGCTGCATGGGCCAACGATGGCATCAACGGCCGCAGGGCGCACGCGAATTGGAGCCGATGGTCGCCAAGCGGGAGTGCGCTCTCGGTCTGCTTCGGCCGATTGGCATGCAGCCGATTGGCTGCCTATCGTCGAATACGCAGCCGATCGGCTGCATGTCGAGTCGACCGAAAGAGGGCACGACCCCCGTGGACGCGATATTCAAGGCGCTCGCCGACCCCGGCCGCCGCCGGCTGCTCGACAGCCTCAACGACCGGGGCGGCCAGACGCTGGGCGAGCTGTGCGGTGAGCTGGACATGGCCCGGCAGTCGGTCAGCAAGCACCTCGCCGTCCTGGAGGCCGCGGGTCTGGTCACGACCGTGCGCCGGGGCCGCGAGAAGCTGCACTACCTCGACGCCGCGCCCCTCAACGCGGTCGCCGACCGCTGGCTGAGCCGCTACGACCGGCATCGCGCCGCCGCCCTCGACGACCTCCGTACCGCACTGGAAGAGGAAACTCCCATGAGCAGCACCACGCCCGGCGGCGCCGCCGCCACGGCCCCCTTCGTTCACACCAGCTACATCCGCACCACCCCCGAGCGGCTGTGGGAGGCGCTCACCTCGCCCGCGTTCACCCGCCGCTACTGGGGCGTCGCGTTCGAGACCGACTGGAAGCCCGGCTCGCCCATGGTGTGGGTGGAGGGCGACAACCGCACCGAGGACCCCGAGCAGGTCGTCCTGGAGGCCGATCCGCCGCGCCGGCTCGCGTACACCTGGCACACCTTCACCCCCGCGTGGGCGCAGGCCGCCGGTGTCGACGAGGAGCTGCGGCAGCGCATCGCGCGTGAGGGTCGCTCGAAGGTGGCCTTCGACCTGGAAGCCATGGGCGAGACCGTGAAGCTCACCGTCGTCCACGACGGCTTCGACCCCGACAGCATCGTCCGCGGCATGATCGGCGACGGCTGGCCGGCCCTGCTGTCCAGCCTCAAGACACTTCTGGAGACCGGGGAGCCGCTGCCGGAGCCGCAGGGCTGAGGCCGGTGGCCGGGGTCCCGGCGTTGACGACCGTGCTTTATTCATCGCATGATGAATAAAGCACGGTCCGGCGTCACCAGGCGCGCCGGGCGGTCACCGCAGGCAGGAAGGAACGCCATGCCGCTCGTCCTCGACCTCCGTTCCATCGACGCGACGATGCTCGCCGCCGTCGGCGGCAAGGCGGCCAACCTCGGCGAACTGACCAGAGCCGGACTGCCCGTGCCGCACGGCTTCTGTGTCACCACGGACGCCTACCGGAGGATTCCCGCCACGGACGGCCTCGCGGGGCTGCGGCCCGACAAGGCGCGACGGCTGATCGTCGAGTCGGAGATGCCCGGGGACCTTCGTGAGGCGATCCTCGCGGCGTACGCGGAGCTGGGCGCGGAGGCCGGTGGCGACGCGGCCGTCGCGGTGCGCTCCAGTGCCACCGCAGAGGACCTGCCGTTCGCCAGCTTCGCGGGGCAGCAGGACACGTACCTGAACGTCGTCGGCGCCGACGCCGTCCTCGACGCGGTACGCCGCTGCTGGGCCTCGCTGTGGACCGACCGCGCGGTGAGCTACCGCGAGAGCAACGGCATCGACCACAGCCGCGTCCAACTCGCCGTCGTCGTCCAGCGGATGGTGGACTCGGCGGTGTCCGGCGTGATGTTCACCGCCAACCCCGTCACGGGCAGGCGCGACCAGGCGGTCATCGACGCGAGCCCCGGCCTCGGCGAGGCCGTCGTCTCCGGGGCGGTCAACCCGGACCACTTCGTGGTCGACGGCCGCGAGATCGTGGAACGGCGGCTCGGCGACAAGCGGTTCCTCGTCTGTCCGCTGGCTGGTGGCGGCACGGAGAAGGTCGACATCGGAGAGAACCCGGCGCCGTGTCTCACCGACCGCCAGGTCCGTCAACTGGCCGAGCTGGGCGCCAGGGTGCAGGCCCACTACGGCAGTCCGCAGGACACGGAGTGGGCCATCGACGCGCAGGGCGAGGTCCACCTGACCCAGTCCCGTCCCATCACGACGCTGTTCCCACTGCCGGAGCGCGCCGCCGAACTTGGGGTCGCACGTGACGTCGACCGCGCCACCGGACGGGACATCGCACGCGACGACTTCCGCGTCTACTTCTGCTTCAGCCTCGCCCAGGGCCTGGAACGGCCGATCACCCCGGCCGGGCGCGCCGCGATCCGGGAGATCGCCCGGTCCGCCGGCGAGATCGTCATCGGCGACCCGCGCTCCCAGGGCTGCGCCGAGGCCGCCGGACGCGTCTTCATCGACCTCACCAACGTCCTGCGCAGCAGGACGGGAAGAGCCGTCTTCCCGCGCGTGCTCGACGTCATGGAGGCCCGCTCGGCGCGGATCCTGCGCGGCCTGTACGACGACCCGCGCCTCGCCATGACGCAGACGTCGCCGTGGCCCGCCGTCCGGCGCGTGGCGCGCCTCGCCCGCAGGTTCCACGCCCCGTCGACCGTGCTGCGCGCCCTCGTCGACCCGGAGGCGGCGGTACGGCGTGCACGTCGTACCGAGACGAGAGTCCTGGAGGCGGCGAAGGCAAAGAGCGTCGAGGAAGCGCTGCGCGACTGCGTGGTCCCCGTGCTGCCGACCGTCGCCCCGACCGCCCTGGTCGGCTTCGCGATGCTGGCCCTCACGAGCCGGCTCGTCCGCACCGAACCCGGCGAACTCCAGACCGTCCTGCGCAGCCTGCCGAACAACGTCACCACGGAGATGGACCTCGACCTGTGGGCGCTCGCGCGGACGATCCGCGCCGACCCGGACGCCGTGACCCTGTTCCAGGACGCGGACGTGCACGAACTGGTCGCCGGATACCGCGCCGGTGACCTGCCGCCGGTCGCCCAGGACGGGCTCCGCGCCTTCCTGCGCCAGTGGGGCCATCGGGCCGTCGCCGAGATCGACCTCGGGCTGCCGCGCTGGTCCGACGACCCCGCGCACATCATCGGCATCGTCCGCAACTACCTGCGCCTGAACGACGAACAGGCCGAGCCGGACGCCGTGTTCGCGCGCGGGGCCGCCGAGGCCGAGGCGATGATCGAGCGGCTGGCCCGGCGGGCCAAGGGGCGCGGCGGGCTCGTCCGCTTCGCCCTGCGCCGCACCCGGCTGCTCGCGGGGTTGCGCGAATACCCGAAGTACCTCGCCATCACGCTCTTCGGCGCGCTGCGCGAGCGCATCGCCGAGCGCGGCGCCGAACTGCACGCGCAGGGCCGCCTCGACGCCGCGCAGGACGTCTTCTTCCTCGACTTCGACGAGATGCGCTCGCGGGAAGGCGACCTGCGGGCGACGGTCACCGAGCGCAGGGAGGAGTACGAACGGGAGTTGCGACGCAGGCACATCCCACGCGTCCTCCTGTCCGACGGCACGGAACCCGAGGCGACCCAGGGCTTGCGGGCCGCACCCCACTCGCCCGGCGACCTGATCGGCACCGCGGCCTCCGCGGGCGAAGTCACCGGGCACGCGCGCGTGGTGACCGATCCCGTCGGCGCGCACCTGGAGCCGGGAGAGATCCTCGTCGCCCCGTCCACCGACCCCGGCTGGACGCCGCTCTTCCTCACGGCCGGCGGCCTCGTGATGGAGATGGGCGGCGCCAACTCCCACGGCGCCGTCGTGGCCCGCGAGTACGGCATCCCGGCCGTGGTCGGCGTACCGGACGCGGTGACGCGGATCGGGACCGGCGACGTCGTCACGGTGGACGGCAGTGCGGGGGTGGTGCGGGCGCGCCGGGAGGGCGCGTAGCGGCGGCGCGGCGCCTATCCTGGAGGGCACCGCACGCGCATCCGGGGGGAAGGGGCGGTAGATGAACTGGATTTGGGCGGTTCTCATCTTGTTCTGGACGGGCGCGTTCGCCTGGGCCGCGGACACCGCGCGCGGCGCGCTGCGCAACCGGCACGAGCGAAGGATGGAGCGGCTCGAGGCCGCCAAGCAGGCGCGGCTCGCGGTCGAGGCCGCGCACAAACCCCCGGAGCCGGTCTGCGGCTGCGCCCACCACCTCGCCAAGCACGACAAGACCGGCCGCTGCCACGAGCGCGTCGAGGTCCCGACGGCATGGGACGAGAACAAGAAGCCGACCCACTACGAGGCGGGTCAGTGCAACTGCCAGCAGTACGTGGGCCCGCAGCCGCTGTCCCAGGTGTACGCGGAGGAGCTGACGGACCGGATCTAGAGCGGCCGCCGCAGCCCGACCGGATCTAGGGCCTGTCTTCAAACTCCCGCCTGCGCCGCGGCGTCTGGCACGCACGCTCGCGGCGTTGCCGAAAACTCCGAGTAGCTCCGCTACTAGGAGCTTCCGGCGCCTTGCGATCGCACGCACCAGACGCCGCGGCGCCGCCCTTCGGGCGACGACGGGAGTTTGAAGACAGGCCCTAGCATCCAGCCATGGCATCCGAGACGACTTCAGGTTCAGGCCCGGCAACCGAAAGCGCTTCGCTCTTCGACACCGTCGTCGACCGCACGCGCTCGAACTCCATGAAGTGGACCTTCGCCGACTCCCTCCTCGCCCCCGACGAGGCTGCGGCGGAGCCCCTGCCGATGTGGGTCGCCGACACCGACTTCAAGGCCCCGCAGCCGGTCCTCGACGCGCTGCACGACGCCGTCGACCACGGCGTGCTCGGCTACCCCGGCGGCGCGACCGAGAGCTACCTCGACGCCGTCATCAACTGGCAGGCCAAACGCTTCGGTTGGGACGTCTCGCCCGACTGGGTGGTGCCGACGGCAGGCGTCATCACCTCCCTGAAGACCGTCGTCCAAGCCTTCTCCTCGCCGGGCGACTCCGTCCTGATCCAGCCGCCCGTCTATGTGCACTTCCACGAGGACGTACGCCTCAACGGCCGTCACCTCGCGCACGCGCCGCTGCAACGCACCGACGACGGCTACCGGTTCGACGCCCGCACCTTCGAGGACGCCATCCGCCCCGACACCAAGCTGTTCATCCTCAGCCACCCCCACAACCCCACCGGCAACGTCTGGACCGAGGACGAACTGCGCACCATGGGCGAGATCTGCGCCCGGAACGGTGTCCTGGTCGTGTCCGACGAGATCCACCAGGACCTGGTCCTCAACCCCGCCCGGACGCACGTCCCGTTCGCCTCCCTCGGCCCGGAGTTCGCCCGCACGAGCATCACCTGCACGGCCCCGAGCAAGACGTTCAACCTCCCCGGGATGCAGTGCGCGAACATCCTCGTTCCCGACCGTCGGCTGCGCGAGGACTTCGCCCGCCAGTACGAGCGCAATGTGTTCCCGCTGGTCAACGTGCTGGGCATGGTCGCTGCCGAGGCGGCGTACACACACGGCGAGCCCTGGCTGGAGCAGCTGCTCGGCTATCTGCGCGGCAACCACGAGCACTTCGCGAAGGCGGTCCACGGCGCCACCTCGAAGCTGCGCGTGCTGCCCGCGGACGCGCTCTACCTGGCGTGGATGGACTGCCGGGGCCTCGGGATGGACGCCGAGGCCCTGGACAGGTTCATGCTCACCGAGGCGCGCCTGTGGCTGGACCGGGGACAGAAGTTCGGGGCCGAGGGCCACGGCTACATGAGAGTGAACCTGGGATGTCCGCGCTCCACGGTGGACGAGGCGGTCCGCAGGCTCGGCGAAGCGGTGACAGGACTCGGCTGACGGCCCGAAACCGCCGGTAACACACCGTTCAACTCCTGGTCATGGGCTGCCTGTTGAGGATCTATGGCGTACGGTCGCGAATCGCACCTGAGAAGACCGAATTTGCCAGGAGCAAGGAGCAGACAGTGACGGACATCTTCAACTCGTGGTGGGACAAGGCGGAGTGCAGGACCACGGACCCCGAGGAACTGTTCGTGGAGGGCGCGGCCCAGTCCCACGCCAAGCGGTTCTGCGACACGTGCGTGGTCAGGACCGAATGCCTGGCGCACGCCCTGGACGAACGCATCGAATACGGCGTGTGGGGCGGCGCCACGGAACGCGAACGGCGGGCCCTGCTGCGCCGCCGCCCCACCGTGACGTCCTGGCGCAACCTGCTGGAGGCGGCCCGCGCGGAACACGCGCAGGACGGCGGGCGGACCGGCGCGGTCAGGGCCTCGTGACGGCCGGTGCGCCGGGCGCGGTCAGCCCCGCCCGGGGTCGAACTCGAGCACCTGCGTCAAGCGGATGTTGTTGCCCGAGGGGTCCCGGAACGAGGTGTCGATGCCGTACGGCTGCGAGGTCGGCGGGTCGTTGAACGCGACGCCCCGCGCGGACAGCTCGTCGTAGGCAGCCTTGCAGTCGTCGGTCTCCAGGAACAGCGTCCCTCCGGCCCCCTTGGCCACCAGCTCCGACAGCTGGACGCTGTCCTTCTCGTCGAGCATCGGCGGCCCCGGCACCGGCATCAGTACGAGCGCGGGCCCCTCGCCACCGGGCGGCCCGACACACAGCCACCTGAAGGCCCAGGCCTCCATGGTCACGTCGGCCCGGACCTCCCAGCCCAGCTTCCGCGTGTAGAAATCGAGCGCCTCGTCCTGGTCGTGCACCCAGAACTGCGCATTGGCGATCTTGATGGTGGTCGGCATGTCGTCCTCGCGCCTCGGTCGTCCTGTTCGGGCCACGGGTGTGGCCCCGACACCGACGCTAGGCACCCGCTCAGACGCTGTCTTCTCGAAACGTGCGGTTCCGCGGCCGCCCGTATGCCATCGCGACGCACCGGGGGATGTGCACATGCCGCGCCGCGGGCGGATGCGTATCCCGGTAGGCCTGTGGAGTCACCCCGTACATCCGCCGAAAACTCGTCGTGAACGACCCGATCCCGCGCCACCCCACGGCGACCCCTACATCGGCCACGGTCCAGTCGGTGGCCAGCAACAGATCGGCGGCCCGCTCCAGACGCCGGGTGAGCAGATACTGATGCGGCGACTCCCCGAACGCGGCCTTGAACCGGCGGCTGAAGTGCGCCGGCGACAACGCCGCGGCCGCCGCGAGATCCGCCACCGTGAGCGCCTCGGCGTACCGCGCATCCGCAAGATCACGGGCGCGCAGCAGATGGCGGGAGGGCGGGACGTGGTGCACGGGTCCATTGTGCGGGGGCCGGACGCCCGGCAGCCCGGTGCAGCGGCCCCACCGGGCGAAGACGCCGCACGGTTCAGGTGCTCCTACGCTTCGTCGGCGCCCGGTTTCGGTGTCGCGCGCCGCTTGCTCTGCATCCGGTCGAGGTGGGTCACCACGGACGCGTGGAATTTGTGGACCGCCTCGTCGACGCTGCGGATGAACCCGGCTTCCGTGTTCCCCCGCTGTGTTCCCATGCCCTTGAACAGCGAGAGCCGGAAGCCGGTGATCTTCACGCCGCCGCCGGGCAGCAGGTCGCCCGGTTCGGGCCGCAGGCGTTCGAGGGTTCCGCGCGGTCCTCCGCCGTCCCCCTCGACCAGGGTCTCGATGTGCAGGTCCGCCGGTGCTTCGCCGAGTTCCCTGACGATCCGCTTGGCCCAGGAGAGCGGATAGCCCTGGGCCGGGGGAGCGATGTCGATGGACGTGCGGATCTTGTGCGTGCGCAGGTCGGCGGTGACGGCGAGGACTCCGGGTGTCTGGTCGATGCGCAACTCGGCTCGGAGCCTGCCGTCGCGGCACAGTTCGTCGGCCATGCGGGTGCGACGGGCCACTGGATCGGTGCCGCGCCGCGCCCGCTGCACCGGAAGCACCTTCCGCCCCAGCTCGCCGCCCAGGCCCAACGACACCTGGCGTACCAGCCGCTCCCAGCTCTCGACGGCTTCGAGGGCCCTCCGGTCGCCCTGGCACAGGGTCTCGTCCTGGATCCCGTTGCGCACCGGCACCCAGGCGGGGCCCATGTTGTGGAAGCCGTGGCAACCCGAGTTCTCATGGCGCAGGTAGTGCAGAAGCTCCTCCAGGAGCCAGGCGTGCGCCGGGTTGCCGAGCCCCTCGTGCCGGATCAGCATCTGGGCCTGGTGGGCGACTTCGGCCCACGACAGATGCCACAGGCCCACCTTGTTCTTGCGCCGCCGGTCGATCTTCACCTCGACCAGCGGGCTGCCTTCGAGGGCCACGTCGTTGGAGAGGGTGATGACGGCTTCGTAGCCTCTGCGGGCCGCGATGTCGGCGTAGGCCTGTACCTGCTCGGCCTTGAGCGGGTTGCCGTTGGTCTTGGTCTCGACGAGCGCCGTCCAGAGCTTCCCGGCCCGTTCCACGCGGATGACTCCGTCGGGCCGACGGGGCGACTCGCCGTGGGGGAGGGACACCTCGGTGAAGGTCTCCATGCGTCCGGCGTGGGCGCCGAAACCAGCGGTGAGCCGACGTCCGAACTCCGGCACCTGCGCCATGACGGCGAGCAGTACCGACGTGGCGCGGGCCTCCCGGTCCCGGTCGCTCTTCAGCGCGGACACCGGGAAGAGGCGGGCTCCCGCCCACGACTCGTTCTCCGCGAGCGACTTCTTGGGCGTCCTGGGAAGCGTGACCTTCTTCTTCGAGGTGCGTGGGCGGGGGGCTCGCTTGACCGGGGCCGTCTCGGCAGCGGCATCGGTGGGCGTCGTGCCGCCCACTTCAACCGTGGGTGGTGAGTCCGGTTCTGCTTGCTGCGGGGGCTGCTCGTCGGTGTCGTCGTCGATGTCCACGCCGTGGTCCGACGCGAGGGCCGCGAAGCCCGCTTCGTACCCTTGCCCCACGGCGCGGAACTTCCACTCGCCCGCGCGCCGGTACAGCTCTCCGAAGATGAGCGCGCTCACCGAGCCCACGTCGTCGATCGCGAAGCGCAGCAACGGCTCCCCGGCTCCGTCGCTCAACGTCAGCTGCAGGGCCTCGAGTTCGTCGAAGCGGGCCGACTCGTATCGGCTCGCCGCGATGAGGACCGTCGAGACATCGCCCGGAAGCGCGCTCAGGTCGAAACTGATCCTGTCCTCGCTGCCTTCTCCCATCGGCGTCTTGCCGAGCAACTGCACGCTGCCGTCCGGCGCACAGGCGTTGTTGTAGAAGTAGAAGTCCGCGTCGCTGCGGACCTTGCCGTTGTCGTCCAGCAGCAGCACGGAGACATCGGCGTCGCCTTCGCCGGTCGGGCTGACCCACCCCAGGCCGACGATCACCGAATCGGCCCCTCCGTCGACCAGGCTCCCGAGCCCGACGTTCGCGCCCTTGACCATCTCGTGCATACGGCCTCCCCACCGATCACCCAGGTAGGAGGACCCCCCCTCGCGCGCCGTTGACTCGTGTGGACAAACGGTGAACCTGGCGTGGAGATAATGGCCTTAATTGGACGTCAGGAGCAAGTCGCACGCGTGGAGTCGATGGCTGTCGCCGCGAGAGATGTGCAGAGGGCGGCTACTGGGCGCGCAGCCACGCCGGGTCGGGGTTGGTGTGGGCGCGGCCCGCCGCCAGGACGGTCGGCACCGTCTCGTTCCCGTCGTTGGCCGCTCGCACCGCCGCCGCGGCGTCCGGGTCCCGCCAGATGTTCACCCAGTGGAACCGTCCCGCGTCGCGGCCCAGTCGGAGGCGCAACCGCATGCAGTAGGTGCAGCCCGGACGCCAGTAGATGACCGGGCGGCCGTCCAGTTCGCTGCGTCGCAGGGCCTCCGACGCGCTGCGGGACCTCGGGAAGATCAGTGGTGAGGTCATGGTGGCGAGCAGCAGGAAGAGAAGTAGGAGGCCGACGGCCGCGGCCGGGTTCTCCTGGCGGAACTGGCCGGTCGCCGACGCCGCGCCGATGGCCAGCAGGAGTGTCGGGAGGGTCCACACGCGCACCATGACGGCGCAGGCTATCAACGGCGCGCCTGCCGGCCGCCAGGGGTGTGGACCCGATAGTTGAACATCGCGCGATTCCTTGACATGGACGCGACCGGAGAGCACTCTCGCGGAGGTTTTCGTTCCCGTGTGCCGTGGCTCGACCGATGGCAGGGCAGGGAGGCGTCGTGGTGACGCAGGATGCAGGGTCAGGGGCGGGGCGGTCCACCGTGCGCGGGCATCGTAATCGCGCGGTCGTCGCCAGTACGGTCGGGACCGCGATCGAGTGGTACGACTTCTTTCTCTACGGGACGGCCGCGGCGCTCGTCTTCCCGCATCTGTTCTTTCCCGGCCAGTCCGAGTACACGGGGGTGCTCGCCTCCTTCGCCACCCAGTTCGTCGGGTTCGCCGCCCGGCCCCTCGGCGCCGCGATCTTCGGGCACTTCGGTGACCGCGTCGGCCGGAAGTCCACGCTCGTCATCACCCTGCTGCTGATGGGGGTGAGCACCGTCCTGATCGGGTGTCTGCCCACCTATTCGTCGATCGGGCTCGCCGCGCCGATCCTCCTCGTGGTGCTCCGTGTCTTCCAGGGGATCGGGGTGGGCGGCGAGTGGGGCGGGTCCGTGCTGCTGTCCATGGAGTGGGGGTCGAGGAAGCGCCGCGGGCTGATGGCCAGTTGGCCGCAGATGGGGGTGCCGCTCGGGCTGCTGATCTCCACCGGCATGGTCAAGTGGCTGAGCTCCGCCTCCGGTGACGGCTTCGAGAGCTGGGGCTGGCGCGTTCCGTTCCTGGCCAGCGGCGTGCTCGTCGTCATCGGTCTCTACGTGCGCCTCAAGGTTCTGGAGAGCCCCGATTTCACCGCGGTGAAGCGGGAAGAGGCCGTCGTGCGCATGCCGTTGTGGGACGTGCTGCGGCACCAGTGGCGCGAGGTGCTCGCCGCCGCGTTCGTCCGGCTCTCCGAGCAGGCGCCGTTCTACCTCTTCATCACCTTCGTCCTCACGTACGGGACCTCCCATCTCGGTCTCGACCGTGGCGATCTGCTCGATGACACGCTCGTCGCCGCTGCCATCGGACTGCTCACCATCCCCGTCTTCGGGCACCTCTCCGACCGCTACGGGCGGCGCCTGGTGTACGGCGTCGGCATCGTGTGCGTGGGTGCGTTCGCGTTTCCGTACTTCGCTCTGCTCAATACCAAGACACCAGGGCTCGTGCTGCTCGCCATCGTGCTGTCCCTTGTCTTCCATGACATGCAGTACGGGCCCCAGGCCGCGCTCATCGCCGAGGGCTTCGGCGCCAACGTCCGCTACAGCGGCGCGGGCCTCGGCTACCAGCTCGCCTCGGTCATCGCCGGCGGCCCCGCCGCTGATCGCCGCCGCCATCCTGGAGGACACCGGGTCCAGCACCGGCATCAGCCTCTACATCGTGGGCTGCTGCGTGCTGTCCATGGGGGCGCTGTTCCTCATTCCCAAGGGGGCGGCGAGCGGACCGGAGGCCGGAGACGGGCGCGCCGACGTCCCCCGACAGGGCTCCGCGAGCTCCACCAAGGCCCCGTAGACGGCAGAACCCGAACGGCACCAGGGAGGCCGCGCCGCCGCACCACCGGCGGTGCGGCCTTCTGCTGTCCTCCCCCAATATGCTCACGAACCAACAAAGTCCTACGGCGTCATTGTGTCGGTTGTGTTGTCTTCTTAGGGTGGTGCCGGCTCAACAGGCGTTCCGCACCACTCCAGTTGCACGTGTCCACCCCCGCAGAAGGGCACAGCCATGCCGCGACCCCCGCACCCCCAGCCCATGCCGCTCAGCCGTCGCCGCCTGCTCCAGGCGGGCGCCGCCGTCGCCGGGGCGCTCGCCCTGCCCCTGACCCTGCCCGCCGCCCGGGCCGGCGCGGCCGACGGCGACGAGTGGAACGGCCGCATCGACCTGTTCCGGCTCGGCACCGAGCCCCCGCACACCACCCTCATGCCGTACGCGGACGTGGCGCAGGCCCTCGCCGCCGACCGCACCCGCTCCCCGTACCGCCAAAGCCTCGACGGGGAGTGGAAGTTCGCCTACGTCGACCGGCCCTCCGAGCGCGACGAGGACTTCTACCGTACCGACCTCGACGACGGCGCCTGGGACACCATCCCCGTGCCCGCGGTCTGGCAGCTGCACGGGCACGACTTCCCGATCTACACCAACATCACCTACCCGTGGTGGGGTGCCAACGGCCTCGGCGAGGAGGCCAGGCCGCCCGCGTCGCCGACCCGCTACAACCCCGTCGGCCAGTACAGACGCACCTTCACCGTGCCGAAGGGGTGGCAGGGCAGACGCGTCTTCCTGCACTTCGAGGGCGTCAAGTCGGCCCACTACGTGTGGGTGAACGGCAAGCTCGTCGGCTACCACGAGGACTCCTTCACCCCGGCCGAGTACGACATCACCCCGCACCTCACCGAAGGCACCAACCAGCTCGCCGTCGAGGTCTACCGCTTCTCCGACGGCGACTGGCTCGAGGACCAGGACATGATCCGGCTGAGCGGCATCTTCCGCTCGGTGTACCTGTACTCGACGCCCACCGTGCACCTGCGCGACTTCAAGCTCGACACCCCGCTCGGCGACGGGTACACCACCGCCGAGCTGTCCGTCTCCGCCAGCGTGCGCGCGTACGCCGGTGACTCGGGCGCGTACACCGTCGAGACCCAGCTCTACGACGCCGCCGGCCACCCGGTGTGGTCCCGTCCGCTCACCCAGAAGGCCGCCCTCACCGACTCCGAAGTGACGGTGAAGGCCGCCAAGTCCGTGCCCTCGCCGCGCCTTTGGTCCGCCGAGCACCCGTACCTCTACACCGCCGTGCTCCGCCTGCGCGACCCGGCGGGCAAGGTCGTCGAGACGCTCTCGCACCGCGTCGGCCTGCGCGAGTTCGCGCTCAAGGACGGGCTGATGCGGATCAACGGCAAACCGGTGTCGTTCCGCGGCACCAACCGCCACGAGATGCACCCCGACCGCGGCACCGCGCTCACCCGCGCCGACATGGTCGAGGACATCGGAATCATCAAGCGGATGAACATCAACACGGTCCGCACCTCGCACTACCCCAACAACCCGATCTGGTACGAACTCGCCGACGAGTACGGCCTGTACCTCGTCGACGAGACCAACCTCGAGACCCACGGCGTCCGCGACGACTACCCCGCCGGCCACCCCGACTGGACCAAGGCCTGCGTCGCCCGCGCCCAGAACATGGTCCACCGCGACAAGAACCACGCCTCCGTCGTCATCTGGTCCCTCGGCAACGAGGCCGGCGCCGGCTCCACCTTCTCCGCCATGCACGACTGGATCCGCTCCTACGACACCACCCGCGTCATCCAGTACGAGGGCGACGACAGCCCCGGCGTCAGCGACATCCGCTCCGAGATGTACCCGTCGACGAGCCACGTCGAGTCGAAGGCCAAGGACACCGCCGACACCCGCCCGTACGTGATGATCGAGTACTGCCACGCGATGGGGAACTCGAACGGAAACTTCAAGGAGTACTGGGACCTCGTCCGCCGCTACGACGTGCTGCAGGGCGGCTGGATCTGGGACTTCGTGGACCAGTCGCTGAGCTGGCCGACACCGCCGCGGACACTGCTGACCGAGACGGGGCCCGTCGGCCTGAAGGGTGAACTCCTCAACCCCGCAGGCAAGTTCAGCCGGGACAAGGGGCTGAGCGGAGCCACCGTCTTCGACCGCGACGACCGCCTCGACCTGACCGGGTCCCTCACCCTCGAAGCCTGGGTGACCCCGCACGTCACCGGCTACCACCAGCCGATCGTGGCCAAGGGCGACACGCACTACGCGCTCAAGCAGAACGGCAGGACGCTGGAGTTCTTCATCCACTCCGGCGGTCAGTGGATCACCGCGACCTGGGCGACCCCGGCCGAGGGCTGGACGGGCAGCGAGCACCACATCGCCGGGGTCTTCGACGCGGAGGCGGGGACCCTCACGCTGTACGTCGACGGCTCGGCGAAGGCCACCAAGGCGACTACGAGCAAGCCCACCAGCAACACCGCGCCGCTCGCCCTCGGCGTGGACGTCGACAACATGACCCGCGAGTTCAGCGGCACCATCCGCCGCGCCCGCGTCTACGCCCGCGCGCTGAGCGCCACCGAACTCGCCGACGACAAACGCGGCGCGGACGGCGAAGGCGTGCGCTTCTGGTTCGACGCCAAGACGGTCGGCGTCCAGGAGAAGAAGCCGCGCGACAAGACCTTCTACGCCTACGGCGGCGACTGGGGCGACAACCCCAACGACGGCAACTTCGTCGCCGACGGCATCATCACCGCGGACCGCGGCCACACCGGCAAGGCCGCCGAGATCAAGCGGATCTACCAGGCCGTCCAGGTGTCACCGAAGGAGGGCGGGGGAGCCGGAGACATCACTCTCGCCAACGAGTTCCTCTTCACCAACCTCCGCGAGTACGACGGACGTTGGGAGCTGGCCCGCGACGGTGAGGTGATCCAGCGCGGCAGCCTCAGCCGCGCCCAGCTCGACGTCGCACCGCTCGGCCGCAAGGACATCAGCGTCCCCGTGAAGCTGCCGTCCACGCCCGCGCCCGGCGCCGAGTTCTTCCTGCACCTGTCCTTCCGGCTGAAGGACGACACGGTCTGGGCCGACGCGGGCTTCGAGGTGGCGCGGGCCCAACTCCCCGTCGACGCGGGCAGCCCGAAGGTGACACCCGTACCCCTGAAGAACGTCCCGACCCTGCGCCACGAGGACGGCGACAAGGCGGTCTCCGTCACCGGGAACGGCTTCAGCCTCACCCTCGACAAGTCGACCGGCGTCATCACCTCCTACGAGGCCGACGGCGTCCGGCTCCTCGACTCCGGGCCCGCACCCCACTTCTGGCGCGCCCCGACCGACAACGACCACGGCAACGGCCAGCACACCCGCAACCAGACCTGGCGGGACGCGGGCGCCCGCCGCAAGGTGACCGGGGTGAGCGTCCGAGGCCTCGACGGCCGCGCCGTGCGCATCGAGGTCCAGGGCACCCTGCCGACCACCACCGAGTCCACTTACGCCACGACGTACACCGTCTTCGGCGACGGCGCCGTCAAGGTCGACAACGCCCTGCACCCCGGCGCCTCCGGCCTCCCGTACCTCCCCGCGGTCGGCACGATCCTGCGGCTGCCCGCCGCACTCGAGCGGCTGCACTACTACGGCCGCGGCCCGGAGGAGAACCACTGGGACCGCAACGACGGTACGGACGTGGGGCGTTGGTCCTCGACCGTGACCGAGCAGTGGACCTCGTACATCCGCCCCCAGGAGAACGGCAACAAGACGGACGTGCGCTGGGCGGCCCTCACGGACGGCCGCGGGCGCGGCCTGCTGGTGGCGGCCGACCCCAACGCCGACCGCCCCCTGTTCGAACTCACGGCCTCCCACCTGACCCCGGAGGACCTGTCCGTCGGCGCGCGCCACGACTACCAGCTCGACCCGCGCGACGAGGTGATCCTGCGCGTCGACCACCGACAGATGGGTGTCGGCGGCGACGACAGCTGGGGCGCCCAGACCCACGCCCCGTACAAACTCCTCGCCGACCGGGACTACGCGTACACGTACTGGCTGCGGCCGATCACGGACGTGGGGGAGGCGACGAAGCTGGCGCGGCGGCCCGTGGCGGTGGAGTAGCCGGGCAGGGGCCTTTCGTCCCGTGCGCGGGCGGGGCGGCGTGACGCAGACTGGGATCAAGGTCCGCGGCGTCGCGGGCCCCGCCCGCTCGCCCGGAGGAGACACCCCATGGCCCCCCGACCGCACGCCGACCTGCTCCTGCGCGCCGCCCGCGTCCGCACCCGCGTCGAGGGCCAGGAGCCGCAGCGGGCGCTGGCCGTGCGCGGGGACCGGATCGCGGCCGTCGCCCCCGATCCGCACGGCCTGGACGAGCTGATCGGGCCCGGCACCCGCGTCCTGGACCTGCCCGGCGACGACACCACCGTGCTGCCCGCCTTCGACGACACCCACACCCACCTGATCTCGGCCGGGGACAGCGCCCACGACGTCGCGGTCGACGGCGCCCGCAGCATCGCCGAGTTCCTCGACCTCATCAGGGCGCGTGCCGCCGACACCCCGCCCGGCCAGTGGATCCGCACGGCGGGCCACTGGCAGGAGCTGAACCTCGCCGAGCGCCGCTTCCCCACCGCCGCCGAGCTGGACTCCGCCACCGACCGGCACCCGGTCCTCGTCCTGCGCGGGGTCCACAACCAGGTCCTCAACGGGTACGCGCTCAAGGTCTGCGGCATCGACGCCACCACCCCCGACCCGGACGGCGGTGCCATCGAACGCGACGCCGACGGCCACCCGAACGGACACCTCGTCGACGGCCTCGCCCTCGTCCAACCACAGCTCCCCGCCCCCGACCCGGCCCTCAAACTCGACGGACTGCGGCTCGCGTCCCACGACTACGCCGCCACCGGCATCGGCACGGTCCGTGACACCAACGCCTCCCTCGCGGATCTCGCGGCGCTGCGGCAGTTGCGCGCATCCGGTGACCTGGGGTGCCGGGTGCGGGTGCTGCTGACCACGATGGGGTTCACCACCGTCGAGCAGGTCGAGGACGTGCTCGACGGGATGGAGGAGTGGAAGTACGCCGCGGACCCGTGGCTCAAGGTGTGGGGCGTGAAGTTCTGGATGGACGGCGGGATCGAGTCCGGCGCCCTCGACGAGCCCTACTGTCCTGCGCACCGCCCCACGCCCGGTTTCACCGGTCAACTCGCTTGGAACCAGGACGTGTTGGAGGAGGCCGTGGAGCGCGTCGTACGGCGCGGCTGGCGCGTCGGCGTCCACGCCTACGGGGACCGCGGCGTGCGCACACTGCTCGACCTGTTCGAGCGCGTGCGGGCCCGCATCCCCGGACTGCCCTACGGCGCCCTCGTCATGGAGCACGGCGGCATCGCCGACGAGGAGCAGCGCCGCCGCGCGGTCGACCTCGGCGTCCCGGTGACCGTGCAGCAGGCGCTGCTGTACGACGCGGCCGCCGTGCAGAGCGAGTACTGGGGCGAGGAACGCGTCGCCCACCTCTTCCCGGCGAGGCAGTGGCTGGACGCGGGCGCCGACATCTCCGGCGGCTCCGACTACCCCGTCGGCTCGTACGGCGCCGCCCACTCCCTGTACGGGCTCACCACCCGGCAGACCGTCTCCGGCGTGCTCGGCGCCGACCACGCCATCGGGCGCGACGAGGCCGTGGCCCTGCACACCACGGCCGGCGCGCGACTCACCGGCGAGAGCGGGCTGCGCGGGCAGCTCACCCCGGGACGGCTCGCCGACCTCACGGTGTGGGACCGGGACCCGTTGACCGTGCCGGAGGGCGAGCTGCCGGGGCTGCGGCCCACGCACACCTTCCTCGGCGGCGTCGCGGTGCACGCTCCCGCTAGCTGACGTCCAGGCGCGCCGCCTCCCGTTCCGCCGCCTCCACCACGTTCGTCAGGAGCATCGCCCGTGTCATCGGGCCGACCCCGCCGATCTTGGGTGCCATCCGGCCCGCCACCCCGGCGACGTCCGGGTGGACGTCGCCGAGGATGCCCTCGATGGTGCGGGTGATGCCGACGGAGAGGACCGTGGCTCCCGGCTTGACCCAGTCGGGGCGGACCAGGTGGGCCGAGCCGGCGGCCGCGACCACCACGTCCGCCGCGCGGGCGTGGGCGGCGATGTCCTCCGTGCGCTCGTGGCACATGGTCACGGTGGCGTGCTCGCTGCTGCGGGTCAGCATCAGGCCGAGCGGGCGCCCGACCGTGATGCCGCACCCGATGACGCAGAACGTGGCACCGGTGATGCGTACCTCGCTCAGGCGCAGCAGCTCGATGATGCCGCGCGGGGTGCAGGGCAGCGGGCCCGGTGTGCCGAGGACGAGACGGCCCAGGTTGGTGGGGTGCAGGCCGTCGGCGTCCTTGGCCGGGTCGATGAGTTCCAGGACGGCGTGCGTGTCGAGGTGCTGGGGCAGCGGGAGCTGGACGATGAAGCCCGTGCACGCCGGGTCGGCGTTGAGGGTGAGGACCGCCGCCTCGACGTCGGCCTGGGTGGCGTCGGCGGGCAGCTCGATGCGCTGGGACTCGATGCCGACCTCGGCACAGTCGCGGTGCTTGCCCGCTACGTAGACGTGGCTGCCGGGGTGGTCCCCGACGAGGATGGTGCCGAGGCCCGGTGTCACGCCACGGGACCTGAATGAGGCCACGCGGGCGGCCAGTTCGGTCTTGATGTCGGCGGCGGCTCTCGCGCCGTCGAGCTTGACGAGGGTGGTCACGGGGGAACTGCCCTTCTGCCGGGCTTGGTTGAACGAGCTCGGTCGAGCGGGTTCAGTTGAACAGGCTCAGTGGAGCGGGCTCAGTTGAAGATGACCGTGCGGTTTCCGTGCAGCAGGACGCGGCTCTGGCAGTGCCAGTTGACCGCGCGGGCCAGCGCCAGGCGCTCGGCGTCGCGGCCGACGAGGACGAGTTCCTGGGCGCTCTGGCGGTGATCGACGCGGATCACCTCCTGCTCGATGATCGGCCCCTCGTCCAGGTCCGCGGTGACGTAGTGGGCGGTCGCGCCGACGAGCTTGACGCCGCGCGCGTGGGCCTGGTGGTACGGCTTGGCGCCGGCGAAGCTCGGCAGGAACGAGTGGTGGATGTTGATGGCCCGCCCCTCCAGCGCCTTGCACAGGTCGTCCGAGAGGATCTGCATGTACCGGGCGAGCACCACCAGATCGATGGCGTGCTCGTCGACCAGACGCAGCAGCCGGTCCTCGGCCGCCGCCTTGGTGTCACGGGTGACCGGCACATGTACGAACTCGACGCCCGCCTGCTCCACCTGCTCGCGCAGGTCGGCGTGGTTGGAGACGACGAGCGCGATGTCACCGTCGAGGGTGCCGCTGCGCCCCCTGTAGAGCAGGTCGGCGAGGCAGTGGTCGAACTTCGACACCATGACGAGGACCCGGGGCTTGGCCGCCGCGTCGCGCAGCCGCCAGTCCATCGCGTACGCCTCGGCGGTGGCGGCGAAGCGCTCCTCCAGCTGGGCGGTGTCGGTCCCGGCGGGCGCGGTGAAACTCGTCCGCAAAAAGACGGTGCCGTTGTCGGGGTCGTCGAACTGCTGGTGCTCGGTGATGTCGCAGCCCTCGCCGACCAGGAAGGAGGTGACGGCGTGCACGATGCCGGGCCGCTCCGGGCAACTGAGGGTGAGGATGTGCTGGTTGACTGCGGTGCGTGCGCTGCGTGTGGTGGTCACGACAGGTGTCTCCTCAGCATTCGACGACGTTGAGGGCGAGGCCTCCGCGTGCGGTCTCCTTGTACTTGTCCTTCATGTCGGCACCGGTCTCGCGCATCGTCTTGATGGCCTTGTCGAGACTGACGTGGTGCCGGCCGTCGCCGTGCACGGCCATCCGGGCGGCCGTGATCGCCTTGAGCGCGGCGACGGCATTGCGTTCGATGCACGGGATCTGCACCAGGCCGCCCACCGGATCGCAGGTCAGGCCGAGATTGTGCTCGATGCCGATCTCGGCGGCGTTCTCCACCTGCTCCGGGGTGCCGCCGAGCACCTCCGCGAGCCCGGCCGCCGCCATCGAGCAGGCCGAACCGACCTCGCCCTGGCAGCCGACCTCGGCCCCGGAGATCGACGCGTTCTCCTTGAACAGGACGCCGACCGCGCCCGCGGTGAGCAGGAAGCGCACGATGGCGTCCGGGGTGGTGTCGCGCCCGAAGCGTTCGATGTAGTGCAGGACCGCCGGGATGATGCCGGCCGCGCCGTTGGTCGGCGCGGTGACGACCCGGCCGCCCGCCGCGTTCTCCTCGTTGACGGCGAGGGCGTACAGCGTCACCCACTCCATCGCGTACAGGGAGTCCGTCTCCGCGGTGTCCTGCGCCGCGTCGAGCTTCTCCTTGAGCGCGGCCGCCCGACGGCGCACCTTCAGGCCGCCGGGCAGCGTGCCCTGGGCCGCGCACCCGGTCCGCACGCACTCCTGCATGACGGACCAGATGTGCAGCAGCCCGGCCCGCACCCCCTCCTCGCTGCGCCAGGACAGCTCGTTGGCCAGCATGATCGAGCTGATCGGCAGGCCGGTGGCCCGGGTGTGGGCGAGCAGTTCCTCGGCGGTGGTGAACGGATAGCGCACCGGGGTGCGGTCGGGCACGATCCGCGGGCCGTGTGCCTCGTCCTCGTCGAGGACGAAGCCGCCGCCGACCGAGTAGTACGTACGACGGGACAGGCTCGCCCCGTCCGCGCCCCACGCCTCGAACGTCATCGCGTTGGAGTGGAAGTCCAGGCGCTTGTTCCGGTGGAGCACGATGTCGGTGTCGAG
Organism: Streptomyces sp. NPDC107575; assembly: GCF_055657265.1. NCBI lineage: Bacteria > Bacillati > Actinomycetota > Actinomycetes > Kitasatosporales > Streptomycetaceae > Streptomyces > Streptomyces sp. NPDC107575. The sequence continues at coordinate 140,291 of NZ_JBVKBG010000005.1, read as the reverse complement.
GGCGAAGGGAACGGGCTGCTTGTCGAGGAGGCGCAGCAGGCCCGTCTCCCGCACCCGGTCCACGGCCGGGTCCGCGAGACCCGGATCCACGGTCTCGGGGGCATGGCCCTCCAGGCCGAGCAGGACGGCCTTGACGCTGCCGTGCCCGTGCCCGGTGGCGCCGAGCGAGCCGAACAGCTCGGCGCGGACCTGCCGGGTGCGGGACAGCAGCCCGTCCCGCTCCAGCGCGTGGGCGAAGGTGTGCGCCGCGCGCATCGGGCCCACGGTGTGCGAACTCGAAGGGCCGATGCCGACCTTGAACAGGTCGAAGACGCTGATGCTCATCAAGTGACCCCGGCGTGCTCGGTGAGGTACTCGGTGCACGCGTCGGCCAGCCACGCCGCGAGGTATCCGGCGAACGACGACCTGACCAGCAGCCAGACGGCCGCAGGACCCGCCTCGCGCACGACCAGCGTGACACCGGCCTGGGCGAGCAGTGTGGTGTGGCAGGCGCCGGACTCGGCCTTGTCGGGGGCGAGGTCGAGGGCACACCCCTGCGCCAGGATGTCCGCCAGCAGAGGCCCGGACAGGGCGAGCACCGTGCGCTGCGCCGAGGTGTCGGTGACGGTGGCGAACTCCTCGCCGATCGCCGACCGCAGCCCGGCCGTCAGCTCCTCTGCCTGCCCGGCGGGCGCCACCAGGAGCCATTCGTCGGGGCCCAGCCAGAGCGCCTTGACCTCCGCGTCCAGGTGGGCGCGGCAGGCGTCGGGCAGCGCGTACCCGAGGTACTTCTCGACGGCGGTGGCCGCCGCGGTGCCGGGTGTCACGCGGAGGGTGAGCTGGGTCAGGAACGGGAGTTCGCGGGCACTCAGGCCGTCCGGGAGCTGCGGGTCCCAGTCGGCGAGCGGACTGTTGCGTACGGGGGAGTGGGGGTCAGCCGTCACGGCGGGCTCCCTCCTTGTCGAAGAGGACGGGTTCGGCGACGGTCACCGGCACGGTGGCGCCGTCGAGCGGGACGTAGAGGGTCTCGCCGACACGCGCCGTGCCGGAGCGCACGAGCGCCAGGGCGAAGGTGCGCTGCAGCGCGTCGCTGCGGTAGCTGGAGGTGACATGGCCGAGCATCGGGACGGGCGGCGCGGGCACCGCCTCGGTGGCGATGATCTGCGCGCCCTCCGGGAGCAGTGTGCGCTCGTCGGTGGGCAGCAGCGCGACGAGCTGCTTGCGGTCGGTGCGCTGGTTCTCCGGACGGGCGAAGGAGCGCTTGCCGACGAAGTCCGGCTTCTTCTTGGAGATCACCCAGTTCATGCCGAGGTCCTGCGGGGTGACTGTGCCGTCGGTGTCCTGCCCGATGATCGGGTACGCCTTCTCGGCGCGCAGCACGTGCATGGTCTCGGTGCCGTACGGGGTGAGGCCGAGCGGCTGCCCGGCGGCGTACAGCGCCTCCCAGACGTGCGTCCCGTACCAGGCCGGCACGTTGACCTCGTAGGCGAGCTCGCCGGAGAAGCTGATCCGGCACACCCTTGCCTCCACACCGGCGATCACCGTGTCGCGCCAACTCATGAACGGGAACGCCTCGTTGGAGACGTCCAGGTCGTCACCGACGACCGCCGCGAGCACCTCGCGCGAGCGCGGGCCCACGAGCGGGATCGTCGCCCAGTGCTCGGTCACCGAGGTGAGGTGGACGCGCAGCTCGGGCCACTCGGTCTGGAGCCATTCCTCCATCCACTCAAGTACCTTGGCCGCGTTGCCTGTTGTGGTCGTGACGAGGAACTCGTTCTCCGATACGCGGATGACCGTGCCGTCGTCGATGGCCATGCCGTCGACTCCGCACATCACGCCGTAGCGGATCCGGCCGGGCTTCAGCGAGGCCATCATGTTCGTGTAGAGCCGGTTGAGCAGCTCGCCCGCGTCGGGGCCCTGCACGCTGATCTTGCCGAGCGTCGAGCCGTCCATCATCGCCACGCCGTTGCGCGCCGCGCGGCACTCGCGCTGCACCGCGTCGTCCATGGTCTCGCCGGGCAGCGGGTAGTACCAGGGCCGCTTCCACTGGCCGACGTCCTCGAACAGCGCGCCGTGCCGCTCGTGCCAGGCGTGCAGCGCGGTCACCCGCACCGGGTCGAACAGCTCGCCCCGGTTGCGGCCCGCGAACGCGGCGAACGCGATGGGCTGCACGGGCGGCCGGAAGCTGGTGGTGCCCAGATCGGCGATGTCCGTGCCGAGCCCCTCGGCGACGATGCCCGAGGTGAGGATCCCGGACGTACGGCCCTGGTCGTGCGCGGTGCCGATGGTCGTGTACCGCTTGACGTGCTCGACGGAGCGGAGCCCGGCGCGGGTGGCCCGGAACACGTCGCTGACGAACGCGTCGCGCTGCAGGTCGACGAACTGCGCGGTGCCGTCCGTGCCGTCCTGCGGGCTGGGCACGCGCCACAACACTGCGACGGGGGAGGGGAGTTCCGTGGCGGCCGCGGGGACGCCCACCGGCGCGGCCGTGACGCCGAGCGCGTCGAGCGCCGTGGCCGTCGCGGCGATGCCGCTGCCGAGGCACTCCCCGAGCGTGCGCAGACCGTCCGCCGCGCCCGCCGTCCGTACGGTCGAGAGGGCCTTGGTGGGCACGAACGTGGCGAGTTCCGCGTCGTAGCGCAGCTTTCCGCGCGCCTGGCTGAACAGGGCCACCGCCGGGTTCCAGCCGCCGGAGACGAGCAGCACGTCGCAGTCGACGCCGTGCCGCCGGGCGTCGGCCGCCGAGCGCTCGGCGATGTGCACGCGGGAGAGGCGCTCGACCCCGCTGGTGCCGGTGACGACATGGTCGCGGTGGAGCGGGATGCCGCGCTCGGCCAGCGCCCCGGCGAGCCGCTCGGGAACAGTCGGCCTGGCATCGACCACGGCGGCGAACTCCACGCCCGCATCCGCGAGTTCGAGCACCGCGTCGTACGCGGAGTCGTTCGTCGTGAAGACGGCGGCGCGGCGGCCGGCGAGGACCCCGTAGCGGTGGAGGTACGTACGGGCGGCGGAGGCCAGCATGATGCCGGGGCGGTCGTTGTCGTCGAAGGCGATCGGCCGCTCGGTGGTGCCGGTCGCGTGCACGACCTGCTCGGCCCGGATGCGCCACACCCGCTGGCGTGACACGTGGCTCGGGGCCGCCGCGCCGAGGTGGTCGGTGCGCTTCTCCAGGGCCAGGACGAGGTTGTCGTCGTAGTGGCCGAAGGCGGTGGTGCGGGTCAGGACGGTCACGTTCCCGGACTCCGCGAGCCGGCTCGTCACCGAGTCCACCCACTCCTGCGCGGGCCGGCCGTCGATGGTCTCGCGCGTGCCGAGCAGGCTGCCGCCCAGCTCCGGCGCGCTGTCGACGAGGACGACCCGGACCCCCGCGTCGGACGCGGCGAGCGCGGCGGCGAGACCGGCCGGCCCCGCGCCCACGATCAGCAGCTCCGCGTGCAGGTGCTTCGCGTCGTAGCGGGCGGGATCGGCCTCGGCGGCGAGCCGCCCCTGGCCTCCGAGACCGCGGGCCACCAGACCGTCGTACAGCTCGACCGTCGTGGCGGTGAGCATCGGCTCGGGGAACGGCGCCTCGATCTGGACCAGTGCGTTGGGCTCCTCGACACCGGCGGCCAGGATGCCGCGCGGGCGGCCATACTTGATGCTCGTGGCCACCCGGTGCACACCGTTCGCGAGCAGCGCGGAGGCGAGGGTGTCGCCGGGGTGCCCGGTGTAGGACTCCCCGTCGAAGACGAAGTCCAGCGTGGTGGAGCGGTCGATGCGGCCGTGTGCGTCGGGGGCGCGGAAGGGAGTTGTCATGCGGTCGCCTCCTGGCGCTCTCGCGTGCCGGTGCCGAGCGGGTTCGGGGAACCCACCGGGTACACGGTCAGGAACTCGTAACTCACGGTGTCGCGAACGGCGTTGAACCAGCGGCGGCAGCCCGCCGTGTGCGCCCACCGCTCGGCGAACGGACCCTTGGGGTTGTCGCGGAAGAACACGTACTGGGCCCACTGCTCGTCGTCGAGGGCGTGCGGGTCCGCGGGGTGCTCGACGTGTGCCTGACCGCCGTAGTGGAACTCGGTCTCCTCGCGCGGCCCGCACCAGGGGCAGGGGATGAGCTGCATGGATGTCTCCTAGGAAGGGCTCAGTGCGCGACGGCGGCGGCGCCGTGCTCGTCGACGAGGGCGCCGGTCGTGAACCGGTCGAGGGTGAACGGCGCGTTGGTGTCATGGGGTTCACCGGTCGCGATGGTGTGCGCGTACGCCCAGCCGACACCCGGAGTCGCCTTGAAACCGCCGGTGCCCCAGCCGCAGTTGAGGTACAGGTCCTCGACGGGGGTGAGACCGACGATGGGGGAGGCGTCCGGGGTGGTGTCGACGATGCCGCCCCAGGTGCGCAGCATGTGGGCGCGCGCGAACACGGGGAACAGCTCCAGGGCCGCCGCCATCTGCCGCTCGATGATGTGGAAGGCGCCGCGCTGCCCGTACCCGTTGTAGCTGTCGATGCCGGCGCCCATGACGAGTTCGCCCTTGTGCGCCTGGGACACGTACACGTGCACGGCGTTGGACATCACGACGGTGGGGTGCACGGGTTCGAGCAGCTCGGAGACGAGCGCCTGCAGCGGGTGGCTCTGGAGCGGCAGCCGCAGGCCGACCATCTGCGCGAGCACGGAGGTGTGCCCGGCCGCCGCGAGCGCGACCTTCCCGGCGGCGATGCGGCCCCGGGTGGTCTGCACCCCGGTGACCCGGCCGCCGCTGACGTCGATGCCGGTTACCTCGCAGTTCTGGATGAGGTCGATGCCGTACGCGTCGCAGCGGCGGGCGAAGCCCCACGCCACGTAGTCGTGCTTGGCGATGCCCGCGCGCGGCTGGTAGGTGGCGCCGTGCACGGGGTAGCGCACGTCCGGGCTGGTGTTGACGATCGGACACACCTTGGCGACCTCGTCGGGCTCCAGCCACTCGGCGTCGATGCCGTTGAGCTGGTTCGCGTAGACGCGGCGCTTGCTGTCGCGGACGTCCTGGAGGTTGTGCGCGAGGTTGAGGACACCGCGCTGGCTGAACAGGATCGGGTAGTCGAGGTCCTGCTCGAGCGTCTCCCAGAGCTTGAGGGAGCTCTCGTAGATGCCGGAGCTCTCGTCCCACAGGTAGTTGGAGCGGATGATGGTGGTGTTGCGGGCCATGTTCCCGCCGGCCAGCCACCCCTTCTCCAGGACGGCGATGTTCGTGATGCCGTGGTTCTTGGCGAGGTAGTACGCCGTCGCCAGGCCGTGTCCCCCGCCGCCCACGATGACGACGTCGTAGGACTTCTTCGGGTCGGCGTTGCGCCACAGGAAGTCGGGGTGGTCGGGCAGGGCGTCGCCGGGGGTGGTGGTCATCGCCGGCCTCCTTCTTCCAGAGCGGTGGCAGCCAGGGTGGGGTAGAGGGGGAAGCGCTCGGTGAGCGCGGTGACCCGCTTGCGCAGGGCGCCGGCCGTCTCGTCGTCGAACCCGGGCAGGAACGCGGTGGCGACGATGTCGGCGACCTCGGTGAACTCCTCGGCCGCGAAGCCGCGCGCGGCGAGCGCCGGGGTGCCGATGCGGACGCCGGAGGAGACCATCGGCGGCCGGGGATCATTGGGGACCGCGTTGCGGTTCACGGTGATGCCGATGCGGTGCAGCCGGTCCTCGGCCTGCTGCCCGTCCAGATCGGACGCGCGCAGATCGACGAGGACCAGATGGACGTCGGTGCCCCTGGTGAGGACGTCGATCCCGGCCGCCCGGGCGTCGTCGCGCAGCAGCCGCTCGGCCAGGATGCGGGAGCCCTCCAGGGTGCGGCGCTGCCGGTCGGCGAACTCGGGCTCGGCCGCCAGCTTGAACGCCACCGCCTTCGCCGCGATCACATGCTCCAGCGGGCCGCCCTGCTGACCGGGGAAGACCGCCGAGTTGATCTTCTTGGCGAGCTCGGCCGTCGACAGGATGACACCGCCGCGCGGACCGCCCAGCGTCTTGTGCGTGGTCGTCGTGACGATGTGGGCGTGCGGCACGGGTGAGGGGTGCAGCCCTGCGGCGACCAGGCCCGCGAAGTGCGCCATGTCGACCATCAGATACGCGCCGACCTCGTCGGCGATCCGCCGGAACTCCGCGAAGTCCAGGTGCCGGGGATACGCCGACCAGCCCGCGATGATCAGCTTCGGCCGGTGCTCGCGGGCGAGGCGGGCGACCTCCGCCATGTCGACACGGTGGTCGTCCGCGTCCACGTGGTACGCGACCACGTTGTAGAGGCGGCCCGAGAAGTTGATGCGCATGCCGTGCGTGAGGTGTCCGCCGTGCGCGAGGTCGAGGCCGAGGATGGTGTCGCCCGGCTTGAGGAGCGCGGCCATCGCGGCGGCGTTGGCCTGTGCCCCGGAGTGCGGCTGCACGTTGGCGGCCTCGGCGCCGAACAGCTCCTTGATCCGGTCGATGGCCAACTGCTCGATGACGTCGGCGTGTTCACAGCCGCCGTAGTAGCGGCGGCCCGGGTACCCCTCGGCGTACTTGTTGGTCAGGACCGAGCCCTGCGCCTGCATGACGGCGAGCGGGGCGAAGTTCTCGCTGGCGATCATCTCCAGGGTGTCGCGCTGCCGGGACAGCTCCGCGTCGAGGGCGGCGGCCACGTCCGGGTCGGCGGCGGCCAGGTCGCGTGCGTCGGGGGTCATGAGGACTCCTTGAAAACCGACTGGTGACGCTCTGATATATCAGCGGCGGGTCGTCGTCACGGTAGCCAGCGCCGAAGGGGCGCGTCAATGGGGTCAGGAGAAGGAAAACAAGCCGCCAACCACCGGTGCGAAACGGCCGGTTGCGGCGCCGGGAGCTCAGCCCGGAAGGACGTCCAGGACGGTGTGCATCCGCGAGGCGCGGGCCAGGTCCGCGAGCGCCTGCTCCATCACCGACAGCGGATCGCGCGGCGGCAGCAGCAGGCCGATCCGGGCGCTGCGCCGGGGGCCCATCAGCGGCACGGCCTCCATCCCGGTCGGGATCCCGAAGACGTGCAGCCAGGTGTGCGGGATGATGCTCGACCACTGGCCGGTACGCACATGTGCGATCAGCGAGGCGATCGAGTCCGTCTCCACACGCGGCGCGACCGACAGGGACAGCTCCGCGAACACGTCGTCCAGGACCCTGCGGCCCAGCATCCGCGGATGCAGCAGACACAGCGGCAGCGCGGCGGCCTCGGCCCAGCTGATCTCCTGCGCCGACCGGCCCGGGTCCTCCTGGGTGAGCACCACATAGCGCTCCCGGTACAGCGGCACGAACGGCAGATCCAGGCTCCGGCTGTGGTACGAGACCGCGCCGTGCAGCTCGAAGGCGCGCAGCCGCCGCACGATGTCGTCGCCCTGGAGATCGGCCTGCACGTTCACCGTGGTGTGCGGGTTCGCCGCGCAGAACGGCTGCGTGAGCAGGGCGACCGCGCCGACCGCCGTGGGCACCGCGCCGAGCCGCAGCTCCCCGCTCAGCCCCTCGCGCAGCGCCGCGAGCCCCGACTCCATGGCGTCCCGGTCCGCGAGTATCCGCCGCGCCCACAGGACGACCTGCTCGCCCTCCGCCGTAAGACCCTCGAAGCGCCGGCCGCGCCGCACCAGCGGCACGCCCAGCTCCGTCTCCAGCTTGCGGATGCCCTCGGACAGCGTCGGCTGCGACACGTAGCACTGCTCGGCGGCCTTCGCGAAGTGACCGGCGTTGGTGAGCGCGACCAGGTATTCGAGCTGGCGCAGCAGCACGGTCCCACCCCTTCTCCGGCCGACTTCGGTGGACGACGCCCGCCCATGATCGTAGCTGCCTATCAACGATCGGACTTTCCGCTTTGACCGTGGGCCGAGGGCGGACGAATGCTGGGCGCCGGGGGCGTGCCGGCTCCCGTCGAGTCGGAAACACAGAGGTGATGGGCGTGCGCGCCGTCGAAGAGCCCGAAGAGGATCTTTCCCTGAGCAAGCCCAAGACCTGGGCCACCGGGGCACCCGCCGTGGCCCACGCCCTGCAGTACGCCCTCAGCCAGACCTCGCCCAAGCGCACCGCCCTCACCCTGCTCAACATCAACCAGGACGGCGGCATCGACTGCCCGGGCTGCGCCTGGCCCGAGGGCGCCCCGGACAAGCGGCACCGCAACGAGTACTGCGAGAACGGCGCCAAGCACATCGCCGACGAGGCCACCACGCGCCGCGTCACCCGCGCGTTCTTCGCCGAGCACCCGGTCAGCGAGCTGGCGCAGGCCTCCGACTACTGGCTCAACCAGCAGGGCCGGCTGACCGAACCCATGGTCAAGCGCCCCGACAGCGACCACTACGAGCCGATCGGCTGGGACGAGGCCCTCGGGCTGCTCGCGGACGAGCTGAACGGGCTCGACGACCCCGACGAGGCGCTCTTCTACACCTCCGGTCGGCTCGCCAACGAGCCCGCGTTCCTGCTCCAGCTCTTCGCGCGGGCCTTCGGCACCAACAACCTGCCCGACTGCTCCAACCTGTGCCACGAGTCCAGCGGCTCCGCCCTCAACGAGACGCTGGGCATCGGCAAGGGCAGCGTCAGCCTCGACGACCTGCACAACAGCGACCTGGTGTTCGTCGTCGGCCAGAACCCCGGCACCAACCACCCCCGGATGCTCACCGCCCTGGAGGAGACCAAGCGGCGCGGCGGAAAGATCGTCGCCGTCAATCCGCTGCCCGAGGCGGGGCTGCTGCGCTTCAAGCACCCGCAGAAGGCGCGGGGCGTCATCGGCCGCGGCACCGAGATCGCCGACCAGTTCCTGCAGATCCGGCCGGGCGGCGACCTCGCCCTGTTCCAGGCGCTGAACCTGCTGCTCCTGGAGGCCGAGGACAGGGCGCCCGGCACCGTCCTCGACCGCGAGTTCATCGACACCCACACCTCCGGCTACGAGGTCTTCACGGACAACATCCGCGGACTCGACTGGGCGGAGGTCCTGGAGGCCACGGGACTCACCCGCGAGGAGATCGAGGAGGTCCACCAGCGGGTGCTCGGCGCCAAGAACGTCATCGTGTGCTGGGCCATGGGCCTCACCCAGCACAAGCACGGCGTCCCCACCATCCGCGAAGTCGTCAACTTCCTCATGCTGCGCGGAAACATCGGCAGGCCCGGCGCCGGCGTCTGCCCGGTGCGCGGCCACAGCAATGTGCAGGGCGACCGCACCATGGGCGTGTGGGAGCGGATGCCGCAGTCGTTCCTCGACGCCCTGGAGAAGGAATTCGGCTTCGCCCCGCCCACCCGGCACGGCGTCGACGCCGTCGACGCGATCCGGGCCATGCGCGACGGCCGGGCCCATGTGTTCGTCGGCGTCGCGGGCAATTTCGTCCGCGCCACACCGGACAGCGATGTCACCGAACGCGCCCTGCGCAATTGCCGGTTGACCGTCCAGATCTCCACGAAACTGAATCGCTCGCACGCCGTCTGCGGACGCACCGCGCTGATTCTGCCCACGCTGGGCCGCAGCGACCGCGACCTCCAGGCGGGCGGTGAGCAGTTCATGACCGTCGAGGACTCGATGAGCGATGTGCACGCCACTCGCGGCCGGCTCGCGCCCGCCTCACCCGCGCTGCTGAGCGAGGTCTCCATCATCAGCCGCCTCGCCCGCAGGACCCTGGGGGAGCGGCACGACATCGCCTGGCAGGAATTCGAGAACGACTACGACACCATTCGCGAGCACATCGCGAACGTCGTGCCGGGATTCGACGACTTCAACCGGCGCGTGCGCGAACCGGGCGGCTTCAACCTGCCCAATCCCGTCAACAAGCACGTCTTCCAGACGGCGAGCGGCACCGCCGTCTTCACCGCGAACGCCTTCACCGGGCTCACCGCGCCGCCCGGCCACCTGATCCTGCAGACGCTGCGCTCGCACGACCAGTGGAACACCATTCCGTACGCGATGGACGACCGCTACCGCGGCATCAAGGGCGCGCGGCGCGTCGTCCTGGCCAACGCCGAGGACCTCGCCGAACTCGGCATCGCGGAGGGCGCCCTGGTCGACCTGATCAGCGTGTGGACCGACGGCAGCGAACGCAGGGCCCCCGCGTTCCGCGTCGTCGGCTATCCCACTCCCCGGGGCTCCGCGGCCGCCTACTACCCGGAGACGAACGTCCTCGTGCCGCTGGACAGCGTCGCCGAGAACAGCAACACCCCCACGTCCAAGGCCGTCATCGTCCGGATGGAGCCGGCGAAGGAGGAAGCCCTCGCTCAGTCCAGGTAGCCCATCTTGCGGCTGATGTCCTGCGCGCTCCGCAGCAGCGTGGGGGAGAGCTCGTGCATCCGCTCCTCGGTGAACCGGTAGGCGGGACCCGAGGCGCTGATCGCGGCGATGACCTCCCCCTGGGCATTCCTGATGGGTGCGGCCATTCCGTGCAGCCCGAGCTCCAATTCCTCGAGCGTCACCGCATATCCGCGCTCAAGGGTCTGCGCGAGATCCTTCTCCAGCTTTCCCTTGGCGGTCAGGGTGTGCGGTGTCATCTTTTTCATGTGGGAGGCCGCGAGCATTTCCGTGCGCTCCTGCTCGGGCACATGAGCGAGGAGTATTTTTCCGCTGGATGTGGCATGCATCGGGGTGAGCTGGCCGACCCAATTGTGCGTGCTGACCGCCATGGGGCCGCGCACCTGCAGGACGTTCACCGCGTAATGTTCCTGCAGTATCGCGATGTTGACGGCCTCACCGAATTCCTCCGCGAGCTGCTCGCAGAACGGCCGGGCCTGCTGCGTCACATCGAAATTGTCGGTGACCGAGCTGGCCAGGCGTACGATGCCGAAGCCGATCCGGTACTTTCCCCGGTCGCCCGACTGCTCGACCAGGTCGCGCGCCTCAAGCGCGCCCAGCAGACGGAAGGCCGTCGACTTGTGCACGTCGATTTCCGCGGCGATCTCACTGACGCCCGCTTCCCCGCGCCGCGCGAGAATCTCCAGAACGCTCACGGCACGGTCGACGGACTGCACTCCGGCGCCCGACGAGCCCGTTGTCTCACTGTCTGCGTCATGCTTTCTCATGGCGCGACTATAGGCGCTGCCCGCGGACGGGCGGCAGGGCGATGCGGAAGCGGATCTTCGACTCCCTCTTCGCGCTCGTCTCCGATAACTGGTGTCTCCTGAATTAGGGCATACAGAGCCCGCATTGCCGGTCCTGCTACCCGGGCGGACGGGAGTCATGCGCCCTTGCGCGATGTCTTGACGCGGACACATGAGGGCATGTTCTGTTGCGCGTTGAGCGATGCGTTCTGCAGAGCGCAACCGAGTGTCTCCTGCGCGTGACGATGCCGCGCGGCCCTCAGTCCCCCACCCCCGGGAGGTCCGATGTCCATCCGTGCTGTCGACGAGGCGCCACTGAACCGGTTCCACCGAAAACTCACCTGGGCCTGCGCGGGCGGCCCGTTCCTGGACGGCTATCTGCTCAGCATCATCGGCGTCGCGCTGGTGGGTATGAAGAGCGAACTCGACCTGAGCACCGGCGAGATGAGCCTCATCGGCACCTCCGCCCTCGTCGGCATCTTCGTCGGCGGGCTGTTCTTCGGCGCCGTCACCGACAAACTCGGCCGGGAGGTGATGTACACGATCGACCTCGGGGTCCTGGTGGCCGGCTCCGTGATCTCCCTGTTCGCCACCGAGGCCTGGCAGTTCGTCATCCTGAGGTTCATCATCGGCGTCGCCGTCGGCGCGGACTACCCGATCGCCACCTCGCTGCTGGCGGAGTGGGCACCCAGCAAGCACCGCGGGCGTCTCCTCGGGATCCTCATCCTCGCCTGGTACGTCGGCGCCGCCGCGGCCTACGTCGTCGGGTACGCGCTCGCCGAGCTCGGCGGCGCCGAGGCCTGGCGCTGGATGCTCGGCTCCAGCGCCGTGGTGAGCGTCGCGGTGCTGCTGTTGCGGGTGGGAACCCCCGAGTCGCCGCTCTGGCTGGTGAACAAGGGGCGTACGGAACAGGCCCAGGAGACCGTCGAGAAGGTGCTCGGCACCCGGGTCGCCCTGGAGGAACTCATGGCCGCCTCGGCGGCCGAACAACGCGTGGACAGCCGCTTCCGCACCCTGTTCCGCGGTGTCTATCTGCGCCGGACCCTCTTCTGCGGGATCTTCTACCTCTGCCAGATCACGCCAATGTTCGCCCTCTACACCTTCGGGCCCACGATCCTGGGCGCGTTCGGGCTCGCCGAGGGCAACACCGGCAACCTCGGTTCCGCGCTGATCAGCATCGTGTTCGTACTCGGCTGTCTGCCCGCCCTGCGGCTCGTGGACCGGGTGGGACGCCGGCCCATCATGATCTGGTCCTTCGTCCTGATGGCGATCCCGCTGGCGGTGCTCGGCGGCGGCTCCGCGCTGCCCGTCGCGGTCGTCATCCTGTGCTTCTGCGCCTACGCGCTGGCCTCGGGCGGCCCCACGGTCCTGGAGTGGACCTATCCCAACGAGCTGTTCCCCACCTCGATCCGCGCCACCGCGGGCGGCGTCGCCACGTCGATCAGCCGGATCGGGGCCGCCGTGGGCACGTATCTGCTGCCCATTTCCCTGAGTTCGCTGGGCACGGGCCCCACCATGCTGATCGGCGCCGGCATCACCCTGGTCGGCTGGCTGGTTTCGTTCGTCTGGGCGGAGGAGACGCTCGGCCGAGGGCTCGCCGAGACGAGCGCCGACCCGTCCGCCGGGGCGAGGGGCGACGGAGCCCGCGGACCGCTGCGCGAAGGGGATTTCGAACGCTCCTGAACCCCCGCTGAACCCCCGCTCCAACTCCCGTGCGCTGCACCGTAGTTGGCGCCGCTCCCGCGGCGTCTTCGAACAGTGCGGGGCACGGGATTTTTGTGTGACGGGACAGTTCTCAGATTCCTCTTGACATGCGCCGTCGACGGAGACGACAGTTTGGGCGTTGCGTAGAACGCGTCAAGGTTCTTCATGCGCAACAGAGTTCGGTGCTTCAACAGATCTTCAAAAGCTCCCCTTCGGCTCTTCTGCCTCCCTCAACAGACCCGCCGGGTTCCCGTGCCCGGCCGTCCCCGCAGCAAGGAGCTCAACCGTGACTCACGAGGTTCGCGCAGTGGTCGCCCGCAAGCAGGGCGCCCCCGTCTCCGTGGAGACGATCCTGGTCCCGGAGCCCGGACCGGGGGAGGCGCTGGTGCAGGTGCGGGCCTGCGGCGTCTGCCACACCGATCTGCACTACCGGGAGGGCGGGATCGGCGACGAGTTCCCGTTCCTGCTCGGCCACGAGGCCGCCGGCGTCGTCGAGTCCGTCGGCGACGGGGTCACCGACGTGGCACCCGGCGACTTCGTCATCCTCAACTGGCGTGCGGTGTGCGGCAGTTGCCGGGCCTGTCGGCGCGGCCGTCCCTGGTACTGCTTCGCCACGCTCAACGCCACGCAGCCCATGACCCTCCTCGACGGCACGCCGCTCTCGCCGGCCCTCGGTATCGGCGCGTTCGCCGAGAAGACCCTCGTCGCCGCCGGTCAGTGCACCAAGGTCGACCGGGCCGCCCCGGCCGCCGCCGCGGGCCTCCTCGGCTGCGGTGTCATGGCGGGCTTCGGCGCGGCGGTCAACACCGGCGGCGTCGGCCGCGGCGACTCGGTGGCCGTCATCGGCTGCGGAGGCGTCGGCATCGCGGCGATCGCCGGGGCCAAGGTGGCCGGCGCCGCCCGCATCATCGCCGTGGACATCGACGAGCGGAAGCTGGCGAAGGCCGAGCGGTTCGGCGCCACCGACACCGTCGACTCCTCCAGGACCGACCCCGTCGAGGCCGTGCGCTCCCTCACCGGCGGCTTCGGCGCCGACGTCGTCGTCGAGGCGGTCGGCCGCCCCGAGACCTACCAGCAGGCCTTCTACGCCCGCGACCTGGCGGGCACCGTCGTCCTCGTCGGGGTGCCCACCCCCGAGATGAAGCTGGAACTGCCGCTCGCCGACGTCTTCGGCCGCGGCGGCGCCCTCAAGTCCTCCTGGTACGGGGACTGCCTGCCCTCCCGCGACTTCCCCGCCCTCATCGACCTCTACCTCCAGGGCCGCTTCGACCTCGGCGCGTTCGTCAGCGAGGAGATCGGCCTCGACGAGGTGGAGTCCGCCTTCGACGCCATGCGCCGCGGAGACGTCCTGCGCTCAGTGGTGACGCTGTGAGCGCGGGGGCGGTCTGAGCCCCCTCACCACACACAATTCGCATCGCTTCGGCACCTGCCGCATGTCCGCACGACATCTACCGAGGTGACATCCCATGAGCACCACCAGCCTGCCCCCGAGCCTGATCTCCACGCTGCCCGGCGACTACTACACCGACCCGCAGATCTTCGCGCGGGAGCAGGAGCACATCTTCGAGTCCATGTGGTTCTGCGTGAGCCGCGCGGCCGACCTCACCAAGCCGGGCAGCTTCCGCACCTACCAGGTGGGCAGGGAGAGCGTCCTCGTCTCGCGCTCCCGCGACGGCTCGATCCGCGCCTTCCTCAACATCTGCAGGCACCGCGGCGCCAAGCTGTGCACCGAGGAGTCCGGCGAGGTCAAGCGCAACTTCCAGTGCCCGTACCACGCCTGGACCTACGGCCTCGACGGCAAGCTCGTCGCCGCGCCGAACCTGACGTCGATGCCCGACATCGACCGCACCGAGTACGGCCTGGTCAACGTCCACGTGCGGGAATGGCTCGGCTACGTGTGGGTGTCGCTGGCCGAGCAGCCGCCCTCCTTCGAGGACGAGGTGATCGGCGCGGTCAGCGAGCGCCTCGGCGGCGCCGACGCCATCGAGAACTACGCGATCGAGGACCTCGACCTCGGCCGGCGCATCACGTACGACGTCCAGGCCAACTGGAAGCTCATCATCGAGAACTTCATGGAGTGCTATCACTGCGCCACCATCCACCCCGAACTCACCGAGGTGCTCCCGGAGTTCAAGGACGGCCTCGCCGCCCAGTACTTCGTCGGGCACGGCGCCGAGTTCGCCGAGGAGGCGCAGGGCTTCACCGTCGACGGCTCGGAGGGACTCGATCGCATCCCCTCGGTCGCCGAGGACCAGGACCGGCGCTACTACGCGATCACCGTGCGGCCCCAGGTGTTCATCAACCTGGTCCCGGACCACGTGATCATCCACCGGATGTACCCGATCGCCCACGACCGCACGATCGTCGAGTGCGACTGGCTGTACCTGCCGCACGTCGTCGAAAGCGGCAGGGACGGCAAGGACATGGAGCGCTCCGTCGAACTGTTCCACCGCGTCAACCAGCAGGACTTCGACGCCTGCGAGCGCACCCAGCCGACGATGAGCTCGCGCGCCTACGTCAAGGGCGGCGTTCTCGTCCCCAGCGAACATCACATCGGAGAGTTCCACGCCTGGCTCCAGGCCAGGCTCGGCACACAGCACGCCAATTGACCGTCCATTTGTTTCCTGGAGGTTCCCCATGATCCCGGTGTGCCGCATCGAAGATCTGCCCCCTGGTGAGTCCATCCGCGTGACCGAGGGCGTGCCGGCCCCGGTCGCCGTCTTCAACGCGGACGGCACGGTGTACGCCATCGACGACACCTGCACCCACCAGGACGCCTCGCTGGCCGACGGCTTCCTCGAGGGCTGCTTCGTCGAATGCCCGCTGCACGAGGCGTCGTTCGACCTGCGCAACGGCCGCCCGACCTGCCCGCCCGCCAAGACGCCCGTCCGCACCCACCACGTCACCGTCAAGGACGGCCAGGTCCTGCTTCACGTCACCGTTGGGGAGCCCGCATGAAGCACATCACTGTCGTCGGAGCCTCGCTCGCCGGCCTCGGCGCCGTCCGGTCGCTGCGCGCCGAGGGGTACGAGGGAGAGATCACCGTCGTGGGGGAGGAGCTGCACCGGCCCTACGACCGTCCGCCCCTGTCCAAGGCCTACCTCAAGGGCGACATCACGGCCGACGCCCTCGAACTCGGGGACGCCGAGGAGTACGAAGCGCTCGACATCCACTGGGAACTGGGTGACCGGGCCGTGCACCTGGACTGCTTCAACACCTCGGTCATCCTCGGCAACGGGCGCAGGATCGAGACGGACGGCGTCGTCGTCGCCACCGGCTCGACCGCCCGCCGGCTGCCCGGCACGGACGGCCTCGCGGGGGTGCACACCCTGCGCACCCTGGACGACGCCCGCGGCCTGCGCACCGAACTGGTCAGCGGAGTGCCCCGGATGGTCGTCATCGGCGCCGGATTCATCGGCGCCGAGGTCGCGGCCACCGCTCACCACCTGGGCCTCGACGTCACCGTGGTCGAGGCGCTCGACACCCCGCTGGAACGCCAGCTGGGCGCCGAGATGGGCCGCCTCTGCGCCTCTCTGCACACCGACCACGGGGTCCGCCTGCTGTGCGGGACCGGAGTGGCGGAGCTGGAGAGCGGCGGCGGCCGGGTCACCGGCGTGCGGCTCACGGACGGGCGGCTGCTGCCCGCGGACATCGTGCTCGTCGGGGTGGGGGCCCGGCCGGTCGACGACTGGCTCGCCGACTCCGGTGTGTGGGTGGACAACGGCGTGGTCTGCGACGCGGGCGGCGCCTCCAGCGTCCCCAACGTCGTCGCGGTCGGCGACGTGGCTCGCCGCCCGCACCCCTTCACCGGCCGGCACGCCCGCATCGAGCACTGGTCGAACGCCGCCGAGTCGGCCGCCACCGCGGCCCGCACCCTGCTCACCGGCGAGACGGCCGTGCCCCGGGCCACCCCGCCGTCCTTCTGGTCCGACCAGTACGACGTCCGGATCCAGCTCGCCGGCGTCGTGAACCCCGGAGCCGAGCTCGAACTCGTCGAGGGCAGTTACGAGGACCGGTCCTTCGCGGCCCTCTACAAGGAGGGCGGGGTGCCCACCGCGGTCCTCGCCATGAACCGCTCCAAGATCTTCAACCGGCTCCGCCGCACCCTGGTTCCCGCCACCGAAAGGATCGCGCCCGCCGCCGTCTGACGGGCCCGCCACCATGTCTTCGCCTCTCCCGCCGTGCCGCACCCCTGATATATCAATGCATGGATGCGGTACGGTGAGGTCCCATCGGGGACACGTCGAGGGAGGGGCGAGATGGCATCTGTGCCTGCCGCCGGGGGCCAGTCGCACGGCGCGACACTGGCCGACCAGGCGTATCAGGAGATCACGGACCGGCTCGTCACCCTGCAGATCCGCCCCGGCGAACCCGTCCACGACGGGCGGCTCGCCGCCGACCTCGGCCTCGGCCGCACCCCGGTCCGCGAGGCCCTCAAGCGCCTGGAGACGGAGCGACTCGTCGTCGCTTTCCCCCGGCGCGGCACCTTCGCCACCGAAGTGCAGATCGCGGACCTGGGCCACATCTCCGAGGTCCGTCAGGAGCTCGAACCCCTCGCCGCCGCGCGCGCCGGCAAGCGGGCCACCGCGGCGGACCGCGAGCGGCTGCGCGAGCTGCTCACCCGTGTCGAGGAGGAGTCGCAGACCGCGCCGGAACCCGGCGATGTCGGCCTGCTCCGCCTCGACATGGCGGTGCACCGCGCCGTCTACGCGCTCACGTACAACCCGTACCTCGAAGCCACGCTGGTCAACTACGACAACCTCGCCACCCGCATCTGGTGTCTGTTCATCGACCGCCTCGCCGGACTCGAGCAACACGTCCACGAGCACGGGCAGTTGCTGCGCGCCGTCATCGAGGGGGACGAGGCCAAGGCCTCGGCCGTGGCCGCCGAGCACGTGGAGAACTTCGAGCGCGCGATCCGCTCGATCATCTGAGACTGTCGCGTCCGAGGCTGTCGGCCGCCCCTCGACCATGGGGAACGCGGGGCCCATTGACGCCCGCCACGCACCGGTTCTAGTGTGCCGATCGCTGGTATATCAATCACGTTCAACTGTCGTGTCAATTCAACGTGAACACGCGGCCGCCGCCCCGAGGGGGACGGTCCGCACTTCTCCCGAACTCCACAAGCCCCAACGGCGGGCCGCTGCTCGGAGGATCCCCATGCCCCATCAGGTCAAGGCCGTCGTCGCCCGCGCGGCAGGCGCACCGGCGACCCTGGAGACCGTGACCGTGCCCGATCCGGGCCCCGGTGAGGCCCTCGTCGACATCCAGGCCTGCGGCGTCTGCCACACGGACCTGCACTACCTCCAAGGCGGCATCGGCACGGAATTTCCTTTCCTTCTCGGACACGAGGCCGCGGGCGTCGTCTCGGCCGTCGGCCCCGACGTGACCGACGTCGCCGAAGGAGACTTCGTCATCCTCAACTGGCGTGCGGTGTGCGGCAGTTGCCGGTCCTGTCGGCGCGGACGCCCCTGGTACTGCTTCGACAGCCTGGGCGCCACCCGGCCCACCACCCTGGACGACGGCACACCCCTGGTCGCCGCCCTCGGTATCGGCGCCTTCGCCGAGAAGGCTCTGGTCGCTGCAGGACAGTGCACCAAGGTCAACGCCGCGGCGCCGGCCGCGGCCGCCGGACTGCTCGGCTGCGGCGTCATGGCCGGCTTCGGCGCCGCCGTACACACCGGAGGTGTCACCCGCGGCGACTCCGTCGCGGTCATCGGCTGCGGAGGCGTCGGCATGGCGGCCCTGGCCGGGGCCGAACTGGCCGGCGCCACCCGGGTGATCGCGGTCGACGTCGACGCCCGCAAGCTCGACCTCGCCGGACGGTTCGGCGCGACCCACACCGTCGACCCCACCGCGACCGACCCGGTACAGGCCATTCGCGAACTCACCGGCGGCCACGGCGCCGACGTCGTCATCGACGCGGTCGGCAGCCCGGAGACCTACCGGCAGGCCTTCTACGCCCGCGACCTCGCCGGAACCCTCGTGCTCGTCGGCGTGCCGACCGCCGACCGCACCGTGCAACTGCCCCTCCTCGACGTCTTCGGGCGCGGCGGGGCACTCAAGTCCTCCTGGTACGGCGACTGCCTGCCCTCCCGGGACTTCCCGGAGCTCGTCGACCTCCATCTGCAGGGCCGGTTCGACCTGGACCGGTTCGTGAGCGAGACGATCGACCTCACCGATGTGCAGGGCGCCTTCGACCGGATGAGCCGCGGCGAGGTGCTGCGCTCGGTCGTCCGCCTCTGACGACACCACCCACAACCCCTCCCACGTCACGCCACCCTCGTGCACCCATGAACTCCCGGAGGACCCACCATGACCTCGCAGTCTTCGCAGCCCAAGGTGGTCATCATCGGAGCCGGCATCGTCGGCTGTTCCCTCAGCGACGAGCTCACCGCCCTCGGCTGGACGGACGTCACCGTCCTCGAACAGGGCCCCCTCTTCGCGACCGGCGGATCCAGCTCGCACGCCCCCGGCCTCGTCTTCCAGACCAGCCCCTCCAAGACCATGACCGAGTTCGCGCGCTACACCGTCGAGAAGACCAGCGCCCTCGACCTCGACGGCGACTGGTGCTACCGGCAGGTCGGCGGCCTGGAGATAGCCACCACACCGGAGCGCCTGGCGGAACTGGAGCGCCGGCACGGCTGGCTCACCTCCTGGGGCGTCGAGAGCCACCTCCTCGACCCCGCCGAGTCCGCCAAGCTGCACCCGCTGATCGACCCCGACGCCATCCTCGGCGGCTACCACATCCCCAGCGACGGCCTCGCCAAGGCCCTGCGCATCGGCGAGGCACAGGCCCGCCGCGCCATCGCCCGCGGTGCCACGTTCCTCGGCCACCACACCGTCACCGACGTCGAGACATCAGGCGGAGCGGTCAGCGCCGTCGTCACCGACCGCGGCACCTTCCCCGCGGACATCGTGGTGTCCTGCGCCGGATTCTGGGGCCCGCGCATCGGCCGCATGGTCGGCCAGCACGTGCCGCTGGTCCCGATGGGCCACCAGTACGCCACCACCACTCCGCTCACGGAACTCAAGGGCCGCAACAGCGCCTCGGACGAAGCGAACCTGCCGATCCTGCGCCACCAGGACGCGGGCCTCTACTGCCGCGAGCTCGTCGACCGCATCGGCATCGGCTCGTACGCCCACCGCCCCATGCCGATGTCCGCCGACGACGTCGCCCACCCCTCCGACAGCCCGGACCAGCCCTCGAAGCTCGACTTCACGAAGGCCGACTTCGAAGGCGCCTGGGCCGACACCCGCAGGCTGCTGCCCGCGCTGAACGACGCCGAGATCGCCGACGGCTTCAACGGCCTGTTCTCCTTCACGATCGACGGCATGCCGCTGATCGGCGAGTCCCCGGAGGTGTCCGGCTTCTGGCTGGCCGAAGCGGTGTGGGTGACCCACTCCGCGGGCGTCGCCCGGGCCATCGCGAAGTGGATGGTCGAGGGCCGGCCCGGCATCGACCTCCACGGCTGCGACATCAACCGCTTCGAGGACGTGCAGCTCGCCCCCGACTACGTGCACGAGCGCAGCTGCCAGAGCTTCTCCGAGGTCTACGACATCATCCACCCGCTCCAGCCGCCGAACCGGCCGAGGCCGCTGCGCGTGAGCCCCTTCCACACCCGCCAGCAGGAACTCGGTGCCGTGTTCCTGGAGGGCGGCGGCTGGGAGCGCCCGCACTGGTACGAGGCGAACGCCGGGCTGCCCGAGGTGTCCCGCATCAGCGAGCGGGGCGAGTGGGCCTCCGAGTTCTGGTCGCCCATCGCGGGAGCCGAGGCCCTGGTCACCCGCGAGCGCGTGGCGATGTACGACATGACCCCGCTCAAGCGCCTGGAGGTCACGGGCCCGGGTGCCCTGGCGTTCCTTCAAGGACTCTCAACGAACCAGCTGGACAAGGCAGTCGGCGCGGTCACCTACACCCTGATGCTCGACGAGGCGGGCGGCGTGCTGAGCGACCTCACCGTCGCCCGGCTCGCCGAGGACCGCTTCCAGGTCGGCGCCAACAGCAACCTCGACCTCGCCTGGCTCCGCCGCCACCTGCCCGCCGACGGCACCGTGCAGGTCCGGGACATCACGGCCGGCACCTGCTGCATCGGTGTGTGGGGCCCGCGCGCCCGCGACCTCGTGCAGCCCCTCACCGACGCCGACTTCTCGCACGAGAACTTCGGCTACTTCAAGGCGAAGCAGGCCTTCATCGGCGACGTCCCGGTCACCGCGATGCGCCTGTCCTACGTCGGCGAACTCGGCTGGGAGATCTACACCACCGCCGACCTGGGCCAGCGCCTGTGGGACACCCTCTGGCGCGCCGGACAGGACCACGGTGTCATCGCAGCGGGCCGCAGCGCCTTCAACTCCCTGCGCCTGGAGAAGGGTTACCGGGCCTGGGGCCACGACATGACCAGCGAGCACAACCCCTACGAGGCCGGCGTCGGCTTCGCCGTCCGCAAGAAGAAGGGCGACTACCTGGGCCTCGACGCGATCCGCGACATCACCAAGGACACCGTGGACCGCCGCCTCACGGCCCTCCTCATCGACGACGACCACTCGGTGGTGATGGGCCACGAACCGGTCTTCGTGAACGGCCACCCCAGCGGCTACGTCACCAGCGCCGCCTACGGCTACACCCTCGGCCGCCCCATCGCCTACGCCTGGCTCCCCGCCGAACACGCGGAACCCGGCACGCAGGTGGAGATCGGCTACTTCGGCGACCGGGTGCCCGCGACGACGGCGGCGGAGCCGCTGTTCGACCCGGAGATGACACGGATCCGGCGGTGACACGGGGGTGACACCGGCGTGGCCGTTGCCGGGCCGCCGCCGATTTCCCCCGCCGATGTGCATCCATCGCATCGGCAGAGGGGGAACAGGAGGCGGCGGTCCCGGCCGGACCAATCCGCGGCCGCGCCGGGTCCGGATTACATCCGGACAATTCCCGAGCACGGAGGGCCCCGTGAAAGAAGCCGTACACATCGGCAGAAACCCGTCCGCCGAACCGGATCTGCAGGAGCTGGTGGGACGCGTGGCCCTCGGCGACGAGAACGCGTTCGCCTCGGTGTACGACATGGTGATGGGCCCTGTCCTCGGCACCGTACGCGCGGTGCTGCGGGACCTGGCGCAGTCGGAGGAGGTCGCGCAGGAGATCATGGTGGAGGTCTGGCGCACCGCTCCCCGCTACCGCGCCGACCGCGGAACGGCGATCAACTGGATCCTCACCCTGGCCCACCGGCGCGCCATCGACCGGGTCCGCTCCGTAGAGGCCGCAGCGGCGCGGGACCAGAAGGCCGCGCTGCTCGACCACATGCCCGACTTCGACCAGGTAACCGAGCAGGTCGAGGCACGCCTCGAGCGCGAGCAGGTACGCCGCTGCCTGCGCACCCTGACCGAGATCCAGCGCCAGGCCGTCACCCTCGCCTACTACCGTGGCCTGACCTACCGGGAGGTCGCCGAATCCCTGACCCTGCCCCTGGGCACGGTCAAGACCCGGCTGCGCGACGGTCTCATCCGGCTCCGCGACTGCCTGGGGGTGACCGCGTGACCACCGCAGACCTGCACACGCTGACCGGCGCGTACGCGCTGCACGCACTGTCCGACGAGGAGCGCGCCGACTTCGAGCGGCACCTCGCGCAGTGCGAGGCCTGCGCCCAGGAGAGCGCCGAACTCACCGCGACCGCGGCCCGTCTCGGCCTGGCCGCCACCATCACACCCCGCCCCGATCTGCGCGGGCAGGTACTGCGCCGGATCACCACGGTCCGCCAGGACTCGCCCCGCGAGCCGGCCCTGTCCCGGACAGGACGCACGGCGGGCGCCAGGCGGCGGCTGCTGTCCCGCTGGGCGCTCGCCGCCTGCTTCGCGGCCGCCGCCGCGCTCGGCGGCACCGCCGTCTGGCAGCACCAGCGCGCCGAGGACGCGCAGGAACAGGCCCGGCAGGCGGAAGAGGGCAACGACCGGATCGCCACCGTGCTCGCGGCGCCGGACGCCAAGACCGGCTCGGCGAAGCTGGGAGACGGAGCCAGCGGCACCGTCATCGTCTCCAAGAGCCAGGACCGGGCCGTGTTCGTCGCCTCCGGGATGGCACACCCACCGCAGGGCAAGGTCTACCAACTCTGGTACGACGACGGCGGAACCATGCGCTCGGCAGGGCTCATGGACGCCGCCCGCAGCGACCAGGCCGTGCTGCTGAGCGGCGCCGTGGACGGGGCGTCGGGCATGGGCATCACCGTCGAACCCGCCGGAGGCTCGGACCGGCCGACCACCGACCCGGTGGCGCTGATGCCGCTGCCCGCCTGAGCTGTCGGCCCCTGCCGCCCCGCCTCAACGTCGGGGCGGCAGGGGAAAGAAGCCGCTGGTGCGGGCCGCGTACTCGGCATAGCCCGGACGCTCGGCCATGTGCCGTTCCAGCAGCCGCTTTCCGCTGCCCTTGGTCAGCAGCAAGCTCATCACCAGCGGGGACACGACACAGACGGCCGCCGCTCCGAACGAGTCGCACACGATCAGGAACAATCCCCACCAGACGCAGAAGTCCCCGAAGTAGTTCGGGTGACGGGTGTACCGCCACAGCCCCCGGTCCATGATCCGGCCCTTGGCCGCGGGATCCGCCTTGAACCGGGCCAGCTGTGCGTCCCCCACCGCCTCGAAGACCATGCCCACCGCCCACAACAGCGTCCCGGCCCAGGCAAAGCCGCTCATCGCCCCCGTCACGTACTGCGCGGCCTGCACGGGCAGTGACACGAGCCAGACGAGTGCGCCCTGGAGGAGGTAGACCATGCGCAGGGCGTACAGATTCCGGTTTCTGGGAGCCTTGGACAGCATCCGCTCGTAACGGGGGTCCTCCCCATGCCCGCGCCCGCGCCGGGCGATGTGCACGGCCAGCCGCAGACCCCACACCACCGTCAGTACGGTCACCAGGACCCGCCGCCCCGGATCCCCGGCGCCCGCCGACACCAGGAAGCCCACCGCGGCGACCGCGGCGAACCCCAGCCCCCACGCCACGTCGACGATCCGGTGCACACCCTTGCGCACGGCCACGACGAAGGTGACCAGCATGACGCCGAGCGCCGCCGCGGCCGCCCACGCGAGACCCGCCCCGAACGCGCCCCAATCGAAGCCGTTCACAGCCGGTCCAGACCGGGATACCAGTCCCGCGGCGTCGCCGGCGCACCACTGCGCCCCGCGGTCGTCGGGCGGACCGAGAGGATCTGGTCGACGCCCATGCGCCGCTCCTCGAAGGCCAGGGCGCCGCCCACCAGGTACAGACGCCATACGCGGGCCGTCTCCTCACCGACGAGCGCCACGAACTCGGACCAGCGCTCCTCCAGCGTGCGATGCCACGCGGCGACCGTGCGCACGTAGTGCTCGCGCAGCGACTCCACCGACCGCACCTCAAGACCGGCCGTCTCCAGCAGGTCGACGGTCGCGCCCAGCGGACGCATGTGCATGTCGGGCGCGATGTACGCCTCGATGAACGCACCGCCACCCGGAGCCGTCGCCCCGCGCGACATCTGCTGGACCAGGACCCGCCCCGCGGGCCGCACCAGACGGTGCAGCGCGGCGGCGAACGCCGGGTACTCGGCGTCCCCGACGTGCTCGCCCATCTCGACCGTGGCGAGCGCGTCGTAGTCGCCGCCGGTGATGTCCCGGTAGTCCTGGCACACCACGTGCACCCGGTTCGTGAGTGCCCGCTCGCGCACCTGCTCGTCCACGTACGCCGCCTGCTCGCGCGACAGCGTCACCGCGGTCACCCGTGCCCGGTACCGCTCGGCCGCGTACAGCGTCAGGGAGCCCCAGCCGCAGCCGATGTCGAGCAGCCGGGCTCCGGGCACCAGCCCGAGCTTGCGACAGATCAGCTCCAGCTTCGCGCGCTGCGCGTCCGCAGCGGTGAACTGCGGTCCTTCGCCCGCCCAGTAGCCGCACGAGTACGCCATCGTCTCGTCGAGGAGCAGCCGGTAGAAGGCGTTCGACAGATCGTAGTGGTGGCTGATCGCGGCCCGGTCACGGGACTTGGTGTGCAGGGCGCCGCGCAGCCGTGCCTGCGACGTGGGCGGGGCCGGGGGAGGGCCCAGTGCTCCGAGCCGGGCGGCCGCGCCTGCCGCACGCGCGCGGCCGGAGAGGGGGAGCCGGGGCGCGTGCAGACTCCGGTCGCGGGCCGCTGACCACATGGCGCGCAGCCCGGCCGCAAGATCCCCTTCCACGTCGATCTCACCGGTCACGTAGGCCTGAGCGAGCCCCAACTCGCCGGGCTGCCACAGGAGTCGGCGCAGGGCGCGGCGCGAGCGGACCACGACCAGGGGAGTGTCGGCCGGGCCCGTCTCGGCGCCGTCCCAGGTGCGCAGGCGGACCGGCAGCGGCCCGCCGAGAGCGGTCTCGGCCAATGCGGCGAGGCGGTGGGCGGCGCCGGTCATCGGGCGATCTCCTCCTTGGTGAGCAGGTACTGCTGTACGTCGAGGTATCCGGAGCGGAACCCGGCCTCGGAGTAGGCGAGATAGAACGTCCACATGCGCTGGAACGTCTCGTCGAATTCGAGCGCGGCGACCGCGTCGGCCCGCTCGGCGAACCGTTCCCGCCAGAGCCGCAGCGTCTCCGCGTAGTGCGCGCCGTAGCCGTCGCGGCGGACGATCGAGAGGCGGGTGTGGTCGCGTACCGTCTCGGCGATCGCCTCGGTGGACGGCAGCAGCCCGCCGGGGAAGATGTACTTCTGGATCCAGGTGTACGTGGACCGGCTCGCCAGCATCCGGTCGTGCGGCATGGTGATGGCCTGGAGCGCGACCCGGCCACCCGGCGCCAGGCGGGCGTCGAGGGTGCGGAAGTAGGTGGGCCAGAACTCGGCGCCCACCGCCTCCATCATCTCGACGCTGACGACGGCGTCGTAACTGCCGCGTGCCTCGCGGTAGTCGCACAGCTCGACGGTGACACGGTCCGTGAGCCCGGCCGCCGCGACGCGTTCCAGCGCGAGTTCGCGCTGTTCGCCGGAGAGGGTGAGCGACGTGACCCGGGCCCCGCGCGCGGCGGCGCGGATCGCGAGCTCGCCCCAGCCGGTGCCGATCTCCAGCACCCGGCTGCCGTCCCGCACCTCGGCGAGGTCGAGCAGCCGGTCGATCTTGCGGCGCTGGGCGTCGGCGAGCAGGCCCCGGTTGGCCGGCAGCCCGCGGAACACGGCCGAGGAGTAGCTGAGTGTCTCGTCGAGGAAGAGCGCGAACAGGTCGTTGGACAGGTCGTAGTGGTGGCTGATGTTGCTCCGCGATCCGGCCGGGGTGTTGCGCCGTGCCGAAGGCTGACGCGGTGCCCACAGCCCGCGCAGCCGCTGGAGGGGCGCGGGCACAAGGTCGGGGGCGTGCGCGGCGAGGACGGTGAGGGCCGCCACGAGATCGGGCGCGTCCCACTCACCGGCCATGTACGACTCACCGAACCCGATCAGTCCCTGCTTGCCGATGCGGCGGTGGAACGCGTCCGGGCGGTGGATGTGCAGGACGGGACCGCCCTTGCCGAGCTCGGAGCCGTCGGGGAACCGCACGCGCAGCGGCAGTTGACGCAGGGCGCGGCGGACGACGGCCGCGGCGACGGCGGTCCGGGACGGGGAGGCGGCCGGTGGCACGGCGACGTCGGGCCACCTGACCGGCTCCACGGGGAAGTGCGCGGGCCCGGCCTGGGGAGCCGTGCGGGAGTGGGTGTCGCCGGTTCTCATGAGGTGTTCTCCGAAGTGCCGTGTTCGTGCTGGTCAGGACGGGGTTGGACGGGCAGACCCCGCAGGTACAGCCGGATGCCGTGCAGGCGGATGGCCGCGGACACGGTGAGCGTGGACCATGGGCTGCGCACCGCGAGTCCCAGCAGGGTCCGTGCACGTACTTCCTTCCGGACCCCGCGAACGGTTGCGGTGAAGGACCTGCCGCCGTCGCGCTCCAGCTGCACGGTGAGGTCGACCCGCTCCCCGGGGGCGGGCAGCCGCATGCGGTAGCGGCCGTCGACGGGGAAGAACGGCGAGACGTAGAACTCCTTGTCCACCGACGCCCGACCCGAGGCGTCGGGCCACAGCAGATAGCAGTGGCGTCCGCCGTACGTGTTGTGGACCTCGGCGACGACACAGCGCAGGGCCCCGCCGGGGGTGTGGCACCAGTACAGGGTCAGCGGGTTGAACACGTACCCGAAGACGCGCGCGTGGGTCAGCATCACGACCGGGCCACCGTCGAGATCCACTCCCTGCTCGGCGAGGAAGGCATCGAGCCCGGCGCGGATGGACGACCGGCGCGCGCCGTCGAAGTGGTCACGGGCATCGAAGCGCGCCAACGGCCTTAGCAGGGGTGGTAGTTCGGGTGGATGGTCCGGATCGATGAGCCACATGTACGTGCGGTGGCGCAGCGCGTACCGACGCGGCGTGGTGCGCACGTGGGCGATCGCGACGCTGTACAGGGCCGGGGCCGCGCTCACCATGACACTCCAAGTGCCGCGGCGGCCGCGACGCCGGAGGCACAGCCGTCCTCGTGGAAGCCCCAGCCGTGGTAGGCGCCGGCGAACGCGGCGACGGAGGTGCTCAGTTCGGGAAGCCGCCGCTGGGCGGCCACCGACTCCGGCGTGTACACCGGGTGTTCGTACACCATCCGGGCCCGGACCAGAGCCGGGTCGACGCGGTCCTCGCCGCCCAGCGTGACCACGTACGTCTCGGATGCGTCAAGCCGCTGGAGCCGGTTCATGTCGTAGCTGACCCGCACCCGGTCGGCGCCCGCCGTGCACGACGGCAGCAGATGGTTCCAGGAGGCCCGGGCACCCCGGGCGCGCGGCAGCAGCGCCGTGTCGGTGTGCAGCAGTGTGGTGTTCCGGGAGTACCGGAACGCGCCGAGCACCTCCTTCTCCCGCGGCGTGGCATCCGCGAGGAGCCGCAGTGCCTGGTCCGGGTGGGTGGCGACGACCACCGAGTCGTAAGCGCGTGTGATGCCGTCGGCGGTGGTGAGTTCGACGCCGTCCGCGTGCCGTTGCATGGCACGGACCGGCGCCGACGTACGCACCTCGTCCAGGCCCCACGCCACCCGGTCGACGTAGCTGTGTGAACCTGCGGTCACCGTGCGCCAGGTCGGCGATCCGCCCACCGAGAGCATCCCGTGGTGCTTCAGGAACCGGAACAGATACGCGGCCGGGTAGCGCATCGCCGTGGCGGCGTCGCACGACCACACGGCCGACACGAGGGGCGTCATGAAGTGCGTACGGAAGTACGGCGAGAAGCCCTCGCGATCGAGGAACCCACCCAGCGTGAGCTCCGATTCCGCCTCCCGTTCCAGCAGCCGCCCGGCCGCCCGGTGGAAGGCGGGCACCTGCCCGAGCAGCCGCAGATAGCGGGCGCGCAGCACGTTGCCGGGCTGCGCGAACAGTCCGGCAAGGCCCCGCGCACCGGCGTACTCCAGGCCGCACCCCTCGCACCGCACCGACATGCTCATCTCCGACTCCTGCGTGGCGACGCCGAGCTCGGCGAACAGCCGCAGCAGGTTCGGATAGGTGGCGCCGTTGTGCACGATGAACCCGGAGTCGACCCGATGGCTCGCCCCGTCCGGCGAGGTCAGGTCGTGGGTGTGCGCGTGCCCGCCGAGCCGGTCGTCGGCCTCGTACAGGGCGACGTGGTGTGTCCGGGCGAGTACGTGCGCGGCGGTGAGTCCGGCGACGCCGCTGCCGATCACGGCGGTGCGCCGCCGCCCCACCTTCCTTGGGGCGGCATCCCCCGAGCCGCCTCCTTGGACCGTCGACATCGACTCTCCTCTCACCCGCCCGCGAATGCTGTCTCACGGGTAATCCGGAGCCGATCACGCGGTGGATTGGTGGAGCGGCGGTGTGAGGGCGCCTGCTCCCGGGCTCAGCTCTTGGGCATCAGCACGCTGTCGATGATGTAGACGGTGGCGTTGGCGGTCCTGACGTTGCCGCAGACCACGTTCGCCGAGCCGTTGACCTTGTAGGACTCCCCGGAGCCCGCGGTGGTCAGCTTCGACTTCTCCAGCGTCTCGAACGAGCCCTTCTCCAGGTCCTTCGGCGTGAGCTTCTTGCCGACCACGTGGTAGGTAAGGATCTGGGTGAGCTGCGCCTTGTCGTTGAGGACCTTGTCCAGGTCCGCCTTCGGGATCTTGGCGAAGGCGTCGTTGGTGGGCGCGAAGACGGTCACGTTCTCGGCGTTGTTGAGGGTGTCGACCAGTCCTGCCTTCTTCACCGCGGTCACCAGGGTGGACAGGTCCGGGTTGTTCGAGGCGGCGGTGGCGACCGGGTCCTTCGCCATGCCGTCGAAGGACCCCGCACCGTCCTTGGGCACCGACGAACAGCCGGGGCCGAACGGCTTGCTCATGGTCGAGGTGTCGTCCGAGGGGCTGGTCCTGTCGGTCCCCTTGGACGCTGAAGAGGAGGTGCTGTCGGAGCCGCTGTCCTTGGAACCGCTGTCGGAGCAGGCGGTCAGAGCCAGCGGCAGCATGGCTGCGGCAGCAGCGACGGCGACGGCGGCACGACGGGTTCGAGTGCGCATGGCAATCCCTCACGATCGGATCAGTGGGAGCCTCTTCGCTCCCGACACACGTAATCCGGTGTGGACGGGAATGCGGATTGGTCGATTCCCCGAACGGGTGAAGACCGGCGGTCCAGGGTGACACCGACCAATCCGAGCCCCGCGCGAGAACGTATTCCGGGGCATGGACGGCAACGTGACACACCACCGGCCGCGCGTCACAAAGCGCCTGGCTCTCGGAGCGCTGAGCGGGCTGCTCGCCGGATACACGGCCATCGCAGTCGCGGAACTGGTCTCCGCGGCCGTGCGGTCCGAGTCGGGACCGGTCGTCGCGGTCGGCGGGGCGGCCATCGACCGCACCCCGCCCGCCGTGAAGGACTGGGCGATTCGGCAGTTCGGCACGAACGACAAGCTGGTGCTGCAACTCGGCATCCTCGCCGTGCTCGCGGCCCTGGCCCTGACCCTGGGCATGGTGGCCACCCGATGGCGACTCGTCGGCTCGCTCGGCGTGCTGGTCTTCGGTGGCATCGGCGCGCTGGCCGCGATCAGCAGGCCCGACTCGACGAGCGTGACCGACGCCCTGCCGTCCCTGGCGGGCGCGGCCGTCGGCGCCGCCCTGCTGTACTGGCTGACCGGACGCCTCGCCCCTCCCGCCCGGGACGCGGCGACGGGCGACCCCGGTGAACCAGGGTGGGGCCGGCGCGGATTCATCATCGCCGCTACCGCCGCGGCGGCCGCCTCGACCGGCGCCGGCGTGCTCGGCCGTGCACTGAACGGCTCCCAGGGGCAGAACGCCGTCGCCTCACGCAAGGACGTGGTGCTGCCCGCGCCCTCGTCGCAGGCCGCCCCCACACCACGCGGCGCCGCCCTGCGCATCAACGGCATCAGCCCGTACGTGACACCCAACACGGACTTCTACCGCGTCGACACCGCCCTGGTCGTCCCCAAGGTCGACGCCACCACCTGGAAGCTGCGCATCCACGGCAAGGGCGTCGCCCGCGAACTCACCCTCTCCTTCGCCGACCTGCTGAAGCTGCCGCTCATCGAACGCACCATCACCCTGACCTGCGTGTCCAACGAGGTCGGCGGCCCCTACGCCGGCAACGCCCGCTGGATCGGGGTCCGTCTGGCCGACCTCCTGAAGCGGTGCGGGGTCGAACCTCCGTCGAACGGCGGTCCCGCGGACCAGTTGGTGGCACGTTCCGTGGACGGCATGACCATCGGCAGCCCGGTCGAGGACGTGATGGACGGACGGGACGCGATGCTCGCCGTCGGCATGAACGGCCGGCCGCTGCCCTTCGAGCACGGCTTCCCCGTCCGCATGCTCGTCCCCGGCCTGTACGGCTATGTGTCCGCCTGCAAATGGATCCGGGACATCGAGCTGACGACGTTCGACGCCTACGACCCGTACTGGGTCAAGCGGAAGTGGGCCCGGCGCGCCCCCATCAAGACCCAGTCCCGCATCGACACACCCAAACCCTTCGCCCGCCCCAAGGCGGGCACCGTCATGGTCGCCGGCGTCGCCTGGGCGCAGCACCGCGGCATCGACAAGGTCGAGGTCCGCGTCGACGACGGCCCGTGGCAGGAGGCCCGCCTCGCCGCCGAGGACACCCGCGACACCTGGCGGCAGTGGTCCCACGAATGGAAGGCCACCAAGGGCAGCCACACCCTCACCGTCCGGGCCACCGACCGCACCGGCGCCACCCAGACCGCGAAGCGCACACCGACCATCCCCGACGGGGCGTCAGGGTGGCACTCGGTGGTGGTCACCGTCGGCTGAGCGACAGGCTCGGCGGCCGGTGATGGGCGTCCCGGTACTCCCGTGGCCGGATCCGGCGGGACTCCAGGAAGCGGCGGTTGAAGTTGGAGAGGTTCTGGTAGCCGCTGCGGGTGGCGATCTCGGTGATCGGGAGGTCGGTGTCGGTGAGGAGGTGGCAGGCCGTCTCGATGCGGAGCTGGTTGACGTAGTCGGTGAAGGTGCGGCCCATCGTGCGGTGGAAGAAGCGGCTGAACGAGGTCGGCGCCATGTGGACGAGCGCCGCCACTTCGGGGAGCGCGACCGGGCCGGTGTGGGCGTGCTCCAGGTGGCGGCAGACCTTGTCGATGCGGCGGCTGATGTCCCCGGCGGGAGCGGCAGTGTAGCCGGGGCCCGTGAGGGAGCGGGGCTCCTCCTCCGTCAACTCGTCGAGGATGGAGAGGAGTTGGATCGTCGCGGGAGCGGGGGCCTCGGCGGGGAGCGCCGTCAGGTTGCGCTGCACGGTCGCGGGCGCAGGGGTGAACAGGAGGCCGCTCCCGGCCCGGGCCAGCAGGGCCGCGACGGCGCGGAACTGGGGCAGCGCCAGGAAGTCCCGGCCCAGGAAGTCGCCCCGGAACTGCGCCACCGCCGCCTCGGCCATGCCGCCCTCGTACGGCGCCGCGCTGAAGGCGTGCGGCAGGTCGGGGCCGATCAGCACCAGGTCGCCCGGGCGGTAGGGCTCGACGGTGGTACCGATGTAGCGCGTTCCCGTGCCCTCGGTGATCAAGGTCAGTTCGTACTCGGTGTGGTGGTGCCAGGTGAACCCGAACGACTCCTCCCGGCGGATGAAGCACTTCCAGGTGGTGTCGGCGGGGGTGCCGGGGGATTCGAAGCGGGGTTTCACGCACGACAGCGTACGGCGGGGGCGGCCGCCAAGCGGTCTCGGAGGAGGGGCAACTGAGTATCGGAAATGGGCACATGAGGCGTGGAGGCGGACGCGCGCGCCTGCCACCGTGGATCCATGACACACACCGCGCTCACCACCGCCCCCGCCGCCGAGCTGGACCGCCCCTACGAGGGCCTCCCGCCCACCGCCACCGCCGACTTCAACCGCGACGGGTTCGTGCACCTGTCGGGCGTGCTCTCCCCGGAGACCATCGCGGCGTACGAGCCGACCGTCACCTCCGAGGTGATCCGGCTCAACACCCAGGACACGCCCCTCGCCGAGCGTGACACCTACGGCAAGGCGTTCCTTCAGGTGTGCAATCTGTGGCAGCAGAACGAGAAGGTGAGAGAGCTGGTGTTCTCGCGGCGTCTCGCGAGGATCGCCGCCGAACTGCTCGGGGTGCACGCCGTTCGCCTCTACCACGACCAGGCGCTGTACAAGGAGCCGTTGGGCGGCATCACACCGTGGCACGCCGATCAGTACTACTGGCCACTGTCCTCGGACCGCTGCGTCACGGTTTGGATTCCCTTGCAGGAGACGCCGCTCGACATGGGGCCTCTCGCCTTCGCCCGCGGCAGCCACCAGTTCTCGTACGGACGCGATCTGCCGATCTCCGACGAGTCCGAGGCCCGCCTCAAGGAGACCGTCGCCGCACAGCACTTCGAGGATGTCGTCGAACCCTTCGCGCTCGGCGACGCCAGCTTCCACCGCGGCTGGACCTTCCACCACGCGGGTCCCAACCGGGGCACCGAGCCGCGCCGTGTGATGACCGTGATCTACATGGACGCCGACATCCGCGTCGCCGAGCCCACCAACGACAACCAGGTCGCCGACCGCGGCTGGCTGCCCGGGACCGACATCGGCCAGGTCCCGGACACCCCGTTCAACCCGGTGCTCTACGACAGCGGGTGGACCGCGTAGTCAGCCACCGCCGGTCACCCGGAAGCCGCCCACCACGCCGCCGTGTTCGGCGGGAGGAGACCCTCGGGGCACGGTCCGCTCGACAGGAGCGGGGTGCCGGGGGCAGGCGCGGGGGCCGGTGTGTCGCCGAAGTTCACGGCACACACCAGGCCGTCGCCGCGCGCGAAGGCGAGCACCTGCGGGCCCGAGGGCAGCCAGCGCAACGGGCCCTCGCCCAGCTGCGGCAGCGTACGGCGCAGGTGCAGGGCGTCCCGGTACAGGTGCCAGAAGGAGTCCGTGTCCCGCTGGGCGCGCTCGGCGGTGTGGGCGGCGAACCACTCCGGCTGCGGCAGCCAGGTGTCGGCCGGCTCCCCACTGAAGCCGAAGGGTGCCGTCTCGCCGGCCCACGGCAGCGGGATGCGGCAACCGTCCCGGATGCGGTAGCGGCTGCCCGTGCGGTGGAACACCGGATCCGTGATCAAGTCGTCGGGCAGGTCCGTGACCTCGGGCAGGCCCAGCTCCTCGCCCTGGTAGAGGTACGAGGCCCCGGGCAGGGCCAGCATCAGCAGCGCGCCCGCGCGGGCCCGGTCGGCGCCCAGGCGGCGCAGTTCCGGTGTGAGGTGCGGGGCCGGTTCTTCGGGGGTGGCCGGCGCCGCGTAGCGCGTCACCGTTCGCACGATGTCGTGGTTGTTGAGGACCCAGGTCACCGTGGAGCCGGAGACCGCGATGTCGTCGAGCGCGCCCGTGATGACCTCGCGGAAGGTGCCGGCGTCCCACGGAGCGTTCAACAGGTGGAAGAAGAACGCCTGGTGGAACTCGTCCGGCCCTACGTAGGCCGCCTGCTCTGCGGGGGTCGGCACGGAGACCTCGCCGACCAGCAGGCGCTCGCGGCCGTCGCGGGCCGTGTACTGCTCGCCGATCTCCCGCCAGCGGCGCCAGACATCGTGCACCTCGGGCTGGTTCCAGGCGAGCGGATTGCGCGCGTCGTGCGTGCGCTCGTCGACCGCCGGGTCCTCCGCGTCGGGCAGGTCGGGGTGCTTGAACAGGCCGACCGCGACATCGACGCGGAAGCCGTCGACGCCCCGGTCGAGCCAGAAGCGCAGCACGTCCTCGAAGTGCTCGGCGACGTCCGGGTGGCGCCAGTTGAGGTCGGGCTGGTCGGGCGTGAACAGGTGGAGGTACCACTGGCCCGGTGTGCCGTCGGGTTCGGTGACACGGGTCCAGGCCGGGCCGCCGAACATGGCGTGCCAGTTGTTGGGCGGCAGCTCGCCGCGCTCGCCACGACCCTCGGCGAAGTGGAACAGCTTCCGGGCACCACCCCCGGGGCCCTCGCGCAGCGCCCGCTGGAACCACGGATGGTCACTGGAGCAGTGGTTCGGCACGACGTCGACGAGGCAGCGCAGGCCGAGCCGGTGCGCGTCGGCGATCAGCCGGTCGAAGGCGGCGAGATCGCCGTAGGCCGGATCGACGTCACGGTGGTCGGCGACGTCATAGCCGTGGTCGCGCTGCGGCGACGGGTAGAACGGCGTGAGCCACAGACCGTCCACGCCGAGGCGCTTGAGGTAGGGGAGTCCGGCGCGGACCCCTTCGAGGTCGCCGACGCCGTCGCCCGTGCTGTCACGGAAGCTGCGCACGTACACCTGGTAGATGACGGCGTCGCGCCACCAGGGCGGGCGGGGTGCGGTCTCGGTCGGAAGGGTCGTCGCCGGTACGGGCGCGGACGGGTGTGCGGGGGCGGTGGTCATCCGGGTGGGCTCTCCGGTGCTTGCTGGTGAAGGTGGTGCCGGGACAAGGGGGCGCGGGCCGACACCCCTGGTGGGTGCCGGCCCGGCGGTGTGACGGGTGGCGTCAGGCCGTGCGGACCGTGATCCCGGAGGGCGCCGTGACCGTCGGTGTGCCGTCCGCGGCCACCTCGATCTCCATCGGGGCGCCGACGACCCGCAGGCCGGACAGGCGCAACGGCCGGAAGTCCGGGTGCACTTCGGCGGCGACGGTGACGGTGCCGTCGGGCACGTTCGCGGTCAGGCCGAGCAGCGCGCCCGTGACGTGGATGGCCGAGGCGGCGGCCCAGGCCTGCGGGCGGCAGGACGCCGGGTACGGCACCGGGTGGCGGCTCTCGTCCGCGCCGTATCCGGCGAACAGCTCCGGCAGGCGGGAGTCGAAGCCGTCCGCCGCGCGGATGAGACCGGTGGCGAGCTGACCCGCGGCCTCGCCGAGGCCCGCGCGGGCCAGGCCCTGCACGGCGATGGCCGTGTCGTGCGGCCACACCGAACCCAGGTGGTAGCCCGTGGGGTTGTAGCGCGGGAAGTCGGACGTGATGGTGCGCAGGCCGAATCCGGAGTCGAAGTCCGACCCCGTGAGGCGCTTCGCGACCAGCTCGCTCTCCGCGCGGTCGAGCAGGCCGGTGCCGAGCAGATGGCCGATGTTGGAGGTCGCCGAGTCGACGGGGCGCTTCGTCCCGTCCAGGGCGATCGCCGGATACGCGCCGTGGGCGTCCTCGACCCAAAAGGCGCTGCGGAAGCGGTTCTTGAGGCGCTCGGCCCACTCCTCCCACTCGTCGGCCCCGCCCCGGCCGAACGCCCGCAGGAGCGCGGCGCCGCCGCGAGCGGCCTCGTACGCGTACGCCTGCACCTCGCACAGCGCCACCGGTGCCTCGGCGAAGCCGCCGTCGCGGAAGCGCACGGAGTCGCCGGAGTCCTTCCAGCCCTGGTTGGCGAGGCCCTTGCCGGTGGTGTCGACGTACTCCAGGAAACCGTCGCCGTCCGCGTCGCCGAAGTCACGCATCCAGGCGAGCGCGGCCTCGGCGTGCGGCAGCAGCGCCTCGACGTCCTCGGCGGGCAGACCCCAGCGCCAGGCGTCGTGCAGCAGGGTGAGCCACAGCGGGGTGGCGTCGATCGTGCCGTAGTAGACCGGCGGCAGGTCGATGTCCCCGCCGTCCAGGCGCAGGCCGCCGCGCCGCACCTCGTGCAGGATCTTGCCGGGCTGCTCCTGGGTGCGCGGGTCGTCGATCCGACCCTGGCGGCGCGCCAGCACCCGCAGCGTCGAGGCGGCGAGGTCGGTGCCGAGGGGCAGCAGCATGCGGGCCGCCCACAGCGAGTCGCGGCCGAAGAGCGTGGCGAACCACGGGGCGCCCGCCGCGAGGAAGAGGTCGGCCGGGTGCTCCGGATCGGCGAGCAGCAGACCGTCGAGGTCCGCGTCGGCCTGGGTGATCCAGCGGTCCAACGAGCGGTCGGCGCTGCGCAGTTCGGGCCTGGCCCAGGCGGCGGGCGCGGCGGCCTCCGGGGCGGGGAAGGGGACACCCTGGGCGTCCTTCGCGGTACAGACGAGTTCGGTCTCCCACCGCTCGCCGGGCGCGAGGACGAGGTCGTAGTGCAGCGTCCCCGGCGTCGTACCGGGGACGGCGGGGCGGGTGCTCGCGAGGCACACCGTGTACGTGTCGTCGGACCAGGCCAGGGCGCCGGACGCACCCGTGGTGACCTCGGCGTCGGCCACGTGTGTCCCCGACTTGACCTGTTCCGTGGTGGCCAGATCGGTGCCGGCGGTCACCGTGAGCCGGAACTCGACGGGTATCCGGCCGGAGTTGACCACCTCGACGCGGTCGGTGAAGCAGCCCGCCTCGGTGTGCCGGTGGCGGGTGAGGACCACGGCCGGGTCGGGCGTGGTCTCGGCGGCGCCCCGCAGGATCGTGCGGAAGGTGGCACGGTCCGCGCCCTCGAGGCCGCCGACCACCCAGGCAAGGGGAATGCCCTCCGCGGCGATGTCGAGACGGGACAGGGCTCGACGCTCCCCGTGGAAGAAGCCGTCCGCGCCGCCGGCGAAGCGGCCGTCGGGGCGGGAGACGACGAAGCTCGGTGCGCGCATCGTGACGATCGCGTCGTGCAGGAAGGGCTGCAGGCCGGCCTCGGCGGCCGTGTTCATGTCCTCGGTCGCCTCAGGGGTCTTGACAGTCATGGAGCGCAGGTACCAATCTCTCAGCCATTGGAGCGTTCCAAAGAACGTAGTCACAGTCCACTGCTGCTCACAAGGTTTTGGAGCGTTCCAATTTTTCAGTGATCGGTGCTGTGGAACAGCGTTGAGGGAATCGGGTGGAGAGACATGGTGTCGACCGGACGTGTCACGCTGACGATGGTGGCGAAGCGGGCCGGAGTCTCACCCCAGACCGTCTCCAACGCGCTGAACTCCCCGGACCTGCTGCGCCCCGACACCCTTGAGCGCGTGCAGCAGGCCATCGAGGCCACGGGCTACCGCCCGCACCGCGCCGCCCAGACGCTGCGCACCCGCTCCAGCAAACTGATCGGCTACGGCTTCGAACCCGTCCCGGCCGGCGGCACCGCCCCCGTGATGGACCGCTTCCTGCACGCCCTCGCCGAGAGTGCCGACGCGGCGGGCCACCGCGTTCTCCTGTTCGCGGCCCCCGCCGCCAGTTCGGCCCTGGAGGCGTACCAGGAACTCGTCGACGACTACAGCGTGGACGGCTTCGTGCTCACCGGAACCGGACGGGGCGACCAGCGGCAGGCGTGGCTCGAACGGCACGACATCCCGTTCGTCGCCTTCGGCCGCAAATGGTCGGGACGGCAGATCGGGGACTGGGTCGACGTCGACGGCGGCGCGGGCACCGACGCCGCCGTCGAGCACCTCGTCGAACTCGGTCACCGGCGCATCGCGTTCCTCGGCTGGCCGCGCGGCTCCGGCGTCGGCGACGACCGCGCCGCGGGCTGGCGCGAGGCCATGCGCCGGCACGGACTGTCCTCGCGCGGCCTGCGGGCGGAATCCGCCGACGATGCGGCGGCCGCACGCGTCGCGGCCGCCGCACTGCTCGACACCGGAGCCACCGCCGTCGTCGCCGCGAGCGACACCCTCGCCATCGGCGCCTACCGGGCCCTCGCGGAACGGGACCTGACGCCGGGCCGTGATGTGGCCGTGGTCGGCTTCGACGACTCGCCCGCCGCCGAACTGCTCACGCCGAGCCTGACCAGCGTGGCCCAGCCACTGGAGGACGTCGGCCGCGAGTGCGTACGCCTGCTGCTCGGCCGCCTCGCCGAACCGCAGCGCGCACCCGAACACGTCCTGCTCGCCCCGCAGTTGAAGCAGCGCGCCAGCACCGTCACCCGCTGACACCTCACGCCCCCGCACCCGCACGACGCTTCGCACCGAGCCGCAGCGCCGCACCCACCCGTGAAGGAAACCGCATGGCACCCCCGCGACCGCACACGCATGCCCGCGCCCGCACCCGTACGACCGCCCGTACGACGACAGCCGTGCTGAGCGGCCTCGCGGTCCTCGCCACCGCGGGGTGCGGCTCGGGCTTCGGCAGCTCCGGCGGGCAGCAGCAGACCCGGGCGGGCAAGCAGCACCTGACCGTGCTCATCGCCCCCTCCAGCACCGCGGAGACCACCGCCGTCAGGCAGGCCGTGGCGGGCTACGAGAAGACGTCCGGCAACCAGGTCACGGTGCAGACCGCCGCGGACATCAACCAGCAGCTCGGCCAGGCGTTCTCGGGCGGCAACCCGCCGGACGTCTTCTACGTCAACTCCGACCAGTTCGCCAACTACGCCCAGGGCGGGTCCCTCTACCCGTACGGCGACAAGATCTGGAACCTCGACGCGTACCCCAAGTCGCTCCTCGCGTCGTTCTCGAACGACGGCAAGCAGACCTGTGTCCCCAAGGACGGCAGCTCGCTGGCGCTCGCGGTCAATCCGAAGCTGTGGAAGGCCGCGGGCCTGACCGACAAGGACCGCCCCAGGACCTGGGACGACCTGGAACGCGTCGCGAAGAAGCTCACCAAGGGGAAGGTCACCGGGCTCGTCACCTCCGAGGAGTACCAGCGCCTCGGCGCCTTCATGAAGCAGGCCGGGGGCTGGGTCACCAACGCGTCGCAGACGCGGATGACGGCCGACTCGAAGGCGAACGAGAAGGGCCTCGACTTCGTCAAGAAGGGCCTGAACGCCGGCTGGTGGAAGTTTTCCAAGCAGGTCGACGCCCTCAACGCCGGTGAGGCCTTCGGGCAGGGCAAGGCCGCCATGACCATCGAGGGCAGCTGGCTCGACGGACAGCTCGCCCACGACTACCCGGACACCGACTACCGGCTGTTCGACCTGCCCGAGGGCCCTGGCGGCAAGGGCAATCTCGCGTTCACCACCTGCTGGGGCGTCGCCCAGAAGTCCCGGCACCGGGACGCCGCCGTCGACCTCGTCCAGTACCTGTCGACGTCCGAGCAGCAGCAGGCTATGGCCGAGAAGTTCGGCGCGATCCCGGTCCGCGAGTCCTCCGCCGAGGCCTACTTCGCGCGCCACCCCGACTTCGAGCCGTGGTCGCCGATGGCCGAGGGCGTTCAGGGCCCGACCACCGTCAAGGGCATGGACAAGCCGCTCGCCCAGTTCAACAGCGAACTCCTGAACCTCAGGTCGGCGTCGCCGAAGTCCGTCCTCGGGAACTGCAGCGCAACGGCGAACCGGTCATGAAGGAGGCCCAGCGGTGACACGCCCCACCTCCCTGGCCCGCCGCCGCGAGGGCGCCTGGGGGTGGCTGTTCGTCAGCCCCATGGTCCTCGTGCTCGGCCTGTTCCTCGCCCTGCCGATCCTCATGGCGCTGTGGGTGTCACTGCTGCACTGGGACGGCCAGTCGAACCCGTTCACCGGCGGCAAGGCCACCTTCGTCGGCCTCGACAACTACCGGGACCTCCTCACACGGGACGGCCTGGACCGCACCCTGCTCGCGACCTCGCTGCGCAACAACGCGTACTACGTGCTGCTCGCCGTGCCCCTGTCCACCGGGCTCGCGCTCGCCCTCGCCCTCGTCGTCAACCAGCGGATGCTGAAGGGGCGCGGCATGCTGCGCACCGCCTTCTACTTCCCCTCGGTGACCTCCACCATCGCCGTCTCCACGGTCTTCCTGTTCCTCTTCCAGGGCAGCGGAGCCATCAACAACCTGCTGTCCTGGGTGGGCATCAAGGGCCCGAACTGGCTCACCGATTCGCGCGGTCTGGTGTGGACGGCGCTCGGCGGCCTCGGCCTCGTCGACCCGGCCCACCCACCCGGCGCGAGCCACGTTCTCATGGGCCTGCCGCTCAGCGAATGGCTCGCGGGCCCGTCCATCGCCATGTGCACCATGATCCTCATGGCGACCTGGACCTCGTCCGGCACCTTCATGCTGATCTTCCTGGCGGCGCTCCAGAACGTGCCGCGCGAGCTGGAGGAGGCCGCGGCGCTCGACGGCGTCACCCGGCGCCGCATGCTCTGGCACGTCACGCTCCCCGCGATCCGCCCGGTGCTCTTCCTCGTCCTGACCCTCGCTCTGATCGGCAGCTGGCAGGTCTTCGACATGGTGTACGTGATGGGCCAGGGCGCCCCCGCGAACACCACGCTCACCCCCGCCTACCTCTCCTACCAGGCCGCCTTCGACAACGCCGACTACGGCCAGGGCGCGGCCATCGCCTTCATCCTGTTCGCGCTGATCCTGGTGCTCGTCGGCGCGCAGCGGTGGCTGCTGCGCGAGCGGCAGGGCAAGGAAGGACGCCCGGCATGACGCTCACCGAGAACGCCGCCGCCACCGACGACACCGCCCGGATGCCCCGCCCCGCCCCGGATCCGGCGAAGGCTCCCCGTCCGAAGCAGGTCCCCGAACGCCCGGTCCTGGGGCGCTTCCCCCGGTCCTTCCGCATCCTCGGCTACGCCTTCGCCCTGGCCGTCGGCCTGCTCTACGTACTGCCCTTCGCGCTCCAGATAGCCAACAGCCTCAAAACCGACGCGGACGCCTCCGCCAACCCGCTCGCGCTGTGGCCGACGACCCCGTCCACGGCCGCGTACCAGCGGCTCTTCGGCATCGCCGACGCGGGCGAGAGCGTGCCGTTCCTGCGCTGGCTGACCAACTCCTTCGTGGTCACCACGCTGGTCACGGCGGGCCGCGTCCTGTTCGACTCGATGGCCGGGTACGCCCTCGCGAGGCTCCGCTTCCGCGGCCGCGCGGTGCTGAACGTCTTCGTCCTCGCGGTGATGGCGGTCCCCGGAATCGTGCTCCTGATCCCCAAGTTCCTGGTCCTGAACACCTTCTACATGTTCGACAGCTACTCGGGCATGGTCGTCCCGCTGCTCGTGGACGCGGCCGGGATCTTCATCATGAAGCAGTTCTTCGAGCAACTGCCGCGCGAGGTGGAGGAGGCGGCCCGGATCGACGGGGCCGGCACCTTCCGCACATTCTGGTCGGTGGTCCTGCCCATGGCCCGCCCCGCCCTGATCACGCTCACGATCCTCTCCTTCCAGGGCTCGTGGAACGAGTTCACCCACTTCCTGGTCGCCACGCAGTCCGAGCAGTACGAGACCCTGACCACCGGCCTCGCCCGCTTCGTGGCCGGCGGCCTCGGAGGCGGCAACCAGTACCCGCTGAAGCTGGCCGCGGCGGCCCTGGCGACGATCCCCGTGGCGATCCTGTTCTTCGCGTTCCAGCGGCACTTCGTGCGCGGGGCGAACGCGGGGTCCGTCAAGGAGTGAGCCGGGCGGGGCGGCGCCGGGTCACCCCACCAGGTCCCCGATCGTGCGCGCCACTTCGACCGCCCGCGGATCCGCGCCGCCCGGCCACGGCCCCCGCGCCACCGTGTAGGCGAAGGCCACGCCCGTGTCCGGGTCGACGCAGCCCAGTGCGCCGCACGCGCCGTCGTGGCCGAAGCTGCGCGGGCCGCCCCACGCCAGTTGTTTGCTCGGCTTCTGGAAGACGATGGCGTGGGCGCGGTCCTGCTGGTCGAGCACCTCGTCGTAGCCGCGCACCTGTTGCTGGCCGACCGTGGCGACGGTGTCGGGGCTCAGCAGCGGCGCGGTGCCTTCGACACCCGTCACCGCGGCCGCCAGCAGCGTGGCGATGCCGAGGGCGTCGGCCGTCGCCGAGCCCGCCGGGTGTCCGAAGCGCCAGGACCGCTCGTCGTTGGCGAGGTGGATGGGTGGCCCTGGCCGGGGCCCGAAGGTCAGCCGCTGCATCGCGTGCGGCGGGCCGTCCGGCTTCGGGGGCTCGCCGAGCGGCGGGATCATCGGGAGGACGTCCACGCGCCGCTCCTCCAGGCCCTGCCCCTCGGGCAGGCCGAGGTAGAACTCGGCGCCGAGAGGCCGGCGGATCTCCTCCTCGTAGAAGTCGTGGAGCGTGCGGCCGGTGATCCGGAAGATCAGCTCGGCGGCGAGGTTCCCGATCGTCAGGCCGTGGTAGCCGAAGGCCGACCCGGGATGCCAGAGCGGCCGTGTCGCGGCGAGACGTTCGGCGCCCTTGTGGTGGTCCAGCAACTCGTCCCAGGCCAGGCGTGGTTGCGCCTCCGGAAGTCCCGCCTGGTGCGACAGCAGCTGCCGTACGGTGACCCGCTCCTTTCCTGCCTGCCCGAACTCGGGCCAGTACGAGGCCACCGTCGCGTCGAGGTCCAGGAGTCCGCGCTCGACGAGGAGGCCGACCGAGACACCGATGATGTTCTTCGACGTCGAGAACGGCACGATCAGCGAGTCACGCCCCAGGTGCGGCCCGCCGTGGGCGTCGAGGGCGATGCGCCCGTCGACGTACGCGGCGACCTGGAACGACAGGTCGGGATCGGCCGACAGAAGACGGTCGAGCCGGTCGACGACCCCCTCGAGACGGGCGTCGGCACGCCCCGACAGCGGACCGTGCAACTCCGAAAGACCCGATGCCCTCATCGCTCTCCCTCGATCGATCGACGCGTGCGCCCAACCGATCACCGGCACTTGCACGTGTCAAGAGGGTGTGCGGCGCCCCGGCCGAGCCCGGCATGAGGCCCATGGACCCGCCTGTGATCCCATGTCGGGGCCGAGTCGGCGGAGCGAGGGCGGGTGGCGGGGTGGCAGGCACGAGTGGCAGAGGCTCACGGATCCTCATGTGGGTGCTGGGCGGGGTGGTGATGCTCGCCGTGGGGGCGGTGATGGTCCCCGAGTTCCGGGCGGCGCAGGAACGGGAGCGGGACTTCCGGGCGGCACCGGTGTGTGCCGCTGTCCCGGTGCGGGCGTCGGACTGCCGGTGGCAGCAGAAGTTCACCGTGCGCGGCGTGGACCTGCACCGTTCGTCGAGGTCCGAGTCGCCGGAGGCAGAGCTGCTGCTGCCGTCGGGCAAGCCGTGGCACGTGACGTTCCGGGACGCCAACCCCGTGGCCTCGGGGCTCGAACCGAAGGACAAGGTCGTCGGGCTGATCTGGCGCGGCGACGTCGTCGAACTGCGCGACGCGGACGGGGAGCATCAGGAGACCACCGACGGCGCCCTCGACTGGCCGACGGACCGCCTCGCGGGGGCGCTCGCAGGCCTGTCCTTCGGAACGGCCGCGCTGGTCGGCGGGGTGTGGTCGGCGTTCGCGCGCGGGAACCGGCGGCACGACGCGGCAGGCAGGATGGTGTGCCTGCACGGCATCCCGCTCGGCGCCACCGCCATCCTGACGCTCTGGCTCCAGACGACCAACGACTGGCCGGCCCGGTCGCTCCCCATCATCTGGGGAATCGTCGCGGCGCTCACCCTGGCCAACATGGTGGGCTTCGTCGTGGCGGCGCTGCGCGGGTCCGTGAAGTAGCCGACGCCACCTGAACGCGGGACGAGCCGCCGCGTACCCCTGCCCGTGAGAGGAGTGCGCGACGGCCCTCGCCGTGCCCCGGCGGTGTCCCGCGCGGGGCCGTGGATCAGGTCAGGTGGACGCTGCAGTCGGTGGTGTTGCGGATCCACTTGTGGGAGCTGATCGAGTTGTTGGCCGACTTCCCGTTGCTGAACTTGTTGTCCGACAGGTCAGCGGCGTAGTACTCGCCCTGCTTGAGGCAGGCGGAGCCACCCTTGTAGTCGGGGAGGCGGTAGAACCTCACCTTGCTGACCGGGCCGACGCCCTTGTTCAGCACGGAGGTGGCCTTGTTGTCGGACCTCTTCGACCAGTTGCGGTCGTTGTCCTTGTCCTTGCCGAGGTAGCCGTAGCAGTTCTTCTTGTTGTACGAGTACACGTAACCGGCCTTCGCCGCGTTGTACCGCTTGTCGCAGTTGTGGGACCCCGCCCGCGAGCCGGAGTCGGCGCCGGCGGTCTGGGCCACGGCCGCAGGGGCGAAGATCCCCAGTCCCAGGACGCCCACGGTGGCGATGGTCGTGATGGTGGTGCGCATGTGCGTGTTCCCCTCGTTGAG
Source organism: Streptomyces sp. NPDC107575 (assembly GCF_055657265.1). Classification (NCBI taxonomy): domain Bacteria; kingdom Bacillati; phylum Actinomycetota; class Actinomycetes; order Kitasatosporales; family Streptomycetaceae; genus Streptomyces; species Streptomyces sp. NPDC107575. The sequence continues at coordinate 96,449 of NZ_JBVKBG010000005.1, read as the reverse complement.
GTGGTCCGTTCGATGTCTGGTGGATGTCTGATCGGTGTCTGACGGTGGTGCCGTACGGGCTCAGTCGTGATCGCGGACGATCGAGCGGGCCCGGTCGAGCGCCTCGTCACTCAGGCGCAGATAGGTGTCGACCTCCTCTCGGTACGCCGTGCCGATGACCTCGTCGCGGTAGGAGCGCTCCAACGACCGGACACGGTCGGCGAGTTCGGTGGAGCGGGCGCACCTGGCCTCGGCGACGGCGAGCCGCACCTGGGTGCGGTGTGCGCGGTCCGGACTCGATGACGCGTCCAGGCCGGGCAGTTGGTCGCGGATCTGTTGCGGAGTGCGGTACGAGAACCCCTTCTCGCGCATGCACCGCGACCACCAGCCGACCGCGGTGGTGTACCGCGGGTCACGGGTGACCTTGTCGGCGTACAGCGGGGTCAGCCCCTGTGCGGTCCTGCTCGCGCGGAACCACTCGCCGAGATCCCCGTACAGCTCCTCGCGGGCCGACGCGAGGCAGCCCTCGAGGCCGGTGCCGGTCCGGCCGCCCGTGGGCAGCCGGACACTGGTCGTCGGGCCGTCCTCCGGACCGAAGAGCGTGCGCTCCCAGCGGGCCCGTTCGGCGGCCGAAAGACCCTTCAAATAAGCGGTGTTGCGGTCCGCCCGGCGCTGCTGCTCCGCCATCCGGTCGAGCCGGTCGCCGTAGCCGTTCCTGCGCGCCCAGCCGACGTCGTCGAGGACGAGCCCGACCGACTTCATCTCGTCGAGGCGCGGCGCCCGGCCCGGCCAATAGGGCTGCTCGTGCCGGGCCATGCAGCGCTCGGTGAGCAGCTGCTCGGCCCGGTCCAAGGTGCCGCGCTCGACATCCGTGGGCCACGCGGCCCGCCGGGCGTCACCCGTGGTGCCGGCCTGCGCGCCCCCGCAGCCGGTGACGGCGGCGAGCACGAGGGCCGCCGCCCCCAGTACCGCGTATGTGCGACTCATGATGCCTCCGTACGAGTCCCCCGTGGAGCCCTGCCTTCCGCGAACGTCGCGGTGATCTGAAGGTAGGAGGCGGGCCGGAGGCGCTCCCAGGTCTTTCGGGCGAGCCCGAAAGAGCTGAGGAGGGCGGGGTGTACGGGCGCGGAATCAGCCGGCCGTGGCTCCGCTCAGCAGGTGGCTGCCGAGCTGGGTGAGGCTGTGATGCATCCGGTGGCGTTCCCGAGTGCTCGCGACGAGTCCCGCACGCCGCAGCACCGCCGCGTGCTCGCTCGCCGAGGACAGCGAAACACCCGCGAGCCGCGCCAACTCCGTCGTCGTACACGGCTCTTGGAGTGCTTGCAGCACCGCCGCACGCGTGTGCCCGAGCAGTGGGGCGAGCCTCGGGCCTGGGCCGTCCTCCACCTCAGGGCACAGTGGCAGCGCCGGATACACCAGGACCGGCCACAGCGCCTCGTCGAGGAGCGCGACCGGTGTGCGCCGGCAGAAGTACGAGGGCACGAGGAGCAGCCCGCGCCCCTGGAGGTGGATGTCCCGCTCCACGGGGTAGTCCGCGACCAGGACGGGAGCCTCCCAGCGCAGTACGGGCGCGAAGGTGCGCAGCATTCCCTCCGTGCCGAGCCTGCCCTGCGCACCGGTCCGATGCCGCCGGTCGCCCTCGACGCGCGCCGCGATCCGCGGCCAGGCCGGAGCGAGCACGGAGGCGTGATAGATGCGCAGCGCCCGCCCCAGCCGGTGCACCACGTCGAGGTCCCCGGCGGCCAGCGGCCGGGCCCACGCGGGCAAGGTGGCGTTCTGCGCCGCCAGCAGCGTCATCTCCGCGCGCAGCTGACGCCGGGGAGTGGTCAGGACGGCGTCGATTCCGCACTCGAGCCCGGCGAGGCCCGCGGCGGGCGTCAGGAAGTCCGGGAAGTAGCCGCGCGGCGGCATCAGCGGCGACAGCATCCGCAACGCGCTGATGTCGCGCGGACACTGCCGCCTCCGCCACGCGTTGAGCACCGGCTCGCGCCGCATCTCCCGGAGCTGATGCAGGCTCAGCACGATCTCCCAGAGCGGATCAGGTTCCTCGGCGATCCTGGTGCGGGCCAGATCCCCGGCACTGAAGTGAATACGCAGCACGGCTTCCCCCGAATCCGCCACGGCGTTGGGTGGTCCGGACACACGCTCCGGGGTGGTCAGGTGAACCGGAACGTGCGCCGTCCTGAAGTGTCCTATGCTGGGACCATAGTGGCGAGAACGGCGGTTCTCAAGGCGGCGCGCGAGGCGCGCCGGGCGCTCAAGGGGCGTGCGGGAGCAGTGAGTTGATGGCTGGTCGGCGGCGAGTCGTTTGGAGGGGGCGTCCCGTTGATGGCGGACGACCTGCGGGTTCACGTGGTCGAGGTGGCGGACGAGCTGTTCTACACCCATGGTGTGCACACGGTGACGATGCACCGGATCCGCGACGAGGCGGGCGTACCGCTGAAGCGGCTCTACCAGATGTTCCCCTCCAAGGATCTGCTCCTCGCGGCCTGTCTCGACCGGCGTGACCAGATCGCACGCTCGGCGATCGGGCAGCGCGTCGGCTCGATCGAGGATCCCGTCGCGAAGATCCTCGGCCCCTTCGACTTCCTGAACGACTGGTTCCGTCAACCGGGCTTCCACGGCTGCGTGTTCGCGGGGGCCTTCGGCGAGGTCGGTGCCGCCGCTCCGATCGTCGTGAAGGCCGTCCAGACCCACAAGCTGGCCCTGCGCACGCTCCTCACCGAGCTGGCCGAGGGCGCCGGCGTCCGCAACTCGGCTGCGGTGGGCGCCCAGTTGGCCGTGCTGTTCGACGGGGCGATGGCCCTCGCGACGTTCTCCGGCGACGCGGACGCCGCGCTGCACGCGCGCAAGGCGGCGGAGGCGGTGCTGGCCGCGGCACTGTGACGGCTGATGACGACCTTCTCGTCATCAGCCGTCACAGTCCCGCGGCCGCGCGCGTGCTCAGTGGGCGCTACTCCGGTTCCAGGACGAAGGTGTACTCGGCCTGGAGGTACGGCTCCGTGAGCTTGCTGCCGTCCGGCGGCGGGGCGGAGGCCGGGTCGCGTTCCGTGAAGGGGACGATCAGCGGGCCCTTCGTGCCGAACACCACGTCGCTGTCCAGGTACTCGCCGCCCGCGCGGAACAGGTGGGTGATCAGCCTGCGGTGCCCGGGGTGGTCGATCAGGAAGTGCACGTGCGCCGGGCGGAAGTGGCTGATCCGGGTTTTGTGGATGAGCTCGCCCACCGGGCCGTCCATCGGGATGGCGTAGCCGCGGGGCGCGACGGTGCGGATGCAGTACGTGCCGTCCTCACGGGTGGTGTACTTCGCGCGCAGCCGGGCCTCGTCGATCCCGGGGACCTGGGACTCGTACGCGCCGTCGGTGTCGGCCTGCCATACGTCGAGGACGACGTGGGGGAGCGGTGTGCCGGTGGTGTCGGTGACCGTGCCGGTGAGGAAGAGCGGGGTGCCGGGGAGGCCGTCCGACATGTCGTGGGCGTAGGGCACCTCGGGGGAGCCGTCGATGTGGAACGGGCCGAGGACGGTGGCGGGCGTGGCACGCTCGGAGAAGCGGTGGCCGAGTTCCACGGTGAGCATGCTCAGGCCCAGGACGTCGGAGGCGAGGACGAGTTCCTGGCGTTTGTCGTCGCTCAGTTGGCCTGCCGCTGTGAGCCAGGTGATCGCGGCCGCCCATTCGTCCTCCGTCAGATTGACCTCGCGGGCGTACGCGTGGAGGTGGCGGACGAGGGAGGTCATCAGCTCGGCGAGGCGCGGGGATTCGGCGGTGGACCAGCGCTCGGCGGCCAGTGCGGTGAGGTCGTGCTCGTCGGTGGACACGGGCTACTCCTGCGGGGAGGCGGGGGTCGGTGGGATCGGAGTGCTGTGCTGTTCCACTGAGGCGAAGATGTCCCGGGCGACGGGTGAGCGGATCTCCTCCGCCAGTTGCCCGATCAGGCCCGCGGTGCGGGCGAGCAGGGCGAAGCCGCGCAGGAGGGGGAGCGGGAGGCCCAGGTCGGCCAGGGCGGCGCCGCACACTCCGGCGCCGTTGAGGGGGAGTGTGCGGCCGAGGACGGCCGGGTGGGTGCGGCCGATGGCCTCGAAGAGGGTGAGGTGTGGTCCGAATGCGTCTTCCTCGCGCGCGATGTCCATCAGGCGCCGGGTGCGTGGGTCGCCCTCCTTGTGGAGGTGGTGGCCGAGGCCCGGGATCAACTCGTGAGCGTCACGGGCGTGTTGGAGCGTGCGGAGCGCGATCGCGTCCCAGGCGGAGCCGTCGTCGGGGGATGGCGGGGTGTCGCCGAGGGAGGTCACCACCGCGTTGAGGAAGTGGCCGGTGTCCTCCGTGACGCCCAGGAAGCGGGAGCCGCCGCCCAGGAGGCCGGCGGCGAGCGCGCCCTGGACCGAGTCCGGGGCGGACAGGTACGTGAGGCGGGAGACGATCGCGGTGGGGGTGAAGCCGTGGTCGGCGAGCGCGGCCAGGACGGCTTCGAAGACGCGGGTCTCGCCGGGGCTCGGACGGCGCTGCGTGGCCAGCCAGAACGCCAGCTCGCCGAAGCCGACGGAGCCCATGATGTCCTCGGCCAGGTCCTGGCCGAGGAGTGTGATCCGCTTCGGGTCCGATGCGCCCAGGGCCGTGGGGTAGGAGGGGGGTGAGGGCTGTTGTCGATCGTCAGTCACGTGGGGGCTCCGTGGTCGTGGGTCGTGCCAGCCATGTGCGCAACTCCGCGCCGTGCTCGTCCAGTTCGGGCGGCGGTAGACGGTACGAGGCCGGGGTCGCGGAGAAGCGGATCGGGTGGCGGGTCGTGGGCAGGGCGCGGTCGCCCTCGCCGACGGTGACGACGGGGTCCAGGCCGAACTCCTCGGCCATCGCGAAGCCGCCGTCGATGGTGTTGATCGGGCCGCTGGGCACTCCGGCCTTCACGAGGAGCGTGAACCACTCGTGTGCGCCGCGTGCGGCCAGACGCTCGACCAGGATCGGGCGGAGTGCGTCGCGGTGGGCCGTGCGGTCGGCGTTGCGGGCGAAGCGCGGGTCGTCGGCCGTGCCGGGGATGCCCAACACCTCGCAGAGCGCCCGGAATTGGCTGTCGTTGGCGGCGGCGACGATCAGGTCGTGGTCGGCGGTCGGCAGTGGCTCGTACGGGAAGACGCTGGGGTGGGCGTTGCCCATGCGGTACGGGACCGTGCCCCCGGCGACGTACGCGGAACTGTGGTTGACGAGGCCGGTGAGCGCCGAGGAGAGGAGGTTCACCTCGACGTGCTGGCCCTCGCCGGTGGCGTCGCGGTGGCGCAGCGCGGCGAGGATGCCGATGGCGGCGTGGTTGCCCGCCATCACGTCGAAGACGGAGATGCCGGCCCGGAACGGCGGGCCCTCAGGGTCTCCGGTCAGGCTCATCAGGCCTGACATGGCCTGCACCATCAGGTCGTAGCCGGGGACGTCGCGGCCCGCGCCGGTGCCGAAGCCGGTGATCGACGTGTAGACGACGCCGGGGTTCGTGCGGCTGACCGACGCGAAGTCGAGGGCGTAGCGGTCCAGGGCGCCGGGGCGGAAGTTCTCTATCAACACGTCGGCCCGGTCGGCGAGTTCGGCCGCGAGGGCGGCGTCGGACGCGTCCTTCAGGTCCAGGGTCAGGGAGCGCTTGCCGCGGTTGATGCCCAGGTAGTACGTCGACACGCCGTCGTGGACCGGGGGCATCCACGTGCGGGTGTCGTCGCCGCGCGGGCCCTCGACCTTGATGACGTCGGCGCCGAGGTCCGCGAGCAGCATCGTCGCGTACGGGCCCGCGAGGATCCGGGAGAAGTCTGCGACGAGGACGCCCGACAGGGGGCCTGTGGCGGGTGGTTGGTCGGATGGGGTGCTTGGCGGCATGGGGGCCGGCCTCTCCGCGTCCGTACGCCGGACGCTTGTCCGTGCGGGCGATTGTGGGCTTGGTCGAAGGGGGCGTCAAGGCGCTGGTGCCCATCAAGCCCCTGCGGCGATTGAGCGGCGGGGTTCGGGGCGGAGCCCCGAGGCGGTGGAACGGCCGACCGTCAGTGCCGCGCGACCGGCGGAGCCACCGTCACATGCGGCACCGAATCCACCCGGGCGAAGTCGAGGCTGATCTCGCCCGCCGCGTGCAGGAGGCGCGGCAGATGTTCGCGCACCAGGAAGTCGACCGACGTCTCCGCCGCGTGCGCGTTGACGTTGACGCTCGCGATCACCCGGCCCGTCCCGTCCCGCAGGGGCGCCGCCACCGAGCGGATGCCGCGGGCGAGCTGCTCGTCGGTGAGGGCCCAGCCGCGGGCCCGTACGTCGCACAACTCCCGCTGCCACTCGGCACGTTCGGGGCGCCACAGCGGAATGAGGCCCGAGCGGCTCGGTTCGGCGAGGGCCCGTGCCGCCTCGTCCGGGGGCAGTGCGGCGAGCAGCACCTTGCCGAGGGAGGTCTGCAGCGCGGGGAAGCGGGTGCCGATCTGCACCGACAGCGTGACGATCTTCGGGCGGGCCACGCGGGCGACGTAGACGATGTCCGAACCGTCGAGCTGGGCGATCGAGCAGGACTCGTCCGTCTGCTCGACGAGGCGTTCGAGGTGGGGGCGCGCCACGTCCCACAGGCCCATCGACCGGACGTAGGAGACCCCGAGGTCGAGCACTCGGGGCGTGAGCGAGAAGCCGGCCGCGCACTGGCGGACGTAGCCGAGTTCGGTCAGTGTCAGCAGGATGCGGCGCGCGGTCGGTCGGGCGAGGCCCGTGGCGCCCGCCACCTCGGCGAGTGTCATCGCCGGACGGCCCGGCCGGAACGCGGTGATCACGTCCAGGCCGCGGGCCAGTGCCTCGATGAAGTCAGGGCCGGTTCCTTCGCGGGGCATGGGGGCTACCTCCGGGCCGTGCGGCTCTCCAACTCCCCATTGTTCGTCGGGGGATTGACAGTAGGGTGCGCCTTCATCAGCATCGGTGGCAATGGCCGACCGGCATCCGGACGCTCGTCCGAAGTCGCCGGGAGCGACATCGAGTGGCTCCCGGGATGCCGGAGAGGAGACCGATGATGGATCGCTCAGCTCCCTCGGATCCGCCGAACCCGCCCGTCCCGTCGAGCCCGCCCGAAGCCTTCCCGCCCGGACGGCCCGTCGTCCTGCGCGGCGGCACCGTCCTGCCCATGGACCGCACCCGCCGGATCCTCCCGGACACCGACGTGCTCGTGATCGGTGACCGTGTCGCCGCCGTGGGCCCACAACTCTCCGTACCCGACGGCACGTTGGAGATCGACGCCGCCGACGGCATCGTCATGCCCGGCATGATCGACACCCATCGGCACATGTGGCAGACGGCCATGCGGGGTTACGGCGCCGACTGGACGCTCACCCAGTACTTCGTCTGGTACTACCTCGAACACGGCACCGCCTTCCGCCCCCAGGACATCCACGCGGGCAACCTGCTCGCCGCCGTCGAAGCGCTCGACGCGGGCGTCACGACCGTCGTCGACTGGTCGCACGGGCTGCAGAGCATCGGACACGCCGAGGCCGCCGTGGACGCGCTGCGCTCGGCCCCCGGCCGCTACGTCCTCGCGTACGGCAACATCCAGCAGGCGCCCGCCGCATGGGCCACGGACCCCGACTTCCGCGCCTTCGCGCGCCGGCACATCGACGCGGCCGACGACCTGCTCGGGTTCCAGCTCGCCTTCGACGTGACCGGCGACCCGGCCTTCCCCGAGAAGCCGGCCTTCGAGGCGGCCCGCGAACTCGGCGTCCCCGTCAGCACACACGCGGGGGTGTGGGGCGCCACCAACGACGACGGCATCCGCCTCATGCACGAGCACGGCTTCATGACGCCCGAGACGGTGTACGTGCACGCGGCGACGCTGTCACCCGACTCGTACCACCGCATCGCCGCGACCGGCGGCTCGGTGTCCGTCTCCACGGAGAGCGAGCAGAGCGCGGGCCAGGGGTACCCGACCACCTGGGCGTTGCGCGCGCACGGCATCCCGGTGTCCCTGTCGATGGACACGAGTGTGTGGTGGAGCGGCGACCTGTTCTCCGCGATGCGTACGACACTGGGCGCCGACCGGGCCCGCGAACACCTGGAGGCGCACGCGCTGGGGGAGACCGTCACGCACTGCGCGCTGCGGGCGGAGCAGGTCGTCGAGTGGGCGACCGCCGGCGGCGCGCGGGCGCTCGGCCGGGACCGCGACCTCGGCAGGGTGGAGGAAGGCAAGAAGGCCGACCTCGTCCTCATCAAGAACGACCACTCACCCGTCTCCTTCCCGCTCCTCAACCCCTACGGGCACGTCGCCTTCCAGGCCCAGCGCGGCGACGTGCACACCGTCCTCGTTGACGGGCGGGTGGTGAAGCACGCGCACCGCCTCGTCGACATCGACCTCGCCGCCGTACGACGTGAGGCCGAGGCCACCGTCGAGCATCTGCGGTCGACGCTGGGGGAGGAGGCGTGGCGGGCCGGGATGAACCCCGACGTCCCGGAGACGAAGATCCTCGACAACCCGTACACGTACACGGACTTCCGGTCCGCGACGACCCACGGCCGGTGACGTGCTCCGCAGGCGGTGGCCAAGAGGCGGTGGCGAGGGCGATGCGTGCCGTGTGAAATAATTTCACCCTGCCGGTGCGAGCACGGTCCTCCTGGAGGCCGTCGACGCCACCATCTCTTCTTCCGTTCTCCGGATGCCGCGGCCATTTCCCCCCGGTCGCGCCGTGTCCGGACGTCGGCATGAGCGGGTGGGGCAGGACGCCCGCCCCGGCGCCTGCCCCAGTCCACCTTGCCCGACGGAACGACGGAACCAAGCCACATGACACAACTGGATGAGACGTCCGCGCCCCCGAGCGCCGCGGGCCCGGTGGACAGCGCGGACGGCGGCGACGGCGGTGACAAGCCCAGCCGCTACGCGAAGAAGGCGGTGTTCGCCTCCTCCCTCGGCTACGCGATGGACGGCTTCGACCTGCTGATCCTGAGCTTCGCCCTCTCGGCCATCTCCGCCGACCTGGGCCTGGACAAGGCGCAGGGCGGTTCGCTCGCCACCATCACGCTCATCGGCGCCGTCGTCGGCGGACTCGGTTTCGGGATGCTCGCCGACCGGATCGGCCGGGTGAAGGTCCTCACGTACTCGGTGATCTTCTTCGCCGTCTTCACCGGTCTCTCGGCGCTCGCGACCTCGTACGGCGAGCTGTCCGCGTTCCGCTTCCTGGCGGGCGTCGGCATCGGTGGCGAGTTCGGGATCGGCATGACGCTCGCCGCGGAGGCCTGGCCGAGCAAGAAGCGGGCGCGCGCCACATCGCTGGTGGCGCTCGGCTTCCAGGCGGGCGTGCTGGCCGCCGCGCTCGTCTCGGCGCCGGTGCTCGCCGCCTGGGGCTGGCAGGGTCTCTTCCTGATCGGCGCGGTGCCCGCGGTGGTCGCCATCGCGCTCCGCTCCCGGCTGCACGAGCCCGAGCACTTCACGCGCACCCGCAGCGAGGGCGTACGCCTGTCGACGCTCGCCTCGCTGAAGCTGCTGGTGAAGGACGGCCCCACGGCCCGTGCCAGCTTCGGCGTCCTGGTCCTGACCTCGGTCCAGAACTTCGGCTACTACGGCATCATGACGTGGCTGCCGACCTACTTGAGCGAGCGGTTCGGCTACAGCCTCACCAAGTCCTCCGGCTGGACCGCCGTCACCGTCGTCGGCATGGCGCTCGGCATCCTCCTCTTCGGCGAACTCGCCGACCGCCTCGGCCGCCGCAGGACGTTCTGGCTGTTCCAGGTCGGCGCGGCCGTCTCCGTCCTCGCGTACAGCCAGCTCGTCTCGCCCTGGGCGCTGCTCGTCGGCGGCGCCGTGATGGGCCTCTTCGCCAACGGGATGACCGGCGGCTACGGCGCGCTGATGGCCGAGCTGTACCCGACGCAGGTGCGGGCCACGGCGCAGAACACCCTGTTCAACATCGGCCGCGCGGTGGGCGGCTTCGCGCCCGTCGTGGTGGCGCTGTGCGCGGACCGGTGGGGCTTCGCGGTCGCCATCGGCCTGCTGTCCGCGATCTACGTCGCCGACATCCTCGCCATGTTCGTCATCCCGGAGCGCAAGGGCGAGCGCCTCGCCTGAGTACCCCGTGCGGGGGTGCTCGCCTTCGGCGCGGTCGGGCCGCATGCTGGGACCGGACGCCCGCGCCGAAGGGGAGGCCGCCGTGACCGACCGCGATCAGGACCTGCGCACCCAGAAGATCTGGGCCCGCGACGCGCCCCACTACGACGGCTGGATGCGCCGCTTCGACCGCCACATGCTGCGCGGCGGCCGCGCCCGGCTGTGCGCGCGGGCCGAGGGCCGGGTCCTCGAGGTCGCGGTCGGCACCGGCCTGAACCTGCCGCACTATCCCAAGGGCACCGACCTGACCGGGGTCGACCTCTCCCCGGACATGCTGGCCCGCGCCCGGGTCCGGGCGGCCGACCTCGGGGTCGACGCCACGCTCAGCGAGGCGTCCGCGACCCGGCTCCCGTTCCCCGACGGCTCCTTCGACACGGTCGTCTGCGCGCTGGCCCTGTGCTGCATCCCGGACGACCGCGGGGCCGTCGCCGAGATGCACCGCGTCCTCGCGCCGGGCGGCACGCTCCTCCTGCTCGACCACGTCATCAGCCACAAATTCGCCGTCCGCACGCTCCAGCGGGCCCTTGAACCCGTGATGCTGAAACTCGCCGACGACCATCAACTGCGCCGCCCGCTGCACCTCGTACGAGAGGCGGGATTCCGCGTCGTCGAGCGCGAGCGCTACAGCCTCGGCGTCATCGAACGCCTCGTCGCGGTCAAGCCCTTGCCTACGCCTCAGCCTTCGTCGCAGTGAGGGAGTCGAGGACGGCGGCGAGATCCGCGCCCGCGCGCAGGAGCGCCACGGAGCGTGCGGCGATCCGGTCGAGCCGCTCGTCGAGCACGCGCCGGACCCGCTCCGGCCCGCCGCCCTCGCTCAATGAGTGCAGCGAGTCGACGATCTCCCGCACCGCTGGGATCCCGTACCCGCTGCCGCGCAGCGCCGCGACGATCCTGGCCGCGCCGATCGCGGCGGGTCCGTAGCGCCGCGCCCGCTGCGACGTCACGCGCTCGGGCGCGACGAGACCCTCCCGTTCCCAGAACCGCAGCGTCGAGGTGCGCACGCCGAGCGCGGCGGCGAGCTCGGTGATGGTCATGATGTCCTCGGACTCGACCACCCCATGGCCCGGGCCGTCGTGTGCCGCCTCGGACCCGATCGCCCACAGCGCCTCCTGCGCGCGCAGCACCTCGTCGCGCTCGCGCGCGAGGCCGACATGCACGGCGCCGACCGAGGCCGCCGCCTCCTCGACCGTCCGCGTCCACAGCCCCGCCATCAGCTGCCTGGCGGCGACGGGCCCCATGGCTCCGGCGAGTCCCCGGTAGGCGCGAAGCGCCCGCACATGGACGGGTGCGTAGGCCCGGTAGCCATTGCCCGACCGGACGGCCGCCGGGACGACCCCGAGCCGCTCCAGATCGCGCACCTGCTGCACGGAGTACCCCGACTCCCTGGCCACATCGACGGTCCTCAGCGTCCTCTCGTCGACCATCGATCCCCTCTCAACCCCACACAAGCACTTCAAGCCGATGCTTGAACCATGACCAGCGACACGAGTATGGAACAGATCATCAAGACGGTGCGCGGCTTCGACGGTGCCCTCGTCCTCGCTCCGGAGCCCGGTGGCGACTTCCCCGAGATCGCGTGGGGCGACGCGTTCTTCTACTGCGCGCCGGACGGCGAGGTCCCGCGGGCCACACAGCCGTACGGGACGATCGTCACCAAGAACTACCCCGGAGACACGCTGTCGGACCTGGACGCCCCCGACCGCCTGCGCGTGAACATTCAGGTGGACCGGGCCGCATTCCAACAGCTCACTGGAGACTCGCCGCGCGACTACGCGGCCGTCGACACCCTGCTGCCGCACCCCGTGTACGGCGCCCAGAACTGGATCTGCGTCGTCAATCCGGGCGAGCGGACGCACGGGACAGTCCTGCGGCTGCTCGGCTCCGCGCACGACGCCGCACGGGCCCGCTTCGAGCGCCGCCGGCAGGCGTGATCAGCAGACCGTGCCCGGCCGGGCGGCCGTCGCCCGCAGCAGCTCCCGCACGAGGTCGAAGTCGACGGCGGCCGCCTTCCGGAACCGCAGACACCCCTTGCCCATGTCCTGCCCCGCGAGCCGCTCGGCGTGGGCCTCACGCACGTCGCTGCGCATCAGATAGAAGGAGATGTACTGCTTCTGGCTCGCGAAGGCGATCTCGGCGACACCGTCCCGCTCGTAGGCGGGCATGCCGTACGCCATGACCTCCTCGAAACCGGTCAACTCGGCGCGGCACAGCCGCCGGAGCTCGGTGAGCGCGGCCCTGCGCTCCTCGGGCAGTTCGGCGAGGTAGTCGTCCACGTTCGCGGCGGAGCTTTGCACCATGGCGTGATCGTACGTCGTCGGTTTCACCTCCGTGGTGTGCGTCCTCACGCCTCGACCGACGCCGGGGCGGGAGCCGTGGAACCCGTGTCGGCCGGGGACGGTGCCGCCGGGCGTCCGCCCGTGCGGGTCGCGCCGATGCCCGCGGCGACCACGAAGGCGATGCCGACCGCCGGGGCCAGGCCGGGATTCTGGCCGAGCACGACGAGGCCGACCAGCATCGCGATGGCGGGTTCGAGGCTCATCAGGGTGCCGAAGGCCGACGTGGTCAGGCGGCGCAGGGCGAGGAATTCGAGGGCGAAGGGCAGGACGGGGCTCAGGGCGGCCAGGGCGAGCATGATCCACAGGCTCGTCCAGGTGACGTTCGCGGAGACGGCGGGCGCGGCGACGAGCATGCCGAGCACGCCGGCCACCGGCATGGACACCGCGAGCCCCTTCAGGCCGGTGACCCGGTCGCCGACGCGCTGGGTGAGCAGGATGTAGGCGGCCCAGCAGCCGGCCGCTGCCAGCGCGTACACCGCACCGAGCGCGTCGAGTCCGTCGTGCCAGGGCTCCGTCAGCAGGACGACGCCGACCGCGGCTGCCAAGGTCCACATCTTGCGGCCGTGGCCGGGCCCGAACAGGGACACCGCCAGCGGGCCGAGGAACTCCAGCGCGCTCGCCGTGCCCAGCGGCAGGCGGTCGAGGGCCAGCATGAAGAACACCATCATTCCCGCGGTCGCGGCGCCGAGCACCGTGCAGGCCAGCAGGTCCGGCCGGGTGAAGTCACGGCGGCGGGGCCGGATGAGCACGAGCAGGAGCAGGCCCGCCCAGCCGAGGCGGAGACCCGCCGTGCCCAGCGCGCTGAGCTGGCCGAAGAGGGGGACGGTCAGGGCCGAGCCGAGCTGGACGGTGGACATGGAGGCGACGGCCATCGCGAATCCTGCTTGCGCGCCGCTGGGGCGGGAGCGGCGTGGGGCCTTGGGCGAACTCATGGGCGACAGTCAATGCCCCATGCATCGTTCGTGTCCACGTGCCAATGATGGACGTTTCGTTCGATGATCCTGGACAATGGGGGAATGGAGACACGGCGGCTGCGGCTCTTGGTGGAACTGTCCAGGCTCGGCTCGATGCGCGCGGTCGCGGACACGGTGGGCACCACGACCTCGACGGTCTCGCAGCAACTCGCCGTCCTGGCAAAGGAGATGGGGGCCGAGCTGATCGAGCCGGAGGGACGGCGGGTGCGGCTCACCCCGGCCGGGCGGCGCCTGGCCGAGCACGCCGCGGGGATCCTCGCGGCCGTCGAGGCCGCGCGCCTCGACCTCGCTCCGGGGGCCGAGCCGAACGGGACACTGCGGGTGGCCGGGTTCGCCACCGCCATCCGCGTCCACCTGCTGCCGCTGGTCACCGAGCTGGCGGCGAGCCATCCCCGGCTGCACATCCTCGTCCGCGAGCACGAACCCGCAGAGGCCCTGGAACTGCTCGCCGCGGACGGGACCGATCTCGCGCTCACCTACGACTACAACCTGGCCCCCGCAGAGCCGGACCCCGCCCTGCACACCACCGCTCTGTGGACCGCGCCCTGGGGTCTCGGTGTCCCCGCCGACGCCGAAGTGCCCGACGGGGCGGACACCCTCGGCGTCTTCGACGCGTTCCGCACGCAGGACTGGATCGTCAACTCCCGCGGCACCTCCGACGCGACCGTCATCCACACCCTGGCCGCCATGGCCGGGTTCACACCCCGCGTCACCCACCAGGCCGACAGCCTCGACCTGGTCCAAGGCATGATCACCGCCGGGCTCGGCGTCGGGCTGCTGCCCCTCGGCACCCCCACCTTCCCCGGGGTCCGGCTGCTGCCGCTCACCGGACCCGAGGTGGTGCTGCGGGCCCGCGTCGTCGCACGGCACGGTCGCCTGGGCTGGCCGCCCATCGCCCTGGTCACCGAGCTGCTCACCCGGCGGACCGTGTCCCGACCCGCCGTTCAGTAGCTGTCGTAGCTGGGCTCGCCGTTCGGCCGGTACACACCCACCACGGTGCCGCCCTTCGTCGTCGAGACGCTGACCGGTTCGAGCGCCGTGGGAATCGCTCCGTCGGCGAACAGCCGCTTGCCGGTGCCGATGATCACCGGGTGGACGGTCAGCCGGTATTCGTCGACGAGGCCGTTGCGCATCAGGGTCTGGGCCAGGTCGCCGCTGCCGACCACATTGATCTCGCCGCCTCCGGACGCCCGCAGCTCGCGCACGGCATCGACGACGTCGCCCTCCAGCAGCGTGGAGTTCTGCCACTCAACCGACGTCAGGGTCCGGGACGCCACGTACTTGCGCATGCTGTTCATCCGCCCGGTGAACGGGTTGCCGGGATCGGCGGTCGGCCAGTACGACGCGAAGAGCTGGTACGTCTTGCGGCCGAGCAGCATCGCCTCCGCGTGCTCGTACCAGCCGGCGATGGCGGCGCCTACCTCCTCGTCGTCGGTCGGCTTCTGCCAGCCGCCGTGCTCGAACCCGTCCTCCATGTCCTCGTCCGAGGCACCCGGCGCCTGCATCACGCCGTCCAGCGTCAGGAACGTACAGACAATGATCTTGCTCATGGCGTGCTCCCTTCGTCGACGGGTAGACCGGCGGGCCGCCGGAAACTCATCGACGGGCGCCTCGGCGCCGGCCCGGAAGGGAGCACGCCACGCAGCTCCCGTTTACAGCCCGTACGTCTTGCCGATGATGTCCCGCTGGATCTCGCTCGTCCCGCCGTACACCGTCGACACCACCGTCGCGCGCAGCATGGCCTCCATGCCGTACTCGGTGGCGTAGCCGTAGCCACCCAGCATCTGCATGCCCTCCAGGGTGATGTGCTTCGCCAGCTCCGTGCACTTGAGCTTCGCCATCGAAGCCTCGCGGGGGAACACCTTGCCCGGCTCCGCGTCGATCGTCGCGGCGGTGTCGTCCAGGAGAAGCTGCGCGCACTCCAGTTCCGTCGCCATGTCCGCGATGCGGTGCTTGAGCGCCTGGAAGGAGCCGATGGGGCGGCCGAACTGCTCGCGCTGGCGGACGTACGCCAGGGTGTCGTCGAAGGCCCGGCGGGCCACGCCCAGCATCATCGCGGCGAGGATCATCCGCTCCAGGTTCAGGCCCGCCATCAGCTGCGTCCAGGCCTTGCCCGGTGTGCCGACCACCGCCGAGTCCGGGACGAAACAGTCCGTGAAGTAGAGGTCGTTGACCTCCTTGCCGCCCATCGTGTCGATGCCGCGGATGGTCAGGCCCTCGGCATCGGTCGGCACCATGAACTGGGTCAGGCCCTCGTGCTTCGCCGAACCCGGTTCCGTACGGGCGATGAGCAGGATGTGGTCGGCGAAGTGGGCATTGGAGCACCATGTCTTCTGCCCGTTGACCAGGTAGCCGCCCGCGGTGCGCTCCGCGCGGCAGGTCAGCGCGCCCACATCGGAACCGGCCCCAGGCTCGGACATCGACACCGACTCGACCCGGCCGTTCACCACACCCTCGAGGACGGTGCGCTTCTGCTCCTCGGTGCCGAACTTCTCGTACGCCGCCGCGGTGATGATCGTCGTGCCGAAACCGCTGATGGGGGCCCGGCCGTAGGACGTCTCCTGGAGGAAGAGGGAGAGGTCCACCATGCCGAGGCCCGCGCCGCCGTACTCCTCGGGGACGGCGATGCCGAGCCAGCCGAGCTTCGCCATCTTCTCGTACAGCTGCTGATTGTGGTGTTCCACGCCGTTGGACGTCAGCTTGTCGCGCTGTTCCTTCGTGCCGCACTCGCGACCGCAGAAGTCCGCGATGGCCTTGACCAGATCGCGGCGCTCGTCGGACAGGACTCGGGGCATGGGTGTCTCCTGAGTAAGGGGAAAGGTGTGTACGTGACGTGGGTCAGTCGCTGCGAACCGCGGGGAAGACCGTGTGCAGCAGATGGACGACGGAGCGGGTGAGCATCACGTGCAGGTCGTCGCGGGTGAGCGTGCCGCGCGCCAGCCACTCGTGGGACGCCGACTTGAGCATGGCGCTGTGGGCGCGGATCATCGCTCGGAGTTTCTCCCGGCCCGCGTCCTCGGAGACGTCCGTCATCATGGCGGCCTCGAGGATCCGGTCGGTGGCGATCTCGTCGGCCTCCAGCATGATCCGGTCGACCTCCGGGTCGCCGAGGGACTCCATGCCGATGGCCGCGAGCCACATCTCCCGGTTGCGCTCGACGACTTCGAGCCAGCGGTCGACGCAGACGGCCAGACGCTCCTCGGCCGTGGTCGGCGGCAGCCGCTGGGAGACGGAGGCCGGGATGACCATCATCTGCCGCACCACTTCCAGGTACAGCTGACGCTTGTCGCCGAAGTAGTGGTTGACGAGGGCCCGGGCCACGCCGGCCTCGGCCGCGATGTCCGAGATCGACACCGAGGCGTAGCCGGCGGAACCGAACCTTCGGCGGGCCACGGCGAGGATCTCGGCGCGGCGCGCGTCCGGTTCCATCCGGCGCCGCCGGGTGGCCTGGGCCTTGCCTTCCATGGGTGCTCTACTCCTTGTCGGCGGACGCGTGCGACTCGTCCGGTTCGTACAGCGCCTCGATCGTCGCCGCGTGCAGGTCGTCGATGGCGCGGCGGCGCAGGCTCAGCTTGGGTGTCAGCTCGCCGGTCTCCGTCGTCCAGGGACCTGCGAGGACGCGGTACCGCTTGACCTGCTCCACCCGCGAGAGGACCGCGTTGGTCTCCTCGACCGCCGTGTCGAGCGCCGCCAACACCTCGGGATGCACGGCGAGTTCGTCGAGATCGGTCGTGGTGATCCCGGCCGCGCGTGCCCAGTGCGGGGCCGCCTCCTCGTCGAGGACAAGGAGCGCCGTGACATAGCGGCGCCGGTCGCCGATCGCGACGGCCTGGCCGATCAGCGGGTGGGCGCGCAGCAGGGACTCGATCCTCGTCGGGGCGATGTTCTTGCCGCCGGCGGTGATGATGAGTTCCTTCTTGCGGTCCGTGACGGTGACGATGCCCCGGGAGTCGACGGTGCCGACGTCCCCGGTCGGCAGCCAGCCCTCCGCGTCCGTGCCGGATGCGATCTCGCCGTCCGCCTGGAGGTACCCGGAGAAGACGACCGGACCGCGCACGAAGAGCTCCCCGTCCTTGGCCTCCTTCACCTCGATTCCGGGCCCCGGACGGCCGACCGAGCCGAGGGCGAACACATCGGGCGTACTGACCGTGGCCGCGCCCGTCGTCTCGCTCAGGCCCCACACCTCGTACACCGGCAGGCCCACGCTCGCCAGGAACTCCAGGACGGCCGTAGGGATCGGGGCCGCGCCGCTGAACGCCCGCAGGCAGTCGTCGAAGCCGATCGCGGCGCGCAGCGGGCGCAGCGCGACCTCGTCCAACTTCTGCAGTTGCTCGGCCAGTTCGGGCGGCACGCCCTTGTCGGCGGAGCGCAGCCGGAAGACCTCAAGGGCTGTCTTCTGGGCCTGCGCCAGGGCCGTCGCCTGCTCCTCGGGGAGCGCCGCGAGCTGGGCGCGCAGGCCGGTGGTGAGCTTCTCCCACACCCGCGGGACACCGAAGAAGCCGTGCGGGCGGACCTTCTGCAGCGCGGGCAGCAGCTGGTCGGGGGAGGGGCAGATGGTGACATGGCCGCCGCTGCAGATCGGCATGTAGATCCCGAGGACCCGCTCCGCGATGTGCGCCATCGGCAGATACGCGACCGAGCGCGGATGCTCGGGCAGCGGCACCAACTGCTCCTGCATCACGGACTCGTGGATGACATTGCGGTGCGAGAGCACCACGCCCTTCGGGTCGCCCGTGGTGCCCGAGGTGTAGACGAGGGCCAGCGGCTGGTCCGTGGTGGCGGCGTCGGTGAGCGTCTCGAAGGCGGCGTCGTCGGGCGGCAGCGCGTTGCGCACGGCCGCGTAGCTGACGAAGCGCGGGTCGTCGGCGGGCGCGGCCGACCAGTCGAGGACGACGACGGCGCGCAGGTTGGGCAGGTCGTCGAGGACGGGCGCCCAGCGCCGCACCTGCTCCTCGCCCTCCAGGACAAGCACGGTGGCGGCGCTGTGCCGGGCGATGACACCGATCTGCTCGGTGCTCAGCGTGTCGTACGTGCTGCAGGGCAGCGCGCCGATGTGGGCGGCGGCCAGGTCGGTGACCCAGTGCTCGGCCCGCTTCGACATGGCGATGAGGAGGCGCTCGCCCCGGTCCAGGCCGAGTTGGGCGAGGCCACGGGTGAGCGCGGCGGTCTCGGCGCGCAGTTGGGTCCAGGTCAGGGTGCCCGCGTCCGGTCCGATGCCGGTGGTGAGGGCGGGCAGGTCCCCGAACTCCTGGGCGTTGCGGCGCAATAGTTTGGTGATCGTCAGCCCGTCGATGGACTGGCGCAGGGGCTCTGTTGGCGTCACGGCGGCTCCCGGAAACGTACGACGTGGAACGTGCGGGGTGGGGCGGACTGTGGGTGAGCGGTGCCCACCGTGGACCGTTATTGGCGCCGTGTCAATAAGTCGCGTCGTCGTAACCGGGGACCAAGTTCGGGGAAGGCGTCTACGCCGGCGGCCCCAGCATCGGCACCAGGAACTGCCGGGCGACCTCGCGCATCCGCTCGTCGTCGTCCAGGTCGATGACGTGGCTCGGCACGACCAGGAACGATGTGCAGACCCGCACCATCATCTCGGCCACCACATCCACGTCCACCTCCGCGGCGACCTGCCCGGCCCGCTGCTCCTCGCGCAGTCGCGCGGCGACGAACTGCTGCACCACGTGCTGCGTTCGGCCCCCGTCGGTGGTCATCGACGGCACCACGGAGTCCGGCTCGACCGCCATCAGGCCGCCGATGAGCCGGTTGTGGCGGATGGCGCGCAGTGAACTGACGAAGCCCACGACGACCCGGTCGGCGACCGTGTCCGCGCCCCGGACCTCGCTCGCGAACTGCTCGAAGTAGCGCCGGAACTCACGCCGTACGACGTGCTCGACCAGCGCCTCCTTCGTGTCGAACCGGCGATAGACGGTGATCCGGGAGACCCCCGCGAGCCGCGCCACGTCGGCCATCGTCGAGCGCTTGATGCCCATGCGGCAGAACTGCTCGTAGGCGGCGTCGAGCAGACGTACCGTCACCTCGTCCGTGTCGCCGGCGCTGTCGGCCTCGACGGCGGATTCGCTGAAGGCCAGCTCGAGCACGTTCGGTTCCACAGGTGCCTCCCTGATTGCGTCCAGCCTCTGGCGTTCATGCCTCGTCTGTGCTCCCCTGTGGTACTGATACAGAGATGCTCAACGTGTTTCATCGTACCAAGGCAACTGTCGTTCAGGCAGGGCCTGTTGCCGGTCGAACGAGTCACGGAACTCAAGGAGGAGTTCGGAGCAATGGATGGCTTGAGCAGGCGGAACATGTTGCTCGCGGGCGGTGCCCTCGGCGCCCTGGGAGCGCTGGGCGCGGCGTCACCGGCGAGCGCCCGGTCCCTGTGGACGTGGTCACCGGGCGACTCGGTCGCCGGGGCCGGCGCGGGCGTCGACCCCGAGTGGGTCTGGGACGACGAGGTGGACCGGCTCGTCGCCTCGGTCATCGACCGCGGCGACGTGTCGAAGGTGAACGAGCAACTGCGCACGTGGACCCGCAACGACCAGGCGGCGCCGTCCGGACTCCCGCAGGACGTCAGGGAGTTCATCGACAAGGCACGCCAACTTCCCTCCTGGGCCGACCGGGAGAAGCTGGAGGTCGCGGCCGAGTTCAACAAGACGCGCGGCTTCTACCTCAATGTGCTCAACGGGGTCGGCGGCGGCATGCTCAGCACCGCCATTCCCCGGGAAGCGCGCGCCGTGTACTACTCCAAGGGCGGCGCCGACATGGAGGACCGCGTCGCCAAGACGAGCATCCTCGGCTTCTCCGTCGGAGACCTCAACGCGTACCGTCCCGACGGCGACTGCGTCGTGCAGGCCGTCAAGACACGGATGGTGCACGCGGCGGTGCGCCATCTGCTGCCCAAGTCCCCGGCCTGGTCGCAGGTCAGCGGTGGGCAGAAGATTCCGATCAGCCAGGCCGACATCCTCGTCACCTGGCACAGCCTCGCCACGTACGCGATGCGCAAGCTGCTGGAGTGGAAGGTGCCCATCAGCTCCGCCGAGTCCGAGGCCTATCTGCACCTGTGGCAGGTCACCGTGCACATGCTCGGCGTCCAGGACCAGTACATCCCCAAGACGTGGGACGCCGCCAACGCCCAGTCCAAGCAGGTCCTCGACCCGATCCTCACCTCCACCAAGGAAGGCGTCGAGCTCACAGACATCCTGCTCGGGCAGCTCGCGGAGCAGACCAGCCCCGGCGGCCTCGACCGGCCGCTGTGCAACGCGCTGGCCCGCTACCTGGTCGGTGACCGCGTCGCCGACATGGACCGCATCCCCGAGGAGCCGTTCTGGGAGAAGACGATCGCGACGGTCTGGCCGAAGCTCGTCGCCTTCCGCGAAGGACTGCTCCCGCTGCCCCTGGTGCCGCCGCTCGCCTGGACGGTCGACGAGGCGGCACGCCAGTACATCCTCGCCTTCCTCACGAAGGGCAAGGGCACCGCCATCGAGATCCCCGACACCAACCGGCCCGCGGGCCGTTGAGGAGACGAGACCAGCGATGAACGGACACGAAGGACACGAAGGACAGCACGGGTTCAGCAGGCGCAGCATGCTGCTCGGCGGGGGCGCCTTAGGTGCCTTCGGCGCCATCGGCCTCGCGTCACCCGCGAGCGCCCGGTCCCTGTGGACCTGGTCGCCGAAGACCTCCGTCGCCGGCGCGGGCGCGGGCGTCGACCCCGAGTGGGTGTGGGACGAGCAGGCCGACCCGGTGATCGCAGGAGTCATCGAGCGCGGCGAGGTCGCCAAGGTCAACGACCTGCTCGCGCAGTGGAAGCGCAACGACCAGCCGCTGCCCGACGGACTCTCGGCGGATCTGCGGGAGTTCATGGAGGACGCCCGCAAACTGCCCTCCTGGGCGGACACCGCCAAGCTCGACCGCGGTTCCAAGTTCAGCAAGACCAAGGGCATTTACGTGGGCGCCCTGTACGGCCTCGGCAGCGGCCTCATGAGCACCGCCATCCCCCGCGAGTCACGTGCCGTGTACTACTCCAAGGGTGGCGCGGACATGAAGGACCGCATCGCCAAGACGGCCCGACTCGGCTATGACATCGGGGACTTGAACGCCTACAAGCCCGAGGGCTCGATGGTCGTGACCGCCGTCAAGACGCGGATGGTGCACGCGGCCGTACGGCATCTGCTGCCGCAGTCCCCGGCGTGGACACAGGTCAGCGGCGGGCAGAAGATCCCGATCAGCCAGGCCGACATCCTCGTCACCTGGCACAGCCTCGCCACCTTCGTCATGCGCAAGCTGAAGGACTGGGGCGTGCGGGTCAACTCCGCCGACGCGGACGCGTATCTGCACGTGTGGCAGGTCAGCGCGGCCATGCTCGGAGTCCAGGCCGAGTACATCCCCAAGACGTGGGACGCCGCCAACGCCCAGTCGAAGCAGGTCCTCGACCCGATCCTCGCGCACACCAAGGAGGGCGAGGAGCTGACCGACGTCCTCCTCGGCATCGTGGCGGAACTGGACTTGGGTCTTACCCGACCCCTGATCAGCGCGTTCTCCCGGTATACGCTGGGCGACCGGGTCGGCGACATGATCGGCCTGTCCAAGGAGCCGATCCTGGAACCGCTCGTCGCCGGTGCCTGGCCACTGCTCGTGGCCTTCCGCGAAGGGCTCATCCCCATACCGGGGGTGCCGGCGGTCATGTGGACATTGGAAGAGGCGATCCGTCGGTTCGTGCTCCTGTTCCTGGCCGAGGGGCAGCCGATCGCCATCAATCTTCCGGACATGAACCGGCCGGAGTGAGAGGAAGTATGCGCAGACGACAGTTGCTCGGCTACGTACTGGCGGCACCCACGCTGGTGGCCGCGGCCGAACTCGCACCGGCAAGTGAGGCCGCGGCCAAGGGCGCGACGGCAAAGGGTGTTTCGGGGGCAGGCGGTCTGCCGTCCCTCGACATCACGGAGGTCGTCGACCTCAACGACGCCCTGACCCTGGCGGCCGCGCCGACCTCCGCGCTCATCACCGTCCAGGTCAACAAGGACGGCACCGTGTCCTTCGCGCTGCCCCGCGCCGAGGTCGGTCAGGGCATCACCACCTCGACGGCGATGCTCATCGCGGAGGAGCTGGACGTCCCCCTCGACCGGGTGCACGTCACGCTCGCCGACGCCCGCCCCGAACTCCTCTTCAACCAGCTCACCGGCGCCTCCAACACGACGATCGCCACCTACACCCCGGTGCGGGTGGCGGCCGCCATCGCGCGCGGCAGGCTCCTCGACGCCGCGGCGCTCGTACTGGACGCGGTGGTCGACGAGTTGAGGATCAAGGCGGGCGTCGTCCTCGGCCCCGCGGGCAAGAGCATCGGCATCGGGGAGCTGACCGAGAAGGCCGCCGCGGCCACGACGCAGAAGGCCACGGCGCGGCTCAAGTCCGCCGACGAGTTCTCCGTCATCGGCACCCCGCAGGGCCGCGTCGACGCTCGCGCGGCGGTCACCGGCGCCAAGAAGTTCGCCATGGACCTCGCCGTCCCGGACGCGCTGCCCACGATGGTGTGCCGCGCGCCCACCATCAACGGCAAGGTCGGCTCGGTGGCCAACCTCGACACGGTGCGCGCCATGCCCGGTGTCACCGACGCCGAGGTCGTCTCCACCGGCGTCGCCGTGCGGGCCCGCACCTTCGGCCAGTGCATCGACGCCGTGCGCGCCCTCGAGGTGTCATGGCGGGGCGGCACGGCCGAGGGCAAGTCCGATGCCACGGTCCTCGCCGAGCTGAAGAAGGCCGAACCCTCCATGGGGCTGCCGTCGTTGAACCGCACCGTGGAGGAGAGCTTCACCTTCCACTTCCGCGGCAACAGCGCCCTCGAGCCCAACTGCGCCATCGCCGACGTCCGTTCCGGCAAGGCGGAGATCTGGGGCGGCCTCAAGTCACCCATCGTCGCCAAGCAGACCATCGCAGCCCGCCTCG
Source organism: Streptomyces sp. NPDC107575 (assembly GCF_055657265.1). Classification (NCBI taxonomy): domain Bacteria; kingdom Bacillati; phylum Actinomycetota; class Actinomycetes; order Kitasatosporales; family Streptomycetaceae; genus Streptomyces; species Streptomyces sp. NPDC107575. The sequence goes on along the minus strand of NZ_JBVKBG010000005.1, from coordinate 73,147 downwards.
GCCTCCCGGTCGGCGCGGTGACCGTCCATGTCACCGAGAGCGGCGGCTCGTTCGGCCGCAAGCTGTTCTTCGACGCGGCTCTCGAAGCCGCAGAGATCTCCCAGAAGATGGGCAAGCCCGTCCGGCTCATGTGGCACCGCGCCGACGACGCACGTCAGGGCCGCGCCCACCCGATGGCCACCTCGCGCGTGCGTGCCACGTACGTGGGCGACAAGGTGCTGAGCTTCAAGCAGCGGCACACCAGCGTCGCCACCGACCTCAGCATGGGCTTCGGCGAGGCACTCACCTCCGTGGCCGCGAAGCTGCCGGTCGCCGACCTCGCGTTCTCCGAGACGTTCTTCCAGCTGTCGCAGTCGATGCCGTACGAGTTCGGGGTCTACAGCCGGCTCCTCAACGAGACGGACAAGGGCTTCAACACCGGCAGCATGCGCAACGTCTACTCGCCGGACGTGACCTGCGCCCGCGAACTCATCGTGGACCGGCTGGCCACCAAGATGGGCAAGGATCCGCTCGCGTTCCGCCGGGACTTCCTGCACGACGAGCGGGCCCGCGCGGTCCTCGACAAGGTCGCCGAGGTCGGCCGCTGGGGCCGGGAGCTGCCGGACGGGGTGGCGCAGGGCATCGCCGTGCACACCGAGTACCACGCCGCCAACGCGGTCCTCGTGGAGATCGACTGCCGCCCGGAGACGGTGAAGCGGCCGATCCGCGACGGCGTCACGGGGCCCCGGGTCACCAAGGCGGTGTGCGCGGTCGACGTGGGCCTCGCGGTCAACCCCCGCGGACTTCAGGCCCAGATGATGGGCTGCCTCATGGACGGCATCGCGCAGACCCTCACCTCCAGCCTGCACCTCGAGGACGGCCACTTCCTGGAGGCGAGCTGGGACAACTACGCCTACACCCGGCAGTGGAACACGCCGCCCGAACTCGACATCATCGTCATGCCGAACACGAGCGAAAGGCCCGGCGGCGCGGGCGAGTTGGGCGTCGCGGCGTCGATGGCCGCGGTGGCGTGCGCGTACGCGCGGGCGACCGGCACGATGCCGACGACGTTCCCCATCAACCACGACACGCCCTTCTTCATCCCGAAGCCGACCGTCCCGCCGGTGCCGCAGTCGCCGACGGACGGCCTGACCCACGCCATCTGACCGGCACCCGACCCACCGATACGAATCAGGGAGACTGGAAACCCCGTGCCCAAGCACACTTTTCGCGTCAACGGCGAGCAGGTGACGGTCGACGTAGAGGACGACGTGCGCCTGCTGTGGGTGCTGCGCGACATCCTGGGCGTCACAGGACCGAAGTACGGCTGCGGCATCAACGTCTGCAAGGCCTGCACCAGCCACCTCAACGGCAAGGCCGTCAACCCCTGCTCGATCCCCGTCAAGGCGCTGGACTCCGACGACGAGGTGACGACCATCGAGGGCCTCGCCGACACCGTGGACACGGACCTGCACCCGATGCAGCAGGCCTGGCTCGACCAGGACGTCGCCCAGTGCGGCTACTGTCAGCCCGGCCAGATCATGGCCGCGGTGGCGGTGGTCCGCCGGGCCAAGGAGGAGGGCCGCGCCATCACCGACGCGGACCTCGACGGCATCCGGAACGTGTGCCGGTGCGGCACCTACTTCCGGATCCGGGAGGCCATCCGCGAGGGCGCCAAGGGAATGTGAGCCCCGGCCCCGGTGCGGGGCGACTTTCGTGAATCCGCCAGGTGTTGGCGGACCCGCCCACTTCGGAGCGCACGGTTCCGAAGTGGGCGTGGACCGCCGAGACTTGTGGCTCCGACACCGACGCCGGATTCACGAAAGGCCCCACGATGCCCGCATTCAGCGATGGGACACCGGAGACCGAGCCGCCCGCAGGACCGACGGTGACGACGGACGTCGTGGTCGTCGGCTCGGGTCCGGCCGGGGCCGCCGCCGCGCTCCTGCTGTCGACGCTCGGCGTCGACACGATCATGATCACGAAGTACCGGTGGACCGCCAACACACCTCGCGCGCACATCACCAACCAGCGCACGATGGAGGTCTTCCGCGACCTGGGCATCGAGGACCAGGTGCTCGCCGACGCCACCGAGCACGCCCTCGTCGGTGACACCGTCTTCTGCACGAGCATCGCCGGCGAGGAGATCGGCCGGATCCGCACCTGGGGCACCCGCCCCGATCGCGAGGGCGACTACCGCCTCGCCTCGCCCTGCCTCACCGTCGACATCCCGCAGACCTACCTCGAGCCGATCCTGGTCCGCAACGCCGCCGAGCGCGGCGCACACACCCGGTTCTCCACCGAGTACCTGTCCCACACCCAGGACGCCGACGGCGTCACCGTCCGGGTCCTCGACCGGCTCACCGGCCACGAGTACAGCATCCGCGCGCAGTACCTGATCGGCGCCGACGGCGCCCGCTCCAAGGTCGCCGAGGACATCGGCCTGCCCTTCGAGGGCGCGATGGACATCGCCGGTTCGATGAACATCACCTTCAAGGCCGACATCGCCCGCCACGTCGAGCACCGCCCGTCCGTCCTGTACTGGGTCGTCCAGCCCGGCTCGAACGTCGGCGGCATCGGCGCCGGGCTCGTCCGCATGGTCCGCCCCTGGAACGAGTGGCTCATCGTGTGGGGCTACGACATCGCCGGGGAACCCCCGGTCGTCGACGAGGCCGCCGCCGTGCAGATCGTCCGCAACCTCCTCGGCATCCCCGACCTGGACGTCGAAATCACCGGCACCAGCCTGTGGGGCAACAACGAGATGTACGCGAGCCGGCTGCACGAGGGCCGGGTGTTCTGCGCGGGCGACGCCGTCCACCGGCACCCGCCGAGCAACGGCCTCGGCTCGAACACCTCGGTCCAGGACTCCTACAACCTCGCCTGGAAGCTCGCGGCCGTGCTCAAGGGCCATGCGGGCCCCTCGCTCCTCGACACCTACACGGCCGAGCGGGCACCCGTCGCGGAGCGGATCGTCAAGCGGGCCAACAAGTCGAGCCGCGAGTTCGTCGACATCTTCGAGGCGCTGGGCCTGCTCGGCGCCACGACCGAGGGCGAGATGGCGGCCGCCATCGAGGAGCGCAAGGACAACACCCCGGCAGGCGCCGCCAAGCGGGCCGCCCTGGTGCGCGCCATGGAGCTGAAGAACTACGAGTTCAACGCGCACGGAGTCGAACTCGGCCAGCACTACGCCTCCGCCGCGATCGTCCCCGACGGCAGCGAACGCCCCGCTCCCGCCCGCGACGCGGACCTCTACTACGAGATGTCGACCGTCCCCGGCGCCCACCTGCCGCACGCCTGGGTCGGCGACAGCACACACCGCCACGCGCTCATGGACCTGGCGCCCTACGACCGCTGGACACTCCTCACCGGCATCGCGGGCGAGGCCTGGGAGACGGCCGCGGAGAAGGTCGCAGGAGAGCTCGGCGTCCCGCTCGCCACGGTCGTCATCGGACCCGGCCGCGAGGTGACCGACCTGTACTACGACTGGGCCGGCTTGCGCGAGATCGACGAGAGCGGTGTGCTCCTTGTACGCCCCGACAAGCACATCGCGTGGCGGTCGACGACACTGCCCGACGACCCAGCTCGGGAACTGCGCCGGGCCATGGCATCCGTCCTGGGAAGGAACGAGCCCTGATGCACTTCGTCCACGAAACGCTCCCGCAGACGGTGCGGTTCGCCTCCGGCGCGGCAGCGGAGAACCTCGCCGCCGCGCTCGACCGCCTCGGCAGCGAGCGGGTGATGGTCGTCGCCGCTCCCTCGGCGAAGGAACTCGCCGAGCGCATCACGGACGGCCTCCCCGTCGCCGTGCGCCACGACGACGTCGTCATGCACGTCCCTGTCGAGACCGCGCGGCGAGCGAGAGAGGTCGCCGCGGCCCACGGGGCCGACGCCGTCGTCAGCATCGGCGGCGGCTCCGCCACCGGTCTCGCCAAGGCGGTCGCGCTGACGTCAGGCCTCCCGGTCGTCGCCGTCCCCACCACGTACGCCGGCTCCGAGGCGACCCCGGTGTGGGGCCTCACCGAGGGGTCCGTCAAGACCACGGGCACCGACCCGAAGGTCCTCCCGCACACGATCGTCTACGACGCCGAGCTGACGCTGGGCCTCCCCGTCGGCCTGAGCGTCGCCTCCGGCCTGAACGCGCTGGCGCACTGCGTGGACTCCCTGTGGGCCCCGCGCACCGACCCCCTCAACCAGGCCCTGGCCGCCGAAGGCGCACGGGCCCTGTGCGCCGGACTGCCCCGGGTGGTGGCGGACCCGGAGGGACTCCCAGGCCGGGAGCAGGCCCTGTACGGGGCCTACCTGTCCGCCGTCGCCTTCGCGTCCGCCGGGTCCGGGCTGCACCACAAGATCTGCCACGTCCTGGGCGGCCGATTCAACCTGCCGCACGCCCAGACCCACGCCGTCGTCCTCCCGCACGTCCTCGCCTTCAACGCCCCCGACGCGCCGGACGCCGAGCGCCGGCTCGCCACAGCCTTCGACGCCCCTACGGCGAACGAGGGACTGGCCCGGCTGCGCGCACAACTGGACGCGCCCCGCTCCTTGCGGGACCTCGGCATGCCGCACGACGGCATCACGGCAGCGGCCGAGGCCGTCCTCGCCGCCGCCCCGGCCGACAACCCCCGGCCCGTCACACCGGAAGGCATCACGGCCCTGATCGAGGCCGCCTGGGAAGGAGCCGACCCCCGATGACCCACACCCCCGACACATCCGCAGGTGTCCCGGCCGAGCAGCGGGAGCGCGAGGCCGATGTCCTGCGTCAGGTGCTGCGGTCCTTCGACGACTGCACCGACCCCCGGCTGCGTCAGGTCCTGCAGTCCCTGACCCGGCATCTGCACGCGTTCCTCCAGGACGTACGGCTCACCGAGGAGGAGTGGAGCGCGGGCATCGACTTCCTCACCCGGGCCGGACACATCACCGACGAACGCCGCCAGGAGTTCATCCTGCTGTCCGACGTCCTCGGTGTGTCCATGCAGACGGTCGCCGTCAACAACGAGGCATACGGCGACGCCACCGAAGCCACCGTCTTCGGACCGTTCTTCACCGAGCACAGCCCCGGGATCGAGCAGGGCGGCGACCTCGCCTTCGGCGCCGCCGGAGAACCCTGCTGGGTCGAGGGCACCGTCACCGACACCGCCGGAAAGCCCGTGGCCGGGGCGCGGATCGAGGTCTGGGAGGCCGACGAGGACGGCTTCTACGACACGCAGTACGGCGACGACCGCGTCGCGGCCCGCGCCCACCTGTTCTCGGACGCCGAGGGGCGGTACCGGTTCTGGGGCCTCACCCCGACCCCCTACCCCATTCCCCACGACGGTCCGGTCGGAGGCCTGCTCGCGGCCTCGGGCCGCTCCCCGATGCGGGCGCCGCACCTGCACTTCATGGTCACCGCGCTCGGACTGCGGACGCTCGTGACGCACATCTTCGTCCGCGGCGACGAACTGCTCGACAGCGACGCGGTGTTCGGCGTGAAGGAGTCCCTCGTCAAGGACTTCACGCCACAACCGGCCGACACACCGACACCCGACGGACGCGATCTGGAGGGCCGGTCCTGGTCCCGCGTCCGCTTCGACATCACGCTGGCACCCGACGCCGGCTAGGCGGTCCGTGCCGCACGCAGCACGTCCGAGGCCCGCACCCCGTAGCGTTCCTTGAACCGGTGGGAGAAGTGGGCGGCCGAGCCGAAGCCGCAGCGGACCGCGGCTTCGGCGACCGTCGTGGCTCCGCCCCCGGAGAGCAGGGTGTGCGCCGACTCCAGCCTGCGGCCCAGCAGATACTGGGGCACGCTGGAGCCGCCCGAGGAGAACACGCGCGACAGATGCCGCTCGCTGATGCCCACACCACGGGCGATGCGCGAGGCCGACAGGCCGGGCTCGTCCAGGTGCTGGTCGATGTACACCTTGGCGATCGCCAGATGGGCCGAGGCGAGCGCGGGCGGCCTGCCGGTCACCAGGCTGCCGAGCAGCCCCAGCAGCGTCTGCTCGTCGACGGTGCCGGCGCCCCCGGGACGCAGCGCCCGCCCCGCGAGCCGGGCGAACGTCCGCGCCTCGACGGAGCCTTCGCCGACGTCGAGGACGAGGGGCCGCTTCAGCGTCGCCGGTCCGCCGATGTCCCGCCACACCGGACGCGGCACCTTGATCGCCAGCTCCTCGAGCCCCTTCGAGAAGCCGCGCACGAAGGGCCGGTCGGCATCGCAGACGATCAGCTGGCCCGAGCGCAGCAGGTGGACCCCATCGTCGTGGTAGAAGAACGCGTCGTCCGCCAGGTTCAGATAGCAGGCCATCGCCTCGGACGGCGTGCGCCGGATCACTGCCTGGGGACGCTCCACGATGTGCGGGCTGCCGAGCACCCGCGCGACATGGACCTGCGGCAGCTGCAGATTGATCTCCGTGGCGTCCAGCCGCCGCTCGCCGAGGGAGCGACACTGCAGGCCGATCAGTGCCTCGGCGTTGTGCCGCTCCCACAGGGCGATGTGCTGCTCTTCGGGGAGGTTCAGGGTGCTGAAGCTGACGGGGTGCGTCATGGTCCCGAGCCTCCCGGTTCCCGAGTGCGTCCGCCGGCGTCTGGTTAAACGCTCAACAGCTCAGGTTAGTGCTTCTTCAGGCGGCCGGGGCCGTGCGCAGCCACACCGCTGTATCCGCGGGCAGCAAGCCCTCCTCCGTCAGGGGCCCGCTCGCCAACAGCAGCTCGCCGGGCGGGAGATGGGCGGGCGGCCCGTCGACGTTGATCACGCACTCCCAGCCGTCGAGGCGCGTGAAGTGCAGCAGCTGTTGCGTCTCTCCCATCCGGGGCTCGCCGAGCACCTCGCTGCCGGGGGCGCCCGGTCGCAGCAGCTCGCGGCGCAGACGCAGCGCCGTGCGGTAGAACGCCAGGTGCGAGTCGGGGTCCCGGTCCTGGGTCGCCACCGACAGCGCGGCGAAGCCTTCCGGCTGCGGCAGCCAGCCCGCCGCGGCCCCGAACCCGTACGACGGGCCGTCGGCCTCCCAGGGGAGCGGCACCCGGCAGCCGTCCCTGCCCTTGCGGCGGCCGCCGGACTGCCCGTACACCGGGTCCTGGAGGTCCTCCACGCGCAGGTCGGCGACCTCCGGCAGGCCCAGCTCCTCGCCCTGGTAGATGTACGCGGACCCGGGCAGCGCGAGCATCAGCATCGTGGCCGCGCGGGCCCGGCGCAGGCCCAGTTCGCGGTCGGGCTCGGGGAGCCGGCCGTCGGAGCGCAGCCACGCCTCCAGGTCGGTGCCGGGCGGCAGGCCGAGACGGGAGGCGTGCCGGACCACATCGTGGTTGGACAGCACCCAGGTCGCCGTCGCACCCACCGAACCGGCCGCGTGCAGCGACTCCTCGATCACCTTCGCGAGGTCCGGAGTGCGCCAAGGCGCTGACAGGAACTCGAAGTTGAACGCCTGGTGCAGCTCGTCGGGCCGGGTGTAGAGCACCCTGCGGGAGTTGGTCACCCAGGCCTCCGCCACGGCGACGCGTGGTGGTGTGTAGGCGTCGAGGACCGTGCGCCAGTCGCGGTAGATCTCGTGCACCTCGTCGCGGTCCCAGTACGGGTGGGTGCCCGGCGGCATGTCGTCGTGGATGCCCTTGTACTGGGGGCGGCCGATGTCGGACAGCGGCCCGGCGAGATCCTTGGCGCAGCCGTGGGCCACGTCGATGCGGAAGCCGTCGACGCCCCGGTCGGACCAGAACCGCAGGGTCTCCCGGAAGTCGGCCCGCACGTCCTCGTGCTCCCAGTTCAGGTCGGGCTGTTCGGGCGCGAACAGGTGCAGGTACCACTGCCCGTCGGGCACCTGCTTCCATGCGTTGCCCGAGAAGCTGGCCTCCCAGTCGGTGGGCGGGAGCGAGCCGTCGGGCCCGCTGCCGTCGCGGAACACGTAGCGCTCGCGGGCCGGGGAGCCCGGCGGCGACGCCAGCGCCTCCTGGAACCAGACGTGCTGGTCGGAGGTGTGGTTGGGGACGATGTCGACGAACACCTTCAGGCCCAGGCGGTGTGCCTCGGCGACCATGGTGTCGAAGTCGTCGAGGCTGCCGAGCCGCGGGTCGACGTCCCGGTAGTCGGCGACGTCGTAGCCGCCGTCCTTCAGCTCCGAGGGGTAGAACGGGCTGAGCCAGATCGCGTCGACGCCCAGGTCGGCGAGGTGGTCGAGCCGGCGGGTGATGCCGACCAGGTCGCCGATGCCGTCACCGTTGGAGTCGGCGAAGCTGCGCGGATAGATCTGGTAGACGACGGCCTGGCGCCACCAGTCGGCGTCCTGCGGCGAGTTGTCGATGTGCTCGGTCATGCGGACTCCGTACGTAGTCGAGTGGGGGGAATGCTGCGCATGCGACGCGGTCATCCCTTGACCGCGCCGTCGGTCAGGCCGGACAGCACGCTGCGGCGGAAGATCAGCACCAGGAGCGCGATGGGAACCGTCGCGGCCATGGCGCCGGCGAAGATCGTGCCGAACGGGATCTCGTAGACGCCGGAGAACAGGGCGATGCCCACCGGCACGGTCCGGAAGTCGTCGGCGGAGTTGAAGGTCAGGGCCATCAGGAACTCGGTCCAGGTGGCGGTGAACGTGAACACCCCGGCGGTGAACAGGGCGGGCCTGGCCTGCGGCAGGATCACCGACAGGAGCGTACGGACCGGGGACGCGCCGTCGACCGTCGCCGACTCCTCCAGCTCGTGCGGGATGTCGAGCAGCGAGTTGCGCAGGATCCACACCGCGAACGGCAGATGGAACGCCACGTACGGGATGATCAGGCCCCAGTAGCTGTTGAGCAGGTCCAGCTGCCGCTCGACCAGGTACAGCGGGGTGACCACGGCGATCGTCGGGAACACCGAGATCATCAGCAGGGCCACCATGATGGGCCCCTTGCCGCGCAGCGGCAGCCTGCCCAGCGCGTACCCGGCGAACAGGCCGAGAGCGAGGACGATGACGGTGGCGCTGACACACACCACCGCGCTGTTGAGGAGATAGCGGTCGAAGCCCGCCGAGCCCAGCGCCCGCGCGTAATTCGTCCATGTCGGGTCCTTGGGCAGCACGGTGGGCGGCGAGGCGCCCAGCTCGCCCTCCGGCTTGAAGGACGTCACCGCCATCCAAAGAAGCGGCAGCGACACCGCGAGGACCAGGACGAACGCCCCGATGTTCACGACGTTCAGCCAGCGGCGCACACCGGTGACCTGTCGACCACGGCGGCTCATCGGCCCACCCCTCCCTCGTCCACCTGCATCTTGAAGGCCCGCAGGAACAGCAGACAGCCGATGGCGACCAGCGCTCCCGTCGCCGTGGCGATCGCCGCCCCGAGGCCGACGTTGAGGTCCTGGAACAGCGCCTTGTACCCGAGGATCGCCAGCGACTGGGTGGCCGTCCCAGGACCGCCCTGGGTGAGGACGAAGGGCAGGTCGAAGATGCCGAAGGCCTGCAGGACGCGGAAGAGCACCGCCACCGCGATGACCGGTCGCAGCGCGGGCAGCACCACCAGACGGAAGGTCGTCCAGGCGCCCGCGCCGTCCATCTCGGCCGCCTCGTACCGCTCCTGAGGGATCTTCACCAACCCGGCCAGGATGATGACCGCGACGAACGGGGTCGTCTTCCAGATGTCCGCCACCGCGAGCCCCGCGATCGCCGGCACCGGCTTGCCCAGGATCACCGGCGGCGCCTCCATGACCAGGCCGAACAGCCAGGTCACCGCCCCGTACCCGGCGTCGTACAGATACGCCCACAGCTGCGCCGACACCACGGTGATCAGCGACCACGGGATGAGGAGCAGCGCCAGGATCCAGCCGCGCCCCGCCTCCAGCCGTTCAAGGAGCACCGCCACCGCGATGCCGAGCACCATCTCCACGGCGACCGTGCCCAGCGTGTAGCCCACCGTGAACACGAGCGCGTCCAGCCACGCGGAACTGGAGAACATGGTGGCGTAGTTGGCGACCGTCCACTCCTGGACCTCCATGCCGCCGAACGTGAAGCGGATCTTGGCGAAGCTGGTCACCACGGAGTACAGCACCGGGAAGAGCGTCACCAGACCCACCACGACCAGCGTCGGCGCGGTGAACAGCCATCCCGTGCGCGCCTTGCGGCGTCGCAGCCCGTCGCCCCGGATCGCTGTCTCGGATCCCGGTGCGGTCGTCTCCCGCGGCCGGGTGCGGACCGGGGCCGTCACAGCGACTCCCCGGCGAGCGCGGCGGTCAACTGGTCCTGCGCGTCGGCGACCGCGCGGGCCACGGGCACACCGGTCAGGACCCGGTTCGCGTGCGTATAGATCGCCTTGCTGACCTGCGGGTACGACGGATTGCGGGTCGGGCGCGCGACGAGTGTCATCTCGGGTGCCAGGGCGTAGACCGGGTTCTTCGAGCCGCGGATCCAGCGGCTGTTGAGGGCCTCGCGGGTCGTGGGCAGCTGCGCGCCGTGCTCGGCGAGGACCATCTGACCCTCCTGGGCGATGAACTTGGCGAAGGCCGCGGCCGCGCCCAGCTTGCGGGAGTGCGGGTTGAGGTAGTTGCACCAGCCGCCCAGACAGCCGAGGCCGCCCTCGCGGCCCTCGAAACCGGGACGAAGTACGGCGCCGACCTTCCCGGCCACGGAGGAGTCCGGGGCGGTGGCGACTCCCCACGCGTACGGCCAGTTCCGCAGGAACAGCGAGTGCCCTCCGGTGAAGTCGTCGAGGGTGTTCTGCTCGATGAACGTGGAGACGGCGGACGGGGAGACACGGCTGGTCACCAGGTCCCGCAGCAGGCCGAAGGCCCGCTCGGCCGCCGCCCCCGCGAAGGTGGCACGGCTGCCGTCCGGGGAGAGCGCCTGGCCCCCGGCATCCGCGAGGATCTCAGTGACGTTGCAGGTCAACCCCTCGTAGACGCTGCCCTGCCAGACGAAGCCGTGCTTGATGTCACCGGCGCGCTGGACCCGCTGCGCGCTGCGCATCAGCTCCTCCCAGGTGCGCGGCACCCGCAGCCCGTGCTTGTGCAGCAGATCGCGCCGGTAGTAGAGGTACGGCTGGTCCTGATAGAGCGGGAAGGCGTACCGGTGGCCTTCGTAGCCGAGCGAGGTGAGCAGCGCCTTGGGATAACGCTGCCACTCCTCCTCGGTCAGCAGTGACTCGACCGGCAGCGCGAAGGACGCGGCGCCGAACTGGGCGGCCCAGGTGATGTCACCCTGGTAGACGTCGGGGCTCGTGCTGCCGGCCGCCAACTGCGTGGACAGCGCCGAGCGTTGGGTGTCGGTGCTGGCGGGCGCCTTGATGATGTTCACCGATATCTGCGGGTACCGCTTGCGGAAAGCGCTGATCAGACGGGGTGCCAGATCACCGCCGTCCTTCGCGGCCACCGAGCTGTACCACCAGTCGATGGTCGTCTTCCCGCGTGGCACCTGCTGCGCCTCGGACGGGTCCGGGGGAGTGGCCGAGGCCCGGGAACAGGCCGAGACGAACGGGGCAGCGGCGGCGGTACCGGCAGCGACACCCAAGGAGGACAAGGTTCTTCTGCGGCTCAATGTCATGGAGAGGTGCTCCTGCCGAAGTGGCGGCTGACCCATGGCTGGCGACTTCCTGAGAACGCTTGCACGCTAGGCAGTCACTTCCCGAGAGGTCAATGGGTCTGCACAGCACGGAGTGGAAGACAACGCTTTCATGACCCTTGCCGTCGTGCGTCGCCGCTGTGCTACGTTCCCGGCATGCCGATACCCGACCAGCGCTACCCGACGATGGCCGACGTGGCCGAGCGGGCCGGGGTGTCGGTCTCGACCGTCTCGCGCACGCTGCGCGGGATGGCCACGGTCTCGCCCGAGGCACGGGAGCGCGTCGAACAGGCAGCCAGGGAGCTGGAGTTCGTGGTGTCCCGGCAGGCGTCCTCGCTCGTCACGGGGCGCACGGGAAACGTCGCCGTACTGGCCCCCACCCTGTCGTCCTGGTTCGTGGGATGTGTGCTGCAAGGGCTGAGCACACAACTGAGCGGCGCGGGCCTCGACCTGCTGATCTATCCCGTCGCCGAGATGTCGGAGCGGCAGGCCTTCTTCGAGCGGCTCCCGGCCCGGCGCAACGCCGACGCGCTGATGGTGCTCAGCTTCGACCTCACCGAGGAGGAGACCGCGCGACTTGACCGCCTCGGCATGCCGGTCGTGTACGTCAGCCGCAAGGTCGAGGGCCGGCCGAGCGTGTACGTGGACGACGTCGGGGGCGGCCGCGCCGCCACCCGGCATCTGCTCACCCTCGGCCACCGCCGCATCGCGTACCTCTGCGGCAACCGCAGCGACGGCTTCACGTACAGCTCGCGGCAGCGCAGGACCGGTTGTCTCGAGGCGCTGGCGGAGGCCGGGACCGAACCCGCCCTCGTACGCGAGGTGTCGCACAGTCGGCGCGCGACGCTGGAGGCCATCGGGGAGCTGACCACGCTGTCCGACCCGCCCACCGCGGTCTTCGCCGAGACCGACGAACTCGCCCTCGAACTCCTCACCGCCCTGCGCGAGGCCCGGATCGACGTCCCCGAACAGCTCTCCGTGGTGGGCTTCGACGACCACCCGGTGGCGGAGTGGGCCGGCCTGACCACCGTCGCCCAGGACCCGGTGAGCCTCGGCGCCGTGGCCGGCGGTCTGGTCACGGAGCTGATCGCGAACCCGGACGCCGATCCCGCTCCGCACCGGGAGCTGCCGCTGCGGCTCATTCCAAGGGCGTCGACGGTGCGGCCGGGGTCCTGAACGCGGCGCGCGCCCGGTAACGGGAACCGGACCGGTCGGCCATGGGCCGCCCTCACACGAGTCGCCGACCACACCTGGACGACCGCTACATGTCGCAGGCGGCACGAACTCCTCGATGATGCACGGCACATCGACGCCCGGGTCGCCTCCTCGCCACGCTCGGGCGCGTCCGTCTCGACTGGAGTCAGCCGACATGACAGAGCCGCACCCCCCACTCAGCTCCCCAAGAGGCCGCCGCATCGGCGGACGCCTGCGCCGCTGGGCCTCAGCAGCCGTGGGCGCCCTCGCGCTCACGGCCGGTCTGCTGGGCACCGCGCCCCAGGCATCCGCCGCGGGCCTCACCCAGGTCACCGGGTTCGGGTCCAACCCCGGGAACCTGTCCATGTACGCGTACAAGCCCGACACCCTGCCCGCGGACGCGCCCCTCGTGGTCGCCCTGCACGGCTGCACGCAGAGCGCGAGCGACTACTACAGCCACTCGGGCTGGCCGAAGTTCGCCGACAGCTACGGCTTCGCGGTGGTCTTCCCGCAGACCGGCAGCGCGAACAACGCCAACTCCTGCTTCAACTGGTTCCAGTCGGGCGACAGCGCCCGCGGCCAGGGCGAGGCGCTGTCCATCAAGCAGATGGTCGACAAGGCCGTGGAACAGTACGGCAGTGACACCGAGCGCGTGTACGTCACCGGTCTGTCCGCCGGGGCCGGCATGACCGCGAACCTGCTAGCCGCCTACCCCGATGTCTTCGCCGGCGGCTCCATCGACTCGGGCCTGCCCGCCTCCTGCGCGACGAGTGTGTCCGCCGCGTACACCTGCATGTACAGCCCGCCGGACAAGACGCCGGCCCAGTGGGGCGACCTTGTGCGCTCCGCCGCGCCCGCCGGCACCACGTCCTGGCCCCGCGTGGCCATCTGGCAGGGCACCGCGGACACCACCGTCGTCCCGGCGAACGCCAACGAACTGCGCGACCAGTGGACGAACGTGTGGGGCATCGGCCAGACACCGTCCCGCACCGAGAACCTCAGCGGGGGCACCACACTGAGCGTCTACGACGACACCGCGGGCAAGCCGGCCGTCGAGGTGTACTCCATCTCCGGCATGAACCACGGCCTCGCCGTCGACCCGGGCAGCGGCGCCGAACAGTGCGGCACCACCGGCACGTACTACCTCGACACCATCTGCTCCAGCTACCACACCGCCCGCTTCTGGGGCCTCGACGAGGGCGCGGACGGTGGCGGCGGCGAGACCCCGGGCGCCCTGCCCGCGCCCACCGGCCTGAAGGTGTCCGGCACCACCGGCACCACCGCCTCCCTGACGTGGAACGCGGTCGACGGAGCGGCCTCGTACAACGTCTACCGGGGCGGATCGAAGGTGGCCACCACCACGTCGGCCGCGTACACCGACACCGGGCTCGCCACCGGGACGGCGTACGGCTACGCGGTGGCGGCCGTCGACGCCGAGGGTGCCGCAGGCGCGAAGTCCGCGCCGGTGACGGCGACCACCGGCGGGTTCACACCCACGTGTCACACGGCGAGCAACTACCAGCACACCACCGCAGGGCGCGCCCACCAGAGCGGCGGGTACACCTACGCCAACGGCTCCAACCAGGCGATGGGCCTGTGGAACACCCTCACCACGCACACGCTCAAGCAGACCGCCGCCGGGTACTACGTCCTCGCCGACTCCGGCTGCCAGACCTGACGGTCCGGGCCACCCGCGCCCGGCCTCACGCGCGCGGCTCGTCCAGGGCCGCCAACTTCTCCAACAGCGCGTCCCGTTCGCGATCGATCCGCGGGTCCGTGCGATGGGTCGCGTGCCCCTCCAGCTGCCGGAAGACCGGCTGGGCGGGGCCGCGGCCCGTCTGCTGGTCCGCGACCGCCTCGGGGGTGCGGGGCGGCGGAGCGTACGGGTCGGTGGCGTCGGGCCACACCACGTCGTGGACGCCCGGGACGTCGATGTCGGCGGCCATCGGGTCGGTGTCCCGGCGGACGTTGGTCCACGCCGCCAGCGAGGCGGCCAGCGGGGCGAGCCGCTCATGGACCGCGTACGCCGGGTAGTGACCGGTGAAGAACAGAGTGAGCGGGCAGCCCGTGGTGAGCAGGGCCACGCGCCGCCGGTGCTCCGTCGGGCACTGCCACAGGGCGAACACCGCGAGCACCGAACCGAGCGAATTGGCCTGCAGGAGCAGCCGGTCGCGCGGGTCGCGCGAGAGCAACTGGTCGATCCGGTGCACCAGTTCGGGCACCGCGCGCACCGTCCAAGCGGCGGGCGCGAAGGGGTGCGCGGCGCGCGGCCAGGACGCGCCGAACGCCCAGGCGAGCCCGGCGTTCTCGCGGGCGTCGCGGCGGATCGCGATGGACCGCGCGGTGAAGAGCAGTACGGCGATCATCGCGACGAGGAACACTCCGGCCAGCGACACCAGGAACTGCACGACCGAGGTGACCCTCGCCCGGAACTCCACGGCGACCGCGTTCTCCATCTCCTGGACGAGGTACAGGGCGGCCAGGACGAGCACCAGGGCGACGGCGGCCACCCCGAACAGGAGGTCGGCCCCCTTCGCGCCGTGGTCCGTGAGGCCGACCGCGAAGTCGATGCGCCGCCGTCGGTCCAGCTCCTCGCGCAGGTTCGCCCGACGCTGCTCGGAGACCGGGTCACTCGTCCTGCGTACCTCCTGCCGGTGGCGCCGCCGAAGCACCCACTGACGCCTGAACCACCCCATACCGTCCGGAAGTTCGGGCCACGGATCGAGCAGCGGCATCGGACGCAGATACCAGCGCAGGGTCGCGACGACCGGTGCCGCGAGTGCGACGAGCCCCAGCCCCAGCAGCAGGACCGTGGTGCTGGCCGCCACCACCTTCAGCGCCGCTTGCGGCAGCAGCAGCTCCTCGCCCTTCGGCGCGCTCCCGCTGTGCAGCCAGCCGCGCGCCCACAGCGCGAGCGCCGAGGCACAGATCCAGCCCAGCAGACACCCCATCAGCGCGGTCACGGGCCCGGACACCCCGTACAGGGCGTGCGTGCCGCGCCGGTCGGAGCCGAGCCGCGGCAGCGCCGCCACCACGGTCAGCGCCACACCGCCGAACTGTGCCCCGAGCAGCGCCCCCGAGGCCGGGCTGAGCCCCGGCAGCCGCCCCGTCGTCGCCCACCGGGGCCCCGGCATCAGGCAGTACAACACCGCGCCGAGCAGCACCAGCAGACAGGCCGTCACCATGGCCGCCTGCATCCCGCGCAGGCGCCACGGACCGGTGCCCACCAAGGTCCACACGCCGAGCACCCCGATGACGACGAACAGGACGACGGCCACGGCCTGATTGCCGCCCTGGGAGGCCGGTGGCATCGCGGTCAGCACGGCCAAGGTCAGGACGCCCGCACACAGGTGACGGCTCATCAGCCCGTGCGCCCGGGTGTTGCGCTGCCAGTACGAGAACTCCTCCAGCGGGGCCGCCTGCCCGTTCGCCGCCGGCAGGAAGAGCCGCCGCCACCAGGACGGCCGCGCCGTCCGTCGGGGCGGGATCCGCTCGGGGTCCTGCCACACGTTCCCGTACTCGCGCCGCTCGTCACCGGCGGCCCACGCGGCCAGGAACAGTCCGACCAGCGGCACCGTCATCGCCGCGAGCAGCCCGGTGGGCACCGACATGTCGCGCACGGCGGCCACGACCTCGTTCCCGGACGAGCACAGCTCCTTCGACGAGCGGCACTGCCACACCAGCTGATCCATGGTGACCTGCGCAAGACCGCCGACCAGCAGCACCGTCATGGAGAGCCCGAGCAGCCGGACCCCGAACCCGTACATCAGACTCAGCCCGCGCCGGGTCGGCCGGTGGGGGCGCATCCAGCCCGCCACATTGACGAGCAGGAACGGCAGCAGGAACAGCCACAGCGAGCGCATCGCCCCGCCGGAGGTGAGCGCCGCCCAGTCGTAGACCTCGCGCTGCACGCCCTCCCGCTGCCCGCAGCCCCCGACCCGCGCCCGGTACACCCCGGCCTGCCGATCACCGCTCACCCGCCCCACCCGGTCGGGCACGAGCACCTCGGCCCGGTCCAACGCCCCGACGCCCGGCACGATGAGCTCGTACGTCTTGCCTTCCCCCATGGGTACAGAGGGTGACAGGGGCGGTGGGGCGGGGCCATACGCCGTTCGTACGGGTGGGCGGCGTGTGGCGGGCTGTCGGGGGCGTGTCGTGGTGGGGCGGGCGCCGGCGTCAGCTCTCCCGGGCCGTCAGCTGCTCCATCACCGCCCCCAGCAGTCCCGCCGGAACCCGCAGCGCGTGCAGCGCCGAGATCTTAGACGTCAGCGGGTCGGACGAGGTCACGATGCGCCACATCTCCAGCTTCGTGGGGTTGTCGAACTGGGCCGCGGCGAGGATGCCCCGGATGGAGTCGGTCGTACGGTCCGCGTGGAGCGGCGAGCCGAGCTTCACCTCGACCGTCGTGGCGGACGAGGTGGCGGCGGCCTCGACCGTGACGCTGAAGCGGCCCGTGCCTCCGGTGACCTCGACCGGTTCCCCGTCGACGAGGACCGGGCCGGTGGGCAGGCCCGCGAGGAAGGTGACCGTCCAGGTGCGGGCGGCGGGGACGATGCCGTCGGGGCCGTCCGCCGGGCCGATGCGCAGGGTGCCGGTGCCGGCGTTCCACTCCAGACGTGTGGTGACCGTGCGCAGGTCCGTGCCGTCGCCCTGGCCGTCGTCCTCGAACAGGGTGAACGTGCCGCTGTCCGAGGGCGCGACGAGCAGTTCCAGGTGGCCGGGGTTGCGGGTGGCGTCCAGGTCCTCGGGACCGGCCAGCGGGAGGATGCCGCCGCCGCGCAGCAGGGCAGGCACCCCGTCGAGACCGCGGTGCAACTCGATGTGGCGGTCGCCGTCGTACACCGTGCCGGTGAAGATGTCGGTCCAGGTGCCGGGCGGCAGCCAGGCCGGTGTGGCGGAGAGCAGGGTCACCTCGTCCCGGCGGGTGGTGAGGGGAGCCACGATCAGCTCGCTGCCGAAGGTGAACTGGTTGGGCACGTCGTACGCCTCTGGGCGCTCGGGCTCGACGTGGTACATCGGGCGCACCAAAGGGGTGCCCGCCGCCGCGAGGTGGTTCATGGTGTGCAGGTACGGCACGAGCCGGTGCCTGAACCGGAGCGCCTCGCCCATCGCCTGCCGGGGCTCGGACGGGAACTGCCACGGCTCCTTGCGGATGAACGGGTTGTTCGCCGAGTGCAGGCGCAGGATGGGGGAGAAGACCCCCAACTGGAGCCAGCGCGTCGCCAGTTCGTCGTCACGGACGCCGCGCGTGTGGCCGCCGATGTCGTGGCTCCACCAGCCGTAACCGATATTGGCCGACGACGCGGTGAACTCGGGCTGGAAGGCGAGGGACTCCCAGGACACCACCGTGTCACCGGAGAACCCGACACCGTAGCGCTGGCTGCCGGGCCCGGCGTAGCGGGAGAACGCCATCGGGCGGCGTCCCTCGCGCCCGGAGTCGAGGAAGTGGAAGTGGTTCAGCAGCCACAGCGGGTCCACGTCCGGGATGCGGGACGTGCTGCCCTGCTGCCAGTCGATCCACCAGAAGTCGACACCCTGCTCCTCCAGCGGGTGGTGCAGGTGCCGGAAGTAGGCGTCGAGGAACGCCCGGTCGGTGAGGTCGAACGGGATCGTCGCGTCGGAAGCGGGGTCCACGCCCACCGCCCGGGCCACCTCCGGGTACGCGTCCTCGAAAGGGCGGACCCCGTCGGCGGGGTGCAGGTTCAGGGTCGTGCGCAGGCCCCGGCGGTGCAGTTCGCCGAGGAAGGCCTCCGGGTCCGGGATGAGCTTCCGCTCCCACGAGTAGCCGGTCCAGCCGGTCCCGTACCGGGGCGGCACCGAGTCGACGCGGTGCCAGTCCATGTCGATGACGGCCACGGAGAACGGCAGCCGCTCGGCGTCGAAGCGGTCGAACAACTGGAGGTAGGCGTCTGCGGTGTACGCGTGGTAGCGGCTCCACCAGTTGCCCAGCGCCCACCGCGGCAGCACGGGCGGGCGCCCCGACAGCGCGTACAGGGCCTCGACCGCCTCGCCGTAGTCGTGGCCGTACGCGAAGACGTACAGGTCGAGCCGGCCGGGCTCGCGGGATGCCACCCACCCCTCGTCGTCGAAGAGGAACGACGCCGAGTCGTCGACGACGGCGATCCCGTCGCGGGCGGCGACACCGTCCTCCAACCGGATGCGGCCGTCCGCGTCGTCGAGGGTGCGGGCCGTGCCGCCCAGGTTGTCCGGGCGCCGCTCGCCGAACCGCCAGCGGCCACCGGCCGGCGACGTGACGACCAGGCCGTTCGCGCTGAACTCCCGTCGGTCGTAGAGGAGATGAAGGCGGCTCGTGGACACCTCGAGCGCGTCGTCGCTCTCGCGGACCGTGAACTCGGGTGTGAGCCGGTCGCGGTGGAGCGCGAAGCTCGACGCGCGGTCCTCGAAGCCGCCGTCCTCGGACCACTCCAGACGCAGCAGACCCTCGGTGAGCACGGTGACACGCCAGTGGTCGCCGCGCAGGACCGACGCGTCCCGGGCGCGGGGGTGGGCCGGGATCCTGCTGAGTGCTGTCGCTGTCATTGCTTGACGGCCCCTTGGGTCAGTCCGCTGATCACCCAGCGCTGGGAGAACAGGTAGACGAGTACGGTCGGTGCCATCGCCATGAGGTAGGAGGCGAAGGCGACGTTGTAGTTGGTGTCGAACTGGCTCTGGAAGATGTTCTGCAGGACCGGCAGCGTCTGCAGCCCGGGGTCGGATGTGATCAGCGAGGGCAGCATGAAGTCGTTCCACGAGGCGAGGAACGCGAAGATGCCGACCGTCGCGTTCATCGGCCCGAGCAGCGGCAGGATGATTCGCCGGAAGATCTGCCACGTGGTGGCCCCGTCCATCCGGGCGCTCTCCTCCAGTTCCAGCGGGATGGAGCGCAGATACGCGGTGTAGAGCAACACACTGAACGACAGCTGGAAGACGATGTGCAGCAGGGCGACACCCACCGGACTGTCGATGCTCAGGAGGGCGGTCAGCTTGATCTGCGGCAGCGCCACCACCGGGAACGGCAGGAACATCGCGCCCAGCAGATAGAAGAACGACCAGCGGAAGATCCGCCTGTCCCAGTTGCGGGCGATGGCGTACGCGGCGAGCGAGCTGAGCGCCAGCGTGCCGAGCACCGACGCCGCGGCCACCCCAACGGAGATCGTGAACGAGACGGGGAAGCGCGTGATGCGCCACGCCTCGGCGAAGTTGCCGGGGTTGATGGGCCACGGCAGTGCGAAGGCATCGCCGTCGGCCACCTGCGCGGAGGTCTTCAGGGACATCGCGACGGTGACGTACAGCGGTATCAGGACCGTGAGCGAGGCGACCATGAGCAGGAGGGTGGCCGGCCGGTTGGTGGCGTCCTTGCCGCGGCGGCGGGCGCGAGCGACGGCCTGCCGCAGCGGTGGGGTGCGGCGTGTGGTCCGCTCGGACGGCGGGAGAGTGGTGGTCATGACAGCCGGAGCCCCCTTCCTCGGGTGGCCAGGAGTTGCAGCAGGGACACCGCGACCGTGAGCACGAAGAAGATCGTGGCGTTGGACATCTGGTAGGCGTAGTCGCCGCCCGAGTAGCCGCTGAAGATCTTCATGGCGACGCTGTTGGTCGCGGTCCCGGGGCCGCCGTCGGTGAGGCCCTTGATGATGTCGTAGGCGTTCAGATAGCCCTTGACGCCGAGGATGGTGTTGATGACGACGTATCCGGACACCAGGGGCAGCGTGATGGACCGGAAGCGGCGCCAGGCGGACGCGCCGTCGATGGCGGCCGCCTCGTACAGCTCGCCGGGGATCGCGAGCAGACCGGCGATGTAGATGAGCAGCGCGCCCGGCAGCGTCTGCCACGCCGAGACGATCATGATGGCGACCCAGGCGAGCCCGGGATCGCCCAGGATGCTCTCCTCCAGCGGCCCGATCCCCAGCGACGTGGCGATCGAGGGAAGGGTGTTGGCGAACAGATAGCTGAAGACGTACGCGGCGACGATCCCGGAGATCATCATCGGGACGACGAAGATGCCCCGCAGCGCCGTCAGGAACCGGACGCGGCTCGTCAGCCCGATCGCCAGCGCCAGCGCGACGCTCTGCGCGAGCACCACGGTCACCAGGGCGAAGCCGAGGGTGAACTTGTACGACTCCCAGATCGCGGGGTCGGAGAACAGTGCCACGTAGTTCGTGAGGCCCGTGAACTGCCAGTCGCCGAAGCCCACATAGTCGGTGAAGCTGTAGAAGATGCCGACCAGGGCCGGGCCCAGGACGAGGCCGGTGAAGAGCAGGAGCGTCGGCAGCAGGAACCAGTAGTAGAGGGGTTCGACCCGGCGGCGCCCGCGGTCGGGCGGAGCGGCGGACGCGCCTCGTGGGACGGGGGGAGGGACTGCCATGAGGTCTCCTACTTCGTCTTCGTCGAGGAGCGGATCGCGATGCGCCGCCAGTCGGCGTCCAGTTGCCGGAGCATCCCGTCGAAGTTCCCGGTGGCGATCGCCGTCTGGAGGTAGTTGCCCACGGGGATGGACGGCGGGATGAAGGTGCCCGCACCGAGATAGAAGGCCGCCGAGTCGACGTAGGGCTGCAGGCCGGACAGCCGAGGGTCCTTCGCCGCCGGCGCGTCCTTGGTGACTCCGTACGCGAGGTTGTCCCGGTTGTACGCGTCGATGATCTCGGGCCGCATCAGGAAGTCGACCAGCTCCTTGGCCTCGTCAGGGTGGTCGGCCCCGGTCGGGATCCACAGCGCGAGGTCGATGTTCACGCGGGCCTTGCGGTCGGCGGCGCGCTCCGTCACCGGCAGCGGGAACGTGCCGATCTCCAGGTGCGGATCGACCGCCGCGATCTGCGTCAACGCCCAGGGGCCTTGCAGATACATGGCCGCGCGGCCCTTGCCGAAGGCGAGATTCCCGTCCGGGTAGGAGCGGGTGGCGGCGTCCCGGTTGTAGAACTTCGTGAGCGTACGGGCCCGGTCCATGGCCTCGGCGAAGTCCTTCTGGAACGAGACGGGGGAGGAAGGACCGACGTCCGTGCCCTGCTCCTGGAGCCTGCGGAAGAAGGAGGCGCTGTCGACCAGTCCGCCGGCGCAGTAGTCGAAGAGGCCCTGCCAGACCGTCCACACCTCCTTGCTGGTCGCGTAGATCGGGGTGACCTTCGCGGCCCGCAACTCCTTGCACACATCGACGAATTCGGACCACGTCGTCGGTACCGGCAGGCGGTACTTCGCGAAGATCTTCTTGTTGTAGATGACTCCGGCGGCGGCCAGCGAGTACGGCAGGACGCTGGTGCGTCCCGGGTACGTCGCGTACTGCTCGGCGAGCCGGGCGATGCTGCCGGTGATGCGGCGGGTCGCGGGCCGGTCCGACACGTCGGAAAGCACACCGCGCTCGATGTACCGGGCCAGCTCCAGGTTGTTGTTGAAGCAGCCCACGTCGGCGGGCTGGGCGCGGACGAACTGCGGTGCGATGGCATCCGTCGTGTCGTGCACCACCCGCACCCCGGGCCGGCTCCGCTCGAACTTCCCGAGCACCTTGTCGAAGTAGGCGATGACCTCCCGCTTCTGCAGATAGAAGCGCATGGTGGTCCGCGACTGCCCGGCCGCGTCGCCGCCACAGCCGGTGAGCCCGAGAGCGCCGAGCGCGGCGCCGGCACCGGCCGCCGCGACGAGGCCGCGCCGGCTCGGGCCGCGGGCACCCCGGATCGTGGCTCGCTCTGGTCCGATCGACACCTCGTCGCCTCCTGAGGTCGGGGTCACGCGACCGCGGGGCATGCGGACCCCGGGGTGTGTGAGTTCAGTTACGAGCAGAGCGCGGCGAACTTACAGCGCTGTAAATTTGGGTGTCAACAGGTAGGGTTCGGCGCGCAGTCGGCGGGGCGTCCGACCAGGCGCGGGCCCCGCGCCCGGTCCACGCGACTCCCGCGTAGGCCCACCAGGAGGCGAATTGCCCAACGTCCGCCTGAGCGATGTCGCCCAGCACGCAGGCGTCTCGACGAAGACGGTCTCGAACGTCGTGCACGGCTATGTGCACGTGCGCGAGAGCACGCGCGCCAAGGTCCAGCGCGCCATCGACGAGCTGGGCTACCGGCCCAACCTGCGCGGCCGCAACCTCGCCACCGGCCGCACCGGAATGATCGCGCTCGCCTTTCCCGACCTGCGCATCCCGTATTTCGCCGAGCTCGCGCACGTCCTGTCGCGGGCGGCCGGCGAGCGCGGCTACCGGCTGCTGCTCGAGGAGTCGGGCGACGATCCGGAGATCGAGCGCGCCATCCTGTCCGCGCAGGAGGCGGGCGTCGTCGACGGTGTGCTCCTGCAGCCCTCGTGGCTGAACTCGACGGAGATCGCCCAGCACCGTCGAGGGGTCCCGGTCGTGCTCCTGGGGGAGAGTGCCGCGCCGCTGACCGTCGACCACGTACGGATCGACAACATCGCCGCCGCCGCGCAGGTCGTGGAGCACCTCGCCGCTTTGGGGCGCCGCCGCATCGCCTTCCTGTGCGCCGAGGAGACGGCCCCCAGTGAGACGTCCAGGCAGCGCCTCATCGGCTACCAGCAGGGGCTGGAGGCCTGCGGACTTCCGGTCGATCCCGCCCTGATCGTCACCGGGCGGGTGGCCGACGCGGACTCCGGCGCGCAGACCCTCGGGGCCGCGCTCGACGGTGGGATGGCGCCGGACGCGGTCTTCTGCCGCGACGACCTGGTCGCGCTGGGCGCCCTGCGGGCGCTGGGGGAGCGGGGGCTTCGGGTGCCGGAGGACGTCGCGGTCACGGGCTGGGACGACAGCAGGCTCGCGTCGGCGGTGCGGCCGAGCCTGACCTGCGTACGGGCCGACGAGGCCGAACTCGCGCGGCGCGCGCTGGACTTGCTCATCGAGCGCATCGAGGGCTTCGAGGGGCTCGGCAGGCACGAGGTCGTCACGCACTCACTGGTGGTCAGGGAGAGCGCGCCGCGGCCGACGGGCTGAGCGGGGGGCGGGGCCGGGCAGACCGGCAGGTGTTCTGTGCGGATCTCCCGCGCAGTTCTCCGGTTCTCGTTTACAGCGGTGTAAAACGATGCTGTGATGACTGCCGAGGGCATCCGGTTCGGCGGCGCGTGGACCGTGCCGCACCCCGCTCCTCGCACGTACCCGTCACGACGCCCCAGGAGAGTGCATGGCCCAGGACCTGCCCCGCCCGGAGTACCCGCGCCCCGGCTTCGTCCGGACGGACTGGCTCAACCTCAACGGCCCGTGGCAGTTCGCCCGGGACCCCGGCGACAGCGGGCTCGAACGCGGCCTGGTCGACGCCGAGTTGCCCGAGCGGATCACCGTGCCGTTCTGTCCGGAGTCGGAGCTGTCCGGCATCGGTGACACGGACTTCCACGCCGCCGTCTGGTACCGGCGCACCGTGCGGGTGCCCGCCGAGTGGGCCGGGCGCAGGGTCGTGCTGCATTTCGGAGCCGTCGACCACGACGCGACGGTCTGGGTGAACGGGCGGGAAGTGGCCCGGCACAGCGGCGGGTTCACCTCGTTCAGCGCCGACCTGGGCGACGCGGTGCGGCCCGGCGAGGACGCCACCGTCGTCGTGCGGGCCAGGGACGAATCCAAGGGCCCGCAGGCACGCGGCAAGCAGTCCGACCGCTACGCCAACTACAGCTGCCTCTACACCCGTACGACCGGGATCTGGCAGACGGTGTGGATGGAACCGGTCGCCGACACCCACCTCGGCCGCCCGCGCATCACCCCCGATCTGGCCGCGGGCTGCTTCCACCTCGAACTCCCGCTGTCCGGGAGCCGCGTGGGCCACCGCGTCCGTGCCCGGCTCACCGACGCGCAGGGGACGGTCACGGAGGCCTCGGTCGCCGCCCACCTCGACCTCGCACCGCGCCTCGTCCTGCCCATCCCCGAGGAGCGGCGCAGGAGTTGGTCGCCCGAGGACCCGCACCTGTACGAGATCCACCTCGACGTCGTCGACGCGTCCGGCGCCGTCGTCGACTCGGCGGTGTGCACGGCGGGCCTGCGCTCGGTCACCGTCGACGGCAAGCGGGTGCTGCTCAACGGCGAGCCGGTCTTCCAGCGGCTCGTCCTCGACCAGGGCTACTACCCCGACGGCCTGATGACGGCCCCCGACGACGCCGCGCTCGTCCGCGACATCGAGCTCTCCCTCGCCGCCGGCTTCAACGGGGCCCGCCTGCACCAGAAGGTGTTCGAGGAGCGCTTCCTGCACCACGCCGACCGGCTCGGCTACCTGGTGTGGGGCGAGTTCGGCGACTGGGGTGCGAGCACGGGGCCCGTGAGCACCGACAACCAGCAGCCCACCAGCGGGTTCGTGGCGCAGTGGCTGGAGGCCGTCGAGCGCGACTACAACCACCCGTCGATCATCGGCTGGTGCCCGCTCAACGAGACACGTCAGCGGCTCTCGGACCGCCGGTCCGTCCTCGACGAGGTCACCCGCGCGATGTTCCTCGCCACCAAGGCCGCCGACACCACACGGCCGGTCCTCGACGCCTCCGGCTACGCGCACCGCGTACCGGAGACGGACATCTACGACTCCCACTGCTACGAGCAGAACCCGGAGATCTTCGGCGAGCTGATGAGCGGCCTCGCCAAGGACGAACCGTTCGTCAATCCGCAGGACGAGGCGCCGGACGCCACCTGGTCCGTCCCCTACCGCGGACAGCCGTACTTCTGCAGCGAGTTCGGCGGCATCTGGTGGAACCCCGACGAGGCGGAGGCCGCGGGCGAGGACCGCGACGTCTCGTGGGGCTACGGCCAACGCCCCCGCGACGAGGAGGAGTTCCACCACCGCTTCACGGGGCTCACCGGCGTCCTCCTCGACGACCCGGACATGTTCGGCTACTGCTACACGCAGCTCACCGACGTCTTCCAGGAGCAGAACGGCGTCTACCGCTTCGACCGCTCCGAGAAGCTGGACGTGGCGCGGGTTCGGGCGGCACAGGTGCGGCCCGCGGCCATCGAGGGCAACGGTCAACCGAGGACATGACGTAGATAGCTGTGCGGGTCGGCCAGATAGCGGCGCCAGTGGTCGACCAGCGCCAGCTCCTGCCAGGTGCTGCGCCGCATCCCGTGCTCGCCGAGCTCCAGGATGTCGGCGCCGGGCAGCGCCGTCAGGAGAGGGGAGTGGGTGGCGCAGACGACCTGGCCACCCGCCTTCGTCAGCTCGGAGATGTGGCCCAGCAGCTCAAGGCACGATGTGAAGGAGAGCGCCGCCTCCGGTTCGTCGAGGACGTACAGGCCGGGCTGCAGGAACTTGCCGCGGAACGCGGCGAGGAAGCCCTCGCCGTGGCTGACCGAGTCCGGCTCGAACCCCTCCCGGTCCAGCGCGTCGATCGCCGTCTCGGCGCGCAGGAAGAATCCCTTGCGCGCCGACCAGCTGCCCAGCATGCGCCGCCCGCGGGGCGCGGCGTCGAACCGTATGTGCTCGCCGAGCACCGACTTCCGCCGGTGCGACGCGTAGCGCCAGTCGTGCGAGCCGCCCCAGGAGTCCAGGCCGAAGCCTTCCGCGAGCGCCTCGACCAGCGTCGACTTGCCCGAGCCGTTCTCACCGACGAGGAACGTGACCGGCGCGGTGAAGCGGAGCCCCTCGGTGGTGAGGGTCCGTATGCACGGCACCGACCACGGCCATGTGTCGGCCCGCGCGGTCGGGACGACCGGCACATGGGCCCGCTCGACGATCATGTGGCGCGGCCCTTCGCGGGGTGCGCGGACGGTGCGTTCGGCATGGCTTCATCATCACAGGCGGCACTGACAGTCGCCGTCCCGCGCGTCGGCCCGTGAGCGCGGCGCCGAGCTCTCCGCCGAGGTGCAGGAACGCCGGGCGCCCGCACCGGTGGGTGCTCGGGACGGCCCGGCGCGGCGGCACCCGCCGCGAGACCGAAAGGCCGACCGGCGTCTGCCCCCGGTGACCTGGTCACCCACCGCGACGCGCGACTCCGCGACGGCTTGCGTGCCACGCGTGAGACACGACGATGGACGAGGAAGGAAGCGACACCGATACCGATACCGACACCGATGCCGTCAGTTGCGCGGACGCAGGTGAGTGACGAACCCGGTGATCCGGGCAGTCGTTCGGACACCGCGGTTCGAACCGGTTGGAGGCCCCGCATGACACCGAAACCCCTGCAGATCGCCGCCCTTGTCATCGACGCCGAGGACCCCGAACGGCTGGCCGCGTTCTGGTCCGAGCTGCTCGGGCGGCCCGTCGAGAGTCGTACGGGGCCCTACATCTGGCTGCGCCGGGAGGGCGGCCTGGTGTTCGGGTTTCAGCGGAATCCTCGGCCCACGCCCGGCAAGGACCGCATGCACGTCGACCTGACCTCGCCCGACCTGGCCGCCGAGCAGCGGCGCGTCGAGGCGCTCGGCGGGCGGCGGCTGACGGAGTACGACGAGGGCGGGTTCCTGGTGATGGCGGACCCGGAGGGCAACGAGTTCTGCATCCTGCCCGAAGGGTCCGTGGACATGGACGACGACGGGCGCGCCCACTACCTGGAGTGATCCGGCGCGCCGGACGGATCCCGTGGCGCGCGGGCGGGCGGGACCACGCCCTCCGGCACCGTGCTGTCCGGCAGCGCGCCGGCCGTCTCGTACCGCCGCGCGCCGAACCGGTACACCAGCACCAGCACGGCGAAGAACGGCAGGCCCGCCTTCCAGGAGTCCTCCAGGCCCTCGATGAACACGGTCGAGACCAGGATCGCCGCGAGGGCGAGCGCCGCCGCGACGGTGGTGAACGGCGCGCCGCGCAGCCGGGCCGGTGAGGCCGGGAGGCCGTTCCGTGTGCGATGGCGGCGGAAGGCCAGATGCGTGGCCAGGATGAGGATCCACACCACCAGCGCGCCGAACACCGAGATGCCGAAGAGCAGGATGTACGCCGTGTCCTCGGAGTGCACTGACAGGAGCGCCGCCGCGCCGAGGCCGATGCCGGACACGGCGAGCGCCCGGTGCGGGACGCCGCGCGTTCCGACCCGTGCGAAGAGCCGCGGGGCGTGCCGGTCCACCGCCAGGGAGTGGATCATGCGGGTGGCGAGATAGGTGTTGGCGTTGGCGCTGGAGAGGGCCGCGGTGAGCACGACGAAGTTCATGATGCCTGCCGCCGCCGGGATGCCCGCGACGTCGAAGAGCTGCACGAACGGGCTCGCCGTGACGTCGCCGCCCTTCGCGGTGCGCGTCCACGGCACGACGGTGACGACGACCGCCATGGCCAGGACGTAGAACAGCGCGAGGCGGACGACCATCCGGCGGGCCGCGCGGGGGATGTCCCGCACCGGGTTCTCGGACTCGGCGGCGGTCACCGCGATGATCTCGGTGCCGATGTAGCTGAAGATGACGAACACGAAGGCCGTGGCGAGGCCGCTCATGCCGTGCGGCAGCAGTCCGCCGTGTCCCGACAGGTTCGAGGTGCCGACCGCGGTGTGTCCGGGCAGGCCGAGGAACACGTACGCGCAGCCGAGCAGGACGAAGACGCCGATCGCGGTGATCTTGATGGTGGAGAACCAGTACTCCAGGCGGCCGAACACCCCGACGCTCAGCGCGTTCGCCGCGAGCAGCAGCAGCGAGAACGCCACCACCGGGAGCCAGAGCGGGAGTTCGGGCCACCAGAAACGCACATAGATGCCGGCCGCGATCACCTCGCCACCGATCGCGATCACCTGGATCGTCCAGTACGTCCAGCGGATCACGAACCCCGCCAGCGGTCCCAGATAGTGCCGCGCGATGCTGCCGAAGGAGCCCGCCGCCGGGTGCACGGACGTCATCTCGGCGAGCGCCCAGCCGATCACCAGGGCGATCAGCGCACACACCACGTACGCGATCACCGTGGCGGGGCCCGCGGCCGAGATGGCGAGACTCGAACCGAGGAACAGGCCGGTGCCGATGGCGCCGCCAAGACCCATCATGCTGAGCTGACGCCCGGTCAGGGACCGTTTCAGACCGTGGTCCTGCGGTGGTGCCGAGTCGATGCGCGGGTCGTCGGGCATGTCACTCGCTCCGTGGTGGGTGCGGTGTTCCTGGACGTGCGGCTGCTTGGCCACATGAACTACGTGGCGACGTGGCTACTTGGCGCGTATCTCGCCGAGCGCGGCGATCAGCGCGTCGACGTCGGCGAGGGTGTTGTAGTAGTGGAACGAGACGCGGAGCAGGGTGCCGCGCGGGCTGGTGACGATGCGGCGCTCGCCGAGCGCGGCGGCCAGCGTGTCCGGGGCGGAATCTGTGATCGCCACTTGCGGTCCACGGAGTTCGGGATCCGCGGGCGAGGCAAGGGTCTCGCCGGCCTCGGTGAGGCGTTGGTGTGCATACGCGGTGAGCTCGCGGATGTGCGCCTCGACGTCCTTGGCGTCGACCTCCGCCAGCGTGCGCAACCCGGCCGCGGCGGCGTACGCGGAGGGAATCGACGGCGTGCCGGTCTCGAAGCGCCGGGCGGTCTCCGGGAAGTCGAGCGTACGAGGGTCGAACCCGAAGGGATCCACCCGCCCGAACCACCCGGTGAGCTGCGGCGCCACCTCGTCCCGCACACCATCGCGCACGTACAGGAAGGCGATGCCGGGAACGCCAAGGAGATACTTCAGCGCGCCGCACACCAGGTAGTCGCAGTCCAACTCCCGTACGTCGACGGGGAGTACGCCGAGTCCCTGGTACGCGTCGACGAACACCCGCGCGCCCGCGGCCCGCGCCGCCCGGACGGTCTCGGCGACGGGCAGCCGGACACCGTTGCGGTACGACACCAGGGGGATGGAGACGAGGTTGGTGGAGTCGTCGATGGCATCGGCGTATCCCGCGGCGGG
Source organism: Streptomyces sp. NPDC107575 (assembly GCF_055657265.1). Classification (NCBI taxonomy): domain Bacteria; kingdom Bacillati; phylum Actinomycetota; class Actinomycetes; order Kitasatosporales; family Streptomycetaceae; genus Streptomyces; species Streptomyces sp. NPDC107575. The sequence goes on along the minus strand of NZ_JBVKBG010000005.1, from coordinate 43,754 downwards.
AACGATCCCGTCCTCGTCCGGCACGTGCCGCACCTGCGCGCCCCGCCCGCCCTGCGCCAGCCACACATGCGCGATGGACGGGAACTCCATGTCCGTCGTGACAAGGCCGGGACGGCGTGACCAGTCCAGAGTGGACGCCACCTGGTACGCCCCGTCGGAGGCGCAGCCCACCACCGCGATCTCGTCCGCGGTGGCACCGATGTGCGCGGCGAACGCGGCCCGCGCGGCATCGACCTGGACCATCCACTCACCCCACGGCGCGCCGTGGCTGCGCATGGACCACTGGAACTCCTGCAGCGCCGTCAGCACGTGCTCGGACGCCGCCCCCTGGCTGCAACTGGCCAGGTGGACCGTGTCCTTGAGGGAGGGGAAGCGGGCGCGGAAGCGTTCGGGGGTGTCCAGGGTGTCGATCGGCACGGGGCGACTCGCATTCAATCCCGGTGAACTTGTTCAGTGCGGGTGATCGAACCAGCCGGGTGTGCGCCGCGTCAATGGGTGTGCGGGCACGGGTACTTGTGGCCGCGGGGGCCCGTGGGCTCACCGGCTCGGCGGCGTCACGCTCACCAGGAAACGTGCGGTCTCCTCGCCCTCGTTGACGTAGCGGTGCGGGACACGGGAGTCGAAGGTGCAGCTGTCGCCCGGCCCCAACTCGTAACGCCCGTCGCCCGCTTCGACGACGAGGCTGCCGCTCAGCAGCAGCACGCACTCCTCGGACGGATGGCTGTACCGCTCGTCGGAGGACGACCCGCCCGGCTCCAGCGTCCCTTCCAGGACCTCGAGCCGCGCCGACCCGGCCGACACCCGCGTGTACTCGATCCCGCCCTGCGGCGAGCGCACCTGAATCCGCCGCTCGCGCCGCACCACCGCGACCTCCTCCGCCTCGTCCTGCCGGAACAGGTCGAACAGCGGAAGCCCGAGCGCGGCGGAGAGCCGGCGCAGCGTCTCCAGACTGGGGTCGGTGAGCCCGCGCTCGACCTGACTCACCAGCCCGGTCGACACCCCGGCCGCCACCGACAGCTGGCGCACGGTCATCTTGTGGGCCTTGCGCAGCTCACGTATCCGATTACCGATCACGGGGCGAGGCTAGACCACCGCCGCTCGTCCTCCGAGGGGCCGGTCAATTGATCCGCCGCGCCGTCCCCGCCCACGCCTTGTCCCGCAGGACGTACTTCTGGATCTTGCCGGTCGACGTCTTGGGGAGTTCGCCGAAGGTCACCGACTTCGGGGCCTTGAAGCGGGCGAGGCGGGCGCGGACGTGGTCGATGATCTCCGCGGCGGTCGCCGAGGCGCCGTCCCGGAGGGTGATGTACGCGGCCGGAACCTCGCCCCAGCGTTCGTCGGGGACCGCGATCACCGCCGCCTCCAGGACCGCCGGGTGGTCCATGATGGCCTGTTCGACTTCGACCGACGCGATGTTCTCGCCGCCCGAGACGATGACGTCCTTGGAGCGGTCGCGGAGCTCGACGTAGCCGTCGGGGTGCACGACGCCGATGTCGCCGGTGCGGAACCAGCCGTCCGGAGCGGCGGCCGCCGTCGCCTCCGGGTCGTCCAGGTAGCCGAGCATGACGTTGTTGCCGCGCAGTGCGATCTGGCCGGTGGTCGTGCCGTCCGCCGGGACGTCGGTGCCGTCGTCGGCGATCACGCGGGCCGTGCACGAGATCATGTTGCCCACGCCCTGCCGGGCCTTGAGGCGGGCCTGCGCCGCGCCGTCCAGGGAGTCCCACTCGGGCCGCCAGTCGCAGAGCATCGCGGGCCCGTACGTCTCCGTGAGCCCGTACAGGTGCGTGACGTCGAAGCCCAACTCGCCCATCCTGCGCAGGATCGCGGGGAAGGGCGGGGCGCCGCCCGTCGCCATGCGGATCGTGCGGCCCTTCGGCAGCGGGGCGGCCTCCGGGGCGTAGGCGATCATCGAGAGGACCGTGGGCGCGCCGTTGAGGTGTGTCACGCCCTCCTCGCGGATCAGCCGCCACACCTCGGCCGGGTCGAGCTTCGGAAGGCACACATGTGTGGCCGCCGCCGCGGTCACCGCCCACGGGAAGCACCAGCCGTTGCAGTGGAACATCGGCAGCGTCCACAGGTGCACCGAGGACGGGGTGAGTCCCGTGTGGGCGACCATCGCGACCGCTTGCAGGTACGCGCCTCTGTGGTGGTACATGACGCCCTTGGGGCGGCCCGTCGTGCCCGAGGTGTAGTTGACGGCGAGGAGGGAGCGTTCGTCGGCCGGGGTCTCGTGGAGCGGCTCGGCACCGGCGAGCAGCGACTCGTACTCCTCGCCCGACCTGATGCGGCGGGGCGGGGTGTCCAGGCGGGCCAGCGCGTCGTCCACCAGGAGGTCGAAGGACGGGTCGTGGATCAGCACGGCCGCCTTCGAATGGCTCAGGATGTACGCCACTTCGGCCGCCGCGAGCCGCGTGTTGACCGCCACGAGCGGCACGCCTGCCCACGGCACACCGTAGTGCGCCTCCAGGAGTTCGTGGGTGTTCGGGGCCAGGACCGCCACAGGCCGTCCGTCGGCCAGCGGGGCGAGAGCGCCCGCCAGACGGGTGCAGCGGTCGTGCAACTCCGCGTAGGTCCAGCGCCGTTCACCGTCGATGACCCCGATCCGGTCGCCGTGCGCCGAGGCGGCACGGTCCAGGTACGCGGTGGGGGTCAGCGGCTCGTACGACAGGGCGTCGAGGTCGGTGACGGTTTCCGGCATGGTGGCCTCCTGAGGGAGAGCGGGGTCCCGACACCGGCTCTACCCCGTTCCGTGGCGGCCAAGCCGTGGGAACAGCGCCCGCCGCGCCTCGCCCGCGACGTCGTGCACGAGCGGCGCCAGTTCCTTGAAGTCCACCGCCTGCCGGTCCCCGCACAGGGACAGCGCCGCCGTGGCCTGGCCGCAACCGCGCAACGGCGCGGCGATGCAGCGGACGCCGGACAGCGTCTCCTCGTTGTCGACGGCCAGGCCCTCGCGCCCCCGGATCCTGGCCAGTTCCTGGCGCAGATCCGCGGCCGTGCGCAGGCTGCGTGCGGTGCTCTGGGGGAGCCGGCCGCGGTACGCCGAGTCGACCAGGCCGGGTTCGAGGGTCGCGAGGATCGCCTTGCCGACGGCCGTCGTGTGCGCGGGCAGCCGGGCGCCGAGCCGGGTGGGAAGGCGGGCCGCCGGGCGGCCGCCCGCCTTGTCGAGGAAGACCACCTCGCGCCCGTCGAGGACGGCGAGGTGTCCCGCGAGCCCGGTGCGCCGGCACATCTCGTGCAGCAGCGGCGTGACGACGTCCCTGATCTCGCTGTGCCCCGCGGCCCGTCCGCCGAGCTCCAGCGGGCGCATGCCGAGGCGGTAGCCGCCGGTGGAGTGGGTGAGCCAGCGCAGCCGGATCATCTGGTCGAGGATGCGGTGCAGCGTCGAGCGCGGCAGGCCCGTGCGGTCGATGAGGTCGAGCAGGGAGAGGCTCGGGGTGTGCGGCTCGAACGCGTCGAGGATGACCGTCATGCGTTCGATCATCGAGATCGGGGCGGCGGGGGACGGGCCGCGAGGCTCTGCTGTGTTGGTGTCTGCCGTCGCCGGTGTCGTCATGGTCGCCTCCCTGGTGGGTGTGCTGACCGGGATCGCCAAGTGTCGACCGAACGGGGGCACGCGGGGGAGTCCCTTGCGGGCTTCGCGTCGCGCATATACAGAATCCTCACTTCTGCGCAGGGCTCGGACCGGCTGCCGGCCGTCCGTCGGTGAGTCCCACTGAGCGGGAGTGGCGGGCCCGGTGAGCGGGACGCGGCCGCCGGGCCCCTTCCGGGTGGCGCCGCGCACCCACAGAGTGCGGCACGTCAGCCGGATCTGACGGTCTGTCAAGTCTGGTGGGCCCACCCGAGCCTCAAGGCCACGTCTACGTGAAGGGCATCGATGTCCGAGCGAGGAACTCACGCCGTCCCCCGGCGGGCCCGCGCGCTCTGCGGGGCGGGCACGGCCGTGCTTCTGGTGCTGTTGCCCGCGGCGACCGGTGCGGCGGGCGCCGCAGAACCGGAAGCGGCCGAGGGAGAGGACTGCCCGGTGACCGCGACGGCGCAGGGCGTGCAGGTGACCGTGAGCGCGAGCAACGACACACTGCTGTCGGCGCCCGCCGGGGTGGGCATCCCGGTGGCCAGGTCCTGTGTGAACTACGCGGTCGGCGAGTCCTCGGGGTGGGCGAGCAGCCCGTTCCCCGGTGAGACGGTCATCTCCGCCCCCGCGCTCATCGGCGGCCAGACAGGGCAGAAGTTCCCCGACTACCCGCTGTACGCGGCCTCCAAGTACCCGTCCGAGGACAGCGCGAAGGCCGGCAAGGCCCCGCACACCATGCGCGCGCACAGCACCAAGACGTCCACCGACGCGGTGGCCGGCACCGTCCTGGGCAAGGACGCGACCGGCGCCTCCACCAGGACGGCCGCCCACTCCTCCGTCGACCCCGACGCCCTCACCGGCACGGCGGAGGCGAGCGCCGACACCCGGCCCTGGTCCGTGAACGGCGTCCTCGACATCGGCCGCATCCGCAGCTCGGCCGACGCCTCCGTCGACCGCTCCGGGAAGGTCGTCCGCGACTCCGAACTCGCCATCGGCCGCACCGAGATCGCGGGCCAGGGCGTGGAGATCACACCGGACGGGCTCAAGGTCGCGGGAAAGGCCCTGAAGCTGCCCGGCGGAGGCACCGGCGGGGCGGACCCGGCCGAGACGCTGACGCAGGCCCTCGCCAAGGCCGGCGTCAAGCTCCGCTACCTGGACGAGAAGCGGACCAAGCACGGCATCGTGTCCGCCGGACTCGAGGTGCGGGCCCGCCAGCAGGACACCCGGTCCGGGTCCGTCTACACCGTCACCTATGTCTTCGGCCGCGCCTCCGCCGACGCAGGACGCGTCGAGGCACCTCCCGGCACCGGCGGCATGCCACCCGCCCCCGCCCCGCAAGCCCCCTCCGGGACGGGCGGCGGTGATGGTGCGGGGGCGCCCGCACCCACCGGCGGAGGCGGCGCCGACACCCCGAAGACACCGTCCGACGGCGGCGGATCCCCGTCAGGGCCCAAGGACACCCGGACCGTCCGACTCGCCACCAATCCGACCGACATGGGTGTCACCGGCCTCTACATCGTGCTCGCGTTCGGCGCCGTGGCCACGTTCGCCGCCGGCACCCTGCTGCGCCTGTTGGGAGTGAAGACTCGATGGACCTCGTGACCCGGATACGCAGTCAGTGGGACCGGCTGACCGCCGCGCTCACCGCGCTCGCGGGCGCCGTGACCCTCGTCCTCGGCTGGCGCGGGGTGAGCGGCACGCCGTACCCCGCCGAGCAGCTGCCGTACGTGATCAGCGCCGGGCTCGGCAGCCTGTTCCTGCTCGGCCTGTCCAGCGCGCTCTGGCTCTCGGCCGACCTGCGCGACGAGTGGCGCAAGCTCGACCGCATCGAGCAGGCGTTGCGGACGGGCGGCGGGGCGGCTCCCTCCGTCGCGGCCCCCGGCGGCTCCGAGACACCGACTTCCGCGGCCGTACCCGAAGGGAGCCTCCGATGACCGGCGCCGACCCGCGCGCCGTCCCCTGGCGCGACCGCGACGTCGTCACCGTCTGCGGTACGAGCCTGGCCGGGATCGCCCTGATCGTGACCGCGTGGTTCGGCGCGAGTGCCACGGTGTCGACCGCCCGGCAGGCGGCCTGGACGAACCTCGGCGTCGCCGGATTCGCGGTCGGCGCGGGCGGCCTCTGTCTGTGGCTGCTGCGGGCCCGCCGGGCGCTGGGGGAGCGGCGCGTGACGCTGATCGCCCTCGCGCCCGCGGACGACGACGAGGACACACGGACCAGGCCCACGCCTCGGACCAGGAGCACGGACGACACACTCGCCCTGCCGCTCGTGCGCGCCGAGGGCATGGACCGCCCGCACCGGCCTCACTGCCCGCTGGTCGCGGGCAAGGAGGTGACGCCGGCCGCGGTCGGCGCGGGTGAACCGTGCGGGGTGTGCGCGCCGTGAACGAACTGCTGCCGTTCCTCGTCGTCGGCGTCACCACCGGATCCGTGTACGGACTCGCCGCCATGGGACTCGTCCTCACCTACAAGACCTCGGGCATCTTCAACTTCGCGCACGGGGCCATCGCCGCGATCTCCGCGTTCGTCTACTACGACCTGCGGACGCTGCGCGGCCTGCCCTGGCCCGTGGCGCTCGCCGTCGCCGTGGTCGTGGTGCCGCCGGTCGTCGCGCTGCTCATGGAACGCGTCACGCGCACCCTCGCCGCTGCGACCGTCGCCACCAAGGTCGTCGCCACCGTCGGCCTGCAACTCGTCGTCACGAGCGCGCTGATCGCCGGCTACGGCAGCTCGGCCCTCGACTTCCCCGGCTTCCTGCCCACCGACACGGTCACGGTGATCGGCGTGCACGTCGGCATCGACCAGCTGACCTCGGCGATCGTCGCGGCGGCCGGAGCGCTCGGGTTCTTCGTCTTCTTCCGGCTGTCCTCGATGGGCGTACGGATGCGGGCGGTCGTCGACGACCCGGATCTGCTGGAACTCTCCGGTACGAGTGCGTTCGCGGTACGCACCCGGGCCTGGCTCATCGGCTGCTGGTTCGCCGCCGCGTCCGGCATCCTGCTGGCGCCCCAACTCGGCCTGGACGTCCTGCTGTTGACCCTCCTGGTGGTGCAGGCGTACGGAGCCGCGGCCGTCGGACTCTTCTCCAGCCTCCCCCTCACCTACGCGGGCGGGCTGCTCATCGGCGTCCTCTCCGCGCTCGCCACGAAGTGGGTCGCCACGTCCGAGACACTCTCGGGCCTGCCGCCCGCGATGCCGTTCGTGGTGCTGTTCGCCGTGCTGCTGCTCGTCGGCCGGGGCAGGCTCGCCGAGATCGGCGCACACCGTCCCGCGCCCGCCTCGAAGCCACTGGTGAGCCGCGCCACCGGCCGGATCGTGGCCGTGGTCGCGGTGGTGCTCGCGGGCTGCGTCCCGCTCGTCGCGGCGTCCAAACTCCCCGTCTACTCCTCGGCGTTGGTGTACGTCCTGATCTTCGCCTCGCTGCAGCTCCTCGTGTGCACCTCGGGGCAGGTCTCGCTGGCGCACGCCGCGCTGGTCGCGGTGGGTGCCTCGACGTTCTCCCACCTCGCGGTCGGCGCCGGACTGCCCTGGCTGCTGGCCGTGCTCCTCGCCGGCGTCGTCGCCGTGCCCGTCGGCATGCTGGTGGCGATCCCCGCGATCCGGCTCTCCGGCCTCTATCTCGCCCTGGCCACCTTCGGCCTCGGACTGCTCCTGGAACGGGCGATCTACGGCACGACCTGGATGTTCGGCAAGACCAACACGCTGCCCGCGCCCCGCCCCGGCCTCTTCGAGGGCGACGAGGCCTTCTACTACGTCCTCCTCGCCTTCGCCGTCGCGGGCTCCCTGCTCATCGCCCTCGTCGGCCGAAGCCGCCTCGGTCGGCTGCTGCGCGCCATGGCCGACTCGCCCACGACGCTCTCCACGCTCGGCCTCGGGGTGAACGTCACCCGCGTCACCGTCTTCGCCATCTCGGCGTTCGTCGCCGGTGTCGCGGGCGCTCTGTACGCGTCCCAGGGCCGCTCGGCGACGGGCGCGCCCTTCCTCTCGTACACCTCGCTGACCTGGCTGACCGTCCTGATCCTGTGCGCGGGCCTGCGCTCGGCGGGCCCGCCCCTCGCGGCGGTCCTCGTCGCGGTCGTCCCCGCGTATCTCACCAACGACACCTTCGCCCAGGCACTCCCGGTCCTCTTCGGCTTCGGCGCGCTCCTCGTCGCGCTGTACGAGGCGGGTGCGGCGAGGCGCCGCGGCACGGGAGCGCCCGCCCCGGAGGAGTCGCACGGCTCGCGCGCCGACGAACGCCTCGGGGCGCCGGGCCCGGCGGCGCAGCGCCTGACGGCGGCGAGGAAGGCCCGCGCCGCGCGGTCGGCGCCGGCGCGGATCCGGGTGGGTCCGGGGCTGCGGAAGGAGACGGCGCGATGAACGGGACATCCGACGCGAACGTGGACGGGCTCGAGATCGACGACCTCACCATCCGTTTCGGCGGGAACACCGCCGTCGACTCCGCCGCCTTCGCCGCCCCGCTCGGCCGCGTCACCGGACTCATCGGGCCCAACGGGGCCGGGAAGACCACCACCTTCAACGCTTGCTCCGGGCTGCTGCGGCCCACCCAGGGGGAGATCCGGCTGTTCGGCAGGAACATCACCGGACGGACGCCCGCCGCTCGCGCAGGGCTCGGCCTCGGCCGGACCTTCCAGCGCATGGACCTGTTCGACTCGCTCACCGTCGAGCAGAACATCGCGCTCGGACGCGAGGCCGGGCTCGCCCGCGGCAACCCCTTCAGACAGCTCGTGGCCACCCCCGCCGAGTCGAAGGCCGTACGGGCCGCCACCGAGGAGGTGCTCGAACTGTGCGGCCTCGGCGCCCTGCGCCACGAGATCGCGGGCTCACTCTCGACCGGGCAGCGCCGCCTCGTCGACCTCGGCCGCGTTCTCGCCGGGGACTTCAGGCTGCTGCTGCTCGACGAGCCGTCCTCGGGCCTCGACACCGCCGAGACGGAGAAGTTCGGCGCCATCGTCACCAGGGTCGTCGCCGAACGCGGCTGCGGAGTGCTCCTCGTCGAGCACGACATGGGCCTCGTCATGTCGGTCTGCGACCACCTCTACGTACTCGACTTCGGCCGGCTGATCTTCGAGGGCACACCGGCCGAGGTGCGTGCGAGCCCCGCCGTGCGCGCCGCCTACCTCGGATCGGAGGCCGCGTAGTGCTGGAACTCGACGACATCGACGCCGGATACGGCGGCGCCCGCGTCCTGCGCGAGGTGAACGTGTGGCTCCCGCCCAAGTCCGTCGTGGCGCTGCTCGGCACCAACGGGGCGGGAAAGACAACCCTGTTGAGAGTCGCGTCCGGGCTGCTGGCACCCACCTCCGGGCGCCTCACCATCGACGGCAAGGACCTCACGGGCAAGCGCCCGCACGCCCTCGCCCGCGCGGGTGTCTGCCATGTCCCCGAAGGGCGCGGGGTGTTCCCGACCCTGACGGTCAAGGAGAACATCCTCATCCAGGCGGCCGGCGGCGACGTCGACGAAGCCGTGGAACGTGCCGTCACCGCCTTCCCGGTCCTCGGTGAGAAGCTCGGCCAGCTCGCGGGCTCGCTCAGCGGCGGCCAGCAGCAGATGCTGGCCCTCGCCCGCGCCCATGTCACCGACGCCGACTACGTACTGCTCGACGAGGTGTCGATGGGCCTCGCCCCCGTCGTCGTCGACGAGATCTTCGAGTTCCTCGGCAGGCTGGCCGAGGACGGCCGGGCCCTGCTCCTCGTCGAGCAGTACGTCTCCCGCGCCCTCGAACTCGCCGACTACGTCTACCTGATGAACCGGGGCCGTATCGAATTCGCCGGAGAACCGGGCGAGTTGGACGGCGACCGGCTCGTCGCGCAGTACCTGGGCGCGCACACCTGATCCCCCTCGCATGCCACTTCGTTCCCGCTCCGGAGGAGAACCATGACCCCAACCCGTACACGCGCCGGCCTGGCGGCCGTGGCGGCGCTGAGCCTGGTGCTCGCCGCCTGCGGCAGCCGGGTCGACCACGACACCGTCGTACGCTCCGTGGGCAGCGGCGGAAAGGTAGCCACCGGGGCCGCGGGCTCGGACACCGGAGTGGGCGCCGACGGCTCGTCCGGCTCCACCACGCCGGACGACGGCTCGAAGGCCGACGGGACGTCCGGCAGCGGGACCGGAGCCGGTGGGGCCGGTGCTGACGGTGGCGGCTCGGCGTCCGGCGGCGGTGGCGGAAAGGCGGGCGGCGGCAGGTCCGGCGGCGGCCCCATCGTCATCGGCAGCGTCGGTACGACATCGGGACCCGGCGGCGTCGCCTTCGCCCAGGGCCCGCGCGCCCTCCAGGCATGGGCGGCCACCGTCAACGCGAACGGCGGCATCAAGGGCCGCCAGGTCAAGGTCATCGTCATGGACGACGGCGCCGACGCCTCCAAGGGCCGCAGCCAGATGCAGGAGCTGGTCGAACAGCGCAAGGCCGTCGCGATCGTGGCCTCCTTCACCACCACGCAGACCATGAACGCCTGGAGGAGCTACGTGGAGAAGAAGCAGGTCCCCGTCATCGGCGGCGACTGCTCCACCACCGCGTGGACCGCGAGCCCCATGCTGTTCAGCGAGTGCCCCGGCACCAACTCGGCGCTCGACGGACTCGCTCAGGTCGGCGCGAAGTACGGCAAGGGCAAGAAGCTCGGCGCCCTCTTCTGCACCGACTCCGACGCCTGCACCCATGTGCACGAGCGGTTCTTCGGCAGTGGGAACGCCGCCAAGCGCTACGGCCTCGACCCCGTCTACAACGCGAAGATCTCCGTCACCCAGCCCGACTTCACGGCCGAGTGCATCCAGGCGCGCAACGCGGACGTCGACCTGATGCTGGTGACCGGCGACCCCAACACCGTGAACCGGGTCGCCTCCTCGTGCAGCCGGCAGAACTTCAACCCGCAGTTCCTGCAGCCGGGCGCCACCGTCGACGGCACCACCGCCTCCAAGCCGGGCCTGAAGAACGTCCTGGCGGTGACCCCGGTGTTCCCCTTCAAGGGCTCGTCGGCGGCCGGGTTCGGGCAGTTCAACTCGGCCTGGAACAAGTACGGCGGCGGCAAGGTGCCCGGCCCCTCGGCCGCGCAGGGCTGGGCCTCGGCGAAGGTGTTCGAGAAGGCGGCGCGCGGCGCCGGTGACATCACCAGGGCCGGACTGATCAAGGAGCTGCGCACCTTCCGCGGCCAGCGCTTCGACGGCCTGACCGTCCCGCTGACGTACACCGGTAAGGGCTCGAACGACACCAAGTGCGCCTTCGGGATGCGGGGTTCGGGCGGCCGGTGGACGGCGATGTCCGGTGGAAAGGCGTTCTGCTGGTGAGCCGCCGACCGGACCGCACCCGCGACAGGCGGCGCACCCTGCTGTGGCACCAGATCCTCACCGGGGCGGTCGCCGTGGCGGCGACGGGCGGCATGGCCACGGCGACGGTCTGGCAGCTGGCGGACATGGCACCGGTGTCGGCCACGCGTGCGCCGTCGCCCGGCGCGCAGGCGGGCGGCGGCAGCCCACCGCTGTACCCGCAGGCGCCGACGGAGATCCCGGGGACGCGCCCGGTGCCGTTCAAGACCGGGAAACGCGACGGTGGGAAGCCTCCGAAGGACCTCCCGGCGCTCCCGACGGCGCACGGGATTCCCGGCCGGGTCCTCGCCGCCTACCGGAGCGCCGTCAAGGATCTCGCGTCCGAATCGCCGGGGTGCGGGCTACGCATGCCGCTGCTCGCGGCGATCGGCCGGGTGGAATCCGGGCATGCGCGCGGCGGCGCCCTGGACGGGAACGGCCGTACGCGAACCCCGATACTCGGCCCGCGCCTCGACGGCGGCCCGGACATGGCCGCCATCCACGACTCGGACGGCGGGGCCTGGGACGGCGACCGCACCTGGGACCGTGCCGTGGGCCCCGCCCAGTTCATCCCCTCCACGTGGCGCCACTGGGGCAGCGACGGCAACGGTGACGGAGCCCGCGACCCGCACCAGATCGACGACGCGTGGCTGGCGGCGGGCCGCTACCTGTGCGCGGCGGGCGGCGACCTGACGCGCGGCGCCGGAATCCGCAGGGCGGTGCTGGCGTACAACCACTCGGATTCCTACCTGGAGTTGGTGCTGAGCTGGATGCGGGTGTACGGGAACGGGGCCGTGCCGACGGCCGGGTTGCCGGGAGACGGGGAAGCGCCGGGCAAGCCCGGGAGGTCCGAGAAGCCGGACAAGGGCCAGGGGAGAGGGAAGGAGGAGGACGGAAAGCGGAAGGGCCACGGAAAGGGCGGCAAGGAGCCGGGCTCGCCCTCTGCCACCACGCCCGGCCCCTCGCCGTCGGAGAGCCCGTCGGGCGGCGGCAAGCGGCCGTCGGAACCCAAGCTGCCGAGCCTTCCCAGTCCCACCTTCCGGTTGCCGACCTCTGGTCACACGCCCTCGCCGCTGCTTCCCTCGCGCCGGTCGAAGTGAGCCCGGGAGGTCAGGCGTCGGCGAGCTGCGTGTCCAGCGCGGCGAGGAGCCAGTCGTGGGCCGTGCCCGGAGTCGGCTCCGGGCGACCGCCTTCCGGGGTGGTCAGCTCCGCCACCAGGTCCCAGTAACGGTCGAGACGCGGATCGGAGGCGAGCTGCCCTGCGAGGCCGCGGCGGAAGGCCGGGGTGTCGCGGGCCCTGGTCACGCTCGCGTACGTCGCGACGAAGCAGTCGAGCGCCTCACCAGGGGTGGGGGCCCGGCCCGCCCGTATCGGCTCGGCCGCCAGGTCGTAGGCCTCGGCCAACCCGGCGTACAGGACCGAGGATTCGCGCGCCCCGGCCGTGCTGTGCGCGGCGGGCTGCGTCGGTCCCGTGTCCGGCGTGCACGGGCGTGACACCAGCGCGCACAGCCGCGCGAAGGCGAGCACCTGGCCCGGGGACGGGGAGTCGGGCGGGGACGGAACGGCGGCCTCCAGAAAGGCCGTTCGCGACGAGGCCAGCATGCGGGGCGGCAGCCAGGCCCGCCAGAATCTGGCCAGTGGCGCCGTGCTCGGCGGGGTGTCCAACGCGCCGACGAGCCGCAGCCGGTCCGCCCGCTCCTGCGGCGGGCACTCCTGAACGAGGCGCAGCGCCGCCTCCTGCCAGCGCAGCGCACTGAGCTGCGAGCCGAGGGTGCGCAGCTGTCCCGCGACGGCGTCCTCCAGCACCCCGTCCGCCCCCGACCGCTCGTCGACGATGCGCCGCACCTCGGGAACGGGCAGGCCCAGACCGCGCAGTGAGCGGATCATGCGGAGCCGGTCGAGGGCGTCCGAGTCGTACCGGCGGTGCCCGCCCGCGCTGCGGGTGCGCTCCGGCAGCAGGCCGTTGTCGGAGTAGAAGCGGACCGTCTTGACGGTCGTGCCCGCATGCTCGGCGAGCTCACCGATGGACCACAGCCCGTCGGGCGAGCCGGACGGCCCGGGCGAGTCGGTCGACAGCTGCACTTGAACCTCCCTCAGGGGGAGTTCCTAACGTACCTCCCGCCACTGACAGCCACTGCTGGAGGACGGGGAAATGACGGAGTTCGTACTGGTGCCGGGCCTGTTCACGGGCCCGGACGCGTGGCGGGAGACGGCCGGGAAACTGGCGGCCGAGGGCGCGAGGACCCACGTGGTGGACCTCGGGCCGGCCCAGGACCTGGACGCGCACATCGCAAGGGTCGTAGCGGCCATCGACACGATCACAGAGGGAGCCGAGGAGGGCCAGGGTGTCGTCCTCGTCGGGCACGATTACGGCGTGTATCCGGCGGTGGGCGCGGCCGACCTGCGGGCCCATCGCATCGCGCGGCTGGTCTACCTCGACACGGGACCGGTGCAGGACGGCGCCGTGGCCCTCGCCGCGGTCCCCGACCAGGAACTGCGCGAACGCCTCACCAAGGAGGAGAACACCAAGGGAGAGCTTCCGGCCCCCACGCGGGAGGAATGGCGGCGCTGGGGAAGCACCGTCGGCGTCTCCGACGAGGCCCTCGACCGGCTGACCGCCCACGCCGCTCCCCACCCGCTCGGCACGCTCCTGCAACCGTTGCGTCTGACCGGCGCGGGGGACCGCCTGCCGACCACCGGGGTGCTGTGCGCGGAGAGCGGCGCGACCATCGACACCGTCCGCATGCTGCTCAGCTTCGGCGACCCGACGATCAAGGCGCTCGCCCGCCCCGACGTGACCTTCTTCGAACTGCCCACCGGGCACTGGCCGATGCTGTCCTGCCCGGACGAACTCGCCGACGTGCTGCTGCGCGCGGCGGCCGACGAAGGCACGCGGCTCGAACCCGTGGGCGAGCCGGAGACGACACAGACCGGATACCTCCGGCCCTTCCTCCTGGACGTGCCGGAGATCCCGCGCGAACGGCGCGGCGCCATCGACCTGTACGTTCCCGAGGGCGTGTCGGCGGAGCCCCGCCCGGCGGTCGTGATCGTGCACGGCGGCCCCGTCCCTGAGGACGCACGGCCGTCTCCGCGCGACTGGCCGACCCTGATCGGCTACGCCCGCCTCGCGGCGTCACGCGGCGCGATCGGCGTCACCCTGGACCACCGGCTGCACGCGGTCACGGCGTATCCGACGGCGGCCGAGGACGTGGCCGCCGCGGTGGCCGAGGTGCGCGCCGACCCGCGGGTCGACGCCGACCGGATCGCGCTGTGGTTCTTCTCCGGCGGCGGCCCCCTGACGGCGCCGTGGCTGAGCGAGGCCCCGCCGTGGCTGCGCTGCCTGGCGGCCAGCTACCCGATCATGGCGCCGCTGCCCAGCTGGGGCGTGAACGATCCCCGGTTCCGGCCCGCGGAGGTGGTGGCCCACGGCGGGACGTCCCCATTCGTCCTCATCCGGGTCGGCCGCGAGGCCCCCGCGGTCGCGACGACGGTAGCCGAGTTCGTCGCCGCGGCCGAGTCGGCCCACGCCCCGCTGGACATCATCGACGTACCGGGAGCGCCCCACGCCTTCGAGGGCCTCGACCACAGCGATGCCGCACGCGAGGCGGTGAGGGAGGCGATGGGGCGGGTGTTGGGCCGGTTGGGGCTGGAGTGAGGAGGTCCGCCCCGACGGCTGCTCTATCGCGCCTGCCGTCCACCGCCGTCAGCCTCCGTACAACTCGCTGAGCAACGCGATGGCCGCGTGTGTACGGGGGTGTGGGTCCCGCTCGTCCCATATCACCCGCACCGGCACCGGATCTGCGCCCGACACCGGGCGGAAGACGACGCCCTCGCGCCGGTACTGGGCGACGGTGGCCTGCGGGGTGACCCCGACGCAGCGGCCAGTGGCGATGGCGGCGAGCCAGTCGTCCACGTCGGCCGTGTACTCGACGTCGCCGTGCGGATCGCCCGGCCACAGGTCCGCGGTCGTCGTGCCGGTGCGCCGGTCCACCACGACGGTGCGTTCACGGATGTCCGCGAGGGGGACGCGGCGGCGTTTGGCCCAGGGATCGTCGGCTGCCATCACCACATAGCGGGGCTCGTGGCCGACGACGGCGGAAGCGCAACGTCCGCGCAGATCCGCCCGGTGGCGTACGACGGCGAGATCGCAGGCGCCCTCGGCGAGGCCGCCAGTGGGGCTGTTGTGCCGCACAAGGTGCAACTCGACGTCCGAGTAACGCTGATGCCAGCGCCGCTGGAACTCGGTGGTGTGCCGACCGAACGCTCCCCAGGCGTGCCCGATCCGTAGCCGCGTGTGCCCTGTGGTGGCCTCGCGCACGAGGTTCTCGGCATCGGTGAGCAGCTGCCGGGCGTGGTGGACGACCCGGACGCCGGTGGTGGTGGGCGTGACGGTGCGACTCGTGCGGTGCAGGAGGCGGACGCCGAGCACGTTCTCCAGCGCGTGCAGGGTGCGGGACACCGAGGCCTGGGAAATGCCGAGTTGGATTGCCGCGTCGGTGAAGCTGCCCGTGTCGACGATCGCGAGCAGACAGCGCAGATGCCGCAGTTCGAGACCGGCGAGACCGCTTCCTTCATCCATACGCTCAGCGTATGCGAGACACGCGTCATGCATTTTGCGTATGGCTTGGGCGGGGCGAACCTCACACCATGACGATCACACCCCACCCCTCCGCGCAGCCGACCCGCAGTGCCGCCGGTGCCCACGCGGGCGGTGTCGCACTGATGCTCGGCAGCGGCCTTTCGAACCAGGTCGGCGCGTCGCTGGGAGCCCTGGCGTTCCCCGTGCTCGGCCCGGCGGGTGTCGTGTCCGTACGTCAATGGGTCGCCGCCGTCGTGCTGTTGACGGCGGGCCGCCCGCGCATACGCTCCTTCACCGCCGCTCAGTGGCGCCTGGTGCTGGCCCTGGCCGCCGTCTTCGCCACGATGAACCTGACGCTGTACCTCGCCATCGACCGGATCGGCCTGGGCCTCGCGGTCACCCTCGAATTCCTCGGACCGCTCACCGTCGCCCTTGCCGGGTCGAGGCGTCGCCTCGACCTGCTCTGCGCCCTCGCGGCGGCGGGGGCCGTCGTCGTGCTGACCCGGCCGCGGCCGAGCACGGACTACCTCGGCATCGGGCTGGCTTTGGTCGCCGCAGCGTGCTGGGGCTGCTACATCCTGCTCAACCGGGCCGTGGGCAACCGCCTCCCCGGCCTCCAGGGCTCGGCCGCGGCGGCCGGCGTATCCGGCCTGCTCTACCTGCCGATCGGCATCACGGTCCTGTACCTGCACCCGCCGACCGTCACGGCGTTCCTCTGCGCCCTGGCGGCCGGCGTCCTGTCCTCCGCCGTCCCGTTCCTTTCCGACCTCCTGGCCCTGCGCCGGGTCCCCGCCCGTTTCTTCGGCGTGTTCATGAGCGTCAACCCGGTCTTCGCGGCACTGGTGGGACTCCTGGTGCTGGGCCAGCACCTCGACCGCCCGGCTTGGTTGGCGATCGCCGTCATCGTGGCGGCGAACGCGGCCGCCGTGAGCACCGGTACGCGAGTCGCTCAGCGGTCTACCGACATCTGAACCCGCGGGCCCGCGGTCTCGCGCACGCCCAGCACGACCGTGACGAGTGCGTGTCCGGATCCCTGTCGGCCCTAGACCTGGCATCCAGGGAACGTGAACTCGCGGGAAGGGCCATCGAGTACGCGGACCAAGTGTCGTCGGCGCTCGGCCATTTGCACTGAGTGACCGGCCTCTGGATCACTCCGACCACGCTGCTGTCGCGACAGCACGCTCCCGCCACTGCCGCGCCCCCGCCCCGCCCACCTCCCACCGATCGCAGAACTGGCGCAGCTCCTCACACCTGGCCAGCATGGCTGCCCTGCGCACAGGCCAGGTAGGCACGTCTCCGCCGTAGGACCGAAAGAAGGGGGCCAGCGCGACCCGGTGCGCGGGGTGGTGCATCCGCACGATCCACTCGCACCAGGCCAGGTCCTCCACCGGAGCGCCGAAGTGGGTGAACTCCCAGTCGACGACGGCCGTGACCTCGAACGTGTCCGGGTCGAAGAGCAGGTTGTTGGGGCCGAAGTCGCCGTGTACGAGGACCTCGTTCGCCCCGCGCGCGCCCAGGGCGGGCACGGGCGGAGTGAGTTCGTGGATCCGGCGGAGCAGCTTCCCGCAGCGCGCCAAGACCTGCGCGGCGTGCCCGGCGTCCAGCAATTCCTGCCCCGGTATGCCTGGCAGGCACTCGAGTTTCAGGGTGGTCGCGGTCGCGCCAAGTACTGGAGGGACGGGCAACTGGCCCTGGAGATGCGGGAGCAGCGTGCGTTCGCGGCGCAGTCTCAGTGCGGCGTCGGGGCCGTCGTAGGCCTTCTCCACGACCGTGCCGTCGGCGAGCGTGCGGTTGGTGTAGCCGTGTTTCAGCGGACGCATGCGCTGATCATCGGCCAAGGGCGGGCTGTCGGCAACGGCATCGATCGGGGCCAGTTGCCGTCTCACATGTCCCGCTCCAGCAGCGCGCGAAAGCTGCCCGGTGCTCGCCCGGTGACGCGCTGGACCGTGTCCGTGGTGCGGTCCTCCGTGCCCTCGGCGATCGCCCGGTCCATGGCGGCCAGCATCGCGGCGAATTCTTCCGGGACCGGGTCCGGGATCTGCGTCGCCAGGCGGTCGCGCAGCTGCTCGTACGAGAGTTGCTGGTGGGACACGGGGTGGCCGGTGACCTCGGTGAAGAGGCGTGCGATGTCGTCGTAGGAGAGGGCCTCGGGGCCGGTGAGGACGAGGTCGGTGTTGGGGGCGACGTCGTCGGTCAGGGCGCGGACGGCGACGGCCGCGATGTCCTCGGCGTCGACGAAACCGACCCGGCCGCTCCCGGTCGCGGTCCGCACGACGCCCTCCTCGCGGATGCTCACGGCGTGCGCGTGCGAACCGGTGAAGTTCTGCATGAACCACGAGGGCCGCAGCACCGCCCAGTTGTCGAAGAGTTTGGGCAGTTCCTGGTGGACCGTTCCGACCGCCGGTCCGCCCTCGGGGATCGCGGAGGCGCTCAGCAGCACCGCGCGGTGGACACCTGCTGCGCGGGCCCGGCGGAAGAACGGCAGCATGACCGCCGCGGGGTCGGAGTCGCCGACGGGCGGGACGAGGTAGACACGGTCGACTCCGTCGAGGGCGGTGTCGTGGGTGGCGGGGTCGTACCAGTCGAAGCGGACCGGCTCCGTGCCGGGGACCGGCGTCGCGCGACGGCCGGCGGCTCTGGCCCGGTGGCCGGCAGCCGTGAGGTGTGCGGCGACGCGACTGCCCGTCGTTCCGGTGGCGCCGATGACCAGTGTGGTGGCGGAGGCGGTGGTCATCGGGTGCTCCCGGCGAAGTCCGCGCCGTCCTGCTGGACGGCCAGAGGGTTCCAGTAGTCGCGGTACGACGTGATGCGTCCGGCCTCGACGGTGACGACGGCGATGTAGGTCATGTCGAAGGGGCGGTCGGTCTCGATCAGGCGGCCGACGCCGCGCATCTCGACCACGATCGTCCGCGGATCGGTGGTCTCGTGAATGCGCAGTTCGGGGAAGTCGTGCAGGTCGATGTGGTCGGGATAGTGGCGCATGTACGACGCGACGGCCTGCTTGCCGTCCAGTCGCGGCGGCCAGCCCGGGGGAGCGAAGGGGAACTCCATCACGCCGTCCTCGGCCCACAGGCCGACCCAGCCGGCGATGTTCTTGTCGAGGAGCAGTGTGAGGCTGTGGCGGAAGAGGTCGGCCGGGGCGGCAGGTGCGGACACGCGTGTCTCCTTCTCGTAGAATGCGGACCGTGGGTCCGTTTCGAAGGTAGCGGACCGCGGGTCCGTTTTGCAATGAGAGGAAGAAGCGCATGCCGCCCGAGCGCAAGCCCCGCAAGGACGCCGCCCGCAACCGCGAGGCCGTCCTCGCGGCCGCCGACGCGCTGTTCGCCCGTGGCACGAGCCCCGAGGACGTCACCATGGCCGACATCGCGGCGGAGGCGGGCGTCGGCAAGGGCACGCTCTTCCGGGCCTACGGCGACCGTTCAGGACTGCTCCGCGCGCTGTACGAGGCACGGTTCGAACCGGTCACCGAGGCCGTCGAATCCGGCCCGCCCCCGCTCGGCCCCGACACACCGCCGCGGCAGCGTGTCCCCGCCCTGCTCGACGCCGTGCTGTGCTTCAAGCTGGACAACCGGCGCCTCGCGCTGGCCCTCGAGGGGAGCGGCAGCGGCAGCCCGTACCAGGCGGAGCACTACGAGCGGTGGCACGGCCTGCTCCGAGCCGTGCTGGAGCGGATTCCCGGTCTCGGTGACGGCGACTTCACCGCCCACGCCCTGCTGGCCGCCACACGCGCCGACCTCGTCGAGCATCTGGCCGGGCAGGAGCACGTCCCGCGCGAACGGATGCGGGCCCAACTGGCGGACTTCGCGGCCCGCGTGATGGCCGACGCGCCGAGCGAGTCGTGAGGTCCCGCCACTGTCTCAGTGCAGCGCCTGCGCCCCTATGACGGACAGCAGCCGCAGCTTCTCGTGGCTCTCGCTGCCGGGGACGGCCGTGTAGACGAGGAGCAGATGGGACTGGCCGGGGTCGACGAGCGTCTGGCACGTCAGCTCCAGCGCGCCGACCTCGGGGTGCACGAAGTGCTTCACCTCGTGCGGGCGGATACCGACCTCGTGGTCGTCCCACACCCGGCGGAACTCCTCGCTCTGCGCGAGCAGCAGGTCGGCGTAGTGGGCCGCGCGCGAACCGGGCCCCCGGAGCGTCGCCACGCCCCGCAGGCCCGAGACGAACATGCGGGTCAGGAAGGCGTGGTCCTCGGGGGCGTAGAGGCTGCGCGTGGCGGGGTCGGTGAACCAGCGGTAGCCGATGCTGCGGGACGGGCCGGTGTGGACGGTCTGGTCGCCGGTGAGCGCGACGCAGAGCGGGGTCTGGCGCAGGGTCTCGCCGAGCTCGGTGACGATCTCCGCGGGGGTGTCGTGGAGGCGGTCGAGGATGCGCAGCAGGCCGGGGCCGATGTGCGCGCTGTCCGCGCCGCGCGGGGGCGGGGTGTGTCCGGCGAGCCGGAACAGATGGTCGCGCTCGTCGAGGGAGAGATGGAGGCCCTGCGCGATGGCGGCGATCATCTGCTCGGACGGGTGGGGGCCGCGCTCACGCTCAAGCCGTGCGTAGTAGTCGGTCGACATGTGGCACAGCCCGGCGACCTCCTCGCGGCGCAGACCGGCGGTCCTGCGGCGTCGCCCACGGGGCAGGCCGACGTCCTCGGGCTGAAGCGACTCACGGCGGCGCCTGAGGAACTCCGCGAGTCCGGTCCGGTCGATCACTCTTGCCTCCGTCACGCCGCGCACCGCTCCTGACGCCCATTTCTACCGCCCCGACGAAGCCCCAACCACGGACTGACGATCCCCCCTTCACGGGTTGCCGTCACCACGGCGCCGTCCGAGGCTCTGGGCATGCCCCGCAAACCGATCGACATCACCGTCCCCGACCTGTCCGGCAGGCGCGCCGTCGTCACCGGAGCGAGCGACGGCATCGGGCTCGGCCTCGCCACCAGGCTCGCCGCGGCCGGTGCCGAAGTGGTCCTGCCCGTCCGCAACCCGCGCAAGGGCGAGGCGGCGCTCGCCACGATCCGCGAGCAGGCCCCGCACGCGAACGTGTCGCTCCGCGAACTCGACCTGTCCTCGCTCGACTCCGTCGCGGCCCTCGGCGAGACCCTGCGGGCCGAGGACCGGCCGATCCACCTGCTCATCAACAACGCCGGCGTCATGACCCCGCCCGACCGGCAGACCACCACGGACGGCTTCGAGCTGCAGTTCGGCACCAACCACCTCGGCCACTTCGCCCTCGTCGCCCAGCTGCTGCCGCTGTTGCGTGCCGGCCGGGCACGGGTGACCTCGCAGGTCAGCGTCGCGGCCAACCAGGGCGCCATCAACTGGGACGACCTGAACTGGGAACGCTCCTACGACGGCATGAAGGCCTACAGCCAGTCGAAGATCGCGTTCGGACTCTTCGGCCTCGAACTCGACCGGCGCAGCCGGGCCCACGGCTGGGACATCACCAGCAACCTCTCCCACCCCGGCGTCGCCCCGACGAACCTGCTCGCCGCCCGCCCCGAGGTCGGCCGCGCCAAGGACACCCTGGGCGTCCGCCTGATCCGGGTGCTGTCCGCCCGCGGCATCGTCGTCGGCACGGTCCGCACCGCGCAGCTCCCGGCCCTCTACGCCGCCACCTCCCCGGACGCCGAACGCGGCCGCTTCTACGGCCCGCGAGGAATCGGGCACATGGGCGGCCCGCCCGCGGAACAGAAGCTCTACTCGCGCCTGCGGGGCACGGAGGAGGCGCGGCGGGTGTGGCAGGTCTCCGAAGACCTCACGAAGGTGACCTTTCCCCGCGATGACTAGCCGACTGGGGGCACGAGGGCAGCCGCGTACGTAAGCTGGCTCGCATGCGTACGCGACCGACCCTGACCTGGGAACCGTCCGGCGATCTGCCGCCCGCCACGACCGACCCCGCCCCCGTCGTCGAGGCCGTGCGGGCCGGTGGGGTCGTCGTGCTGAGCGGGGCCGGGCTCTCCACCGAGTCGGGGATCCCGGACTACCGCGGGGAGCACGGCTCGCTGCGGCAGCACACCCCCATGACGTACCAGGAGTTCACCGGCAGCGAGCACGCCCGGCAGCGGTACTGGGCGCGCAGCCAGCTCGGCTGGCGGGCCATGATCCGGGCCAGGCCCAATGCCGGACACCTCGCCGTGGCCGAGCTGGCCGAGGCGGGCCTGGTCACCGGCGTGATCACGCAGAACGTCGACGGGCTGCAGCAGGCCGCCGGCGCCCCGGACGTCATCGAGCTGCACGGCAGCCTGAGCCGCGTGCTCTGCCTGCACTGCCGCGCCTTCACCACCCGCGCGGAAGTCGACCGGCGGCTGCGCGAGGCCAACCCGGACTTCGAGGCCGAGGCCGAGCGGCACCGCACCGCGCGCGTCAATCCGGACGGCGACGTGGAGCTCCCCGACGAGGCCGTGCGCGACTTCCAGGTGGTGACGTGCGCGGCCTGCGGCGTCGGGGTGCTCAAGCCGGACGTCGTCTTCTTCGGCGAGAACGTGCCGCCGGACCGGGTCGCCGCCTGCCGCGAACTCGTCGCCGGGGCTGCCTCGCTGCTCGTCCTGGGCTCCTCGCTGACCGTCATGTCAGGGCTGCGCTTCGTGCGGCAGGCCGCGGACGCCGGAACGCCGGTCCTGATCGTCAACAACCAGCCCACCCGCGGCGACCGGTGGGGTGTGCGGGTGGAGCTGCCGTTGGGGGAGGCGCTGCGGGACGTGGTGGCAGGGGTTCGCGGGTGAACGTCAGCGCAGGCCGGTTTCCGCACGGAGCCGTTCGAGCCACTCCCTGCCCATCTGCTCACCGTCGGGGTACTCGTCGTCCCGGTCCCAGCGCCACGTCGTGACGACCGCCAGGACGAGCGTCCGGCACGCTGCCAGCAAGTCCATGTCGATGCCCGCATAGTGCGCGGCGACTTCCTCCGGAGCATGCGCGAGGTCGAATTCGACGGGCCCGCGGCAGCACGTCTCCAGGTCGATGAAGAGCAGCCCGTCGTTCTTCGTGTCGAGCACGTTGCCGGGGTGCGGCTCACCGTGCAGCAACTGCTCGCCGCCGCCGCGCTCGTTGATCGTTCGACCCAGCTCGCGCAGTGTGTCGCGCAGCAACTCGCGGTCCGCCTCGGTCAGTTCCGGGGTGCGATCACGGTCCGCGAGCAGGCGTTCGGCCTGGGCGATCCGGTCCGTGATGTGCGGGGCCCGGACGTCGACGGTACGCATGCCGGCGTGCAGACGTTCGAGCGCGTGGGCGTAGTCGGCCGCTGCGGCGTGGCGCGTGTCACCGGGTGCGTAGTACGTCCACAGCGTGACCACGAAGCCGTCCCGCTCGTACACCCGTGGCTCCACCCGGGGCTCGAGCGCCGCCACCGGACACCCGGCGTCGGCGAGCGACCGCGCGAGCCCGACCTCGAACTCCGCCACCTGGTCGGTCACCGGTGCCACCCGGGCCAGGACGTCGCAGGGCAGCAGCCGCGCGGTGAGCTTGTTGGAGTCGTGCAGGACGGTCGCGTCGTCGGCGGCAAGGCCCAGCGACGTGCCCACCGATTGCGCCGCCGCCAGCGCCCGAGCGGCCTCGGATGCGCGCATCGTCACCTTCCGTTCCGTTCCGTTCTCAGACGGTGTAACCACCGTCCACCGCGAGGTGCTGTCCCGTGATGAACCCGGCCCGGTCCGACGCCAGGAACGCGACCGCCTCCGCGATGTCCTGCGCGGTACCGAAGCGACGCAGGGGAATGTTACGACGCGTCACCTGCAGGGCCACGTCGTCGAGTTCACCGTCCTCGATGAGGCGGGCGGCGATGCCATCGGTGAGCATGCCGGGGCCGACGCAGTTGAAGCGGACCCCGTAACGGCCCTCCTCCGCGGCGAGCGCGCGGACCACCGCCTCCACCGCGCTCTTCGTGCCCGAGGACAGGCCGTCGCGGACGGGATAGCGGTGGGTGGCGGCGGTGGTGACCGCGACGACGCTGCCTGCGGCTTCCCGCAGCGGGGCGAGCGCGGGGTGGACCAGGTTGTAGAACGCCTGGGCCTCGGTGTGGAGTTGCTGCCGGTACCGGGACGGCGGCACCTGACTCAGGTGCACCATCGGGACGTGCGGGCCCGCCGCGTGGACGAGCGTGTGCAGGGCACCGAAGCGGTCCACCGCCGCCCCGATCGCGCCCGCCGCCCCGTCCTCGTCCGTGAGGTCCGCGCGCAGGGGCTCCACCTGGCCGCCCTCGGCGCGGAGTTCGGCGGTGAGGGCCTCGGCAGCCTCCTGGTTCGAGCGATACGTGAACAGCACCGTGCTGCCGCGCCGGGCCAGCGCCCGGACGACCGCCGCGCCGATGCCTCCGGTGCCGCCCGCCACGAGCGCGGCGCCCTTGCGGGAGCCGAAGTCCTGTTCCGTGTCCGTATGTGTGCCGTTCAACGCGCCAACTCCCTCACAAGCTCCGGACGGTCGGCGACGGCCGTCGTCACGATGTCGCCCGTCCCCGCGTATATATCCGCAACCGCCGAAGAGTTGAAGGCATGTTCGGCCGCCGACGGGTGCCACGGAGGTATCTTCGATGCCCTGACGAAGGAGCGGATGTGGAGTCGCCGACGAGCGGTGTGGCCGAGCGTGTCGACCGGGCGTCGAAGGGCGGCCGCCCGCGCGCCACCTCCCGCGCCGACCTGGAACGGATCGGCTTCGAGCTCTTCGCCCGGCAGGGCTTCGACGCCACGACGGTCGACGACATCGCGGGCGCGGCCGGCATCGCACGGCGGACCTTCTTCCGCTACTTCGCGTCGAAGAACGACCTCGTGTGGGGCGACTTCGAGCAGCAACTGGCCGGATTCCGCAAGCTGTTGAGCGCGACGGGCCCCGACGTCCCGATCATGACGGCGCTGCGCGCGGCCGTCGTCGACTTCAACCGGTTCGACGCCACCGTCGTGCCCTGGCACCGACAGCGCATGCGGCTGATCCTGTCCGTGCCCACCCTGCAGGCCGACGCCACACTGCGGTACGCCTCGTGGCGCGCGATCGTCACGGACTTCGCCGCCCACCGCCTCCGCCTCGCCCCGTCCGACGTGCGCCCGCGGCTCTACGGCCACTCCGTCCTGGCCGCGGCGGTCACGGCGTACGAGCACTGGCTCGCGGTGCCGGACGCGGAGCTGAGCGAACTGCTCGACACGGCGATCCGGCACCTGGAGGTCGGGCTCGGCGGGGCGCCTTCCGCGTAGTCCGGGTCTCAAGGCAGCTCGAGGTAGTCCCGGTCTCAAGGCAGCTCGCGCCGCATCGCGTCGGCGATCAGCTCACCGATCAGCACGGCGGTCGCGGCCGGGCCGCGATGCGGTGTGTCCGGCAGCATCGACGTGTCCGCCACCCGCAGCCCGCGTATGCCGTGCACCCGCCCGTACTGGTCCACTGCCGGGCCCATCGGGACGGTGCCGCAGGTGTGCTGCGCCGTGCCGAGGTGGTCGCGGATCCATGTGTCGAGCGTGCGGTCGTCGCCGAGGACGTCCGGTCCGGGGGTGAGCAGGCCACCGTCGGAGAGCGTGGTGAACGGCGCGGTGTCCAACAGCTCGGCCGTGGTGCGCACGGCCACGCGCAGGCGGCGCAGGACCTCGTCGTCGCGCAGATAGTCGTAGTCGATGGCGGGGGAGACGGCGGGATCGGCGGAGAGCAGCCGCAGTCGACCGGTGGGGCGCGGAGTCTGGACGGAGGCGAGGAAGGAGAGTGGCGCGCCCGGCACGCGTGCGGTCCCGGTGACGAGCCCGGCCATCGGGACCAGTGACTGGAGGATCTCGATGTCACCGGGCCGATCGGTCGCCCCTGTGCGGGAGTTGAGGTGCAGACACCCGCCGAGCCAGCCGGTCGCGGGCGGCTCGACGTCCTCGCGCGGCAGCCAGTCCAGGACCAGTTGCGGATGGTCGGACAGGTCGGCCCCGACCGCGGGCGCGTCGCGGACGACGGTAACCCCGGCCCGTTCGAGATCCGCGCGGGGCCCGATCCCGGAGAGCAGCAGCAGGTGTGGCGTGACCAGCGCCCCCGCGCTCAGCACCACGCACCCGGCGTCGAGCGTCTCCCGTACCCCGTCGCGCTCGACCACGACCCCCGTGGCCCGGCCGCGCTCGACCACCACCCGCCGTACCGAACAGTCGCCCAGCACAGTGAGGTTGGGGCGTGCGAGCACCGGTGCCGACACGTACGCGAGCCCGGTGTTGTGCCGCACGCCGTCGACGGAGTTCGAGGGCACGGGCCCGAAGCCGGGCGGGCCCTGGCCGTTCTTGTCGGGCTCGGCGGCGAAGCCCAGCTGTCGGGCGGCCGCGCGGAAGGCCGCGGAGGCAGGGTGGGCCAGCGGTTCCCGGGCGACAGGCATCGGACCGCCACGGCCGTGCATCTCGTCCGGACCGAAGTCGAGATCGTCCTCCATGGTGCGCAGCAACGGCAGCACCCGTTCGTACGCCCAGGCCGGACGGCCCGCCGCGGCCCAACGGTCGAAGTCGGGGCGCCGGGCCCGGACGAAGTACCCGCCGTTCACCGTGGTGGACCCGCCAAGGATCCGCCCGCGCGGAACCGACCACGGCCGCCGCGGAGTGAGCCGTACGGGATGGGAGGACGTGGCGGGATGGTTCGGCTGGGCGCCCGGAACGAGGCGTGCGTCCAGCAGGGCCGGGTCGAACGCCGCCCCCACCGGTCCGGCCTCCACCAGCAGCACCCTCCGGTCGGCATCCTCGCTCAGCCGCGCCGCCAGCACGGCACCCGCGCCGCCGGCGCCGACGACCAGCACATCGGGACGGGCTGACGCGATCGGAGCCATGGGACCGGATCCAATCCCGCCACGACGGCAGCGCGCAAGACCTCCGGCGATGCCCGCACCCTTTCTTTTGGCATCGCATGCCAATACTCTCGGTCCCGTTCGCGCACACCCTCAACCACCCTTCGGTATCAGGGAGTTCCGCATGAACGAACAGCTCGAAGCCACCGCTGCCCCCGAGGCGCCCGCCACCTCGACCGCTCCGGCCGACGAACCCCTCATCGAGGCCGACGACCTGGTCGAAGAGGTCTCGATCGACGGCATGTGCGGCGTGTACTGATCGTGCCCGCCCCCGCCTCAGGACTCGACGCCCCCGCGTTCGACCTGGACCGCGCCTGGGACGTGCACCCCCAGGTGTCGGTCAGGCCCGAACCCTTCGGCGCGCTGCTGTACCACTTCGGCACGCGCAAACTGTCCTTCCTCAAGGACCGCGGACTGCTCGCCGTCGTCCAGGCGCTGTCGACGGCCCCCACCGCCCGCGCCGCCTGCGCGAGCGCCGGCGCGGGCGACGCGGACACGGCGCGGTACGCGCGCGCCCTCGCCGTCCTGGCCCGCTCGTCGATGCTGGTCGAAAGGAGCCCGACATCGTGACCTCAACTCCCGTGGCGGCCAAGCCCGGTGAACGCCTGGTGGACCTCTTCGAATACGGCCTCGACGCCCCGATCTGCCTCACGTGGGAACTCACCTACGCCTGCAACCTGTCCTGCTCCCACTGCCTGTCCAGCTCGGGCCGCCGAGACCCGCGCGAGCTGTCCACCGCAGAGGCCAAGGCGGTCATCGACGAGCTGGAGGCCATGCAGGTCTTCTACGTCAACATCGGCGGCGGCGAGCCGACCGTGCGCCCCGACTTCTTCGAACTCCTCGACTACGCGACCGCCCACCACGTCGGCGTCAAGTTCTCCACCAACGGCGTGCGCCTCACCCCGGACGTCGCCCGGCGCCTCGCCGCCAACGACTACGTCGACGTACAGATCTCCCTCGACGGCGCCACCGCCGACGTCAACGACGCGGTGCGCGGGACGGGTTCGTACGACACGGCGCTCAAGGCGATGGCGAACCTCGCCGACGCGGGCATGAAGAACTTCAAGCTGTCAGTCGTCTGCACCCGGCACAACATCCCGCAGATGGACGACTTCAAGGCCCTCGCCGACCGGTACGGCGCCCAACTCCGCCTCACCCGCCTGCGCCCCTCCGGCCGCGGCGCCGACGTATGGGACGAGCTGCACCCGCTGCCGACGCAGCAACGCCAGCTCTACGATTGGCTGGTGGCGCACGACGGGGAGGTCCTCACCGGCGACTCCTTCTTCCACCTGTCCGCGTACGGCGAGCCGCTGTCGGGGCTCAATCTGTGCGGGGCCGGGCGGGTCGTGTGTCTCATCGACCCCGTCGGGGACGTGTACGCGTGCCCGTTCGCCATCCACGACGAGTTCCTCGCGGGGAGTGTGCGCGACACGGGTGGCTTCGCCGGTGTGTGGCGGGAGTCGGAGCTGTTCCAGCGGCTGCGCGAGCCGCAGCACGGCGGCGCCTGCGCCTCCTGCGCCTTCTACGACACCTGCAAGGGCGGCTGCATGGCCGCGAAGTTCTTCACCGGCCTGCCGCTCGACGGGCCCGACCCGGAGTGCGTCCAGGGATACGGCGAGCAGCTCCTCGCCGACCGAGGCCCTGGCCAGGTACCGAAGCCGTCCGGCGACCACTCCCACCGCACCGGACCGGTCACCGTGCCACTCATGCGACGGCCCCCGGTGAGCGCGTGCGACGAGAACCCCGTAGCCGGAATCCGCTGATCCACGAGGAGACAGCCGCCCCATGGCAAGAAACCCATGGTTCGAAACGGTCGCCGAGGCCCAGCGGCGCGCCAAGAAACACCTCCCCAGCAGCGTCTACGGCGCCCTGGTCGCCGGCTCCGAACGCGGCCGCACCATCAACGACAACATCGGCGCGTTCGCCGAACTCGGCTTCGCACCACGGGTGGTGGGCCACCACGCCGACCGGAGTCTGACGACCACCGTCCTCGGCATCGAGTCCGCGTTCCCGGTGCTGATCTCGCCGACCGGTGTGCAGGCCGTGCACCCGGAGGGCGAGGTGGCCGTGGCCCGCGCCGCCGCCAACCGGGGCGTCATCATGGGGCTCAGCTCGTTCGCGAGCCGGTCCGTGGAAGACGTCGCCGAGGCCAACCCGAACACCTTCTACCAGATGTACTGGATGGGCAGCCGCGACTCCATGGTGCAGCGCATGGAGCGCGCCAGGGCCGCCGGGGCCAAGGCGCTGATCGCCACCCTGGACTGGTCGTTCTCCAACGGCCGCGACTGGGGCAGCCCCTCGATCCCGGAACGCCTCGACCTGCGCACGGCCGTGAAGTTCGCCCCCGACGTGCTGCCGCACCCGCGCTGGCTCCTCGCGTTCGCCAAGGCCCGCCGCGTCCCCGACCTCACCACGCCCAACCTCCAGGCACCCGGCGGACAGGCACCGACCTTCTTCGGCGCCTACGGCGAGTGGATGCAGACCCCGCCTCCCACCTGGGACGACGTGGAGTGGCTGCGCAAGGAGTGGGGCGGCCCGTTCCTGCTCAAGGGGGTCAGCAGGGTCGACGACGCCAAACGGGCGGTCGACGCGGGCGTCACCGGCATCTCCGTCTCCAACCACGGCGGCAACAACCTCGACACCACCCCCGCCACCATCCGGCTCCTGCCGTCCATCGCCGAGGCGGTCGGCGCCGACATCGAGGTCCTGCTCGACGGCGGTGTGCGGCGCGGCGGCGACGTCGCCAAGGCCCTCGCGCTCGGCGCCCGCGCCGTCCTCATCGGCCGCGCCTACCTGTGGGGCCTGGCCGCGAACGGGCAGGCGGGCGTGGAGAACGTCCTGGACATCCTGCGCGGCGGCCTCGACTCCGCCGTCCTCGGCCTCGGGCACGCCTCCGTCGACGAGCTGGGCCCGGACGACCTGGTGATCCCGGACGGCTTCACCCGCACTATCGGGGTCCCGCGTGCCTGAACCGGTGGACCTTGCGCGCGCGACCTGGCCCAGGGTTCCGGAGGGCGCCCTGGTCCTCGTCCCGGTCGGGTCCACCGAACAGCACGGCCCGCACCTGCCGTTGAACACGGACAGCGTGATCGCGGAAGCGGTGGCGCGGGGCCTGGGGCGCCAACTCCCCTACGAACACGTCATCTTGGCGCCCGCCCTTGCCTACGGTGCCAGCGGTGAGCACGCCGGATTCCCCGGCACGCTCTCCATCGGCCACGAGGCGCTGCACGCGGTCCTCGTGGAGACCATGCGGTCCCTGTCCCTGTGGGCGGGCCGCGTCGTCCTCGTCAACGGCCACGGCGGCAACGTCACCACCCTCGACGCGGCCTGCACCCAACTCCGCCACGAGGACCACGACGTGGCGTGGCTCGGCTGCGCCCCGCCCGGCGGCGACGCCCACGCCGGCCGCACCGAGACCTCGATCATGCTGCACCTCGCCCCGGACGACGTACGTCTCCCGAAAGCGGCCCCCGGCGACACCCGTCCGCTGCCCGAACTGCTGCCGCACCTCATCGCCCACGGCGTGCGCGGTGTCGCCCCGAACGGCGTCCTCGGCGACCCGACCGGCGCCACCGCCGAAGAAGGGCGTGAGCTGGTCGAGGCGATGGTGTCGCGCGCCGCACACCTCGTCACGGCGGGCCACGCGGACGTACGGGGTCGGCTCCTGGCCGCCGCACCGCAAGGAGCCGTATGACCCTCCCGCACGGTTTCGTCGTCGCGCTCGACCGGCGCACCCGCGTCCTCGACGGCGGCGGCGCCCTGCTCGGCGGATACCCGACACGCCTGCTGCGGCTGACACCACGCGCCCGCGCGCTCCTGACCGGGCGCACCCTGCGCGTACGCGACCGGGCGGGCGCGGTCCTCGCCGACCGGCTGCTCGCCACCGGCCTCGCCCACCCGCTGGTCGGAGAGCTGCCACCGAACGACCCGAACGCCACGGTCACCTACGTCATCCCCGTACGCGACCGACCCGATCAACTCGACCGCGCACTCGCGAGCATCCGGGCCACCACGGCCGACGCCCCGGTGCTCGTCGTCGACGACGCCTCGCACGAACCGGCTCCCGTCGCCGCCGTGGCCGCACGCCACCACGCGCGCGTGCTCCCGCTCCCCGCCAACCTCGGTCCGGCCGGAGCCCGCAACGCGGGCCTGCGCGAGGTCACCACGCCGTACGTGGCGTTCGTCGACTCCGACATCGTCCTCGCGCCCGACACGGTCGACGTCCTGCTGCGCCACTTCGCCGACCCGGCCGTCGTGATGGCAGTGCCCCGGATCACCGCGCTGCCGGGACCCGACGCCGAGCGCTGGCTGGGTCGCTACGAGAGCGTCCGCTCCTCCCTCGACCTGGGCAGCCGACCGGCCGCCGTACGCACCGGCACCCCCGTCTCCTGGGTCCCCAGCGCCTGCATGATCGCCCGCACCGACGCGCTCCTCAAGGCCGACGGCTTCGACGCCGCGATGCGCGTGGGGGAGGACGTCGACCTGTGCTGGCGGCTGACCGCAGGCGGCGGCCGCGTCCGCTACGAACCCGCCGTGCGGGCCGCCCACGAGCACCGCGTCGAACTCGCGGACTGGTTTCGCCGCAAGGCCGTCTACGGCACCGGGGCCCACCCCCTGGCGTGCCGTCACCCCGACAACATCGCCCCCGCGATCCTCGCCCCATGGAGCGCGGCACTTCTGGTCGTCCTGCTCGCGCAGCGCCGCTGGTCGCTGCCCGTCGCGGGCGGGCTCGCCGCCGTGGCCACCGTGAGCAACGCCCGGAAACTGCGGGGCATCGCGCATCCGCTGCCGCACGCGGCCCGGCTCACCGCTCTCGGCACGCTCGCGTCGCTCACCCAGGGCGCCGCGCTGCTCACCCGGCACTGGTGGCCGCTGACGGCGGCGGGCTGCCTGGCCTCGCGCCGCCTTCGCCGGGCCACGGCCGTCGCGGCGGTCGCGGACGTCGCCCTGGAAACCGTCGGGCGCGGCACGAACCCCACCCGCCTCGACCCCGTCCGCTACGCCGTCGCCCGCCGCCTCGACGACCTCGCGTACGGCTCCGGGGTGTGGCTCTCGGCGCTCAAGGGCCGCTCAACGGCTGCCTTGCGCCCTCGGATCGCGTGGCCGGCCCGTCCACCCGGGTCAGCACCCAGGAGCGCCACACCGCCGCGAACGGATCGCGGCGCTCGAGGACCGTCTCGGCGGTGGCCCCGGAGAGCCGGAACCGGAGCAGCGGACCCAGCGACCAGATGACGATCGGCAGCACCCGACCCACCAGCGTGTACGGCGAACAGACGTGGACGGGTGCGCCGCCACAACTCGTCGACGGACAGCGGACCAGCGCCGGCATGAGGAACACCGGCGCCGCCACGGCCCCGACGGCCCGCAACGGATCCAAGCCCCCGTCCGCGTACGCCGCATAGGAGGCACGAAGATCATGACGCCCGGCGCGACACGCGGGGTTCCCGGTGCGGGACGGTCACCCCGCGTACGTCGCTCCGAACGCCTCCAGGAACTCCAGCGTCGCCGCCGCCGACCGGTTCGGACACGACACGGCCACCCACGTCA
Organism: Streptomyces sp. NPDC107575; assembly: GCF_055657265.1. Taxonomy (NCBI): domain Bacteria; kingdom Bacillati; phylum Actinomycetota; class Actinomycetes; order Kitasatosporales; family Streptomycetaceae; genus Streptomyces; species Streptomyces sp. NPDC107575. Next base: position 11,996 of record NZ_JBVKBG010000005.1, on the reverse strand, counting down.
CCCCGGCCTTCTCCAGCGCGGCGAACGTCTCCCGGTGCCGGTCCGCGTCCAGGGCCGGCTCCGCGAGGGCGTCGTCGCGGTAGGAGTGCAGGACGTCGACGTCGGCACCGCGCCCAGCCGCGGCCGTGGCCTCGCGCACCTCCGCGATCGCGCCCGCCAGTTCGGGCAGCGGGCCGAGCGTCGGGGTGCGGGCCGTGGTGCTCAGTTCGGGGCCGCCGGACATCGGCATCCAGCCCTGCGCCCGCTCGGCCACGCGACGCCGGGTCAGCCGCGAGTTGCCGCCGATCCACAGCGGGATCGGCCGCTGCGCCGGCCGGGGCAGGGCCTGCGCGTCGCGGACGTTGAAGTGCCGGCCCTCGTAGCTGAACGGTTCGCCGCTCCAGTGCAGCGGCAGCACGTCGAGCACCTCTTCGAAGAGCGCGTTGCGCTCCTCGAAGTCGACGCCCAGGGCGTGGAACTCGCCCTTCAGATACCCGGCGCCGAGGCCCAGGATCAGCCGCCCGCCGGAGAGACGGTCGAGCGTCGCAGCCTGCTTGGCGAGCAGCAGCGGATTGCGGTAGGGCGCGACGGCCAGGTAGGTGAGCAGTCGCAGCCTGCTGGTCACGGCCGCCGCGTGGGAGAGCGCGACGAACGGATCCAGGGTCTGGTGCCCGCCGTGGTTCAGCCATCGCGCGCCGGGCGCCGGGTGTTCGCTGAAGGAGAGCCCGGAGAACCCGAACCGCTCGGCCGCGCGCGCCACTTCGGTCAGCGGGCCCGCGTCCAGCATGTCGGCGTCCGGTCCGTGCGCCTCCGGGTAGTGAAACAGGAATCGCATGGCACGCATCTACCCACGCGCGCCGCAAAAGGGAAGAGCTTCGGCGGCTCTCCTTGTGTGGTTCAGGCTGTTCAGGAGCGGGGCCAGGGCTGACCGCTGATCCGTTCGATGCTGGTGTTGAAGCGCTGCAGGTAGTGCGCGAAGGTCTCCACGTCGTCGGCCGACCAGTCCTCGAAGACCTTGTCCAGCTCCTGGACGTGGGTCGCGCGCTCGTGGTCGAGACGCTGCTCGCCCTCTTCGGTGATCCGGAACTTGCGGGCCATGCCCCCGTCCGGATCGGGGATCCGCTCCAGGAGACCGGCCCGCATCGCGCTCGCCGTCTGCCGGTTGAGCGTGGAAGCGTCGAGCAGCAACGCCTCGCTGAGCTGCCCGATCGACATCGGTCCCTGAACCCTGATCCGGCTCAGCAGGATGTATGCGCTGCGCTCCATGCGGGCCGCCTCGCGGCGCCGCTTCTCGCTGCCGAGCTGATGCCGGCCGAGCACCATGTGCTCGAACTCGACCAGGTGCGATGGCTTGTCCATGTACGTGCGTCCTCCCAGGTCGACCGTATCGCAGGGCGTCGCGGCCGAAGCCCTCCGTCCCGGCTCCCGCCCCGCTCGAGCGCCGCACCGTTACATATGTGTGCCATGCATGGAGTATGTACGGTGCACAAGATGTGTACGATGCATATCGTTGCACACGCTGAAGAGTTTGAAGAGATTGAGGAGTCCTTCATGGATGCGCCCCAGTCGAGCGGTCGGTCGGGCGTCGTCGTCGCCACCCTCGCGCTCGCCGGAACCGTCGCCGCGATCATGCAGACGCTGGTGACCCCGCTCATCGCCGAACTGCCCCGGATCCTGGACACGTCCGCATCGAACGCGGCCTGGGTGATCACGGTGACCCTGCTCGTCTCCGGTGTGTGCGTGCCCGTCTCCGGGCGCCTCGGCGACCTGATCGGCAAGCGCCGCATGATGCTCGCCTGCGCGGTGCCGCTGGTCGTCGGCTCCGTGGTGTGCGCCCTCTCGTCGTCCGTCGTACCGATGATCATCGGGCGCGGGCTGCAGGGGATGGGCATGGGCATGGTGCCGCTCGGCATCGCGCTGCTGCGCGACGTCGTGCCGGCCGAGAGGCTCAGCGGCTCCATCGCCCTGGTCAGCGCGTCCATGGGGATCGGCGGCGCGATAGGCCTGCCGATCGCCGCCGCGGTCGCGCAGTACGCGAACTGGCGTGTGCTGTTCTGGGGCGCCGCCGTGCTCGCCCTGATCATCGGCGCCATGATCTTCCTGATCGTGCCGGACGTCCCCGCCGCCGCCAAGGGGCAGCGCTTCGACGCGCCCGGCGCGATCGGCCTGGCCATCGGCCTCGTCTCGCTGCTGCTCGCGATCTCCAAGGGCGCCGACTGGGGCTGGTCGTCCGGCACCACGCTGGGCCTCTTCGGTGTAGCCGTCGTGGCGCTCCTCGTGTGGGGCCGCTACGAACTGCGCACCCGTGACCCGCTGGTCGACCTGCGGACGACCGCCCGCCCGCGCGTGCTGTTCACCAACGCCGCCTCGATCCTCGTCGGCGTCGGCATGTACTCCTTCATGCTGATCGCGCCCCAGGTCCTGCAGTTCCCCGAGGCCACCGGATACGGACTCGGCCAGTCGATGCTGGCGGCCGGCCTGTGGCTGGCACCCGGTGGCGTCATGATGATGCTGATCTCGCCGCTCGGCGGAAAGCTCATCAACGCCCGCGGCCCGAAGTTCGCCCTCATCAGCGGGGCCCTCGTGATCGCCCTCGGCTACGGTGCCGCACTGCCGCTCATGGGTACGGCCTGGGGCATCATGCTCGCCGGAATCATCATCAACAGCGGTGTCGCCCTCGCCTACGGCTCCATGCCCGCGCTCATCATGGGCTCGGTGCCGATCTCCGAGACGGCCGCGGCCAACGGCTTCAACACCCTGATGCGTTCGCTCGGCACGACGATCGGCTCCGCCGTGATCGGTGTGGTGCTCGCGCAGATGACCGTCTCCATGGGCGGCTTCACGCTCGCCTCCGAGGGCGGGTTCCGCACCGGACTGATGATCGGCTGTGGTGTCGCCCTGCTCTCCGCCGCCGTCGCGACGCTCATCCCGGCGCTGCGCCAGGCGGGCGCGGAGTCGGCCGCCGACGCGCGACCGGCCGAGGACGGCCAGGCCGCGGCGCGCGCCTGACGTGGTTCCCGGGGGAGGGGTGGCCTGCTCACGGGCCACCCCGGTCACCCGCCCCACGCATACGCGGAGGGGCGGTTGTCATGCGAAGTGCCGGGCAGGAGTGGTAAAAGGTCACTCGGGTTCCCTTGCCAGGCACGGCACTTGGAGGTGCACCGTGATGCTCCCGGCTCGCCGACACGCAGCGGGCGCTGACTGCGAGAGGGCAGAACGGGCCGCCGAACTCGAGGCCAAGGTCGAGCAGTTGAAGGAAGCGGTGACCTCGCACGCCGAGGTCGACCAGGCCATCGGTGTCGTGATCGCCGTGGGCGGTGTCACGCCGGCCGAGGCCTGGGACGTGCTGCGCGAGGTCTCCATGCGCACCAACACCCGGCTCCGGCTGGTCGCCCGGCAGCTGATCGCCTGGCCGCGCACCCATGAACTCGACCCGGCCATCCGCGTCGAGCTGGAGCGTCAGCTCGCCCAGCGCCGGACCACGGCGAGCCCGGTGGCGACCGAACCTCGCTGAAGCCCCGCTCCCCGGCTTGGGCCGCGAAGGCTCCCGCCGAGAAGCGGGAGCGGGCTCACTGCCGAACCCGCCACGGCCAGCATTGACCGCTTCACCCCTCGGAGTAACACGCAGGCCCGCTCACTAACGCAAATGTGCCCGGAATCTTCACGGGTGCTGGCCCGCCCGGTCACCGAGTGCCTCAGGCGCGTGCCAGCGCCGCCTCGATGAGCCGGCGGGCCGCCGCGTCGGTGCGGTCCGCGTCGCCCGTGACCAGCCGGTCCTGGCACAGGCCGCGCAGCCCGGAGACGAGCAGCGTCGCGCGCTCGCGCGCCGCGGGTGCCGGGTGGCCGAGGCGGGCATAGGCGTCCGCGATCGGATCGACCATGAAGGCGACGGTCTCGCGGGCCAGCTCCCCGTACTGCTCGGGATCGGTCGCCGCCAGGCTCAGCAGCTGGAGCAGCATCCGGATCGGCCCGGCCTGCTCGCCCACCGTGATCGCCTCCCACAGGTCGTGGGACGAACGGCGCAGCGCCTCGACGTCCTCGACCGGGTCGAACATCGCGTGGGCGTCGGGCCTGCTCGCGGCGAGGGCCCGCGCGATGAGCGTCTCGCGGCTGCCGAAGTAGTACAGCAGCATCCGCTTCGTCGTGCCGATCTCCTCGGCGAGCGGGGTGAGCGACAGCTGCGCGAGGCCGTGGCGCTGCACGTACTCGACCACCTGGCCGAGCAGCTCGGCGCGCTTCTCGGTGTTCACGGTTCGGGGCACCCTTTGAACGTACCGGACGGTACATGTATCGTCCATTCATCATGGATTCCTGTTCCGACCGGTACAACAACGGGTGGCCGCGCGGCGCCGCGCTCAAGGCCTTCGCCGAGGCCGCCTGGTTCCCCGCCGTCCTCTTCCTCGGCATCCTCTGCTTCTTCGCCCCGGCCCTGCACGCCCCGAAGCCGCACCACGTCCGGGTGGCCGTCGCGGGCTCGGCGGACCGGATCGAGGGCGAACTGCGCGCGCGGTACCCCGACGGCTTCGACGTGACGCCCGTGGATACCGCCCGCCAGGCCCGCCGGGCGGTCCTCGACCGGGACGCCTATGCCGGATACGTCACCGGGGACCACCCCGTCCTCTACGTGGCCAAGGGCAACGGCGCCTCCCTGGAACAGACCCTCACCAGCGCCTTCGGCGATCTCACGGGCGGCGCCCCCACCGTCCGCGACGTCGCGCCCACCGCGCCGAAGGACCTGCTCGGCTCGACGGTGCTCTACTTCGCCATCGCCTGGAACATCCCCGCGTACATCCTCGCCACGACCCTGCTGCGCGCCGTCGCCCTCGACCGGCGCCGCAAGCTCCTGGCCATCGCGGCCGTCGCCGCCGTGTTCAGCCTCGTCGGATACGCGGCCGGGGCCGGGCTCGGCTACTTCGACGCCCACCCGGCGGTCCTGGCCGTGGCCTTCCTGCTCACCACGGCGGTCGCCACGGTCGCCTCCGGGCTCGCGCCCTTCACCCGGCAGTTCCTGCCCGCGGTCGGCATGACGCTGTTCATCGTGATGTCGATCCCGACCAGCGGGGGAGCGGTGCCCGCCCCGCTGCTCCCGGAGTTCTTCCAGGACGTGCACGCCGTGATGCCGCTCGCCAACGCCGTCGACGCGCTGCGCGGAGTGCTGTACTTCGACGGGGCCGGGGTGCTCAAGCCGCTGCTTGTGCTGTGCGGCTGGATCGTGGCGGGCCTGGCGCTGCTCGGCCTTGACTTCGCACGCCATCGCCGCGCGGACGGGGGCGAGCCGGCCCCCGTCGACGACCCCGCCGCCGAGACGCCCGTGCCCACCGCGCTGCCCGGCAGGCGCCACCACTTCGGCGAACCGGTCCCCACGCTGACCGGCGCCGTCACCGACGCCGGTCACGAACCGCTGCGGGGCGCCGCCGTCGTCGTCCTCGACGGCCGCGGACGCCAACTCGTCTCCACCTTCACCGACGACCAGGGCCGCTACGCGGTGGCGGGCCTGCCCGAGGACCACCTCAGCCTGGTGGCCTCCGCCCCCGGCAGGCACCCCGAGGCGCAGCGCATCCTCGTACGTCAAGGAGCCCCGGCCACGGCGGACTTCATGCTGCGGGCCCGCGAGGGCGTCCTCGTCAGCGGGTGACGCCGGAGCCTTCGGCGAGCGCCTCGGCCGTCCGGCTCAGGATCACGTCGACCTCCTCGTCCGTCAGCGGTACGAGTTCCAGGGCCAGTTCGCCGTCGTCCTGGCGGTCCGTGTAGAGCCAGATCTGCGGGTCCCCGGACCTGAGCGCGTCCGCGAGGGCGGAGGCGTCGAGCCCGGCCCGTGTCGCGTCGACCCGCAGCGCCGCGCGGGGGAACGGCAGGCCGGTCGGGTCGGGGACCGGGTGCGCGGTGAGGCCGGGGAGCGCCGCGGCGCGGGCGCAGAAGCGCGCGACCTTCTCCTCCTGGCGCCGCGCCCACGCGGACACGTCCAGCTCCTGCCGAGCCTCCAGCGCGGCGAGCGTGCCCACGATCGACTCCTTGCTCGCCTTCATCGCCCGGCCGATGCCCCTGCCCTGCGCCCGCACCGCCCGGACGGCCTCGGCGCAGCCGAGCACCAGGCCCGCGGTCGGACCGCCCAGATACTTCTGGCCGCTCACAAGGACCAGGTCGGCGCCGGTGGCCAGGAGTTCGCCGACCCGGAAGTCCTGCGCCGCCCCGTCGACGACCGCGGGCACCCCGCGCCGGTGCGCCGCGGCGACCGCCTCGGTGAGCGGGACGCGCGCCCCGCGCGTGAGCCGCGATGACACCAGCACGAGGCACGCGGTGCCGGGGTGCGCGAGATCCTTCTCCAGCTCCTCCAGGGTGCACGCGGAATCGGACCCCGACAGGACGGGCGTGGCGCCCGCCAGCCGGATGTCCTGGATCAGCGGGTGCCCGTAGTCGACCGAGTGTCCCGCGGGCAGCACCACGCGCGCGGGCAGCCCGCCGGTGTCCGGCAGTGCGGCGATCCGCTCCGCCGATTCGCCCGTCATCGCGGCCGCGACCGCGAGGGTGATCGCCGACGACGTGCAGTGCACGACCGTTCCGGCCTCCGCGCCCGTGGCGCGCGCGAGGGTGCGGTCGGCGAGCTCGTGCAGCTCCTCCATCACGAAGAACCCGGACAGCGCCTCCGCGACCGCGCGCCCGAGCCGCCCCTCGCTGCGCGAGACACCGGCCGGGGTGAAGGGCCCCCGCGCGTTGATCAGCCGCGTCAGCCCGTATCGCTCGTGCGGCCCCTGCTGTTCGTGAAGTCCCATGGGCAGCATGGTGCCTGGTCGGCGCCGTGTGCCGGGCGACCGGCTCAGCGGGTCGCGTGCAGCGCGTCGCCGAACCGCCGATGGCTGTGCCGCCAACCGCCCGAGACCCGCACGGCATCGCGCACATGCGGATGGTCCGCGGCGAGCCCCACGTGCTCGTGCTCCACCTCGGGGACCGACCCGTCCGCGCCCGCCGGCCACAGGCGGGCCGCCGCGACCCCCGCGCCCACCGCCACCACTCCGAGCCCCGCCACGGCCGCGCCGAGACCGGCCCGCGCGCCCAGCCAGCCGGCCAGCGGGTAGGTGAGCAGCCAGCACGCGTGGGACAGGGAGAACTGCGCGGCGAACACGGCCGCACGGTCCCGCTCCGGCGCGGCCCGCCGGACCAGCCGCCCGGTCGGCGTGAGCACCATCGAGCACGCGCCGCCGAACGCGGCCCACGCGGCGAGCAGCGCGGGCACCCGCCAACTCCCGCTCGGCGCCGCCGTGACGACCCCGACGGCCACGAACACGCCACCCAGCGCCAGCGCCCCGCGCACCATCACCGCCCGCTCGCCCACCCGCTCCAGCACGCGCGGCACCACGAGCGCCACCGCCATCGACCCGGCCCCGTACGCGCCGAGCGCCACCGGCAGCGCGCCCGACGACAAGCCCAGGAAGTCCCTCACGTAGACGACGGAGTTGACGGTCACCAGGGCGCTCGCCGCCGCCACGGCCAGGTTCAGCGCCAGCAGGCCGCGCAGTTGCGGAAGCGCGAGGAAGAGCCGGGTCCCGGCCGTCGCCCTGGCGAACACGCCGCCCGCGCGCGGGGGAGCGGGCGCGCGCCCGGGCAGCGTCGTCGAGACCACGAGTGCGGCCGAGGCGAGGAAGCCCACGACCGTGCCCGTGAACAGCCGGTGGTACGAGAGCACCGACAGCAGCGCCGCGGCGAGCGCGGGACTGAACAGACTCTCCAGGTCGTACGCGAGCCGGGCGAGCGACAACGCGCGCGTGTAGTCGCGTTCGTCGGGCAGCACGTCCGGGATCAGCGCCTGGAAGGTGGGCGTGAACACGGCCGAGGCGGACTGCAGCACGAACACCAGGACGTAGACCTGCCACACCTGGTCCACGAACGGCAGCATCAGGGCCACGGCCGCCCGCAGCAGATCGGAGCCCACCAGCACCGCGCGCCGCGGCAGCCGCTCCGCGAACGCCCCCACCAGCGGGGCGACCAGAACGTACGCCGTCATCTTGATCGCGAGCGCGGTGCCGAGCACGGCCCCCGCGTCCGCCCCCGCGATGTCGTACGCCAGGAGCCCGAGCGCGACGGTGGCGAGGCCGGTGCCCACCAGGGCGACGACCTGGGCGCCGAACAGGCGGCGGTACGTGCGGTGGCGCAGAACCGTGAGCATGCGGGCCCCTCCCGAAGGCTGCGTCGCCAGAATACTCGTCATGTGCGCACCTGCGCACATGACGAGTATGAAACCCCGGGGTGGTCCGTTCGCACAAGAGCTCCATGATCAGGGCTCTAGGCTGGGGCCATGCCCGCAAGCGACCCGACCCCCGCAGCGGCCCACGCGGCCGTCGCGCACCCGCGCGAGCCCGACGCCGCCCGACTCGCCGAGGCGACACGGGTGTTCGCCCTGCTGTCGGACGCGACCCGGCTGCACGTGCTGTGGCTGCTCGCCCTGGAGGAGTCGGACGTGGGCTCGCTCGCCGACCGCGTAGCGGCCTCGCGCACGGCCGTCAGCCAGCACCTGGCGAAGCTGCGCCTCGCGGGCCTGGTCGAGGCGCGCCGCGAGGGTCGGCACATGCATTACCGGCTCACCGACGGACACCTGCGGCGCCTGGTCACGGAGGCGCTGAGCCACGCGGACCACCGGGTGACAGGAGAGGCCCCGCACGACTGAAAAGGTGCACGTCACGTACGGTCGCGGACCGAGGTGAGCAGCCCGTAGAGCACGACGTTGCCCGCGTACCCGGTGCTCTTGCTGTACGTGCCGCCGCAGGTGATGACGCGGAGTTCGGGCAGGCCGGTACCGCCGTAGACCCGGCGGGACGGGAAGCGCTTCTTGTCGACGACGTCGATGCCGTGGATCTCGAACACGGCCGTCTTCCCGTCCGAGCGGTCGATCTCGATGTGCTCGCCCTTCTTGAGCGCGCCGAGGCCGTAGAAGACGGCGCGGCCCTCGGCGTTGTCCACGTGCCCGTCGACGACCGCGGTGCCGCGCTCGCCGGGCGTGACCGCGCCAGGGAACCAGCCCGCCAGATTCGCCCTGTCCGGCGGCGGCGCGTCCAGCCAGCCCTCCGGGTCCCGGCCGACGCGCGTCAGCGGCGCGTTCACACCGATCTCGGGGATGCGGATGCGCTGCGGCGTCGCGGCGGGCAGCGGGTCGGCCGGCGGGGTGTTGGTGCCGAGCTTCGCCGCCCCGGGGTCGGGCTGCGGCGGCCCGTCACCGGAGATCCCGTGGTGCACCAGCAGTACGCCGGCGAGCAGCGTCGCCGCGAGGAAGGACCACGTGGGGCGGCGGCGCTGCACGGCAGGAGACGATTCGGCTATCGCAGGCATCAGTGGGCCCCGCTCTGCCGGCGTCGTCGGCGCAGCCGCCTGCCGAGGAGCACCGGCACGGACGCCAGGGCGAGCAGCCCGGCCGCCGCGCCGAGGTGGCGGCCGAGCCCGCCCGACGTGTCGGCAGCCGCCATGGCGCCCGTGGCGGGCGCGGGCGCCGGAACGGCCGCCGCCAACTGCTGCGGAGCCGACAGCGGCCGGGAAGCCTCCGCCTGCCGGGCGTGCAACGGCGCCGCCTCCGCGCCCCAGTCGAGCAGCGCGCGGCTCTCCTCGTAGACCGCGTTGAAGTCCTCGGCCTGCGGGTTCATGACGGTCACCAGGACCGTCTGCCCCGCGTGGGTCGCGGCGGAGACCAGGGTGCAGCCGGCCTTCGACGTGTAGCCGTTCTTGACCCCGATCAGGCCCGGATACGGCGCCACCCCGTGTGAGCCCACGAGCAGCCGGTTGGTGTTCTCGATGCCGAACGCCCGAGGGCCGCCGGACGCCGGGAAACGCGCCCACTTCGTGGCCATGTAGCGCCGGAAGTCGTGGTTCTTGAGGCCCTCCCTCGCGATCAGCGCCAGATCGTGGGCGGAGGAGAACTGGCCGGGCGTGTCGTAGCCGTCGGGGGAGCGGACCTGGGTGTCGCGGGCGCCGATCCGGTGGGCGGTCGCCTGCATCTGCGCGACGGTGCGGGAGACGCCGCCGTTCATGTGCGCGAGTGTGTGCACGGCGTCGTTGCCGGAGCTGAGGAACACGCCGCGCCACAGGTCGGCCACCGTGTAGCGGTGCCCCTCGTCGACCCCGACGAGACTGCTGCCCTCGGAGACGTCGGAGAGATCCCCGTACGTCGCCCGGTGCACCTCGTCCTGACGCAGCTTCGGCAGCACCGTCAGGGCGAACAGGGTCTTGAGGGTGCTCGCGGGCGGCAGCCTGCGGTGCGGCGCCTTCGCGGCGAGGACGTCACCGGTGCGCGCGTCCATGACCTCCCACGACAGCGCGGTCAGGGACGACGGCGGCGCGGGCGGGTCGGGCACCGGAGGATCGGCGACGGCCGGGCCGACGGCGGTGCCGACGGACACCGTCGCGCACACGCCGCAGGTGACAACGGCCCTGCTCAGGGCAGGGCGAAAGCGGAAGAATGACGCCATGCCGGAAACGTAGGACCGGCTCGGCGCAACCGCGCTCCACGTACGCCATACGGCCTCCGCACACGGGGGACGCCTGCCACGAGGTGCGCGCGGTACGCCCCGGAAATACGCTGTTCGGGTGACGGCCGCTCCGCCCGGGGCGGCCGTGATCCTCCCCGCCGAGCCGGGCGGGCCACGAACGTGACGTACGTACGCTGGAATGACACGACGGTGGAGGTGGCCGCCATGACGGCCCAGACACGACTCCTGAACCGGCTCTCGCACGCGGACCGGGACCGGCTGATGCCCCTGGCCAAAGAGGTCTCGTTCGCGCAGGACACCCGGATCTTCGAGGAGGGGGACCGGGCGGACCGGTTCTGGATCATCCGGACCGGGATGGTCACCCTCGACGTCCGCGTCTCCGACCGGGCCCTGTTGCCCATCGATCCGCTCGGCCCCGGCGACCTGCTGGGCTGGTCCTGGCTGTTCGAGCCGTACGAGTGGGACTTCGGCGCGGAGGCGTTCAGCCCCGTGCGGGCCTACGAGTTCGACGGCTCGTCCGTCCGCACGCTGTGCGAGCAGGAGCCGCGGCTCGGCGTGGCGGTGCTGCACGCGGTGGCCGAGGTGATGGCGCACCGGCTGGAGGCGGCGCGGGTCAAGCTGGTCGAGGCGCATCGGACGCACGGACGGATCATGTAGGCGAGGACAGGAGCTCGCGGCGGCTCTACGGGGTTCCGCGGGCGTCCTTGTCACCCGACTCGACGCCTCGACAGGCGGTGGGCGCGTCCACGCGGTGGGATCGGTCGCGGAGCATCCGCACAACCGTGGTCCGGCCACCGGGCCCGCCGAGAGGATCCGCATGGGCCGCACCGCGTCCTGGCCGACCGCCGCCGTCGCCGCGGCCGCACTCGCCTTCGGGGCGCTGGCATGCCCCGCCGCCTGGGCCGCGGACGACGACCCCTGGGAGACCGACACCTCGTGGACCGAGAGCCCGCCGATGGCCGACTCCTCGGGAACGCTGGAGCTCGTGCCCGCCGACCCGGGGCCGGGCGCGAGCGTCACGGCGAGCACGAGCGGCTGCGGCGAGGACCGGACCGCAGCGGGTGACGCCGACAGTCTCGGGGCCGGAGAGTTCCCCTTGCAGACGGCGACGCAGGAGGGTTCCGTCACGGGTCAGTTCACGGTGCCGACGGGCGCCAGGTCCGGGACCTTCCCGATCACCGTGACCTGCGAGAGCGGCACCGAGGTGCGGCAGACGCTCACCGTGTCGGGGCGGGGGAGCACCGAACTGGGCGGCGTGAAGGCCGGGGACGGCGGCTCGCTGGGCACGCTGAGCGTCGCGCAACTCGCCCTGGGCGGCGTCCTCATCGCGGGCGCGCTGGGCGCGGCCGGGCACTACGCACGCCGCCGCGCCCAGGAGACATGATGGTCTTCCCGGGCGCGGCGGTGGACTTGAACTCCCTTAACCCTTGCGGGTCTTGACCTCTTCGGTCAAGGCGGGGACGACGTCGAAGAGGTCGCCGACGACGCCGTAGTCGACGAGGTCGAAGATCGGCGCCTCGGCGTCCTTGTTGATCGCGACGATCGTCT